>NZ_JBCPXZ010000001.1:0-1096134 GCF_039581405.1 Flavobacterium mesophilum | reverse complement strand
ATCAGGTGGTCAGTTTGCTCCGGAACGGGTAGTCAATTTACTCCGGAATTAGGTGGTCAAATTGACCGGTTTTTCCAGATGAGCCTTAATATTAATAATACATGTGAATATGTTTATATAGGACTAAAAAAATATTGATAGTGATTAACTACCAATGTGATATTATTTCAGATTTCAACCTAAGAATGTAGGATTACATTTTTTTTTTTAATTAACCAATTTTAGTGTTTAATTCGTTCATGGTGTAATGAACAAAACTTTGTCCAAGCTCTGTGAGTTCATATTTTTCGCTGTCATCAAACGCAGATTTTAAAATGCCAGTATTGACAGATTTAGTTCTCGGTTTTTTGATAAAATTCCCATAATAATCTGTTTGTCGTGCTTGACGAATTACACCGCCAGTACTTAAATCGCGAATAAGCATTTTGAATAAGTCAGCTTCCATTGAGTTTTCTCGGACTTGGGTTCCGTTTAGTTCGCGCCAGATTTCCCCTCTAGTTGTATATTGTTTTTGGTAAATCTCTTTAATGATTGAAAAGTGTACTTCGTGATATAAGTTAAGCCAATCTAAAAACAATCTAATGAGATCATCAGCAACTAATTTTTGTCCTCCAGCATTAGTTAGAAGTTTTCGAACTAAGTCTCGTTTTTCAAAGGTATCGGCGTTATCCCAAGTTCGGAATGATTTGCGTACAATTTGTAGATATTCTTCACTTTCAAGTCGTTCATTGATTTCTTCAGAGAATTCATTAAGTTTTTGTACAACTTCATATAATGTCTCTCCTAGCATTTTCATTTTGTTTTGATGTTCTTCAAGCCATCTTTCATACAGTAAATTATTTTTATTTTGTGTATCGAAATGAAGATCAGTAGTTGCAGCTAAAAAACCTCCAACCCAAGGAATACCTCCTAATGCAGCACTGAAGAATTTGGAAAAAATCCGATCACGTTCACTACCAGGCTCAGTTTTAAGTTCGTTTTTAATTCTGTCTTCAATAGATGTATCAATAATGCTTGGTTTGTTTTCCATTTATTCTTATTTATTGGCTTTTGGATAATGAAAACCTTTAACTAGTTGAAATACTTGTGTTTATGATTGACTTTTCGAGGCTGTTTTAGCTTTTGTTTTTGGATTTACTTTTTTATTTGAGTTTTTGGATCGGGTTTTCTATAAAAAAGATATTTTAATACCAAAGTGTAAAAAGCAAAAATAGAAGTTGTTAGAGTTCCAATTATAAATAGAAATTCTGTTTGAGTTAAATCAAAGAATTTAAAGCGTTTTCCAAAACCGTGAAATAATATCAAGATTCCGATGAAGCCTCCCCAATAAGCTGAAAAATTAAATGCTTTTATTGCATTATCTTTTCTTAATTCACGTTCAAGTTTTTCATTTTCTTGCTCAATCTTAAATCTTTCCAGTTCCAAAAATTCAGAGTGTGTTTTTGGATCGTACGGCTTAAATAATTTCTCTTCCTTTTCAGCTTCGTCTTTAACATTGTCAGTTTCCGGTGCGCTTTCAGTGTCTGTTTTTAAAGCATCATCTGTAAGTAAGTCTGCTAATTTTTTCGCCATTAGTTCACTAAGAGTTTTTGTTTGTAATAATCTTTTATTAGACTGTTTTCAATAACAACATTGTGTGTTCCATCCCAAGTTTTTTCCCAAGGACTGTCCTTCTCATGAGTTAATGCGGAAAGTTGTAACCCTGATAAATGTTTGTATTTATCCCATATTTTTTTTAAGAAATCCTTGTGTTCTTCATCTAATTCATTTTTAGCTGAAATATTAATTAAAAAGGGGTCAACATTATTTTTTCCAAACATTCTTACAGCTTGATATAAATCAGGAATTACTGAGCCGTACTTCCAAGCTTGTACTTGATTAGAAAATAATGGATTTCCTGTAATTCCTAAATGCCAACCGTGTGCTATGTATGTTAGCTTAAGTAATTTCATTGGATCAAGTCCAGTATTTTCGTCTTTCGCCAATTTTAGAAAATATTTTGCTATGTCAAAACAGTTATACATTCTTTTTAAAATTTAATTATTTTGTCTTTCTACAAAGTTACTAAAAATAAGATTGTTAAAAGAACTACTGCATGTTTGTTAATAATTTTTACTGTTTTCCTTTTTCATAATATCTAGAGACGTGTGAAACTATTGTTTATTTAGTCTCTAAACTTTCTTTCTTTTTTTTAAGTTCAGCTATTGTGTCAATTCGTTTTTTGAAAATTTGTTTTTCCGAAATTTCTGCATTTGATATTGAGTCTATAATTTTTATTTGTTCATCAATTAAAGCAATATTAAAGTATCTTTCAAAATCTAAGAACTCTGAATGCAAATCATCAGGAGAAATCCCAATCCAAGGTAAAACATAAATTTTTGATTTTGATTTCTTCCAATTTTCTAGTGAAATTAGAAAAACTTCTTTTAAGTTTTTGACTGATTGAGCAATTACATAATCAATTATTTCGTCTGATTTCCCTTTTTGATATTCTAATTTTAAAATTGTCAATTTGCCTAAACTATGTGTAAAAAGATTTTTAAAACTTTCAGAATAACTTTCTTCTTCATCCTCTATGTCGTTTGGAAATTTCGACTTTAAATATTTTGCTGAATCTGAAGCTTCTGTTTTTAAATTAATAAAAGAATTGCAATATGGATTATGTATAAATTGATTTCTAATTTCCATAAATTTAATCTGATGAGCATAATCTATTGGAGATAAATCTTCTAAATCATAAAGTAAATCAATCTTATTCTTTAAACTTAAACTACTAGATTTATTGCCTAAAACTTTAGAGTCTGGTTTGATAATTCTAAGCATGTTTTTTAAGGTTTCAGAAGCCATTTCTTCAACTCGTATTGAGCAAATAAGAATTGAACTACGTAAAGCCTTGTTGTAATCAATTTTTTTATTCATTTTTATAAATTATGTTTTAAAATAAAATTTAAAACAGTATCATACATTACTTTCACTTGCCTAACATCATATTGTGAGTAATGTCCATGAGCCGCTTTATTGCGTAAATCTAGAACAGTAGTAATGCTTTTTTGTTCTAATTTATTATATACTTCTTTCTTAGCTAATTCATTATTTAAGCGTTCTGAATTTAATGGAGAAGTTTTATTATTTCGTTCTTCAGTAATTTCAATTTCATTTTTAAGACAAAGTTGGCGTAAATGCTCTTCTAATACACTCCCAATCATTACTGCTGAGGCATCTTTATATCCTGATTCAAGCAAATGTTCAGCCATTTCAAGAAAATCACTGAAAATCTCGGCTGTTATTATTCCTTTCATTGAATTCAACCAGCCATTTTCAATTTCTGTTTGGATATTTTTTATAATTGCTATCCCAACTTTAATTTCTTCAGCATACTCATCAGTTACTTGTTTATTAAATGACTCATAATACGGATGCTTATTTCCAAATAACTCAAGAATAAACGAAAGCCCACTAGTTCTGAAACTTTGCATTTCAATGTAACTAACTTTTAAAACTTGATATTCAGATTGATATGTAGTTTGTAATGCTGACTGTGCATTTCCTAAGATATATTCAATTCTTTTTAGAAGAGTTTCTTTTATATTCATACTGTACTAGAGATTTAAGAATTTAATTTATCAGTTTAAAATGTAAACTTTTCTTATTCTATTTATATTAATTTTTGTTTTCGTTATTCAAAAATGAAATGAATTCTAATTAATTAATCTTTCGATATTTTGAAGTTTTCTTAAATTATTGTTTTTCGTACAGAAGTTTAAATTTGTCAATTTTAGAAGAAATTGCGTCTGAAAAATCAATTGTTAATTCCAATGATTTTTCAAGTTTTAAGATTAGATCTTCAAGTTGAAGCATTAATGTTTTTTTTGCTTGGTTTATATCAACCTGAATTCTTGGTAGTTCTTTTACACTTGTATAAAAGCCTGTCATTTCTTTAATTGCGGTAGGTGTATTTCTTCTTAAAATGATAAGAGCCTTTTTTGCTTCTTCAAGATCATTTATTGTATTTTCAGAATAAAATTCATCAGTTAAATTGATAATATTTGTTCCTGCTTTAATTGCTTCTTCAAAACTATTATAGAAAATAGGGTTTTCAGTTTCTAATCTATTTGAATAATCATTTAATGATTTGGCAGTTCTTTTCATAATTTCATTTATCGAAAATTTATTTGCGTTCCTCGCTTGAGATATTCTAGTAATTTGTTTTGCTTTCTCTTCTAGTTCTTTAGCAATTGATTCAGTGTATTCAGTAATTTTGTTCAATGAAGCATTCGAATCACGAAGAAAACTATCATACATATCGCTATAATCCAAGATTCCTAATTCATTTTCCTCCAAAATATTTGGACTCATTGGCAATTGCTCGACAATTCCATTTTTTCGAGTTTCAATGAGAGAAGTTAGTCTTTTGGGAATGTGTATTCTCAGAGAACTTTTAAAATCCTCAACAGAATTAAATTCTGAATAAAGTAATTTTTTTTCACTTAATGATTTTTTAAATTCTCTAACCTTTATTAATTGTTCTGGATTAATTTCATTCATAGATTTAGGTACTGCATTTTTGAAATAAAAAAGTATCTGAAGAGAATTATTATCCGAATTAAATCTTTCCACTGCATTGTTAAACTCTTCTTCAGTTCCTGATTCTGCTTCATCGGTTTTTGTTCCAAATTTGTTCCAAATCATGCCTATAAAAAGATCATAATCAATTCCAATATCTTGATTAATTATTTTTTGGGGATGCAAATTCGATATACCTGGCGCAGAATGAGTTTCCCATTTTAATAATTCGATAACTATATTGTTAGCAGGGGAATATGTTAAGTTCAGTTCTGAAATAACCTCTTCGACCGCAAATCTTTCTTCGTCAAGATCGGAAGGAGAAGCTAGAAAGATAGAATATTGAGTAATTTGTTTTGCCATACTGAGAATTGTTTTTATGATTTGTTACTTTGTCTAATAGATTTTTAATTAGACTCTGATGTTTGTGCGTATCGCTAATATAAGTTTTTTCTTTATTTGATTAGATAAAAGACTATTAAAAATAAACTATACCTAAAATTTAATAAGATTCTTCATTGAGTCGATAACGAATTCTTTGGGGTTTTACTGTATTAAAAGATATTACCCTATTTTTGATATAATTGTAAGAAAATTCACTATATTTGTATTGTAATAAAAGATAAGTAATAATATGATAACAACAGCAAAATACATTAGAGTTTCTACAAGTGGACAAAATGAAGCAAGACAAAAGGATTCGTCAATGATTGAGTATTTTGATACAATCTCAGGAGTAATACCATTTACAGAACGACCACAAGCAATTAAGTTACTAAAAGATGTCCGAAGTGGGTCAATTAAAACTATTGTCGTTCATTCAGTTGATAGATTGGGTCGTAATGCCTATGATATTCAAACTACAATGGAATTATTGAATAGAGAAGATGTAAATCTGATTGTTGAGAACTTAGGATTACATTCAAGAATAGATGGAAAACCAAATCCAATTTTTAAAATGATATGTGATTTATTAGCAAACGTATCTCAAATAGAGCGTGAATCAATTAAGGAACGTATAGCTGAGGGTATTGCGATAGCGAAGTTGCAAGGTAAGTATAAAGGAAGAGTTAAGGGAGTGACTGAAACTAATGAGGATTTTTTAAGTAAATATAAAGCTGAAATAAAATTCATTAAAAATGATTCTTTCTCATTAAGTCAATTAAGTAAACTAACAAATCTTTCTATAAACACAATAAGAAAGATCAAAAGTATGATTTAACAAAAATGAAAAGACACTAGAAAGTGTCTTTGTTTAATAAATCTTTTGATATGTAATCCTGTAAAAATAATTATTTGATTATAATTTTGGAAAAATTTTCAATGTCAGTTTCGAAGTACTGTTTGTCAAATTTAAAATCTGAGTAGGGAGGAATTAAATCAACCAAAAATCTTATTTTACCTTCTTTTGTTTTAGTAACATTAAAAGCATACTTAATTGAACTTTCACTTTTATTTTTTGAAAGCTCTGTTTGTATCAAATCAAGAAATTTTGTTTCGTCATACTTTTCATATAAAGAGCCTATGTACACTAAATTTGGAGTTATTAGAACTGAATTTTCTTCTAATTTTTGTAATTTCATATATTCAGACTTTGTGAATATATAACCATTAATTTGTTTATATTCCCTCCAGTTTTCCATTATTGCTGGATATTCATAGCTACCTTTCCATTTTTCTATGATTAATATATAATAATCTACATTATCATATATTAATGATTTAGTTTTAATACTTATAAAGTTTTCATTATGTGACATCATATATGAACCTAATAAAGTTTTGTATTTGGTTTTATAGCTTTTATCATCGTTAATAGTATTTGCGTAATCAATCCATTCTCCCAATTTAGAATTATATGACCAGCCTATTGCTTTTGTGATCACTTCTGATGTTGAGTTAAATGTAAGTTTTGGTCTGTTAACTCTTTCTTGACCAGTTAAATTAGAAATGGCTGAAAGTGAAAGTAAAATCAATAATATTTTTTTAAAATTTCTTTTTTTCATTTTTTTATTAGCATTTGATTATTTATTTAGCTGTCTACAGTTATTTTCATGTTGACATTTATGTTTACTCTTTGGGTAAATATATGAACTAATATTGACATAGATGTCTACCGTGTCAAAAAATATAGAGTTATATAAAAAGCAATTTGGAGCTAACCTAAAAAAAATTAGAGAAGCAAAAAAGTTGACTCAGCTCGATTTGGCAACAGCTATGAATAATTTAAGTTCCGATTCATTTATTGAAAAAACAACTATTTCGAGAATTGAAAATGCTAGAACAAATGTAACATTATCAACTATGATAAAGCTTTCAATAGCACTCGAAGTAGATATAAAAATGCTATTAGATTTTGAGTAATCTATTCCAAGAAAAAAGTAACGATTGAAGGTAATATTCTATTTTTAATGATCTCTTTGTTAAGTAAAAAAAGAGTGTCAATATATATAATCACTCATTTATTGTGATATTTATATATATTCAGATATTATTTTAAAAAATATCTGAATATATGTTTAGAATTTATTGCGTGGATAAATAATCATTAATCATCATTTCTAAATTTTCATCATCAATAGGATTTCTTAAAGGAAGTTCCTCGTTAAGATATCTTTCATTTAGTGGTTTTCTAGCTTCCCAACCAAGTTTGATACTATTTGGTTTATGTAGATCATATTCTCGCCATCCAAAGATATTTATTAAAACATGTTCTTTATGAATTATAATATGACTAATAATATCTGTAATCTCCGCTTTAAATAATTCTAAGTCTTCGTTAAAATGTTTAATATCTCTTTTTAAGGCATTTTCAGAAGTTTTAATTACTTCATTAAGCTTATTATTGATTTGTTTATATTCCTCTATTTTTGTTTGGTACTCAGTTTTCATTTCATCATATGCTTCTTTGGTAAGCTCCATATCTAGATAAGTATCGATTAATCTTTTTTGTCTATTTTCGAGTTTTACAATTTCTTTCTTATTCAGATCAATTTTAGCTTTGTAGGATGATATTTGTAATTTGAAGTTTTCACGTACTTGTTCATCCTTTGTTTTTTGTGCATGCCTTTCAACGACTTTGCGTATCATTCGATACAACCATGGTCTGTTAATTGAATTGTTACATTTTTCATCCTTGCAAACAAATATATCGGCTCTTGCTTGTGGAATTACTTTTTGATGCATGACATTCCCACATCCACAATTGATTTTTCCATGAACTATGTTTGTATTTACATTTGTTCTACTTCCAAATTTACTTCTAGAATTAATAGAATCATTTGCTTTTTGCCATAGCTCTTTTGAAACAATTGGGGGTACAGAAAGTTCTAAGTCGACATATTTTCTTTCCCCTTTATGAAAACTATTTCTAATAATACCACTTAAGGTCCCAATAGCTATTTTTCTACCAAATTCGGCCTCAATCATTGCAGAGACATTACGCATTCCAAGGTTTTTGGAAGTATATTCAAAAATTTTTTCAATAATTGGAGCTTCCATATCATCAATAATTGGAGTTCCGTCATCTCCTTTTTTATAACCGATAATTTTTCCTCCAAAAGCTAAATTTTTTCGCGCTCGCGACATTTTTCCAGAACTTATTCTTGATCCAAGCAATCGTCCCTCATTAGATGACATTACACCTAACAATGCAATCATCATTTCAGAAGCAACTGAACGTTTGCCATTTTCATCGAGTGTAGTTATATTTAAGTCTTTAATATGAATGTTAATTCCTTTTTCTATGTACTCCTCAACAACATTTTGAATATCGGGATTTTTTCTCCCGAGCCTTGAAAGTTCAATGACTAAAATATGTTTAATATCTTCATTAAGTTGAATATATTTTCTCATCTGATTAAAACCGGCTCTTTGATTACTTTTGGTTTTTGAGCCACTTATTTTATCTTCAAATGTTTTTACAAGTATTAAATTCTTTTTAGAAGCAAATTCTTCAATTTCTTCATATTGTCTTTCTAAAGATTGTTCTTGTGTACTTACTCGAAGATATGCAACTGCTTTCATTTATTTAATTTTTTGTAAAAATATAAAAAAACAAATGAACTATATGTTATAAATAATAATTAAAGTAGCCAGAACAATTGCCGATTTAGATAACGCTCCGTCAATAATTTCACAACATATTGCTGAAGCTATTCAATATAGAAGTTTGGATCGTGAAGGATGGCTTGGATAGAATTAATGTGAAATGCAAATTGTTATCATTTGCATTTCACATCTTTTTCAAATTATTTCCACTCCCAATTATTTTCAATGTTGTATTTTACATTTAGATTATTGGCAAGTTCTTTCAGAAATAGTATTAAACTGTCAATATTTTCTATTGCATTTTTTGGAAGGATTAATGAAACGCCATGTTTTAGCTTTATAAAAATTGAAGAACTTATTTCATTTATTTCTTCAATTTCACTTGTAGCTATTATGCCTCGACTTGCTCTACCTTTTTCTAGAATAAAATCGGTGCTGAGCTCAATAAGAACTGTTTCCTTAAATCGCTCTTTGTAGTTTTCTTTTATAAAACTTTCATAATGTTTTATGTAACGTCTTTTATCCCAAAATGGATAAAGAAAAAACCAAAGAGCTGCCAATATAAAAAAAATAATTGCTCCTTGAATATCTTTGGAATAAAGATAAAAAGCAATAAAGGCACCGTAAATTAGCGGTATTGTAATTCTACTTTTGAATCTTTTCTTTTTAATTCCCTCAGATTTTGACGCCGTGTAAAGTTGGTGTTGTAGATAGTCGTTTGCGCTAAGTTGATAGCTAATAGTCATATCTTGTTATTTTGAATGTTGATACAAATAGTCTAAATCATTTTTTAAAGCAGAATATTTAAAATATTTCTCTTTGACGAGAATGGAGTTAAAATAAATTTCCTGAGCTTCTTTTTTATTTTTTAGTTCTGAATTTGCCATGAATTGAGCAATAAGAACATGGTATAAATTATCAAAATTCACTTCGCTATACGACTTGTTTTCTTCGTAACCGGTCCAATTAAAATCATCAAAATCAAGATCTGTATAATAGAAATATTTCTTGTCATTAAAAGTCGGAAGTTTAGAGGCAAATGCTAGAATTTTGTCGTACTTCTTCAGCATTAGCAATACTTTAAAACGGCCACCCACCAAAGCATTAGTCATGCCAAAATAAAAAATACATTTCTCAGTCTGATTTTTAAAACCCAAGCTTTCAATATCTATATTTTTCGAACTTAAATCTGCGGTATTAAATAATGTTGCAATGCCGCCGTGAATTCTGTAATAATAATTATCCAAAAGCCAGCGCTCGTCAATTTTTTGTGAAAGAACTTCGTTTGCTACATCAATATTTGGTCTCGGTTTTTTGGTTTCACTGACTAAATTGTAATGAATTTCGCGAATGACATACCATAAAGTTAATTCTTCATTGGTTGGCCTGGAAAGATATTTGGGAGATAAAATGGTTTCTTCACCTTTGCCAACTTCAATCAAAGCATCACAAATTGGATTTAACTTAGGCGTTCGCAAAGAGTCCATTGATTTTGCGAATTGCGCTCCAGTCGCATTTGTGTTTTTAGAATATATTTCGCTAATAGCAATCAGATTATTTAAATCTTTTTTGTCTAGTTTGACTTGCGCATTTGTCATTGCAATAAAAAATGCAAATACGACGATAATTAGTTTCTTCATTCTTTGATTTCTTTTACTTCTTGAACAGGTTTCTGAAAACTGCTTCTATTGGTGGTAACAATCAAAACACCCCTGCTTTGGTTAGATTTTCGGTTTGTTAGTAATGAGAACTTTTTAAGGTTTAATTATTTTCGCTTGTAAAATTTCTTCTAAATCTTTAATACTTTTTTTGCTTTCCGATTTAAAACCCGCCGAAACCATAAAAAGTCCTATTGCAAGCATTCCAAATGGGATAATAATAGCTCCTCCGTCTTCGGTATTAGTTTTGTTTGTGAATAGATAAGCGTAAGAAATAGCAATGCAGGCAAACAAAACACCTCCTAGCCAAATTATCATAAAGACTTTTACAAATTCTTCAAGATGCATTTTGATGTTAATTTTAGAACCAGAAATGTCGCTGGTAATTTTTCCTTCTATTATTGGAAGGAAAGAATTTCGGTAGCTAATTGCTCGCTTTATTTTAAAATTATTATGACTCATTGTACCGATATAAGGTTTGGTGTATGAATTATAATTTAATTTGAAACTAAAAGATTTTTCTGCTTCAATTTCATTTTGAAGGCGAGAAATAAGTTCTTCATTTGTTAAAGAAGAATGATAAAATAATTCTTCAAATGGCAGAAGTTTCTTGAGCATATTGTTTTTGTTTTAATCGAAAATACGAATTTTAATGTTAATTCAATCAGTGAAATAAAATAACACAAATAAAAAAAAATCCTGCTTTTTAAAAGCAGGATTTTCAATATTATAGCAAAAAGAATTATTTCGATCTCTCTTCAAAAATTTTGTCTAAACCTTCCATGGCAATGGTAAATCCTTCTTTGAATCCCATTTGGATAATCATTTCCAGATCAGAAAGTTTTTCATGTTTGATGGCGATGTCAACAAAAGTAGCACCGTCTTGTTCAGAAAAATTGACATTCCAGTTAGATCTCGGAAATTCGGTATTTAAATTTCCTTCGCTGTCGCAAAAAGCGTCGAGATATTTAAAATTGGTCTTCGGACTAATCGAAGTAAAATCGGCAATTGCCCAATGTTCTTCACCTTCAGGGCCAACCATAGCATATAATCGGCGTCCGCCTTCTTTGAATTCCATGCTTTTCGTTCGGGCTTTCCACGGAGCGGGCGCCCACCATTGATCTAGAATTTCAGCTTCTGTCCATGCCGACCAAACGTCAGACAGCGAAGCATTAAATTCACGTTTTACATTTACAGTACTCGTTTCCTTATCTACAGTAAAATTCATTAAAAGATTTGATTTCATAATATTTTAATTTTTAATGTATTAGTATTTAGTTTAAAACAGTTTATTTCTGTGTTTCAAGAAGTTGATCCAAGGTTTTAAGTGTTGCCGTAAACCCTTCTTTAAATCCCATTTCTACCACTTTTTCTAATTCGGCTAGACTGTCGCGTTTAATTACGATGTCAACAACAGTTAAATCGCCATCTTCAGAAAAGGAAACATCCCAATACGAACTTCCCATATTTGCAACCGGATTTGCATCGGCATCACAAAATGTAGAAGAATGTTTGAAATTTGTTTTTGGAGAAATCGAAGAATAATCAAAAAAACTCCAACGTTCACTACCATCAGGACCAACCATTGCATATAATCTTCTTCCGCCTTCTTTAAATTCCATGCTTTTTGTTTTGGATTTGAATGGTGCAGGAGCCCACCATTGGTCTAAGATGTCAGCTTCTGTCCAAGCCGACCAAACATTTGACAATGGCGCATTGAATTCGCGTTTTACATTTACGGCAATATTTTCCCTATCGATGGAAAATTGCATTTCAAGATCAGATTTCATTTTCTTTAGATTTTAAATTCATTAATACTTGATCCAATTGGCTGAAACGGCTTTCCCAGATTTTCTTGAACTGTTCCATCCATTGATCTACTTCTTTCATTTTGTCAATTTTGAGCTGATAATAAATTTCTCTTCCCAATTTTTTTTCTTCCAATAAATCACATTCGTTTAAAACTTTAATGTGTTTAGAAACTGCTTGTCTCGTAGTTTGAAATTGTTCTGCAATAGCATTTGGTGTTAATGCGGTTGAAGAAATCAAAACTAAAATCGCTCTTCGTGTCGGATCGGCGATTGCTTGAAAAATATCTCGTTTCATTTTAAAATAGAATTACGCAACTAATCAGTTGCAAATATATGCAACTTTTTGGTTGCGCAATAAAAAAAGCAGATTTTTTTTAAGAAAAGAACCTAAATAAAAAAAGACGCATCAAAAATGCGCCTTTTTATTTATAATTGTGTTATATAATTACTTTCGAAATTTATTCTTTACAATGATGTCTTTGAGCTTGGCTTTCAGGTCTTCACCAGTATCGTAGACCATTTGTTCGTTGTTTGGAAAAGCGACAGCACGTTTATCAAAATATCCCAAATAATTATCATCACATGCATTTCTATTTCCTTTGTAAGTCGAATAAACATTCTCAAAAACAAATTCACTACTAACTGGAAATGTCTGAACCAATTGATTGCTTTTCAGCTCAACATAATCCACTTTTGCCGTCACCAGACACGATTTAAATTGTCTGAATTCATAAACTGTCGCACGAAGTGTTTTGAAATTATCGACTTTAATTTCTTTCCCTAAGCTATCTTTTACAGGTTTTCCACGACTGTCCAAAAGTGTTTTTACGCCATCTTTAACTTGTTTTTCTTTGGTAAATTCTTTCTCTTTAATTTGCTCTGGCGAAATAACAATTTGCTTGAAGCTCAAAATCAAACTATAGTCATACTTTACATTTTTTTGTCTTTCGCTATGATAAACGGTCCATTTATCATTCAATCCATAGGTTTTAAAGTCCAATAAATCGTCTTGAAGCATTTTCGGAATCACCATATTGGTTTCATTTTTAGCAGAAACATCCACAAAATCAGTTCCTTTAAAAAGAGCATCATCCATGAGTTTTTTGGTGTTTTTGTAATTTGGATTTATACTTTCCAAATAAGCAAAATCATCATATGCTTTTCTGACATCCAATTTATTACTCGATTTCAAAAGGGCAGAAGCGTTTTCATATAAATATTTAGAAAGCGCATTTTTGCTATTTACAAGCGCATCAGAATAATTATCAAAAGGGAAATAAGCATTTTTTCCTTGCTTCAATAAAGGCAATGGCAAAATTGGCCTGATTTTCTCCTGACGATTATTTAGCTGTACATAAGTATTGTAAATACGTTCTGCATTTGCAGGATTGTTCTCTTTGTTGAGTAATTCCAAATCACGAAGATCACGATCTTTCGCTTTTGCAAAAGCTTCTTCCAGCAAATAAACGTAATCTTGTTTGCCTTTAGAGTCTTTTTTTGTGCGAAGCGCTTCAACAGCACGATCGATTGCTCCATCGTAATTTCCGTCGCTAAGCATTGATTGTGTTGTTTTTACGCCACAAGAAGAAAGCGCTAAAAACAATATAGAAAATAGAAAAGTAATTTTTTGCATAGTATGTTTTTGAAGGTGTAAATATATCTTTTTAAACTTTCAACAACTATGCCTTTTTCTAATTTATTTAAGGAGCAGAAAAGCTGTTTTCATAAGAAGACCTGTCCCGCTGTCCACTATATCTTTTATGGTGAACCCCACCATAAAAGGATGCCGCTTCCATCGGGGCTAGACGAGGAGTTTTGTTTTTTATGAGAAACAATAATCTGGATTTATTCGCTTACTTTTTTGTATTCAAAAGTACCAACATCTGGGTTTGTTATTACGCGTTTTTCGCTGTCAAAAGAATTGATTTTGAACACAACAGGAAGAATAACCGAAATAATTGTCAATTGCGAATTGTCGCTTGATAATTTCCATTTTGCTTTGTGTGATTCATCACCGATTACGCTTTCAAAATCGCCATTTTCTTTAAAAACCTGAAAAACCTGATCGGTTTTAAAACGCTTTTGAATATCTTTTTCTTTTCCGTTTTTGGTCCATTTCACCAATTGCCATTTTCCAATTAGTTCTTTAGAAGTTTGCGCGCTAGCGGATAAGCCAATTAATAAAACAAATAATAAAAGTATTTTCTTCATTTTTAGAATTTTAGAATTGAAAATTAAATTTACGGATTTTACTGTTTTGAAAGAAAAGTTAAGGTTAAGTTTTATTGTCTTTTCAGTTTTGCAAAAGTTTTTTAATCAATACAATTTGGCCTAAATGATAATAGCTATGCTCAATCATGCAGTCAATATTTCGTCTGTAAGAACCATATTTAATATCAACAAAACCTTCGTCTAATTTTTCATCTGGCATTTGTTCAACTAAAGAAGCAAATTCTTCAGAAGTAGACCAAAATTTATTTTGAAAAGTTTCCCATTCTTCTTGCGATTGAATAGGAGGAAAGTCAAAACTGAATTTGTCTTTTATGTCCAATGTTCCGCCTTTAAAAACCTGATTAATTCCGTTGATATAGTAATGAATATGTTGCGCCAAAACTGCAATTGTATTTAAATTTTGAATTGGAGAAACAGCAATTTTCCAATCCAGATTTTCCAATTGATCTTTATAATTGGTATTGGCAACCCAAGTTCCGTTTAAAATAATTTCTCTAAACCGATTTGCAATTTCTACTGTATTTTTCATATTCAAATAATTTCAGAATAGTTACAATTTTAGCTGTATTTCAGCCACCAATATTTATTTTCTAGTTTATATTTTCCAAACCATTTTGAAGGTTTATACAACAACGCCACAACAAAAATCCAGATGAAATAAATTGCCCAAAGTGGCAAACCGCTTTCCATATTTTTTGGTCGTCCAAAAGTCCCAGATGCAAATTCGAATTGCGACCAATCAAAACCTTGCATCAAAAGCATAATTAAAGTTAGCGTATGAATGACATAAAAATGAACAATGAAATAAAACAAAGGAACTTTTCCGTAAACTAAAGTCACTTTTTTAATCGTGTTGTGAAACTGTTCGGCGAAAGCAAGGATCAAAAATAGAATTCCCAAAGTTACCAGACAAAACAATAGAGAAGGTGGATATTTGGTCACATTCATAAAAGACAAAAAGGTAAAAACCGAATTTTTCTGTTTGGCCCATAGCGCAGGATCCCCGTAAATATTGAGATAACGAATAACAGTAAATAAAGCCAAAGCGCTAAAACCGATTTTGACAAATAGACTTTTTCTTTTTTCAGCTTCCCATTCAAAGAATTTTCCGGTTGCAAAACCAACCAGCATAATGCCCAACCAAGGAATTGGCGGATACGCCATTACAAAAGCTCTTCCGGCAATTGGAATTACAGTTGGACTAAAAAATGGCGTTATAATTGTTTTTAAAACCGAATTTTCTGTAAAAGGAATCAGCGGTAAAAGATTGTGCAAAAACAAAATGCATAACCCAATAATTGCTAATATTTTGGAAGGAACTTTCAATAGTAATCCTAAAATAATAAATCCGAAACCTATTGCAGCAATAACTTCAAAGAGAAGCGTGTGAAAACCAATATCAAAGAATAATCCGAAATTGACAACAGTAAATTCGAGCAATAATAACCAAAATCCTCTTTTGATTAAATGGTGCTTTTTTTCGTTAAAATTAGTATTGTTTTGAAACGAAAGGTAAACCGAAGTTCCTGCCAGAAAAACAAAAATTGGCGCACATAAATGCGTAATCCAGCGCGTGAAAAACAACAATGGCGAAGTAGTTGCCAAATCAGTTGGGCTTTGTGCAATCGAATCGACATGCATCAAATCTCGAACATGATCGAGAGCCATAATAATCATTACAATGCCACGAACGATGTCGATTGAAGGTTGTCGTTTCATCGGGTTGATTTTTAAATTCTTAAAAAGTAAATTTATTAAATTATTTTTTAAGAATTTGAAATCAATAATTTACTCATCTATAGGCTTAGGCATGTCAGGATATGGATATTCATACCCATAATAATCTTCCCATTCTTTTTTGACAATATCGCCGTAAATAATCTGACGTACTTCGTAGTCCTTCGTATCCATGTCGCCTACAAACATTCTGTTATGTTCAGGAACATTTTCATAGGCTTCTTTAAGCTTTGATTTTAATTTTACTGTCGGGGTAGATTTATATTCTTCAAAAATTCTGGCACATTTTGCAATGGAATTTTCGATCCCGTTTAATTCTTGATATTTGTTTAAAAATTCATCATATTTTGAATTTATATTCACACCATTACCTGATTTTATAATAAAGGATCCTAATCCTAATATAGTGATTTTTTCGCCTATTTTTAATTCAGTTATCAATTTTTCATCATTGATTAAAGTTTTCAAATCATCAAATTTGAAAATCTTTTTTTTAGGAATATTGGTGATTTCTATTTGCCCATTTTTGTAAATAGAAAGTTCAGCTAAATATGTTTTCTTATCATCATTTATATAGAAAATATAAAATCTCTCACCATTTATTTGATTTGGGAAAATTGATTCCGGGTTCTCTAAATAATAAGGAGTAAAATTTGTGTAAGGATGTTTTGCAACTCGTACTTCTCCAACAAGTTTAAAATTTTTACCGTTATAGTTGTGCAGATTTTCTAGAGTTGGATTTAACTTTTTTACTAAATCTTTTATGTAGTTATAATATGAGCCCTGGTTATAATCCCATTCTCCATTTTCAATAACCCAATTTCCAAGACTGAATATGGAAATAGTTTTTCCGTCAGGAATAGAAGTTACGACCCAGTTTTTATTTAATTTGTTTTGAAACATTGGCAAATCAACCATTTCCCAACAATCAATAAGTCCATCGCTGTAAATTTGAAGATTTGTAAAATGATATTGCATGTTAAAGATAATTCCCGGAATTGAAAAACCATTAATTGTTTCAACTCTTGAAATAGTCGTCATAGATTGCTCCTGTTCAGTTTTTTCTATTTTAGCTATCTTTTTAAATAAATTCATTTCTGATTTTCTCTTTTAGGTTAATCTCGTTTTCACCTGATAAACAAGCTCCCAAAAGATAACAGCAAAAACAGCATTAGCAAGTATCGCGGTTTTAACCTGATACGGATCATATTCAATTAGCAAATGCAGGTTTGTAAACTGCAAAGCCAGAAATAAAGCCAATGTAGAAATTGCTATAGCGAAGAGTATATTTAACATTAGTCTCCATTTTAAAGCTACAAAAGCATAAATAATATTGAAAACCGCATAGCCGAATCCTAAAGTTACGAAAGGATCGGTTTTTAATTTTTCACCGATTTTTAAAATAATTGGTGTTGAAATTAGATATAAAAAGAAAAGTATTGAATAAGATAAAATTCGTACTTGTGGTTTCATTTTTTATTATTTAAGATAAAGTTATGCAGTTGCAAAAATACTTCGAAAAGATGAAATTTAAATGAAGTTAATTCTCTCTTTGAATTTTACGGCAACAATTTTTCAATTTTTTCTTCTGATTTTTCCTTTAAAGCACTATCAGGCTTAAAACTCCAGATAATCAGAAACTTTCCTTTTACAACATATTCTTCTGGATGTTCATCCGTTGGTTGGCCGTCTTTTCCCCAAAGCAATCCTTGTAAAAATCGGTCGCCTTTAAAAACGTGGTCAAATTCAAAATACATAATAGAACCGCGATCGCCTTTGCTTCTGAAATTTTGAATGGCTTTGCTTTTTACAGTACCAACAATATTGCTGTAGGTTTCAATATCATTGTAAAAAGTGCAAGCTTGTGGCGTAATGCAAATATTGCCATCGTTGAACGTATAGGCTTTCGGAATTTCTTTTGGTTTTAACTTTAAATCAGCGATAGTTTGGCTGAATAAATTTGTAGTAAGCAATAAAAATAATGCAGATAGGGAAATTGTAATTTTCATGATTTGGGATTTGGTTTGCTTAGCTAAAATAGAATTTTTATTTGAGTTTAAAACAACTAAAAAACTTTAAGCAGATATTTTATCCGAATCATTTTCATCTTCTAGAATATAATTGGAAGGTGTTTTTCCCAAATGTTTTTTGAACATAAAAATAAAAGCGCTGGCAGTTTCGTAGCCTAAATCCAAAGCGATTTCTTTGATCGATTGTTTTTCACCCAATCTTTTAATTGCTTCAAGCAGTTTCAAGCGCGTGCGCCAATCGCTGAAATTCATTCCCAATTCTTTGATGAACAAACGCGATAAAGTACGGCTGCTCATGAACGAAAGTTCGGCGTAATAATCGATTGTATTTTTGCTTGCTACATCGCTCATTAAAAGCTCGACTACTTTCTGAAGTCTTTCATCATTTGTTGTAGGCAAAAAAGTGGCACTTGGCTGAATTAAAGCCAATTCATCGAGAAAAACAGCAATAATTCGTCGTTGCGAAGCGGTTAGATTTCCATCGGTTCCAAAAGAAATAATTTTGAAAACCAACTGTTTTAAAAACATCGGAATATCAAATGAAAAACTATTGGTTGGCAATCCTTCACTTGCTGACGGATCAATAAAAACGCTGTAATAATTCACGTCTTTTTGAAAAGTAACCTGATGTTCAACGCCACCCGGAAGCCACAATCCCTGCAACGGATTCACGACCCAAATATGATTTCCAACCACAACATTCATGACCCCGCGAGTGGCATAAATCAATTGTCCACGCGGATGCGAATGCGAAATGCACATTTCGTTATTGACCATTTCAGTATAGCCAATAACAGGAATTAACGGATTCACTTGATATCCATAATCCTGTGCCATTCGATATGTCCGAATCTGATTATTCATTGTCCAAATATAGCAATTTTGACATTGTTATTTGTCCCAATTTTGTAAAAAATAATACAGCTGTTATTTTAAAAAATACCATTAACCTAAAAATAACTCATGGAAACCGTTAAAGTACAACCAGAAGTAATTAAAAAAACGACGTATTCAATACTTTTTATAATCAGTTTTTCGCATTTAATCAACGACCTTTTACAAGCGGTCGTTCCGTCAATATATCCTTTGATTAAAGAAAATTTCGGACTGAGTTTTTCTCAAATCGGGATTATTACTTTTACCTATCAAATTGTCGCTTCGATTTTGCAACCTTTCGTGGGAATGTACACGGATAAAAATTCAAAGCCATATTCCCTTATTATGGGAATGTGTTTCACTATGACCGGATTATTTCTGGTTTCGATTGCGTCTAACTTTGCCTTTTTATTGCTTTCAGTAAGTTTAATCGGAATTGGATCTTCTATTTTTCATCCAGAATCTTCGCGTGTGGCGCATTTGGCTTCGGGCGGAAAAAGAGGTTTGGCACAATCTATTTTTCAATTGGGAGGAAATGCCGGAAGTGCCATAGGACCGTTATTGGCGGCATTTATTATCATTCCACACGGACAAAGTTATGTGGCTTGGTTTTGTATTATCGCTTTGATCGGAATTTTTGCCTTGTATAAAATTGCGCTTTGGTACACGGAACATTTAGCGGAAAGAAATGCCAATAAAGCAGCGCTTAAAATCGAAACGCATCATTTGTCTAAAAACAGAGTAATTGGTTCGCTTGTTATTTTGTTGGTTTTGATTTTTTCAAAATACTTCTACATGAGCAGTATTACAAGTTATTATACTTTCTTTTTGATTGATAAATTCCATATTTCGATTCAGCAATCACAGGTTTATTTATTCTTGTTTTCTGGAGCTGTTGCAGCGGGAACTTTAATTGGAGGACCAATTGGCGATCGAATTGGAAGAAAATATGTAATCTGGGTTTCTATTCTTGGCGTTGCGCCATTTACATTAATGTTGCCTTACGTTTCTTTATTTTGGGTAGGAACTTTATCTGTAATCATTGGATTGATTCTTTCTTCTGCTTTCTCTGCAATCTTGGTTTACGCAACTGAATTGATGCCTGGAAAAGTTGGTCTAGTTGCTGGTCTTTTCTTCGGATTTGCCTTTGGAATGGGCGGATTAGGTTCTGCAGTTTTAGGAAAAATCGCGGATGCCACAAGTATAGAATATGTATTTAAAATTTGTGCGTTTCTGCCTTTGATTGGGATTATTACAGGTTTCTTGCCAAATATTGAGGGAAGGAAGAAGGATTAACTTATTTTAACACATAGAGACATAGATTTGGAATGTGTGAAAAAAAGGCATTTCATTTATTTTAAAACACACATAGTTTTCTGGATTGGAAAATTTATGTGTGTTTTTGTTTATTGCTTACGCGATTATCTGTTCGCTTTTGAGCTTTTAAAGTTATTGTGTATTATGTTTTTTTTCTGTTTGTAATTTCATTCGATATATAAAATCATTGTCTTGTTCAAATGCCAATTGATTAAATGTCGAATCAACGATTTTATTTTGGGCGTATTGAATTGTTTTCTTTTTTGGATGCACAAGAATTACAGTTGTAGTATCAATAGCATTATCAATTTGAAAACTGTTTTCTGTCGTAATAAAAGATAGATTTCTTCTAATGATTTTTTCGATGGAACCGTCATCATTAAAATAAACAATAGATGAATTTAAGCTATTTTCTGGACCGTGGCTATATTTTAAAAATTTCACTTTTGAACCAACAAGATATGAGGTTTGAGGAACTAGTCCATCATAATAGTAATTAAATTTTACCGCTTTATATTTTGCTATCGAATCATTTAAATCTTTTTCAAATTTTTCTGCCAATTCCTCATTGTTTTTTTGACATGAGTAAGAAAAAATAAAAAGCAGAACGAAAATAATCTTAAGAATTAATTTACGGATTGCTTTTTTACTGTTCATTTTCTGTTGTTGGTTTGTTCAGTTAGATGTTTTATTTGTTTTCAAATATATGTTTAAGAACTAAATAATTTCGAGATTTAATTATAAAATTCTAATTATCCACAATCTTGTCATTTCGACGAAGGAGAAATCTTCGCAAGTAGCTCCGCAATGATAGTCCAATGTTTGTAGAGTTTATCATGGAGATTTCTCCTTCGTCGAAATGACAAAATTTGCGGTTACTTTGTGGTGGCTTCGACTTTGCTCAGCCTGACAAAAAGGTGAAAAAATAAATCTGATCAATCTGCAAAATTTGCGAGAAGCAAAAACAAAAAAATCCCGCCTCAACAAAGAAACGGGACTAAAGTGATATTCTCTTTTTTTCTATTTTTAAACTGTTGCAGCAATTTCTTGTGGCAACGAAATTTGATTTTTAAGTAAATCTTCGAAAGTCTTTTGCTTACAAATTAATACGATCTTTATTCTTTTTTCGAAACATAGAAAAAATTCATATCGTATTCTTTTGATGATTTTATGGGATAAAGTTTGTCATCTTTGATCAGCCACTTTTTATTCGCTGGAAAATTGTCTTCATTTTTTAGAATCAAGATGTCTTTTTTAATCGCCCAAGTGCCAGAAGTTGTTTTTGTGCCGCCAAGATTATAACTCATTTCAAAAGTTCCATCAGATTTAAAATTTGCAGTTGATTGTAACCAACTGGTTTGAAACTCATATATTCCTGAAACAATTGAATTGCTTTGCTCTTGCTTATTTACATTTGATTGCTTCTTAGTAATAGCTGTGGAATAAGCTGAAAAAAAGAAAATCGTGATCATGTAAAAAAGGATGAGAGTGATCGTTTTTAATTTAGTCATACTTTGGTTTTTTAGTTATTTGATTAGTTAATTGGTCTTGTTTATTATCGAATTTTTATTCTTTTGTTTTTACTGAACCCGAGCAAACATCGCCCTCTTCAATTCCAATAGACCACATTTTCAAAGTTTTGATTCGTTCGTTTGTCAATTTGGTTAAATGTATGCTCCAACACATTGGAAAAACAGATCCGTAATTGAATTGTTTGTCGCTTTCAGGAAATAAGGCATCCATTTCTGCGTCACGAAATTTAATCCAAAGATTTTGTGCAATTTTTAGTTTTGATATAAATATAGGATCGTCTTTATAATCTTTTAAAATCTTGCTATAAACTTGATTAAGTTCTTTGTCGGCTTTTATGAATTTTTGATTTTCAGCATTATTCATTTCGGACTGTGTTTGTCCAAAACCAAGTATAGAAGTTAAGAAAAGAATGATAATTAAAATTTTGTTTTTCATATTGTTTACTCTTTTATTAAACAAATCGTTTGTAAAATTGTTCGCTATCTTTTGTGTCAATAACAATTGTATTTGCACACAAATCACCAAGTCTTTGGTTGTATTTTGTGTTTTTGATGAGTAGTAATCCTAAAATTCCAAAAGGCCATAAGTCCAGAATGTCAAATAGATGTCTTACAAAAGATTGCCCCAAAGTCAAACTTGTGGTGCCTTGATTTCGAATAGAAATGACTTTTAAATCAAACATTTGATTGCCAAGAGTGCCTCCAAATTTCACTTCAAATCCAACAGTATAGCCGAACCATATCAAGAAGTTTACTAATGCTGGAAAGCCATTTAAAGCATAGCCATTTTCAGTTTTTTCTCCGAAGTAGATAAACATTACAATAGTAACTCCAATCAATAATGTGTAGTCAACTAATCCGGCAAGGATTCTTTTTTTTAGATTTGGTTTTGTGGTTATTTGTTCTGAGGTCATTTGTTGGTTTTAGATGTTTTATTTGTTTTTCAAATATATGTTTAAGAACTAAATAATTTCGAGATTTAATTATAAAATTCCAATTATCCACAATCTTGTCATTTCGACGTAAGGAGAAATCGCGCTCGTTGAAGAGAAAGATTTGTGGTTACTGTGTGTGGGCTTCGACTTCGCTCAGCCGGACAAAAGATGAATGAAAAATCTGCTTAATCTGCCGAATCTGCGAGAAACAAAAAAAATCAAAAACAAAAAAAAATCCCGCCTCAATGAAGAAACGGGATTAAAGTGATATTCTCTTTTTTTCTATTTTTAAACAGTTGCAGCAATTTCTTGTGGCAACGGAATTTGATTTTTAAGTAAATCTTCAAATGTTTCAGCTTGACGAATCAGAATTCCTTGTCCGTTCATCCACAGCACTTCGGCTGGTTTGTATCTTGAGTTGTAGTTCGAAGACATTGAGAAGCAATATGCTCCAGCGTTTCTGAACTCTAAAATGTCTCCCTCAGTAATTTCCGCGATTCTACGGTTGTTTGCAAAAGTATCAGTTTCGCAAATGTATCCTACAACAGAGTAAAAACGCTCTTTTCCTTTCGGGTTAGAGATGTTTTCGATATGGTGTGAAGATCCGTAAAACATTGGACGAATTAAGTGATTGAAACCACTGTCGATTCCTGCGAAAACAGTAGAAGTTGTTTGTTTTACTACGTTTACTTTTACTAAGAAATGACCTGCCTCGCTCACTAAGAATTTTCCTGGTTCGAAAATCAGCGTTAAATCTCTTCCGTATTCTGCACAGAAAGCGTTGAATCTTTTAGATAATTTTTTACCTAATTCTTCAATATCGGTTTCGATATCGTCTTTTTTGTAAGGAACTTTGAATCCGCTTCCGAAATCTAAGAATTGTAAATCTTTGAAATGTTTAGCTGTATCAAAAAGGATTTCAGCAGCATACAAGAATACTTCGATATCTAAAATATCAGATCCTGTGTGCATGTGAATACCAACAATGCTCATTTTTGTGTTCTCTACAATTCGCAAAATATGCGGAATTTGGTGAACAGAGATTCCGAATTTACTATCAATATGTCCAACAGAAATATTTGCATTTCCACCCGCCATTACGTGTGGATTGATACGAATACATACTGGAATATGAGGATGTTTTGTTCCGAATTGCTCTAAAATTGATAAATTGTCGATATTGATTTGTACACCCATTGCGGCAACTTCTTCGATTTCTTCAAGAGAAACTCCGTTTGGTGTAAAGAAAATTCTTTCGGGTTCATAGCCAGCATGAAGTCCTAATAAAACCTCCTGAATTGATACAGTATCTAAGCCAGACCCCATGTTCTTTAATAACTGTAGAATCGCAACGTTAGACAATGCCTTCATGGCATAATTAACTCTTAAGTTCTCCACCTTAGAGAAAGCTTTAGTTAATCTGTTGTACTGTGATTGGATTTTTTCAGCATCGTAAACATACAATGGACTTCCAAATTGGTCTGCTAACTGCAGTAAATCTTTTGCTTGCATTTTAAAATTATTTTGAGCAAAGTTATTACTCTTTTGAGTAACTGCAAATTAATTGCAGAAAAATAACAAATTATAACAAATTGTTTTATTTCAAACAAAAAGTTCTCGTTTTTGGAATTTTATAACTGATTATTAGAGACAAAGGGGCAGAGGCTCAAAGGTACAAAGTTTTTTTGCCATAAATTCACGAATTTTTCTAATTTATAAATGCTGCTGAATTAATTTTTGGCACAGATTTAAACAGATTTTAGAATTGACTATAATTTTATCGAAATTATTGTAGAGCATAGCCCACGGTTTCAACCGTGGGAAACGTATTATTGCGTATCATTGAGGATTTGCATTGTGTCCCCACGGTTGAAACCGTGGGCAATGTTTGAAATGTATTGAATAAATAAATTAGTGAAAATTTGTGTAATTGCTTCACCTGTTCGCTATCGCTCGGGTTGTGGCAAACAAAAAAACAAAACCCCTGAATGGAAATTCAGGGGTTTGTCAAATAGTATGTGTTGTTGTTTTTATAGTTTTAATTTTTAGTTCTATAGATGCACTATATAAGAAAAACTTAGTCCCTTAGAATCTTAGCATCCTAGAACCTTAAAAATTACAAGCTAGGAAGATCTCCTTTTCCTTTAGTAGGCAAGTTTGTAGATCCCATAAGGAATAAATCTACTTCTCTTGCTGCTTCGCGACCTTCTGAAATAGCCCATACAATTAATGATTGTCCTCTTCTCATATCACCAGCAGTGAAAATGTGAGGAACGTTTGTCTGATAGTTGTGCGCTTTATAGTTGCTTCTCATATCAGTTTCGATGCCTAACTGCTCGCTTAATGTTTTCTCTGGACCTGTAAATCCAAGAGCTAATAACGCTAAGTCGCAAGGCCAGATTTTCTCAGAACCTTCTTTTTCGATTAGTTCTGGTCTTTGACCTGGAGTCATTTTCCATTGTACTTCAACCGTTTTCAATCCAGTTAATTCACCTTTTTCGTTAGAAATGAATTCTTTAGTATTGATTAACCAGTTTCTGTCACAACCTTCTTCGTGAGAAGAAGATGTTTTCAACTGTAACGGCCAGAAAGGCCAAGGAGTTGTTTCGCTTCTTCCAACTGGAGGTTTTGGTAAAATCTCAAAGTTAGTTACCGATTTAGCTCCGTGTCTGTTAGAAGTTCCAATACAGTCAGAACCTGTATCTCCACCACCAATAACGATTACATCTTTACCAGTAGCTTTAACTTGGTCTGGAATAGATTCTCCGTATAAAACTTTAGTTTGTTGAGTCAAGAAATCCATTGCTTGAACAACACCTTTGCTTTCGATTCCTTTAGTTGGCAAGCTTCTTCTTTCAGTTGCTCCTCCACATAAAACGATAGAATCGAATTGGTTTAATTCTTCAACGCTGAAGTTTACACCAACATTTACATTTGTTTTGAAAGTGATTCCTTCTGCTTCAAGAATAGCTACACGACGGTCGATAATTCCTTTTTCTAATTTGAAATTTGGAATTCCGTAACGTAATAAACCTCCAATTGCGTTGTCTCTTTCAAAAACAGTTACTGTGTGACCAGCTCTGTTCAATTGTTGAGCAGCCGCAAGACCAGCAGGACCTGAACCAATAACTGCAACGGTTTTTCCTGTTCTAGTTTTTGGCGCTTGTGGTTTAATCCATCCTTCAGCGAAACCTCTTTCTACGATGCTTTTCTCGATGTTTTCGATAGAAACCGGATCTTTGATGATTCCTAATACGCATGATTTCTCACATGGAGCAGGGCATAAACGACCTGTAAATTCTGGGAAGTTGTTTGTAGATTGCAAAATCTCTAATGCACTCTGCCATTCTTCCTGATGTACCATGTCGTTGAAGTCAGGAATTAAATTTCCTAACGGACATCCGCTGTGGCAAAAAGGAATACCACAGTCCATACATCTTGATCCTTGTTCTTTTAATTTATCTTTTGGTACCGGAATAGTAAATTCGTTGTAGTTTGAAACACGTTCTGCAACTGCTAAATTACTTTCGTCGGCTCTATTGTATTCTTTAAATCCGCCTATTTTACCCATGACATTTTTATTAAATGTAAATGATTAAATTCCAATTTTTAAATTCCAAATTCCAATTTTTTTAACCGCAAAGAACGCAATGTCTTTGTTTTGCTTTTTGGAACGTTTTTAAGTTCGCAAAGCTTTGAGGTTAGTATCAATCTAAAATCTAAAATCTGAATTCTACAATCATTTATCCCGCTATTAATTCTTCTATTTGTTTTTCTTCTGCAATTCGTTTTAATGCTTTTTTGTAATCCGTTGGCATTACTTTTACGAAGTGCTGTTGTTCATTTTCCCAGTCTGCTAAAATTCTCTTAGCTAATGGACTGCTTGTGTACAATGAATGGTTTTTGATCAGTTTTCTTAGTTTGGTAAGATCTTCTTCTTCCATTGGATCGAATGCAACCATTTCCATGTTACAAACTGTCGAATCGAATTTTTTGTTTGGATCGTAAATGTAAGCTACACCACCGCTCATACCAGCAGCGAAGTTTCTTCCAGTTTTTCCTAAAACTACAACTGTACCACCTGTCATGTACTCGCATCCGTGATCTCCAATTCCTTCTACAACCGCTGTTGCTCCAGAGTTTCTCACACAGAAACGCTCTCCTGCGATACCATTAATATAAGCCTCTCCGGTAATAGCTCCGTAAAGGGCAACGTTCCCGATAATGATGTTGTCTTCAGGTTTGAAAGTCGCAGTAGGAGGTACTTTTACAATTAGTTTTCCTCCAGAAAGACCTTTTCCTAAGTAATCATTACAGTTTCCGTGAATTTTAAATGACAATCCGTTTGTTGCAAATGCACCAAAACTTTGTCCGGCAGAACCTTCAAAATCAACTAAAATAGTGTCAGCAGGTAATCCTTGTGCGCCATAAATTTTTGAGATTTCGTTACTCAAAATCGCACCTACAGAACGGTCTGTATTTTTGATTTTGAAAGTAACTCTCGTTTTCTCTTTTCTATAAATAGATGGAATAGCTTCTTTGATGATGTCGAAATCCAATACATTTTCAAGAGCGTGGTCTTGAGTTGTTGTATTATGATTTGGAACTTCTTTCGCTTTTTCCGGTTTGTATAGAATAGTCGATAAGTCTAAACCATTAGCTTTATAATGTTTGATAGCTTTGTCTACGTTTAATTTTTGAGACTGGCCTACCATTTCTTTTAAAGTTCTGAAACCTAATTGAGCCATGATTTCTCTTAACTCTTCAGCAATAAAATACATGAAGTTGATTACGTGCTCTGGAGTTCCTTTGAAATTTTTTCTCAATTCAGGATCCTGAGTTGCAATACCAACTGGACAAGTATTTAAGTGACAAGCTCTCATCATGATACATCCAGAAGCTACAAGCGGAGCAGTAGCAAATCCGAATTCTTCAGCACCTAATAAAGCAGCGATAGCAACGTCACGTCCTGTTTTTAATTGTCCGTCACATTCAAGAACTACACGGCTTCTTAAGTCGTTCAAGATAAGTGTTTGTTGTGCTTCAGCTAAACCAAGTTCCCATGGAATACCTGTGTGTTGTAATGAAGTTAATGGTGCAGCACCTGTTCCTCCATCATAACCAGAGATTAAGATAACGTCAGCTTTTGCTTTTGCAACACCGGCAGCGATTGTTCCAACTCCAACTTCAGAAACAAGTTTTACGTTGATGCGAGCCTCGCGGTTTGCATTTTTCAAATCATAGATCAACTGAGATAAATCCTCAATAGAGTAGATATCGTGGTGAGGTGGAGGTGAAATCAAACCTACATAAG
The DNA here is from genome assembly GCF_039581405.1 of Flavobacterium mesophilum. Classification (NCBI taxonomy): domain Bacteria; kingdom Pseudomonadati; phylum Bacteroidota; class Flavobacteriia; order Flavobacteriales; family Flavobacteriaceae; genus Flavobacterium; species Flavobacterium mesophilum. The sequence goes on along the minus strand of NZ_JBCPXZ010000001.1, from coordinate 1,068,079 downwards.
GAGTAGAGTTTCTAGTTTCAGCAATCCAAGGCACTACTTTTTCTCCAGGTAACTGTCCACCTTCTCCAGGTTTTGCTCCCTGAGCCATTTTGATTTGGATTTCTTTAGCGTTTGTCAAATAGTTGATCGAAACACCAAAACGCCCTGAAGCAACTTGTTTGATTGCAGAGTTTCTAGAATCTCCATTGATTTCTTTCTGGAAACGTTTTGGATCTTCTCCACCTTCTCCAGAGTTACTTTTTCCACCAATTCTGTTCATTGCAATAGCTAAGTTCTCATGTGCTTCTCTAGAGATAGACCCATAAGACATTGCTCCAGTTTTGAATTTCTTAACGATTTCTGTCCAAGGTTCCACTTCATCAATAGAAATTGGATCTAAATTATTGAATTCAAATAAACCTCTAATAGTCATTAAGTTTGAGCTTTGCTCGTTTACGGCATTAGAGTATTCTTTATAACTTTCAGGGCTGTTTAAACGAACTGCTTGCTGTAATTTAGAAATCGTAGTTGGGTTAAACATGTGTTTTTCACCACCACGTCTCCATCTGTAAATACCTCCAATTTCAAGAGAAAGCAAGTTTGCAATTTTTGAATTTGGGAAAGCTTTTTGGAAACGTTTCTTAACTTCTTTTTCAACTTCCATTAAACCGATTCCTTCGATTCTAGAAGGTGTGTAAGGGAAATATTTAGAAGTAAATGTTTTGTTTAATCCTAAAATCTCGAAAATTTGAGCAGCTCTGTATGAATGTAAAGTAGAGATACCAATTTTGTTCATGATTTTTACGATTCCTTTTGCGATTGCTTTGTTGTAGTTTACAACAGCGTAATCAGCTTTTACTTTTGTAATGAAACCTTTTTCAACTTGATCGTGAATGATTTCGTTTACCATGTAAGGGTTGATCGCACTTGCGCCATATCCGAACAATAAAGCAAAATGATGCGGTTCGCGTGGTTCAGCAGATTCGATGATGATTCCGAATTTAGAACGAACTTGTAAAATGTTTAATGAGTGGTGAATGTAAGAACATGCCAATAACATAGGAATTGGAGCCAATTCTTCGCTTACACCTCTATCAGATAAGATAATGATGTTGCATCCTTCATTAACTGCTTTAAAAGTTGCCTGAACACATTTTTCAAGAGCACGCTCTAAACCGTTAACTCCTTTTTCTATTTTATATAAAGTAGAAATAGTAGCCGATTTGAAATCTGCGTGATCGATATTTCTAATTTTATCCAAATCCTCATTAGAGATAACCGGATTTTGGATTTTTAATTTTTTACATTGTTTCGATTCGATTTCGAAAATATTGAAATCTCCTCCAATTGCTAAACTGATATCAGTAATGATCTCTTCACGAATACCATCCAAAGGTGGGTTAGTAACTTGAGCAAACAATTGCTTGAAGTAGTTGTACAACAATTGTGGCTGATCAGATAATACAGCTAACGGTGTATCGTTACCCATAGAACTGATTGCTTCAGCTCCGTCGCTACCCATTGGGTTGATGATCGTTTTTAAATCTTCAATTGTATAACCAAACAAACGTTGTCTTGTTAAGAAATCTAATTTTTCAACAGGAGTAGGGTTGTTTGTGTAAGGGATTTTAGCCAAAGGCAATAAGTTAGCGTCAACCCATTCTTTATAAGGACGTTTTGTAACTATCGCTTTTTTAACTTCATCATCTTCGATGATACGACCTTCGTTCATATCCACCAAGAACATTTTTCCTGGCTCTAAACGACCGTGTTGAATTACATCTTCTGGATCGATGTCTAATACACCAATTTCAGATGACATAATTACGAATCCACTATGTGTTAGAGTATAACGAGAAGGACGAAGACCATTTCTGTCCAATAAAGCACCAATTACGTTACCATCAGTAAACGGAATAGAAGCTGGACCATCCCAAGGTTCCATAATACAAGCGTTGAACTCATAGAATGCTCTTTTCTCTTCAGACATTGTTTGGTGTTTTTCCCAAGCTTCAGGAACCACCATCATCATTGCCTCAGGAAGAGAACGGCCAGTCATTAATAAAAGTTCAATCACCATATCCATAGAAGCAGAATCTGATTTTCCTTCTAAGATAATTGGGAATAATTTTTTGATATCATCGCCAAAAACTTTGCTCTGCATAAGCTCTTCACGAGCACGCATACGGCTTACGTTTCCACGAAGTGTGTTGATCTCACCATTATGACACATATATCTAAATGGTTGAGCTAAGTCCCAAGATGGGAATGTATTTGTAGAGAAACGTTGATGTACAAGCGCTAAACGAGTCACCAAGTCTGGATCTTTCAAATCTATATAATAACGGCTGATGTCTTCCGGCATCAATAGACCTTTATATATTATAGTAGTGGTCGATAAACTAGTAAAATAGAACATGTGGCTTTCAGAAGTTTTAGATCCTCTTACGGCATGTTCAGCAATTTTTCTAGCTGCAAAAAGTTTTGCATTAAATTCTTGTTCAGTTAAATCTTGTCCGTTTTTAGAAACGAAAACTTGTTTAATTGTTGGTTCTTTTTCTGCGGCGATTTCACCTAAATTTTCAACGTCAACTGGCACATCTCTCCAACCTAAAACTTTTAAGTTTTGGTCTTTAATAGTAGCCTCAAATGCATTAATACAAAAAGAAACCTGGTTTTTGCTTTTTGGTAAAAAAACCATTCCTACTGCATACTCACGCGCTTCAGGGATTTCAAAGTCACATACTTTCTTAAAGAATGCATGCGGGATATCAAATAAAATTCCAGCCCCGTCTCCAGTTCTTCCATCAGAACTAACGGCACCACGATGTTCCAATTTTATTAAGATGTCCAATGCTTTGTGAATAATATCATTTGACTTAATACCATTCAAATTACAAATAAATCCTGCACCACAATTGTCGTGTTCAAATTCAGGCAAATAGAGCCCTTGTTCTTTAACTTTCATTCTTGATATTTTTTCTACAAAAATAAAGATTTCGTTAAACATAATGTATTGAAATTGTGCTTTTGCTTTCATTTTTACCGTAATATTAGAAAAAGGGTTCTTAAATGATAATAATATTATTTAAAGCATTGCGAAATGATAAAATCATAATAACAATTAAATAATATTAGGAAAAATCGTCGTCAAGCCTAGAATTCAATAGGGTTTTTTGTTAAATCTCAAACGATATAGTGGTTTTGTGTTAACTTTTTCGATGCAATTCGTTAACGATAATTTTGCTTTCAAAAAGAATATCCAATTAATAACAAAATGACTCGTTTTTTAATTGGAAAAAGATTTTACTATTAAGTTGAATTTTGCTACTTTTGTCGCACTTTTATTCTGAAATAAATTCAGAACCAGACAAATTCTATATTATGAACATACACGAATATCAAGGAAAAGAAATTTTAGCAAGTTACGGAGTACGCGTGCAACGCGGAATTGTGGCTAATAACGCGGTTGAAGCTGTAGCTGCTGCAAAACAATTAACTGCCGAAACTGGTACAGGATGGCACGTAATAAAAGCACAAATTCACGCAGGTGGTCGTGGAAAAGGTGGTGGAGTTAAGCTGGCAAAAAACTTACAGCAAGTTGAAGAGTTAGCTGAACAAATCATCGGAATGCAATTGATCACGCCTCAGACACCGCCTGAAGGTAAAAAAGTAAACAAAGTATTAGTTGCTGAAGATGTTTACTATCCTGGAGAAAGCGAAACTTCTGAGTTTTATGTTTCTGTTTTATTGAATAGAGGTACAGGACGCAACATGATCATGTATTCTACTGAAGGTGGAATGGATATCGAAGAAGTTGCTGAGCACACTCCACACTTAATCTTTACTGAAGAAATTGATCCAACTGTTGGATTACAAGGTTTCCAAGCTAGAAGGATTGCTTTTAACTTAGGACTTTCTGGAAATGCTTTCAAAGAAATGGTGAAATTCATCGACGCACTTTACAATGCTTACATTGGTTCTGATGCTTCTATGTTTGAAATCAACCCTGTATTAAAAACTTCTGATAACAAAATCTTAGCTGTAGATGCTAAAGTAAATATCGACGATAACGCATTATACAGACAGCCTAAATATGCTGAAATGAGAGATATCCGTGAGGAGAATCCAATCGAAGTTGAAGCTAAAGAAGTTGGTCTTAACTATGTTGACCTTGATGGTACTGTAGGATGTATGGTAAACGGAGCTGGTCTTGCAATGGCAACTATGGACTTAATTAAATATGCTGGTTTTGAGCCTGCTAACTTCCTTGACGTAGGAGGAACTGCTGATGCTAAGCGTGTTGAAACAGCTTTCAGAATTATCTTGAAAGATCCAAACGTAAAAGCTATCTTGATTAACATCTTCGGAGGTATCGTTCGTTGTGACCGTGTTGCTCAAGGTGTTGTTGATGCTTACAAAAACATGGGTGACGCTATTAAAGTGCCAATTATCGTTCGTTTGCAAGGAACAAATGCTGAAATTGCAAAAGAATTAATTGACAACTCTGGTATGCCAATCTTATCTGCAGTTCAATTCCAAGAAGCTGCTGACCAAGTTAAAGCTGCTCTTTCTTAATTAAATAAGAAATCAAATTATATAGAAAATCCATTCCGTTTTGCGGAGTGGATTTTTTTTTAAACCGCAAAACACACAAAGATTTTTTACCTGCAAGACTTAATATAAACGCAAAGTTCGCAAAGCTATGCGCATAAAAAAATTAGCCACAGTTTATACAGTTTATGCAGATTTTTAAAATCCTTTTAATCCGTGTAATCTGTGGCTAAAATATCTTTGCGAACTTTGGCGTAACTCTTTGCGTGCTTTGCGGTTAAAACTTTAAGATTTTTTCTTATTACCGTTTTTGTAAACCACTTTCTCTACAACAACTGGTTTTCCATTTCCTTTTGGAAATGATTTCTTTTTAGGTTTTCCAGCTGATGAACCCGACTTTGATGGATTTTGATCGCCTCTGTATTTTTCAGAATCTTTTGGAGTTGGTTTGAATTCAGGTCTTTCTTTAGAAGATTCTTTTTTCGGAATTTCAGCTTTATGTTTTGCTAAAACCTCGTTTGGGTTTTTTGGATTTTCTTTCGTTCCTCTCAAATGAATTACCAATCCGTTTAGGAAGTTTCTCAAAACTTGATCGCCACATTCCATATAATTTGGATGATCCTCAGCTCTGAAAAAAGCCCCCAATTCTGATTTTGAAATTCTAAAATCAACTAATTCTAAAATTTCAACTATTTGGTCGTCACGGAGCATCAAAGCCACGCGAAGTTTTTTAAGTATATCGTTATTTGTCATATTTTTTTGTTTCAGGTTTAAGGTTTCAAGTTTTCCAATTTTGGCTTGAAGCTAGAACTCATTATTTATTTTTGCAAAGGTAGTTTTTAAAATGATTAAAATCGAGAATTAAATTTATTTAAAACGCCAATCAATTTATCTAGATCTTCTTTGAGATGATTTGCTGTAATTACAATTCGATTCAAAGGTTCGGTTTCTTTGGTGTATTTAAAACTGGCGATAACTATATTTTCATTTTTTAATGCGTCAACCAACTCTTTTGATAATAAATAAATTAAAGGATAGTTTTTGTCAAATTTGATATTGCTATGTTGAATTAGAATCGAATCGATATAACTTAAATTATCAAGTAATTTTTGATGTTGTGTTTTATAGATTTCTGAAGCATCTGAAAGCGTTTGCACAAAAGCAGGATTCATGCCCGCAGCGCTCGTGAAAGTTTCCAGTTCTTTTATTTCTTTAATGAAATCAGAATCTGAAGCAATGATACCGCCGGTTACGCCAAATGCTTTTCCTAAAGACGAAACCATGATTTTTCTTTTAACTGGAAAATTTATTGAAGCATAAATTCCTGAACCATTTTTGCCTAAAATTCCAAGCGAATGCGATTCATCAATTAGTAACGTAATTTCTTTAGATTTTGAAATTTGGTTTAAAAAAGATAAGTCGACTGGTTTCGTTTGAAATGAAGGCACTCCATCAGTTAAAATCGTTATTCGTTCTTTTTCAGCATTTAATAAACGATCATTTAATTTATCATTTTCAAAAACAGGAAGACTGTTTTCAATTTTAATAGCCGAATGCGTTTCATTTAAATGAAAAAAGCAATCGGTTTGGTTTTTCATTTTTTCCAAAACCAATTTACCGGCCAGCATTCCAGATGACACCGTAACTGTAGCTTCTGTTCCAATATGAGAGGACATAAAGTTTTCTCCAGCACTGTAAGCATCTAATTGAATATTTGCTGTTCTCGAGCTTCCGTACGTTGTTCCCCATTTCAAAATGTTCTGAATTACCAAATCCTGAAAAGCCGCATTGGTTGGAAGTCCGAGATAGGCAGTGCCACCAAAATACAAATAGTGCTTTTGGTCCACTTCAATTATGCGGTCTGGAAATTTTTCGACTATCATTTTATAGCAATGTAACTCCTGTTCCGTTAAGACTTGAATAATTCACGATGCCGTTTTTGATTGTAACACCGGTTGCGATATCTTCGGCCAAAAGCAATGCGCCATCCATATCAACATAATCCAATTGTGGAAGCAAATGCGCAATAGCAGAAATTCCAACAGTAGATTCGGTCATACAGCCCACCATTGTTCTCAAACCTAATTTTTTAGCTTCTTCAATCATGCGTTTTCCAGGAGTCAATCCGCCACATTTTACTAATTTCACATTTACGCCATGAAAATGATTGAAACATTTTGCGACATCTTCTTCAATAATACAGCTTTCATCAGCAATAACGGGCAAAACAGAATGTTTGAAAACTTCTTTATGCGCTTCCCAATTATTCGCTTTCATTGGCTGTTCTAGAAATTCTACACCAAGTTTTTTCAATTCGATAGCATTGTTGATCGTTTCTTCAACGCCCCAGCCGCAATTGGCATCAATTCTAAAAACAGCATTGGTATGTTTTCGAAGTTCTTTTACAATAGCAATATCTTCTTTGGTTCCTAATTTGATTTTATAAATAGGCCAAGGAAGTTCCTGCATTTTAGAAACCATTTTTTCAATAGAAGCAATTCCGATCGTATAATCCGTCATCGGATTTTTTTCTGTGGTATAATTCCACAATTCGTAGAGTTTTTTACCTTTTATTCGAGCATACAAATCATTGTAAGCCAAATCTAAGGCGCACAAAGCAAACATGTCATCTTTTAAATACGGATGAATTTTTGCCCAAAAAACATCAGGAGTTTCAAGTTCTGAAGTCTCGATAATGTTTCTGATTTCTTCCAAATCTTGGATCATCATTGGAACCGTAGTTTTGTAATACGGATTTGAAGTCGCTTCGCCAAAACCAGAAAAACCATTGCTTTGTAATTCCACAATTAACGAAGGTTGAAAATCAATCGACTCACGTGAAATCGTGAAAGTATGTTTGAGTTTTAAATTATATTCTCTTAAAATTAATTTCATTAGTATGCTATTTTTCTTTGTTTTTTAGTCTCAATAACCAAGCCATAAAACAGCCTTTACAAAACCGTCTCGCCACAATTTTTCATTATGTTCACCGCCTTTTACAATTTTTGTTTTGCTTAAATGAAGGCAATAACAGCGATTTTTATCTAACAGGCGCTCCATTTTTTCTAAATCTTTGACCATATCATCACTTTCTTTATCGCCACATAAAAAATAAAATCTAGTTTTGATTTTAGGTGATTGTTCAGTAAACGTATAGATCTCATTTGAGAACCAAAATGAAGGCGAAAAGACTCCGGCATTTCCAAAAACCTGAGGATATTTTACTGCTCCGTAATACGAAACGAGTCCGCCAAGGGAACTTCCCATGATTGTCGTGTTTTTGGCTTTTGTTTTTGTTCTGTAATTTTTGTCGATATAAGGTTTTAAAGTGTTAACGATAAAGTCAAGATAATTATCGGCATTTCCGCCACCGTATTTCTCATTTTTGAAGGGTGTTAATTCATCAATTCGCTTATCATTTCCATGTTCAATTCCTACAACAATTACGGGAGCTTTTAAGCTGTCGAGTTTTTCATCAACATTCCATTCGCCCACAAAAGAAGTTTTGGCATCAAATAAATTTTGTGCATCGTGCATATAAATCACGCTGTATCTTTTTTTGGGCGAAGCCGAATAACCTTCAGGCAGATAAAGCCATATTTTTTTTGTGGTCTTAAGCTGAGGCGCTTCAATTGTAAAAGTCGAAACATTCTTTGAAGCCGTGCTTTCCTGTGCATTTCCAAAAGTAAATGTCAACAGAAATATAAAAAAGAAAAATCCTCGAACCATTCCTTATTGTGTTTTAGATTTAATGTAATAATTTAGCTAAAAATAATAATTTGATGAACACCGAAGAAGAAAAAAGAAGTTTACTTTTAGAAATGATCGCTTTTGCTACTATTGATGGACATTTGCACAAACGCGAGGTTGATTTTCTTTGGATTGTTGCCGAAGAATTGAATATCAGCAAAGAAGAATTTAGAGATTTATTTCATCAAGAACATGCTGTAAAAGTAAACAGATCCGAGTTTCAACGCATACAGCAATTCTACAGATTGGCTTTGATTATGCACTGCGATGGTGTTTTACACGAAAAAGAATCGCATGCCATTCATCAAATTGCACTTGAAATGGGACTAAATCCTGGTGCGGTAAAACGAGTTTTGGAATTGATGAAAAAGGCACCAAATGCAATAATTGACCCTAAAAAATTATTGAAAGTTTTTCAGGAACAGCACAATTAAGGCAATTGTTCCTGAAGTTTTTTGATATCGTCACGAAGTTTAGCTGCTTGTAAAAAGTCTAATTCTTTAGCTGCTTTTTCCATTGATTTTCGTTTTTCACGAATCAATTTTTCCAAATCAGTTTTTGACATATATGCTGTTTCTGGCTCAGCAGCGACAGGCAATGTATGTCCTAATTCGTATTCAACTAAAGGATTTTTAGTAAACGCACTTTCAATTTTCTTGTTTAGAGCTTGCGGAACGATATTATTTTCGACGTTGAAATTAATTTGTTTGGTTCTTCTATAATTCGTTTCGTCGATTGTGCGTTGCATGCTTGCTGTAATTTTATCGGCATACATAATCGCTTTTCCGTTTAAGTTTCGTGCGGCACGCCCAATAGTTTGCGTCAGCGATCTGTGGTTTCTTAAAAAACCTTCTTTATCAGCATCTAAAATCGCAACCAATGAAACTTCGGGTAAATCTAAACCTTCACGAAGTAAGTTTACCCCAATTAAAACATCAAAAATACCTTTTCGTAAATCTTGCATGATTTCGATTCGCTCTAATGTATCCACTTCAGAATGGATGTAACGACAACGAATATTCACTTTTGTCAAATATTTGGCTAATTCTTCAGCCATTCTTTTAGTTAAAGTGGTGACCAAAACTCTTTCATCCAATTCGCATCGAACCTGAATTTCTTCAATCAAATCATCAATCTGATTCAAACTCGGACGTACTTCGATTGTTGGGTCTAATAATCCCGTTGGACGAATAATTTGCTCTACATAAATACCATCCGATTTTTGTAATTCATAATCGGCTGGAGTTGCCGAAACATAAATCACTTGATTTTGCAAAGCTTCAAATTCTTCAAATTTCAAAGGTCGGTTATCCATTGCGGCAGGCAAACGGAAACCATATTCCACCAAATTTTCTTTACGACTGCGGTCGCCTCCGTACATTGCATGAACTTGGGAAACCGTTACGTGGCTTTCGTCTACAACCATCAAGTAATCGCTCGGAAAATAATCTAACAAACAGAAAGGTCTTGTTCCGGCTTCACGTCCGTCGAGATAACGAGAATAATTCTCAATTCCGGAGCAATAACCCAATTCGCGAATCATTTCTAAATCGAAATTCGTTCGCTCTTCAAGGCGTTTTGCTTCCAGATGTTTCCCTATTTCTTTAAAATAATCCACTTGTTTCACTAAATCCTGTTGGATTTGCCAAATCGCACCTTGTAAAACTTCCGGTGAAGTCACAAACATATTGGCAGGATAAATGGTCAATCTTTTGAACTTTTCAATTACTTTGGAAGTCTGAGCATCAAATGATTCAATTTCTTCAATTTCATCTCCAAAGAAGTGAATTCGATACGCATCATCGGCATAACTTGGATACACTTCAACCGTATCGCCTTTGATTCTGAAAGTTCCCGGATTAAAATCGGCTTCCGTTCTGGCATATAAACTTTGAACCAAACTATGTAATAATTTAGTTCTCGAAATCACTTGATCTCTTGTGATTTCAATAACGTTTTTCTGAAATTCGACAGGATTTCCAATACCATACAAACATGAAACTGAAGCAACAACCAAAACATCACGACGCCCAGAAAGTAGGGAAGAAGTCGTGCTCAAACGCATTTTTTCTAATTCTTCATTGATAGATAAATCTTTCTCAATAAAAACACCTGTAACAGGCATAAAAGCTTCCGGCTGATAATAGTCGTAATAAGAAACGAAATATTCAACCGCATTATTTGGGAAAAATTGCTTGAATTCTGAATACAATTGCGCAGCCAAAGTTTTGTTATGTGCCAAAACTAAAGTCGGACGTTGTACTTCCTGAATAACATTTGCAACCGTAAATGTTTTTCCGGATCCTGTAACTCCTAATAAAGTTTGATATTTTTCGCCATCTTCAACACCTTGTGCAAGTTTTTGTATGGCTTGCGGTTGATCTCCTTTTGGACTATATTCTGAAGCTACTTGAAAATTCATTTCTTATGGATGAAAAATTAGTTTTGTAAAGATACGAAGTTTGAAGGCTTTTCGAGAAAATTAATCATAGCATCATTTGTAAATTTTGACTGATCAATACTTAAAAAATGTCCAGCATCATTAACCATTATTGTCTTGGTTTGTGGAAGATATTTTTTGGCGCGTTCTAAACTTTCCTCCGAATTTATAACATCTTTATCGCCAATTAAAACTAAAACCGGATTCTGAATCGACTTTAATTCGTCATCTGAAAAAGGCGTCATTTTAAGCATGCTAGAGTTTGATTTTGCATATTTATTAGCCAAATAAAATTGTCGTTTATAAACAGGACTGATTTTTTCCGGATGCGTAGAAAAGGTTTCTAATGTTTTTCCAAATTTCTTTTCGCTCGGAAAAAGTTTAAGCATTAAAGCTGTTGTCGTTTTTCCCATTTTGTCAATAAACTTAAAAGTTTGCGCTGGACTTAGCAAAACGATTTTATCAATAGAATTGTCTTTTTGTGTAGCCAATAAAGTTGCGATCCAGCCTCCCCGTGAAGCTCCGATAATATCGAATTTCTTCAATTTATAATGATCGAATATTTCATTGTACCAAATGACCATTTCTTCTTTTGAAAGCGGTTTTGCCGTCAAAGTAGATTTATTGGGTTCCATTAAAAAATCTATGGCATAAATGCGATGATTTTTAGCCAATACTTTAATGTTTGGATACCACATAGTAGAACTGGCATCCATTCCATGAAGTAAAACTAAATCTTTTCCGTTTTTTGGTCCTGCCATAATAACGTGTGCTGTTCCAAAACTGGTTTTCACATTTTCTTCGGTGTACGGAATGTCCCAAAGTTTTAGTGCTTTGTCGTAAGCGGTGGTATAATTTTGTTTGTCGCTTCTGGTTTTGAAAACATAATCTTCAAATTTTGCTTTTTTTGAAGCGCAAGCGGTGAGTAAAAGAATAATGAATATCCGAATAAGTATTTTTGAAGTACGCATAAAATTCAATTTACTTTTAAAAGTACAACAATTTAATTCTGAGCAAGTTTCAGAATTTTAACAGAAAATATCAAAATTTTAATCTTTAGGCCTTTTTTGCTGTTAAATGATAAATTTGAACAAAAGCTAAAATCAAGTTTGGAATAATAACTGGCAAAAGCCATTGATTAAAATCGCGATAATCTTTCAAGAAGATGCCATAAATGACAAAACAAATACAGCCAAACATATTAATAAACCGAATTGTTCTGAGATCTTTCAGCAAAAAGCCTCCAACAATAAAAACGGATGCGAGATAACCAATATATTCTGCCATGTTACTGTTATTTAATAGTTTATATTAAATGTAGCAAAAGGAAATTAGATAATCAAGATTTGAGATTGAAAATCAATGATTTAAAATTTCCATGATTTCTGTTCCGCTTCACTCAAAAAACTCCAAGCCACAATACGACTGCTTTTTTGGCCTTGAGCCATATCAATTGTTTTGATAGAAACGGCATTTACTTTTTTCAGGATTTTGTAAATCGAAGCAAGATTTTCCTTTTTTGAAACTAAGGTGGTGAACCATAAACATTGCAATGGATATTTGACACTTTCGTAAATCATTTGAGTGATAAACGCGAGTTCGCCTCCTTTGCACCACAATTCAGCATTTTGGCCTCCAAAATTTAAAACAGGATTTGTGTTTCTTTTTTCTTTCGGATTTAGATTCGAAACTTTCCTCGAGGCGCTTTTGTTTGCTTCTTCTGCCGATGCATGAAAAGGCGGATTACATATCGTGAAAGCAAATTTGTCTTCGGGAATGATTATGTTTTTGAAAATAAATCTTGGTTCAGTTTGTTGTTGTAAACTTATGTCGTCGACTAATTTTGGATTTGCCTCAATAATTTTGCTGCAATTTTCAATTGCTTTTTCGTCAATATCGGTTCCAACGAAAACCCAGCCGTAAATACTATTTCCTAATATCGGATAAATTAAATTAGCGCCTGTTCCGATATCTAAGCCTAAAACCGAATTTCCTGTTGGGATAATTCCGTTGTTGGTTTCGGCCAATAAATCGGCGATATAATGAATGTAGTCGGCACGTCCAGGAATTGGCGGGCAAAGGTAATTTTTAGGAATATCCCAGTTTTGAATGTCGTAATAGGTTTGTAATAAAGCTTTATTAAGCGTTTTTACAGCAAGCGGATTGCTGAAATCTATGGTTTCAATTCCGTGTTTGTTTATTGAAACAAAAGCTTTTAAATCTGGACAATTTGAAATCAGTTTTTCAAAATCATAGCGATTGCGATGAAGATTTCTTGGGTGTAAAATGCTTTTTTCAGAATTGTCGTTTGCTTTCATTTTGTTTGATTTCGAATGCAAAGATATGGATTCCTTATAATTGATTTATGATCGATCCAATATTCCGTAGAGGCGCACTGCAGTGCGTCTCTACAAAATACTTTGTATTTTAAAATTGGTAATAATTTGAAGGTTATTTCGTCCCGCTGAGACTTTCTTAATCAAAACATTCCATCATCAAAAGATCGCCTTCCTGATGCGTGATTGTTACAAGTCCGTCTTTTTCAACTGAATTACTACTTCCGGTTCTGTAGCCCATTGTGAGCGTGTCGTTGTTCAGTTCGTATTTTAAATTAGTAGAAGAAATGCCGTTTACAACACCAATTGGAATTAGAGAAATTGGAGTTTGTGCTGTATACCATTTTTCAAATTTTCTTGGCAAAAGAAATATTTTTGAATGATCATCTAGAATCACAATTTTAAGCGAATCGCGATGACGAACAATATTCGTAAGATTAGTAATGGTATGATCGGCACGTTTTCCTGTTGCCCAAACAACGTTTACAGCCGGAATTTTTCGTTCAACAAGATAATCACAAGCTTTTTCGAGATCGGTTTTGTCTTGATCTTCGGTATGAACAATTTCAATAGGATATTGCGATGTTCTGTAAATTTCTGGATCAAAACCACGGTCAAAATCGCCAAGAAGCACATCGACTTTTATTCCTAATTCAAGAACTCTTTCAATAGCCGAATCTAAAACTACAACCAATGGCGACCATTCCAGCAATTGTCCTAATAGTTCGGGACTGCAGGCGGCTCCATTAGCAATAATTAAAGCAGGTTCCTGATCGTCGCGGACTATATGATGTGATGACATATGCGTTTTTTTGAATGTGCTGCAAAGGTAGATAATAGTTAATTAGAAAATTAGATAATTAGAAAATGTATTTATGCAATTTTTAATCTAAATCAGAAATCTAAGAGTCTTCTATGGTAGTTTATTTGCCCTAAATGATACGCTAAATGTGTTGAAAGATGAACCAAGAAAAATCCCGTTGTCATTTCTTTTTCGAAAACGATTTGAGGATAAATTTTTTCTAAATCGGTTTCAGATAGTGAATCGAGAGCATTATTTACTACGGTAATGGTTTCTTCTATTTTGTGAATCAATGCTGCTTTCGGAATATTTTTTAAAGAAAATTCCAAAGGACGATTTCGAACATAACCGGTTTTCCCAATTTCTGCGCCAATGAATGTATTGATATTTCCCATAAGATGCAGACAAAGATTTCCAGCTGAATTGGAAATGTTTAGGTCAATTTTCCACAGATTGCTTTCGTTTTGATACGATTCGATCTCAATTTTTAATTTGTTGAGATCGCGTTCAAATAATGATTTTAGAGTTTCGATCAACATGATAGTGCAATGAATTAAGGTCTGTTTTTTATTGGAATCCAAACTTCTTCTTCAGAAGTTGGATCGTCTTTTTTGTATTTTTCACCCATTATAGCAAAATGCGGTCTGTCGTCAACTGTGTATTCTGAATTTGGCAACCATTCAGCAAAAATAGAATGATATGTTTTATGGGCGTCGCTTGCAGGGCCTTTATGAATAAAAACAGCGTAAATTCCTGTTGGAATTGTCAAAGTTTCCATTTCGTCTGGTAGTACAGGAAAGTTTCGTACTTCAACTGCAGCCCACTTTTGGAAAGTTTTGCTAGCATCAAAATTGTCAAAATATCCATTTGGGAAAACTTCAAGTGAATATAAATTAGTATCAACCGTATTTTTTATTTCCTTTCGTCTTGGCATAAAACTGCTCCATAATTGAAAGGTTTGGTTTTCCATAAATGACATTACAATATGTTTGCCGACTAATTTTTTTTCGGTTAAAATTTTAATTTGGGCTTCCATTTTGGGTAGTTTATTTTATAGTGTATTTTTTAAGATCAGTTTCGCTCAATGAAAAATAGCCAAGCGGATAATTTTCCTTATTTGTTGTGTTGATGACATTTCCTTTCACCGTTGCTGGAGGGGATTGAAAAGGTCCGCCAACATTGCTTCCGGCAATGCTTACCAAAATACTCATGTAGTTATAATATTGTTTCGAGATTCCGAAATGAGTGATTTCGATTTCATCTCCAGATTTTAATTCGTCATCATCTGAAAGGCTGAAAAATTCGTTGCCTTGAAAAAACTTATCTTCATCCACGTAATAGTTTGATTTGATTTTGTTGGAATAAACATATTTGTACAAATAGAAATTATCAGCATCTGCGGGATCATTAAAATAAGCTTTGATTTCAATATCTTTTCCAGTAAAACCGCCTTGATTGTTTTGCTCAATATGTGTAATGGGTGCAACAGACATCAATGTTTCAGTTGCTGTGTAGGTTTGTCCATTTGAAATTACCGTCAGAGTATATTCCTGATTTAAAACCGGCTTGAAATTGGTGCATACGTAACGGCCAGATTTTGGGACTTCAGTGAAATTGAATTGCTCATTGGCGCTATTTCTTATAAAAATACGTGCACCAGAAACGGTTGGAATTACATTTTCAAAATACCCCGTTGTTGTAGTCAGCTTTATGGTTTGTTGTCTGCCAGTTGTACCTTTTTGCCAGTTAATTGCGGCTTCAATAACCAATTTTGGCGGTGCAGTTTCTAAATCAACATCGACAACTTCTTCACATCCGGTAAAGAAAATCGAGATAAAAAATAGTAGTAATAAGGCAACTTTTTTCATAGTTTTCTTTTTTAACAAAAAGTGATTTTTAAAACCTAAAATTATAACTCACCGCAGGCACAATTCCAAAAATGGATGTTTTAACGGCTTCATTTTCGCCTGTATCTGTATTTTGGCGGAAATTAATTGACGCTGCATTATGGCGATTGTATAAATTATAAATGCTAAAAACCCATTCTCCTTTCCAGTTTCGATCTTTGTTTTTTCTCGGAGTCAAAGTTGCCGAAACATCTAAATGATGGTAAGCTGGCAACCGATTCTCATTTCGTAAACCATAACTCGGCACTGTAATTCCTAAATATTCGTATTGTCCATTCGGGTAAGTCACTGGCATTCCCGACTGCAACGCAAAGTTAGCACCAAACGACCATTTTTCGTTCAAATTATAAGCTGAAGTTATGGCTAAATTATGTGTTTTGTCATATGCAGAGCTGTACCATTGTCCATTATTGATTCCGGTTTCTTCGGGAGTTCTTCCTGGCGTCTGCTGTTCTGATTTTGATAAAGTATATGAAATCCATCCATTGAATTTGCCTTCGTTTTTCTTTACCATAATTTCTAAACCATACGCACGCATTTGTCCGTTTAGAATTACCTGCTCAATAGCATTATTTGCAATTAAGTCGGCTCCGTCAATGTAATCGAGTCGGTTTTGGATTTTTTTGTAATAGGTTTCAACTTCTAGCGAATAAGCGCTGTTTTCAATATTTCTAAAATAACCCACGGCAACCTGATCTGCAATTTGAGGTTTGATGTAATTATCGCTTGGCATCCAGACGTCAAGTGGAGTAGGCGATGAGGTGTTTGAAATCAACTGAAGATATTGCGCCATTCGATTATAACTTGCCTTTATGGCTTGGTCGTCATTCAATTGATACGAAATCGAAAAACGCGGTTCTAGATTATTATAATTCTTGATCGACTTGTTTTTGCCATAATATTCAGTGCCAATTGGTGTTGCTTTTTCATAAATCTGCATGTCAGTATCAAAAATTACGGGATTGTTGTTTTCGTATAGATTTACATAAGAAGGACCTAGACGATAAAACAAACTGTATCGCAATCCGTAGGCAATTGTGATTTTTTTCGAAAGCTGATTTTCGGCATCAATATAAATAGAAGGCTCAAAAGCATATTTTTTATCCAATTGATCTGGATTAATTCCTGATTCAGGACTGCTTGGTTTAATGGTTCCAGGATTGAATTTGTAATAAATTCCGTTTAAGCCATAACTCAATTTGAATTTATCCGAAATATAATGTTTGAAGTCGTATTTGATATTATAGTTTTGAATGCCCGAATCCCATTTGAACCCAACAAAATCAAGATCTAAACCGTAATAATAGTCGCTGTAGATCAAAGACAAATTCGAAAACAATTTATCTGAATACAGATGATTCCAACGCAAGTTTAAGGTTGAATTTCCGTAAATATTGGTAAAGCTTTTATTTAAGCTGAAAACATCACGACCAAAATACCCTGATAAATACAAGCTGTTATTGTCGTTTAATTTATAGCTCAATTTGGTGTTCAAATCGTAAAAATAAGCCGAATTGTCTTTTTGATCTTCAGAAAGTTTTAGGAATAAGTGGGCGTAAGAAGCTCTTCCGCCAATTAAAAACGAACCTTTATCTTTTACCAAAGGACCTTCTGCTAAAAGTCGGCTTGAGATTAATCCGATTCCTCCATTTAAATGAAAATCTTTGCTGTTTCCATCTTTCTGATAAATATCCAAAACAGATGAAGCTCTTCCGCCAAAACGTGCTGGAATTCCTCCTTTGTATAATTTCAAGTCCTTAATCGCATCTGGATTAAAAACCGAGAAAAAGCCAAAAACGTGTGAAGAATTAAAAATAGTCGCTTCGTCCAGCAGAATCAAATTTTGATCGGCGCCACCGCCACGAACATTAAATCCCGATGCGCCTTCGCCTGCATTTGTAACACCCGGAAGCAATAAAATAGATTTTAGAACGTCAACTTCTCCCAAAACCACGGGCATTTTTTTAATAGTCGCAATCGAGAGCTTATTGGCACTCATTTCAGGCGATTTGGTGTTGATTTTGCCTTTGTTTTCCTTAATTACAACTTCTTGCAATTCCTGACCTTCGCCTTCACTCAGGCTGAAATTCATTTTAGTGTTTTGGTTTAAAAGAATGTTTTGTTGAAGTGTTTGGTAGCCTACATAACTGATTTCGATTTGGTATTCTCCTTTGGGAATGGTCAGCGAGTAAAATCCGTATTCGTTTGTAGTAGTTCCAATTTTTAAAGAAGGAATATAGACGTTGACAGCAATTAGGGTTTCATTGCTTTTATTATCTTTTATAGTACCGCTAAGAGTGAATTTTTCTTGAGAATACGATGTAAACGCAGTTAAAATTAAAAAAATAAGTATGCCAATCTTTCGTATAAACATCTTTTTTATTTTGGTTTACATAGTTAAGAATTCTTACTAATATATTAAAATCGAAGGGCTGTTAAATCTTAGTTAAGATAAACAAAAAAGACAACCGTTTAAGGTTGCCTTTTTTTATTTATTTGCAGTAGCACATTATAATGCTCAGAAATTATTTGATTTTAGCAATAATAGCATTGAATGTTTCGCTAGGACGCATTGCTTTGCTTACCAATTCTGGAGTTGGTTGGTAGTAACCTCCAATATTTTGAGCTTTTCCTTGAGCACCAATTAATTCAGCATCGATTTTAGCTTCGTTAACTTCAAATTCAGCAGCAATTGGAGTAAAGATCGCTTTTAATTCAGCATCTTTAGTTTGAGCAGCCAAAGCTTGAGCCCAGTAGAATGCTAAATAAAAGTGAGAACCACGGTTATCGATTTGACCCACTTTACGAGCTGGAGATTTGTCGTTTGCTAAGAATTTATCGTTAGCTTGATCTAAAGTTTCAGATAAAACGATTGCTTTAGAATTGTCCAAAGTTTGTCCTAAATGCTCTAATGAAGCACCAAGAGCTAAAAACTCTCCTAATGAATCCCAACGTAAATATCCTTCTTCTGTAAATTGCTCAACGTGTTTAGGAGCAGATCCTCCAGCACCAGTTTCGAACAATCCACCACCGTTCATTAAAGGAACGATAGAAAGCATTTTAGCAGAAGTTCCTAATTCTAAAATTGGGAATAAATCTGTTAAGTAGTCACGTAAAACGTTTCCAGTTACAGAGATAGTATCTAAACCTTTGATGATTCTGTCTAAAGTAAATTCAGTAGCAGCAACTGGGTTTAAAATACGGATATCTAAGTTTGTAGTATCGTAGTCTTTAAGGTATTTTTGAACTTTTACGATCAATTCTCTATCGTGTGCTCTGTTTTCGTCTAACCAGAAAACAGCAGGAGTACTAGATAAACGAGCTCTGTTTACAGCCAATTTAACCCAGTCCTGAATAGGAGCGTCTTTTGCCTGACACATTCTGAAAATGTCATTAGCTTCAACGTTTTGCTCCATTAAAACAGTTCCGTTTGCATCAACTACACGAACAACACCGTCAGCTTTCATTTGGAAAGTTTTGTCGTGAGATCCGTATTCTTCTGCTTTTTGAGCCATTAATCCAACGTTAGGAACACTTCCCATTGTTTTTGGATCAAAAGCACCGTGTTTTTTACAGAAATCGATAGTTGCAGTGTAAACACCAGCATAAGAACGATCTGGAATAACAGCAAATGTATCTTGTGCTTTTCCTTCTTTGTTCCACATTTGTCCAGAAGTACGAATCATTGCTGGCATAGAAGCATCAACGATTACGTCAGATGGAACGTGTAAGTTTGTAATTCCTTTATCAGAATTAACCATTGCTAAAGCAGGACCGTTAGCGATTGCTTGATCGATCGCAGCTTCAACTTCAGCTTGCTCAGGTCTTCCAGCGATTTTCGCGTAGATATCACCTAAACCGTTTCTTGTATCAACGTTTAATTCAGCGAATAAAGAAGCGTATTTTTTGAAAACGTCTGCAAAATATACTTCAACGATAGCGCCGAAGATAATTGGATCAGAAACTTTCATCATTGTAGCTTTCAAGTGTACAGAAAGTAAAACTCCTGCAGCTTTAGCTTCAGCGATTACATCAGCAGCAAAAGCTTTTAATTTGCTTACGCTTAAAACAGAGCTGTCAATAATTTCGCCCGCTTTTAATGGAGTACTTGCTTTTAAAACAGTTGTAGTTCCGTCTTTAGCAACGAATTCGATTTTTACATCGTTTGCTTCATTTACAGTTAATGATTTTTCACTTCCGTAAAAATCACCACCAGACATTGAAGCCACTTTAGTTTTTGAGTCAGAAGACCAAGCACCCATAGAGTGTGGATTTGCTTTTGCAAAGTTTTTAACTGCTCTTGGAGCTCTACGGTCAGAGTTTCCTTCACGTAAAACTGGGTTTACAGCAGAACCTAATACTTTTGCATATTTTGCTTTAATTTCTTTTTCAGTATCATTTTTAGGATCTTCTGGATAATTTGGAACATTGTATCCGTGAGATTGTAATTCAGCGATAGCTGCTTTTAATTGTGGTACAGATGCTGAAATGTTTGGTAATTTGATAATGTTAGCTTCTGGTTGAGTAGCTAATTGACCAAGTTCAGCAAGAGCATCACCAGTTTTTTGAGCATCTGTCAATGATTCAGGAAAGTTAGATAAAATTCTTCCTGCTAAAGAGATGTCTCTTGTTTCAATAGCGATACCTGCTGTAGAAGTAAACGCCTGCACAATTGGTAACAAAGAATAAGTCGCTAATAAAGGCGCCTCATCAGTTAAGGTGTAAAAAATTTTTGAATTCTGTGTCATTTTTTTTTTTTTTTTTTTATAATCGTGTCGTCAAAGGATGACGATATGAAAAGTATAGTCGGCTCAAAACGAGCGGAGCAAATATAATAAAAACAGTCCGAAAACGGTGTAGTTTTATTTTGAAATGAAGGATTTATCAGATTGTTATTTCGCGCTTCTTAAATTGTCAAATCGATGATTTTGATATTAAAAAATTACAGTTTTGACAGTAGCGGAAACAAAGGCATAAAAAAAACTCGTTTCAAATGATATGAAACGAGTTTTTTATAACAGATTGATAAATGATTATCTTCTTTTATCTTTAATCTTAGCTTTTTTACCAGTAAGTTCTCTGAAGTAGAAAATTCTAGCTCTACGTACGTGACCTTTCTTGTTGATTTCGATTTTTTGCAAAGCTGGCAAGTTTACTGGGAAGATACGCTCAACACCAACTGCTCCAGACATTTTACGGATTGTAAAAGTTTCTGTGTTTCCAGAACCTCTTCTTTGAATAACAACTCCTTTAAAAAACTGAGTTCTTGTTTTTTCACCCTCTTTAATTTCGTAGAAAACAGTGATTGTGTCTCCAGCTCCGAAATCTGGGAAATCTTTTCTAGCAACGAATTCGTCTTGAACGAATTTTAATAAATCTGCCATGATAATTTAAATTATAGTTTATTCCGAACAACATTCACGGATCTCGCCAGAGGTTGGTCAAATTCGGGTGCAAATGTAGATAAAAAAAATTAAATTCCAATAAAAATAAATTCCAAATTCTAATTTATTAACTAGTTGATTAATTGGGATTTGGAATTTTAAAAATTTGGAATTTATTCTAATAAATCTGGACGTCTATTTTTGGTGTGTTCAAAAGCCATGTCTTCGCGCCATTTGTCAATTTTGGCCGCGTGGCCACTTGTTAAAACTTCAGGCACTTTCCAACCTTTGTAATCGGCAGGTCTTGTATATATAGGTCCTGATAGTAAATTATCCTGAAAACTGTCTGTCAATGCCGATGTTTCGTCACTTAAAACACCAGGAATTAATCGAATTAAGGCATCAGATAAAACAATAGCGCCCAATTCTCCTCCCGACAAAACATAATCTCCAATCGAAATTTCTTTCGTAATAAAATGATCTCTAACTCTTTGGTCAACACCTTTATAGTGGCCACACAAAATGATAATGTTTTTATACATAGACATTTTGTTTGCCATTTTTTGATTCAGTGTTTCGCCGTCAGGTGACATATAGATAATTTCGTCATATTCACGCTGACTTTTTAAATGTGTAATACAGTCATCAATGGGCTGAATCGTCATCACCATTCCGGCACCACCGCCAAACGGATAATCATCAACACTTTTTTGTCTGTTGGTGCTATAATCACGAAGGTTGTGAAAATGTACTTCGACCAAGCCTTTATCAATAGCACGTTTCATAATCGAAGCCTCAAACGGGCTTCTTAACAATTCCGGTAAAAGTGTAATAATATCAATTCGCATTTCTCTTTCAAAAGTTTGGGTGCAAAGATACAAAGTAAATATGGAGAAACTTAAAAACAGGAATTCAAAATATGGGGGCATTTATTTTTATTGAAAAAAAGCGATTTAAGTATAAAGTGTGTATGTCAATTTGTTGTTTTACAAATAATTAGATAATAATTATATAACATTCGAATGTTTTTATGTAATTGATTATGTGTTAATTTTAAGTAGAATTACATAAAATTTTTACTGCTTTATCGAATGCCTTAAATCTAAATCACAATCAAATGAAAAATATAGTTTTATGCTTTGCTATAATGTTGTTATATGCATGCGCAAGCTCGAAAAATACTGGAGATAAATGGATTGGGAAAACCAAACAAAATTTGATAAAAAGCTGGGGAACTCCCATACGAACATTCGACAATGCCTCCAGCGGAGAAATTCTAGTTTATGCAGATCAGGTTTATGAAAAAGATAAAGATCACGATTCTAGAATGGCGGGCCCTATGTATTGGAATTATATTTACATGTATGTCGATAAAACTGGAAAAATATCTTCTTTTAGAAATGAAAAGCAAAATTTTTCACCGCAATCTATTGATTCTGATAAATTAGCAGGGATGAATTTATTGACGGTGAAATGATTTGATAAAACCATTTGTTTTAAAAAGATTTTTTTCCGTTTGCAAATAAGTATTATTTTTAAAGAATCAATTCCAAAGATTTTTTAAACTAAAACAATGTCTTCTCAAAAAATAAAAATATTTGCCATTGTCGGAAGTACTCGAAAAAATTCCAGCAATTTTAAAATTCTGAAATATATTTCAGAAAATATAAATCCACAATTTGAAATTGAAATATTTGAAGAAATAGATCAATTGCCACATTTTAATCCTGACTTGGATCAGGAAACTCCACCACAAAAAGTTATCGAATTCAGAAATAAAATTACTCAGGCTGATGGTATATTAATTTGTACGCCAGAGTATGTTTTCAGTTTGCCAGGAACTTTAAAAAATGCTTTAGAATGGTGTGTTTCGACAACTGTTTTTTCTGGAAAAACCACAGGACTTATCACCGCGTCGGCTTCAGGCGAAATGGGTCATGAACAACTTTTATTGGTAATGAAAACACTTGAAGCAAAATTTGATGCCACTTCTCAGCTTTTAATACAAGGTATTCGCGGAAAAATAGATAACGAAGGGAAAATAACAAATTTTGATACTGAAAAGGCTCTTGAAAGCTTCATAACGAATTTCGAAAATCATTTTTTTGATTGATTTGTGTAGCCTTTCAATAAAAAGAGTAGCTTTACTTTTATACTTTTTAAGATAAAAATGGTAACAAGAAGAAACTTTATTATAAACACAAGCTTGGCTGCAGCGGCAGTTTTAGCTGCACCCTCATTAGCTTTTACTATGAACAAAAAAGAAATTGGATTACAGTTATATACTTTACGCGATGAACTTCCAAAAGATGTGAAATCAACTTTAGAGAAGGTCGCAAGAGCGGGTTACACAACCGTTGAAACGTATGGTTTTTCTATAAAAGATCAATTTTGGGGATTATCACCAAAAGAAATAAAAAAGATTTTGGATGATAATAACTTAAAAGCCGTGAGCGGACATTATAATTTAGGAAGCTTTTTGTACGATGGAAATACCGACGAGCTTATAGCGGCAATCGAAGCGGCTAAAGTCTTGAAAAATGAATTCCTGACTGTTCCGTGGGTAAATGAGCCTTTTAGGAAAAGTATAGAAGATTATAAAAAGATCGCTTCTCGATTAAATGAAGCGGCTAAAATGTGTAAAAAGGCCGGTTTAAAATTGGCGTATCATAATCATGATTTTGAATTTCAAAAATATGATGGCGTAACAGGCTATGAGATTTTGCTCAAAGAAACAGATAAAGATTTAGTCTTTTTTGAATTGGATTTATATTGGGTTGCGCGATCTGGAAATGATTCTTTAAAACTATTTAAAGAAAATCCAGGGCGTTTTAAAATGTGGCATGTAAAAGATATGGACAAGACAAATCAAGCATTAAATACTGAAGTAGGCTCAGGACTTATTGATTTTAAACCTTTGTTCAAAGAAGCAAAACAATCTGGAATGGTTCATTTTTTTGTGGAACAAGAGAACAATTATGTGCCAAATGCTTTTGAATCTATAAAAACAAGTTGTGATTATATTTCAAAAAATCTAATTTAATTCGTCGCTTAATTTATGAAGAAACTTCTTTTTCTGTTATTTGTTGTTTTCTGTTCATGCAAACCCAATAAAAAAGAAAATCCGGAATTAAATCTTCCAATAGATCCGTATTTTACAGAAATTAAAGCAAATGATGTAAAACTCGGAAAACCGGTTTTTGGTGATTGGTTGTATTCTCATCCAGAAAAAGGGCAGCGTTTTGAGCAATTTATAAACACAAAACATGTTGTCCCGACAAAAGAAGAAAATATTATTTATTTACAGCCAATTGGAGAATTCAATTCACAACAAGTAAAGCAAATTGAATTGGTTCGTGAATATTTGGAAGTGTTTTTTCAGTTAAAGACGAAGGTTTTGAAAGAGATTTCAAATGATATTATTCCGAAAAATGTTAGGAGAAAAGGCGATTTAGGCCAAGAACAATTTTTGGCAGGTTATATTTTGGATAGTGTTCTAAAGAAAGAAAAACACGAAAAGGGAATTGCTTTGATGGCAATTACTGAAATGGATTTGTATCCAAAACCTGAATGGAATTATGTTTTTGGACTGGCATCTTACAGAGATAAAATTGCCGTTAGTTCGATTCACAGATTATATGACAAGAGATTAGAAAATGCAGATTTCAGTTTGTGCTTAGAGCGATTGCTGAAAATTTGTTCGCACGAAATTGGACATATGTTTGGTTTGCATCATTGCATTGAAGCCGACTGTGCTATGAATGGAACAAATAGTTTGTCTGAAACAGACGAGCATTCGCTTCGATTGTGCTCGCTTTGTCAAAGAAAATTAAATTCTGGATTTAAATATGATAATGTAAAAAGGCTGAATGAACTGGAACAATATTTCAAAAAGAATAACTTGGCTGAAGGGCAGGAACTAATGATAAAAGACATTGAAAAAATTAAAAACTAAATAAAATGGCAACTAGCAAAGAATTTATAAAAGGAGACGAAATAGAATGGGAAGTAGTTGGTGAGGGAATAAAACGAAAAATCCTCGCTTTTGATGATCGAATCATGCTTGTAAATGTTCATTTTGAAAAAGGAGGTATTGGCGTTTTGCACGATCATTATCATTCTCAGGTCACTTATATTGCAAGCGGAAAATTTGACGTTACAATCAGCGGTGTAACACAAACCTTGAAAGAAGGCGACAGTTTTTACATTCCGCCTCACGCTGTTCACGGTGTTGTTTGTCTGGAAGAAGGAATGTTGACGGATGTTTTCAGTCCAGCGCGAGAAGATTTTTTGAACTATTAAAAATTGAAAAATAAACCATATAAGTCATGTAAGAAAATTTAAGTTTTTAGTTAAATGAACTTACATGACTTATATGGTTCAATAAATTTAAAAATTTATAGATTTTTTAAAGTTTTGCTAAAGATTAGATTGGTATTTTTGCACCATGAATTTATCTAAAACAAATGTCCTTTTTATGGCAGTTTGCACTGGTCTTATAGTTGCAAATCTTTATTACTGCCAACCTTTGATTGTACTTATTGCCAACGAATTTAAAATTCCCGAAGCAGATGCCGGAACTATAACTTATTTAACTCAGGCTGGTTATGCCGTTGGGTTGTTTTTTATGGTGCCTCTGGGCGATAAGATTGAGCGAAAAAAGCAAATTTTAATGACCACTTTTGCCTCTGTAATTGCTTTATTGATTGCAGCGACAGCAAAAAGTTTTTTGATTTTACAAATCGCTTCTTTGTTAATCGGAATCACTTCAATTGTACCACAACTCATTCTGCCTTTAGCCGCGTCTTTGAGTACGCATGAACAACGTGGAAAAGTCATCGGAACTATTATGAGTGGCCTTTTAGTTGGGATTTTGCTTTCGCGAACATTAAGTGGCTTTATCGGTCAGGTTTTGGGTTGGAGATTGATGTTTTATATTGCTGCTGCAATTTGTCTATTGATCTTTTTTGTCATTCAAAGTACATTTCCAGTCAACAAGCCTCAGTTTTCAGGAACTTATGGCGAATTGATTAAATCGCTTTTTACGCTTATAAAAACACAACCAGTCTTGCGCGAAGCGACGGCGATAAATGTTTTCAGCTTTGCTCAATTTGGTGCTTTCTGGACCACTATGGTTTTGTTGCTTTCGGGCGAACCGTTTGGTTTTAATAGTGCTACAATTGGGTTATTCGGAATTGTGGGTGCTTCTGGAGCTTTGGCAGCGCCTTTGGTCGGAAAAATTGGAGATAAAGGAAATTCAAGAATTGCAGTTGGTTACGGTTGTTTGTTGATTTTGATAAGCTTTCTAATTTTTTATTTTTCGATTGAAAGCGTAATCGGAATTGCAATTGGAATTGTGTTTATTGATATCGGAATTCAAGGTGTTCACATTTCAAATCAAACCCGAGTTTATTCGTTATTGCCAGAAGCTAGAAATCGCTTAAATACCGTATTTATGTCATTTAGCTTTTTAGGAACTGCAGTTGGATCAGCATATGGATTATTGCTTTGGAAACTTGGCGGATGGCATGCTGTTGCTATTGGTTGTATGGTTTTATCGCTAATGTCATTAGCCGTTTATGGCCTTACTTATAAATCAAAATCTAAAAAATAGAAAGACAAATTGATAAAAAATTAATTTGTAAATTTGCATTCAAATAAAAAAAATACAACAATGGAAAACGGAATATACGCTAAATTCAATACTAGCAAAGGTTCGATTTTAGTAAAATTGACACATGATTTGACACCAGGAACTGTAGGAAACTTTGTGGCTCTTGCAGAAGGAAATATGGAAAATAAAGTAAAACCTCAAGGGCAAAAATTCTACGACGGATTGAACTTTCACAGAGTAATCGCTGATTTTATGATTCAAGGTGGATGTCCTAAAGGAACTGGAACAGGAGATCCAGGTTATAAATTTGATGACGAATTCGTTTCAAGCTTAAAACATGACCGTCCAGGGGTTTTATCTATGGCAAATTCTGGTCCTGGAACTAACGGTTCTCAATTTTTCATCACGCACGTTCCAACTCCTTGGTTAGACGGAAAACACACTGTTTTTGGACATGTTGTTCAAGGACAAGATATCGTTGATGCAGTTGCTCAAGGTGATGCTTTAGAGTCTGTAGAAATTATCAGAGTTGGTGAAGAAGCTCAAAAATGGAATGCAATCGAAGCTTTCATTTCTTTGAAAGGAGCTCGTATGAAAAGAGAAGCGGCTTTAAAAGCAGAATCTGAAGCAAAAATGGAGCAATTAGCTGCTGGTTTTGATAAAACTGAAAGCGGTTTACGTTATAAAATGATTCAAAAAGGAGAAGGAAAAAGAGCTGAAGCTGGAAAAACAGTTTCTGTTCACTACGAAGGATCTTTAGAAAACGGAAAAGTTTTTGATTCATCTTACCCAAGAAAAAAACCAATTGAATTCAAATTAGGAATTGGACAAGTAATCGAAGGATGGGACGAAGGTATTGCTTTATTGCAAGTTGGAGACAAAGCTCGTTTTGTAATTCCATCTGATTT
The DNA here is from genome assembly GCF_039581405.1 of Flavobacterium mesophilum. Taxonomy (NCBI): domain Bacteria; kingdom Pseudomonadati; phylum Bacteroidota; class Flavobacteriia; order Flavobacteriales; family Flavobacteriaceae; genus Flavobacterium; species Flavobacterium mesophilum. Next base: position 1,040,405 of record NZ_JBCPXZ010000001.1, on the reverse strand, counting down.
AGCTTACGGACCATCAGGAGCAGGAGGAGTAATTCCACCACACGCAACTTTGATTTTTGACGTTGAATTAATGGACGTAAAATAAGATTTTGAAAGCAATTTAGTATTGTTTTAAATAACAATCCCATATGCCGCGGCGTATGGGATTTTTTTATATTTACTTAAATTAAAAACGAAACCAAGCGATGAAATCAAAAATCTTAACTTTAGCCGCGATCGCATTATTTGCAGCTTCTTGCGGTTCAAAAAAAGCACCTGCTACTCCAGCTGCTCCGGCAGTTACTGAGACTGCAAAAGCAAAGGAACTAACTCCTGAACTTGCTGCAGGTAAGAGTTTATACGAAAACAATTGTGCAAAATGTCATAAATTGTTCGAACCAACGAAATTTACGAAAGAAGAATGGCAACCAATTTTGGTTCGTATGCAAAAGAAAGCAAAGTTGGATGATACTAACATGGCTTCAATAACAAACTATATTCATTCGCAATTGTAATAATTTACGTTTGAGAAAAACATAAAAAAAACTATTCAATGTTACTATTGAATAGTTTTTTTGTTTTCAGACAGATATAAAAAAAACACCTTCATAATTGGAGGTGTTTAAAAAGTTACGAAATAAATACTTCTGTATTGTCAACGGCAATTACCTTTAAAGTTTTGATTCCGGCAGGCAATTCCCAATCGACTTGGTCGTTTTCCTTAAATCCAATAATGGCAACGCTTAAAGGCGCAAGAATTGAAATTTTTGATTGTTTTAAATCGGCAACAGATGGCAAAACAATTTGTATTTTCATTTGTTTTTGAGCTTTTACATCTTCAATCGTTACAACAGAATTGATTCTGATTACCGAAGGATCCAATTCGCTTTCTTTGCTGATTATAGCGCGATCCAATTCCTGCGAAAGCTGATTGGCTTCTCTTGTGTTTGTTGAATTCTTGCTTTTTAATATCAAATCTCTTAAAAATTGATAATCTGATTTGCTAAAAGTGGGTGTTGGTTTCATATCTGTTTGAATTTATTGTTATACTTTTTTAAAAGATTTTTCTTCTTATTAGAATATAAAGCACAATACAGTTGAAGTCTTTTTGAAAACTAAATTTTTGAAATACGCTGAATATGGAAAAACAAAAAAATACCCGACCAAAATTGATTTTTGTCAAAGTAAAAAATGTTTAAAGTTGAGGTAAATCCTCCGCCTGAAAGAAGAAAAGTGAAATAGACGGAGGCCTAATTAATAAAGGCCTTACTATGTGAAATAAGTACAGCAGAAAGCGGTTTTCTTCTAAAAGAAAACAGCAAAGAAGAAACTGTAAATATTGTTATAGTATTCACAATGAGTGATTTTATTGAATTTGCAAAGATAAGAAACTTTTTTTAATAGGTAAAATTCGATGCTATGGTAAAAAAGCTTTGCTGAGGTAACAGAATTAAATCCAAAATTGATAGGTTTGTAAATAAACAATTTTTAGAATGGATTTAACTTGGAATGAATTTGAAAGAACCGATATGCGCGTTGGGACAATTATGGAAGTAAATGATTTTCCCGAAGCAAGAAAACCAGCTTTTCAATTGACAATTGATTTCGGTTCAGAAATAGGAATCCGAAAATCATCGGCACAAATTACCAAACGATATAAAAAAGAAGATTTGATAAATCGCCAGATTGTGGCGGTCGTGAATTTTCCGAAAAAACAAATCGGAAAATTTATGAGTGAATGCTTGGTTCTTGGTGCAGTGGGCGAGGAGGGAGATGTAATTTTATTAGCGCCTGATTTTAAAATTCCGAATGGGTTAAGGATTGGATAGTTTTTTAATTAAAGATATAGAAAGATACCTAACGCAAAAACTGTGTTAGGTATTTGATTTTGTATCATTCCATTCTCTTAGATGTTCTTCAATTCGCAATTTGTCAACGGTTAGTTGCAATGTGAAGGTTTCGAGCATTTTTAGATAATCTTGTTTTGAAAAATTAAGGTCTTCTAATTCATTAAACCATTCTACTTTAGAGCCAACTTTTTCAGCACCCCATTCTCTTGTTTGATCAATACCCATTCGTTTCCATTGTATTAAGTCTCCACAATTCTTGATTTCTGCAACTATTAATGTGCAGGAAAAATCATTGTCGTCTGGACACATCAAAATTGGGCAAATTGTTGTTTCATTTTCACTTGGTAATATTCGTTTCCAAACAACTGTTTTTTCTTCTTCATGTTCCATCCAATATACAAGTGTTGGAATAAGTCCTCTGAACATTCGATTTGGATAAAGTTCATCAAGTTTTTCATCTAACCAATTGTCGTCAATTCGATAATTTATGAAGTCCCAATAATCTTCATAATCACTTTTGTCTTGTATGGCTTCTATTTTGTTCATTGAACGTTTTTAAAATTTGCCTATTTGTGAAAAACTATTTTCTTTTTTGTGACTTTTTTTAACTGGTAATTTTCTCAATTAACTTCTGCAAAATTTCCTGCCCTTCTTCCCAATATTTCAAATCAGAATCTGAGTTGATGTGGCCTTGTTCGCCAACGTTTACAAACTCGCTTCCCCATTTTTCGGCAAAATGTTTTTTTCTTTCGAATGACGCATACGGATCATTTTCGCTTGCGACAACAATTGAAGGAAAAGGTAATTTGTAAAGAGGCATTGGTGAAAAATTTCGAACTACTTCGGGTGTGTGTTCTGGTGAATCAACATCAGCAGGAGCTACTAATAAAGCGCCAATTATATTTTTATTAGAATTGTTTTCTGCCCAATGCAATACCAAGGAAACGGCAAGACTATGCGCAACTAAAACCGTAGGGCTTTCTAATTTTGAAATTTCTTCATTCAGGCGGGAAACCCAATCTTCGCGTAAAGGTTCATCCCAATTATCTTGTACAATTCGAATTGAATTTTCGAATTTTTTGTGCCAAAAAGTCTGCCAGTGTTTTTCTCCAGAATTTCCAAGTCCTGGTAGAATTAATAGTTGTGTGTCCATTGCCGTGGATTTTAGTTTGTTATTAGCTAATTTACTTTTTCAACACATAGAAACATAGTTTTTTGAAGATTAAAAAAGGCGTTTCACTAATTTAAATTCACATAGTTTGGCTATGTGTGGAAACTTGTTTCTTTTATTTTCAGAACAGTTCCAAAGCTATGGAACTATGTTTCTATGTGTTAAAATTTTTATTCAATTTTCAACTAAAGAAGTCGTTGTTAGTTTACTTCTTGGTTTGTTTTTCTTTTAAAATGCGGTTTACTTCATTGACAAGTAATGGAAAGCCGGGTTCTGTCATTCCGTGCCCGTAACCATCTAATTCATAAAGTTTTGTTTGCGTATGTCCAACAAGTTTCATCATTCTTGCCATATAAGCGTTTTCTTCATATCGTCCTAACATTTCCAATTCGCGATCTCCTGTGATTAACAAAAGTGGCGGAGCATCCGCGCGAACGTGATATAAAGGAGCATATTCGTCAATTGTAGGCTGTTTTTCAGGAATTCCGTTTTGTCTTCTAATTTCAAAATGCGTAATGCATTGTGAGCTAAACGGAATAAGTCCAGCGATTTTGTTTGCATCAATTCCTTCTTTTTGGAGCCATTTTTTATCAAGTCCAATCATTGAGGTCAAATAAGCCCCAGCCGAATGTCCAGAAACAAAAATTAGAGAATTATCCCCACCATAACTAGCGATATTATTGAAAGCCCAGCTTACTGCTGCTGCCGCATCTTCAATACATTTTTCTGCTCTTACTTTTGGCGAAAGCCTGTAATTTACACCAATAATTGCAAAACCTTTATTTTTCAATGCTTCAGGAATTTCTTTGCTTCCGCCTGTCAGCCCACCACCGTGAAACCATACGATTGTTGCAAAGCCTTTAGTGTTTTTTGGATAATAAATATCTAAAACGCATCTTTCGTTAATGTAGCTATCAGCTTTGTTTGCCGTTGCGTTGTAATATTGAATATTTGTTTTGGTTTCGTATTCCAGTTTTTGTGAAAATGCTGAAAAGCTGATGAAAACAAAAGCCAATAGGGAAAATAATTTTTTCATTTTTTGTTGAATGTAAAATGTTAGTAGTAAAATGTATTTCGTGGAAGTTGAAGATGTCTAAATCGTACGTCTCACATTTTACAATTCACATCTCAAAAAATAAATATATAAAAAAAGTCCAAAATGCTATACAAATTGGACTCGTACTTTTTTAAAAAAAAGTTATTTAGGACTAAATATCGTCAAAATCAATATCGGTAAAGCTTGATCTTTGTGTTTCAGCTTTATCAGAACTGTATTCTTTTTTAAAATCTTTTTGGTGTCTTTCAGAGATCACTTCTTCGCCTTTGTGGTTCAAGACATATGAAGTCATTTCTTCTAGTATTTCTGCAAAAGCACTAAAATCTTCTTTGTACAAGTAAATTTTGTGTTTTTTAAAATGAAAAGAACCATCTTCTTCAGTGAATTTTTTACTTTCGGTAATTGTGATATAATAATCGTCAGCTTTTGTAGCTCTCACATCAAAGAAATAAGTTCTTCTTCCTGCGCGTAATACTTTAGAAAAAATCTCTTCTTTTTCTAACATGTCATTTTCTCTCATAATACGTTCTATCATTTTTTGGAATTAATAGTACTCAAAAATCATAAAAATTTATCTATTACACAACAATTAAAGTAATTCTTTTTCCGAAAGTTGTTTTAAATATAACGATGAATAATAGCCGTCTTGATTTATTAATTGATTATGAGAACCTTGTTGAATAATTTTACCGTCTTCCAAAATGATAATCTTGTCAGCATTTTTAGCTGATGAAACGCGGTGGCTTACAATAATTGTAGTTTTATTTTTACAAATTTCAAATAAATTGCTTAAAATGGTTTCTTCAGTTTCTGTATCGACTGCAGAAAGACAATCGTCAAAAAGCAAAATGGCAGGATCTTTAATTATGGCGCGGGCAATAGAGACACGTTGCTTTTGTCCGCCCGAAAGCGTGATGCCTCGTTCACCTAAAATAGTGTCATATTGTTTGTTGAATGCTACGATATTGTCATGAACCACAGCATTTTTCGCCGCTTCAATGACTTCTTCATCAGTAGCATTTTCGTTGCCAAATTTGATGTTGTTTTTGATGGTATCCGAGAATAAAAAAGCATCTTGTGGCACCATTCCAATGCTGTTTCTCAGATCATTTAAGTTCAAAGTACTGATCTCATTTTGATCAATTGTAATTCTTCCTTCCGTAACATCATAGAAACGTGAAATTAAGGATAAAATAGTCGATTTTCCAGATCCCGTTTTTCCTAAAATGGCTAATGTTTCTCCATTTTTTACAGAAAAAGTTACATTTTTTAGTGCTTCGATATTGGTATCTTCATACGTGTAACTCACATTTTCAAAAGCAATTGAACCGTGAATTTCAGATGAATTTGGATTGTTGTTTTTGATTTCGGGCTCCAATTTCAAAAATTCGTTTAAACGTTTCTGAGAAGCTTCGGCCTCTTGAACCATCGACGAAACCCAGCCCAAAGACGCTACTGGCCAAGTCAGCATGTTTACATATAATATAAACTCGGCAATGGTTCCAATATTCGGGATACTTCCGTTAATGTACATTACGCCTCCAAAATAAATCACAACCAAATTACTGATTCCGATAAGCGCAATCATCAACGGCCCAAAAAGCGATTGTACTTTAGCTAGATCCAAACTTTTCTTTTTGCTTTCATCAGCAAGATCAATCATATTATTCTGATGCTGATTTTCTAACGAATAGGCTTTTATGACGCGAATTCCAGAAAAAATTTCTTGTGTAAAACTGGAAACTTTTGATAAATATTGCTGGAAAGTGGTGCTTCGCTTATTGATTTCTGAACTCAATTTAAAAATACAATACGATAAAATTGGCAACGGAAGAATCGTGTACAAAGTCAAAAGCGGCGAAACATTATACATATATATGATAACGATCGCAAAGCGTATAAATGTATTGATTGTATACATTACTGCAGGCCCGACATACATACGAACTTTTGAAACGTCTTCAGAAATTCGGTTCATTAAATCTCCAGTTCGGTTTTGTTTGTAAAAATTCTGCGAAAGAATTTCGTATTGCTTGAAAACTTCATTTTTCAAATCAAACTCGATGTGGCGTGACATTACAATTAATGTTTGGCGCATTAAAAAAGTCAAGAAACCTGCTACAATCGCACTTCCGATGATTAACAGCACATTATGAATCAAATCTTGTTTGTAAAATTCTCTAATAATGGCTGAATTTTGATCTGCTTCTGAAAGTTTTAAAAACCGTTCAATAACGTCAAAGGAATGACTGACCAGTTTTGGAGTAAACAAAAAGAATATTTGTGCGATTATTGTGATTAAAATTCCAAAGGAAAAACTGAATTTATATTTGATGAAATATTTGTTTAAATAGCTTAATTCTTTCATTTTTTTAAGAAATGTGATATTGAATTGATTTAAAATTATGAATTATCATTAATTAAAATTATAATAAATTGCAATTAAATCAAAACAATTATATTGTAAAATTGTTATTTTAAAGATAAAAAATTAGCACATGTGTATTTTTTAATTATGTTTGAGAAGTCTTTTTGACAAATTCATAATTTTAACTAATTAATACTAGCGCTATGGATGCAACTTTCGCAACTGGAAAGGAACTTCAAAAAATGGATCCTGTTTTTGGTCAATTATCTTTTGACGATCACGAACAAATTGTATTTTGCAATGACAAAGATACAGGTTTAAAAGCAATTATTGGTATTCATAATTCGGTTATGGGGCCAGCTTTAGGAGGTACTAGAATGTGGAATTATAACACCGAGTGGGAGGCATTAAACGATGTTTTGCGTCTTTCAAGAGGGATGACTTATAAATCTGCCATTACTGGACTAAATATTGGTGGAGGTAAAGCGGTTATTATTGGTGATGCTAAAACCCAAAAAACGCCTGAACTAATGCGCAAGTTTGGAGAATTTGTTCACTCTTTAAGCGGAAGATATATTACTGCTGAAGATGTTGGAATGGAAACAAAAGACATGGACACAGTGAGAGACGTTACGCCTTATGTAACTGGAATTTCTGAGGAAAGAGGTGGATCTGGAAATCCTTCGCCTGTTACAGCTTACGGAGTTTATTTAGGAATGAAAGCGGCAGCAAAAAGCCAATTTGGTTCTGATGTTTTAGACGGTAAAAAAGTTTTGGTTCAAGGAATTGGGCACGTGGGTGAAGCTTTGGTTGAATATTTGACTAAAGAAGGAGCGCAGGTTACAATTTCGGATATCAATGAAGAAAAATTATATGAGGTAGCTTCAAAATACAACGCAACAATTTACACAGGTGAAGATTTGTATACTGCTGATGTTGATATTTATGCGCCATGTGCAATGGGAGCAATCATCAATGATAATACAGTAAACAAAATTAAAGCTAAAGTTATTGCTGGTGCTGCCAACAATCAATTAGCAGATGAAAATGTTCATGGTGCAAGATTGCAAGAAAGAGGAATTTTATATGCTCCAGATTTCTTGATCAATGCTGGTGGAATCATCAATGTTTATGCTGAATTAGCTCACTATGGAAAACCTGAAATTATGGCTAAAACCGAAAATATCTATAACACTACTTTAGAAATTATCGATTATGCTGTAAAAAACGGAATTACAACGCATAAAGCGGCACTTACAATTGCTCAAAATCGTATTGATGCAAGAAAATTAGAAAACGCTAAAAAGTAGTTTTTTTTAGTTTACAATCTTAAATCTCAGTTTTCGGTTATCTGGAAACTGAGATTTTTTTTGAATTAAACTGAAAACTGCGACTCAAAACTGTTACTTTTTTACGAATTAATTTTAAAATAAGCTTCAAAAGTTATACTTTTGCAGACTAATTTTTAAATGTTCTTACAAGGTGGTAAATAGAAGACACATACGCGTTAAAGTAATGCAATCCATTTATGCAATGCATCAAAGCGGTTCTGATAATATGGAAAAAGAAGAGAAATTTCTTTTTTACAGCATAGACAATATTCAGGACTTATATCTTATAATGCTTTCTTCATTGATTGAAATTTGCAAAAAAGAATCAGTATTCCTGCATTTATCAAGCAAAAAACACCTTGCAACTGCAGCAGAACGTAACCCGAATGAAAAATTTATCAAAAACAAAATTTTTCAACTTCTTGCCGAAAGCAATTCTCTTAGCATCGCTCTAGAAACTCGTAAAATCAACAATTGGTCTTTAAATGATGATTATATTATTTTGCTTTTGAATGATATTAAAGCAAGTGATATTTACAAGAATTACATGAAGAATAATGTAAATACATTTGAAGAAGACAGACAATTTATAATTGATTTGTTTGAAAATGTAATTGTTCCAAATGAAAAATTATACGAATATCTTGAAGACGACAAATTGACTTGGGTTGATGATATTCCGGTTGTGAATACACATATTATCAAGCAATTGAAAGCAATCAAAACAGAAGATCCAGATGCTTTCAGAGTTCCGAAATTGTACAAAGATGTTGAAGACAAGGATTTTGCAAAGGATTTATTCAGACGCACTATTTTGAACGAAGCAGTTTTGGCAAAAGAATACGACGACAAAACACCAAATTGGGACAGCGAACGTATTGCAGAAATTGATACTATTATTTTGAAAATGGCAATTTGCGAATTTTTGAAATTTCCATCAATTCCTGTAAAAGTAACTCTTAACGAATATTTAGAAATTGCAAAAGAGTATTCTACACCAAAAAGCAGTATTTTTATCAACGGAATTTTAGATAATCTGGTAAAAGAGCTTACTGCTAACAAAAAGATGGTAAAAGTAGGACGAGGATTAATGTAAAATAAATTAATAATCAATAATTATAAAATATAAAAAATGGGAAATTACATGTTGTATCTTCAGCTTGGTCTAATGGGAGTAATTATTTACTTGTTTATGTTTCGACCAGCGCAGAAAAAAGCGAAAATTGAAAAGGAATTCAAGGAATCTTTAAAAGTTGGAGATAAAGTTGTTACTATTGGAGGAATCCACGGAAAATTAACTGAACTAGGGGAAGCTACAATTGTAATTGAAACAATGTCAGGAAAATTGAAATTAGACAGATCAGCACTTTCAGTAGAAAAAACTGCAGCTTTGAATGCTAAAAAAGCTTAAGTTTTTTTAAATTCCAATAAAATTTAAAATCCCAAATTCCAAAATGGAGTTTGGGATTTTTTTATGGTTTAACAAATGAATGTCTCAATTTTTTCATTCCGAGGAACGACTCTCTACGAAGCTCGAAAAAAAACCTTTGTCAAAGTTTAAAACTTTGACAAAGGTCTTGTATGTTTAGTTTCTCAACGATGGCAGTAGCGTTGGTTGGAATTTGGAATTTTAAAATTTGGAATTTAACCTACCTGTATTTATCATTCAGCCCAACGTTCGCCAAAATCATAGGAAGCACTTTTTCTATTCTCGAAAGTTTGGTTTTTTCCTGTTTGGCTGTTTCGATATATTCCAAAAACTCATATTGTTTATAAGGAGAAAATTTTTCAAAAGCTGCTGCCAAAGCTGGATTCTGAGCCATTTCTTTATTTAAAAGTTCAGAAACAATGGCTTCTTTTTTAGAAGGTTTTATAACTTTTCCTTGTTTCTCGTTTTCGATTGCTTCTTTTAGGTATTCCAAAATAACTGTTTCGTCAATTTCATCTTTAGAAGAAAATCGCCATTGACGCAAAGATTTGGTTACATCTTCTTGAGCATTTATAAGTTTCTTTTTCTCGTCTTTTAAGAAAACACCATTAAAAAACCATAAAGCAAAATAATCTTTAAATCCTCCAATTCCGACAACATTTTTCTTTTCATAAACAAAAACCGGACCTCCCCATTTTGTGGTTTCAGTAAGTTCTGTCTTGTCAATAATGGCTTTAAGGAGAATCAATTCTTCTTCCCATTGTGCGCCATATTTCCACATGCCTTTATTTTCAGATTTAGTTTCCACTATTTTCTTTTTTTAGAATTTTCTGGTTTGTCAAAAATTCCTGGAACAGCAGTCAATTCAGCAATTTTCACAATTACATCAGTTGCTTTTTGGATGCTTTCCGCAGGAACATATTCGTATTTTCCATGGAAATTGTGTCCGCCAGCAAAAATATTCGGGCAAGGCAATCCCATAAATGATAGTTGCGATCCGTCCGTTCCGCCACGAATTGGTTTGATGATCGGTTTTATGTTTAATTCTCTCATCGCTTTTTCAGCAATATCAACAATATGTTTTACAGGCAAAACCTTTTCTTTCATGTTGAAATATTGATCTTTTACAACAGGAATCACAATATCTTCTCCGAATTTTTTAGCATATTTTTTATTGAAGCTTTTCGCAATCTTGAAAATAAGCTCTTTTCTTTTTTCGAATTTCTTTTTGTTATGATCGCGAATAATAAGTTCTAAAACTGTTTCTTCGATATTTCCTTTAATGTGATGAATGTGAAAGAAACCTTCATAACCTTTAGTTTCTTGTGGTGTTTCTCCAGCAGGAAGTTCATTGATAAATTCATTTGCCAAAAGCATAGAATTGATCATTTTCCCTTTTGCATAACCTGGATGAACGCTTTTTCCTTTGAAAGTGATTTTAGCCCCTGCAGCGTTGAAATTTTCATATTCTAATTCCCCAATCTGACTTCCATCCATGGTATAAGCCCATTGCGCTCCGAATTTTTCAACATCAAAATGGTGCGCTCCACGACCAATTTCTTCATCAGGAGTAAAACCAATTCTGATTTTTCCGTGCTTAATTTCAGGATGCTGAATTAAATATTCCATCGCCGAAACAATTTCTGTAATTCCAGCTTTATCATCAGCTCCTAATAAAGTTGTTCCGTCAGTTGTAATGATGGTTTGACCTTTATATAAAAGTAAATCTTTAAAGTAATTTGGGGATAAAACAATGTTTTTTTCAGCATTCAAAACAATATCTTTTCCGTCGTAATTTTCAACAATCTGAGGTTTTACGTTGGCTCCGCTGAAATCTGGAGAAGTATCAAAATGCGAAACAAAACCAATTGTAGGAACTTCATGATCAACATTACTTGGTAAAGTAGCCATGATGTATGCTTTGTCGTCAATTGTAACCTCTTGCATTCCAATAGCTTTTAGTTCTTCAACTAGTTTATTGGCAAGATTCCATTGTTTTTCTGTACTTGGAGTTGTTTGAGAATTTGGATCTGATTCAGTGTCAATTGTTACATAACTGATAAAACGATCTATGATATGTTGCATTTTTTTGTTTTTTTAGCAAATATAAAAATTTTTCAATGGTATGATTTTAAAATTTTATTTGCAGTTGGGGAATTAAAAAAGGGATTTATAAATTCTATAAATCCCTTTTTGATTTTGTTCTTATATGCTTTTTACGCATCTAAAGCCAACATGATTTGCAGCAGATCGAATTTCGCCTTTTCCACGAGTTCCAACCATGTAGCGAGTACAATATTGATCCGTACATAAAAAGGAACCACCACGGTGTACACGTTTTATTTCAGAAGGATCATTAGGATCGTAATAAGCATTAGGGCCTTGCGGATTTTTTGTTACTTTTCCGGTTTCAGCTAATGATTTGTAATAGTCTACACTGTACCAGTCGTTTACCCATTCCCACACATTTCCAGCCATATCATACAAACCATATGCATTTGGAGCGTATTGGCCTGTTGGAGCGATTCCCTTGAAGCCATCTTCTCCTGTATCGCCGTCTTTAATTGGGAAATGTCCCTGATAAATATTAGCTTGAAATTTTCCTTTAGGCTTTAAATCATTTCCCCATGCGTATAAATTTCCAGTTTTTCCACCTCTTGCTGCAAACTCCCATTCTGCTTCAGTCGGAAGCCTTTTTCCAGCCCATTTTGCATAAGCTGCAGCATCTTCGTAAGTAATATGCACAACAGGGTATTTTTCTTTTCCCTTAATTGTGCTTAGTGGACCTTCAGGATGTCTCCAGTCTGCATTTGGTTCATAACGCCACCATTGTAGAAAGTCGTTTAAATTTACAGCGCTTGGAGTAGGAGTGAAAACTACAGATCCCGCAACTAAATCTTCTTCATTAGCAGTTGGAAATTCCTCTTTTGTTGGTTTTTGTTCTGCAACTGTAACATATCCTGTAGCTTTTACGAATTTTTCATATTCCTCGTTGGTTACTTCGGTTTGATCCATATAATAACCATCAACATAAACTCGGTGAATAGGAGCAGCATCTTTAGTAACTCCTTTTATGCTGCATAAGCTTTCGTCTTCAACATTTGATCCCATAGAAAATTCGCCACCTGGAATCCAAACCATCCCTTTTGGTGCTTTTCCGGCTGGTTTGTTTTTATTTTCAATTGTTGGTTGAAATGCCGCAGCTTCATTCATATTTGGAGTTTCTGCACAATCCATTGCAACAGCTTTTTCTTGCTTTGGAACTGCTAGTTTAGTGTATCCGTAAGCAATCGAAATAAGGGAAATGGTTAGGATTGCAAAAATCCAATAGGTTTTATTTTTCATTAGAATAGTTTTTAATGTATGCTAGTTGTCAATAACGGGCTAAAATTATAAAAAATTAAATTATTATAGTCTATTTATTTTATAGAATTTATAGAGTAGTGATTTTAGCTATCTTTTTCAACTTGAACTACTTCGTATTTATTTTTTCCATCTATTTGTACAGGCTGATAATAAGTTTCACCAAATTTGACATATTTTACATCGCCAATAGTTACTTCTTCGCCGCCTTCAGGTAAATTATCAACTACAGTTCCAGCTGTTGGTGCGACTACGGTGTATTTGCTTCCGTCTTTTTCATAATACGTTCCTCCATAATAATAATTATTTACGGTTCCAGTATTTACAGTTTCTGCGCCGCTTGGAATATTGTTTACAGTGCCTCCAACTGGTGCAGGAACAGCAGTATAACCGCCACTTGTAGGTTTATACCAAACTCCCTGATCATAATGATACTGAGTACTTTCGACGCTTACTACAATTGCAGTAACGGCTAAAGTTGCTACAAAAAATCCCCAAGGATGCCAAACAGGTCCCCAATAAAAAGGAGTATAAGGACGAGGATAGTAAGGATGATAACAATTATATCTATAACCGCCATAAACATAAGGAGGACGCGCATATGGTCTAACGCCAGGTCGCACTACAGTATTACGATTATTGCGAACATAAGTGTTGTTGTTAACGTTAATATTAACGTTATTCCTGTTTCTGTTCACTGTATTACCACTGATATTAGTATTTCTATTTCCAGAATTATTAATACGGTTGGTGTTGTTGTTTCTGTTGTTCACTGTTCCGTTATTGCGGATATTGGTATTGTTTGTCGAAGGATTAATTCTTGTACCACTATTATTTGCCCCAGGTCTCGTAGTATTTGCAGGTCTACTTGCTGTAGGTCTAGATTGCATATTTGGACGCGCTTCCCTCGCTGGTCTTGCTTGTCGTGTTGCGCCACCACCGCCACCTGCTCCGTGAAACCCTCCACGACCACGTTGCGCAAAACTGTCTATCGAAATCAAAAAAAACGATCCAGCTAGACACATCATTGCAGTTTTTCGTATTGCTGTTGTTATATTTTTCATTTTCAGAATTTTAGTTTTATAAAGTTATTAAAAAAAAGATTTTTCAGGAAGAATTTAACTATAATTCGATTGTTATAAGGAGATGTCCCACTGTATTCTAAAGCGCCATCCTTGCTGTAATGGAAGTGTTTTATCTTGAAAACTAAAATAACTTACCTCTGAAGTTAATTTGTTTTTATGTCCTTTAAAAAACCAGTTAAAAGCTACAGTAGATTCTTCTTGTCTATTTTCTCTAATGGAGTTATCAGGTCTGTAAGCGGCATGACGCCCAGCCATTTCTAAGTGTTTGGGCCACCAATCAAATGCATTGTGAAAAAAATAACCTGCCTGAACATAATATCCTTTCATTATAGTGGTGTCGTCGTTGTTTATTTTGTCAATTATTTCTTTGTTGTGCAATTCGCTCTGCCATGAAAAGCCACGATACATAAAAGCAGTCTCAAAATTCCATTGATTGACTCTGTATTGTCCTGGAAGTCCATTTTCAAATCCGTCTAAAGAACCTCCGCCTGCTTGCGAAAATCGAGTGTAAGGGCTTCTGTTGGTTACGGCTGAAAAAGCAATAATTGGGGTTAGTTTTTCGTGAAATTCCAAATCGCAACCCTCAAATTCCAGCGATCTTCCTAAGAAATTCCATTGTGCTCTTCCGAAATACATTAAATGATTGTCATCATTTGAGGTGCTTCCTCGTCCGGTTCCTGTTAAAGCTGCTGCCCAATAATTGAAATCGGCAATTCCGGCGCCTTTTAGATGACCGTAAACTTCAACTCCTAATTGTCTGTCTACCGTAAAAGGGCGGTTAATTAGAGATCGATCAACCATCTGCTGTTCACCACTACTAATGAAACGTTCACGTGTAAATTCGGTTTTCCATTGTCCTACTTTAAAGCTCAACCAATCCCATTTTTCAATCATAAGCCTAAAATCAAGCAAGTTGGACTGGCTTAATTCGTATTCCCAATAATATTTTAGCCAAGGTTCGAAAGCATGACCTCCAACTTTAAGTCTAGCACGGTTTATTTTAAAAGTAGTTTGAGCATCTCTACTATAATCATCATAAGTTAAAGGATCTGTATCATTTGGTGTTGAAAAACGAAACTGCAGACGGCTCGCCAATTGAAATAAGAATTTTTTGTCCCGAGTTTCTAGCTCGATTCCTTTACTTCCATAACGAACATTCATTAGTTTTGTGGTATCTTTTTCTTGTTGTGAAAGTCCTTTAAAACCAATTAATAAAAGAAAAATACAGAGTAGATTTTTAAAATTACGATTCGATTTGTTGCCACTATACATAAGATCAATAAGTATAAATTATTTTCCTCCAAAGTTTTTTGCAATCCCTAAACCAATTCCCCAGCTGTCATAAGCATTCCATTTAAAGTCATAACTCGCCGTTCCGAAAATTTCCCATCCTTTAGGAAGCTCATAGCCATATTCTACACCAGCACGAGTCAAGAAAAAGTCTTCTTCTTTAGCAAATTCACCTCCAAATCCTAAGAGAAAACTCCAATTTTCTGTTGGTTTATAAATCCCCATTATAGCTGGAGCAATAGGATAACTTCTTTCTACTGTTTCTTGATCATCTCCGCTTGCGTAAACTTTTTCTACTTTAAATTTTTCTACGATAAAATCGGTGTGAAGACCAATAGCCCATTTTTCATGAAATTGATAAGTGTAGTCAATTCCCCAAGCAGGAAGCGTCAAAGTTTCGCGATTTCCTTCGTCATCGCGGCCTTCAAAAACATGGACATGATTGATTGAAATTCCAATTTGATGATGCGGTTTGAATGTTTTCTCTTCGCTTTCCTGAGCTGTAATTTTGTTTTGAATGATTAAGTACAAAACAGCTGTTAGAAAAAGTGTTTTTTTAAGATGGCTTGTACTAGTCATTGTGATTTAGTTTTTAATCTTTAATAAAAAGAGGTATTTTATTCACTTTTTCAGTTTATAAATACCTCTTTAATTTGTTTTTCTACAGACTACTCGCTTTTCATAATTCTTAAAGCTTCTTTGTTAAGATCTTCATAGCTTTGTTCGCTAATATCAACACCAACACCTAAGATTTCTCCACCTTTAAAAGTACCTGGTGATTTATATTGATGACTAACGGCGTCGCCACTATCGAATCCTACACAAAGACCATCACCAGAAAGTGTGAATTTACCTGGTTGCGTTTTCATAGGACCTTTGGCTACTTCTTTACCGTCAATGTATAAATGACCTGTACCAATTTGTTCTCCATTTTTACCAGTACTTTCTCTTATAAACTCAAATCCTAAGGCATGTTTGCCAGGAGTTAAGGTAGCCGATGAAACAAAAGTTTGTTCTGGCTGAATTCCTAAGAAATTATAAACATAGTATAGTTTATTGTCTTTGATGAATAAAGAGTGTCCTCCAAAGCGAGATCCGTGAGCAAAAACTACTCCTGAGGCTCCCGATTTAATATCTACATCACCTACAATCTTATATGAACGACCACGGACGTTTACTGCTACACCTTCTGGCACGGCGGCAGTTCCAGGATAGTAAATGTAACGAGTTTTTGGTTTTTCTTGAGAAGGACGTTCCGTGCTTAATAATTCCATAGGAGAACGGTCATCTAAAGGCAAAACTAAATTTTTAGCAGCTTCTTCAAACCAAGCATCTTTAAGTTCTTTTAATTTTTGAGGGTTCTGTTTAGCCAAATTGTTTGATTCAGCTCTGTCCACATCTACATTGTACAATTCCCATTCGTCTTTGTCAAAGTTGCTTTTACCTGTAAGCGGCACGTGTACAGCAACTGCTTTCCAACCATCTTTCCAAATCGCTCTAGTACCTAACATAGTATAATACTGAATGTGTTTTTGAGTAGGAGCATCTGGTTTAGCATCAAACGAATATCTCATTGAAACTCCAGATAATGGATATTGATCTACGCCATTAAATTTAGTAGGCATTTCTAAACCACAGATGTCTAAAATGGTAGGCACAATGTCAGTAGAATGGTGGTATTGATTACGGATTTCACCTCGTGCTTTAATTCCTTTTGGCCACGAAATTACTAATGCATCACAAGTTCCTCCTGCATAGTTACTGTAACGTTTGAACATTTTGTAAGGAGCAGAGAAAGCCGCAGCCCATCCAGTTGGATAATGTTCATAAGTATCCGGACCTCCTAGTTTATCCAAATATTTTAAATTTTCAGATAATTCATCGGGATAGCCATTAAAGAATTTGTTTTCGTTTACAGATCCAGAAGGAGAACCTTCACCAGAAGCACCATTATCAGCAGCATAAAGAACCACAGTATTTTCTAACTGGCCTGTTTTCTCTAAATACTCGATAACGCGTCCTACTTGAGCATCAGTGTATTCTGAGAAACCGGCATACACTTCGGCTAGTTTAGAGAATAATTTTTTCTCATCAGCGCTTAGTTTATTCCAAGGTTTTACATAATCACCAGGATTAGCAATGTTAGGAGGTAAGAAATTGAAATCGGTGTTTTTAGTTCCTTTAGGTACTATTCCTTTAGCAATCATACGAGGCAATACCCATTCGCGGTACGCATCGTAACCAGCATCAAATTTTCCTTTGTATTTAGCAATGTACTCTTCTGGTGCATGGTGTGGTGCATGGTTCGCTCCAGGGCAATACCACATATACCATGGTTTAGAAGGGTTGGTGGCTTTTTGGTCTTTGATATATTCAATGGCTTTATCGGCTAAATCTTTAGATAAGTGATACCCCTCTTCAGGAGTATAAGGTGCCTCAATAAAGTGGTTGTCTTCTATTAAATCAGGATACCATTGGTTGGTTTCACCTCCTATGAATCCGTAATAGCGGTCAAAGCCCATTTGGGTTGGCCATTGTGCTTTGGAGCCTCCAGAAGAAACGTCTTGTTCCGGTACATTGTGGTTTTTTCCAATCCAGAAAGTACTCCATCCTGCTTGCTGTAATACTTGACCAATAGTAGCACACTGAGCTGGGATTTGTCCGTTTGCTCCAGGATAACCATCTGTAGTTTCTGTGATGGATGCCATACCGTTTAAGTGGTGGTTACGGCCCGTTAATAAAGTAGAACGAGTTGGCGAACATAATGCTGTAGTGTGCCATTGGGTATAGGTAATACCATTGTCTGCTAATTTTTGTAGTGTTGGCATGTTGATGGCTCCTCCATAAGGTGACCAAGCAGCCTGTCCTGTGTCATCGTATAAGATAAACAATATGTTTGGCGCACCTTCTGGAGCTGATTTTTTGGTGTAGGGTTTCCAGTCTGGTTTTGAATTTCTAATGTCAAGTTCGATGACACCATGGAAATTTTCTTTGGTTACTTTCTGAGGATCTGCTTGTGCAAATATTTTCGAAGTCGTTCCTAATGAAAGACAAAATAGGAATACAAAAAAACTTTTCCTAAGTATTAAAATTTTAATGATTTTCATGATTTTGCGGTGTTAATTATTATTGATTTTAGATGCTCATTTGGGTAAAAAAATTCTAAAATTGGAATTTTATTTTCTCGAACAGAAAAAATGCACAGTATTGATGTTTTAGGTTTTGAAATAAGATATCAGACCTAAAGCCTTCAAAATTAAGTATTATGAAGAGGAATTAGCTTGTGCAAAAGCATCGAACAGGTTTCATTTTATAACTTGCAACGTTAAAAAAGGCATTTATTCAATGGTTTTTCTGAATTCAAAATGTCATGAATAAAAGAATCGAACAAAATTGAAATTATTTGTTTTTGTAAAAAAAGCACCTTTTTAAACTATAATATCTAAATTTGCACCCGAAAACAACACAACACTATTTCTTATGTATAAATTGATAATTCGTCCGATACTTTTTTGGTTTGATCCTGAAGAAGTGCATTATTTTACTTTTTCATTCGTTAAATTCATTTCAAAAATTCCAGGCGTTTCATCAATCATAAGATCGATTTACGAAGTAAAAGATGCTCGTTTAGAAAGAGAAGTTTTCGGAATAAAATTCAAAAATCCAGTTGGACTTGCGGCAGGATTTGATAAAGATGCTAAGCTTTACAAAGAATTGGGAGATTTCGGTTTTGGTTTTATCGAAATTGGAACTGTAACTCCGGTTGGGCAAGAAGGAAATCCTAAAAAACGTTTGTTTCGTTTAAAAGAAGATCAAGCCATTATTAACCGAATGGGATTTAATAACGGCGGTGTTCTTGAAGCCTTAGAACGTTTGAAAAAGAACTCGGGTGTTTTGATTGGAGGAAATATCGGAAAAAATAAAGTGACTGATAATGAAGATGCGGTTAAAGATTATATCATTTGTTTTGATGCGCTTTACAATCATGTGGATTATTTTGTTGTAAATGTAAGTTCACCAAACACGCCAAACTTAAGAGCTTTACAAGATAAAGAGCCTTTGACAGCCTTATTGCAGACTTTGCAAGATAGAAATGTCGAAAAGCAAAAAACAAGTACTCAAAAAGCAAAACCAATTCTGTTGAAAATTGCTCCAGACTTAACAGATGAGCAGTTATTAGATATTATTGATATTGTAAAAACAACTCAAATTGCAGGTATAATTGCTACGAATACTACAATTTCGAGAGAAGGTTTACAATCTGCTAATCAATCTGAAACGGGAGGATTGTCAGGAAAACCATTGACAAAACGCTCTACAGAAGTAATTCGTTTTCTTTCTGAAAAAAGCAATAAAGCATTCCCGATTATTGGGGTAGGAGGAATTCATTCTGCCGATGATGCAATCGAAAAACTTAATGCGGGAGCAAGTTTAGTGCAATTGTACACCGGATTTATTTATGAAGGTCCAGCGCTGATAAAAGCAATCAACAAAAAAGTTTTATCGCAATTGTAAAAGAAGTGCTTGAATAACAAGCCCGGTCACTATTGCAATCCCGAAACTGATTAAAGTTCCAATCATTACATATTCAGTAAGTTTTCTGTCTTTGGCTTCTTTTAGATCTCCGAATCTAAAAATAGATTTTGCAGCCAAAAGAAATCCGATTGCTTCAAAGTGATTCGTTAAAATAAAACAGATTATCAATAAACGCTCTAAAATGCCAATGTAGTTTCCTGCGCTGGCAAGCGAATTGTCTGCGTGGCTGTTTTGACTTTCGGGACTCCAGATTGAAATAATGGTTTTAATAAAAATGGAAGCAGGTTTTGTAACCAATAAAAAACCGGTTAGTAAAAACCAAAACTCATTAAAATTCAAAATAGGAATAATGCTATTTCTGTTATAAAAGAGCGCAATTCCGATTAAAATCAAAAGATGTGCAATTTGATCCACTACAAACCAGGTACGTTTTGTTTTTGCTTT
Source organism: Flavobacterium mesophilum (assembly GCF_039581405.1). NCBI lineage: Bacteria > Pseudomonadati > Bacteroidota > Flavobacteriia > Flavobacteriales > Flavobacteriaceae > Flavobacterium > Flavobacterium mesophilum. Next base: position 1,020,502 of record NZ_JBCPXZ010000001.1, on the reverse strand, counting down.
TTGAAAATTCAATTTAATTAAATCGATAATTCCGTGTGTAACAGCAATTAATATAGCATAAGGAATAAAATCAATTTCACCGATTAAAACTGCAGCTAAAACTCCGTGAAGTAAAATATGTAAGTACAAATAAATGCTTTTATGTTTTTTTATCTCTTTATCGGCGACCCAAGAATTTGGTTGCCAGATAAAATCGCCTAATAAATGTGCTAAAAGAAGTTTTACGAATACAATCATGAGGCAAGTTGTTTTATTTGTGTTCTAAAATATCGATCTAAACTCATTACTAAATCAAATTGAGCGCGTTTTTGTCTTCGGCTTACGGCGGCTTGATTGATTCCTAATTTCTGTCCAAGTTCTTCTTGTGACAAAGTAGGATTTTCAATTGCCAGTGCGACAAATTCAGCCGATTGAGCGAGCCAACTGTCCATAAAAGTCAAAGCCAGTTGAATCATCAAATTCATTTTTTCATCTATTTCGGAATTCCCTGTTCGCATTGCTAAAGTCACTTTTTGCTTTTTTAGAGTTTCAAAAAGTTCTCCCGAATGAATAAAAGCAGAACCGTTGCTTTCAGAAATTTTTTCGGCACTATGCGTTTTATCACCAAAACCAATACTCATACGAGCATCCGATTTTATAGCGCGCAAATGCGCTTTTACTAGAATAGCGGTCAATAAAGCTTCTTCAGGGTTTTTAACTTCAATTTGAAATTCGTCTCCTCGGTAAACTTCCCACTGTTTTGGCGTAACGCCAAGTGGAGTCAGAATTCGTTTCAAATCATCAACCCAATGATTGGATTTCTGTTGTCGTGAACCAATTATATCGCCTGTAATTACACTAGTCATAACCAAATATAATTAAAAAATTATAAACTTTCTATTACAAATATACGGAATAAAATTTATTATTACGTTTTTTGGTAATATTTTAAAATATTACGTTTTTGTGTAATAATATTTATAATTACAGTTTTGAGTATAATCAGTTTGCGGATTCTCTTTGTGTAGACGCACTGCAGTGCGTCTCTACAATTGAGAATGCGACTAAACGTGAACGGTAGATTTTAGAATGTTATTAAATGAACTTATATAACTTATATGGTTTCAAAAAAAACAGAAAAACATAATTTTTATTTCTTTAAAAAAGAAACTAACTTAGCATTTACAAAAGAAAAAGTTTTGAATAAAGAAATCAAGATTATCGAATGTCCGCGAGATGCAATGCAAGGCATCAAGGATTTTATTCCAACAAAAAATAAGGTTACTTATATTCAGGCATTGCTTCGTGTAGGTTTTGATACCATTGATTTTGGAAGTTTTGTATCTCCAAAAGCAATTCCGCAAATGCAGGATACAGCTGAGGTTTTGGCACAACTTGATCTTTCACAAACTTCAAGCAAATTACTTTCTATAATTGCTAATACACAAGGAGCGGCTTTAGCTTCAGAATTTGAATCGATCCGATATTTAGGATTTCCTTTTTCAATATCGGAGAATTTTCAGATGCGTAATACACATAAAACCATTGCCGAATCTTTAATTACTTTAGAAGAAATTCTGGAAATTGGCGATAAAAAAAACAAAGAAGTCGTAACGTATCTTTCTATGGGTTTTGGAAATCCTTATGGAGATCCTTGGAATGTGGAAATAGTAGGAGAGTGGACGGAAAAATTAGCAGGAATGGGTGTAAAAATCCTTTCGCTTTCAGATACAGTCGGAAGCTCAACGCCTGATGTTATTACGTATTTATTTTCAAATTTAATTCCGAAATATCCACAAATTGAGTTCGGTGCTCATTTGCATACCACACCTGACAGTTGGTTCGAAAAAATCGATGCAGCCGCAAAAGCAGGCTGTACACGTTTCGATGGTGCAATTCAAGGTTTTGGAGGTTGTCCAATGGCGACAGATAAACTGACAGGAAATATGCCTACAGAAAAATTGGTTTCGTATTTTACTGCAAATAAAAAGGTTACAGGTTTGAATTCGCTTAGTTTTGAAAGCGCTTATAATGAAGCTTCAAAATTATTTGGTAAGTTTCATTAAAAAAATTCCTATATTTACTTGACAAAGCAATAAAAGCAATTCCCCAGTTGTTACTATTATTTTAAATTCTTTCAACCATGAAATTGAATTGCATAAATAGTATCCTAAAGATTTTTGCGTTAGCAATCTTGTTTTTTTCATGCTCAAGTGATTTAGATTTTGATCAGGTAAATGATTTAAAGCTAGAACCTGTTTATGTCGCCAATCTCGCTTATTTTGATATTCCGGCAAATAAACTAGTCGCTGATGGAGGAACTCAGATTGCTTATGATTCCAGAAATTTTGATGTTTTCAAAAAACAGTTTCTCCGAGACCATTTGGTAAAAGTTGAATTTGATGTCGAAATTGAAAACAATATCGAACGCGGTTTTGTAATCAATATGTTGCTTCTGAATTCTCAAAATCAAATTCTCACCACTTCTTCTTATGCTGTACCAGCTTATAAAGGAAGTCCGAATGTTATTAAATATCCTACTGAAGTTTTTGCAAATCAACGCTTAGAACTTTTGAAACAAACTCAGAAAATAGGATTTGTTGTCTTAGTGACTTCTGGACCACCATTGGATGAAAATAGCTTAGGAAATATAAAACTGCGATCAAGTACAACAACTTATTTTGAAATCGGAGTAGAATGAGGGCGAAATATTTAATTTTAGGGCTTCTCTTGCAGTTTTCTTGTTTTTCTCAAAATAAGGAAGTGCTGTACAACTTTACATCAATTCCGCAATCGTCATTAGTAAATCCTGGTGCCGATGTTTCTTATAAATATTATTTCGGATTTCCAATATTATCAGCAGTTTCAGTTAATATGGGATCGAGCAGTTTTTCAGCTTATGATTTATTTGCCAATAATGGCGTTGATTTTAATACTAAAGTTAGGGACATTGTAAACAAATCTTCACGCAACGACAAGGTAGTAACCAATCAGCAATTAGAAGTTTTTTCTGGTGGATTCAGAGTAGGAGGAAGTGAAAGTCGTTCGTATATTTCATTTGGAGTTTATCAGGAATTTGATTTTTTCATGTACATGCCAAAAGATTTGGCGATATTGGCTTTAGAAGGAAACAGAAACTACATTGGTAAAGTTTTTCATTTAGATGATCTAAATGTAAAAGCCGAAGTGCTTTCAGTTTTTCATGTTGGATTTCATAAAAAGATAAATGACAAACTTGTGCTGGGTGGTCGTGCCAAAATTTATTCCAGTGGTGCAAATGCAACTTCTGTCCATAATTCAGGTTATATACTTACCACACAAGAACCTGGCACACCAAATCTTTATACCCAAATTATTTCTTCAAATTTGGAACTTAAAACTTCCGGATTGGCTCCTTTTACCAAGGATGAATATGATGGAAATATTGCAAGAGATATTGCGCACAATACTTTTTTTAATGGAAGTTTAGGACTAGGTCTAGACGCCGGTGTGACTTATTATTTTAAAGAAAATCTTCAAGTAACAGGCAGTATTATTGATCTCGGATTTATAAATCAATCAAAAAATATTGAAACGCTTACTTATAAAGGCACTTATCAATATCAAGGCGCAAATCCTGATTTTACAAATCCAGATGATCCAGAAAATGTTTTTGATGAATTTAAAAAAGCAATTCCGCGAGATACATTATATAATAAGTATACTACTTGGAGGCCTACAAAAGTATATGCTTCTGTTGAGTACGCATTTGGCAATTCTCGCTCAAATGCCGATTGTAATTGCAAAGGTGAAGCGAAGAGTCGTTATCTAAATGCGGCGGGAATTCAGTTTTTTGCTATGACAGCGCCGAGAGAACCATTAGCAGCAGTTACTGCTTTTTATAAACGAAGTATTTTTGAAAAATTAGATTTGAAAGCTACTTATACCATAGATGCATTCTCGAGCACTAATATTGGTCTCGGGCTTTCGGGAACGATTTGGAAATTGAATATTTATGCTTTGGCAAACAATGTTTTAGAATATAAGGATATTTCAAAAGCAAGTAGTGCAGCATTTCAGCTCGGTATAAACTTCGTTTTTCAAGATCCGAAAGAATAAAATCCAATAATCGTGAAAAATTCAAATTTTTGAAATTCCAAATTCCAATCTAATTTGGAATTTGGAATTTTAATTATTGGGATTTAGAATTTAATTATTGGAATTTTAAAATATAGGTTTTTTCCTGTAAATGCAATTTTATGAATTAGTTAGTATTCAAGTTAGCAATTTATTCACTATATTTGCACGCAATTCAACTAGAAATTGCACCATGATAGCACACAACTCCAAGATTATCGGCGAAGGTTTGACTTACGACGATGTATTATTAGTACCTAACTACTCGAATGTGCTTCCTCGCGAAGTGAGCATTAAATCAAAATTCTCAAGAAACATCACATTAAACGTTCCAATTGTATCTGCAGCTATGGATACAGTAACTGAAAGTGCAATGGCAATTGCTATGGCGCAAGAAGGCGGAATTGGTGTTTTACATAAAAATATGACTATCGAACAACAAGCAGGAAAAGTTCGAAAAGTAAAACGTGCTGAAGCTGGAATGATTATCGATCCAGTAACATTGCCAATGACTTCTACTATTGCAGATGCAAAAAATGCAATGAAAGAATTCGGTATCGGCGGTATTCCAATCGTTGACGAAAACAAAATCCTAAAAGGAATCGTTACCAATCGTGATTTACGTTTTGAAAAAAATGGAGCACGACCAATCGCTGAGGTAATGACAAGCAAAAATCTTGTTACTGTTGCCGAAGGAACTTCATTAGAACAGGCAGAAGTTGTTTTGCAAGGGCATAAAATCGAAAAATTACCTGTTGTAAACGCTAAAAACGAATTAGTAGGTTTAATTACTTTTAGAGATATTACAAAATTGACTCAAAAACCAATCGCTAACAAAGATTCTTTTGGTCGTTTGAGAGTTGCTGCTGCAATTGGAGTTACTGGAGATGCAGTTCAAAGAGCTGAAGCTTTGGTTGCTGCTGGTGTAGATGCAATCATTATCGATACAGCTCACGGACATACAGAAGGCGTGGTTAATGTATTGAAAGAAGTAAAATCAAAATTCCCTCAAATAGATGTAATTGTTGGAAACATCGCAACTCCAGAAGCGGCTAAATATTTAGTCGAAAGTGGTGCGGATGGTGTGAAAGTTGGAATCGGACCTGGTTCTATCTGTACTACTCGTATTGTTGCAGGTGTTGGTTTTCCTCAATTCTCAGCAGTTTTAGAAGTTGCTGCTGCAATTAAAGGAACTGGAGTTCCAGTTATCGCTGATGGTGGAATTCGTTATACGGGAGATATTCCTAAAGCAATCGCTGCAGGTGCTGACTGTGTAATGTTGGGTTCATTATTAGCAGGAACTAAAGAATCTCCAGGAGAAACTATTATTTTCGAAGGAAGAAAATTCAAATCTTACCGCGGAATGGGATCTGTTGAAGCAATGCAAACAGGTTCTAAAGACCGTTATTTCCAAGATGTTGAGGACGACGTTAAAAAACTAGTTCCAGAAGGAATCGTTGGACGTGTTCCTTACAAAGGAGAATTAAACGAAAGTATGCTTCAATTTATTGGAGGTCTTCGTGCAGGTATGGGATACTGTGGTTCAAAAGATATTCCGACTTTGCAAGAAACTGGACGTTTTGTTAGAATCACTTCTAGCGGAATCACTGAAAGCCACCCGCATAACGTAACAATTACAAAAGAAGCTCCAAATTATTCTAGATAATTTTCAGTTTTTGAAATAAAAACAAAAGGCGTAAGATTTATTTCTTACGCCTTTTGTTTTATTATTTTGATGAGATTAATCTTCAACTCTACTGCTTAAAATATCTTCAGCCGTAATATCAGAATGCAATAAATCTTCCATTTTTTTGGTCATTCGTTGCGCTTCTAAAGCATAGCCAAACATCTTTCTCTCGTAATCCTGGATCGCTTCATCAATGGTGTTGAATTTTCCATTAGTTAAATTTTCGGTTAAATGAAAAGCATCATATAATCCCATATTTACACCTTCGCCTGCAAAAGGAGGCATTAAATGTGCCGCATCTCCCACAAGTGTGATGTTAGAATGCTCTTTCCAAGATTCTTCTAAAGAAAATAAACGCAAAGGCAAACCAGAAAACTCAGTTGAAGCGGCGAAGAACTTTTTATAATCATCACCCCAATTTTTAAACGTTTCATTCAAAAAAGAAATAACAGCTTTATCATCTTCAAAGTTGATTCCGTGATTTGAAATCCAATCTTCATCGGCTTTAAAAGAAACGCCAAAATGAACAGAACCATCACTCATAGTATGCGTATAAAACATTTTTTGTTCCCCCATAGCCATGACATTTCCGTTTCCGTATTTCGGTTTGAATGCTGGATAATCTTGTTCTGGATTGGTGATTTCGCCTTGAATAATATACGTTCCAGAAAGTTGAGGTTCTTGATCGCTCACAAATTTTCTAACATTTGATCGTCCGCCATTTGCCACAATAACAAAATCAGCAGTTGTGGTTGAACCGTTTTTAAATTCTAAAATATATTGATTTTCAGATTTTTCAATGTTAATCAATTGGCTGTCCCAAACAACTGTGTTTTCTTGAAGATTTTCCAACATGATTTTTCTCAAATCATTACGATCAATTTCTGGACGTGAAAAAGCATTTGTTTCATCTGGCATTTCATCCGAAGTAATATTTCCATGCATATCGGCCATTTTTTCGCCTGTTGGGCGTGCATATTTGTAGAATTCATCCATTAATTCCGCTTTCTGAATTGCATATTGTCCTGAACCCAAATGAATATCGAGTGTTCCTCCGGTAGTACGTGCGAGTTCATTAAAATCTCTTTCATAAACTTTTACGTTTGCACCATTGATTTGTAAAATTCGAGCTGTTGTAAGTCCGACAGGTCCTCCGCCAATAATGGCAATTTGTTTATTCTCTAAAAGTGAAGTTTTCATTTTATGTATTGAATTTAATTCGTATTTAAAATTTGCTTGTATTAGTCAAGCTGAACAATTCGATACAAAGGTATTAAAATAAATGAGTGTTTATTCATTTATAAAAAAAAATAATTTTAAAGATTAATCGTAGAGACGTATTGCATTTAAACTAAAAAGACCGCATAATAACTATGCGGTCTTACCATAATATTAATAGATTTTAAAGTGTTTTGCTTGGTTCAGCTTCTCTAAGTTTTTGATTTTCTAATATTTGTTGAAGAAATGGTTTTGTCTGGTTTTCAATTTCTGATTCTGAAATATTTAAAGCTTTTGGATCAGAAGCCAACTGCAACCAAGGTTTCGGGCCGTCAAAATTATAACTTCCAAAAACAATTACTGGCGTGCCTTTTACTTTTACATTTTCTTTGTCTTTCAAAATCCATTCGTCTGCAAATTTGTAAAGGTATTTAGCATCTTTTTCTAATAATCTCAAACAAGAATGGGAAGCAGGATATCCAGGTAATTCGTATTGATGAAAACCAACTCCCAATTTGTTTTCAATGTTGAAATTCCATTTTAAATCCCATTCGTCATTAAACGTGCTGGTTGTTTGTTCTGCTTTCCAATTGGTGAAAAACAAGCCGGTTGGAGTAGGATCTTTTTTTCTTCCCATATTTGTTGGGCCCGTACGAACTAATTCGCCGTTTTCGTAAGCTGCGAAAGTTTGTGTTGGATAAGAGAAAATAATAATCTTAGAAACATCTTCTAAGGCTGAAACATGCAATGGAAATGGAAGATAATAAACCAGATCACCACTAAAATCGGCCGGAATTACAACAGAATCCAGTTTTTTGAAATTGGCTTTATCTGTTCTATTTACGGCGTAAACAATATCCATTTTACTGCTGTCAGCTTCATTTAATTTCAACCAATCTTTTGTCTTTTCGATTTGAAAAGAAACAGATTTAGGTTTCTTGTATTCGATTACTTTTTTCGCTTTTTTGTTTTCCGTCAGATTTACAGTTTCGCTTTTTTTGCAGGAACCTAATAAAACTAACATCAATATAAGTAGGGCATTTGCTGAGTAATATAACTTTTTCATAGCTATTAATTTTATGAAAATAAAGTTATAAATCAATCAGGAAAAGTGCTTTACATAATTTTTTGATTTGGTTTCGGGATTTTCATTTGTTTTATTTCTCATTTATGACTTTTAAAGTATATTCAAATTGAGTGTCCTTATTTTGCATAAAATCTTCGAAAGTTTGTGAGATTTCATAATTCGGCATTATTCCTCTGCCAAAAATCTGATTTGATTTTTTCGGTACATCTTGTTCTAAATTTACGATAGAAAATTGTGTTTTGATTTTAGTATTTGGCAATTCATATTCAATAGGAGTGTGGCCGTTGTGTCCATAATAGCCGCCCATCGTTTCTTCGCCTATTACAATTGCGTTTGTGTTTCCTGCCACAAGTGAAGCAAATAATGATCCTGCAGAAGCAATTCGGGGACTGATGAGTAAATAAATTTGTCCTTTAAAACTGTTTTTATCGGGCTGTAATTCTTGATTGAATTTCTTATCCTGAAGATATTTTTCATTAATCAACTTTGGGAATTCTTCTATTATTTCATCTTCAAAATCCTTTCGTTCCTCTTGCTGTTTTTTGGCATCGGTTTCTTCGTAAACGAAATAATTAGGAAAAGGTATTTTTTGAAAATTGACATAAGCTGATGCATTTTCGCGATACGTTTTTTGCGTCAAGTAAGAGAAAGTCACAATATCATTCGGGTCAGTACCACCGCCATTGTTTCTAACATCAACAATTAAATTTTTAATTTCAGAATGTTTAGAAAGATATTCAAAACAGCTGTCTAAATATTTCTTATAGGCAATATGTTGTTTGTCTTTGGCATTTCGCCCGATCACAAATGTATGAATAGATAGGAGAGCGATATTTTCAGAAATTATCTTGAATGAATATTTATCTTTTGCTCGTTTGTATTGCAAACTATCTATCGGTACTGAAAATCGTTTTTCAAAATTTGCTTTCCGAATTTCATTTGAAACAGCTGCAATGTTTTTGGTCAGTTTTTGAGTTTGGTTTGGAAGTGAATATTCAACTGAAAAGCTTTTTTGAGATCCATATTCCATTTGGAAATATTTAGCGAAAGAACTTCCAATTCCGATTGATTTTCCTGTAATGTTGTTACCGTCGGTTGTGTAATATTTGTATAGAGAAGAAAGCATTTTTTTGGCTTCAATGCCATTAATGCTATGAATTTGAGAGCCTAAAGGGATTTCAGGATTTTCAAAATTAAGAATCAGTTGCTTTTGGATAATCTTTACGGGATAAGGAAAGAAAACATTTCCTGATGAATATTTTTTTTCATAAGCATCAGGAAGTGTAGTATCATTATGCAGACTTCCTTCAAAATCAGTAATCTGCAAAATTATTTTGTAGAATTCAATAAGTTCTTTCGGTTCATTGATTTGAGAAAACGCCCAAGAATAAATGCTGTCAATCTGTGGTTTTGTTCTGTATTTATAAAGTCCAGAATTGGCTTTTTCTCTTATTTCTCTAAAGAGAATCAAGTCGTCTTTGAGTTTTTTAATCGGCCATTTTTCATTTTGCGCAAGCATAATTAAGGGCAAAAAGAAAATCAGAACTATTTTAAATTTGAGCATTTTAGATCGTTTTGTTAATCTAAAATACTCAAAAAACTTCTAAATCAGATTTTTAATTTTAGCATGTTGCAACAATAAAATAGTTTTAGCATCAGAAATCTCGCCCGATTCGATCATTGCATAAGCTTCATCAAAAGTATATTCTAAAACCTCAATATTTTCCTGTTCCGAATCCAATCCTCCGCCTTCGCTCACTTTCATGCTTTCATTATATTCCCCGACAAAAAGATACAAAATTTCGGTTACGGCGCCCGGCGACATATAAGTTTCAAATACTTTTTGAACTTTAGAAATACGGTAACCTGTTTCTTCTTCGGTTTCTCTAATAATTGCTTGTTCTGGATTGTCTTGATCTAATAGTCCTGCGCAAACTTCAATCATCATTCCAGTTTTATTTCCGTTCAGGAAACTCGGCAAACGAAATTGACGTGTTAAAATAACTGTTTTTTTGGCAGTGTTGTAAAGCAAAATTCCAGCACCGTTTCCGCGGTCATAAACTTCGCGAGTATGTGTTTGTAGTGGTGCATTTTCTTTTTGATAAGTAAAAGTAACTTTGTTTAAAATATACCAATTGTCTGATAGCAAAGAAGTTTCAGTTATTTTGATTTCAGGATTTTTCATAAATAGAAATTAGGTGTATAAAAAAACGCTCTGATTATCAGAGCGTTTAAGTGTATTATTTTGTTATTGTTTGCTTTCTATCTGGTCCAACCGATACAATTTTGATTGGCACTTCGATTTCTTTCTCAATAAACTCAATATATTCTTTTAGCTCAATTGGCAATTCATCATAAGTTGTCAATCCAGTCAAGTCAGCTTTCCATCCTTTGAATTCTTTGTAAACAGGAGTAACGTTTTCTGGCTCGATATTGTATGGGAAATGAGAAATGTTTTGCCCTTTGTAGTTGTATTCCGTACAAACTTTAAGAGTTTCAAAACCAGAAAGTACATCACCTTTCATCATCATTAATTGCGTAACTCCATTAACTTGAACAGCATATTTTAAAGCTACTAAATCTAACCATCCACAACGTCTTTGTCTTCCTGTTACAGAACCAAATTCATTACCAACTTTTGCCATTGTAGCACCAACTTCGTCAAAAAGTTCAGTTGGGAAAGGCCCGCTACCTACACGTGTAACATACGCTTTGAAAATTCCGTAAACTTCTTTGATTTTGTTAGGCGCAATTCCTAAACCAGTACAAGCTCCAGCAGCAGTAGTGTTTGATGAAGTAACGAAAGGATAAGTTCCGAAATCAACATCTAATAAAGATCCTTGAGCACCTTCACAAAGAATAGATTTACCAGCTTTTTGAGCTTGGTGCATGTATTCTTCACTGTCAATAAAATCTAATTTTTTAAGTTCTTCAATAGCTTCAAAGAATTCTTTTTCTAATTCAGCTAAATTATATTGAATATTAACATCATAAAAAGCAATCATAGCTTCGTGTTTGTCTGCTAAAGCTCTGTAACGATCTTTGAAGTCTTCTAATTCAATATCTCCAACACGTAAACCATTTCTTCCGGTTTTGTCCATGTAAGTTGGTCCAATCCCTTTAAGAGTAGAACCAATTTTTGCTTTTCCTTTTGAAGCTTCAGAAGCTGCGTCAAGCAAACGGTGTGTTGGTAAGATTAAATGCGCTTTTCTAGAAATGATTAATTTGCTTTTGATGTCAAGTTTGAATTTCTCTAAACCTTCGATTTCTTTTTGAAAAACTACAGGATCAATTACAACTCCATTTCCGATGATGTTTACTGAATTTTTATGAAAAATTCCAGAAGGAATAGTTCTAAGTACGTGTTTAATTCCGTCAAATTCTAATGTATGTCCTGCGTTTGGTCCTCCTTGGAAACGTGCAATAATATCATAATTTGAGGTAAGTACGTCAACAATTTTTCCTTTACCTTCATCTCCCCATTGTAATCCTAGTAATAAATCTACGGTCATTCTGTTTTAATTTGCGTTGGGACAATCTACGTTGTCCTACTGATTATGTAGTTAATTTTTCTTTTTTCTTTTTTTGAAAGTCTAATGTTTTAAAAGACTATGAATTTGAGTTTTGCTTTTTATTTCCATAGAAATAAAGCGAGTGATTTGTAATTTCAATATCAAAAATTTCTTCGATAGTCTTTTTGATGGTTTGAATTCTTGGATCACAAAATTCGATTACCTCACCAGAATCTGTCATAATGATATGATCGTGCTGTTTATCAAAATATGATTTTTCGTAGTAAGCTTGATTTTGTCCAAATTGATGTTTTCTAACCAAAGCGCAGTCCAACAATAACTCGATCGTGTTGTATAAAGTAGCTCTACTTACACGATAGTTCTTGTTTTTCATTTTGATATATAGATTTTCAATATCAAAATGTTCCTCGCTATCGTAAATTTCCTGAAGTATAGCATAACGCTCAGGAGTTTTGCGATGCCCTTTTTGCTCAAGATACATTGTAAAAACATTTTTTACAATTTCTTGATTTTTAGTGTTGTCAGTTGAAATAAGTGTCATATCCTGCAAAGATAATTTTTTATTTTAATGAATAAAAGTTTAAGCTTCAAAGTTTAACTTTCAAATTTAGATAAAGTTCGGTCAGAATGCTTGTTTTATGCGATTATAGTGTTGATTCTTTTCGGACTTAATTAAACATATTAACATATTTATTTCGATTTGAGATAAAACTAACAAACCATTAAGAGGCTTTTGTCATAAACATATACCAATTCCATTCCCACGTTTTTCCTTGGTCGGCGCTCATGGCTTGGCTCCAAATCGGATTTTTTTCATCTCTTGCATCCCATCTAAAAACCTGGACAACATCTTTATCTTCATATTTGTCTTTAGAAAAAAAATGACCGACTTTATTTTCAAATGAACCCACCACAGGTTTGTCTAAAACACCAGTATTTGAATCAGACCAGTAAATGCTCCATAATTTGGTCAACGGATTAAACAATCGAACCGTCATTCCTTCGAAAGGTTCGCCATCAAAAGTGGCAAGAAAGTTATCAATATTTCCGATTCCGTTTAGGATGGTATACATTTCTTGAGTGGAAGGAAATTCAAGCCATTCATGACAATCAGATAATCGCTTTTTTAGTTTTTTATTTATAATATTAGATTTGCCTTTAAAAAAATCAAAATCATTTTTAGAAGAAGACTCGGAAGCTGTAATTATAAGTTCTCCATTTTCATCAAATTGTAATTGAGGTATTTTCAAATTATCATTTTTCATAATTAGGCAAATTGGTTTATCATTTGATTGTTTTATGTCCTGTATTCTCTGGTTACTTTATCAACGCCGTCGATTTTTTTGATGGCATTGATCATTTTTTTCAAAATCGTATTGTTTTTAACAATTACCGCAACCTGTCCGTGAAAAATTCCTGCATCAGTACTCAATGAAATACTTTGAATATTAACACTCATGTTGTTCGAAATCACCTTTGTTAATTGGTTTGTAAGCCCTAGAACATCCATTCCTGTAATATTGATAATCGCTTTGAATTCTTCTTGCGAAGAGTCAATCCATTTGGCGCTCATGATTCGGTATGCGTAATTAGATTGCATTCCAATGGCGTTTGGACAGTCTTTTTTGTGCACTTTTATTCCTTCATTAATCGTCACAAAACCAAAAACATCGTCACCTGGAATCGGGTTACAACATTGCGAAAGCTTATAATCCAGTTTGTCATGCTCCGTTCCAAAAACCAACATGTCATAATTACTGCTGATGATTGGTTTGTGAATATCCTCGTCGGCGGTGTCTTTATTTCTTTTGATTTTATTTTTAAAGAAATTGATAAACGAATTGCTTTTTTGCGCCGCATAATCCTTTAATTGCTGATTTTCGATCGCGCCAATTCCAACTCTATAAAATAAATCTAAACTTGTTTTTAGTTTAAAGAAGTTAACCAGCTCGTTTGTAACTTGTTCGTTAAGTGTAACTTTTAAATGTTTTAATTTTCTGGTAAGAAGTTCTTTTCCTTCCTCGCCAATTTTTTTGGTATTCTCGTTAAGAACGTTTTTGATTTTATTTTTGGCACGAGAAGTCGTCACATATTCCAACCAGTTCACGGTTGGTTTTTGACTTGCCGATGTAATTACTTCAACTTGATCACCACTTTTTAATTCGTGATTTAACGGTACTAATCGTCCGTTTACACGCGTTCCTCTTGTTTTGATTCCAATTTCAGAGTGAATGCTGAAGGCAAAATCCAATGAAGTGGCGCCTTTTGGCAACGATTTAATTTCTCCTTTTGGAGTAAAGACAAAGATTTCTTTTGAATACAAATTCATTTTGAAATCTTCTACAAAATCGACAGCATTCGTTTCTGGATTTTCCAAAGCTTCACGAAGCAAATTCAGCCAAGTGTCAAGTCCGCTTTCTTCGGTTGCTCCATTTTTATATTTGTAGTGCGCTGCATAACCTTTTTCGGCAATTTCATCCATACGCTCGCTTCGAACCTGAACTTCAACCCAGCGTCCTTTTGGTCCCATAACGGTGATGTGAAGCGCCTCATATCCCGTTGATTTTGGAGATGAAATCCAGTCACGCAAACGGCTCGGGCTTGGTCTGTAGTGATCGGTTACAATGGAATAGATTTTCCAAGCAATGAATTTTTCATCATGAGAATCTGATTTGTAAACAATCCTAAGCGCGAATTTGTCATATACTTCATCAAAACTCACATTTTGAGCGCGCATTTTTCGGCGAATCGAATAAATAGATTTTGGACGGCCTTTTATAATGTAATCGATATTTTCAGCATCAAGCGATTTTTTCAAAACATCCGAAATGTCTTTGATATAAGCGTCTTGTTCCTCTTTTGTTTCTCTGATTTTGCTTACAATGTCGTTGTAAATTGCAGGTTCAGTATATTTTAACCCTAAATCTTCGAGTTTGGTTTTAATATTATAAAGTCCCAAACGGTGGGCTAGAGGAGCATAGATATAAAGTGTTTCTGATGCGATTTTGGTTTGCTTGTATTCCGCCATCGAATCCATCGTTTGCATATTATGAAGACGATCGGCCAATTTTATCAAAATCACGCGTACATCATCATTCAATGTAAGGATCATTTTTCTAAAATTCTCGGCTTGCATTGAAGCATTCAAGTCTTTTTGAACTAATGAAATTTTAGTTAAACCTTCAACCAGCTGCGCCACTTTCGGATTAAATAATCGTTCAATTTCTTCAACTGTCATTGGGGTATCTTCGACAACATCGTGCAATAAGGCCGCAGCAATAGAAGTCGCTCCCAGACCAATTTCTGAGGCAACAATTTTTGCAACTGCAATAGGATGAAAGATATACGCTTCGCCAGATTTGCGTCTTTGTTCTTTATGAGCATCGACAGCGACATCAAATGCTTTCCGAATTAATTTTTTATCGGCAGGGGTTAAAGTCTGATAACTTATTCGAAGTAATTCTTTGTATTCTTGCGCAATCGCTTTGTTTTCTTTCTCAATATCTATTTCTATCATAACGGCATATTCAAGTACTAAAAATACGCATTAGTTTGAATATACGCAAGGGAATAAATTTTAGATTTTAGATTGTAGATTTTAATTTGGTTTAGCCAAATTAAAATATGAATCGTTGTAATAAATCTGCAATCTAAAATCAGAACCCTCTCTGACGTTTCGCTTCAAAAATCAAAATAGCAGCAGCGACAGAAACGTTCATGCTGTCGATTTCGCCTTGCATTGGGATAATGATGTTTTGTGTTGCGTTGTCACGCCATTCTTGCGTTAGACCTGTTGCTTCGGTTCCAACAACTAAAGCCGTTGGAGTGGTGAAATTTTGAGTATGATAAGAAGTTGAATTTTGTAAAGTGGCGCTATAGAAATTGATTTTCTTTTCCTTTAAAAAAGCAATAATTTCTGTAGTTGTTCCAGTCGCAATTTGGTTTGTGAATAAACAGCCAACGCTAGAACGCACAATATTCGGGTTGTATAAATCGCTTTTCGGATTGGCAATTAAAACCGCGTCTAATTTAGCGGCATCAGCTGTGCGTAAAACAGCGCCTATATTTCCTGGTTTTTCTAAAGATTCAACAACCAGAATTAATGGATTTTCAGATAATTTTAAATCGGATAATTTCAAGGATTTGGTTTTGGCTACTGCCAAAATGCCTTCAGTTGTATCGCGATAAGCTAGTTTTTGATAAACTTCCTTATTGATTTCGATGATCTGAAATGGATTAGAAATTAGTTTATTGATTTCTGATTCAGAAACCAATTCGGGTAAAAATAAAACCGTTTCAATTTCGTAACCGCCTTTTATGGCTAATGAAATTTCGCGTAAACCTTCAATCAAAAACGTTCCAGTTTGTTTTCTGGCTTTGGATTTTTCCTGAAGTAAAACCAAAGATTTGATAAACGGATTTTGAACTGAAGTGATTTGTTTCATTTTCTTTTGAGATGCTAAGTTTCTAAGGCGCTAAGGTACTGAGTTTTTTTTTAAAGTGGCAACGCACAGTAGTTAGAAACAGTAAAGGTTTTCCTTTCTTGCAAAGTCATTCTAGACAATATATTCACTTCCATAATTTCATTGCTTCCACTTTGGTCAATGTTTTTAATTTTTTTTGGGGAAAATCTGCTTCAATAAGGGGAAATTCTCTTTGATTTTCGCCAGTTAAAATTACTGGTTTTCTTAGGAGTTGACTGATTTGCTCCATGAAATTCACAATTTTTTCATAGTCTTTAAAAGAATTGATTTCTTTTGGATCAATGTCAAACTCAATTTCTTCAATCGAGAAAAAATGTTGATTTATTATAATATCATCGATAATAATTGATGCTATTTTTGTTTCAAGTTGAGCAGTTTCGTCAAGCAAATATTGAATTGAATATTCTAAATCAATCGAATTTATAATTTTGTTTTCTCCCAAAGTATCATATTTTATGATATGGTTAGAGTTGAGAAAATGAATCAAAATTTTCCAATCTTCAAGTGTTGTATTTTTGATGTAAATATCCCTAAGCGATCCGTCAACGTCAAAAATCCATTTAATTTCTTCCCAATTTTTACTCATTTTTAGTGTTGACCTTTTTTATATTAAGTTTAAGTAAAAAATCTTGCCACGAATTCACGAATTATCTAATTTTATTATCAATATAAAATTCGGGAATTCGTGGCGGAAAATAAATCCTAAATTATTTCTCAAAAACTTCTTTTATCTCTTCATTAACAGGATGATCTGTCGTGAAATTATAGCCTAGAATTTTTGCTAAAGTTTGTGCAAATTGTTTTTGATACAATTGCAAATCAGTTTTGATTTCGCCTTTTGGAGCAATTTCTGGTCCCATTACAGCGAACCAAATTTGCGATGCGCCTTCAACATCAGAGCCATGATCTGTCCATTGTTTTTTTATTTTGTCTCCGCGGCCGTGATCAACCGTTATGAATAGTGTCGTTTTATTTTTGTATTGTGGATCATTTTGAACGAAGTTCCAGATTTCTTGAATCCATTTGTCAACTTGATTTGCGGCATCAAGATACGAGCGATATTGTGCGTGGTGCGCCCATTCGTCGGTTTCTCCGTAAGCGATATAAAGTACTTTTGGCTTTTTTGTTTTAAGCTCGTCCATGGCTTGATAATGTGTGAAAACATCCAGACATTCATCTTCATGAAATGGTTTGTATGAGTTATCACGCATCTCGTTTAATAATTTTTGAGCTGCAGTTGGTTTGTTTCCACCCACTTTGTCAAATGCCGAAATTACTGGAAATCCGCTTCTTTCTTCATTTAAAATTCGGTCAAAAGCATCCCATGCGCCAAACGCTGCGACTTTACCTTTAAGTTTTGCTTGTTTGTTCAAAAACTCCAAAACGTTCACATTCGGATTCGCTTTATAACCATTTGAATTTACTGCTATATCTACATTTCCGGTCATAATTTCGCTATAACCAGGATAACTAAACCAATACGGATTTGCTACATCGACTTTGTTCCCAAGATCGCGATTGCCATAAATTTGTCCTTTCGAAGCAATTTCAGACCAGAAAAAAGGCATCAGATTTTTACGCGAAATTTTTAAATCAGCGTTAGCATATTTTTTATAAATGTACGCGCTGTCGCCTTGGTTGAATTTTTTATCATTGGCAATTGCTTGATCTACACCTTTAAAAACTTCTTGCCATCTAAAACCGTCTGTTGTGATGATAATGATATTTTCTGTTTTTTGGGCTTGAGATATAAAGCTCGATAAAAGGATTAGAAGTAAGATTGCTTTTTTCATTTTTGATAAGTTTGAAATTTGTTCAGATTTCATGTTTATTCCAAAGCTAATTTATAAAATTGATCCGATATGGTTCTTTTTATAAAATAACAATAAGATAACAAAACTTGAGAATTACAAAATCCCTCTCGCCTTAATTTCTAAATATTTATTGATTGCATCTAAAGTAAGATTCTCAGGCTGCGTTAAAACCGAATGAATTCCGTATTTCTTTAATTCATTGACAATTAATCGTTTTTCAAACATGAATTTTTCGGCGATAATTTTATCGTAAACTTCTTGAATCGTATCGGTTTTTTTGTTGATGATCGAATTTAATTCTGTGTTTTGGAAAAAGACTACAACTAACAAATGATTTTTTGCAATTCCTTTTAAATAAGGCAATTGTCGGTTCAAACCGTCCATTGTTTCGAAATTGGTGTATAAAATAATCAAACTTCGCTGATTGATGTTTTTCTTGATGTCTACGTACAATCGGCTGTAATCGCTTTCAAAAAAGTCAGTTTTGATATTGTATAATGACTCAAGGATCTTTTGCATTTGCGAACCTCTTTTTTCTGCAAAAACTCGGTTTTCGACCTTTTTAGAAAAAGAGAAAAGTCCGGCTTTATCCTGTTTTTTCAGAATCACATTAGATAAAACTAAAGTCGAATTTATAGCATAATCTAATAAACTCAAGCCATCAAAAGGCATTTGCATTACACGGCCTTTATCAATTACCATATAAACCGATTGCGATTTTTCATCTTGAAATTGGTTGACCATCAAAGCGTTTTTCTTTGCTGTCGCTTTCCAATTCAGTGTTCTCAAATCGTCGCCTTGAACATATTCTTTGATTTGCTCAAATTCCATGGTGTGGCCAATTCGGCGAATTTTCTTGATTCCGTATTGAAATAAATTGTTCGAAAAAGCCAACAAATCGTATTTTCTTAATTGAATATACGAAGGATAAGTGGGAACCATTTGGTCCTTATTAAAGGTAAATCTTCTCGAAATTAATCGTAAAGGCGAAGAAACGTAAACGTTTAAATAACCAAAAAAATATTCACCACGTTCTGTCGGTCGAAGATCATAACCGATTTCTTTTTGCTGTGAAGCTTTTACAGTTTTGATGATTTTAAAATCACGAACCTGAAATTGAAACGGAATCTCATCAATTATTTTTACCGAAACCGGAAACGTGTAATGATTTTTCAGAATCAAATTTATCGGATTCAAATCTCCGTTTGACAATTTTTCGGGAGTAATACGATCAGCTTCAAATCCTGTTCGGGTCAAGTACAAAAGCAAAATATCAAGAGCCAAAAAAGTAAGTAAAACCAAAACGCAAAACCAAACCGCATTATAGATATTCGGAAAAATAAAAGCACAAACAAACAATCCTATTATGCCCATGAGCACGTAGAAAAAGAAGTTGTTGAGATATAGGCTTTTTATAAACTTCATTTATTTTGTTTCAAGTTTTTTATGTTTCAAGGTTTCAAGTTCCAGGTTTCAAGTTTCAGGTTGTCAGGTTGAGCGAAGTCGAAGCCATCTAAAATTCACCATTTACAATTAACAATTATCTAGGGATTTCTACAGTCTCGATAATTTGTTTGATGATTTCAGAACTTGTAATTCCTTCCATTTCTCTTTCTGGAGCTACGATTACACGGTGTTGCAAAACCGGAATAGCAGCTTCTTTGATATCTTCTGGAGTAACAAAATCGCGTCCGCGGATGGCAGCAAAACCTTTAGCCGCATTTAAAATTGCGATCGAAGCACGAGGAGAAGCACCTAAATATAAAAAGGCATTTTCACGCGTGTTTACTACAATTCTTGCAATGTATTCCAATAAATTCTGCTCAACTCTTATTTGTTTTATTAAGGCTTGATATGCTTTTATTTCCACTGCAGAAAGTACTGCTTTTATGGCTTCTAATTTGCCATGATTTTCCAATAAATGCTCACGCTGAATAATCAGGATTTCTTCATTTAATTTTGGATAATCAACCGCTATTTTGAATAAAAAACGGTCTAATTGTGCTTCAGGCAAACGATATGTTCCTTCTTGCTCAATCGGGTTTTGAGTTGCAATTACCAAAAATGGCGCATCTAATTGATACGCTGTTCCGTCAATTGTAATTTGGCGTTCTTCCATAACTTCAAAAAGAGCTGCTTGTGTTTTAGCTGGCGCACGGTTGATCTCGTCAATTAAAATTAAATTAGAGAAAATAGGTCCTTTTTTAAATTCAAATTCTGAACTTTTTAAATTAAAAATTGAAGTTCCCAAAATATCTGATGGCATCAAATCTGGTGTAAACTGAATTCGGCTAAAATCAATATTCACTGTTTTTGCCAGCAATTTTGCTGTAATAGTTTTGGCAACTCCAGGAACACCCTCCAACAAAACATGGCCATTTGATAAAATAGCAACCAAAAGTTGGTCGACCATTTTATGCTGACCCACAATTACAGTTTCTATTTCTTTTTTGATGGCATTTACATGTTCTAAAAGAGGTGTTAAGTTTATTCTGGTTTCAAAATTCACATTTTCGTTTGTGATTTCGTTTTCTGTGATGCTATTTTCGTCCATGTTTTGGTATGTTTTCTTGTGGTGAATTTCGGTTAAAAATACTAATGTATAACTTTTTCGATTGCATTATTAATTCGGATCAGATCTTCTTCAAGACTTCCGTGATAACTCTTTCTATGTTCATTGATCAAAAAGACAAGCTCTTGAATATCGGCAATATTTTTTCCTGTTTTGTGATGCAGTTTTTTGATAAAATCATCATCAAGTTTCGCAGTGTCAATCAAATATTCGTTTCGTATTTTCTCAAGGAAAAAAATGATTTTTTTGTCGATGATATTAGTATGGTCGCCTTCTTGATAATACAAATTTCCGATTGTTTTGGTAAAATCTACGGTCAAGTTTGCCAATGGTTTTATTATTGGAACAATACGCTGTTTTCGTTTGACATTGAAAATAATAAAAATCAACATTCCAAATATTCCCAACAAATAAGCCCATTTTAATGCTGGTTGACTGAAAATATAACGCAACGGCGAATCTGAAATCGACTCATTGTTTTGTCCTTTGGTGTACCAAAAAACATCTCCTTTTGGGATCTGAGATAATAAATTTTCAGCGTATTGATAATGATTATCTTTTAGCAAATGAAAATTAGTAAAAGCAGCAGGTTGTGTATGCAAATAAAAATAGCCGTTGATATATTTGACTTTAATAAAATTGACATGCTTTTCATTTTTTGCCGTGCTTTGATATCCTAAAACAGTAGTTTTTGCCGTGTCAATTTTTGAAAAATAATCCTCAATAGCTTGCTTAAAGATGTATTTCTTTTTGCTCGCTTTTGGATTTGCCATCCAGATTGTGGTGTTATGAACTGGTTTTAAATCATTTTGAACATCTAGGTTTAAGCTGTCTAGCAAAATTTGAGGAAAAGAATGCATGCTTAAAAACGCACTATTCCCGCGGGAAACAAAATAAAAAAGCTCTTTTACAGATTGCTCATCAATATCACTATTGCCGGAAATATTTAAAAATGTGCCTTTTATTCTGTAATCTTCAACTAAAGTATCTGGATTGTATTTAGAATCTAAATATTCGTATGGTGTTACGCTTGAAATTCGTTCAACTTTCTGGGTTTTTAAAATTTTATTGATTTCTTGATTAAAAACATAAAGCCCGTACGGGATTTTGTCATGTACAGAAAAAGTAGGGCGCCAGTCGATTGGTTTTGGCTGTTTTTTGCTTGTGAACAAAATGATGCCAAAAATAAAAACCAGAACTCCGAGGTAAATTTTTATAGACTTATCCATGGTTAAAGGTTTTTATAGCTTTTTTGAAACGGTTTTCAGCTTTCAAGAAAATAGGTTCATTGATATCAAATTCGCCATACCAAATATAGTTGTACAAATAAGATAAATACGTGAATTCTTCTTTATGAACAGGGCTTTGAATCTCATATAAATAGTCTGAATTGGTTTTTTCGATATCCCATTCAATGTAATTATTTTGTGCCATCACTTTTAATAGCCACAAATAATAATATCTGATTGCAATTCTTTTTTCGCCAGATTGAATATGTTCTGAGATCAATTTTTCGAAATCTAAAAGATGAATGTTCTTTTCGACATCAGAATAATAAATAGTCTTTTTTTGTGAATTTTTGCCAAAAATCCATTGTCCTTCCTTGTTAATTAAGGCTTTTACAATCAGTATAATAACAATGATAACAATTATTGCAGCTAATGTTTTGAAAAGAATTGCCACAAAATCTACTGAAGATTTATGATCACTGAAAGTAAATATTTTGCTGAACAGGCGTGCAAGCCATTCTAGGAAATCATCCCAGAATGTTTTTTCTGGAGGTTTTACTTCATAAACAAAGTCATCGCCTTTATAACTTTCTTTGAATTTTTTATCAAAAGTTTTAGGTTCAACTGTTGACGAATCGATTTGAATATCTTTCTCAGTATATTTAATCGAAGCCATTTTTGGCGGTTCTTCAGTCACAAGAGAATCTTGTGCATTTGAAAAATTGCAGCTAAAAACAAAAAGTAAAATGAAGAAAATTTTATTCATTATGGTTTCCGATTAAGTCAATTTAGGCTGATAATTGTTGTGTTTTTTTATGGACGATAAAAGGATAAACCAAATAATAAAATGAAATTATTCCTAAGGTAAATAATATAATAAAACTACTTAGCCAATTTGGCATATCAATAGAATATCTTGTAATGAAACCTTCTAAAAATCCTGCCCCAATTGTAAAAGGGAAAGTGCTTAAATAAATTTTAAAGCTATTTTTGAAACCAATTTTAAACGAATTCAGTCTTGAGAAAGTCTTTGGAAATAAGATAGAAGCACCTAAAATAAATCCGGCTGCAGTTTCGATTACAATTCCAAAAATCTCCATGGCGCCGTGAATCCAGATTCCTCTGACGCTTTTCCAGAAAACACCTTGCTCATAAAAGAAATACTGAAATGAACCCAACATAATTGAATTGTACATGCAAATGTAAAATGTCCCGATTCCTGCAAAAATCCCAAAAAAGTAGCATTTTGCACCCACAAAAAGATTGTTTACGGTGATGGAAATAAAACTTCCCCAATTGCTTCCAGAGCCATAAACGGCCATTGGATTTCCTTTTTTAATATTTTCTAAAGTTTCATTGACATACTCATCGCCTAGAATAAGACGAACAAAATCTTGGTCATATTTTGCAGAGATTACTCCCATAGCAACCGTCACAAAAAATAAAATAAAAGCATAGATCAAGTAACGTCTGTATTGATACACCAGCAATGGAACTTCGGTTACAAAAAACTCGACAACTCTGTTTTTCTCGGTTCTCTTGGTTTTGTAAATTTTTTGATAAATCTGCGATGCAAGGTGGTTTAAGTAAATAACTGTTTTACTTTTAGGATAATACGTTTGTGCATACGACAAATCATTCATCATTTGAATGTATAAATTAGCTAATTCGTCAGGATTTTTTTTAGCTTTACCAAAAATAGCTAGCTCAAATTCCAGCCATTTTTCTTTATTTTGTTTTATGAAGGCGACTTCTCTCATTGCAGGCTAAAATATAAAATATGTCAGAATTATCTATTAATACAACACAAAATGTTAAAATAAATTTTATATCGGCTTCGGTAGGGGAACGGTTAGGTGCTTATTTTATTGATGCTTCGGTTAAAATTGCCTACATTCTTGTAGTATGGTTTGTCTTTTTTAATTGGTTAAAACTGGGTCTTATCATCGATAATTTAGACAGTTGGTCAGAAAGAGCGATAGTTTTATTGTTTTCGATTCCGCTTATATTTTATTCTCTTTTTTTAGAAAGTTTTTTTGAGGGACAATCAATCGGAAAAATATTGGTGAAAATAAAAGTCGTTAAAATTGATGGCTATCAAGCTGGATTTGGCGATTATTTAATTCGCTGGTTTTTTGGAACTATTGACTTTTTTATTCCGCCATTTTACGGATTGGTGGCCTTGATTACTGCAATATCAAGTAAAAAAACGCAACGTTTTGGCGATATGGCGGCGGGCACAGCTGTAATTACGCTAAAAAATAAAATCGATATTAGTCACACGATTTTGGAGGATATCGGAACGGCATATGTGCCAACTTACCCATTGGTGATTAAATTGTCAGATAATGATATGCGAATCATCAAAGAAACCTTTAAGAAAGCGGTTGCTAAAAATGATTATGAGATTATTTCGAAATTAGTGGCAAAAATTGAAAGCGTGACCGGAATTAAAAATCAGTCGGGAAATAACAGTGATTTTATTCGTGTGGTTTTGAAAGACTACAACTTCTATACCCAAAACATGTAATTTTTTGAAAGATTTCTTTTGAAAATGAGTGCCCTAGCCCTGATGGAAGCGGCATCCTTTTTCCTGCTTCTTTAGCAGGTAAAAGATACAGCGGACAGCAGGAAACAGCTCCTTAAAATTTGTATTATTTTTCGAACAATTTTTATCATTTAATTCCAGTTTCGAAATATGATTTGTTAACTTTGTTTTGAAGCGAAATAATGATTTTGCTTTGAAATCGAAAACGAATTATATAACTGCCTGAAAAATTGGGATTTAAATTTAATCAAGATGAGAATTAAAAATGTTTTTGCCACGATTTTAATGTTGTTTCTATGTGTTGCTGTTTTCGCTCAAGGCGGAAAAAAATTAGATAAAATCATAAAAAGAGATTATCAGATTATTGAATGTACTGTTGCTAAAATATCGGATAAAACCGTTGAATATTCTTTGCCAGGCGAAACTGTGGTTATTGTTTTAGATGTCGCACAGATTGCGCGAATCGATTTTGCTAGCGGACGCTCTCAAACTTTTGATGTTACACCTTCAAATTCAGTTTCAGATAATTCAGGGCAAAGCATTGTTGCTGGCGAAATTAAGCCAAATACAATTGCTGTTTTGCCGGTCCCTTATGTCAATGCAGACAATCAGCAAGGATCTGAAGATATGGCTAAGTTTGCCCAAAACGATTTGTATAATAAATTGCTTGACAAATCTGCCAACATTTCACCTTTGACCGTTCAAGATTTAAGAGTTACCAACAGTTTGTTGCATAAAGCTGGAATTGACCACAATAATGTCGATGAAACATCAATTGAGGATTTGCAGAAAATACTTGGTGTTGACAATATTGTAGCGGCAAAAGTTTCCTTTACAATTGGCACTGGAACAACGGCATCTACTTATAATAGTGGAAATGCAAAAATAAGTGACAATAATAAAAAAGTAACCACAAACGATTATTCGACTACAACAGCAAATAATCAGCAGTATTACTATTACACGGTTTATTTTGATATGTATAAAAATGGCTCGAAAATTTATTCGCAAACCCGCAAACCATTTTTGGCCGTAAAAGACAGCTGGATGGAATCAATTAGCTATTTGTTGAAAAGAAGTCCTATTTATGCAAAAAAGTAGCGATTTGAGTCGATTTTAAAAGTTCAAGGAACTTTGTAACTTTGACCCTTTACACCTTTGTAACTCAAAAAAAATGTTCCACCTATTAGATATTATTGGTACGATGGCTTTTGCCATGTCTGGCGCTTTAACGGCAATGCATAAAAAACTGGATCCGTTTGGGGTTTTTATTATTGCCTTTGTAACTGCCGTTGGAGGAGGAACGCTTCGTGACGTTTTGATTGGGAGAACTCCTGTAGGTTGGATGCGAGACATGCAATATGTTTATGTGATAATTATTGGTTATTTTTTAGCTATAATTTTCAGAAAAAGCTTTGACAAGCTTCGAACTTCGTTGTTTCTTTTTGATACAATTGGTTTGGGCGTTTTTACTTTGATAGGCCTTGAACGCGGACTTGTAACGGGACTTCATCCCGTTATTTGCATTGCCTTAGGAACTATGACGGCTTGTTTTGGAGGCGTTATTAGAGATATTCTATGCAATGAGATTCCGAATGTTTTTAGGGAAGAAATTTATGCCACGATTTGTATTTTGGGAGGAATAGTTTTCTTTGGCTTAAGAAAACTAAATCTCAACGACGATATTTTGTATTTGGTTACTTCTTTGGTTATCATTGTGATACGATTAATGGCGGTGAAGTACAAATGGAATTTAAAAGCATTTGATCATAAATAAATCTATGTCATATTCTGTTAGAAAATACGATCAAAACGATTATTCTGTATGGAATGAGTTTATTGTTCAGGCAAAAAATGCAACTTTTTTGTTTCATCGTGATTTTATGGAATATCACAAAGATCGATTTGAGGATTTTTCGCTTTTAGTTTTTGAAAATGAAAAGCTTAAGGCGATTTTGCCCGCAAATGTCAAAGGAAATTCGGTTTATTCTCATCAAGGATTGACGTATGGAGGTTTGGTTTTTTCGGCAAAATTGAAAGCAGAAAAAGCGGAAGCAATTCTGGATGCGGTTTTGTTTTTTTTGAAAGAAAATAAAATTGAAACGTTTCATTATAAGCCAATTCCGTCCTTTTATTTTTTAGAAGGAAATCAGGAAATGGATTTTTTTCTATTTAAAAGAAATGCCATTTTAGAAAGAAAAGAAATGAATTTGGTTGTTGATTTAAAATCGCCTCTTCATATTTCGAAAAGCAAAATGAAGCATTTTAGAAGAATTGAAAATCTTGATTTGGATATTGTGGAAGAACAAGAATTTAAGCCTTTTTGGGAAAATGTTTTAGAACCGCGATTGCAGGAAAAATTCAAAACAAAACCAGTTCATACTTGCGAAGAAATTACTTTCTTGAAACAACAATTTCCCGAAAGAATCAAACAATATTCTGTTTATCAAAACGACGAAATTATTGCTGGAATAACTATTTTTGAAACGGAACATGTTGTAAAATCACAATATGGAGCGACTTCTGAAAAAGGCGAAAAAGTACGTGCTTTAGATTTTTTGTTCATCAATTTGATTCATAAATACAAACGAAAAGGAAAACACTTTTTTGATATGGGAATCGTAAATTCAGTTGATGAAAAAGACTATAATGCAGGACTTTTGCAACAAAAAGAAGAATTGGGCTGTACGATTTACAATCAGGATTTTTACAAAATAGACTTAAAATGATACCTTTTCTGGATCTTAAAAAAATAAACGAACCGTATGAAACTGCTTTTCAGGAAAAACTGAAAGAAGTTTTAGAAAACGGCTGGTATATTTTAGGAAAGGAAGTCGAAATTTTTGAAAAGGCTTTCGCCGAATATTGCCAAACGAAATATTGTGTTGGAGTAGGAAATGGTTTAGACGCCTTAGTTTTGATTTTCAAAGGGTATATCGAACTCGGGAAACTCAAAAAAGGTGACGAAGTTATAGTTCCTGCAAATACTTATATTGCGAGTATTTTGGCCATTTTGCAAGCCGATTTAGTTCCAGTTTTAGTTGAGCCACGATTAGAAACTTACAATCTCAATCCCGATTTAATTGAAGAAAAAATCACTTCAAATGCAAAAGCCATTTTAGCCGTTCATTTATATGGACAATTGTGCGAAATGGATCAAATAAATGAAATTGCTGAAAAGCATAATTTGATTGTTGTAGAAGATTGTGCGCAAGCGCATGGAGCTTTGCAAAATTCCAATAATTTTAAATTCCAAATTCCAAATCAGATTGTCCCTCTGAGCGAAGTCGAAGAGCCGCATTTGAATGAAAATTCCAAATTCCAAGCGGAAGAAAATCTCAAATCTAAAACCTTAAATATAAAATCGGCGCAAGCTTACAGTTTTTATCCTGGAAAAAACTTGGGTTGTCTTGGCGATGGCGGCGCGATTACCACAAATGATTCAGAATTAGCAAAAGTTCTTTTTGCACTTCGGAATTATGGTTCAGAGAAAAAATATCACAACGAACATATTGGCGTAAATTCCAGATTAGACGAATTGCAAGCTGGTTTTTTAAACTTGAAATTACCGAATTTAAATGCCGACAATCAAAAAAGAAAAGTAATAGCAAAACGTTATTTGTCCGAAATTAAAAACGAAAAAATAATCTTGCCTTTTTGGTATTTATCTGAAAATCATGTTTTTCATTTGTTCGTGATCCGAACTGAAAACAGAGAAGATTTACAGAATTATTTGACTCAAAATAATATTCAAACCGTTATTCATTATCCAATTCCGCCACATAAACAAAAAGCATTTTTGGAGTGGAATAATTTGTCATTTCCAATTACTGAAAAAATCCATGACGAGGTTTTAAGTTTGCCAATTAGTCCAGTTTTGACTGAAAATGAAATCGATTTTATTATTGAAATTTTAAATCAATATTAAAATAGTGTCTGATAAAAAATCATATCAGCAAATTTTAAAAACGACTTCACTTTTTGGAGGCGTTCAGTTTTTTTCGATTCTAATTTCGGTTGTTCGAACTAAATTGATTGCAGTTTTTATTGGGCCTGCAGGAATGGGAATTATTGCTTTGCTGAATTCAACTTTGGGCGTTTTGAGCAGTATTTCCGGTTTCGGAATTGAAACGAGTTCGGTAAAAAGTATTTCCGAAAATTATAAAAATGACGATCTAAAAACGGTTTCCAAAACCATTCAAATTGTCAAGAAAATTGTGTTTTTTACTGGAATTTTCGGAATGTTTTTGACATTGGCTTTTTCAAAAATATTGAGCATCATCACTTTTGGCGATTCTAGTCAGACTTTTTCTTTTGCAATTCTTTCGGTTACGATTTTGTTCAAGCAATTAAGTTCAGGACAATTGGCGGTTTTGCAAGGTTTGCGGTCTTTTCAATTTTTGGCGAAAGCCAATTTATATGGCAATTTATTTGGACTTCTTTTTTCGGTTCCCCTTTATTATTTTTTGAAAATTGACGCTATTCTTCCAACGATTATAATTGCGTCATTATCAGCTTTAGTTTTTTCATTTTATTATTCGAATAAAGTAAAAATTGAAAAGGAAAGGATGGAAAATTCGGTCCTATTTTCAGAAGGGAAACTGATTGTGAAGCTAGGTTTTATGCTTACGATAAGCAGTGTTTTAACACTTTTGTCCACGTATTTGGTTCAGATTTTTATTGGAAAAATTGGAGGTTTGGAGCAAGTTGGTTTTTATAACGCCGGATTTACGTTGCTCAATTCGTATGTCGGAATAATTTTTACGGTAATGAGCACCGATTATTTTCCAAAATTAGCTTCAATTAATTCTGATGATGAAAAAGTTAGAATGAGTGTAGTACAACAAGCTTTTATTTCGATTTTGATTATCACACCGATTATTGTATTGTTTTTGGCTTTGTGTCCCATAATCGTCAAAGTAATTTATACAGCTAAATTCAATGCGATTTTGCCCATGATCAGCGCGGGAATTCTCGGAATGTTGTTTCGTGCTGTTTCCTGGTCAATGGGATTTATTTTGATTGCAAAAGGCGATTCGAAAATGTTTGTGAAAACCGCAATTGGGTTCAATATTTTGTCTTTGATAATGAATGTTGGAGGCTATTATTTTTATGGTTTAGAAGGTCTTGGTTTTAGTTTTTGTTTGTATTTTTTGCTTCATTTTATTGGAATGAAAATCATTACCAAAAAGCGCTATAACTTTTATT
The DNA here is from genome assembly GCF_039581405.1 of Flavobacterium mesophilum. Taxonomy (NCBI): domain Bacteria; kingdom Pseudomonadati; phylum Bacteroidota; class Flavobacteriia; order Flavobacteriales; family Flavobacteriaceae; genus Flavobacterium; species Flavobacterium mesophilum. The sequence continues at coordinate 991,027 of NZ_JBCPXZ010000001.1, read as the reverse complement.
TTGAAAATGATTTTTACCGAATTTATTCGGTGTGTTTCGTAATTTGTATTTCGACTTTTTTGATTCAATACATTGAAAATCAAAATTTAAAATATGGTTTTACTGCTGTGCTAATTTTAATTTCATTTGCTTTCAGTTTGAATCAAATCAATAAAAAAATAGATTTAAAAGAAATTTTCACGTCATTTGTTCAGCGAAAAAACGATAAAAATGCTTAGAAGCAGTTACCGAAAATACAAGTCATTTTATCAAAAAATCAAGTTTTACTGGTCGGTAAACTGGACCAAAACGCTGTATTTTAATTTCAAGAAATTTCCGTTTCAAACGGCAAAAAAGCTACCAATTTTCTTTTATGGAAAGATGAAATTCACTTCGATAAAAGGTGAAATTAAAATTGAAGGAAATATCAAAAAAGGAATGATTGGTTTTGGCCAACCTTACGAATTGAACAGTCGCCACAAAGGAATTGCGGAAATCTTCATTTTAGGAAAGTTAACCTTTAAAGGGAAATTCCAATTTGGGAAAGATTGTTTTGTTTTTGTGGGCGAAAATGCGATTTGCGAACTAGGGAATATGGCTTCGTTGGCGTCTAGCGGAAAAATAATTTGTACCGAAAAAATAGTTTTAGGCGATTATGCCCGTTTTGGTTCTGAATGCCAAATTATCGACACTAATTTTCATGATTTAATTGATACCAAAACTGGCGAAAAACTTCAAAAATCGGCACCAATTTTTATTGGAAATTACAATTTCGTCAGTAATAGAGTATCGATTATGAAAGGAACGCAAACGCCTGATTTCTGTACAATCGCCTCAAATAGTTTATGCACAAAAGATTATAAAAATTTAGGAGAAAATATTTTGATTGGAGGCGTTCCTGCCCAATTAATAAGAGAAAATATTTCGCGCGATTGGGAAGGAGAGAAGCATCAATTAGACGATTTCTTGACGATTTAAAATTGCGAAATTGGCCACGGATTAAACGGATTTACTTCGTAAAAACGCGGATTGTCGCGGATTTTTTAATTTAATTGAAAGATCAGTGCTAATCAGCGTCTTCGCGATAGCGAATCTGTTTTATCAGCGTTCAAAGGAGTACTTTAGTTCGCTGCTTTACTTCAAGTAAAATATACTTCAATAACAATTTGAAATCAGAAGTTTTATACGCCAAAATCATTTCAAAATGAATGCGTTTTAAAATGGCTTTGTGTTCCTCTTTTGTTCGGTTTAGCAGAATTGCTTTTTTGATAATCAGGTAAGTAGAATAATTTATTCTTTTCGCTCTTGCATCGTTTTTTAGAAAAAAACGAGTTCCTAAAGAATCTGTCGAAATTCTTTTCTGAATCGAAATTTCATCAATATAATCAACATTATAGTTGCGCGAAGCACGAATCCATAAATCTAAATCTTCATAAGCCAGATTTTCATCATAACCTTTTAAATCATCAAAAACAGATTTTTTAACCATCGAAGAAACCGAACAAATACTATTTCCGCCAGAAATAACACTTAAATAAATGTCTCCAGTTTTTCGATTTTCAATTGTTTTTTTATTTGAATCGACTGGGAAGTAATAGGAATCATGATTTCCATTTTCAGTGATTAATTCGGCATTTCCGTAAACAATTCCGAGATTTTTTAATGTAGTTTCGTGAAAAGCTTTTATTTGCAATGAAACGCAATTTGGCAACAAAATATCGTCACAAGCCAAATCAATTATAAAATCGCCTTTTGCCAGTTTTAAAGCTTTATTAAAGGATTTTGTGCTTCCTAAATTTGTTTCATTTTCAATAAATTGAATTTGCGGATAATTGATCAGGAAATTTTTAATGATTTCCCTCGAATTATCGGTACTGAAATCATCAACAACTATTAATTCAATTGCTGAATAATCTTGATTTAGTGCCGACATTAGGCTTTCAATCACAAATTTTTCGTGATTGTAGCACAAGCAAATAATGGTCACTAATGATTTATCCTGCATTTTGTTTTAAAAAGTTATATTTGATACGAAAATAAGAAATCACGAATGATATTGTCTCACAAAAAAAAGAAAATCGTTTTAATTGGTTACCGTCTGAGTGGGGGCGGAAGTGACAAAGTGATGGCAAATTTGTCTCTTTTTTTTGAAAAACAAGGTTTTGAAATTGATGTTATTATTGTTTTGGATGAAGTCAGTTTTCCATATGCTGGCAAAGTGATCAATCTTGGTTTGCTGAAAAATAAACGCAATGGTTTTTTCAATAAAATAAAACGGTTAAGGGCTTTACGAACGTATTTAAACGAAAACCATTTTGACTTTATAATTGATTTTAGGTTTAGAACCAAAATCATTCAGGAACTCATTCTTGCCCGGTTTATTTACAATACCAAAACCATTTTTACGGTTCACAGTTTTTTGATTGATCATTATATGCCCAATAATTCTTGGTTGACACGTTTGATGTACAATCATTGTTTGGCAAACGTCGCGATTACAGATGAGATGAAAGTTTTGATGGAGAAAAAACATCATTTGCAGAATGTTGTCATGATTCATAATCCAGTGAATTTAGACGAAATTCAGCAAAAGAAAAACGAACAAATTGATTTAAATTTTGAGTTTATAATTGCTGTCGGGCAATATGAAAATGATATAAAGCAATTTGAAAAACTGATTTCTAGTTATGCAAAATCTGATTTGGCAGAGAAAAATATTCGTTTAGTGATTGTGGGAAATGGAGACGAATCGAAGCTTCAAAAAGTAATCTCAGATTGTCAAATTCAAGGTTTTGTGCATCTTTTAGGCTATCAAAACAATCCATTTAAATATTTGAGCAAAGCTAAATTTTTAGTTTTAAGCAGTAAAAATGAAGGTTTCCCAAATGTCATTTTAGAAGCTTTGGCTTGCGAAATTCCTGTTGTTTCTTTTGATTGCGATTTTGGTCCTCGCGACATGATTTCTTCTTTCGAAAATGGAATTTTAGTCGAAAATCAGAATTGGGAAAAATTAACCGAATCAATGAATTTATTGGCTTCGGATGAGTTTTTGTGGCAAAAATGCAAAGAAAATTCATTAAAAAGTATTCAACCTTTTCTATTGGAAAATATTGGAAAACAATGGCTAAATTTGTTGCAAGAACATTAAATATATGACGACACTTCAAGATATTTCATTGCTAAAAATTCCCGTTGTGGAAGACTTGAGCGGTAATTTGGCTTTTATTCAAAATGGTGTTTTGCCTTTTGAATTCAAGCGTGTTTATTATCTTTTTGATGTTCCGAGCACTGCTTTTCGTGGCGGACATTCGCACATTGAGCAACATGAAGTTTTGATTGCTTTGAGTGGCAGTTTTGAAGTGATTGTAAACGACGGAAAAGACAAAAAAAGTTATTTGCTTAATAAACCAAACGTTGGTCTTCATTTGCCAAAAGGAATTTGGCGCGAACTTGAAAATTTTTCTTCAGGTTCAGTTTGTCTTGTTTTGGCTTCAGGTATTTTTGAAGAAGCTGATTATATTCGGGATTATGAAACTTTTCTGAATTCCAAAAAATGAAACTGCTTTATATTGTTCCCAAAATAAAAAATGCAGGGGGAGTCGCTCGCGTGTTGTCTGTCAAGGCAAATTATTTTGTCCAACAGTTTAATTACGAAGTTCATATTTTATCTCAAAATGAAGAAAAAGAGTTGTCTTTTTATGGCTTCAATGCTGAGATCGTTTCTCATAATATGATTTTGAAAGGAAATGCTTTTCAGTTTTTAAAATCATATAAAAATCAAATAAATAAAGCCATTCAAGAAGTAAAACCTGATGTGATTTTAATTGCAGATAATGGTTTAAAAGCCTTTGTTTTTCCGTTTATAATCAAAACCAAAATCCCGATTGTTTTCGAAATTCACGGTTCAAAATTTATTGAAGAAAAAAGCCAGAAAACAGATTTCATTTCAAAATCAATTCAAAAATTAAAGTATCAATTTAAAGATTTTGGAGCTCGAAAATTCACAAATATAGTAGCGCTTTCAAAAGAAAGTTTGAAAGAATGGAAAGTGAAAAACGGAATTGTAATTCCGAATCCATCTTGGGTTAAAACGGAAAATTCAGCTTCTTTAAAAAACAAAAAAGTTATTGCCATTGCGCGAAATTCCTATGAAAAAGGCTTGGATCGATTGTTGTTGATTTGGAAAGAAATTTATAAAAAACATCCAGATTGGACTCTGGATATTTATACAGATGATTTTGAGTCTTTTGAAAAAGTACAAAATGTAAATTACTTTCATTTTGTAAAAAACATTGAAGAAAAATATCTAGAAGCTTCCATTTATTTGATGACTTCAAGATCAGAAGGTTTTCCGATGGTTTTATTGGAAGCAATGTCTTTTGGGATTCCGTGTATTGCGTATGATTGTCCAATTGGTCCTAGAACTATCATTACAAATGAAGAAAACGGTTTTTTAGTTCCGGATAATAATTTTGAAATGTACGTCGAAAAACTTTCTTTTTTAATTGAAAATGAAGTGGCAAGATTGAAATTTGGGCAAAATGCAAAAGAAGCCTCAGAGCAATTTTCAATTGAAAAAATAATGGGAAAATGGAAAGTGTTTTTGGAAAGTTTATAAGTTTTTCAGCATACAAAAATAGCCCAACTTATAAAAGTCAAATAAAAACAATGAAGGTTTTTCTGAAAGCAAATTTTGCTCTAATTTGGTTTCTCTTTTTTTGAAAAAAAATGTTGCCAAACCATGTAAATTCATCTTTTTAAGCAATTCAAAAGCTTTAATTATCTTACTTTCTTCCGAAGAAATTTTATTTGAATTATAAAGAAAAACCAAATTTTCAAGTGCCGTTTTGGTTTTGGTTAAAAACAGTTCTGATGTTTCTAAGTTCAAATGAAAAGTTGGGTTTTCGATTTGAAAAACTTCAAAATTATTTCTTTTTAAAATTGAAAAGAAAAGCAAATCTTCATAACCGTATTTTGTAATTTCTTCATCAAAAGGAAATTGAAGAAAAACTTCTTTTTTGATTACTAAATTGGAAGTTAAAGTTGCTGAAGTTTCCCTTTCTCGGCCATAAATCCAACGCAAAAGTTGTTCTTTTTCTGGCTTTTTTTCTTCATAAACAATTCCTCCAAAAATGATTTTTTTTGAATCTGAAATCGCATCAATATAGTCTTGAATAAAATTGTTATTTGCTGGAAAAGTATCGCAATCTAAGATCAGCAACCAATCGTATTTTGCTTTTCGAGCTAACGAATTGACGTTTTTTCCTCGTCCTAAATTGGTTTCATTTGTAAAAAAGAAACAATTAGAAAGAAGATTAATTTCTTGATTTTGAATGTTTAATTCAGATTTTGACGCGTCGTCCTGACATAAGATTTCAAAAGTAATGCCGCACGAATTACATTGCTTTACGAGTTCGTTAACGAGCGGTAAAACATTATAATTAAAAACCGGAATTAAAATGGAAAGCATTACACGCTTCTTTGCACCACTTCGAAGATTCTTTCATCCTCACATTTTAATGTCTTTGATGGGAATTTCATCAATAAAGCATAATCGTGAGTCGCCATGATAACCGTTTTGCCGTTAGCATTGATGGTTTTTAAAACCTCTAAAACCTCTGAACTTGTTTGTGGATCAAGGTTTCCAGTTGGTTCATCGGCAAGGATAAATTCTGGATCGTTTAGCAATGCTCTTGCAATCGCAACACGTTGTTGTTCACCTCCAGAAAGCTGGTGAGGCATTTTGTTCAAGAAGTCTTTCATTCCAACTTTATTCAAAACTTCATCGATTTTGTGCTCCATTGCTTCTTTTTCTGTCCATCCAGTTGCTTTCAAAACAAAAAGCATATTGTCTTTTACAGAACGGTCTGGAAGCAATTTAAAGTCTTGGAACACGATACCAATTTTACGTCTCAAATACGGAATATCGTTTTCTTTTAGAGTTGCCAAATCAAATTCAACAATATGTCCTTCTCCCTCAAGTAAAGGCAAATCAGCATATAAAGTTTTTAAGAAACTACTTTTCCCAGAACCTGTTTTTCCAATAATATAGATGAATTCGCCATGCTGAACATCTAAATTAATGTGAGAGATAATTTTTCTTCCTTCTTGATATATAGTGACTTCTTTAAGAGATAGTACGGTTTGTGACATAATAAAATTGATTTGATTGGTAAAAGTAATAAGATAACGATTGGATTCAAAATAAATTTCAATGATTTCTGAATAAAAATACTAAAGTAGTTAGAAAAAAAATTAACCATATAAGTGATATAAGTTCATTTTAGTAGGATGTGTAAACGCGCTTGCTTATAAGAACTTATATTACTTATATGGTTTGAAAAATGCTTTTTTGATTGTTTGAGAACCAATAATTTGTGGCTTTATAAGCTCTGAAATCATAACTATTAAACGATTTGTTCATAATAAATAATAGAAACGTTTCGTTATAAACGGTATAAAATGATACATTTGAATACTAAATATAACTAAAATGCGTAGACTTTCCTGGTTCTTTTTATTGCAAATTATCCTTATATCGACAACAATTTCAGCACAAAAATCAGCTATTTATACTTACGATTTAAAGGATTTTGACAAAGCACTGGCTTTATATAATGATAAACAATACGCTTCGGCACAACATATTTTTGAGTATGTTAAAAATAATACCGCACCTACAGAGGAAGTAAAATCAGATTGCGCTTATTATATTGCGAATTGTGCCATTAGAACCAATCAACCCAACGCTGATGCGTTGATGGAAAAGTTTGTGAATGATTACCCAACAAGTACAAAACAAAATCAGGCTTATATTGAAGTGGCGCAATATTTCTTCGAACAAGGAAATTATCCAAAAGCTTTGCAATGGTTTGACAAAGTCGATGAAAGCTACATGAGCAAATCGGATTCGGATAAATTTAATTTTCAAAAAGGATACAGTTTTTTCAATGCAAAAAAGAAAAAAGAAGCAACAACGTATTTCAACAAAGTCGTAAATTCTCCTGAATATGGTTCTCAAGCTAAATATTATTTAGGTTTCATGGCTTATGAAGGCGATGATTACAAAGAAGCAACTAAATATTTTGACGAAGTTTCTGGTGAAGAAAAATACAAAGAAAAGCTTTCGTATTATCAAGCTGATATGAATTTCAAACTTGGAAATTTCCAAAAAGCTATTGATTTGGGCCAAAAAGCGATGGCGAAATCAAATGAAATTGAAAAATCAGAACTGAATAAAATTATTGGAGAGAGTTATTTCAATTTGAAGCAATATGGCAAAGCGATTCCGTATTTAGAGCTTTACGCAGGTAAAAAAGGAAAATGGAATAATACCGATTTTTACCAATTGGGTTATGCGTATTATGAGCAAAAAGACTATGAAAAGGCTATTTCGCAATTCAATAAAATTATTGAAGGTAAAGACTTTGTGGCTCAAAATGCTTATTATCATTTAGGTTTAAGTTATTTGAATACAGGCAAAAAACAAGAAGCTTTGAACGCTTTTAAAAATGCTTCGGAAATGGAATTTAACGCTCAAATTCAAGAAGATGCGGCGTTGAATTATGCAAAATTGAGTTATGATATTGGAAATGCGTACCAAACTGTTCCTGGAATTTTGCTTGATTTCTTGAAAAAATATCCAAATAATTCGAGTAGAGCTGAAGTTGAAAAGCTTTTAGTGGACTCGTATATTTCGACAAAAAACTACAAAGAAGCGTTGGTTTTATTAGAAAAAAACAGAACTGCTGAAAATAAGGCTGCGTACCAAAAAGTTCTATTTTACAGAGGATTAGAATTGTATAACGAATCTAATTATGTTGAAGCTGGAAAAATGTTCAAAAGTGCAATGAGTGAACAAAAAACGCCTGAGTTTACGGCTCGCGCGACATTCTGGAAAGCTGAAACAGAATATCTTTCTGATGATTTTCAGAATGCTTTATTGACATACAAACAGTTTGCTGGACTTCCTGCAGCAAAATCTACAGACGAATATAAAAACATTAATTATAATGTTGGATATACGTATTTCAAGTTAAAAGAATACGATTCGGCGGCAAGTTCGTTTCAAGCGCAAATTGATAATTCGCCTTCTGATAAATCTCGTTTAACGGATTCGTATTTGCGTTTGGGAGATTCTCGTTTTGTGAATTCGAAATATTCTCAAGCAATGGAAGCGTACGGAAAAGCAATTGACGCAAAAGGGGTTGATGCTGATTATGCGCAATTTCAGAAAGCGCTTTCGTATGGTTTTATGTCAAAAAATGATCAGAAAATCAGTGAGTTGAATAACTTCTTGAAAATGTATAAAAAATCAGAATATCGTGATGATGTTTTGTTTGAATTAGGAAATACATATGTTGCTGATAAGAAAAATGATTTGGCAATCAAAACGTACGATCAATTGATTTCGGAATATCCAAATGGATTGTTTACTTCAAAATCAATTTTAAAACAAGGTTTGATTTATTACAATTCAGATCGTGACGAATTGGCTTTAGCTAAATTCAAAAAAGTTGCAGCTGAGTTTCCTAAAACTCCAGAAGCTTTAGAAGCCGTTTCGACAGCAAGATTGATTTATGTTGATTCTGGAAAAGTAGATGAATATGCAACATGGGTACGAACTTTAGATTTCGTTTCGGTTACAGATGCTGAATTGGATAATGATACTTATGATGCTGCTTTCAAGCAATACAGTCAAGGCAACAGCAAAGCAGCGATTACTGGTTTTGCGGGTTATGTAAGCAAATTTCCTTCAGGATTGCATGCTTTAGAGGCGAATTTCTATTTGGCACAGTTGTATTATGCTGATGGTTCAGAAACAAAATCGATTGCAAATTATCAATATGTAATTGGTCAGCCAAGAAATGAATTTAGCGAGCAATCACTAAATAAATTGGCGCAGATTTATTTAAAAACTAAAGATTGCGACAAGGCGATTCCGGTTTTAGTTCGTTTAGAAAATGAAGCTGATAATGCTCAAAATAAAAACTTTGCGCAAGCGAATTTGATGAAATGTTATTATGACAAAAAGGATTATGACAATTCGGTTATTGCTGCTGACAAAGTATTAGAAAATCCAAAAGCAGATGCAGGCGTAAAAGCCGATGCACAAATTATTGTTGCTCGTGCTGCAATGCAAACTGGAAATGAAGACAAAGCAAAAACGGCTTATGCAAAATTGTCGTCAACTTCAAAAGGAGAATTAGCGGCAGAAGCTTTGTATTATGATGCTTATTTTAAAACTAAAGAAGGAAAATTTGACGCTTCGAATGTGGCGGTTCAAAAATTGGCGAAAAATTATTCGGCTTACAAATATTACGGAGCAAAAGGATTGGTTTTGATGGCGAAAAATTTCTACGGATTGAAAGACAGCTATCAAGCAACTTATATTTTAGACAACGTAATCAATAATTTCACTGATTTTCCAGATGTAGTGGAAGAAGCAAAAAGAGAGTTGAGCGCGATTAAATTAGAAGAATCAAAAACGAATTCGTCAATTACAAAATAAGTATGTAGAAAAACGATGCAAGAAGCAAGATTTCGAAGAAATAAAGTCTTTTTCCTTGTATCTGTCTATTCTAAAAAAAAAGAAAAAAAAATGAGTTTACCTTTTTATATAGTTGATGTTTTTGCCGATAAAAAATATGCTGGGAATCAATTGGCAGTTTTTTTGGATGCAAGAAATTTAAGTGCTGTAGAAATGCAAAATATTGCGCGCGAAATCAATTTTGCCGAAAGTACTTTTGTAACCAAATTAGACAAAGAAAACAGCAAAGCCGAAATCAGAATATTTACTCCGGCGCATGAAATGCAGTTTGCAGGACATCCAATAATTGGCACTTCATGGGTTTTGATGAATAAGATTTTTGATCATTCACCTGACGAAATTAAATTGGAAGTTCCGATTGGGCCAATCGCGATTCACAAAACTGAAGATTTGATTTGGTTGAAGGCGGCGCAACCGAAGTTTTGGGATATTTTTTCAAAAGAAGATTTCTCAACTTTCAGCAATCTGACCATAAGCGATTTTGAAAATCAGTTTCCAATTCAGGAAGTAACAACGGGAAGCGCCTTTGTAATGGTTGGGTTAAGTAGCAAAAGAGCGTTGGAAAACTTGGTTTTAGACAAAGACAAAACAGATGAATGGCTTAAGAAACATTGTAAAACCGATCACAGAGGTTTGTATTTCTACTATTTAGAAGGAGAAAAACTTTTCAGCCGAATGCTTTGCATTGAACATAATCAATTGGTTGAGGATGCAGCGACGGGGAGCGCGAGTACTTGTTTACAGGCTTTTCTATTGAAATATCACAAACCAGAAATTGAATTGACAAATTATCAGGGAGATTATATTAATCGTCCGTCTGAAATTTATTTTAAAGGAAAACTAACTGGAGAACAATTTGACATAAAAATAGGCGGAAAAGCCCAATTTGTTGCCAAAGGAGAGTGGGAAGCTTAATAATTAAAAAGTAGAAGAAAGAATCAAGATAGTAGAAATTAGAATGAAGAGAAAATAAGAGAAGTCTTTCTTCTTGGCTCTTTTTTCTGTTTTCTTAAAATAGAAGAAATATGAAATTAAACTGCCATAATAAAATCATCGTTTTACTGCTGTTGTTTGTTGCTCAGGTTTCGTTTTCCCAGAAGAAAAATGAAAACATCGGAACTGAAACGGTTAATGTAGTAAAACCTTATTCGCCAACCATATCAGATGCTTTTAAAGTGAAAGAAACTCCTTCGCTTGATGACAGTGGCAATCAACCGAAAGAAACTATAAAATATAGTATTTTATCGGTTCCGGTTGCGTCAACTTTTACACCTTCAAAAGGGAATGCCCAGGCGGTAGATAAATCTAAAAAAGAGCGATTATTCAATAATTATGCAACTTTAGGTGTTGGAAATTACGGAACTTTAAACGCTGAGTTGTTTGTGACACAGGATTTAGGAAATAATGATTATGTTGCCGGAATGTTGCGTCATCATTCTTCACAAGGCGGTATTAAAGATGTGAATTTGAATGATGAGTTTTACGACACGGCATTAAATGTAGGGTATGGCGTAATCAATCGTGATATGTCTTGGGGAGTTGATTTAGGATATCAAAATCAGCTTTATAATTGGTATGGTCTTCCAGCCGATTTCGGAATGACTTTGCCTCCTCAGACGCAGGAAGATTTGATCAGAGGAATTAATCCGAATCATTCTTATAACACCATTTCATTGGGTGGAAATGCAGAATTTACAGAGGGAATTTTCAGCAAAATTGCAACTCGTTTTACGCATTTTTCAGATAGCTTTTCTTCTTCAGAAAACCGTTTTTATCTAAAGCCGACTTTCAAAGTTGATGTAATGGATCAAGCCATAACTACAAATGTTATTATCGATCATGTAAGTGGTTCTTTTGAACATAATTATGTAGCAGATAACACAGAGCCGTTAAAATATAGTTTGACTAATTTTGGAATTGAGCCAAGTTTTGTGATTCATGAAAACGAATGGACATTAGAATTAGGAGCTGGATTGTTTTATGGTTTAGATTCTGAAAATAGCGGCAATAAATTTTTTGTTTATCCAAAAATCAACGCATCATACAAATTAGTTGGCGATTTAATGATTTTCTATACTGGAGCAAACGGAAGCTTGAATCAAAATTCGTATGCCGATTTTGTGAGCGAAAATCCATTTTTGTCTCCAACTTTAAACATGAGGCCAACAAGCAATCAATATACTGTTTTTGCTGGATTAAAAGGAAAATTGGCAAACAATGTCAGTTATAATTTGACAGGTTCATATTTGAATGAAAAAGATAAGGCGTTGTTTAAAAGCCAAGATTATACAGAAGATTTTTCAAATCAGAATTATGCTTTCGGAAACTCTTTTGATGTAATTTATGATGATGTTCGAACTTTCCGTTTCTACGGAGAATTAAAAGCTGATTTCTCTCAAAATGTTTCTTTTGGAATCAATGGAACATTCAACAGCTACAAAACAGACGGCTTAGAAGCTTGGAATTTGCCTTCAATGAAATTAAGTTCAAATCTTGACGTTACTATTACAAAACAATGGTACGCAGGTCTTAATGTATTTTATGTTGGAGAACGTAAAGACATGCAGACAAATCTAGATTTAGGCACTACACCATCTGTAGTAACTTTAAAAAGCTATTTTGATGCGAATGCTCATTTAGGATACAAATACAACGAACGTTTGACTTTCTTTTTAAAACTGAATAATATTGGAAATCAAGCTTACGAAAGATGGCTGAATTATCCTGTTCAAGGATTCCAAGTTTTAGTTGGAGGAAATTATAAGTTCGACTTTTAAAAAGTTTTTGCCGAAAGGCAGTCAGCCCCAGACTCACTTTAAATCTGGGACTTTTTAGCCATGATTTCATGAGTTTTTTGGAGTAAACTCGTGTTTTCATGGCTAATTTTTTTATGATAAAAAACCTTTGCATCTTTGTAGCTCAGAACCTCAGTACCTAAAAGAAATGACTTTCAAAGAAAAAATATATACCCACTATTCACAAATGGTTCAAGACCGAATCGATGTTTTTAAAGACATGATTTCTGGTTTGACCGAAGATTCTAAAAACGATGCAAAAGGTTCTGCTGGGGACAAGCACGAAACCGCTTTATCGATGATGCATATCGAACAGGAAAAATTGACGAATAAACTAAAAGAAGCAATCGTTCAAAAGGAGATTTTGGATAAGATAGATCCTGTAAAAATGACTGAAAATATTGTTTTAGGAAGTCTGGTAAAAGCAAACGGCATTTATTTATACGTTAGCGTCGCACTTCCAAAAATTGCAATTGAAGGAATTAATGTCATTGCACTTTCTCCACAATCTCCATTGGGAAATCATTTAATGGGAAATAAAACTGGCTTTCAGTTTGAAATTAATAAGACGCATTATACTATTGAGAGTGTAGATTAAGCAATTTGTTTGGTTTAGTCCCTACGGGACATCTCTGTATTGCGTTGAATTTTTTTCTACCGATATTTAATCTCTCCGAGATATGCTCCTTTAGGAGCTAAATGTTGGTAGAAATTATAGATTTCAAGTGTAGTTGTCCCGTAGGGACTAAATAAAAGTTGTATGCCTTCGTCACGATGACAAACTAATAGGCTAAGTTCTTTGCTTAAAATATAATTCCAAAACAACTTTCTTTCTTGTCTTTAAGAATTCTTCATAGATATTCGAATAACTCAAAATTTAATTCAAAAAAACAGATTAAACTTTAAATTTTAAAGCGGTTTTGGCCTCAAAATTGAAAATTTCAAGTTTAAGGCTTTTTTTGATGTTAAATTTTTACAATTTTAATGTAAATTGATTGTTTTGATTAATAATTGTAACTGATATTGTGTAATGTGTTTTTCAATTGTAACTAATACTTCATCTTTGCCTTATCAAATTAAAATTTACAAATAAAAATATAGAATATTATGTGCGGAATTGTATGTGCCTTTGATCTAAAACAAAAAGCCGAAACTTTAAGACCTCAAGTATTAGAAATGTCTAAAATCATTCGTCACCGCGGACCAGACTGGAGCGGAATTTACAGTAATGATAAAGCGATTCTTTCACACGAGCGTTTGGCAATTGTAGATCCAGCTTCAGGAAAACAACCTTTATTTACAGAAGATAAAAAGTTGGTTTTGGCTGCAAATGGTGAAATTTACAATCACAGAGATCTTCGCAAGCAATTTGAAGGAAAATATAACTTTCAGACAGAAAGTGACTGCGAAGTTATTTTGGCACTTTACAAAGAAAAAGGACCAAATTTTGTTGACGAAATGAACGGGATCTTCGGATTCGCGATTTATGATGTTGATAAAGACGAATATTTTGTCGCTCGTGACCATATGGGAATTATTCCTTTATATATCGGTTGGGATCAACACGGAACTTTCTATGTTGCTTCTGAGTTAAAAGCTTTAGAAGGATACTGTACAAAAATCGAATTATTTCCTCCAGGACACTATTTGTCAAGTAAAGACGGAGAATTTGTACAATGGTACAAAAGAGACTGGACGGAGTATGATGCAGTAAAAGACAATGAAACAAGCATTCCAGAAATTAGAAAAGCGCTTGAAGCGGCAGTTCATAGACAATTAATGAGCGACGTTCCTTACGGAGTTTTACTTTCTGGAGGTTTAGATTCTTCTATAACTTCAGCTGTAGCTAAGAAATTTGCTCAAAAAAGAATTGAGTCTGATGATACAACAGATGCGTGGTACCCACAATTGCACTCTTTCTCTGTTGGTTTAGAAGGTTCGCCAGATTTAGCAGCAGCAAGAAAAGTAGCAGATCATATTGGAACAATTCACCACGAAATCAAATTTACAATCCAAGAAGGTTTAGATGCTGTTCGTGATGTAATTTACAACTTAGAAACGTATGACGTAACTACAGTTAGAGCTTCGACTCCAATGTGGTTAATGGCAAGAGTTATTAAGTCAATGGGAATCAAAATGGTTCTTTCAGGTGAAGGAGCAGATGAGTTATTTGGAGGATATTTATACTTCCACAAAGCGCCAAACGCAAAAGAATTCCACGAAGAAAACGTTCGTAAATTAGGTAAGCTTCACATGTACGACTGTTTACGTGCAAACAAAAGTTTAGCTGCTTGGGGAATCGAGGGTCGTGTACCATTCTTAGATAAAGAATTTATGGATGTTGCTATGCGCATCAACCCACAAGATAAAATGATCAACAAGGAGCACCCGATGGAAAAATGGGTTGTTCGTAAAGCTTTTGAAGATATGCTTCCAGAAAGTGTTGCATGGAGACAAAAAGAGCAGTTTTCTGATGGAGTAGGATACAGCTGGATCGATACTTTGAAAGAAGTTGTAGCAAGAGAAGTTTCGGATGAACAATTGGCAAACGCTAGATTTAAATTCCCATTGCAGACGCCAACTTCAAAAGAGGAATATTACTATCGTTCTATCTTTACAGAACATTTCCCAAGTGATGCGGCAGCGTTATGCGTGCCTCAAGAAGCAAGTGTAGCATGTAGTACAAAAATCGCTTTGGAGTGGGATGAAGCTTTCAAAAACTTGAACGATCCATCAGGAAGAGCGGTAGCAAACGTTCACGATGATGCTTACGTGAAAGCATAAACAAGTTAATTTATTAGATTTAGTATATATTTTTTCGAAAAACGTTCTCAATTCAGAGGACGTTTTTCTTGTCTTAAATTTAAGTTGTAATATTTCAAATAGTTACGAATTGTTTTTGACAATTATTAGGCTTTCTTTTTTATATTTGGCATTTGCCGAAATAAAGTTAAATGCCTGATATTATAATAAGATTGTAAAGAAAAAACAGAAAATAATATTTAGTTTTGCCACAGATTATAAAGTATAATCGTTTTTGCAGCTAGTTGGCTTCATATAGTGAGTTTGAAGAAAATATTAAGTAAAAAAAAGTAGAATATGTCTGGATTATTGGCCGTTATAGGCAAAGGAAAAGATCCTAAACTCGTACAAGAGCTTTCAGCGAGAATGTCACATCGAGGCCCTGATGAGAGTGATGTTCATATTATGGATAATGGAAGCGTGCTTTGTCACGAAAGTTTATCAATTGTTGATTTACAAACAGGCAAACAGCCTATTCAGGGAACAAATCGTGCATGGGTGATTCACGATGGTGAAATTTATAATTATGAGGAATTAAAAAGCACCGTCTTAAAAGAGCACACATTTAGAACCAATTCAGATTCAGAGGTTATTGTGCATCTGTATGAAGAATTTGGCTATAACTTCTGCAACAAACTTGATGGAGATTTTGCCTTTGTAGTAATCGATGGAGACGATTATATCGCAGGAAGAGATCCTATCGGAGTGAAACCATTATATTATGGATTGGACGAAAGAGGAAGAATTTATTTTTCTTCTGAAATGAAGTCAATTGCAGATCAATGCAAATCATTTTCAACTTTCCCTCCAGGGCACTATTATACAGCAAAAACTGGTTTTGTAAAATATTATCAACCAGAATGCGAAGACCATAAAAAAGCGGTTGAAAGCTTAGATTTGGGCTTGATTCGCGAAAGTTTGATTGAAGCGGTTCGCAAGCGTTTGCTTAGCAATGTTCCGCTGGGAACTATTTTATCTGGAGGTTTGGATACTTCTTTGATTTCTTCAATTGCTTCAAAACTTTTGAAGGAAAAAGGAGAAAAATTGCATACATTTTCTATCGGCTTAAATGCTGATGCGCCAGATAATATTGCAGCAAGAAAAGCTGCTG
Source organism: Flavobacterium mesophilum (assembly GCF_039581405.1). Taxonomy (NCBI): domain Bacteria; kingdom Pseudomonadati; phylum Bacteroidota; class Flavobacteriia; order Flavobacteriales; family Flavobacteriaceae; genus Flavobacterium; species Flavobacterium mesophilum. The sequence continues at coordinate 974,790 of NZ_JBCPXZ010000001.1, read as the reverse complement.
CGTTTTTAGGAACAGAACATCATGAAATTCATTTTTCTTTAGAAGAAGGAGTTGAGGTGCTGGAAAAAGTGATTTATTATATAGAAACTTACGATATTATCTCTGTACGTTCGAGTGTGCCGATGTATTTGTTATCAAAGGCAATTGCAGATCAGGAAATAAAAGTGTTACTTTCAGGTGAAGGAGCCGATGAAATTTTCGGGGGACATTTATATTTCAGAAACGCTCCATCAACAGAAGCATTTCAGGATGAAACCATAGAAAGAGTACAAAAACTTTTTACTGCTGATTTATTGCGTGTGGATAAAACGACAATGGCACATGGTTTAGAGGCAAGAGTTCCATTTTTGGATACTTCATTTTTAGATGTTGCCATCCGAATCAAACCGGAAGAAAAACAGCCAAAAACGTATGACGGAATTGAAAAATATATTTTAAGAAAAGCATTTGATACGGCCGAAGATCCATATTTGCCAGCTGAGGTTTTATGGCGTCAAAAAGAACAATTTTCTGATGGAGTTGGGTACAAATGGGTTGATGAATTGATTGAATATTGTGCTTCCCAAGTAACAGACGAGCAATTGGCTGGTGCAAGTGCAGAGTTTCCATATAATTCGCCAACAACTAAGGAAGCGTACTTGTACAGATCGATTTTTCATAAATTCTACCCACAAGTAAGCGCCGCGCAAACCGTGCGCAAATGGATTCCAAAATGGCAAGACAATCTTGATCCAAGTGGAAGAGCAAATGCTGCACACGTGAAAGTACCGGGTGTTGAGCTTTTGAAATCTTAATTTACAATTTGAAATAAGTTTTTTCAAACTTTAAAATATTGAACCGAGATAGTATATAATATTGCTATCTCGGTTTTGTTTTATTATGGATTTGAGTAAAGTTTGAATTTTTGTTAGTGTTGCGGATGATTTGCATTGAAAATTTAGGCCTTTTAACTAATTTATTAAAACTAAGTTAATGTTAATCTTTCGTGTTTAAGAAAAATACTATATTTGGTTACCAAGAATAATTTAATTCTAAACCATTAAACAAAATCTATGAAAAACTTATTACTAAGTGGAGCGTTGTGCTGCTCACTACTTTCGTTGAGTTCAGTTTATGCGCAAAAACCGGCGGCACCTAAGGATACGCCTAAATTTATTACCAACGTCGAAGGTGTCAAAGAATATTCTTTAAAAAATGGATTAAAAGTTTTGTTGATTCCTGATGCTTCTCAAAGCAATATGGTGGTCAATATTGTTTACAATGTAGGTTCTAGAAATGAAGGGTATGGTGAGAAAGGAATGGCGCACTTGCTAGAACATATGCTTTTTAAAAGTACAAAAAATTTGGGAGACATCAAAAAAATGCTTTCAGATAAAGGAGGAAATGCCAACGGAACTACTTGGTACGATCGAACAAATTATTATGAAGTTTTTCCATCAAATGATGAAAATCTGAAATGGAGTATTCAAATGGAAGCAGATAGGATGATAAACTCAACTATTCTGCAATCCGATCTTGATAAAGAGTTTTCAGTTGTTAGGAATGAATTCGAAATCGGAGAAAATAGCCCAGACCGAGTTTTGGAAGAAAGAATTACTTCGACAGCGTATTTGTGGCATAACTACGGAAACAGTACTATTGGAAGCAAAGAAGATATCGAGCGCGTAAAAGCAAATACACTTAGAGTTTTTTATGAAAGATATTATCAGCCAGATAACGCTACCTTGATTGTTGCTGGAAAATTTGATGAGCAGAAAACATTGCAATATGTTGGTCAGTATTTTGGGTCTATTCCAAGGCCTAAAAGAATTTTGGATAAAACCTATACAATTGAACCTGCTCAAGATGGAGAGAAATTTGTAGAGCTAAAAAGAGCTGGTGAAAGCAAAAATATGGGAGCTTTGTATCATACCGCTGCTTATGCTGATAAAGATTACCCTGCGCTAGATGCATTAGGCGAAATTTTGACGGCTGATCCTTCTGGTTATTTGTACAAATCTTTGGTTGAAACCCAAAAAGTTTCTAGCCTGTATTTTTGGCAACCAACAACAAGAGATGCTAGTTATATGTATTTTGGATTTGCGGTCGCAAATGATAAAGACATTAGAGCAACTCAAGATATTGTAAGGGCTGAATTGGATAAAATTGGCACCACACAATATACAGATCAAGACGTAAGCAGAGCTAAAGCTAAAATTATTAAACAAATTGAAGCAACTAAAAATAATACCATCTCATTTGCAATCAATCTGACAGAAGTTATTGGTTCTGGGGATTATAGACTGAATTATATATATCGTGATGCTATTGAAAAGTTGACAAAAGAAGATATTCAACGTGTTGCTGAAAAGTATTTTAGAAGCAACAACAGAACGGTTGGTATTTTTATTCCTTCAAAAGATGAACAAAGATTAAAATCTGTTGAGTATACAGACGATCAAATTGTAGCGCTTACTAAAGATTACAAAGGAAAAGCTTTAGAAAAAGAAGTGGCGGCTTTTGAAGCTTCAATCAAAAATTTAAAACAAAATTTGACTGAAGGGAAACTGACCAACGGAATGAAATACGGGGTGATTAAAAAGGAAATAAAAGGAGGAAAAGTTCAGGCTACTTTTGTTTTTCCGGTAAGCAACGAGAAAGATCTTTCTGGAAAATCAGATATAGGTGGTATCATGGCGCAACTATTGAAAACGGGAACAACTACAAAAAGCAAAGAACAAATTCAAGATCGCTTAGACCAGTTGAAATCGAGTGTTAATTTTAACTTTAATCATCAAACTTTATCGGTTTATGTAAGTACTTATAAAGAAAATTTTAAAGAGGTTATGGGGATTTTAGAAGATTTACTTCTTAATTCAACTTTTCCGCAAAATGAATTAACGAAAACAATTGCAGAGTATAATACTTATTTAGAAGGAAGCTTAAATGACCCTCAATCTATTGCATTTACCGAAATTGCAAGACAAACAACAAAATATCCAAAAGAAAGTATTTTTTATACGTCAACAACTCAAGAAGAAATAGACGCCTTTAAAGCTATAAAACAATCTGAAATTGTAGATTTTTACAAAAATATATTAGGAGGAAACAATGGTGTTGGAAGTGTAGTTGGAGATTTGGATGCAAAATCTACGGGTGAAATTTTGGAAAGTACATTTGGAAAATGGAATTCTAAATCGAAATACGAGCGCGCGACTCCGACTTTTTTCGAAACGCAAAAATTAGATAAAGACATTATTACTCCAGACAAAGAAAATGCAGTTGCTGTAGGAAGAGTTAGCTTTAAAATGGATACTAAAAATCCAGATTACCCGGCATTTGTGATGGCAAATGAAATTTTAGGTAGCGGTGGGTTTTTAAGTGCAAGAATTCCAATGAGGTTAAGAGAAAAAGACGGTATAAGTTATGGAGCTGGGTCTTTTGTCAATATTCCAATTGCAAATGACGTGGCATCATGGAGTTACTATGCTTTTTTAAATCCAACAAAAAAGAATGCTGTTGAAAATGCTGCAAAAGAAGAAATTGCAAAAGCATTAAAAGACGGATTTACGGCAGAAGAATTAAAATCGAACTTGGTAAGCTGGCAGAATGAAAGAAAAACCAGATTAGGAAGCGATGGTACTTTGATCAGTTTAGTAAATACTTATTTGCAATACGGAATTCCGCTTGAAGATTATGATGATCTTGAAGGCAAAGTAAAAGTGCTTAAAGTTGAAGACGTAAACAAGGTTTTGAAAAAATACTTAAGTCTAGATAAAATGACATCAATTTACGCTGGAGATTTTAATAAAAAATAAAGCATAGAAAATTCCAAAAATTAAATTCCAAATTCCAATTTTTAAACTTGGGATTTGGAATTTTTTATTTTAAAGTTTGGAATTTAATTTTTGAGTTGACTTTTAAACTTGAGATTTGGATTTATATTCAAAAGTTTGGAATTTGGAATTTTTAAAAATTGGAATTTAATTTTAGAGCTGATTTTTAAAATTGGAATTTGGAGTTTTTTATCAAAAAGTTTGGAATTTGGGATTTTAATAATTGGAATTTAATTTTTTGGCCGATTTTTTGATTTTTCAGACCATTCTGTTAATAACTTAAGCGCTTTAAATGGGATTTTAACGGATATATAATTTGCGTTTTTATATATTTGCGTGTTAGACAGTAAATACATTTTTAGAATAAATTATATGAGCGAAGAAATCAAGAAGAACAATTATTCAGCAGATAGTATTCAGGCATTAGAGGGAATGGAGCACGTAAGAATGCGTCCGTCGATGTATATTGGAGATGTAGGGGTTCGAGGACTGCATCATTTGGTTTATGAAGTTGTTGATAACTCTATTGATGAGGCGATGGGAGGGCATTGTGATGCTATTAGCGTTGCAATCAATGAAGACGGTTCAGTAACAGTTGAAGATAACGGTCGTGGTATTCCAGTTGATTTACATAAAAAAGAAGGAGTTTCGGCACTTGAGGTTGTAATGACTAAAATTGGTGCTGGAGGTAAATTCGATAAAGACTCTTATAAAGTTTCTGGAGGTCTTCACGGAGTTGGGGTTTCGGTTGTAAATGCACTTTCGGTTCATATGAAATCTACTGTTTTTAGAGAAGGAAAAATCTATGAGCAGGAATACGAAAGAGGAAAATCATTATATCCGGTAAAACAAATCGGAGAAACAGATAAAAGAGGTACACGTCAGACTTTCTTTCCAGACGATACAATTTTTACTCAAACAACAGAGTTTTCATACGACACGCTTTCAGCACGTATGCGTGAGCTTTCTTTCTTGAATAAAGGAATCACGATTACTTTTACAGATAAAAGAGAAGTTGACGATAAAGGCGAATTCAGAAGTGAAGTATTTCATTCTGATGAAGGTCTTAAAGAATATATTCGTTATTTAGATGGTAACCGTGAGCCAATTGTTTCTCACGTTATCAGTATGGATAATGATAAAGGAGAAATTCCAGTTGAGGTTGCTTTAATCTACAATACAAGTTATACAGAAAATATTTTCTCTTACGTAAATAATATCAATACGCACGAGGGAGGAACACACTTGCAAGGTTTTAGAAGTGGTTTGACAAGAACACTTAAAAAATATGCTGATGCTTCTGGTTTATTAGATAAATTGAAATTCGAAATTGCTGGAGATGACTTCCGTGAAGGATTGACAGCGATTATTTCGGTAAAAGTATCAGAACCTCAATTCGAAGGACAGACGAAAACTAAACTTGGAAACAGAGAAGTGGTTTCTCCGGTTTCTCAAGCTGTTGGAGAAATGTTAGAGAACTACTTGGAAGAAAATCCAAATGATGCAAAATTAATTATCCAAAAAGTAATCTTAGCAGCCCAAGCACGTCACGCAGCGAAAAAAGCGCGTGAAATGGTACAGCGTAAAACCGTTATGGGTGGCGGTGGATTGCCAGGAAAATTATCTGACTGTTCTGAGCAAGATCCAGCAAGATGTGAGGTTTACCTTGTCGAGGGAGATTCGGCTGGTGGAACAGCAAAACAAGGACGTGATCGTAACTTTCAAGCGATTTTGCCTTTACGTGGTAAAATCTTGAACGTTGAGAAAGCGATGCATCATAAAGTATTTGAAAACGAAGAGATCAGAAATATTTTTACCGCTCTTGGTGTAACAGTAGGTACAGCAGAAGATAGTAAAGCGTTAAATCTTGAAAAACTAAGATATCACAAGGTAATCATCATGTGTGATGCCGATGTCGATGGTAGCCACATTTCTACCTTAATATTAACGTTCTTCTTCCGTTTCATGAAAGAGCTAATTGAAGAAGGTCACGTATATATTGCGGCGCCACCTTTGTACTTAGTTAAAAAAGGAAACAAAAAAGAATATGCGTGGAATGATGTTCAACGTGACCAAGCTAACGAGAGAATGGGAGGAAGTGCTAATATTCAGCGTTATAAAGGTCTTGGAGAGATGAACGCGGAGCAATTATGGGAAACTACAATGGATCCGAACTTCAGAACATTACGTCAAGTGAATATTGATAGTTTGGCAGAAGCTGATCAAGTCTTCTCTATGTTGATGGGGGATGAAGTACCACCACGTAGAGAGTTTATCGAGAAAAATGCAGTTTATGCAAATATTGATGCATAAAATGAAAAATTAATAATTCCAATTCGTTTAATTGTTTAAATTTACTAGACAATTAAACGAATTGTCTTTTTAAGGAATAGACAAATATTAATAACCGATAAAGTAAAAAAATATGAAAGTTACCATTGTAGGAGCAGGAAATGTTGGAGCTACCTGTGCGGATGTTATTTCTTATAGAGGAATTGCAAGCGAAGTAGTACTGTTGGATATTAAAGAAGGTTTTGCCGAAGGTAAAGCGTTGGATATTATGCAATGTGCCACAAATACAGGTTTTAATACCAAAGTTTCTGGTGTTACCAACGATTATTCTAAAACTGCTGGAAGTGATGTTGTAGTAATTACATCAGGAATTCCGAGAAAACCAGGAATGACTAGAGAAGAGTTAATAGGCATCAATGCGGGAATTGTGAAAACAGTTGCTGAAAATGTGCTTAAATATTCTCCTAATACTATAATTGTAGTTGTTTCTAATCCAATGGACACAATGACGTATTTGGCTTTAAAAGCGACAGGCTTGCCAAAAAACAGAATAATTGGAATGGGAGGAGCTTTAGACAGCTCTCGTTTTAGAACGTATCTTTCATTGGCATTGGATAAGCCTGCAAATGATATTTCGGCTATGGTAATTGGAGGTCATGGTGATACTACAATGATTCCTTTAACGCGTTTGGCTTCTTATAATGGAATTCCAGTTTCGCAATTTCTTTCAGAAGAGGTGCTTCAAAAAGTAGCCGCGGATACAATGGTAGGAGGGGCGACACTTACAGGTCTTCTTGGGACTTCGGCTTGGTATGCGCCTGGAGCGTCTGTAGCTTACTTAGTAGACAGTATTTTAAATGATCAAAAGAAAATGATCGCGTGCTCAGTTTTTGTAGAAGGCGAGTATGGACAAAATGATATTTGCATTGGAGTGCCTTGTATAATCGGTAAAAACGGTGTTGAAGAAATCGTCGATATCAATTTAAATGATCAGGAAAAGGCATTATTTTCAAAAAGTGCAGATGCGGTTCGTAGCATGAATGATGCCTTAAAGACTATTTTAGTATAATAAAAACGGTAAAAAAAAGAAAAGGCTGCACTTTTGCAGCTTTTTTTTTGAGATTAATTAATAAATAAATTGGTTAATATTTTCGTTAATTATATATTTGCTCGGTTTAAAAAAAAATTGGTAATTCGTGATCTCGTATTTTTGTTTTAAAAAATCATGTCAGGGCTTATTTTATCAGGATTTAAAACAAAAACAAATAATAAAACTTAATTAATTTTTAGTAATAATGCAGAATAAAGGACTTATTAAATTTTTCGCAATTCTATTTGCATTGGTAAGTATTTACCAACTTTCTTTCACTTTTGTGGCAAATAATGTCAAAGGTGAGGCTAAAGCTTTTGCAGGAGATAACCCTGATAAAGAGCTAAAATATTTAGATTCTATTGGTAAAGAGAAAGTATTTGATCTTGGTTTTACTGATTATACTTATAATGAGATAAAAAACAAGCAGCTAAACAAAGGTCTTGACTTAGAAGGAGGAATTAACGTAATTCTTCAAATTTCTATTAAAGACGTTTTGAAAGGTTTAGCAAACAACTCTAAAAATCCAGTATTTAATAAATCATTAGCTGATGCAACTGCGAACTTAGAAGGAAATAAAACCTATTTAAATAAGTTTTTTGAAGCTTTTGAAGCAAATTCAAACGGAACTGTGAAATTAGCTTCGCCAGATATTTTTGCAAACAGAAGTTTACAAGGAGAAGGCGGAATTGATTTCCAAATGACTGATGCGCAAGCTCAAAAAGTAATTAAAAGAAAAGTTGACGAGTCTGTAGAAAGTGCTTACAAAGTATTAAGAGAGCGTATCGACAAATTCGGTGTAACACAACCAAATATCCAAAAATTAGGAGAAACAGGAAGAATCTTAGTTGAGCTTCCAGGTGCTAAAGATGTTGATAGAATCAAAAAATTATTGGGTGGAAAAGCTCAATTAGAGTTCTGGGAAACTTTTAAAATTGAAGAAATCGGAAACTTCTTAGTAGCTTCTAATGAGGCTTTGAAAAAGACTGAAGTTAAGAAAACTGAAACTAAAGCTGTTGCTAAAGATTCATTGAATGCTTTATTGACTGATGCTAAAGATTCTGCAGATGTTAAAAAAGGAAACAATCCATTATTTGACAAAATGATTGGTCAAGGTGGTGGACCAGTTTTAGGATATTTTGCTCCAAAAGATACAGCTACTGTTAATGCTTATTTCAAAAGATCAGATATCAGAATTTTATTGGGTGCTGACCAGCATTATGCAAAATTTGTTTGGAGCAAGCCAACTACTTTAAAAGATGCTAAAGGTAAAGAAGTTGAAGCAGTTGAATTATATGCTTTGAAAGGAAACAGAGATAACGCGCCAGCTATGAGCGGTGGTGTTGTAACTGATGCAAAAGATACTTTTGACCAATTAGGAAAACCAGCTGTTTCTATGCAAATGAACAGCCAAGGTGCTAAAGTTTGGGAAGAATTGACAGGAAGAGCTTTTGCTCAAAAAGGTTATATTGCTATTGTATTAGATGATATCGTTTATTCTGCTCCTGGTGTAACTAGCGGACCAATCGCTGGAGGAAGATCTGAAATTACAGGTTCTTTTGATGTTGCTGAAACTAAAGATTTAGCTAACGTATTAAATGCAGGTAAATTACCAGCTTCTGCAGATATTATCCAATCAACTGTTGTTGGTCCATCTTTAGGTCAAGCAGCTATTGATGCAGGTACAATTTCTTCTGTATTAGGTTTCTTATTAGTTTGTGTTTGGATGGTATTCTATTATGGTAAAGCAGGTTGGTATGCAAACCTTGCATTATTATTGAACTTACTATTCTTATTCGGAATTATGGCAAGTTTTGGTTTCGTATTGACATTGCCAGGTATTGCAGGTATCGTGTTAACATTAGGTACTGCGGTAGATGCGAACATTATTATCTATGAAAGAGCAAAAGAGGAATTGCGTGAAGGTAAGTCATTGGCTGAAGCTGTTCAAGCTTCTTACGGATGGCATGGTGCAATGCGTTCTATTATTGATGCTAACGTAACTCACGTTTTAACTGGAGCTATCTTATTCATCTTCGGAACAGGACCAATTAAAGGTTTTGCATTGACATTGTTAATTGGTATCGTAACTTCATTGTTTACATCGATCTTTATTGCTAGAATTTTTATTGACAGAAACATCGCTGGTAAAGCTGATTTGACTTTCTGTACAAACATTACTAAAAACTGGTTTACTAATTTCCACTTTGACTTTATCAAAATCAAAAAATTCACTTATATCTTCTCTTCAATTGTAGTAGTTGTAAGTTTAGTTTCGATCTTCTTCGTTAACGGATTAGATGAAGGTGTTGATTTTGTTGGAGGTAGAACTTTCCAAGTTAAATTTGAAAAACCGATTGATGCTACTGTAGTTTCAGATGAGTTATCTGCGGCTTTTGGAACTCCGGTTGAGGCTAAAGTTTTAGGTGATGATGATCAATTGAAAATCACTACTAAATATAAAATTAAAGAAGATGGTGTTGCTATCGATGAGGAAGTAAACCAAAAATTATATGCTGGATTACAGAAATATTTCCCAAATACTACTTACGATAAGTTCATCAACTCTTTTGATGGAAAAAGAGTAGGAGTATTGCAAGCTTCTAAAGTTGGAGCTTCTATTTCTGAAGATATCAAAACGAACTCTTACTGGGCAGTTCTTGGTGCAATGGCAGTTATTTTCTTATACTTAATGGTTTCTTTCCGTAAATGGCAATATTCATTAGGTGCGATTGCAGCTGTTGCGCATGACGTAATCTTTGTATTAGGAATCTATTCTTTATGCTACAAGTTCATGCCATTCCACATGGAAATGGATCAACACTTTATCGCTGCGATTCTTACGGTAATTGGTTACTCTATGAACGATACTGTAATTGTATTTGATAGAATTAGAGAGTTTATCATAGGAAACCGTAAAGGAACTTTTGAAGATATCGTAAATGCTTCTATTAATACTACATTATCAAGAACGTTGAATACTTCATTAATGATGATCATTGTATTGTTGACGATGTTTATCTTTGGTGGTGAGTCAATCAGAGGATTTATCTTCGCTATGTTGATTGGTATTATTGTTGGTACTTATTCTTCATTATTTATTGCGACACCAGTATTGGTTGACACGATTTCAAGTGAAGATAAACACACAATTGAAGACAAGCATAATAAGGCTTAATTAACCTTATTTTTAAAATAGAAAAAGATCCAGTGAAAACTGGATCTTTTTTTTGTGCCTTATATTATTTGAGACTTTTGTTTCTCAAGTACAAGCATTTAGAATTTTGATTAGAATTACATTTAAAGAGTGATTTTGCTTGCTCTGTATTCCGTTTAAATTAGATTCGGTTAATTGTTTAATTAGAGCTTTGTTGAAGAACTTTTGAAAACAAAAACTTCTAGTCTAGCCCCGATGGGAGCGGCATCCTTTTTCCTGCTTCTTTAGCAGGGAAAAGATATAGTGGACGGCGGGACAATACTTCTCTTGAAAGAATGTATTTCTGCTTCTAATAATTCAATAAGTGAAATTGATTGAATAGATGATAATATTATAAGAAGGAATTCTCAAGGCAAAAAAAAAGCCCAATATTTTTAAATATTGGGCTTTTTAATTATTTGATTTTTTTAAGATGTTGCTAAAGGATTTCTTTGCGCTCTAATGATAAAGAAAAGACCGATAATGATAAAAGGTATGCTTAGCCATTGTCCAGTTGAGAAATAGCCTAATTCGCTCTCAAAACCGCCTTGACTCTCTTTTACAAACTCCACGATAAAACGCACAACAAATAAAAGCACTAAAAATAATCCGAATAGGTAGCCGGATTTAAGTCTCGCATTTGTTTTCCAGTATAAGAAGTATAAAATTGCAAATACAAAAATGTAGCAGAAAGCTTCATATAATTGTGTTGGATGTTTTGCTGGAACTTGAGCTAATATATCTGCAAATTTTGGATCGTTCGCAATGGCATTGTAAGCTTCTTTTGGATTTGTTATTCCTGTGCTTTGTACAGCATCCCTAGGGCTGATTTCATCATGTAAAAAACGAATTCCAAATGCCGAGGAAGTTTTGTTTCCAACAATTTCAGAGTTGAAGAAATTTCCAATTCGCACGAAAACTGCTCCACTTGCTACTGGAATTACAATTCGGTCTAAAATCCACAATACACTTCTATGTAATATTTTTTTATTGTAAACGTACATTGTGATGATAATGGCGATTGCAGCTCCATGGCTAGCTAAGCCTTGAAAACCGGTAAATTCCCAACCGTGAATAAAGCCAAAAAGAGTTGAGCCTTCGTGTTCTTTAATTGGTAAAAACATTTCTAGAGGATGATTTCTGAAGTAATGATCTTCATCATAAAAAAGGATCTGACCTAAACGCGCGCCAGCCAAGGTTGCCAAAACAGTCCAAACAAATAAAGAATCCAATTTGTCAAGTGGCTCGTTTTCGCGTTGGAAAATCTTTTTCATTAGGTACCATCCTAAACCAAAAGCGATTACGAACATTAAACTGTAATAACGAATCATAAAAAATCCTAAATCGATTCCTTCTGAAGGATTCCAAACCATGTTTAAGGCGTGTGTCATGTAATATTGTGTTTTTTATTAATTGTAAAAATAAATATTTAAAGCAGAGTTCCTCTTTATAAAAAGTTAATCTTTATGTGAACATTTTTTTTCTGGAACAGGATCATAACCGGTTCTTCCCCAAGGATGGCAACTTAAAATACGTTTCATTCCAAGGTAACCTCCATAAAATAATCCATGTTTTTGAAGGGCTTCAATCATGTAGCTGGAACATGTTGGCTCAAATCGGCATGACGCTGGTGTAAATGGCGAAATGGCGGTTTGATAAAAGCGCACTAAATAAACAAATGGAGTGATGGCTTTCATGGTTTTTATGAAGTGACTTTTTTAGATTGAAAAGCTCGTGCCTTCTTTTCCGTCTTTCAACTGGATTCCTAAAGCGATAAGCTGATCACGAATTTGGTCAGAAAGCGCAAAGTTCTTATCTGCTCTCGCTTGATTTCTCATTGTGATAAGCATATTTACAACGCCTTCTAATTTATCGTTATTGCTATCAGAACCTTTTTCGTCGCTTAATCCTAAAACATCAAAAACAAAAGCATTGATGGCTGTTGTGAATGTTTGGTGATCTTCGGCAGAAATAGTTTCTTTTCCGTCTTTTAATAAATTGATATATCGAACGCCTTCAAATAGTTGTGCAATTAAAATTGGCGTATTGAAGTCGTCATTCATCGCGTCGTAACACAACTGTTTCCAAGCTCCAAAATCAATAGAGCTAGATTTGCTTGCTGTAATAGTTGGCAACGCATCAGTCGCCTCCATTAATCTTTTGTATCCTTTTTCAGCTGCTGTTATAGCATCATCAGAGAAATCCAAAATACTTCTGTAATGTGCCTGCAACATGAAGAAACGAGTTACAGATGCTGAAAATGCTTTGCTTAAAACAGTATTGTCTCCGCTTAAAATTTCGCCTGGCAAAATATTGTTTCCAGTAGATTTTGCCATTTTCTTTCCGTTTAAGGTAAGCATATTGGCGTGCATCCAGTAATTTACTGGAGATTGTCCTGTGCAAGCTTCATTTTGCGCAATTTCACATTCGTGGTGTGGGAATTTTAGATCCATTCCGCCTCCGTGAATGTCAAAATGATTTCCTAGGTATTTTGTACTCATTGCAGTACATTCTAAGTGCCAACCTGGGAAACCGTCGCTCCAAGGCGAAGGCCATCTCATGATATGTTCTGGTTCGGCTCTTTTCCAAAGTGCAAAATCTTGCGGATTTCTTTTGTCAGACTGTCCATCAAGATCGCGTGTGTTAGCAAGCATGTCTTCGATATTTCGCCCACTTAAAATGCCGTAATTGTTCGTTTCGTTATATTTTACAACATCAAAATAAACGGATCCGTTGGCAACGTAGCCAATTCCTTTGTCAATGATTTTTTTGATGATTTCGATTTGCTCAATAATATGTCCTGTCGCTGTTGGCTCGATACTTGGTGGCAAAAAGTTGAAAGCTTTTAGAATATCATGAAAATCGACAGTATAGCGCTGTACAACTTCCATTGGTTCTAGCTGTTCCAAACGTGCTTTTTTAGCAATTTTATCTTCACCTTCATCAACATCATCGACAATGTGTCCAACATCGGTAATATTACGAACATAACGAACTTTGTAATCAAGATGCAAAAAGTATCTGAAAATTACATCAAAAGACATGAAAGTTCTCACGTTTCCTAAGTGAACATTACTATATACGGTTGGTCCACAAACATACATTCCAACATTTCCTTCATGGATTGGTTTGAAATCTTCTTTTTCACCCGAAAGCGAATTGTATATTTTCAGCGGTTGTGATGTATATAGTGGCATAATATTATTGTTTGACCGTTTAATCGTTATAAACGGATTTATTCTTGTGAAAGATAATATTTTTCTGTTTAGATATTTTATATATTTAATCGTTTAATCAGGATTTAGATTCGATGATTAAACGATTAAACAAATTAACGATTTACCGATTAAACTAAAATTGAGTGTCTAGTTTGATGTAGTCTAAAAATTCTCGTTTAGTTTGTGGGTCTTTGAATTTTCCACCGAATTCAGAAGTTACTGTACTGCTTTCGATATCTTTAATTCCACGTGAGTTTACACAAAGATGTTTTGCATCGATAACGCAAGCCACATCTTCTGTTCCTAAAGCTTTTTGAAGTTCCTGCACAATCTGCATTGTCAGACGCTCTTGAACTTGAGGTCTTTTTGCATAATATTCAACGATACGGTTCATTTTTGACAAACCGATAACGCGTCCGCTTGAGATGTAAGCCACGTGAGCACGTCCAATAATTGGCAGTAAGTGGTGTTCGCAAGTAGAATAAACAGTAATATTTTTCTCTACAAGCATTTCGCCATATTTATAATTATTGTCAAAAGTTGAAGCTTTTGGCTGTTTTGCAGGATTAAGGCCTCCAAAAATTTCTTTTACAAACATTTTTGCTACTCGGTTTGGAGTTCCTTTTATGCTGTCATCTGTTAAATCCATTCCAAGTGTCTGCAGAATGTTTTCAACATCTTTTTTAATTTTTTCTATTTTTTCTTCATCAGTGATGTCAAAAGCATCCTCTCTTAAAGGGTTTTTTGCATTACTGCTGAAATGACTGTCACCTATTTCGTCTAAAAAATCTTCGTTGTTTATCATTAAAAACTACTATTATAATGGGTATATCTTTTTAAGGCGGTAAAGATAATTAATAAATGGGAAACCTTTTCTATGGTTTTTACTATTTAATTGCTCCTTTTTGGAGATAATTTAAATTTGAGCCAAAAAAACAAAAGACAATAACGTAATTGGTTATTGTCTTTTGAAAGTTTAGGTTTAGTTTGTTTTATTTTTTATTGTAAACTAAAAGTGCTTCTTTTAAAATATTTACTGCTGTAATCAAGTCTTTTTTGTTTAAAACATAAGCAATTCTTACTTGATTTAGGCCCATTCCTGGTGTAGAATAGAATCCCTTTGCAGGGGCAACCATGACAGTTTCTCCATTTAAATCATAACTTTCTAAAAGCCATTGTGCAAAATCATCTGAATCGGCGATTGGCAATTGTGCGATGCAGTAAAATGCGCCTTTTGGTTTTGTCACAATTACGCCTTCAATTTTGTTCAATTCAGCTATTAAAGTGTCACGACGTTCTTTGTATTCGCCTATTACTTCGTCAAAATAACTTTGTGGCGTGTCTATCGCAGCTTCACAAGCAATTTGTTCAATAGTTGGCGGACTTAAACGGGCTTGGGCAAATTTCATTACAGTTGCTAAAACATCTTTGTTTTTAGTTACTAGACATCCAATTCTAGCACCACACATACTGTAGCGTTTTGAAACAGAATCAACCATAATTACGTTTTGCTGTACATCGTCTAAATTCATTACAGAAAAATGCACATCAACGCCATCGTATAAAAATTCACGATAAACTTCATCAGCAATTAAATACAAATCATGCTTTTTGATCAAGCTTGCTAATTGTTTAATTTCTGTTTCAGAATATAAATAACCAGTTGGATTGCCTGGATTGCAAATTAAAATCGCTTTTGTTCTTGGTGTGATCAACTTTTCAACTTCTTCAATGCTTGGCAATGCAAATGCAGTTTCAATAGTAGAAACAAGAGGTACTACCGTGGCACTTGTTGATGATGCAAATGCATGATAATTAGCATAAAAAGGCTCAGGAATGATGATTTCATCACCTGGATCTGTAATTGTGGCCAGCGCAAATAGTAAGGCTTCAGAACCACCTGTCGTAACAATGATGTCTTCTGGGTTTACGTTTACATTTTGGCGCTGGTAAAAATGAGATAATTTTTTTCTATAGCTTTCATATCCGGCAGACGGACTGTATTCTATAATACTCAAATCAATATTTTTTACCGCCTCGATGGCCACTTCCGGTGTCTTGATATCCGGTTGACCAATGTTTAAGTGATACACTTTGTGACCCTTTTTCTTTGCTAAATCAGCATAAGGAGCCAGCTTTCGTATCGGTGATTCAGGCATGTTTCTGCCTTTGTGTGAAATTGTTGGCATGAGTATAAATTATTGAAGTGCAAATTTGCATATTTTTTTCGAATTTAACGTAAACATTATGGGGTGTTATGGAAATGTAACAATTATCAATATTTTTATTAATTTTATATTAAAATATTGTCAATGAAAAAATATTTCATGTTGTTTTTTGGGCTTTTGGCATCTTTCAGTATACAAGCTCAAGATGATTTTTTGATCCAAAGCCATAGCAGTAAGATCACTATTCCATTTAAATTGATTAACAATCTTGTTTTTATTCCTATAAAAGTAAACGGAATAGAACTGAATTTCTTATTGGATTCTGGAGTTGAAGAGACAATTTTATTCAGCATGGATGAGAAAAAGGAAGTCAGTTTTAATAACGTTGTTAAAATAAAACTGAGAGGTTTAGGTAGTGAAGACGAAATCGAAGGATTAAAATCAACGAATAATGTTTTCGAAACACATGGTTTGAAATCAGACAATCATTTGGTTTATATAATATTAGACCAGAATTTTAATTTGTCATCTCATATCGGAATTCCAGTCAATGGTATTATCGGATATAAATTTTTTAAGAATAATTTAGTTGAAATAAATTATTCGAAGAAAAAAATCTACGTTTATCCAAACAATGAAGGGATTAAGGAAAGATTGGACAAGAAATTTAAATCGGTTCCAATTACGATCGAAAGGTCCAAACCTTATATTACGACAACTGCAGTAGTGGACAGCGTTCAGATTTCGGCTAAATTATTAATAGATATAGGAAATAGTGATGCTTTTTGGATATTTGAAAATGACAAAATAAAATTGCCTAAGAAAAATTTTCCCGATTTTTTAGGAAAAGGTTTTAGTGGCGATATTGAAGGACATCGTGCTAAAATAGCCAAGTTTTCAGTTGACGAATTTGATTTTAAAAATCCAATAGTCGCATTTCCTGATTCAAGCTCAATTCGAAATGTGAAAATGGTTCCAGGACGCATTGGTTCAATTGGAGGAGAAGTTTTAAAGCGTTTCACTCTTGTTTTAGATTATGCAGATCAAAAACTTTACTTAAAAAAGAACAACAAATTTTCAGAGCCATTCACTTATAACAAAAGCGGGATCACCATACAACATAATGGTTTGCAATGGGTACAGGAAACTGTGCATTTGGAAACTGTTCAAGTTGCCAACTCAATGTCTGATGTAGGTTATGATGGAAAAAAAGATGATAATTTCAAATATAAATTTTCATTAAAACCGGTATATGAAATTGTGAACATCAGGAAAAAATCAGCAGCAGAAAAATGTGGTTTAAGAAAAGGCGATATCATTATCAGTATAAACAATGCATTGCCTTATAAGTATTCGCTACAGCAAATAAATAGTCTTTTGAAATCTGAAGATGATGTTTGGATTACCCTTGAAGTGGAGCGAGACAGTGTGGTTTTGAAATTTAGGTTTAGGCTTGAAGATGAGTTGTAATAGAGATATTTAAGAATTTTTATTTGCGTCATAATCAATAGAATCACTATTTTTGAAACGCAAGCACACTTTTGTGATAAAATAATTGTTAAATTACCTTAGTGTATTGAATGCTGCGAATTATAATGTTTATGCCCAAAAACATAATTTATGATCGAAAAATACATTAATTTCTTACGAATTACTCTTGTTTTTGCTTTTTTATCTTTTATTCCAAATACAATTTATGCGCAATGTGCGGGTGAAGACGGAACGCTGACAGTTTGTGACGTAACTGCGTCCAGCAGTGAATCTATTGATTTGTTTACTTACTTAACAGGCTCGCCACTTAGCGGTGGAGTATGGACAGATACCGATGGTTCTGGTGGGCTAGATCCTGATACTGGAATTTTGAACGCTCAGGAAATTCGTACAAGTGGTGTTTTTAGATATACCTATACTGTTGAAGGAATTGGACTTTGTCCGGATAATAATGCAGTCGTTACCGTTACAATTGGAGGGTATTCTGGCGTAACAT
This sequence comes from Flavobacterium mesophilum, assembly GCF_039581405.1. Lineage (NCBI taxonomy): Bacteria > Pseudomonadati > Bacteroidota > Flavobacteriia > Flavobacteriales > Flavobacteriaceae > Flavobacterium > Flavobacterium mesophilum. The sequence goes on along the minus strand of NZ_JBCPXZ010000001.1, from coordinate 957,024 downwards.
CTCCAAACGTTTCTGTTTGTAGTGCTGTTGGAGAATTTAATCTTTTTTCTGCGTTCAACGGTTTGTATTTAAGTCCACATTCTAACGGACAATGGCATAATGATACTACCAATCAAAATGTAAGGCCAATTGTAAATGTGACTGATATGGAAGGAACATTTCAATATACTTACACTATGCCAGCACGAGGTACTTGTCCAGCTATGTCTTCAACAGCTGTAGTAACAATTTTTAAAGCTCCTAAATCTGGCAAGGCTACGACTTTAAAATTGTGCGCGGATGATGGATTAGGGGGCTATACAGATTTCGATTTGAATAGCTTGCTTAGTGACCAAGATCTAGGTGGGACATGGACAGATGCAAGTAGTACTGGAGAGTTGACTTTTGTTGGAGATCATTCTGTAAATGTTCAAAAAATCTATAATAATAAAGGGGCTGGCAACTACTATTATAATTATACCGTGAAATCTAAAAATCCAATTTGTTCTAACGAGATTACGACAGTTAGAATTGCATTGGAAAAAAAGCTTGATTTTACAGGAGCAAAAATTAAAGTTGATGCTAACAATATTTGTGAGACAGAAATTCCTACTGCCACTTATGTGGCAACTATTACGAATGGACCTGCTTCAGTTAAAAATGGCGATTATTTTGTTTCATTTGTTGTTTCTGGACCAAATGGAGGAAGTGAAACTTTGCCTGCGAATTTTATTAATGGTGTTTTAGTTTTTCCATTAAAATCAACATATTTTCAACAAGTAGGAAGTTATAAGGTGACCGTAACAGATATTTATGATTCAAGTTCTGTAAGAGCATGTAAAAATATTATTAATAATCTTTCAGAAACTGTAAATATATATCCAATACCAGATTTAGCAGGTGCAAAAATCACACCTATAGCCGCATGTCAAAACACAGCAACAGAAGTACAAATAACTGGTGCTGCACAAATTGTTGACGGAACTTATGAAATTATCTATAATATTTCTGGAGTTAATAATGCTTCATCTCAAACGGTAACGGCGACTTTTGTTGGAGGGAATGCAACATTTACTATTCCTTTAATTTTAAATTCGCAAAGCGGAAATGGTACAATCAAAATTGTGAAGATTACGCATGTAATTTCTGGATGTACAAATACTGCTGATATTCAAGGTGATATAGTTGTGAATCCTTTGCCTAATATTGCAAATTTGAGAGTTCAGGTGGCAACAGTCTGCTTTGGATCAGCTGTAACAGCTTCAGTTTCTGGTTTAGGAACTTTGACCGATGTTACCTTGTCATACTCGCTTTCAAATAGTAATGTGGCAACGGTGCAAACTGTTGCTTTGACGCCTGTAAGTGGTAGTGCGAGTTTTGTAATTCCTGCAGCATTGCTTCCAAATACTGGTTCAACGACGATTAAAATTGAGAATTTAAAAAATAATATTACCAGTTGTGATAGCCCAGTAAATTCAGTATCGGGAGTATTTTCGATAAATCCAATTCCACCTGCGCCAGTATCTGTTGATCAATCTTTTTGTAAATCAGAAGGAGCTATTATTGGGAATTTAGATCCGAGCGGACCACAATTTAAGTGGTATAATTCGCCAGCAATGACAACACCACTTCCTAATACATATGTTCTTAAAGACGAAACATTATATTTGACAGAAACAACCTTGTCTTGTACTTCTCCTGTAACAACAATAAAAGTAACAATAAAAGATACTCCTGCACCAGAGTTAAATACAGATGGACAGAATTTCTGTGGACTTAATTCGCCAACTATTGCTGATTTATCAAACAATACAAATGTACCTTCATCTGTAGTTTGGTATGATGCGCCAAAAGGAGGGGCTCTTTTGCCACCAACAACAGTTTTAGTTGATAAAAGGAAATATTACGGATATGATTTTTCGTCAAGCGAAAATTGTCCTTCTTACGATTATCTAGAGGTAGCCGTATCCTTAACAGATTGCCCTGTTGTACCACCAGATTTTTTTATTCCTGACGGATTTTCGCCGAATGGAGATGGCATAAATGATGTCTTCGTAATTCCAAATATCGATTACTTATTCCCAGATTATGTTATTGAAATTTTCAATCGATATGGAAACGGTATGTACAGAGGCGGAAAAGACAAACCAGGCTGGGACGGAATAAATTATGAAACACAAGGATTGAATCACGGAATCGCACCAAATGGAGTTTATTTTTATGTTATCCATTTTAATAAAGACAATAAACCGCCTATACAAGGTCGTCTTTATTTAAATCGATAATTCCGTTTTACATTATTTAATATAATTTCAAATGAAAAAAATAATACTCTTTATAAGTTTTCTCTTTTATATAAACACTGTCTCGGCGCAGCAAGATCCTGAGTACACGCATTATATGTACAATATGAGCGTGATAAATCCTGCCTATGCAACTGGAACTCCTCTTATGATGAATTTTGGAGGGTTATACAGAACGCAATGGGTTGGAGCAGTTGGTTCGCCAAAAACTTTTACATTTTTTGGTCACACGGCGTTGAGTGAAAAAGTCGAAGTTGGAATGTCTTTAGTTTCTGATGATATTGGTGATGGAGCAAAAAAAGAAACGAATGGATATGCAGATTTTGCTTATATCTTAAACTTGGGCGGAAAAAATAGACTTTCCCTTGGTTTAAAAGCTGGATTCTCTGCACTGCAATCGAATTTTAATGGTTTTCAATTACAAAGTGGAAATGCTGCTACAGATGCTGCTTTCGCAGAAAATATCAATGCGACGAAACCAAATATTGGAGTAGGAGCTTATTATTTTAGAGATAATCTCTATGTTGGATTTTCGGCGCCAAATTTATTAAGGTCAAAACAAATCGAAGAAAAATCAGGAATAAATGCCTATGGTTCTGAAGAAATTCATATGTATTTAACCGGTGGATATGTCTTCCAATTAAATGACATGTGGAAATTAAAACCTGCTTCAATGGCTAAATTTGTGAAAGGTGCACCAGTGGCTGTCGATATCACGGCAAATGTCTTGTATAATGAGAAGTTCGAACTTGGGGTAGCGTACAGAATTAATGATTCCTTTAGTGCTTTAGCAAATATCAATGTTACTCCTTCCTTGAGAGTTGGTTATGCTTACGATTATACGCTTTCAAATTTAGGTCAGTTTAATTCGGGGACGCACGAAATAATGCTTCTTTTTGATTTGGATTTATTAGGAAAAGGATATGATAAATCACCTAGATTCTTCTAAAATGAAAAATATGAAAAAACTACTCGTTATTATATTCGTATTTTCAATACAATTTATAAGTGCCCAAGATAAGGATTTGGCAAGAGCCAAACGATTCTTTGATAAGACATTTTACAGTGAAGCTATTGTTTTATATGAAAAAATAGCCGAAGAAAAACCTTCGCAAGAAGCTATTAAAAACTTGGCTGATTCGTACTATTACACGAATAATTTTGTGAAAGCGCAACAGTATTACCGATTGCTCTTTAAGAATTACAACAACAATTTAGATCGCGAATATTATTTTAGATATGCGCAAACTCTAAAAGCGACAAATAGTTATGACGATGCAAATGTGGCTTTAAAACAATATTATGCATCTTCGACTACTGGAAAGGATTCTATTTATTTTAAAAATGAATTGAAAGAACTTGAAAATGTTTCGGCTATTGGAAACCGATTTGAGATAAAAAATCTGGCAATCAATACACCAAATTCTGAGTTTGGAGCAGTTCCATACAATGGGAAATTAGTGTTTGCCGCTGTTAAATTAAAACCAGGATTGTTTGATAAGAAATTCAAATGGGACAATGAAACGTATTTGAACTTGGTTTCTGTTTCCTTAAATGAAATAAATGCTGCTGAACCAAACATTGATTATTTTGCTCAGGAATTAAAAACCGGCATGCACGAATCAAATGCTGTTTTTACTAAAGATGGAAAAACGGTTTATTTTACACGTAATAATTCCAAAAATAGAACCAGAAAAACGAACGATCAGAAAGTTTCGAATCTTCAAATTTTCAAAGCAGAATTAGTGGATGGAAAATGGAAAAACGTTACGTCGCTACCGTTTAATAGTCCAAATTATTCGACTGAACATCCAGCGCTTAGTGTGGATGAAAAAGTGTTGTATTTTGCTTCTGATATGCCGGGATCGTTGGGTTCTTTTGATATTTATTCGGTAAACATCAATAAGGGAGCTTTTGACACGCCAAAGAATTTAGGTCCAATTATTAATACCGATAAAAGAGAGCAATTCCCTTTTGTGTCGGCAGACAATAAGCTTTATTTTTCTTCTGATGGACATTTAGGATATGGCTCATTGGATGTTTTTGTTTCTGAAATTAAAGGAAATGAATATTCAGAACCAGTAAATATAGGTTTGCCATTGAATTCTAATTTAGATGATTTTTCTTTTACAATCAATTCTGATACAAAAGAAGGATTTTTTGCATCCAATAGAGAAGGAGGAAAGGGAAGTGATGATATTTACCAATTCAAAGAAACTAAAGATTTAATCGTTGAAGACTGCAAACAATTTATCGCGGGAACAATTACAGACGTTGATACAAATTTGCCTCTTGAAAATGCAACTGTAATGCTTCAAGATGCTTCTAAAAAGACTTTAAATACGATTTCGGTAGCAGCCGATGGGAAATTCAGTTTTACAGTTGCTTGTGAAAGTTCATATACGATTGTTGCTTTCAAAGAAAAGTATACCAATGAATCTAAAACGCTTGAGATTGACAAAACCAGAAACATTACAAATGATGGTTCATTGGCGCTGAAATCTTTAGAAGCAATTAAATTGGAAGAACAGCAAAATGCCGAGAAAAGAAGAAAGCAAGAAATTCAGCTAGAAACAGAGAAAAAAGAAAAAGAAGCTTTGGCTATTATTGCTTTAAATGAAGCAGCTAAAAAAGCAAAAGCAGATGAAATAAAAGCAGAAGAAGCAAAGAAAAAGGAAAAAATTGCTGAAATCTTAAAGCAAGAAAAAGATGTTGTAAAAGATGATAAAGACCGATTGATTATTAAAACTGATCCGATTTATTTTGATTACAACATGTGGTACATTCGTAAAGAATCAAAAGTAGTTTTAGGCCGAGTGGTTGCTTTGATGAACAAATATCCAGGAATGGTAATCGAGATTGGTTCACATACAGATTCTCGTGGAAATGAAAAATTCAATGAAGAGCTTTCTCAAAAAAGAGCAAATTCAACCAGAGAATTTATAATTCAGTCTGGAATTAGTGCCAGCAGAGTTTCTGCAAAAGGTTATGGTGAATCAGTACCAATTATAAAATGCAAGACAGATGACGCTTGTTCAGAAGAAGATCATGAGTTGAACCGACGATCTGAATTTGTAATCAAGAAGTTGTAAAATATAATTCCAATATTTCGTAGACGCGTACTGCAGTGTGTCTTATCCATGTGAATAAACATCATAAAATAAATAAACGAGAAGCCTTTTTTTTGGCTTCTTTTTTATTTATTTTTATATGAAATTAAAAAATTCAGTTATGAAAAAAATAGTGTTGTCTTGTATGCTTTTGTCTCTTGTTGGACTTCAAAGCTGTAAAAATGAGGAAAAACAAAAAGCTGAAGCGGCCGCTAAAGCTGAAGGCGAAAAAGTAGTAAGTACAGAATGTTATAAAGCAATCTATGAAAATGATACTTTAAACCTAACAGTAAATAAACTGAAAAACGGAAAAATTGGTGGCGATATGATTATGAAGGTTGCTTCGTCACCAGTAAAAAAAGGAGAAATTGCCGGAGAATTCCATGGTGATACTTTGTTTGTGGATTACACTTTTGTGGACGGAACAAATAATAATGCGACTTTCAAAAATCCAATGGCTCTTTTGAAACGTGATAAACAGCTTATTTTAGGAAACGGAACGATGCAAACGACAATGGGTGTAACGTATTTAGTTAAAGACAAACCAATCGATTTTGATCGCGTTAAATATAAATTTGACTCCGTTGAATGTGAAGCGAAATAAATAAAAATATTTTATAAAAAAACCGACAGGTTAATTTTGGATAATAAAAAAGCCGTTTCTAATTCAAGAAACGGCTTTTTTTTATTTTAAGATTTAAAAATTCTTATAAAACTTCACCTTTGATTTTTAAGGCAACTCTTCCGTCAGGATAATTTACAGCGTTGGTTTCAACAGTAATTGTTTTACGAATCGGGCCAGAAACCATGTTATATTTTACATCAATTTTTCCTTTTTTTCCGGGTTGTATCGCCGTTGTAGGTTTAGTAACCACAATAGAACTCACTGTTGATTCTGCACCAATGATCATTAGCGGAGCATCACCAGTATTGGTGAATTCAAAGGAGCGAACTCCATTATCACTTTTTGAAATTTTTCCATAATCAATTGTATTATCTTGGGCTGCAAATTCAATTTTTGGGCCGTTTTGCGAATAACCGATTGCACTAAACAATACGATTGCAATAAAAGAGGCAACATTTTTCATTTGAAATTATTTTTAATTGTAAGTAAATATACATTCTTTTAATTAACACACAAATTAATAATTCGCTTTTTATAGTGTCTTTAATTATTTACTTTTGCTGTCAGTTATAAATACAAAAATTGAACCAAAGTTTCGTTTATTTGTTTAACTGTTTAATTCTTTAACCGATTTACCTTAATGGAATTCGCAAAAACAAACAAACGATTAAACAATTTAACGATTAAACGAATCAACAAAAAATAAACGATTAAACATATATAAATGACAATTCCAGCACAATTTGACGCTAAGACGATTGAGAGTAAATGGTATGATTACTGGATGAAAAACAACTATTTTCATTCAGAACCAGATCATAGAACGCCGTACACCATTGTAATCCCGCCGCCAAACGTCACTGGAGTCCTTCACATGGGACATATGTTGAACAATACAATTCAAGATGTTTTAATTCGTAGAGCGCGTCTTAAAGGATTCAACGCTTGTTGGGTTCCTGGAACTGACCACGCTTCGATCGCAACCGAAGCAAAAGTGGTAGCGAAATTAAAAGCAGAAGGAATCAATAAAAATGATTTGACTCGTGAAGAATTCCTAAAACATGCTTGGGAATGGACAGATAAATACGGTGGAACAATCTTAGAGCAACTTAAGAAATTAGGTGCTTCTTGCGATTGGGAACGCACAAAATTTACAATGGATCCAGATATGTCTGCATCTGTAATTCGTTCTTTTGTTGATTTATACAACAAAGGACTAATTTACAGAGGATACCGAATGGTAAACTGGGATCCAGAAGCGAAAACGACTTTATCTGATGAAGAAGTTATTTACGAAGAACAACAAGGAAAATTATTTTTCTTAAAATATAAGATCGAAGGCACTGAGGAATTTTTGACCATTGCTACAACTCGTCCAGAAACTATTTTTGGAGATACTGCCATCTGTATCAACCCAAATGATGAGCGTTTTACACATTTAAAAGGTAAAAAAGCAATCGTTCCAATTTGCGGCAGAGTAATTCCAATTATCGAAGACGAATATGTAGATGTAGAATTCGGAACAGGATGTTTGAAAGTAACGCCTGCGCACGATATGAATGATAAAACGTTGGGTGAAAAACACAACCTAGAAATCGTTGATATTTTTAACGAAGATGCGACTTTAAACAGCTTCGGATTACACTATCAAGGTAAAGACCGTTTTGTAGTTCGTAAGGAAATCGAAAAAGAACTTGAGGAAATTGGCGCTTTAGCAAAAACAGAAATCCACTTAAATAAAGTAGGAACTTCTGAAAGAACAAAAGCCGTAATCGAACCAAGATTATCAGACCAATGGTTCTTGAAAATGGAAGAATTAGTAAAACCAGCAATTAAGTCGGTTTTAGAAACAGGAGATATTAAATTACATCCAAAACGTTTCGAAAACACTTATGCGCACTGGTTGAACAATATTCGCGATTGGAATATTTCTCGTCAATTATGGTGGGGACAACAAATTCCAGCGTACTATTACGGAGACGGAAAAGAAGATTTCGTAGTGGCTGAAAACATCGAAGATGCATTAGTGTTAGCCAAAGAAAAAACATCTAACAACTCACTTACAACATCTGACTTAAAACAAGATGTTGATGCGCTAGATACATGGTTTTCTTCTTGGTTATGGCCAATGTCTGTTTTTGGTGGAATTATGGATCCAGAAAGTGCAGATTACAAATATTATTATCCAACAAATGATCTAGTAACGGGTCCAGATATTTTATTCTTCTGGGTGGCGAGAATGATCATTGCAGGTTACGAATATGCAGGCGAAAAACCATTTACAAATGTATATTTGACTGGTTTAGTTCGTGATAAACAACGTCGTAAAATGTCTAAATCATTAGGAAACTCTCCTGATCCTTTAGATTTGATTGATAAATTCAGCGCAGACGGTGTTCGTGTAGGATTGCTTTTAAGCGCTTCTGCAGGAAACGATATCATGTTTGATGAAGAATTATGCCTACAAGGAAAAGCATTCTCAAACAAAATATGGAATGCTTTCAAATTAATTAAAGGTTGGGAAGTTTCGGAAATTGCACAGCCTGAATCTTCTAAAAAAGCTATTGAATGGTACGAAGCAAAATTTCAACAAACTTTAGCAGAAATTGAAGATAATTTCGACAAATACAGAATTTCAGATTCTCTTATGGCTATTTATAAATTAGTTTGGGATGATTTCTGTAATTGGTTCCTTGAAATGATTAAACCAGCTTATCAGCAACCAATTGATAAAGCTACATTTAATAAAGCAATTGAAATTTTTGAGAGTAACTTGAAGTTATTGCATCCGTTTATGCCTTTCTTGACAGAGGAAATTTGGCAGTTAATTGCTGAAAGAACTCCAGAAGAAGCTTTAATTGTTTCTACTTGGCCAGAAGTAAAACCATTTGATGCAAAATTAATTGCTGATTTTGAAAATTCTATCGAAGTAATTTCTGGAATCAGAACAATTCGTAAAGACAAAAACATTCCGTTTAAAGACGCAATCGAATTAAAAGGAATCAATAGCGAAAATGTTTCAACTTATTTTGATTCAATTATAACGAAATTAGGAAACGTTTCTGCTTTCGAATATGTTTCTGAAAAAGTAGATGGTGCATTGTCTTTCCGTGTAAAATCAAATGAATATTTCATTCCGATTACAGGAAACATCGATGTTGAAGCTGAAATCGCAAAATTGACGGAAGAATTGAATTACACAAAAGGATTCTTGAAATCTGTTGAAGCAAAACTTTCTAACGAGAAATTCGTAAACGGAGCTCCAGAGAAAGTTCTTAATTTAGAAAAACAAAAACAAGCCGATGCATTAGCAAAAATTGCTACAATCGAGCAGAGTTTGGCTGGTTTGAAATAAGAAATCAAACTTAGTTTTAATACGAAACCCGACAGATTTTTTTGAAAGCTGTCGGGTTTTTTAGTTTTTTTGCTGCTAATAGACGAATTAATTCGTGGCTGTTTTTTTAAAGAATCGTGGCTACCTTTTCTTCTTCAAAATCAAAAACAAAGGATAAGAAATCAAGGTAATTCCAACAATTATCGAAAAAGCAATAGGATCGCTATAAATAAAGCCTAACAATAATCCAATCGAAATAATAATTGCAATTATAGTTGCCCACGGATACCAAAAAGAGCGATATGGTCTTATCATATCAGGTTCTGATTTTCTTAATTTTATAAGTGAATAATAGGCCAATCCCCAAACGATTATGGAGATAAAAGCAGCGAAAGAAAACAATACTTCAAACGAGCCGATGCAAATTAAAAATAAACTAAAAAGCGATGAAACTAAAAGCGCCACAATTGGTGTTCCGCCTTTGTTTACTTGAGTTCCTTTTTCGATAAAAAAACCGTCACGGCTTAATCCGTAAAGGATTCTTGGCGGAATCATCATAAAAGCATTCAAAATGCTGATTAAAGAGAAAATTGAAATTACAGTTACGATTATTGCGCCTTTTTCTCCGAAAAGAACTTTGGCGACATCAGCGGCAGCCAAATTTGATTTTGCTAAAGTTTCAATTGGCAAAACATGGAAGAATGCGGCATTAACCAAAACATAAATCACTACAACTAGCAATACGCCACTGTATAAAGATTTCGGAATGTTTTTGCTTGGATTGTCATTTTCTTCGGCGAAAAAGCAAACAGCATTCCAACCATTGTAAGTTCCGATAATGAGCTGTAATGATTTGAAAAATCCAAAAATAAGTCCAATTTGAAAAACCGAATTGTTTGTCTTAATCTCTGGAACTTCAACGCCAGAATACATGAAACAAGCGACAACCAAAGCGACAAAGCAAATTACTTTTAAAAAGCTTGTAATTTGCTGAATGACACTTCCGTTTTTGACGCCACTTAAATGAAGCAATACAAAAGCGATTAATAAAGAAATCGATATTACAGTGGAAAGGCTTTTAAGTTCAGGAAATAAAATAATAGTGTATTCGCTAATTACGATACAATAAAATGCAGGCGGAATTGCATTGACAATATAATCAAACCAGCCCGATAAAAATCCACCATATTCGCCTAAGGCTCTTTTAATATAATTGTAAGAACCTCCTGCTTTCGGAAGCATCGTCGCCAATTCAGAATACGAATTGGCACCTAACAAAACGTATAATCCTCCAAAAATCCAAGAGACAAGAATGAGCCAATAATTATCCAACAGTCCAGCAATTGAACCTGGTGTTCGCAAAATCCCAACTCCGATTGTTCCGCCAATTAATACGGCTATGTTAAAGCTTAATCCAAGTGTTTTTTTTAATTGGTTTGGTTTGGAATCTGACATAGAATTTGGTTTTGCAAAGAATAGAATTGAGAAACAAAAGTAAAGATATTTAGAGCACTTTTTGATGTAAAAAATAAAAACCTCATTTATTGCTAAATGAGGTTTTTTGTGAAATTTAAACCAAAACTTTTGATGCTTTTTAGAATTAAAGAGCTAAAAAGTTTTAACAAATTAAAATCTAATTCAAAAATTTAGAATTTGTATCGTAGACTTGTCATAACTTGACGAGGTGCGATTGGATTCACACTGTAATTTTCGTGAACTGTATAATTTAACTCATTTGTAATGTTTGATAATTTACAAAGAAGCGAGAATTTTTTCCAAGTATATCCAACAGATGCATCAATTGTAACATAACCTTCTAATGGAATTTCTCTGTGGTAAATACCGTCAGGATATTTAACTGTATCTGTACTGATTTGATCGTTCCATCCACCTAAACGGTCACCGATATAGTTTCCAACTGCTCCAACAGATAAATTTCTAAAAAATCCTTCTTGCACAGTGTAAAAGAAACTCAAGTTTGCTGTATTTGCTGGAGTTCTAACAAGACGATCACCTTCAATAAAACTTCCGTTCAAACCAGATGTTTTAGTATAACGCATATCGTTGTAGCTGTAACCTGCAATAATGCTAAATCCTTCAACTGGTCTTGCAGTAATGTCAATTTCAACACCTTTACTTTTAGTTTGACCACTCAACACTTTAATGTTTGTATCTGAGTTTAAACTTCCATCAGCTTTGAATTCAGCTGTTTGAGCCAAATTGCTATTTGTGATTTGGTAAACAGTAACGTTTGTGCTTAATAATCCTTTTAAGAAGTCTGTTTTAACACCAGCTTCATATTGATCAATAATAGATGGTTCAATTGGTTTTAAATCTGCTGTAGTTCCAGTGTTTGGAGTAAACGAAGTAGAATAACTAGCAAATAAAGAAACGTCTTTTCTTGGTTGGTAAATTAATCCAACTTTTGGAGAAAATGCATTGTCTAATTTTTTGTCGCCCACTACAGGTACTGCATCTTCTGGTTTAACAGTTTGTTTGCCACCAGCATAAGTTTCTTTGTAAGTTGTAACTTCAGCTTCTTGCCATGACCAACGTATACCTGCTAAAACTTTAAACTTCTCTGTAATTGAAATCAAATCTTGAAAATACACACCAAAACGGTTGGTTTCTGTTTTTGCAATTTGAGTTGTTCTTGCATTAGGAATATCATTTCTTTGCGTTGACGGGTCAAAGTTGAAAAGGTTTATAGTGTCATAATTTGCAGGGTTAAATGCAAAAGTATAAGCTGTCGCGAATGAGTTTTCCCAGTCTGCACCTGTAAATACCTGATGTTTGATTGATCCTGTATTAAAGTTTCCTTGAAGGCTTAATTGGTCTCCTAAAATTTGCTCTAAGTTTTCATTTTGAACCAAAGGTCTTGTCCAGTCCCCATTTGGTTGTACTGTAGACAATTGTGCTGTAGATTTTGAAGCTCTGTCATAGTTTTGAAGAGAGCTGTTAAAATTAAGCTTCCAGTTTTTATTGAAATCATGGTTTAATAATACAGATGCGCTTGAAGATTTTGTTGTACCATTTGACCAAAGTGATCCGTAAAAAGCATTTCTAGGCAAATCAAGAATTTCTGTGCCAACAATTCCAGTTCCAAAATCAGGAGTCCAGTCTTGGCTTAAATAATCTCCTTGAACTGTAATTTGAGTTTTAGGGCTAATAACAAAAAGCAACGATGGATTTACATACACACGTTCGTTTTTTACAACATCTCTAAAGCTTTCAGAGTTTTCGTAAGAACCATTGATTCTGAATGCAATTGATTTTGTCAAACCTCCGTAAAAATCGAAAGCTGGTTTGTAGTAAGAATAACTTCCAAATTGCATAGAAACTTCTCCACCGCTTTTGAACTGAGGTGTTTTTGTTACTAAATTAAGAACTCCCCCTGGCGCTACGTTTCCAAATAATAGAGCTGCGCCACCTTTTAGAAATTCAACTTTATCTAGACCTGAAACATCTGGAATAGAACCCGCATTGTAACGGAAACCATTTTTAAACATATTGTTGGCAGACATGTCGTAACCTCTAGAGAAGAAAGACTCTTGAGCACCACCACGAGCTGAACCTACATAAACCCCATTTGCATTTTTCAAAACTTCACTTAATCTGATTGCTTGTTGTTGCTCGATAACTTCAGAACCAATAACTTGGATAGCTTGTGGATTATCCATTGGTTTCAAACCAGAACGAACTGCAGTTACCGGTTTAGGCTCTTTGTTTTTAGTAACAACTACTTCGTTTAGGATTTCTCCTTTTTTATTTTTTACAGTGTCGCTTACAGTTGTGGTATTTTCAGCACTTGTAAATTCTTGGCTATAAGCTCCAAAACTTATTAAAGATAAAGCAAGTAGTAAACTATGTTTCATGTGACTTATTTAGATTTAATAAAAATAATTTTTTGCAAATATAAGGGCGCGTTAAGGGTTTAACAAAATTTATAGAGGTATTTTCTTCATTAAAGTTTTATTATTTTTGTCTTAAGATTTGCTTAAGATTTTGTTTTTTCTGATTCATTTTCTTATTTAGATTGAATTAAAAGAAGATGCTTTAAAACAGAAAAAGCTCTGCCCGAAAGAGCAAAGCTTTTTACTAAGACTAATTTAAAAATGAAGGGGTATTGTTATTTTACAGTAATCTGATATGTTGCCATTTTCCAGATTTCATCGTATTTTTTGCCGTTATGATCACCAGAAGCTTTTTCAGTGTGAGCATATTCAACCATATAATTTCCAGACCAGATAGGAGTGAAAGAAAATTCACCTTTATCATTTGTCCATAATTCTTTTTCCCAACCGTTTGGAGCAATCACTTTGATTTTTGTTTCTTTTGCCGATGCGCCATCATAAAGTGCAAATCCTGTTACTTTTGAATCTTTTTTTGCGATGTCGGCATTTTCAGAAAATAAGCCAATTTGGTTTTTATTTGCTGTAGCATAATTTCCAGCAGTTTTGTTTCCCACTACCACTGTTGCACTTGAGTTATAATCTAAAACCATAGTTCCGTAAACATCTTTTACTTTATGATGCATAACGATTGTATAAACTCCGTCTTCATCTGGTGTAAAGAAAGCTTGGTATTTATTGTCTAGAGCTTTAGAAGTCAGTTTTGTTTCTTTTTTTGACGGACTTACCAATACTAAAGAGAAATCCTTTAAGTCTGAAAACCATTTGTCAGCTTTTGTTATGTCGTTTTCTGAAAATTCTCCAAAATAAACTGAAATTTCTTGTGCTTTTCCTTTTGTTCCAGTAGCTTTTGTTTCAATCCAAAGTGCGTGCGCAAATAATTGTGGAGTAGCAACTAACATTAAAAATAAAAATGCAATTGTTTTTAAAGTTTTCGATTTCATAATATTTAAGATTAAGATTAATAGTTTTTAGAAAATTCTTTCTTCAGTTTTAATGGCGAAGAAATCTTTGAACAGCCGACTTTGCTTGCCTGTCGAATTAAATGCAAATATAAAGTTTAAAATCAGTTTAACAATTCTTATTTAGAATAAATACTAATAATGTTTTCGGATTTTTTTTAAGATGATTTAGCGAGTTTTTTTTTCTTTTTGTTATTTCGTCCCCACCAAATTAAAAAGCCTGTAATAGGTAAACTTGCAGATACTAGGCTAGCAAAGAAAGCCAATACTTTTCCAGGAAAACCTAAAATGCTTCCAACATGTAAATCATAATTGATAAAACGAAATTTTTCACCTCCGCTTTTATCATTATAAGTGGTTGTTCTTAGATTTTTGGCGGTGTATCGGTCAAATTCCATTGAAATATCATCAAAACGATTTTTATATCGCACAAATGTTTGAAAGGTAGCCAATGAATCATCTGCTTTTGGAATAAATAAATAATAGCTTTTCGCTTTAGGATTTGCCTTTTTGGTTGCGATGAAAATTTTATCGGTTGCTGTTTTTACATTGTATTGAGTAGTATCCGAAACTAATTTTACTTTTTCAATTGTTTTACCTCCGTTAAAAATCCATTGTACACCTTTATCGTAGCATCCAAAAGCCCAAACCAATCCGGTTAGTGCAATTATCAAAGCGAAAAACATCATGTAATAGCCAAGAATATTATGTAAATCGTAATTTTTGCGTTTCCACTGAGTGGTATTTTTCCATCGAAACCAAAAACGTTGTTTTGCAGCTTGCTTGTTTTTTGGCCACCAAAGTATCAAACCTGTAATTAACGAAATGATAAAAATAATGGTTGCTGTTCCAACAATTGGATCGCCAATTTCGCTATTTAAACAAAGCGTTTGGTGCAACATTCGAACAAAAACAAAAAACTCAAAATTATATTCTTCGAGTTTTTGCACAGTTCCTGTGTATGGATTTATGTAAACGTAGGTGTTTTGATAACGATTCCAATACCAGATTGCATCTTTGTCTAATTCTTCAAAAAACCACACAATAACAGTGCGTTTATCATCATTTATAATTCGAGCGCCAGAAAGCTTTTGATTTGGATGTGCTTTTGCGTTTGCTTCTTCAGCAATTTTTATAAGTTGGCTAACAGGCAGTTTTTTAGTTTTGACCTGATCAACATAATAATATTCGTAAACAATAGGGCGTAATTCTTCTTCAAAAACATACAAACAGCCCGTAATGCCAAGTATGATAACAATTAAGCCAGAAGACAATCCTAGCCATAAATGTATTTTTTTTATTAAATTTTTAAATGTCATGTTTGCTTATGATGCAGCAGTTAGAATTAAACTGCTATTATTTTTAAAAAGCACCTCTATAATAAAGAGGTGCTTTTTATGAATTAAATTTTAGAATTTAAGAGTTAAGCTTGCCAAAATGTTTGTAGGCGCTTGTGATGTTCCCCAGAAATCCCAATATTTTTCATTGCTGATATTGTTGAATTTCAAACCAATTCTCCAAGAAGATTGATCATAATAAACAGATGCATTATAAGTCGTGTATGACGGCATGTAGAAAGTATTATCTGCAGTAAAATAGTTTTTGTCAACATAGTTGGCGCCAAAACCTAATCCTAAACCTTTTAATTTGTTTTGAAAAGTATAAGAAGTCCAAAAATTGAAAACATTTTCTGGTGAGCCAGTCGCTTTATTTCCTTCTATTGTTGCGTCAGAAGCTCTTACGATTCTGTTGTCATTATAGCCGTAGCCAGCAACAATGTTAAATCCGTTGATTGGGTTGGCAATTAATTCAAAATCAAAACCTTTACTTACTTGTTTTCCGTCTTGAACTGTAAATCCAGAGGCATTTAATCGTGTTGCATTATCAATTGTAATATTGTAATAACTTACAGATCCGCTTAATTTTTTATGAAAAGCTTCAGCTTTAATTCCTCCTTCATATTGCACTGCATAAATTGGATCTAAAACGAGTTGAGTTGCATCTGGTTGTGTAACAGGTTGCATATTTTGGAAACCGTTCATGTAGTTTCCAAATAACGAAACTTGATCTTTTACAAGTTCATAAACCAATCCAAGTTTTGGAGCCAAAGCCGTTTGATGATATCCTTCAACAGTTCCCACTTTTTCGCGATCAAAATTATCCAAACGCAAACTTAGCATAGCAGAAAGACGATCTGTAAAGTTGATAACATCACACGCATATGCACTAAATGTTTTTTGATCAGCAACTGGAGATGTAGTCAAAACAAGTCCCGCATCAACTGCTTTTCTTCTAATAGGAGCGAAGTTGGTAGTGACATCAATATTGTCAAGTGTAAAAGTAGTTCCGCCAGAAAAAGAACCGCTATAAAGTCTGTAATTTAAACCAGCCAAGAATTTATGTTTAATGCTTCCAGTATTGAAAGTTCCGTTTAAGTTTTCTTGTATGTTGGTGTAGTTGTTGTAAATTGGTCCCCAAAGTCCAACTCTTCTCGCTACTTGCGTTGGAGAACTCCAAACTGCATAACTCTGATAACTGCGTTCTACATCTTCACCTACGAAAGAGAAAACGGTTGTGGATTTCCAGTTTTCTGAAATTTCATATTCTGCTTGCGCAAAAAATTTAGTTGCAGTTGTTTTTGCATCATTGTCATCATGAAACATTGATTTTCTATAATCAATTTTCAAATCATTCGGATTTGTGATTCCTGAAGTCGTGGCGTATGTATTATAGGTGCGACGTGTGTTGTTTACGTTATATAGCTCAGCATCAAAATTGAAAGTAAGTTTTTCAGATGCTTTATAAGTTAAGCTTGGCGCGAAAAGCAGTGCATTATTAAAACCATAATTTAGGAAGCTTTTTTCTCTGTTCACAGCCATATTGATTCTGAACAAAACGGTTTTGTCTTTGTTTAATGGTGTATTTACATCTGCCGTAAGTCGGTTTAAATTATAGCTTCCGGTCGTATATGATATTTCAGTAGCAGTTGTCTCAAAAGGTTTTTTGGTAACTAAATTCACAACTCCTCCAAATGAAGAAACAGATGAACCAAACAAAGTTCCAGATGGTCCTTTCATAATTTCGATACGCTCAACATTTCCAAGATCAACAGAAGAACGCCCAGAAGCTGTTTCCATTCCGTTTCGTGCATTTATTCCAGTAGAAAATCCTCTAAAAATTACGCCAACACCTCCTGATGGATAGCTTATTGAAACAACTCCAGGCGAATTTTGAACAGCGCTTCTAATATCTACAGCAACTTGTTCTTGCAAAAGTTCTTTATGGATAACACTGTAAACTTGCGGATTTTCTAGATTTTTAAGAGGCATTCTGGCAACATAATCTGTTTTTTTAGAAACGATGCTCTTTTTGCCACTAATTACAACTTCTTGTAATTCCTTATTAGAAACTTTTAGTTGCAGGTTTAAGGTATTGGTTTCATTTTCTATAACAACAACTTCTTTCTCAGAAGTTTCATAGCCAGTTAAAGAAATTTGCAGCGTATAAGTTCCTGTTTTTACTCGGTTAAATTCAAAAGTACCATCGTCATTAGTTGTGGTTCCATATTTTGAATTTTTTAAAATGATATTTACACCTGCAGCCGCGTCGCCGTCAGATGTTGTGATTGTTCCTTTGATTTTTCCGCTGTTTTGCTGTGCAAATACGCTTAAAAATGAAAATAAAAAACTGATTGAAAATAGAAAACGAGAAGTTTTCAGACTAAGGTTATTCATCGATTATTTTAATTGGTTGATATTAAATTTTATTTAGAATAAATAAAAACAGTGCAAATGTAGAAATTAAAATAAGTTTAACAATTTTTATTTTTATCATTTGTTGACGAAATTGTTAAATGTTGGCTTTGTGTGTAATTAAAGGGAATTCTTATTCAAAGTTGTAGTTGGATAAAATTTAAAAGGCTTAATTTTGCAGTCAGAAAATTGACTTCATGATTTTACCCTTCTTAAAAAAATACGAAAACACACCCAAAGGATACCGAATAGCAAACACCGTATTTTTTTTCCTATCTGGAATTGGCTATTCATCATGGGTTTCTAGGATTCCGCACATACAAGCCCAATTGCATTTGTCTGAAGCTCAATTTGGAGCAGTTTTATTTGCTTTTCCAATAGGATTGATGCTTACTATGCCTTTTACAGGAAAATTATTGAATAAATACAGTAGTCGTTATATTATGCTTTTAGGCGCAATCATGTTCAATATTGTGCTTGCTTTGCCAGGTTTGGTTGCTTTTGTTTGGCAGTTGGTTATTGTTCTTCTAATATTTGGAGCTTCTCGAAATATTTTCAACTTGTCGATTAATGCGCAATCTTTGGAAGTGCAGAAATTATATCCTAAATCGATCATAACTCGTTTTCACGCTGTATGGAGTATTGCTGTTTTTTCGGGAGCGGGCTTAGGTTATGTTATGGTAACGCAACATGTGACACCTGCGCATCACTTACTTGGAGTTAGTGTTTTTATGATGGCGCTTACGGCTTGTTTTTACCCAATGAGCATTCACAATGAACCTGTTCCGGTAAAAAAGAAATTCTTTTCGATGCCTGAAAAAAACTTAATCAAATTTGCTTTGATTTGTTTTGTTTCAATGGCTTGCGAAAATACGATGTACGATTGGAGTGGTATTTATTTTGAAAATATTTTAAAAGCTTCACCAAAATTAACCAGTGCCGCGTTTGTGTTTTTTGCAACTGCAGTAACGCTCGGACGTATTTTTGGAGATTATGGCGTAATGAAATTTGGTACGAAAAAAATTCTGCTGTATAGTGGCATATTGATCACAGTTGGTTTCGGAATTTGTTTTATACTGCCGTATGTTTATCCAACTATTTTCGGCTATATGTTGATTGGATTTGGAGTTTCTTGTGTTGTTCCTTTGGTTTTTAGCATTGCAGGAAGATCTTCAAAATTAAGCAGTGGTTCAGCATTAACTTCGATTTCTACAATTGGTTATTTAGGTTTCCTGTTGGTACCGCCAATGGTAGGTTTTATTTCTGAATATTTGAGTATGAAATGGGCGTTTTTGATTATGGCGCTTTTAGGTATTTTGATGATTTTTATGGTGAATAAGATCGGGGAGAATGAGTAGTTTTTTTGAGGAGCTACGGTTCTGAGATACTGAGTTTTTTATACAGTGCTTTTAGCCAATTTGTTCTGTTGTATTATTTTTTCTTTAATATTGAATATCAAGTTAATTAGCATAAGTGCTAAAATATTTATGCTAATTTTGGTTAATGAAGGATCTGAATTTAATTTTAGATTCCAAGTTGTCAAGCCGAAATTATACGTTAGCAAGGTGTCGCTTGTCAAATCTAGACCAAATTTTAAAAAGATGCCGGAGCAAAATTCAAATGTGTAGCCTAACACAGAAAAACTGATTACTTGAATGATTTGGTTTATAATGGACAGATTTAAGCCTTTGTCATATTTTTTGGTAAGCAATAAAAAACCGCAATAAACGGAGAATGAAAATAATAAGATCGAAGATAGTATGATTGTTAGAACTGATTTATTGCCAAAAAACAATTTGCTAAAAAATATGAAGGTAAAAAGTAATCCTAAAACCCCACCAGCTATTTGATATATTCCAAGAATTTTAATTTGTGTTTCTGTTTTTTTCATTTAGTTTATTTCATTTAAAAAATCTTTCCATTTTTGTTTTTCAACGATGTAAGAATATTGATAACCACTTTCGCAAATTCTTATTTTGGTTTTAAATTCTAGAGTATCAACATAAAAGAAATCAAGTTCTTTTTGTTGATCCAGAAAATGAATTGAATATGAGCTTTTCGGACAGCAACAATAGCTTGTCTTTTCTGAATCTATAAAAATAGCTTTAAAACTTTCAAATTGTTGCTTTGAATTTGTTTTGTATTTTTTTATTGAATTATATGATTGTACATGCACGGTTTTATTTGTTACTGTTGAACCGTACTGTTTTATAATAATTTGAGTACTATTTGACAATGTATTATTAAATGAAAAATTGTCCAAAATATCATCAAAAAAATATTGAGTTTTTTCGTTGCAACTTAGTGTTAATGCCGCTATTATAATCAATAAAAGTATCTTTTTCATGAGAACCTTCTAGTTGCTAGGGTTAAGAATTTATTTTAAAATTTTTTACAACTTCAATCTTATCTTCTTCATTTCTCAGGAGTTATTGTAGTATCAGTATGATATTCAAAAATATAACTGAAAATCATTAAAATAGGTAAAGAAAGCCATCCAGTAAAGGCAAGTTCAAGTCCGTTTTGTCCACCTGAACCATAGCACAGAGTAGTAGCTTTTGTAAAAAATACACTAAGCGCAGTCTGAATAAAAAAGTATTCGAATAAATTAAAGAAGATCAGATTGGTTTTCAATTTTTCTGAAGTCTCAGTTTCTTTACTCCTAAGGTTTTTAAGAAATAAAACAGGAAGTAAAATCATCCCGATCCAAGAAATTATCCAAAATGATTTCCATGCTATAGTGCATTCCAGTCCTAGTTTTTCTAGAAATTGCTGTATACAAACTAAAAAAATGGCAGTAAATCCGGGAATTACAAAACCTATGATGCAAAAAATCATAGTAGCCCTAATGTAATTGTATTTATACTTCAAATTATTTCAATTGATTGAGTTATTCGATTTTTTAAGATTGCATAATTTGAAGCATTATTTCTTAGCAGTTTCAACCGCTTTTGACGAAGTATCTGGATTTTCGACCGTTGCTTTAAAAACCGATTTAATTGTAGTTAAATCAGTACTGATTTTATAAACTTCACCAGATTCGTCAGCAAAATAAATAGCATTTTCAACCAATATTGGACTTGATTTTATTTTTTCTTTTGCTGGAAATTTTTTGATTAGTTTTCCGGTTTTATCTAACACATAAAGGTTTTTATCATCACTTCCGAAGAAGATTTTGTTTCCATTAACAAGCGACTCAGTGCGAATACTAGCATTAGCTTTAAACTTCCATTTCGTTGCCATGGTTGTTTTGTCTAGACAATAAAAAAAGCCACCATCATTGCCAAAGAAAATGAAATTGCCATCTATTGCCGCGGTTGAAGAAACCCATTCGTTTGTTATAGCCTTAGCAACAATTTTCTTTTCGTCTAAGTTGAATTTATAAAAATTCATGTCATTGCTGCCAAAGAAAAGATTGTTTTGGTCCACAATTATTTTTCCAAGAATACTTGCCGAAGCACATTGATACGATTCAATTGCTGATCCTTGCAAACTCAATTTATATATTTTCCCTTTTGAATCGCCTATGAAAATCGAATTGTCCTTAACTGAAACAGGAGAACTGATTGGCGCATCAGCATAAAATTTCCCTACTGTTGAACCATCTCGAGGATCAAGAATAAATAAACTAGATGCTGAGGTTACATAAAGATTATTATCTATAAGTGTTGGTTTATTGGCGATAGGGCTATATGTTCCCAAGTTTATTTTCCAGATTTGTTTTCCATCAGCTCCAACGCAATAAACCATTGCATTGGCATCACCAATAAAAATCTTATTGTCTTTGATTTCTGCCTGACTGTATATTTCATTTTCAGAATTAAAAATCCAATTTGTATTTTTTGTATCGATATTCAGGGAATATAAATTTTTATTTAAGCTCCCAAATATTAAATTTTTGTTTTGAAAATTTATTTTAGCAATAATGCTTTGTGCTTGCAGCGTAGTTACTGTTGCAAAAAAGCTGACAAATAGTAGGATTTTTATTCTCATATCTTAGCTTATTTTTAAAATGTTATTTCTTGGTCATCACAAACTTTTCAGAACTTGGTTTTCCATTTAAATTTCCCGAAATCTCAGCAGTCAACGTGTTGTTTGTCCCTTTTGTATACGTGATTTTTTGAGGATAATCATGCTTTGGGTTTTCGAAAACTAATTTTTGATCGGTTTCAGCAGTAGAAGGGAAGAAAACCGGTTTGTCTTCATTTTGACCTCTTACCGTTGCTTTATAGGTCAAAGTTTCGCCTAATTGAGCCAAAATAATAGTTTCAAAATGTAAAGTGTCTTTTCCTTTAATGAAATAAGATGAAGCGCTAAAAGTACTGTCATTAAGTTTTATCCAGTTTTCAGATAAAACACCTTCATCAGATTTATTTTCCCAGTTTCCAATCAACCAATCGGCTTTTTTGATTTTGTCTTTTTCAACGGTTTCTTTTTTCTGGCAAGAAACAAAAGCTATAATTAGGGCTACAAGGGTAATTTTCTGAAACATATTTTTTCGTTTTGATTTGGTATTGAGGTACTAATGTATGAAAAAAAATGTTTGCCACGAACTCCACTAAATTATGCGAATTATAATTTGAGTATTTTTATGCGAAAAGTTTGAAGATTTTTGTTTCACGCAGATTTTGCTGATTTAAGCAGATTTAATTTTGATTATAAAATCTGTGCGTATCAGCTTAGATCAGCAAAATCTGCGTGAAATAAATTAGTGGAAATTAGTGGAATTCGTGGCGAAAAAATTACACGTTTTCTGATAAAATCGAGTAAACCAATTCTTTAGTGGGTTTTTGATCTTTTAGTTTTGCGCGAACTTCGTCAAAAGTTACTTTGAAATCGCAACCTGATTTATATTCGGCGCAGCCGTAAGCGGTTTTACCTTTTAGTATGGTTCCTTTTTTGCATTTCGGACAAGTCAAAGCATCTGAATTTTCTTTTGCTTCAGCTTTTTTCTCTGTTTTCTTAGGTTCT
Organism: Flavobacterium mesophilum; assembly: GCF_039581405.1. Classification (NCBI taxonomy): domain Bacteria; kingdom Pseudomonadati; phylum Bacteroidota; class Flavobacteriia; order Flavobacteriales; family Flavobacteriaceae; genus Flavobacterium; species Flavobacterium mesophilum. The sequence continues at coordinate 934,077 of NZ_JBCPXZ010000001.1, read as the reverse complement.
AATTTCAGCTTGTAATTTTCCTCAAAACGAATCAAACCTTCGACAGTTCCAGAGTCGGTTTTAAAACCTTTTATATTTACTGTAGAACCTTTTTGAACCAATCGTAAATATTGGCTTTCGGTGATTTTTTTATCATGAAAAACAAAAGGCAACACAAAATCGCAACCCGATTTGTATTCGCTGCATCCAAAAGCCGATTTTCCTTTTATTAAATTTCCTTTTTGGCATTTCGGACACGTTTCTGCAGAAATTCCAGAAGTTGTCTTTTTCTCTTTTTCAGCTTTTGCGACAGGTTTCTGAATCGTTGCGGCGTGCGAAATATTAGCATGTTTGGTTTCGCTTCGAACTTCATAAACCAAAGCTTCCACCATGCGTTTCATGTTTCGGATAAAGGCTGCGGCAGTGAAAGTTCCTTTTTCGATATCTTTTAATTGTTTTTCCCAAGTTCCTGTAAGTTCAGCCGATTTTACCAATTCGTTCTGAATCGTATCAATCAACTGAATTCCTGTTAAAGTCGGTAAAACCTGTTTTTTATTTCGAACAATATATTGACGTTTGAAAAGCGTTTCAATAATATTCGCACGGGTTGACGGACGCCCGATGCCGTTTTCTTTCATCAATTCACGTAAATCTTCGTCGTCAACTTGTTTTCCAGCGGTTTCCATGGCACGCAATAAAGTCGCCTCAGTAAACTGATTCGGCGGTTTGGTTTCTTTTTGAAGAAACGAAGGTTCATGTGGCCCTTTTTCGCCCATGACAAAACTAGGCAGTAAATCTGGTTCTTTTTCCTTCGCATTTGGATCTTCAAAAACAACTCTGAAACCTTTTTTCAAGATTTCTTTTCCCGTTGCTTTGAACGTTACTTCCGCCGCTTTTCCAATTACTGTGGTGTTGGCAACCAAACAATCGTCATAAAAAACAGCAATAAAACGTCTAGTAATAATATCGTAAACCTGTTGTTGGTTGTAAGGCAGATTATTTTGAATTCCGGTTGGAATAATCGCGTGGTGATCGGTTACTTTTTTATCGTTGAAAACCTTTGGCGATTTCTTTATTTTTTTCTCCAAAATAGGTTGCGTCAATTCGGAGTAATTGGTTAATTTTTGTAGAATTCCCGGCACTTTCGGATAAATATCTCCTGGTAAAAAAGTCGTGTCAACTCTGGGATACGTGATAACTTTTTGCTCGTATAAAGTCTGTGCGATTTTCAGCGTTTCTTCTGCAGAAAATCCAAATTTTTGGTTGCAATAAACCTGTAAACCTGTTAAATCGAAAAGCTTTGGCGCATATTCGTTTCCGTTCTTTTTATCCACAGAAACAATTTCGAACTCACTTTCTTTTACTTTTTCTGCCAGAATTTCTCCATCTTCTTTGTTTAAAAAACGACCTTCTTCATAACTAAAAAGCGTTTCTCTGTATAAAGTTTGTAATTCCCAATACGGCTGCGGTTTAAAGTTTTCGATTTCTCTAAAACGATCTACCACCATCGCTAATGTAGGCGTTTGCACACGGCCAATAGACAAAACTTGTTTGTAGCCGCCATGTTTTACAGTATACAAACGTGTAGCATTCATTCCTAAAAGCCAATCTCCAATAGCTCTTGAAAATCCCGCGTAGAATAAATTATCGTAATTTGAAGAGGGTTTTAAGTTTTCAAAACCTTCTTTGATGGCTTCTGTAGTCAAAGATGAAATCCACAAACGCTGAATTTCGCCTTTGTAATGCGCTTCATTCATCACCCAACGCTGAATTAATTCTCCTTCTTGTCCAGCATCCCCGCAGTTGATGACCACGTCGGCTTTGTCGAAAAGACTTTTAATGATTTTAAACTGTTTTTGAATTCCCGAATTCTGAACGACTTTGGTTTCGAATTTTTCAGGAAGCATCGGCAAATTATTCAAATCCCAGCTTTTCCAGTGCGGTTTATAATCGTTAGGCTCTTTTAAAGTACATAAGTGCCCGAAAGTATAAGTAACTGCATAACCATTGCCTTCGTAATAGCCATCGTGCTTGGTATTGGCACCCAAAACGGATGCGATTTCACGTGCTACACTTGGTTTCTCGGCAATACAGACCTTCATTTTCTCCTTTCTTGATTAATAGGCGAAATTAGGGAATTTTCTTTGAAGGGGCAAAGAGGCAAAGTTGCAGAGTTTCAAAGCTTAATTTATTATTGACTCATTATCTTGTATTTCAAATATTGTTTTAAAAGCCCTTTCAAATTTTTTCTTCTTATAAAAGATTCTAAAATTGGCAAAAGAACCTATTATTACGATAAAAAAGTTGAATAATAAATAGACCAGAAGAGGCGATTTTTCAATAATGAAAATGGTATTGAATAATGCAAATGCAATAAAAGGAAAATAACGAATCCAATAATATCCAAATTTGATTGGAGTTATTACATAAGTTATTTCAGTTAGGGTTTCGTTTTTTGATTTAATTTTTCCTTCCAAAACAAAAGGAATGGGATGCAGTATTGCATTTTTAGTGATTTTAAAATCATTTTGATTTATATTCCCATAAAATAATTTGTCTTTTTCGCCAACCAAGTTAAATGCGTGCAAAGGACTGCCACTAATTTTTGGATTGCCTAATTTAGTATTTAGTTTTAGCCTTTTTCGAAATTCTTCAATGTTTAGTTGGGATATCATTGTCGTTAATTATTAATCATCGGATTCAGATTACTATCCTTATTTCTTAAATCCAATCCGCCTTCGTAAACTGATTTTAGATTTGTAAGATAAAAATGCCAACCATTCGAGCAACCCAATCTGATATATTGTTTCGAAGAATCATCAGTTGGGATATTATGATGGCGAAGTTCTACAATTGTGTAATCCTCTTTTTCAGTTAGATTAATGTCTACAAGACAGTTTCCTTCAAAAGTAAATTGCAATTGATCTTTTCCGTTGGCAGATACGATTTTTCCCTTCATAGAATCATCATATAAATACCAAAGCCATTCATAAGTATTTCCATCTTTAGCATTTTCATCTTTGTTTAAAAGTTCCTGCTTTCCATCAAAAAAAGATACTTTCTCGAGAAACCATTTTTCTAATTCATTTGCTTTTGTCCAAGCATTGTAAATGTCTGAAAGTTCAGCTCTAATGGCTATTTTTTTGGTGAAAGAAGTCCAATCGAAATTTTCCATGGTAGCTTAGATTGTTTAAAGTTAGTGGAGAAGTAGATTAAAGAAAGATTGGTTGAAACAAATATAAGATATTTCGTCCACCTTTTATTTCAAAAAAAAGCCACAGAAAATATTTTCTGCAGCTTTTTAATGATCATTTTATTTTAATGTTATTCCTTTTTCTCGGCAAAGCCTAAAATATAGCCATTCAAATCTTTTAAATAGAATTCCTGCATTCCGTACCAAGTGGTTTTTAGCGGTGTTATTTCAAGATTTTTACTTTTAAGAACCGAATAAAAATCAGTTATGCCTTCGATATCCATATAAAAAGAAACTGTTGCACCCAATGTTAAATCTTTAGCAAAGACAACATCATTTTTGAATGTGTCTGAACGCTGAAACATAAATTCTATATTGTCTTTTTGCATCATGGCATATACATATTCTTTGTTGTCGGCAAGAGTCTGTTCAACTCCGTCTTGGGTTTCAGGAACTGCCATAATGAGTTTGAATCCGAAATTTTCGGTATAGAATTCAACTGTTTTCCTGATATCAGTTACTTCAAAGTTTGGAGAAAGTTTGCTTATTTTCATTTCAATAAAAGTTTAAAATTATACAGCAAAACTATTTTTCTTCCCGCTTTGATAATTGTAAAAATCGGTCGTTTTTATTTTTGCTCAATTCTTTTGGAGTAACTCCAGTGTATTTTTTTATTTCTTTGATAAAATGCGCCTGATCAAAAAAATCGGTTTGGGGACTAATATTGCCATTCGAAATTTCATCATAAGAAGCATTGCAACGAACAATTTTCAGAAACTCTTTTAACGGAATTCCAAATTGCGAACTAAAATATCTATTGATTTGCCTGCTGTTCCAGAAAATGTGATTTGAAAGTTCTGAAACCGTTTTAACTTTTTGTTGATAAACGATTTCAAAAAGCTTTAATTTTCGGTTGTCAATCTGATTTAAGTGTTTTAAGGAAGCTTCTAATTTGGCCGAAATTTCAGAAGCAAATCGCTCAAATTCATCCGATTTATAACGATCAAAATTCCAAAAATCAAAAGGTAGATTTATAGAAGTATCCAAAATAGATTTGAGTTCTTTTTTAAAAAGATATTCAACCGCCAAAAGTTTAAACCGAATCGCGAAGAATTTTACGTTTTTTGGAATGACAATATCTTTTGGTTGGGTCCAAATTCCAGTCAGTTCCAAGGTTGTTAAAACATCGTTTTCAAATTCGCCAATTAAATCAAAATAACCGTCTGGCAAAATTGTATGATGCGTTTCGGCATCAGTTGTTTCATAATACCAAAAACACTGCACAAAATTGGCCAAGAACCCATCAGGTTTGATTTCTTTATAATTCATTTATATGAAATTTTGGTTTGAAAATCCTATACAAAGATTGATTTTTTCTCTTTACTAAATAAAAAAAGCCACAGAAAATATTTTCCTGCAGCTTTTCAGTAAGTCAAAGTTTGATATTATTTATTTCTTCTGTTTCAAATGTTTGTCAAGGAATTTTTCCATGGCACCATAAAAATCAATGCGATTGTCTTGGTTTCTAAAACCATGACCTTCATCGTTTTTGACCATATATTCAACCACCACGCCTCGTTTTTTCAAAGCCTCAACCATTTGGTCGCTTTCTGCTTTGTTTACTCTCGGATCGTTTGCACCTTGTGCGATGAACAATGGCGTTTTGATTTTATCAGCATGCAAGGCTGGCGATGCAGAGGCAAGCAACAAACTGTCTTTTTTAGGATCGCCGACCATTTCGTGAAACTGATCCAAATACGGTTTCCAATAAGGCGGAATCGTATTCATGAACGTAAACAAATTACTCACACCCACATAATCTACCGCTGCTGCGTATAAATCTGGAGTAAAAGTGATTCCGGCAAGCGTTGCATAACCACCATAGCTTCCGCCGTAAATTGCAATACGGTTTTCATCGGCAATGCCTTCTTTTTTCAGCCATTCAACACCGTCAGTAATGTCGTCTTGCATGGTTTTTCCCCACTGTTTGAAGCTTGATTCCCAAAATTTCTTTCCGTAACCCGTGCTTCCTCTGTAATTCATTTGCAAAACTGCATAACCACGATTGGCCAAAAACTGAACTTCCGGATTGTAATACCAGCCGTCTCTCGCCCAAGGCCCACCATGCGGATTAATAATAACCGGCAGATTTTTAGGTTCAACGCCCAACGGAAGTGTCAAATAACCGTGAATTTCCAAACCGTCTCTTGATTTGTATGTTATCGGCTTGATGTGGCTCATTTGTTTTTCTTCAATCCACGGATACGGATTTGCGACTTCTTTTAAATCTTTGGTTTTGAAATCATATAAATAGAATTTCCCTGGCGTTCTGTCATTTCCTGCCCAAACAATTGCTTTGGTTCGCGCATCGTCGTAGCTTACAATTTCAGTTTCGTAGCCTTCAATTTGCTTTTTCAGATTTTCGTGAATGGCTTCCCAATCTTTATCAAAAAAATGTTCTTCCTTTTTTTCAGCTTCCCAATCAACAGAAGTCAAAGCTTGTTTTTTTCGGTCATAGTTAATGCCGTCTAAATCATATTTGCTGTCAGCAAAAAGCTCTTTTACATCCTTTTTAGCAACAGGATCATATTCCACCAAAACTACTTTGTCTTTTCCGAGATTGCTCAGCGCATAAATATTTTTATTGTCTTTGTCAAAAGAGGCAGGTGAAAAAATATCTTTAAAAGTTGTCGTAATCAAAGGTGTAAAAGGTTCTTTGTCTGAATTTCTGTAATTCCACGTAATGTTAACGCCATCGGTTTTTGAGGCAAGACGAATAACGCCATTATTATCAGTTACCCAGCCATCAAAGTTTTCTTTATTGTTATAAAGCAATGTCAAAGTTCCTGTTTCAACATTCAAAATATAAGGGTCAAAATATTCTTTTACCCTTTTGTTGATTTGCACAATCAATTCTTTTTCTTTTCCCGGAATGTCGATCAAAGCATCTGTTATATCACTTCTGATGCCAGGAAAAGGCGTTAAAGCCTTTAAATCAGTTCCATCTGCCTTTACGGAGAAAAGTTGAAAATTTTCATCTCCGCCCACGTCCTGCGCATATACAATTCGGTCGCCTTTCCAGAAATAATTGAAAATGCTGCGCAAAGTATCGTTTGTTACGCGAACCGCTTTGGTCTCGTTTACTTTTTGAACAAAAATGTTGATTTTTCCTTTGTAATCAGCGCGGTAACTGAAGTAATTACCGTCGGGAGAAATTCTGAAAGAGCTTTTTTCTCCATTTTTGAAAAAAGTTTTTACGTCAATTAATGGGGCAGGTGTTTCTTTTGGTTCCTGTTTGCAGGAATTTAAAACCAATGCTAAAACAACTAAAACAGATAAAAAGGATTTTCTAATCATATTTTGCTTTTTTGAGGTTTTGGAAATTATGAACTGCTAAAAAAAACAGATTGTAAATAATGTATTTTATTGTAAATCTGATTTTTATGTATTCAAAAATAAGAAAAGTTTGCGAAATAAAATCGATAAAAAAATACTTGCCAAAATCACCGCAAATCATTGAAGAGAGCATTGCCCTTTAGGTTGGTCGTAACAAAATAGGAGGGAGAAAAAAGAATTTTTTATGAGAAAGAAACGATAATACAGAATGGTTTGAACAGTTATGTAATTGTTCTATATTTCTAAATTAAAAATTATTACCTCCACTGGCAGGAGCAGGGGAAAACGAGCGAGACGATCGTGCAAGCGGAGAAAACTGTTATTATACTCCTCTTATTAATTCATCAAAATTGTTTGCCTTTTTTATATTTTCCATCCACTTAAATTTATATTCATTTGATTCTAGATTGTTTATCCTTTGTAACATGAAATCCTTCAAATCCTTCAAATCAATTTTTTCTTCAGTTAATTCAAAAATCATTTCGTGTTTCGGTCGCACAAAAAAACTCATCCAATTCCTCTCCTTTTTTTGAAGTCTGACGATTTTAAAAATAGTTCCTTTGGCATCTACGATTTTATGATTTAACCTGAATCTTTCAAACAAATCATAAGAGTTACTGTAAAAATAAATATCATCAAAGATTATTTCACTTACATTCTCTAAGTTCCACTCATTTATAGAAATATCTAAAACAGGAAAATTGATTTTATTAATGTAATCCATAATATGTTTTTTTGATAGCGCGGATTTGCAATACGTGCCCATAAAGATTGGTTTGTTTTCTGTAAATATAAAAAAAGCTGATTTATTGTAGCTTTTGTTTTTAAGGATTTGTATAGAATGACGAGCTGGCTTATTATTCTATTTTTTGTCGGCTTGTGCTGCTATATTTTGTACCGTCGAAGGATAATAAATCTTCCCATTCTACATCTGTTTCTGGTTTCGCGCATCTTGTTAAAAGGTAAGGAAGTTTATTTTTCATTAGCGGAATAATTTTTAAATCAGTAATATTTTCGGGTTCGGCGCTTTTGTACAGAATTTTTAATTCTTCACCCTTAAATGAAACGACATACGAATCAGACTCAGAATTGATTACTGATATCACAGTGTCGTTGTTTGCAAAATGAAGATGCGTCCCACTCTTTTCAAGGCCAAAATAGGATTTAGTTACGCCCAGTTTAGTAAGTAGTTTTTGTGTTAATACAGTATCTCGGATTATTGTATAATTTGGAGTTTCAGTAGTTTTATCAAAATTGCTGATGGCATAATTTTGGTTTGATTTTATTCTTTTATCGGTTTTGTAAACAGCAATAAAATGAGACGCAATCGGTTCATTTAGATATTCTGTGCGAACAAAATCGCCATTGCAAATAAATTTATTATTCTCGTCATAGATGGCAAGTTTTGACAAACCTCTTAAATCAAAATATTTTGACGCCAGACCTGCTGGAAATCGATGTCTGCTGGTTTCATCATCTTGATAAATCAAGGAATCTGCCAGTTTTACGATGTCATAATATTCTTGATCGTTAATCTTGTCGCTTTTGAAGGATAGTTCGATATAAACTTCATTTTTTTTAGAAAAATAGAAAGTATTCACAAATCCGATAAAATGGACTTTCTCATCCAAAACGGTTGTTTTTTTCTCGTTTGTGTGGGCCGGTTTTTGCAAACTTTTAATACTTGAGATGTTAGATTTGTCTTTTTTAGAACAGCTAAAAGTTAATAGTGCAATTGTCAACAGTATTACAATTCTCATTTGTTGTGGCCTTTTTAGGGTTTGTTTTTCAAAGCTAATTTTTTAAGATTTAAGAATAGTAAGGATAACCATAAAAGCTCAAAAAAAATATTATGGTTGTACTAATTGTAAATCCAAACACGAGCTAATTTTTATTGCTGCAATATCAAATTTTCCAAATTAATATTGCCGCAATGAATTTCTTTATCATTGATTTTGTAAAATAGATTTTGGCCTTTTATGCTAAGTCCTGTTCGTAAAGTACCACGAGCGCCGTTAACTACAGAAAGCAATACGACATAAAAACTACTCGATTTTTTCGGGTTGATGATTCTTTTTAAAGAAGACGATTTGTCGAAATTTTCATCTAAAAAAGGTTCTAAATCGGTCAGACCATAATTAAATAAAGAAACTTTCTCAGATGTCATTGGGTTTGGCGGCATCAAGATCTTAAAATACGAGCCAGGCATAGACGGAACTTCATACGAATGAATAGGAAAATCAATCCTAACTTCAAGCGGATGGTTTGTCTCATTGCTAATTTGTGTCCAAAATATAGCATACCGATATTCCTTGCCAGTTGGATCTGTGTATTTCATTCCGCCTTTTGGGAAACTGTTTTGTATTGTAACATGTGCGCCATCAGAATCAGTGTATTTATAAGTAGAATAGACGCTTTTATTAGTCAATGATTTTTGGCTTTCAGAATCTTTTGCCGAATCTGGAGTTGATTTATCATTTTGCTTGCAGGAAAAAAGTCCTGTCGTTGCCAAAATCAGTATTAGGATACGTTTTTTCATTTCTAACTTTCCCTTTTATTTTTTGTTTCAATTCGCTTTTCGATATGATCTTCAACCATCATAACATCATCAAATAATTTCCAACCTGATTTTGTCAAAGTTGCTTCAATTTCTAGATAATATTTACGGTCGCTCTTGGAATCGGTTAATTCGACTAAAATTGCTGAATACTCATTTCCGTCACTTTTTTCAGTTTCATAAATTATTCGGTTGATTTTGGCCGTATTCCAATCCGGATTTTTTTTGCCTCTGCACAATTCGCCTTTTAAGTCTTCGTATCTGCCTTTAACGTTTTTTAGCTCATCGGCTTGAACTAATTTTGCTTCTTCTTTAATAGGTCTTTTAAATGTGATTTTGCTGTAACTTCGTTGTATTTTAATTCCGTTTTCATACTCAGAAAGCGTCGGAACTAAATTGATAAAAACATTGACATCAGATTGCTGTAAAGCCAATACTATTTTATTTGCTAATTGATCTCTGTCAAGCTTTTGCCCAAAAGAAAAGTTTGTTGATGAGATGTACAGTATTGCCAGCAAAAATATTCTAATCATTTTTTTCATATGTGTATTGTTTTTTAAATTCATTAATCCAGATTCTTATGATTACGTTTTTTCTTCGATGATTTTTAATCTCATTTCCTCTGCAGCATAATTATAGCTTCCATTATTTTTTTCGTTTACATTCAAGACTTTTTTTGCTAAATCAAGATAAAAATTTAGGGGTTGGCTTCTTTTAGGAATATTATGTACTACTTGTATATTTTGTGTTAAATATTCTTGACTTTCTAGATCATCAACATGCAATATTAGTTTGCAATACAAGTAAGATCCATTTAAATTTGGGTTAACAATGCTAAGAAATGGATCGGCTAAATCAAGAACGATTTCTTCTTTCCAATTCCAAATTTCTGAAACGAATTTTTCACATTCGTTTTTAGAAAAACTATTGAGGTGCGAAACTATTTTAGGATTATGATAATAGTGCCAAGAATCGCCCTCTTGATCTACAGAATTGCCATTTATATATAAATACAACGCCTCAATTTTGTTTTCAATTTTTGGTATTTCATCCATATATAAATAAGGTAATTTGAAATCTGTAGGTTTAAAGATTGATTCGCTTTGATGTAAATATAAAAAAAGCTGCATGATTTTTTGCAGTTTCGGAATTTTTAAAAGCAACAAGATAACAAGAGAATTACTTCAAAAAGATATCAAGTGAAAGCTTAAAATAATTATATTAGTTCCTCTCAATTTAATGATAACCAATTATAAATGAGTATGAAACAAGCAGGGACTATTGATGAAGTAATTCTGTTATTGGATGAAATAATAGAAAGATCAAAACTAGAGCAAAGCAATCTGGGTTTGTTTGCTATTCTGTATCGTGAAGTTACAGTCAGAATAAAAGAAGGCATTCTTGCTGGCTCTTTTCAAAATGGCGAGCGAATGGAAAAATTAGACGTCATTTTTGCCAATAGATATCTTAAAGCGTATTATCAATATCAAGCCAAAGAAAAACCATCAGAATGTTGGGGATTTGCTTTTGAACAGGCCGAAAAGTTTTGGCCAATAGTACTGCAACATTTGTTACTCGGAATCAATGCGCACATCAATCTCGATTTAGGAATAGCATCAGCTGAGGTTAGTACCATTGAAGATATCGAAGATTTAAAACATGATTTTGACGAAATAAATGCTATTCTTAGCAATTTGGTAGCTGGTGTCGAAAAGTGTTTGATCAAAATTTGGCCAACACTTACGTGGATATTAAAATTTACAGGTAAAGTAGACAATTTTTTTATCGATTTTAGTATGGAAACCGCAAGAAATGGTGCATGGAAATTTGCTACCGAATTTGTCGCAGTTCCAGAAAATGAAAGAGAAGACTGTACGAAATTAAGAGATAAAAGAATAACCGAAATAGCCCGATTGGTTTCAAACCCAGGATATTTTGTTAGTGCCGTTTTCAAATTCATCCGATTATTTGAAAGAGGTACAATCGCTCAAAAAATAATGGATATGCAGATCATGGAGGAAAACAATATGGAATGTGTTGTCGCGTAAATTTTAAAAATCGTAGAACACGGAAAAACCTAAAGTTATTTCCAATGTAAAACAAAATCGAGCAAATTTTCGACAATTATTTTGAGCCAGTTTTTCTTTTTTGTCTCAGCCATTTTTACTGTTAATTTAAATTGGTTCAGAAGCCAAAAGCTGTTTTTTGGAATCGTTTGTAAATGAAATGACCAATGCAATACCACAGAAAAGCAGAGCAATAATGGTACGTACAATTTCATTTCCGCCACCTGCGACTGGATTTGCAACGGCATCAGGAATATGGAAGAAAATGAAAAACACGACAAGCATGACTGCCAAAAGAAATGCGATTGGTTTTATCCATAATTTGAAAATAATCGAAATGCCTGAACAGATAAGGGCAACACCGGTAAAGTAAGTCCAAAACATTGGGAACAGAAAAAATTTTGGGATCAACGAAGCAATAAAACCAGCAAAAATAAAATGACTGCTTCCAAATAAGAGGATTAGAAGCGCATAAAAAATACGCCCAAGCGGAATAATTTTTTCAGATGCTGTTGCAAAGAAATTCTTTTCAGCGCTAAAATTATTTGCAGGAAATGAGCCAGCCATTACAAACGCACCACCGCTATAAGTCAATTCTTCTATAGCATTTATCCAAACTTGAAAATCGGGAGATTTTGGGCTAAAAATCAAAATAAAGAGAAGATGCGAAAAGAGGAAACCAGCAAGAAATCCAAATCCTAAATAAAGACAAACCCTTCGGGTATCAACGGATTTAATTTTAATTATTCCCGAAATAATAATTCCGGTAACTATTAAACTGACTCCTGCAAGGATTGAAAAAACAGTATATTCATGAGCCCAAGCGGGAAAAGGAGATAAAATTTCCGAACGAAAATCTTTGATGATAAGCTGGTGTGCTCCCAAAGCAACAATCCCGATTCCGTACAACAGACGCCCGAATTTAATAAGTTGTTCTTTCATTAATAGCGGTATTTGTGAATATCAAATATAGAGATTTGTTTTGTAATGTGTTGATATATTTGATGTTACTAATGATTCTGAACAAATTTTAAATATTTGTTGTAAAAATAAATTTCGTCGCAAATCTTCAATTTTTATTTAAGTCAACAATTGTCCAATTGCCATTTTCAAACTTGTTAATATCTCCAACTTGTGAAGAAGAGAAATAAATTGCTAGTTTATGAAGGTCGCTTTTTCGTAGTTCACAATGTATTAATTTTTTCTGCTCAAGGGAAAGAATCACTACTTGAATCGTTTTGTTTTCATTTGTCCATAGTGCTTGATAGCCTAAAAAGCTCTTAAGAAGCTTGGTAAAAACGCTTGACAATGTCTTGCTATTGGTGTTTTTTAACAAATGTATGAATGCACCATCTTGTTCTTCTGCGATTAGTTTTAAAATATCTTTTCCGCTTTTTTCAATTCCAGAATTACGATATTTAAATTCAATATTCATTTTACGCACGTAATGGTTTGTGACATTTTTTTCAAATACACACATATCATGCGAAGCCGATTGACCATTATCATCAACAATACAGGTTTCTACAGTTTTGCCAAAAGAAAATTTCCATGTTGTTGGCGTTTCAATTGAATAATATAGATTAGGGTATTTTATTTTAAATTCTTCAATAAATAAAAAACGAAGTTCCTGTTCAGAAATTCTAACAATCTCTTTCTTTCCGCCATCTTGAATTTTTAAAGGAAAAATGAGTTGTTCGTTCGAGTAACCGCCGTTTATTACATTGTCCATTTGAACTAAACGACTTAATGCCTTTTTGCTTAATTCAGGAATATCGATCATAAAATTTTTGTTTTATTCGTTAGCGCAGATTTGAAATCCGCCGCTGCGCAAATGTCTCTGACTTTGCGCCAATTTTTGAATTTGTAATTTAAAAACGAAGATTATTTAAAGTCTCAGACTTTTACCCAAATATAATTTAAAAAAACTTTACTTTTTAGCTAAAAGAAGCTAGTACGAGCGTGACGCTTGCGCCGACGTGGGAATTTTTATTTTTAAGGGAAGTATTTTGTAAAGAATCTTTAAATACAGCCGCGTCTAAGCAAATTTCTTTCTTGATACCTAAGTTGTATGCGATAGAAATCGATTTCCATTAATCGGTTAAAAAGTGTATCAGATACATTGCTATAATCGAAAGTATCGAAATGCAGATATAAATTATGCTTGTTATTGAATGAATCACGGAGCATAATTATTTTATCTCGTTCTTTATATTTCAATTTCTCAAATGATTTTTCGTATTCGAGTAAAACGATCCTTGAAGCTTCAAGATTGGGCATAGTGGTTTTCTCCTTTTCTATGCGAGTAAGAATGTATTCATCATTATTTCGTGAATTTATTTTTAATTCATCTCGATAGTTTATGAGTTGCCTATACATGATTTTTTGCTCTTCACTGTTTTTTTTACAAGATGAAAATAGTATGATAAATAGAAAGATGATTATTTTTTTCAAATTATATAGTGTTTGATTGAAATTTGTGGATGTGTGAAAACGAGCGAGACGCTCATGCCAGCAAGAGCAGGATAGCTGTTGAGAGCAGACCTATTTGAGTTTGTCATTCATAAATTCTGTTACAACTTTTAGTTCGTCTAATTTGTTTTTAAAATCTAAATCTACTTCAAATTCAGCTTTTGTCATCAGATACTGTGTCGAATTAATTTTGATTTTTTCTCCATTAAATTCGTTGTTTTCAAGTATGTATATTCGCCCAACACCATCTAGTTTTTCTGTATTTCGACTTTTAGAAATTTGGATAATGGATTGGTTTTGATTAATTAAGCCTTTTAAATTATAATTTCGCAACAAGATTAATAATGTGTTTTCGAAAAGGATAATATCAGACATAAATAATTGCCACGAAAAAGAAAATTTGCTTTTCGCGCAAATTTCAGTTCTTACGTTTTTAATTTCTACAAAATTTTGATTCCCAATTCTTTTAAAGAGGAGCTTACGTTTATTTTTATAATATAAATGAAATCCATAATTCCCAAAAATGAGAAATGAAATCATAAAAATTATGATAGTGAGTACATTAGAGCTCATTTTTTAGTATTACTGTTAAGGCTTCGTTACTATAGATTTGAGACTAAATTAAATTTGATAGTGCAAATCCGCGCTAACGGGTTTTCGTTATTTAATATTTTTGTTTCGATATTGTTCCGATTTTATTAATCTTACCGCTCTAAGCAATTCTACATATTGATCTTCCATCATTTGCTTGCTTATCGAAGCAGATTTGATTCCGTTAAAACCAATCACTTTATAAGTGTTTCCAATTTTCTTAAGAAGCACCGAGGAACTTTCCTGATAAAACATATAATAAGCCAAATCTCCTTTAAAAGAAATATCTCCGCTCGCCGCATGCGGATTGTTGATTTCTTCATTAATTACATCGGCGCCAGATCTTTTTTTTGCATACTCATAAAGACGTTTCACAAAATCTGCTGTCGCATCATCGCAATTGTTTTTTAATGCATTTAAATCGTTGTTTTTACAATAGTTATTTACATCACTAAAGAAAATATTGGTAATTTGAAAAACAGGATCTCTAGCAGGTTTTCCTTTTAAATACACTTTGTAATCCTTTATTTTTTTCTCTACTGCAGCAATGGAATAAGCATTGGGAAATATTTCATTTTCGCCAACAATTGTCCATTGGTCATTATTTCTTACTAAGTTTAGTTGGAAAGGTATCGGACTGTTCATGATGCAGGTTGCCTTATTTCCTTTAATTTCAACAGTTTTTGGCGTTATAGTTAGTAACTCTTGACCAAATGTAAGATCAGATTCAAGAAGTCTTGAATATTGACGGTTTAGAAGCATCAGTCTGTAAAGAGTATCTCCGATAACCGGTTTTATTTTTAAAGTGTCGCCATTTTCAAAAGCTAACCTGCCCTCCATATAAGTTGTGCAGGTTTCTTTTATTTTGCTTTCTTCGCTCTGTTTACAGCTTGTCAAAAAAATAAATAGTAGAAAAAGTAATGAGTAGATTTTATTCATAAATAATGTTTTAGCGATTTCTTAGAATATGGTTTAATAAGGCTTAAAAATAATTAAAAAAGCTTCAAATGATTTTTATAAAATATCATTATCCGATAGCGCGGATTTGTAATCCGTGGCCATAAAGATTGGTTTGTTTTCTGCGTGATTTACAAAGTGTCTTGCTATTGCGGGCATGGATTGCAAATCCGGGCTAGTGGCTGTATTTTATTTTTCAATTTTCTTCAGATATATTTTTTTATTGTAATATTTAGAGCCAAATAAAATATATTTCCTATTGTCTGAATATTTTTTTGCTTTTCGTACTATTTTGTTCGTCTGTATATTGTAAGCAAACAATTTTTCGTTTGATATTTTGTATTTTAAATGATATTCTATTTCCTTTTCCTTTTTTAAATCATAAGAATGAGTTTTTCCAAAATCTTCAAAACTTATAATTGTGTCTTTTCCATTTACTTCAACAATTTCATTTTCAGTTTCACCCTTTAATTTGTTGAAACGTAAATATAAAACCTTATTTTCAACTTTATAATTTCCATCAAGTTCAGTATGCATTAAATCTCCAGAAAATTCGTAATGAAAAGTACTGTCTCTTTTCAATTCGATTTCAGTTATAAAGAAACCTAAATCGGCAAAGTTTGAACGATATTTTCCCTCAATTGGTTTATTTGCATTGCAAGAAATTAATAATGTTAAAAAGCAAAGACTTAAAATTGTTTTTAGTTTCATTTTTACATTCTATTTGGATAGTATAGTCATAGCAGTTGTTATTAGTGCCACTACGCAAATGTCTCTGACTTTGCGCCAATTTTCGAATTTATAATTTAAAAACTAGACTACCCAAAGTCTCCGACTTTTACTCAAATATAGTTTAAAAATAGTGTAGTTTTTAACGGGATAGAATTATGCAGCGATATATTTCTTAAGATTGGCGCAAAGAGTCAGGAGACTTTTGACATGTTTGCGATTTATAAGAGGCATTAAAAATTACGCAAAGTCGGAGACATTTGCGTAGCGCTTTGGGAGGAATACTTCGCGTAGCAGGATTTTTATCTTGACAAGTAAATCCAATGTCTTTCACTAATTTTTTATGTCTCTGATTCCTTTAACAAGTTCATCATATGGTCTTGTAACTCTATTCGTAAAATCCATATATTGGAGAGATTCAAGCCTAGGATGAAGTGATGTTTGCTTCAGCATTATTGGGAAGATTTTAATTCCTTTACCCCAAGCGTATGCCCATTCATAAGTTACGTATTCGGATTTTCTAGCTTCTGGAGACATAATAACAATTATTGCTTTTGATTTTGAAATTCCTGTATCTATTTCTTCTCTCCAATCTTGTCCGATTTTTAATCTTTCATTATCCATCCAACATGCAATTTTGTTTTTCTCAAGATGAAGTTTTAGTAGTTCTGCAAAATCAGCATCATCATGTGAATGTGAAATAAAAACTTGGTCTTCAAGTTCTATTTTACTCGTTGGTAATTTTATTGAGTTTAATTTCTCTTTTGTAGATTCTGAATATATATTGCCTATGGTGTGAACTAACTCGTTTATTACAGAAGCTTGCTCATTTGAATTTAATTCTTCAAAAACTTTACCATTAGACGGGAAAATTCTGCTTTTAACAATCCATTTTTTTGACGACCAATTAACCTCATTGTATATTATTGGAAAAATAATTTTATTTTCAGACTCTATTATTTCATAATATTTTTGTTCTATTTCAGTAGGATAAAAAGAAATGAATTCCGATGTTATAATGGGAATCCAAATATCTGATTCATTCATTATTCTTACATCTTCTCCATCCTCTTCAACGTGACCATTTGTACGTAAGTCTAAGAAAGTTGTCACAGATAAGTTTTTGTCTATTTTCCTGATTTGTTCAGCTAAGCGTGTTACAAAATCGTCACTTGAAGGAAAATGGTCTATATAAATTTTCATATTTTTTGATTAAGAATCTTACTAATGTTTTGATGCTTTTTATTTTGACAAAATAAATTATGCTATTTCTACTTTTTATGGAATGTTTTGTTGATTCCTTGTAGTTTTATATAATGGTGAGTGCAAATTTAGTTATATTCTTTTTTGAGCAATCCAAAGAGTGTGTTCTCTTGACATAGCATTTTCTGAATCCAATACAAAAGTCGCGAAATCTTCATCTGAGTTTATAAATTGAGCTTGATTTTTTATCAAATTTAATTCTGATAAAGCAGTGTTGTATGCTTCTTTATTTTCTTGATATTTTTTTAATTGTAACCAGCTAAAAAAACAAGATGACAAGGTAGTAAATAGGCCAACTAAGTTAAAATCTGAATTTGGAAAGAAAATTAAGAATATTATTGAAAGTATTGCAAAAAACTGAACAGCAATGACAGCCCAAAACCAATTTTCATATTTAGTTTTGTTTGAGTCGGCTTTAGAACTGTACCACTCAATTTGATTGCTAATTCTATTTTCAAGATAGAATTTTTTCCTGTCCTCAAGTAATAAATTTCTCGTCTCAAGCATTTTGGTTGTTATCGGTTTTTTTTTCAAATCATCAGCTTTTAAAGAATTATTAATATCTCTAAATTCATTAATGATTTCTCTTATTCTTGATATGAATCTATCATTAGCTTCTAACTCTGTTAAATTATATTCAAAATATTCTGATTTCATCATAAATCTCCAAGTTAATGTTTTTGTAGATTCTGCTAAAGCTCTTCCCCTATACCAAATATCCTCATACTTTTTAATTTTAATAATTAGTGAAAATATAAAAGCTATAGATAATATTGTGGCAGAAAAAATATAAGTTATTTGTTTTGTTTCTGTACAGTTATAATTATAGACGGCTAAAGCAGCACTTATAGTCATTAAAATTAGATCCCATCTAACATATGAAATGTATTTTTTTTGGGCTAATAATGAGGCCTTGTCTCCTGCAATAAAATAATTTGGGAAGTCTGAATTGTTTATCATGGTCGAACTTTTGTTTTATTAGAAATTGGATGACATCTTTTTTCGAATGCTAAATCTATATAGTAATTGGGATCCTTACAGAAATTTTCCCAGGTTGTCAATATGCAATATCTTTCATCTTCGCTCCAAGAACATTTATCATTTGGAATATAATAATTATACGAGAACTCTTTAATAACTGTGTTGTCATTTATGTTTACTAAAATATGTGAGTTTCCACATTCAAGGCATTTGTAACTTCCTTGATAAACATTCTCTGTCATAGATGGAAGAACAACTCCTAAGATTCCATTTTTTGTATTGCCTTCTCCGTTGTATATGGAAGCTTGTAACTCACGTTTTATAAAATTTTGATTCTCAAAAAAATTATTTTCGGCACCATTATCTCCGATTAAAAAAATTGTAACAGTTGAGTCAGATAAATAATCTTCCCTTATTTTTCTCATTATATAATCTTCATCGTCTGAGTTAATAGGTTCATGTAGTGATTTATCAATCATGTCAACATCTAGATTGTCATGTATGATTTTTTTATATGCAATATCTTTTGACTTGAACGAAATAAAACATTTGTGTGCCATCTTTTTAATTTTGTTTGTAATTAAAATTATAATACAGTTAAATTTTGAAAGAGATTATTTTAAAGTTTGGAATTTCTAAATTATGACTTTTAATCGGTAATGGAATGTCTTTAATAGAAGACTTAGAGATATTTAAAAAATTAATTATGATATCTATATTATTTGGTAGTGGCTCAAGAAAAGTTCTAGATTCCCCCATATTGTCTTGATTATTGAATAAATTAGCGATTTTTTGGCCGTCTAATGATATTGAATAGTTTGTTCTATGGATTGAACTGTTTTGCTCTCTAATTTCATATTTTAAAAAAACTATTTGTGAAAAATCCTGATCTCCATTAACTCGATACTTAGTGTATGGGAATTCATTGTTGTCATATGGAATATCATTGAGAGCTAGTATACATGTTGTGAGTAAAAAATCATTGCGAGACATCTTTTCATATGCTACTTGAACAATAGAAGAATAATTAGGCAATAGTAATTTTAAATCTATAAGTTTAGCCATTGTAATTTTGCCAAGAAGTAGATACAAAATTGTTTGAGCAAATGTTGTATGGACTATTCGTTGAAGCATATGTTCAAAAAGATCATTGCCTTGTTTTTTTGCGTATCCCAAGTATGTTATGGAATTTGGGTTAGTACAGTATTTATGAATTTCGTAGCAAATCCATGGTCGTCGCATTGTCCATATCCAATTATCACA
This sequence comes from Flavobacterium mesophilum, assembly GCF_039581405.1. Lineage (NCBI taxonomy): Bacteria > Pseudomonadati > Bacteroidota > Flavobacteriia > Flavobacteriales > Flavobacteriaceae > Flavobacterium > Flavobacterium mesophilum. The sequence goes on along the minus strand of NZ_JBCPXZ010000001.1, from coordinate 914,630 downwards.
TTTCCAATCATAAGCCGCTATAACAGGGATGGTTTTGTACATTTCTGAAAAGACAGCAACATCATTTATTAAATCTTTAGAATCTTGTTGGATTGAAATAATATCCACTAATAAAAAATCAATCATTTCATTTTTTGCATGGACGAGACAAATGAAAAGATTTTTAGATTTGCCAGACATGATATCACGCTTCCAAGATAGTATGGCAATTTTCGCTCCCTTTAGAAAGGGATTAATTAAAATAACTGGCAAATCAGAAATACTAATAGTGTTTTGAGTCTTTAAAATGCATTTTTTCACATCTATAGCTTTAATTAACACTTTCATCTAATTCCGTATTTTTTTTAATAATTTTTAAGAAACTTTTCAAACATAATTCCTTTTGCATCAAATATCTTACGGAAAACCGTAAAGAAATAATTACATCTAATCTTTAATTCTGGTTGAATCCTTTAATAGCTTATCTAAAACAAACATCGTATTAATTTTAAATTCTTCACCAAGTAAAAACACCCGATTTAAAGAGAAAAAAGATTCTAAATTCCCCAAAAAAACAACACTAGAATTTTCCACAAATATTTTGTAATTTTGCAGTCCAAAATAAAGGAAAAAGAAAATGTTAGATAGACTTCAATATGTAAAGCAGCGTTTTGATGAGATTTCGGATTTGATTATTCAGCCGGATGTCATTTCAGATCAAAAACGTTATAAGCTACTCAACCAAGAATATAAAGGTATTAAGGCTTTGGTTGAAAAGAGAGAAGAATACATTATAGTTTTGGCAAATATCGATGAAGCTAACGAAATCATTGCTGATGGTAGTGATGCTGAAATGGTAGAAATGGCTAAAATGCAGTTGGACGAAGCAAAAGAGCGTTTGCCAGAATTGGAAGATGAAATCAAATTCATGTTGATTCCGAAAGATCCTGAAGATGCTAAAAACGTAATGGTGGAGATCCGCGCGGGTACGGGTGGAGATGAAGCGAGTATTTTTGCTGGTGACCTATTCAGAATGTACACTAAATATTGCGAAAGCATGGGGTGGAGAACCTCTGTTGTAGATATGAACGAAGGTACTTCGGGTGGTTTCAAAGAGGTTATTTTTGAAGTTACTGGAGAAGACGTTTACGGAACTTTGAAGTTTGAAGCGGGTGTTCACCGTGTACAACGTGTTCCTCAAACAGAAACGCAAGGTCGTGTGCATACATCGGCTGCGACGGTTATGGTTTTGCCAGAAGCGGAGGAATTTGATGTACAAGTGGATATGAACGATGTTCGTGTCGATTTCTTCTGTTCATCAGGACCTGGAGGACAGTCGGTAAATACAACGAAATCGGCTGTACGTTTGACGCACATTCCAACCGGATTGGTAGCGCAATGTCAGGATGAGAAATCACAACACAAGAATAAAGATAAAGCTTTGATGGTATTGCGTTCTCGTTTATACGAAATGGAATTGGCTAAAAAGCAAGAGGAAGATGCTAAAAAACGTAGTTCTCAAGTAAGTTCTGGAGACCGTTCGGCAAAAATCCGTACATACAACTACGCTCAAGGTCGTGTAACTGATCACAGAGTTGGTTTGACACTTTACGATCTAGGAAACATCATGAATGGTGATATCCAGAAAATCGTGGCTGAGCTTCAGTTGGTGAATAATATGGAGAAATTGAAAGAAGCTTCTGAAGTTTACTAAACGTAAACTTCTTAGGTGCTAAGATACTAAGATGCTGAGGTTCTAAGCTTTTTTCTTAGAACTTATGATATTAAGCCGAACTTTTGTTCGGCTTTTTTTATTGTATGAAAGTGCTTAATTTTGACAATAAGGAGAAAGTAAGATTAATAAGATTGTTTATAAACCTTAGGATCTTAGTGCCTTAGTATCTTAGAACCTTTTTATTGTATGAAAGGGCTTAACTTTTTTGATTTTCAGCGCTTAAATTTAAGAGAAGTTGTATAGCTAATAGTGAGAAAGTAAGATTATTAAGATTGTTTGTAAACCTTGGAATATTAGTGTCTTAGCATCTGAGAACCTCGAAAAAAAACTTAACGAATTCATAATTCGTTAAGTTTTTTTTTGGCTTTTTTTGTTTCATATTTGCATGCCTTTATTAAACAATTCTAAAGGTAAGCCAACCTAACCAGTCTAAAAATAATCTATGAAGAGAACTTTACTTTTATTATGCTTCTTTGGAAGCTTTTTTTATGCGCGATCGCAATCGTATTTTGGGTTTCGAGATGATAATTATGCCGGGATTCAAGGCGTTCTATTTAATCCGTCGGTGATTGTGGATTCGAAATACAAGTCGGATGTTACTATTTTTTCGGCAAGTGCAACAGGACAAAATGATTTGTACGGCGTTAATTTTGCTGAGGTTCTAGACGGCAATTACGATCTACAAGCTGATGCCAGCAAAAACATCAAATCAAACAATCGTGGTAATTTGAATCTCGATATTATGGGGCCGTCGTTTACGTTGAATATTACGCCTGTGCATAGTATTGCGCTTTATTCGCGCGTGCGAAGCGTAACAAGCCTTGTTAATGTTAACGGACAACTGATTGATGAGCTAAACAAAGATCTTGATGTTTCAAATAGTTTTATGATTCAAGGCGGAAGTCCAAATAGTGTGACGAATTCATGGGCGGAAATTGGAGCAAGTTATGCAACTGTTTTAATGGATCATGACGATCATTTCATAAAAGGCGGACTTACTGTTAAGTATTTGATGGCGGGAGTTAACGGCTACATCAACGGAAATGATTTAAGCGTGGCTTTTACTAAAAACAATGCCAACCCAGAGCAAAGCCAATATTTGTCAACAGGAACTTTAAAAACTGCAGCAAGCTACGATTACCAAAACGGAAATGATCCTAAATTTGATGGTGCATCGGCAGGAGTAGGACTTGATTTGGGTTTTACTTATGAATATCGCACCAATTGCCATACTTGTATCGGGAATCGCTACAAATTCAAAGCAGCAGCATCGGTAACGGATATCGGAAGAATCAATTATAAAAATATTGTTGAGAATACGTATAACTTGGCTGGAAGAGTATCTCAAGCCGATATCGACAATGCAGAAAGTATTTTCGAATTCTTTGACACACATTATACAAAAGTTTCCTCTAAAACGGGTGTAAAGGCTAATTTGCCAACAGCACTTCACACGAATTTTGATTGGAATATCGATAATAAATTCTACTTGAATTTAAGTGGCGATTTCAGCTTGGTTGATGCTAAAAAAATAAATGGAACGGCACTTCCAAATTCGGTTACATTCACGCCTCGATATGAAACCAGACAATTCAGTTTTTACATTCCTGTAACGTATATGGAATACAGCGGTACGCAAATCGGAACTGGTTTTAGAGCTGGTCCGTTGTTTGTGGGTTCTGGCTCGCTGATTTCAAATTTGTTTTCGAATACTTCAAAAGCGTGTAATTTGTACGTTGGTTTGAAGTTGCCGATTTATCAAAATTACAATTAAAGGTGCTAAGGTTCTAAGTTGCTAAGGCTCTAAGTTTTTTCTCTTAGCTTTGAATAATTTTTAAGCCGAACTTTGTTCGGCTTTTTTAATCTTAGCACCTTAGTATCTTAGAGCCTTAGTCCCTAAAAAAAAAGGCCGAACTTTTAGTTCGGCCTTTTTCTATGCTTAGCATTCCGGTTTCTAAGAACTTAGCATCTTAGCAACTCAGAGACTTAGCATCTTTCAAAAAATATAGTGTGTATTAACCGTTTAATCGTTTGATTTAAAAGAAATTATTCCATTAGAAAAAACGTATAAGCGTGTTAGATACCGAGAAATACTCTTGTGTATTCGAGACATTTATATAGGTTAGAGTACATGTAGACACCGTTTTTTATTATTATTTCGCTAAACTTTTCCATAATATTAAATTTAAGTTTGACAAATTACTCTTATGATGGTTCATATTGTGATGATTCTTCTGGTGAAGTTTCATCTGAAGATTCTTGATGAGGTTTCGAAACCAAATTGGTGATAACCAATTGAACGATTGAGCCCAAAATTCCTTTAAACATTGAATCGCTTTTGCCGACAATAAATCTTTTGGCTAAATATCCAATTCCGATACTGATTGCCGATTGTGCAAGATGGCTTTTGAAACCAACTGTTTCGTTGATTTCTTCGACCGTATTGCGAATCAAGTTTAGTGGTTTTAAGTTCTCTTTGATGTCGTCGATTTCATCTTTTATAGAACACCATTCGGCGTCCTGACGATCTTCTAATAGCTTTATTCTCTGATTCAACTGATCAATAGTGTAAATAGGCTCCATAACAGTCTTTTTTAGTTATTAATAAGTTCAAAATCAGTTTTGTTTCTCTTTTAAAATACTTGAAATGATGGTATTTCCAATTGGCGTTTTTATCAGTGAATGATGCGTTTTGTGAATCACGATGGCAACAATTAAATAAAATAGCGCCATGATAAAAAATCCATAGTAATACTCGCCAAGTTCTTTTCCAACCCATAAACTAATCCCAATATTTAGGAACAGGGTAAAAAATGCAACAACAATACCGACTGCTATCTTTGATGTTAAAGTTGATACTACATCTGCGACAGAACATACTGTTTTGAGTTTTAATAACTCTAAACTTGTTTTAGCATAGTTTTCTGCTTTTTCATAAAGATTTAAATTCTCGTTTGTTGTTGCATTTGGTTCCATGATATAAGGTATTTAGGGTTTAAAAATCGCACTTTAGATTAATAGTTCGATTTTACAGTTTTTGCCTCGTCTTTAATTGAATTAAAATCGTCTTTAACTTGGTTAAATTTAGATTTTCCTTCATCCATCATTTCTTTTCCGTTTGATTTGATTGTGTTTACAATTCCGTCAAACTTCGCTTTCATGTTATCTCCGTAATCTTTCGATTTATCTTTGATTTTTTTTCTTGTTTCAGACCCTTTGTCTGGTGCAAACAATACTCCTAATAATGCTCCTGCGGCTGCAGCTCCAACAATTCCTAAAATGGTGTTACTCGCTTTCATAATATTTGATTTTAATGATTAATATATAATTGTTTTAAATGTGATTTGTTTTAAATTTCCCTGCCTTTTATAAGTCTAAGCAATACAGCAACAATGGCAATTACCAATAAAATGTGAATAATGCTTCCGAAACTGTAAACAAAGAATCCAAGAGCCCAAAGAATAACCAGTATAACTGCTATTGTGTATAATAAATTTGACATGGTATTTCTATTTAGAGGTTAATTAAAATGTTTTTCTAGTTCAATTTATACGATAGGTATAAAGACAAATTGCTGTTTTTTGCATCTGGAACTGTATAAGTAGTTCCTGCGATTGTTCTTTCTTTTCCTATCGTTGTTAATCCGTAGTTGTATCGTAAACCAATACTTATCGGACTAAAGTCGACTCCAACACCGGCAGATAAACCAGCATCAAATCGGTTTAAATCATTGGTGTCGATTTCTTCATCAAAGTTGAAATCACCGTCGCCAGAAACTTTAGAGCCCACTAGATACGATGCATATCCTCCGGCATGAATATTAAAGTTTTTGGTAATGTTTACTCGCACTAACAAAGGCACTTCAATGTAATCCAGTTTAAATTTTCCGTTTCCGCTTACAAAGGCATTGTTGTATTCTAATTTGGCACCTTTTGTAGTATATAAGATTTCAGGCTGGATTGCGATAAAATCTGAAATTGGCAATGTGGCGTAAACCCCCGCATTAAATCCGTATAATATATTTTCGTCGTCAGCATTATTGTTATATAAATTTGACATATTGAATCCTCCTTTTACACCAAACTCGGTGGTTACATTTTCATCATTTTGAGCTTGAAGCACTCCAAATGAAGCTGATAAAAATAGGGTTAAGGCGCATAAAAATTTGATTTGCATTTTCATAATAAATAATTTAGTTAATAATAGATTTTAAGGCGTTTAAATAAATTCTGTTTTTAGTTTTTCTGTTTCTCTTAAAAGCTGATACTGTTCTGGCAAATATTGAAGCACTAATTTTAAAATAGTTTCATCATTTGTTTCGGTCGAAATCTTTTCAAACAATTTGATTTGTTCTGATAATGATTCCGAAATTGAATTCAGATAAATTCTATCAAAAGTGTTTTCATTTGTATCAATCAGCTCAAATAAATCTCTTTTGTGACTCACATTAATGTCTGTAATAATGACTAGTTTTTTGTTTGCCATTTCGGATATTTTTTGAAGCAATTGATTTTGATTGTCTTCAATTTTTTTGCTCAAATCTTGTATCGGATTTTCTGAACGTTTTTGTGCAAATTGACTTTTTGAAATAAGAGCATTGCTTACATTTGCCGCTGCAATAAAAAAGGATGTTTCTGCTAAATCCTGATCGTTTTGCTGTTTGTTGTTTTGGCTAAAAGTTTCATTTTTAAAAACGTTTGCTTTTTGATGTTCTTTCTTTCCGCATGCTGAAAAAAATAATAGTGTCAATAAGAAAACGACTTTAAAAATAGCTGCTTTTATTACGGGCTTTGCTTTCATTATTACTTCATAAAGTATTACATTACAAAGGTGCTAACGAATAAGAAGTTTTGCCTTACAGCATAAAAAAGAAACGTTATATAATTCCCATAATCTGTTTATACAAAGGTGCTAAGGCGATTTTTAATATAAAAAAAAGAGCGTTTACAGCTTAAATTATTTGATTTGCTGTAAACGCTCTTTGTAAGAATTTATAATTGAGTGAAATTATTCTCAACACATAGAAACATAGTTTTTAAAAATTGAAAAGGCGTTTCACTTTTAGAATAATAAACATAGTTTCTATGAGTGAAAGCTGGCTTTTTCAATTACCTTTAAAAGAGGATGAAAAATTCTATGTATGTGTTGTAATTTTTAATCTGGAAGAAAAACGGTAAAGACAGAGCCTTTTCCAGGAGCACTGTCAGCCAAAATATAACCTTTGTGGTTTTCGACAATTTTTTTGCAGATGGCTAATCCAATTCCGGTTCCGGGATAATCAGTTTTAGAATGCAGACGCTGGAAAAGAATAAAAATAGTTTCTTTAAACTGCGGATCAAATCCCATTCCGTTATCTGAAAAAGTTATTTTGTGGAATTTCTTTGTCGTTTGTTCCAATAAATCAGGATAATCTGCAGAAAGCACTTTGGTACATTCAATATCAATTTCCGGAGTTCGATCTGGCTGGCTGTATTTTAAAGAATTTCCAATCAAGTTGATGAAAAGCTGTTCGATTTGATACGGAATCACTTCTAGTTTTGGCAATTTTGAAGCTGTAATAACGGCTTTTTTCTCATGAATGATTTCCGTCAATTCAGATTCTGCATTTTTCAGCAATTCATTCAAATTCGATTTTATGAACTCTTTTTTAGTGGTATTGGTTCTTGAGAATAACAATAAATCATCAATCAAAACGCGCATTCTTTTTGCCGAACTTTCAATTTTAGAAAGGTATTCACGTGCGCTGTCAGACATAACCGCTTTGTCAGCATCTGAAACTCTTGAAATGAAAGTCTGAATTTTTCGAAGCGGCTCCTGTAAATCATGACTTGCCACATGATTGAAAGAAGCCAGCTCTTTATTGCTTTTTTCCAATTCACGGTTTCGTTCTTGAAGTTCAATATTTAAAAGGTGTTCATCTGTAATGTCAAAATTAATTCCCAATAAAATTTTGCTTCCTTGCTGATCCGTCAATAATTTTCCTGTCGATTTAAAATAGCGTATTTCATGATCTGGACGAACAATTTTATAGTAAATGAATGGAAGATTTCGTTTTTCAATAATTCGTTCCATTGAAGCTGCAACAGCATCTTTGTCTTCTGGATGCACAAATTCAAGAAAAGTTTCTTTTTCAGGCACAAAAGAATCGGGTTCAACGCCCAATAATCTAAATTGATTGTCTGAATAATCTATTTTATTCGAATCCAAATCCCATTGCCAAGTGCTGAATTTACCAATAGCTTCTGACTCGGCCATTAAGCCGCTTGAAATTAAAAGCTTTTTATTGAAGACTTTCAATCGTTCAAAATCGCGGCTGATTTGTCTGTAAGCCAATAAAATAAAAGTAAGTGCGGTTAAGAATAACGAAATCGAGAAAATCGGACTTAAAGAGATTTCTTGGTCGTAAATTTTAAGTCGGTTTTCCAAATATTTTTTCTCAATATCATTCATTTTATCCACTTGAAAACGAATGTTTTCCATTAAAATTCGACCACCAAACATATGATTGTCGAGCTTTCTTTTGTCGTACGTTTTTGGATCGCTGTATTTTAAGCAATTTTCAAAAGAAACAAATCGCTGAATAATAAGCTTGAATAAATTTTCGAGATTTTGTTGCTGAACTGGATTATCAGCAGTAAGTTTTTTTAGCGTTACAAAAGAGGCATTTACTTTATCGCGGGAATAAAGATAAGGAGCCAAGAAACGGCCATTGCGTGTTATGATGTAACCGCGCTGGCCCGTTTCAGCATCTTTTATAGCCGACATTAATCGCTCTAATTGAATGTTTATTTCGTAAGTGTGCATAACCAGTTTGCTTGATTCATTCAAGTCCTGGTTATGTTTGTAAGCGATTGAAGAAAGAAATAACAGAATGAAAACTGCGATTACAAAAATAACTCTCAAAGAGTTTGAAGAATTAAAATTTGGTATCCACTTCATTTGGCAAGCTTATTCTATTTTAGTCGGAGCAGGAAATTATCACGATTTAACCCTGAGGTATGATAGTGCCAGTTTACGGTCACGACTTCATTAATTATTTTTTTGAGTGTATTAAAATCACTTGGCTTTTTAATGTAAATATTGGCACCTTGAATAAATGTATCTTCAATATCTTCTTCAGATGATGAAGTGGAGTAGATGGCAATGATAATATTTTTGAGACGTTCAGATTTTTTTATTTCAATCAAACATTCTTTTCCCGTTTTTTTCGGCATGTTCAAATCCAGAAATAAAATATCAGGAAGTTTGTTTTCAGGATCATTTAAATGATCCATCAATTGCATTCCGTCGTGAACAAAATCTACGTTGGTCTGAATTTTTATTTCTTCAAATGCATCCTTAAAAAAAAGACGATCATCTTCATCATCATCAGCCAATAAAATATATAATGCGTTTTTTTGCATTTTAGTGTGGTATTTGGGTTTTTATTTTAAATTTTCTCTTCGCTTCTTGATAATTCTCTGAAACGCCGATGGCGTAATTCCGGTTGTGTTTTTAAACTGCGTGCTCAAATGCGCTACACTTGAATAGTTAAGTAAAAAAGCAATTTCAGTGAGACTCATTTCATTAATGATAATCAATTGTTTAGCTCTTTCAATTTTTTGTAAAATGATGAAATTTTCGATAGAAGAATAAGTGACTTCTGAAAAAACATTAGATAAGTAGCCGTAACTGTGGTTTAGTTTTTCAGCCAAAAAAACAGAACTTTTGTAATTGTTGCTGTCTTCCATAAAAACCAGCTCGATTATGGCATCTTTGATTTTTTGCACCAAAACGCTTTTTTGATTTTCTACAATCTCAAAACCGCAAGGGCTCAAATTATTTTTTAAAGTTTCGAGTGCATCAGCATCAAGATTGTCGGCAATCTCAATCTCACCAAATCCTAAACTCGTAAAATTGATATTTTGCTGGTCAAGATTATGCTTAAGATAAAGAGAACAAATGGTATTAATGTCGAACTTTATAAATAGTTTCATTTTATAAAAATTTGGTTAAAGATACTTAATTTATTTTTGGCGTTAATGTTTAATCTTTGATAAGAATGTTGAAACAGATAAAAAAGAAATAGAATTTTCAAAAAAATACCGCCTAATATTTGTATTACTAGACGGTATTTCCCTGAATTGAGTTCAAGTTCTTTTTACAAATCTGAAAGCATTTGATGAAATTCTTCTTTGGTTTTACCCAATTTTTGCTGCAGTCTTCCGTACATCTCGTCTTCTTTACCTTCAGCAAACATTAAATCATCATCTGTTAGTTCAGCATATTTTTGTTTTAATTTCCCTTTCAACTCATTCCAGTTTCCTTTTATTTCGGTCGTATTCATAACTGTTTTGTTTGAAAATTAATTACAATGTAAAGTTCCAATTTTTAAAGATGGAAACTGTTACATTTATTTTGAATATTGTTGCATAATTTGCACTTCTATTCGATTTTAAGCTTGATAGCGACGCAAAACCCAAGCCATTTTTTCATGTTCCTGAAGCAATCCAGTTACAAAATCGGCTGATCCGGCGTCTTTTGCTTCGTTTTCAAAAACCGGTATATAATCTCTTAATTCGCTTACTAATTGTTCGTGATTTTCAAGAAGCTCTTCCAGCATATGTTTTTGTGAAGCATATTCTTTTGGAGATTCTTTCAAAGTCGAATTTTCGATAAACTCTTTCATAGTTCCAATAGTTTTTTCGCCCAATTGACTGATGCGCTCAGCGACCTCGTCAATTTGTGCTTCTAGAATTCTATATTGTTCTTCAAACAATTTGTGCAATTCCATAAAACTGTTTCCTGAAATATTCCAATGGAATTTTCGAGTTTTGACATAAAGCGTCATTTCGTTTGATAAAATCGTGGCTAATATATTTGTGCTCTTTTTTAAATGTGATGCTGAAATTCCAATATTTGGGCTCATAACGGTCTGATTTAAGGTTCATTTTCAAAATTAGAGAAGAGGAGATGGTTTTTTCTTACATAATTTTGAAGAGTTGTTACAGGAATTCAATGTCAATTAGAGAATGGGGCAATTAGAAAATTAGATAATTGATCACATGAGTGAAGATGCCTTTTGCGTCATGCTGACAATTCACAATTCACAACTTACAATTCACAATTATAATTTGTAATTTTGCCGCACTATTAAAACACACTATGACAACACAACAGCTTCACGAACAAATTCTTCAAAAAAAATCATTTCTATGCGTTGGCTTAGATCCTGATTTGGATAAAATGCCACAACATTTATTAGAAACCGAAGATCCTATTTTCGAATTTAATAAAGCGATAATTGATGCAACGCATGATTTGACAGTTGGATACAAACCAAACACAGCATTTTTTGAGGCATACGGAATTAAAGGTTGGATGTCTTTGCAAAAAACAATTAATTATATCAACGAAAATTATCCGGACGTTTTCACTATTGCTGATGCAAAACGTGGAGACATTGGGAATACTTCAAGTATGTATGCAAAAGCATTTTTTGAGGATTTGAATTTTGACAGCGTAACAGTTGCTCCATATATGGGAAAAGATTCGGTTGAGCCTTTTCTTGCTTTCGAAAACAAGCACACGATAATGTTGGCTTTAACGTCAAACGAAGGTGCGTTTGATTTCCAGACATTAAATACTAATGGAAAAGAATTGTATAAACAAGTTTTGGAAACTTCTAAAACTTGGAAAAACAGCGAAAACTTGATGTACGTTGTTGGTGCAACAAAAGCAGAATATTTTACCGAAATCAGAAAAATTGTTCCAGACAGTTTCTTGTTAGTTCCAGGTATTGGCGCTCAAGGCGGAAGTTTGTCTGAAGTTTGTAAATACGGAATGAATGATAAAATAGGATTGTTGGTAAACTCGGCAAGAGCCATTATATATGCTTCAAAAGGAACTGATTTTGCCGAAAAAGCAAGAGAAGAAGCTTTGAAAGTTCAGAAAGAAATGGAAGAAATTATTAGTTTAAAGTTTCAGATTTAAAGTTTCAAGTTGCTTTTACTTTGAACATATTTTAACCGCAAAGTTCGCAAAGGTTTACGCTATGAACGCAAAGTTATTTTTCTTTGCGAACCCTGCGAAATCCTTGCGAACTTTGCGGTTAAATACATCCCAACAAACTTGAAACTTTAAACCTGACCCGAGGCTGAAAGCCGAACAGACGAAGTAAACAAAAAAATAATGAAACAATTTACAGATCAAATAGGAACCGTTCATTCTTTTGAAAATGCTCCAAAACGAATAATCTCCCTTGTTCCTTCGCAAACCGAATTATTATATGATTTAGGTTTAGAAGAAAAAATCATCGGAATTACTAAGTTTTGTGTGCATCCGTTTCATTTTAAATCTACCAAAAAGAGTGTTGGCGGTACCAAGAAAATCCATTTCGAAAAAATCAAATTATTACAACCTGATATTATCATTTGCAATAAAGAAGAAAACACGCAAGAAATTGTCGAACAATTGAGCACCATTTGTCCAGTTTGGGTAACGAATATTGTTTCAATTGAAGATAATTTCCAAATGATTTCAGATTTCGGGCAATTATTCAATTGCAGAACCGAAGCTCAAAAGTGGAATGATAAATTAGCTTTCGCCTTGAGCGATTTTAAAAAATACATTCAGAATATAGAAGAAAAAAAAGCAGCATATTTTATTTGGAAGAATCCATATATGGTTGCTGGAAATGATACCTATATAAACGAGTTATTAAAACTGAATCATTTTAAAAATATATACGAAGATAAAGGGCGTTATCCTGAAATCGAATTAAAGAAAATGCGTTTAGAAGGCGATCCGGATATTGTTTTTCTTTCTTCAGAACCTTATCCTTTTAAAGAAGAAGATGCTTTCGAAATAGGAAGATTTACGCATCACGCTAAAACCATTTTTGTAGATGGAGAAATGTTCTCTTGGCATGGAAGCCGATTGTTAAAAGCTTTCCCATATTTTAAATTACTTCATGAAAGGTTGAAGAATTAAAAAAAGAAAATTCCAATATTGAAATTCCAAATTCCAATTTAAGCTTAACCGCAATCCCGATAGCTATCGGGATTGCGGTTAAATTATGTTCAAAGAGAATTTGGAATTTGGATTTTTTTTATTGGAATTTATACCAAAAAAGAATGCCGACATCTCGAAGACGCCGGCATTATTTAACTAACCAAAACCAAAATAATAAATAACCAGTTTATTACATTACAAAGATCCGACATATATCAATCGTATGCTGTTAAGATCCTGTTATTACTTTGTTGGAGATAAGTTAATGTCTTGTTTAAAAAAATCCAATTTTTTAAAAATCCAAATTCCAATTTAAGTTTAACCGCAAAGCACGCAAAGTTTTACGCAAAGTTCGCAAAGTTTTTTTACACAAAGCTTTGCGAACTTTGCGTTTATATTTCACAATACTTGACAAAAATCTTAGCGTACTTTGCGGTTAAATCACTTTAAGAGGGATTTTGAATTTGGAATTTTTTTATTGGAATTTATAAAAAAAGAATGCCGGCGTCTCGAAGACGCCGGCATCATTTAACTAACCAAAACCAAAATAATAAATAACCAGTTTATTACATTACAAATGTCCGACATATATCAATCTTTTGCTGTTAAGGTTTTGTTATTACTTTGTTGACCATAAGTTAAGATTTGTAAAATCGCTTTTCTGAGCTTTCTGCAGCGTTAAATAATTTTTGGCTATTAAAATATAATAACAATCAATTTTGTTTATGAATATGCTAACGATAAGTTTGTATATTTGATAAAGCGTTAAATATCAGTGATATGTGCTTTTTGAAAAAATTAGCATTTCGATAAAAATCATTAACAGCAATCTAAAAAAATAGAAGAAATGAGCGAATCAAATGAAAGCAAATGTCCGTTTCATAATGGACAAATGAAAGAAACAAAAGGGGCAGGAACCACTAATAAAGATTGGTGGCCAAATCGGTTAAATTTAAACATTTTGCGTCAGCATTCTAGTTTGTCAGATCCTATGGAAAAAGGTTTTGATTATGCCGCTGCGTTCAAGAGTTTGGATTTGAATGAAGTCAAAAAAGATCTTTTTGCATTAATGACAGATTCTCAAGATTGGTGGCCTGCAGATTATGGCCATTATGGTCCTTTGTTCATTCGTATGGCATGGCATAGTGCGGGAACGTATCGTATTTCAGACGGACGTGGAGGCGCCAGTTCTGGGAACCAACGTTTTGCGCCACTTAACAGCTGGCCGGATAATGGAAATTTAGATAAAGCTCGTTTTTTGCTTTGGCCTATCAAACAAAAATATGGAAATAAAATTTCGTGGGCCGATTTAATGATTTTGACAGGAAACTGCGCTTTAGAATCGATGGGATTCAAAACTTTTGGATTTGCCGGAGGTAGAGAAGATGTTTGGGAACCAGAACAAGATGTAAACTGGGGTAATGAAAAAGAATGGTTAGCTACCAGTGACAAACCTAATAGTAGATACTCTGGCGAGAGAGATTTAGAGAATCCTCTTGCTGCCGTGCAAATGGGATTAATATATGTAAACCCAGAAGGCCCAGATGGAAATCCTGACCCACTAGGTTCTGGTCGAGATATTAGAGAAACTTTTGCTCGTATGGCAATGAACGATGAAGAAACGGTTGCTTTGACAGCTGGTGGACATACTTTCGGAAAAGCGCATGGAGCTGGAGATGCATCATTAGTAGGAGCGGAGCCAGAAGGTGCAAGTATTGAGCAAATGGGATTAGGCTGGAAAAGCACACATGGTACAGGAGTAGGTGGAGACGCTATTACAAGTGGTATCGAAGGTGCGTGGAAACCAAATCCGACAACTTGGGACAATGGTTATTTTGAAACATTATTTAAGTACGATTGGAAATTGACTAAAAGTCCTGCAGGTGCACATCAATGGACACCAACGGACGAAAGCGCTGCGACAACTGTAGAAGATGCTCATGATCCAACAAAAAGACATGCGCCAATGATGACGACGGCAGATATGGCCATGAAAATGGATCCTGCTTACGAAAAGATTTCAAGAGATTACATGCAAAATTTCGACAAGTTTGCTGATGCTTTTGCAAGAGCTTGGTACAAACTGACACATAGAGATATGGGGCCAATCAGTCGTTATTTAGGACCAGAAGTTCCTACTGAGATCTTGATTTGGCAAGATCCGATTCCTGCAGCCAAAAACGAATTAAATCATACCGATATTGCTCTTTTAAAAGAAAAAATTCTAGCTAGCGGTCTTTCGATTTCACAATTGGTATCGACTGCATGGGCTTCGGCATCGACTTTCCGTGGTTCAGATAAACGTGGAGGCGCTAATGGTGCTCGTATTCGTTTTGAACCTCAAATCAGTTGGGAAGCCAATTCGCCTACACAATTAAAAAATGTATTGGCAACGTATGAAAAAATACAAAATGAATTTACTGCTACTGGCAAAGTAGTTTCTATTGCAGATTTGATTGTTTTAGGAGGATCTGTTGGAATTGAAAAAGCAGCTAAAAACGCGGGATTAAATATTGAAGCTCCTTTTACACCTGGCAGAGGTGACGCTACTTTAGAACAAACTGATGTTCATTCTTTCAATGCATTAGAGCCAAAAGCTGACGGATTCAGAAATTATAAAAGCAATAAAACTTTTGGAATAACAGAAGAACTTTTAGTAGATAAAGCCCAATTGCTAGGTCTAACAGCTCCTGAAATGACTGTTTTATTAGGCGGTTTAAGAGTGTTGAACACAAATTACGACGGTTCTAAACATGGTATATTGACAAAAAATACAGAAACATTGAATAATGATTTCTTTATCAATCTGCTAGATTTAGGCACGGTATGGAAAGCAATCGACGAAACAGCTGAAACTTTTGAAGGTCACAACCGCAAAACGGGTGAATTGAAATGGACTGCAACTCGTGCTGATCTTATTTTTGGTTCAAATTCAGAATTGCGCGCCATTGCTGAAGTTTATGCTTGCAACGATGCAAAAGAACGATTCGTAAAAGATTTCGTTACGGTATGGACAAAAGTTATGAACGCTGATAGATTCGATTTAGTTAAATAAGAATCTGAGATGCTAAGATACTAAGGGGCTGCGCTCTTTAGGAAAGGTCCAAAATAGGACCAACTTCCAAATGAAAACCCGACAGATTTTAAAAATCTATCGGGTTTGTTATTTATGTTCAATGCAAAAAAAACTTAGAGCCTTAGCATCTTAGAACCTTCGCCCCTTAAGAAAAAACCACCGTCTTATTGCTATAAACCATTGTTTTTCTTTCAGCGTGAAGTTTGATTGCTCTTGCTAAAACAATTCTTTCTAAATCACGTCCTTTCATGATGAAATCTTCCACAGAGTGAATATGCGAAACTCTCGCGATATCTTGTTCGATAATCGGACCTTCGTCTAATTCCTCTGTAACATAATGGCTCGTTGCGCCAATAATTTTCACACCGCGTTTGAAAGCCGAATGATACGGTTTTGCACCTGGAAATGCAGGTAAAAACGAATGATGAATATTAATGATTTTATTCTCGTAAAGGCTGATTAATTTTGGTGTCACAATCTGCATATAGCGTGCTAAAACAATAAAATTGATTTCGTAGCGCTTTAATAATTCAATTTGCTTCGCTTCACCTTCTTCTTTATTGTCTTTTGTAAAAGGAACACAGTGGAAAGGAATATTGAAACGTTCTGCAACGCCTCTCAAATCATTATGATTGCTAATGATTACCGGAATTTCAACATTCAATTCATCGGCACTATAACGGCCCAAAATATCAAAAAGGCAATGATCGTATTTGGAAACAAACAAAGCCATTTTTGGTTTCTGTTCTTGATTGTACAAATCCCATGACATGTTGAAATCTGCCGCAATGCTTTGGTTAAAATCAGCTTTAAATGCGTCGATAGTAATTTTAGGATTGGTTAATTCACATTCCAATCGCATAAAAAATACATTTTGCTCCACATCAACATGTTGGTCAATGTATGTAATATTTCCTTCTACTTTAGCAATAAAAGTAGTCACTGCAGCGATAATTCCCTTTTGATCTTTACAATGAATTAGAATGGTAATTTTTTGCATTTTGGTTGGTTTATTTTGGTTAGTAACAAAGTGACAAAGTATAAAGTGACAAAGAGTGCTTTGTATCTTTGTCACTTTGTAACTCTGTACCTTGAAAAAATTATTTTCCGTCCTGCATTGCAAAAACGCTTTTCAATAAAGGTGTCGTTCTTGCACTGATATTATTTCGGATTTCTTTTTCTTCTACGGCAATCATTTTAAAAACACCTGCCAATGCTTGATTCGTTGTATAATCAGTCAAATCTGGATTTACTTTTTTCACAAGCGGTATAGTGTTGTATTTCGTAATAATTTTTGTCCATACTTCATCAGCTCCAACTTTTGCAAACGAATTCTTAATTACCGGATTGAATTTTCCGTACAAGGCTGTTGTTGTGCTGCCTTGCAAATAAGTTGTCGCAGCATTATCATTTCCTAGCAAAATATTTTTAGCATCTGTGAACGTCATATTTTTAACTGCTGTTACAAATATAGGCGTTGCTTCTTTCACAGCATCTTCGGCCGCGCGGTTCAGCATTTTGATTCCTTCATCAGCAAGAGAACTCAACCCCACTTTTCTTAGCGTGGCATCTACTTTTTGCAATTCTTCAGGCAATAAAATCTTTACAGCTTCATTTTTATAAAAACCGTCAACAGCGGTTAATTTGCTCACTTGTTGCGTAATTCCTTTATTTAATGCTTCTTTCAATCCAGCTGCAATATCAACACCTCCAGCCGGAATCTGCGATGATATTTGTGGGAACTGATTTAAAGTCTGTTGCATTTCGGCGCATGAAACCAGTGAAAATGTAAGGGCGAATACTAAAATCTTTTTCATTTATTTGGGGGTTGTTTAAGTTTCAAAAATACTACTTATTCAAAAACAACGCCACAATTTTATTTAAGGAGCAGAAAGATTTTGTTTCATAATTAACACCTGTCCCGCTATCCGTTTCAATCTTTTGCTTTTTAAAGAAAAAAGCAAAAGGATTTCCACTTCTATCGGGGCTAGATTAGAAGTTTTTCGTTTTTTTATATTTGGGAAAAAAGCTAGAAAAGAGATGAAAGAAAAAAGATTGTTGCGTTTTTTTTATTTCTCAAGTAAATCAATTTTCTCATCTGTGTTTTTAATATATACCGACAATTCACTGTATTTCCATTTTCCTCTTCGTTCGCCTACAATAAACAAAGTGCCTTTTCCTTTAGGGCCTTTTATAGGTACTTGTACATCGCAAGTTCTGACTTCATTTCTGGCATTGACAGTTCCAGAAAACATTCCGTCGGTCTCTATAGGTTCGCCAAGTTTTTGGATTACAATTTCATTATGCTGGACTAATGTCATCGATTCCTTGTAAGCATCGGAATCCTTAATAATTGAAGTGGCTTCATAGAAAATCCCGACTAAGAATAAAACAAAAAGTATGACAAGGGTTAAACAGCCTGTTGGTATAAACCATTTCCAGTTTTTGCTCCACCAATTTCTTCTGTCAATCAACTTATTAGAATCTTCCATAATATAAAATTTAGCAATTGAACTATAGCATAGCTAAAATATGGAATTTCTTAATAAAATTCAATTTAATTTGATCATACTTCTTCTAGACTGTGCAGATCATACAAATCATACAAATTAGGATTGTAAAGAAAATTTTTCCTGTTCAGATTTTCCAACATCGTGAGCGTATAATCTTTTCCTCCTCGTATTAAGAAATAAAGTGATTTCAGAATATAAAACGGACCATACGGAAAAGTGTGCAGACTTAGATTTATGTTTGTGAAAAAATGCTTTAAGGCATATTTAAACGTTTTTTCTTCAGGACGAATGAAGTAAATATTAGAACCTTTGATTTTTTTGACTAATCCAGACAAATAAGGGAATTTTACAAATTTTCCTCCTTGCTGAATTAGAATATTGATCTCAAATAAAGTCAATCCTTCAATATTATTTGTTTTCATGGTTTCTTAATTTTTAAAATTATGAAATAGCGGTATTTTATTTTGCAAAAATATTTTAGATTTTAAAGTATTTTTGCTTTTAAAAGATTTAAAATTAACATCTTAAGTTTTTTTAAAATAAAAAAGAGAGAACCTACCCGTTTTGTTTTAGGTAAATTCTCTCCCAACTAATTCTAAAATTTAAATTATTTATCTGCGACAGTGTTTTCTGAAGGGATTACATTTGAATCTCTTTCATAAACATCTGGAAAGAAACCAATTTCGCCATTTTCATTCACTAATGAAGTGAAATAGGTAATGAAAATTGGTACTTTTTTAGACAGTTTGAAACTGTTTTCTGTTTTGCCTGCCATAGCTTTATCAATTTTGTCTTGAGTCCATTCTGGATAATCTTTCAACATAGCAACCGCTAATTCTTTTGCCATTTTCACATTGATACAACCGTGGCTGAAAGTTCTTTGTTCAAAATCAAATAATGTTTTTGAAGGCGTATCGTGCATATAAATATCATCTGGATTTGGGAACATAAATTTCACCAAACCTAATGAGTTATCTGGTCCTGGTTTTTGTCTTACTTGGCCGTTTACCATTTCCATGTTTTTTTCGGCAAGATAATTTGGATCTGCAGCCATTTTAGATTTCAACTCATTGTTTACAATGCTTTGTGGTACAGTCCAATACGGACTAAAAACAATTCTGTCAATTTCTCCATTAAAAATGGTGGTTTTAGTTAAAGGCGCTCCCACGAATACTGGCGAAGTCATTTGAACTTTTCCGTTTTTTACATAAACCAATTCATAAGAAGGCACGTTAACCAAAACATATTCATTACTAGCAGCAATTTGTGCCGCAATTTCACGACATCTTTCCATATTAAGTTTTAAAGTCGCTACTTTATCTTCAAGCGGCACATTCATTTCTTTAATGTGTTCTGCACTCAAAATATAATTGGGTTTGAATCCGTTTCGAACTTTATATTTCATTACAGCATCCATCAATTCACGATCATAAACATCGCTTTTAGAATCTTGTTTTAAATCGCCTAACAAGTATAAACGTGTTCTTACTTGGGCAATTGTATTTGAAACCGCATCCGGACGCAAATCTTTATAAGGAGTTTCCGCTGGAACAATTGGTTTCCATTTGCTTGATTTTTCTAATCTTTTGTATTTTTTTAGAACATCTTGCAATTTGTAATATTGGTCAAATTCTACTTTTGCATTGGCATCAACAGTACTAGTTTCTTCAATTGTGCTATAATTTAAGAAATCTTTCAGCATCGCATCATATGCAATTTTTTTCTTGTCGGCATTATTTTTTTTAGTGTAAACAACATACAAAGAACTTAAAAGCAAATCGGCATCGGTTTGAGAAAGAGTACTTTTGTCTGATGAAGAACTAAATAATTGATCGATTTCATTTTGATAAGGAATGACCAAATCGTTTGTTTTTTTAGCTTTTTCATATAATGCTGAGCCAAATTCGCTGATCTCATTTTCATCATACCAAATAGTTCCTGGAGTTCTATTTTTGTACAATGACATGACATCAGATTTGTATTTTTTCAAATCAGAGTATCTTTTAAAGAAGTCGTTTGAAATTTCGCTGTCTTCATTATTTAAATTCTTTGAGACTGCGTGAGTGTTTGGAGTTTTTTTATGTGAAATAGTATTATTTTCAATTCTGTTAAAAGAAGTTACAAAAAAACTCAAACCTAAAATTAGGACGAATGGATGTAATGTTCTCATTTTTTAAATTTTTACGTTTTACTTTTAATTTGCTAAGTTTTGGTAAAAATTTGGGGGCTTTTCTACAATGCTAAATTACTATCACGAAGCTTGAAACATGTTTTTTGATTTTCATAAAATGTTGCGAAATTGCCATGTCTTTAAGCTTTCTTTAACTTATATCAATTTGCTTCAAAAATTGTTACCCTTTTCGAAAAAAAACAATTTTCATTTTTTTGTTAACATAAAGCTGTCGTGATAATGAAATATTAAAATATTTTGTACATTGGTCGCTTAAAATTATCATATTCATAAAATGGAACAACAAATACCATATATTCCTAAAAATAAAGTAAGAATTGTAACTGCTGCTTCGCTTTTTGACGGACACGATGCCGCTATCAATATCATGCGTCGTATTATTCAGGCAACTGGAGTTGAAGTAATTCACTTAGGTCACGATAGAAGTGTTGAAGAAGTGGTAAATACCGCAATTCAAGAAGACGCGAATGCTATTGCTATGACTTCTTATCAAGGCGGACACAACGAATACTTTAAATATATGTATGACTTGCTTAAAGAAAAAGGAGCAGGACATATTAAAATCTTCGGAGGTGGAGGTGGTGTAATTCTTCCAAGTGAAATTTCAGAATTGCACGAATATGGTATTACCAGAATCTATTCTCCAGATGACGGTCGTTCTTTAGGACTTCAAGGAATGATTAATGATTTGGTTCAAAGAGCCGATTTTCCAATTGGAGATAAACTAAACGGAGAAATCGATCATATCGAAAATAAAGTTCCAACAGCAATTGCACGTTTGATTTCGGCAGCAGAGAATTTCCCTGAAATTGCAAAACCTGTTTTTGATAAAATTCACGACAGCAACGCTACGTCTAAAATTCCGGTTTTAGGAATTACTGGAACGGGTGGTGCAGGAAAATCTTCCTTGGTGGACGAATTGGTTCGCCGATTTTTAATTGATTTCCCAGAGAAAACGATCGGATTGATTTCTGTCGATCCTTCGAAAAGAAAAACCGGAGGAGCGCTTTTAGGAGACAGAATCCGTATGAATGCGATTAATAATCCAAGAGTTTATATGCGTTCGCTGGCGACGCGTCAGTCGAATTTGGCTTTGTCTAAATATGTAGCCGAAGCGATTCAGGTTTTGAAAGCGGCAAAATACGATTTGATTATTTTGGAAACTTCAGGAATCGGACAGTCTGATACCGAAATTATGGATCATTCAGACGTTTCTTTATATGTAATGACACCTGAATTTGGAGCGGCAACGCAATTGGAGAAAATCGATATGCTTGATTTTGCCGATTTAGTAGCTTTAAACAAATTTGATAAACGCGGTGCGCTTGACGCTCTTCGCGATGTAAAAAAACAATACCAGCGCAATCACAATCTTTGGGATAAAAATCCTGATGAAATGCCAGTTTTCGGAACCATTGCTTCACAGTTCAACGATCCAGGAATGAACACGCTATATAAAGCGATCATGGATAAAGTGGCAGAAAAGACGAATTCTGACTTGAAATCGACTTTTCAAATCACTAAAGAAATGAGCGAGAAAATATTCGTGATTCCGCCAGGAAGAACACGTTATTTATCTGAAATTGCTGAGAATAATAGAAATTATGATGAGACTGCAATTGCGCAGCAAAAAGTAGCTCAGAAATTATACGGAATTTTTAAAACGATAGAATCGGTTTCTGGAAAAGTACCTCAAATTACAAAAGCAGGAATCGACGATTCTACAGTTTTGCCAAGCGGAATTGCAGAACACGACGAAAACAGAATCTTCTTAAATCTTTTACTGAATCAATTTGATAAAGTAAAAATGGATTTAGATCCGTACAATTGGGAAATTATCCTGAATTGGGCTGAAAAAGTTGCCAAATACAAAAATCCAGTTTACAGCTTTAAAGTTCGTGATAAAGAAATTAAAATCGCGACACATTCTGAAAGTTTATCGCATTTGCAAATCCCAAAAATTGCTTTACCTAAATATGAAGGTTGGGGCGATATCTTGCGTTGGAATTTACAGGAAAATGTTCCTGGCGAATTTCCTTTCGCATCGGGATTATATCCGTTTAAACGTGAAGGCGAAGATCCGTCGAGAATGTTTGCAGGCGAGGGCGGACCAGAAAGAACCAACAAACGTTTTCATTATGTAAGCGCGGGAATGCCTGCAAAACGTCTTTCAACCGCTTTTGACAGTGTGACTTTGTACGGAAACGATCCAGATTTACGTCCAGATATTTACGGGAAAATTGGAAATGCGGGAGTTTCAATCTGCTGTTTAGACGATGCCAAAAAACTATATTCAGGTTTCGATTTGGTTCATGCTCTGACTTCGGTAAGTATGACGATCAACGGACCTGCGCCAATGCTCCTTGGTTTCTTTATGAATGCCGCAATCGATCAGCAATGTGAGATTTACATTAAAGAAAATGGTTTAGAAAAAGAAGTTGAAGCAAAAATCAACAAATTATATAAGGAAAAAGGAATCGAAAGACCGAAATACCAAGGCGAACTTCCAGCAGGAAACAACGGTTTGGGATTAATGCTTTTGGGTGTTACGGGAGATCAGGTTTTGCCTTTGGATGTTTATAACGAAATAAAAGTAAAAACGTTAGCTCAAGTTCGTGGAACAGTTCAGGCCGATATTTTAAAAGAAGATCAGGCGCAGAATACTTGTATTTTCTCAACTGAATTTGCGCTGCGATTAATGGGAGACGTTCAGGAATATTTTATTACTAAAAACGTTCGTAATTTCTATTCGGTTTCGATTTCAGGATATCATATTGCTGAGGCGGGCGCAAACCCAATTACGCAATTGGCATTTACGCTTTCAAATGGTTTCACTTACGTGGAATATTATTTGAGCCGTGGCATGAACATCAACGATTTTGGACCAAATTTATCGTTCTTTTTCTCGAATGGAGTAGATCCAGAATATTCGGTTATTGGTCGTGTGGCGCGTAAAATTTGGGCAAAAGCCATGAAATTGAAATATGGAGCCAACGAAAGAGCACAAATGCTGAAATACCATATTCAGACTTCTGGGCGTTCGTTACACGCACAGGAAATTGATTTCAACGATATTAGAACGACTTTGCAAGCTTTGTATGCCATTTACGACAACTGTAATTCATTGCACACAAACGCCTACGACGAAGCGATTACAACTCCAACAGAAGAATCGGTACGTCGTGCGATGGCGATTCAGCTGATTATCAATAAAGAATTAGGATTAGCGAAAAACGAAAACCCAATTCAAGGTTCGTTCATCATCGAAGAATTAACTGATTTAGTTGAAGAAGCTGTTTTACAAGAATTCGACAGAATTACAGAAAGAGGTGGAGTTTTAGGCGCAATGGAAACGATGTACCAGCGTTCTAAAATTCAAGAAGAAAGTTTGTATTACGAAACCTTAAAACACAACGGAGATTTCCCAATTGTGGGGGTAAATACTTTCTTGAGTTCAAAAGGTTCGCCAACGGTAATTCCGGCTGAGGTAATTCGTGCCACAGAAGAAGAAAAACAATACCAGATTACGATGCTGGACAACCTGCATAATTTCCACGAAGCAAAAGTAAACGAGCATTTAAGCCAGTTACAAGAAGCCGCAATTAAAAACGAAAACTTATTCGATTATTTAATGGAAGCTACAAAAGTTTGTTCTTTAGGTCAGATAACTTCGGCGTTGTTTGAAGTTGGTGGGCAGTATAGAAGGAATATGTAGAGTTAATTCTAATAATTTTAAAACGCATTTAGTTTGTTTAATATTGACTAAATGCGTTTTTTGTATTTTATAATTATTTGGAAAACTGATTCATCAATATGGAAGAGAATTGATAAGATAATATGAAAGAATTTTATATTTGTTAAAAAAATATATTGTGAATATTTCTTGTTCAGATTGCCATTATAATCTAATATGCGAAAAAAAATCTTTTCGCTGGCGCAGCTTTCAATTTTTAGTTCCGAATATTAAAAATGATAATACAGTTTTGGAAAATTTAAATATTGGTGAACACACCCTAATAGTCAGTATTATTTACCTTGTTGTTGTAATAGGTATTTTGGTATATTTTATTAAGAATTTTAAAAAAAGAGATGTTGAGCTTAAAGTAATATTGATATTGGCTTTTTTTAGTGCTTTTTTTCTCATTTATTATGGCATTAAAGAGAATAAAAAGGTCATCGCATTAAGAAATAATTTCTCACTCACTTCAGGTAGTATAGAAGAATATTTCATTCCCAAATTAACAGGACGAGGTTCTCATAAGAACATCAAATATATCTTTAAAGTAAATGATGACTTTGTTGAGAATCAGTATAAGGAAAATTATTATGTTGATATTCCAGAAGATAAACCAGATTTAGATATTTTATATCTGGTTATTTTTGAAAAAACAAACCCAAAGAATAGTTTTATTCTTTTAAACTATCCAATAAAAACATCCGATGATTTAGATCGCTATAGAGAACTATTTGCTAAAAAAATACCGGATGATGCTATAAAAGAAGATTGATGGTTTTTTGTTTTCTCTTTTTGGTGTAAACTTCTCTAGTTAATACAGCTTCCCTTTCCTGACCGCCAAATTTATCTTCATCAATTTGTCATTTCGACGTAAGGAGAAATCTCCTTAAGTAGCTCCGTCCAGGATGTCGCCAATCTTTGTAGAGTTTTTCGCGAAGATTTGCTTCGCCAGTTCGCTATCGCTCGGGTCTCCTCTGTCGAAATGGCAATATTGTGGTTATCTTGTGTCTTTAGCACTTAAAGTTTTTCTATTTTAGTAGTATGAAAAACACTTTATATAGTATTCTTTTTCTTTTTGTTACGGTTTTTGTCTCCGCTCAGGATGCACCATTGATGCAAACGGGAGTTATCATTGATTCGGTTAAAATTTCAACTGCTCCAAAAGAATCGTATGCAATCTATTTTCCTAAAAAAAATGATGTTAAAACGCCATCGGCAATGGTTTTTATATTTGATCCTGCTGCGAGAGGGAAAAAAGGAATTGAACCATTTATTCTGGCGGCCGAAACGTATAATTACATTCTGGTTTGCTCTAATACTTTAAAAAATGGATTAGTTCAAGATAATATTACTATTGCCAATAGATTATTTGATGATGTATTGCAAAAATATACTATCGATAGTTCACAGATTTATATAGCAGGTTTTTCGGGTGGTGCGCGATTGGCGAGTCTTTTTGGAATATCTGCGGGTGCTTTTCAAGGTGTTATAGCTTGTGGCGCTTCTTTTAATGGAATGGATAAGTTTATAAAGCCGTCAAACAATTTTTCATATATCGGCATGGTTGGAGACCGGGATATGAATTATCAAGAAATGGTTGAAAATAAGGATTGGCTGGATAAAGCAAAAATTGTAAATACACTTTTTATTGCTCACGAAGAACATAAATGGCCGAAACAATCTGAAATGCTTCGTGCATTTGACTGGTTGGAAATTCAGGCTTATCGAAAGAATATAAGACCAAAAAACGATACAATTATTAAAAGAATTTATGAAACCAATCTGCGAATCGCAGATAGTTTAAAGGCAAATAGCGAAATGGTATTTTCGGTAAATGCCTATGAAAAAGGAATTACTTTTTTCAATACAAATGAAGACAATTCTTTAAAAGGTACTATTGCCGAAATCAAAAAATCCAAAGCCTATAAAGATGAAGTAACACAAATGGAAGAAGTAAAGGTTTTAGAAAGTAAAATTTTAGAAAGACTTTCGCTTCGTTTTGAGCAGGATTTAAAATGGGCAAAAAGCAATAGCGATTTTAAGTATTGGAAATCTGAAATTAAGGATTTGAACGTGATGAAGTCAAACGATCAAAATCGGTTAAAACAGAATATGGCTTTTAGGATATTAAATTGGTTTCAAATTTTTGTGTATGAAACTGGGCGAGAAAATAAAAGAAACAATCAAAATGACAAGTTTACTTATTGTCAAGAATTGTATAAAGTTATTATGGAAACGAAGTAAAAATAGTTAGGTTATTATTTCGACGTAAAGAGAAATCGCAATAGTAATTCTGCAAAGATTGACGATTTGCTTTGTCGATATTCGTGTGTGATTTCTCCTTACGTCGAAATGACAATATTGCGGATAATTTAAATCTCAAGAAATGTCATAAGTTTTAAAAAAAAAAATCAAACCTTCTTTTTAATCAACATTTTTGATCTTTTATTCAGGCTTGCGATAATAGCATTCGCTTTATCATCTTGGCAAATGAATCTAAGCGATTCTGCGTAGCGATAATAGTAAACAGGATCTAAATCATGCGTCATGGCAAATAATTGATCGTACCACGCGGCTGCTTTTTCCAGTTTGTCGTGCTGGTAAGAGGAGTCACCTAATTTTTGAAATAAGTCTACAGATTTATAGCCTTTTGCAGCGATTTTTTCATAGGTTTTAATAACATCGACATAAGCATATTTGTCGCTTACTTTGTCGGTTATATACACGGTTTCATTTTGGGCAGCAGCACGAAATGAAAAAACAATCAATAATACTAAAACAAGAAGTTTTTTTTGCATAAGTATTAGTTTAAAAGATTGGTTTTGTTAGTCATTTTCTCTCGGTCATTTTAATCGTGTATTCTCAATTCGTTTTGCAAATATATCTAAATCAGTAATATAACGTGTAAATGGTCTGTTTTTTTTCTCTTTTGGTCGATTTTTTAAGACGAATGTGCGAAATGATTTACGATTATTTTTTATAACGTTTTTAGAATAAATAAATTATAGCGACGGTAATTTTATTTTTGAAAATATATCATATAACTTTATGATTATTAAAATAGTAGGATTATGAAAATTCGGAAATATTTGGATCAAATAAATAATTGGCACGGAGAACAAAGCGAAATGAAAAATTTTGATTTAACCGAATTGGAAAATCTCATTTTAAAAAATGCTTTAAATGGTAGTGAAGACTATTTTACTCTTGAAATTCTGTTCCGAAAAACAGCTGCAGAAGAAATCACTGTTAATACTGAAATCATAAATTTAATTTCGAAACGTCTTGGTTTGCTATTTTTTAACGAAGAAGAAAATGGAAATGTATGTTTTGCAAATAACGCCGAATTGCGTTCAGAATTCAGACAAAGTTTTAGAATCTTAGATTTGCTCGATTTTAGTTTAGCGATTTTACATTCTTCAATCTATGAGGAAGGCATTGTAAAGGAGAAACAAAAAATCCCATTTCCGCATGACGCCGATTTATTTTGGAAAATAGTCAAAATTGGAAATGATTTCAGAAAGAAAGAAAATCCATAAATAAAAAAAAGCAGCTCCTGGAACGAGCTGCTTTTTCTTTTGTTGGGGACAAAAAGGGTTAGCGACGGAAAGAAGGACTTTGGTTAACAGTTTCATCTAACTTTACGGCCTTCACTTTTTTGGCTGCAACTTTGATTTCGTGTTTCGCAATTTTACCATTTTCAGTTACTTCTAAAACATAAGTTCCAGCAGGATGACCTTCTAAACTAATTGTTTTTGAAACTTCTAATTTGTTTGCAGCAGATTCTCCTGTGTAAACTAAATTATGGTTTTCGTCATAAATTGAAAAAGAAGAATTTTCAACGGTGTCAAGAGTAAAGCTTACTACTTTTCCGTTTCCAGTAACTATATTCAAAATATAATCACCTTTTCCTTCACTTGCGTAGGTAAAAATTGCTGATAGGAACAAGGCTGCAATCAAGCCCATTTTGGTAAATTTTGTCATGTTTTTTTTAAATTGTTTTTTAAAATTAATATTAAATAGTGGCTCGGTAAAAATATAAAAGAAATTTAATTTTCTGCAAAAAAAAGCCGTTTTCAAACGGTTAAGTTGCTGAATTAAAGATGTTTCTATAATTTTCTTACATAATGTACGTAAAAAAAGGTTTTTTGGTTTTGCTTTTTGTGGAATTTTTTAAAAGTGTAGAAATCAGACTTTTAAAATTATTAGGAATTATTTTCTTAAAAAGTAAAATGACAAAAAATCAGTTCAGTTTACAGCAAAAAAAAACAGCTCAATAACCACAAAGAGCTGTTCGTAAAACAATCACGTTTTTACTAACTATCTAACCTTATACTTTTATGAGAAGTATAACTTTTTTAGCGTACTGCTACGCTAGTATTTTTAGCAGAACCTGCTTTATAAACTGTCGAAACTGCTTTTGATGATAAAACAGATGTTTCATCAGTAATTGTAATTTCGTGTCTTACTTTTTTTGTACTGTCTTCAACTTCTAAATAGTACGTTCCTTCTGGAAACTGTTCTAAGCTAAAAGTTCTTAGGATTCCGTCTTTACCTGAAGCACTTTCAGAATAAATCAATTCTCCATTTTTGTCGTAAATAGCCACATTAGCTTTTTTCACCTGATTTAGAGCAAAAGTGATCACTTTTCCATTTCCTTTCAAAACATGAACATTCAAAAGGTCGTTTCCGTCAATTGCAAAAGCACTGCTTGTTGCGAAAAGGACTGCACATACTAAACTTAATTTTAAAATCTTTTTCATAATCTTAGTTATTAAATTAATAGTTCTAATTCTCTGATGTAAAATTACTTCAACAAGGGGTAATTGAGCACAACTCTATTTGCCAATTTCTATGCTATATTCTCATTTACGAAACCGTTATAGGTTAAAATTTGAATTATATTTATCGTTTTTGCAAAAACAGCTAATATTTTTCAATGTTTTAGTTAATCTTAAAATAACAATTTCTTAAGAATTAACTGAAAGAAAATCAGTTACTTCAAAGAGTATGGAATAAAAAAAACAGCTCCATTACCACAAAGAGCTGTTTTTCATTGCGCTAAATTTTAGCTTGATCTTATTACCAATTTTTTATACCTATATATAGGTGTAAGTTTAGCGTACTGCTACGCTAGAATTTTTATTAAATCCTGATTTGTAAACTGACGAAACTGCTTTTCTTGATAAAACTGTTGTGTCGCTAGTAATTGTGATTTCGTGTCTCACTTTTTTCACATTGTCTTCTACTTCTAAGTAATAAGTTCCTACTGGAAATTCTTCTAAATTAAAAGTTCTCAAAATTCCGTCTTTGCCTGAAGCACTTTCAGAATAAAGTATGGTTCCATCTTTGTCGTAAATTGTAACGTTTGCTTTTTTCACTTGATTAAGTGCAAACGTGATCAGTTTACCATTTGTTTTTAATACATGAAGATTAAAATCTTCATTCCCGCCAATTGCAAAAGCGCTAAATCCTGTGAAAAGCACTGCACCTACTAAACTTAATTTTAAATTTTTCATAGCATTAGTTTTTTTAGATTAATAGTTCTAATTCTCTGATGCTAAATTACTTATGATGTGTTGATTATTGCACAACTCTATTTGCTGATTTATGTGTTATATTCTCATTTACGAAACCGTTATAGGTTAAATTTTGAATTATGTATAACGATATTGTTAATTGAGTAATTATTTTTTAAAGTTTTGGTGATTTTGGCTTGATGATTTCTTTACATAAATGATGTGTGATTAACCGCAATGGACGCTAAGAAAAAAACGCAAGGTTCGCAAAGTTTAAAAGTACCTTTGCGAACCTTGCGTAATTCTTTGTGTGCTTTGCGGTTAAAAAAAACGCGTTAAATAAAGAGCAAAAAAAAACAGCTCAATAACCACAAAGAGCTGTTTCTAAAACCTTTCGGTTTTTAAACTTTACTAACTATCTAACCTCATTTTTATACTGTATGCGAGTATAAATTTTTTAGCGTACTGCTACGCTAGTATTTTTTGCAGCATTTTTGTAAACAGATGAAACTGCTTTTGATGATAAAACTGTAGCATCATCAGAAACTGTAATTTCGTGTCTTACTTTTTTAACGCTGTCTTCAACTTCTAAATAATAAGTTCCAGCTGGGAATTCTTCTAAACTGAAAGTTCTTAAGATACCATCTTTTCCAGATGCATTTTCACTATATAATAAAGTTCCATCTTTATCATATATAGATAAGTTTGCTTTTTTAGTTTGGTTTAAAGCAAACGTGATAAGCTTTCCATTTCCTTTTAATACGTGAAGACCAAATTCTCCATCACCATTGATTGCATAAGTATTAAATCCTGATAATAATACTGCTACTACTAAACTTAATTTTAAAATCGTTTTCATATTTCTCTATGTTTAAATTTTTAGTTCATTTTTCTGATGTAAAATTACTGCGGCAGTTGCGTTTTAAACACAACTCTATTTTCCGATTTATATGCTATATTCTCATTTACGAAACCGATATAGGTTAAAATTTAAATTATTATAGGTGTTTTTGTTAATTCAGTTACTATTTTCTAACGTTTTGATAAAATTGAGATATGTTAAAAAGTTCTGGTTTTCTTACATAAATTAGGTATTTGTATAAAAAAGCGCTTTTAAATATGATATTCAGAAAAAATCACGGATAAAAAAATGAGGCTTCAAAAAATATGCTGTTTTGGTGTAAAAACGGCAGTGCTGTTTTGAGTGATTTTATGAAAAATCCGCAGTTACGAAACCGTTATAGGTTAAAATTTAAATTATTTTAGGCGTTTTTGTTAAATTTGCTATTATTTTTTAAAGATATATATCATGAAAACAGTCGCCCCAGCTCTTGAAGTGATATCAAACTCATACGGAAGTTCTTTTACCTACACCAAACATGCCGAAAAGACCAACAGTAAAGCCCATTTGTGGCATTATCATCCTGAAATTGAGTTGGTTTATATTAATGGAGGTGCGGGAAAAAGACAAATAGGAAGCCATGTTTCTTATTATACCAATGGAGATTTGATATTAATAGGTGCCAATTTGCCACATTGCGGTTTTACAAATGAACAGACGGGAAATAAAAAAGAAACTGTAATTCATATCAAGCCGGAATTTTTAGCAAATGATTTTTTTGTTGCTCCCGAAATGAAAAGGGTGCAAAATATTATCAATCAGTCAAAAACTGGAATCGCTTTTAACGGCGAAACCAAAAAACAGATAGGCAAAAAAATCGAAATGATGGAGCACCAGCTTCCTTTTGAGCGCTTGCTGACACTATTGAGCATTTTAGATGAGTTGGAATCATCAGAGGAATATACGGTTTTGAATGCTGACGGATTTTCGTTGGAATTGCAAAATCAAGACAATGACCGAATGAATTTGGTTTTTAATTACGTAAAAGATCATTTTCAAGAATCGATTGCTATTGACGAAATTTCGAATTTGGTGAGTATGACAACGCCTTCGTTTTGTCGTTATTTCAAAAAGATTTCGAACAAAACGTTTACTGAATTTGTGAACGAATATCGTTTGGTGCACGCTTCTAAGCTTTTGGCAGAAAAACAAATCAGTATTAATGAAGTTTGTTATGAAAGTGGCTTCAATAATTTCAGCCATTTCAGCAAATCTTTCAAACAATACACAGGAAAAAGCGCATCGCAATATCGTTTAGAACACAAGACGATTATTAGTTAATAGATTATGATTTTTTTTCGTAAAGATTGATAATCTATTTATCTGTGAAATCCGTAGCAAAAAATATAAATCCGATTAGCAAATGCTAGTCGGATTTTTCATATATTTTATTTTGAAAAAGGTATATTTACATTCCCTAATCAGAAAAAAATAAAAAATGAAAAAAATTAAGATGCTGTTAGCTGCTTTTTTGATCTGCACGTCCACTCTGACATATGCAGCAAAAGTAGATACTTTACAAGTTGCCAGTACCGCTATGGGCAAAACCTACAAAGCGGCGGTCGTTTTACCTAATAGTTATGCCAAAAGCAAATCGGCTTTTCCAGTAATGTATCTTTTGCATGGCGCTTACGGACATTTTAGTGATTGGTTGAAAAATACGCCAAACAAAAAATTAGTTCAAACTTTATCAGATCAATACAATATGATTATTGTAATGCCTGAAGGCGAAGTTTTCAGCTTTTATTTAGATAGTCCAGTAAATAAGGAAAGCCAATTTGAAACTTTTATCACGCAAGAAGTGATTCAGAAAGTCGATAAAACATATAGAACCATCAGCAATAAAAGCGGAAGAGTGATCACAGGACTTTCAATGGGAGGTCATGGGGCGTTGTATCTTTCTGCAAAACATCCTGATTTGTTTTGCGCGGCCGGAAGCATGAGTGGCGCGGTTGATATGAGTACAATGCTGAACAGAGATTCGGCGGCGCAGGTGGTAAAGTTGATGCAACCTGTCTTTGGCGATAAAAGTGGCAGTACCGAAATGTACGAGCAATATGCTGTCATGAATATGTTGGATAAAATAAAAGCAAACAAACTTCCGTTGATTATAGATTGTGGTGTTGATGATTTTTTAATTGAGCCAAATAGAGAATTGCACCGAAGATTGGTGTACAATAAAGTAGAACACGATTACACCGAACGTCCAGGTGCGCATACTTGGGATTATTGGGAAAATTCACTGCCATATCATGTGCTGTTTTTCAATAAAATCTTGCTTAAAAATCAAGTTGTTGCAAAAAAATAATTAGAAATTTTATTCTGAAACCCGTTTAACAAAATTTTTGGTTTGGTTTTTGGAATGCCTTTATAAACTTTAAAAAATATATATTATGAAAAAGATACTTACCTTATTTGCCGTTATTGGATTAATTGCATTTACAAGCTGCGAAGGGCCAGAAGGGCCTCCGGGACCGGAAGGACCTACGGGGGCTCCAGGTTATGTTAATGAGATTTTCGAAGTAAATTTTGACTTTACTTCGGGTAATAATTATGGAAGAACATTTGTCCTTAATCCTGTTATTGACAAAAATGATAACATTTTAGTTTATGAGCTTGTTAATACAGATGGAGGAATTGATACTTGGGCTTTGCTTCCACAGGTATATTATTTCAGCAACGGAACTGCTCAATATAATTATACGTTTTCATATGATCAATTTTCAATTTTTATAGATGCAAGTTTCCCAAAAAAT
The DNA here is from genome assembly GCF_039581405.1 of Flavobacterium mesophilum. NCBI lineage: Bacteria > Pseudomonadati > Bacteroidota > Flavobacteriia > Flavobacteriales > Flavobacteriaceae > Flavobacterium > Flavobacterium mesophilum. Next base: position 881,232 of record NZ_JBCPXZ010000001.1, on the reverse strand, counting down.
ACTTTGCCTAGTTCTTTTTTAACAAACAAAATATTTAGAGTAGTCATAATTCCTGGTGCTGTTTATAATAAGTCAGTAAACAAACCTGATTATTCAGATTATTATGCTGTTATCAAAAAATACAACATTGATGATTCAAATGTGAAAAAGCTTAATTAAGTGAATCAACAAAATAAAAAAAAGGAAATCGCAAGATTTCCTTTTTTTTTATGACATTATATTTTTAAGCATTAGTGCTTTTCAGAATCTGAATCAGTCAATAATTTTTCTTTTCCAAATTTAAGCGAAACCAAAATCCCTACTAAAAGCGATAAAGCGATAAATCCTAAAGAAGCCCATTCGGGAACGTGAATCCAATCGTGAAGAAGCATTTTTAATCCGACAAATGCTAAAATAGCCACCAAGCTATATTCTAAATAACTGAATTTCGCCAACATATTCGCCAAAAAGAAATACATAGAACGCAATCCTAGTATTGCAAAAATATTAGAACTGAATACTAAAAACGGATCTGATGTAATGGCCAAAATTGCTGGAACGCTGTCCACTGCAAATAAAACATCCATCACTTCAATTACAATCAAAGCAACAAACAATGGCGTAGCGGCTTTTTTTCCTTTTTCGGTTAAAATGAAAAATTTCTCATGCTCCATGTGCGAAGTAATCGGAATTACTTTTCCTAATATTTTGTAGATGAGAGAGTCTTTTGGGTGAAAATCTTCATCTTCGCTGGAAAACAACATTTTGATGGCGGTAAAAATCAAGAATGCACCAAATAAATACGTTGTCCAAGTAAATTTATTGATCAGCATTACGCCAAAGAAAATCATCAAGCCACGAAAAACTATTGCGCCCAAAATCCCCCAAAATAATACGCGATGCTGGTATTTTTGCGGAATTTTGAATGAAGCGAAAATAATAGCAATTACAAAAATATTATCAACACTTAAGGAAAGTTCAATTAAATAACCTGTAATGAACTTCATTGAAGCTACGGCTGGTTCAAGTTTATCTGGATTTGCAATATAATCTGTAGTGTACAGCCAATAAATTACTCCGGAAAATAAAAATGACATCGTCACCCAGATCATTGTCCATTTGCTGGCTTCTTTGGTACTAATAATATGAGGGGTTTTGTTGAAGACACCTAAGTCTAAAGCAAGAATAAAAACTACAGCAAGTAAAAAGAGAGACCAGACTATCATAATATTTCTTTTAAAATGATTTACAAAGATAGGTTGCAAGTTTTAACTCAGAGTTAAATGCCTTAAAGTTAATCTTTTAAAATGTATAAATCAAAATTTTGACTCTGATGCCTTAAAAAAAAAGTGCCAACAAATAAATGTTGGCACTTTTTAGAATATAATTTAAGCTTTGAATTATAGCGCTGAGTTAACAGTTTTGATAATTCTAGCAGCAATTTTGTAAGGGTCTCCGTTTGAAGCTGGTCTTCTGTCTTCCAACCAACCTTTCCATCCTTTTTGAACAGTCATCAAAGGAATTCTGATAGAACATCCTCTGTCTGAAACTCCATAAGAGAAATCGTTGATAGAAGCAGTTTCGTGTTTACCAGTTAAACGTTGCTCGTTGTAAGCTCCGTAAACCGCGATGTGCTCTTTAGTAACAGGACGGAAAGCCTCGCAGATTTTCTCGTAAACTTCTTGAGAACCACATGTTCTAAGAACTGTGTTAGAGAAGTTAGCGTGCATTCCAGAACCATTCCAGTCTGTATCTCCTAGAGGTTTTGGGTGATATTCAATATAGTAACCATATTTCTCAGTCAAACGATCTAATAAGTAACGAGCAACCCAGATTTCATCTCCAGCTTTTTTAGCTCCTTTAGCGAATAATTGGAATTCCCATTGTCCGCAAGCAACCTCTTGGTTGATTCCTTCAAAGTTGATTCCAGCAGCGATACATAAATCAGCATGCTCTTCAACTAATTTTCTACCGTGAGTGTTTTTTCCACCTACTGAACAGTAGTACATCCCTTGTGGAGCAGGGTATCCTCCAACTGGGAAACCAAGTGGAAGTTGAGTTTTAGTATCCATGATGAAATACTCTTGTTCGAAACCAAACCAGAAATCATCATTATCATCATCAATTGTAGCTCTACCGTTAGATGGGTGTGGCGTTCCGTCAGCGTACATAACTTCAGACATAACCAACCAACCATTGATACGAGTTGGATCAGGATAAATTGCAACAGGAACCAAAAGACAGTCAGAAGATCCTCCTTCAGCTTGTTTTGTTGATGAACCGTCAAATGACCAGTTTCCAAGTTCTTCTAATGTTCCTTTGAAATTTTCGTGCTCTTCAACTTTAGTTTTACTTCTAAGATTTTGAGTTGGCTCGTATCCGTCTAACCAAATGTACTCTAACTTAATTTTAGCCATAATAATATAAATTAATTTTTTTTGTTTTTTCGCTGGGTCAAATATAGATTTATTTTTTTACTCCTAAAAATTAGGGGGCTATTTTGTTTTGCAGAGTATTATTTTTTAGAGAAGCGCAATTTTGAATGGGGTATATTTTTAAAAAAGCAATTTTAGATAGGTATAAAAAATAAATTCGTAATAATTAAGGACAATTTTTGAATTTTTGAGTTAAGGAATTATGAAAAAATGTTTATTTAATAGAGAATATTGCTGTTAATTGTTATATTTCTTCGAATGCCTTTGCTTATTCTCGGAAAAAAGCCTTTTCTGTTGAGAAATCATAGTTCAAAAAACTCAAATTTATATTCTGAACAGGCACTTTTATTGTTTATATTTGTTCTTCATTTTTTTAATGAAAATTAGTACGAATTAAAACTTTACATACCATGTCAACATTACGTTTCCAAGCTTTACATGAAGCTTCTAACAGAAAGCCGGTGCCATTTGAGGAAATTGGCCGAAAATCAAATCTTTTTGGTGCAAATGTGTTTAATGAAAAGGCGATGAAGCAGTTCTTGACTTCAGATGCATTAAAAGGAGTAAGAGATGCCATTCAGCATGGAACCAAAATAGAAAGAAAATTGGCTGACTATATTGCCATGGGAATGAAAGAGTGGGCTTTGTCTAAAGGTGTAACGCATTATACGCACTGGTTTCAGCCTCTAACAGGGACAACTGCAGAAAAACATGATGCTTTTTTTGAAACTTCTTATGACGGAAGCGAATCTGTAGAGAAATTTGGCGGTGCGCAATTAGTACAGCAAGAACCTGATGCATCAAGTTTTCCGAATGGAGGCATCAGAAATACTTTTGAAGCAAGAGGTTACACGGCTTGGGATCCAACTTCTCCAGCTTTTATATATGGTACAACTTTATGTATTCCAACAGTTTTCATCGCGTATACTGGTGAAGCTTTGGATAATAAAATTCCGTTGTTAAGAGCATTATCTGCGATTGATGAAGCAGCGACAGAAGTTTGCCGCTATTTTGATAAAAACGTAAAAAAGGTAACAGCAACTTTAGGATGGGAGCAAGAATATTTCTTGATTGACAAAGCTTTGGCAAATTCTCGTCCTGATTTGATGATGACTGGAAGAACATTATTAGGACATACTTCTGCAAAAGGACAACAGTTAGATGATCATTATTTTGGATCTATCCCAACTCGCGCTCTTACTTATATGAGAGATTTAGAGCAGGAATGCATGTTATTAGGAATTCCGGTAAAAACGCGTCATAACGAGGTTGCACCAAATCAGTTTGAGTTGGCTCCAATTTTTGAGGAGACAAATTTAGCTGTTGACCACAACTCTTTATTAATGGATGTAATGCAGCGAGTGGCTGAACGTCATGACTTTAAAGTATTATTCCATGAAAAACCATTTAAAGGAGTAAATGGTTCAGGAAAACATAATAACTGGTCATTAGCAACAGATACTGGAGTTAATTTATTGAGTCCGAGTAAAACGCCAATGAGCAATTTACAGTTTTTGACTTTCTTTATTAATACGATAAAAGCGGTAAATGATAATGAAACATTATTAAGAGCTTCTATAGCAACAGCAAGTAACGACCACAGGTTGGGAGCAAACGAAGCACCGCCAGCAATCATGTCGGTATTTATTGGAGCACAGTTAACAAAAGTTTTATCTGAATTAGAAAGTGTAACAACGGGAAAACTTTCGCCAGAGGAAAAAACAGATTTAAAACTAAACGTTGTTGGTAAAATCCCAGACGTATTATTAGATAATACAGACAGAAATAGAACTTCGCCATTTGCCTTTACAGGAAATAAATTTGAGTTTAGAGCAGTTGGTTCAAATTCAAATTGTTCAAATGCAATGACAACTTTGAATGCGATTGTTGCAAAACAATTAATTGACTTTAAAAATGAAGTTGAAAACTTGATTGAATCAAAAGACATGAAAAAAGATGATGCGATCTTTAATGTCTTGAGAGAATACATCAAACAATCTAAAAAGATTCTTTTTGAAGGTGACGGTTACAGCGAAGCTTGGGAGAAAGAAGCAGCAAAAAGAGGTTTAAGCAATTTTAAAACGACTCCAGAGGCTATTAAAGCTAAAGTGTCCAAACAAGCTTTAGACTTATTTGAAGAATTAGGAATCTTTAACCATGTTGAAGCAGAAGCGCGCTATGAGATTGAATTAGAAGAATACACTAAGAAAATCCAAATTGAAGGAAGAGTTTTGGGCGATATTGCGAGAAACCATGTAATTCCGACGGCGATTCGTTACCAAAATACATTAATTGAAAACGTAAAAGGTTTAAAAGAAATTTTTGCAAAAGAATTTGAAGCATTGGCTAAAGAGCAGATTGTTTTAATTAAAGAAATTTCAGGTCATATTGAAGGAATCAATTCTAAGGTGCTTGCAATGACTAATGAAAGAAAGAAAGCAAATCAATTGACTGATGCTCAAAAAATGGCCGAAGCTTATTGCAATAAAGTAAAACCATATTTTGAAGATATTCGCAATCATTGTGATAAATTAGAATTATTAGTAGATGATGAAAGCTGGACTTTGACCAAGTACAGAGAATTGTTATTTACCAAGTAACCTTTTCGAAACATTTAATTAAAGCCTGTCTCAAAAAAGACAGGCTTTTTTTGTGAATATGTTAAAATAAGTGATTCTGTAACATTTTTTTAACGTCTGTTTAGGCTTATTTGTAAAGAAATTGAAATAAATAAGTTTTTTCGTACTAAGTTAAAAAACGAAAATGGCAGTTCATCGAGATAGTTTCACACTTCATCGAAAACAGGTTAAGTTCTTGTAAAATACGTAATTATACCTGTTTTGGTTATCGAGAAGTTTTCTAATTTTGAAAAAGAAATCAGGAAATAACCCCCAATTTCCGTTTAAGATTTCATTTCAAAACCCAAATTTTTTTCCCCCGAATTACAACCTGCATAATAATTTGTATTAATAACCAATTAAATATATTTATTATGAAAAAAGTAATTTTAAGCATCTCCGCGATGCTGTTTGCAGGCGTTGCCATGGCACAAAACACTAGTAATGTAGACCAAAATGGTTTATTAAATGGAGCATTAGTTGTTCAAGTTGGATCAAATGATTCAGATGTTCAACAAGATGGTATTTTAAATTCTGCAACTGTTTTTCAAGTAGGTGTTGATAACTCATCAACTATTGATCAATTAGGTGTTGCAAACTCTGCTTCAGTTACACAAATTGGATGGGGAAATACTTCTGACATTGACCAAGGTCCACTATTAGGAAATAGTGCTACAGTTTTCCAATTCGGAATTGGCAATGATGCTGATCTAACACAAATCGGATTCTTTAATAGTTCTAGTGCAACTCAAGTTGGTTGGGGCAATAGTGCTGATGCTTATCAATTTGGTATCGCTAACGAATCTGATACTTATCAAGAAGGATTATTCAATTCAGCTTCAACACTTCAAATTGGAATTGGAAACACTTCTAGCATAGGTCAATCCGGAGTTGCTAACTATGCTTTGACAGCACAATTTGGATGGGGAAATATGAGTACTGTTGCTCAAACTGGCGTCTTAAATGGCAGCGTAGTGTTACAGGCAAACTAAAAAACCAAGAAAAGGAAGAACTAGATATATCAGTTCTTCCTTTTTTTATTATTTAAAAATAAAATGATGAAAGCTATAATAATACTATTTTTTCTTTTTACAGAAATTGTATTCTCACAATCAATTGATGGGAATATAAGTGCTTATGCTATAGCTTTAAATGAATCAAATAATCGCAATCAAAATCAGAATACCAACCAATATATTATAAGTCATAATATAGTCAAAATTGCACAAATTGGCAATTACAATCAGGCCAATTTTACAATTATCAGTAATAATGCTTATGTAACTGCACAGCAAACTGGTAATAATAACTACATGAATGTCTACAAAAAAGCAGACGAAATAAATCAATCCTATATACAGTCAGGGAATAATAATTATATAAGTGATGTTTCATCTTCAATATACTCTCGCGGAGTCGAAGCGATGAAAGTCAATCAAGAAGGCAATAATTTAACGGTTTTCAGTACAGGATCAAATTCGATATCCAGGGATATGATCATTAATCAATCTGGAAATTCTGGTACAATTTACGTATTCAATCGATAAGATCATGAAAAAGTATCTGAACATAATTGTTGCAGCTTTTTTTATTTTTTTTTCTGAAAACGGATTTTCACAAGCCGTTTACAATAAAGAGGTGAAAGCAAAAATCGAGGTAAAAGAAATCGAGAATTTATTATTTATAACCGGAACTGCAGAAAATTTAAAATCAGAGTTTAAGAATATTTCATATAAACTAAGTGTATTTAAGAAAAACAAATCAAATTCAAATCAATCAACTAATGCTCAAGACGGAAGAGTAACATTAGAACCCATTCAAAAAGTTGAGTTGTCCAAAACACAAGTCAATTATACCAAACAAGATGAAGTGATAATAATGTTGTTGATTTATGATGAAAAAAATGCCATTATAGGTAAAGATCGAGTTGTTTTTGGAGAACAGACAGAAAGTGATGCAGGAAAATCGGTTCCTGTTGATGGCATCGAAATGGTTGGAATTGTGGCCAATGACACAAAGACCAAACTTGGAAATGATTACTATGATATGTTTTATGCACAATATTCGAAACTGAAAATTCATACCACTAAAATTGTAACAGTTCAAGAAGAACTGACTTTTGGACGCACGACCAAAATTACAATCTTAGTTGATAGTGATATTATAGAGGAGTTTATTTCACGTCCTGATGAAGATTTTTTAAAATACATGGCTGATTCAGCGACTCAAAAGCTATTCAAGTATTTTAAAGATCTCGAAAAGCAAAGCAAAATGATTACTCAATATTAATTTGCATTGAGTATATCTTTTCTATAAAGAGTTTTACTATTTAATGTTCAAACTAAAAAGTATCTATATGAAAACTATAGTGTTACTGGTGTGCTTGTTTGGTTTTTGCACTATATCAATTGCGCAAAATCTTACGTATAAGGCTGCAAATCCAAATTTTGGAGGAGATACGTTCAATTATCCTTGGTTGCTGAGTTCTGCTCAAGCTCAAAATGATTATAAAGAACAGACAAATACGGGCTATAAACAGCAGACTGATTTGGAGCGTTTTAAAAGCAATTTGAACAATCAATTGTTGAATAGGCTTTCTAATTCCTTATTCGATAATCAATTTGGTACTAGTACAGGAGGTACGGGCACAGGGACAGGAACAGGTACGGGCACAGGAACAGGTACGGGAAATGGAACGCTTTCACCAGGAACCTACGTTTTTGGAACGTTGTCGGTTGATATTTACCATTCTAATTTAGGATTGGTTGTAGATGTTTTGGATACAGAAACTGGTGAGCAGACACAAGTAATTCTTCCGGGACAATAAATTTTGCTTTGTCCAAGTAAAAAAGGTTCATGTATTATTGTAAATAAGTGAGATTATGAATAAAAGTCCCCTTTTTCTATTTTTATTAATTTGCCTATTCTCAGGATGTGGAGCATATTTTAATCAGCCTGTTGGGGTTCAGAAAGCGGTATATGGAGAAAATACGCCTGCCACTGAAAAATTGGTAGAAATGCCAAAACCCAAAGAGCAGATAGTTGTAGGTGTTTATAAATTTAAAGACCAAACAGGACAATATAAGCCCACCGAATTAGGAAGCACCTTTAGTACTGCTGTTACACAAGGAGCAACATCTATTTTAATAAAAGCTTTACAGGATTCAAAATGGTTTATACCAATTGAGCGTGAAAATTTGGGGAATCTTCTAAATGAGCGTAACATTATTCGTTCGACACGTCAAGAATATGCATCTAAAACAGAACCTAACGAAGCAGTCTTAACGCCACTTTTATTTGCAGGAGTTTTGCTTGAAGGTGGAATTATTTCTTATGACACCAATATTATTACGGGTGGTTTTGGAGCTCGATATTTTGGTGCAGGTGGTTCTACTCAATACAGACAAGATCGTGTAACAGTATATTTAAGGTTGGTTTCGACATCAAACGGAAAAATCTTAAATACCGTTTATGTTTCAAAAACCATTTTATCACAAAGTGTAGATGCCAGCTTGTTTAGATATGTCAATTTAAATAGACTTTTGGAAGTTGAAACTGGTTTTACCAGAAATGAACCAATTCAAATGGCAGTAACAGAAGCTATTGAAAAAGCTGTTGAAGGACTTATTGTTGACGGAATCAAAGACAAACTTTGGGAAGTAAATGCACCGCAAAAACAAATCGACGATTTTGTAGCCGAATACGATAAAGAAAAAAACGAAGCCGATTTAGCACAATTATACAACAGAAATTTAAGCGAACACAGAAGAGCTAGATTTGGAATTGAAGCAGTAGTAGGAACCGCAATTATGCAAGGAGATTACCCAGATCCAAAGCCTATGCCAATGGCAAGAGGGGCAATGAAGTTCTTTTTTTCTCCCACATTTAATTTAAGTGCTTCGTCAAATGTTTTTCAAGTCGCCAATAAGAATTATATGGATTATGGCTATCTGTCTTTAGACCTCAATCTAGAATGCATTATATTGCCCCGTGACGTTTTTTCTCCTTACGTGTTTGCCGGAACCGGATTTGAATTTGATCATCATCGAGAAAATTTCCACAGCAAAGTACAAGTTGGAGCAGGAGTCGAATATCTCGTCTCGCCCCATGTGGGAATTAAAATGTATGGTGAATTTAATGCCGCTTTTAGTGATAATGTAGATCATCTGGTGGCAGGAGTTCGTGACGATTATTTTTATAGGATTGGCTTAGGAATGACCTATTATTTTCCGAAAAACACTAGTGTAAAGAAAAAATAAGCAGCTTTTTAATCTTTAATGACAAATGATTAAAGAATTAAGTTCAATATTAAGTTTAATAAAACTCAGTCTCAAATGAAAAAAGGATTAAAAATTTTGGCGTGCTTTATTCTTCTAATTTCTCTTTCTTGCAGTGAAGAACAATTTCAAGAAACTGGAACAGGATCATTAAAAGGAAGAGTTGTTGATGTGAGAACATACACAGGAATCGAAAATGCTCGTGTATCTTCAAGCCCAACTACAAGTACAGTTTATACCGATAAAGATGGATACTTTAAAATTGACAAAATACCCGTAGGGAAATACGCGTTTCAAGCTCAAAAAGATGGTTTTATTGCCAGATTTGTGCCCGGTACAATTGAAAAAGATATTGAAATTGAAGTTATTTTTGAGTTAGAAGTATCAACTGCAACAAATAAACCGCCAGAGGTTCCGGCTCTTACTGCTCCTGTAGACAATGCTACAGGACAAGCTTTAAGCCTTAATTTGACTTGGACTGCAAAAGATCCAGAAGGAGATCCGTTGACTTATACGGTTACGGTAAAAAATGGAACGACAGATGAGGTCAAAACATATTCTGATCTTACAGCAACAACTTTAAGCATCAAAGATTTAAGTTATAGTACAAAATATTATTGGCAGGTAACTGTTAGTGACGGAATAAATAAGCCTATAAACAGCGTGACGAACTCATTTAGAACATTGGCTTTCCCGAATCCGAGATATATGTATGTGAAAAAGATAAAAAACAATAACGTGATTTTTACAGCTGATGAATCAGGAAATGAACTCCAATTGTCTTCTGCAGAAGTAAACAGTTTTAGGCCAAGAAAAAATTTAAGTATTAATAGAATTGCTTATATCAGCACTGACGGATCTTTGAATCAAATTTTCAGTATGAATCCTGATGGTACAGATGTTAGAAAAATCACCAATTTTGTACCAATTGCTGGTTTCAATATGGATAATGTAAGTTATGCTTGGAGCACAAATGGTAGCCAATTGATTTATCCAAATTTTGATAAACTCTACCGAATAAATGCTGACGGATCTGGTTTGGTTCAATTGTTCAAAACACCAAATGGCAAATTTATTTCAGAATGCGAATGGAGCCGCGACGGAAGCCAAATTGTCTTAAAAGTAAATGATGTTTCTGGTTACAGCGTCGAAATTTATGCAATAGACATGAGCGGAACTGTTTTGTACACAGTGCTTTCTGGAGTAACCGGAGGTGCAAGCGGTATTGATATTTCTATTGATAATTCAAAAGTAGTATATACCAGAGATGTTTCTGGATTTGAAAATGCGGATTACAGACGATTGGATTCCAGAATATTCATATACACTGTTGCTACGAATACATCAGCAGAATTGGCTTCAGATAAAGAAAATGGTTTCAATGATTTGGATGTCAAATTCTCACCAAATGAAGCAAAAGTCATTTTTGTAAATACCTCAAATGATGGGCTTTCAGCTAAAAATATTCAAACAGTCAGTACAACCGACAATTCTACAAGGACGACCTTGTTTCAAAATGCATCGATGCCTGACTGGAAGTAAAATATCATAATCTTCGAATAATTTTGATGTCTAAAAATCGGCAGTTTGCTCACTGTCGATTTTTTTTATGAATGACATAATTTTAATGCGAGATATTTAAGGTCGAATAAAATCTAATTTTAAATTGGTATAAACCCAAGAATTAAAAAATCTAATTATCTTTGCACCACATCAACACAAACTAAGTTTCATGAGTTCAGATTCTAGCAAAAGGTACGCACAAAGAGGTGTTTCGGCATCAAAAGAAGACGTACACAACGCAATAAAAAATATTGATAAAGGTTTATTTCCGCAGGCATTTTGTAAAATTGTTCCTGATTATCTTACCCAAGATGCAGAACATTGCTTGATTATGCACGCTGACGGCGCAGGTACAAAATCGTCATTGGCGTATATGTATTGGAAAGAAACCGGAGATCTTTCGGTTTGGAAAGGAATTGCTCAGGATGCGTTAATCATGAATATTGATGATTTATTATGTGTTGGAGCAACAGATAATATTTTGCTTTCATCAACCATCGGAAGAAATAAAAATTTAATTCCGGCTGAGGTGATTTCTGCCATCATTAATGGAACAGAAGAATTAATCAACGAATTAAAATCTTTTGGCGTAACGATTCATTCAACAGGCGGAGAAACTGCAGATGTTGGAGATGTTGTTCGTACCATTATTGTTGACTCAACAGTAACTGCAAGAATGAAACGCAGCGATGTTGTGGATAATGCAAATATCAAAGCGGGTGACGTAATTGTTGGTTTGGCTTCTTTCGGTCAAGCAACTTATGAAAAGAGCTATAATGGCGGAATGGGAAGCAACGGACTTACTTCTGCGCGTCACGACGTTTTCGGAAAATATTTGGCTAAAAAATATCCAGAAAGTTATGATGCAGCAGTTCCAGAAGAATTAATTTATTCTGGGCAAGTTAATTTGACTGATGAGGTTGAAAATAGCCCAATCAATGCAGGTCAATTAGTGCTTTCGCCAACTAGGACTTATGCGCCAATCATCAAGAAAATTTTAGATAAATATACTCCAGAAGATATTCATGGAATGGTACATTGTAGTGGTGGTGCACAAACTAAAATTTTGCATTTCGTAAAAGATTTACACGTTATAAAAGATAATTTATTTCCGGTTCCGCCATTGTTTAAATTAATTCAAGAACAATCAAAAACAGATTGGAAAGAAATGTATCAAGTTTTCAACTGTGGACACAGAATGGAGCTTTATGTTCCAGAAAACATCGCTCAAGATATTATCGAAATTTCGAAATCATTCAATGTGGATGCACAAATCGTTGGTAGAGTAGAAGCTTCAGATTCTAAAAAGCTTACAATTATCAGCGAATACGGAACATTCAATTATTAAAATAAATTAACCATATAAGTAATATAAGTCCAATTTAGTATTTTTTTAGTACTTTGTAATATGAACTTATATTACTTATATGGTTTAAAAAAACTTCAATATGTACGAATTGCTTTTTTGGAAATATCTAGATGAAATCTACCTTAACAATCAAGAAGTTTATGAAGCTCTTGTTGAAAAAGAAGAAGTAGAAGGTCTGGCTGTTATTCAAATTGATGTAATCGTAAACAGAATCAATTCGGTGTTTTCAAAATGGGAAAGAGTCGATGAAAACAGCTGGAAAAATAATGCTGGGAGAGGCGCTTTTCAAGTAATTACAACACCACAAAGCGTTAAAATTGATTGTTATGGAACCGAAGGAAAAACTATGAATCAATTGGTTTCTATAATGGAAGAATTCAAATGCCCGCTTTACGATCCACAAATTCCAGAACGTTATGACGAAATGAGTGAGTAATTCTTATTGTAAAATGTAAGATGAAAAAAGCGCTTGTTTTTGTTAGTTGTATTTTCTTAAGTATTATTATTGCTTCACTTTTTGGTGTTTTGCATAATCAGTTTACATATACAATCTCAGAAGAATTCTTCACACAAGTTTTGTTTGAAAGATTTGGCTTTGTAGAATACGGAAGAAACGCTCCGAGATTGGTTGCTTCAATAATTGGTGTGTGGTGCGTTTGGTGGATTGGTTTGTATGCAGGGATTCTCTTTGGTTTTGTTGGATTGTTTTCTATTAATGCAAAAACAATGACAAAAAGCATTATTCATGCAATTCTTATAATGTTGGGGACAACTGCAATGGTTGGTCTGCTAGGATTATGTTATGGATATTTGGGTTCATCGGAATTAGAATCAACTTGTTGTTTTCCGCTTCAAATTCAAAATGTGAAAAATTTTATTGCAGCTGTTGAAATGCATAATTTTAGTTATGCGGGTGGAGCTATAGGGGCTTTGATTGCTGTTCTATGGCAGTTACGACAGTTAAAAATAGATCGAGTTGCACAAGGTCAAAAATAATTGAACAAGACTTAAAAGAATATAGTAAATGGATACAGCCTCAAATTTCAGTTTCTCAGACAATATAATTTTAGAAGATGATTTCGTTTTGTTGCGCCCGCTTCAAGAATCAGATGTTGAAAATCTCTTAGAAATTTCAATCAACGAGCCAGAAACTTGGAAATATTCATTAGTTGGTGCCGAAGGAAAAGAAAATTTGATCAACTACATTCAATTGGCAATCAAAGCAAGAGAATCGAAAAAAGAATTTCCTTTCATAGTTTTCGATAAAAAATCTCAAAAATACGCAGGTTCTACGCGTTTTTACGACATCAATCTTGAATTTCAAACGCTGCAATTAGGCTACACTTGGTACGGATCTGCTTTTAGAGGTACGGGACTGAACAAACACTGTAAATTTTTATTGCTTCAATTTGCTTTCGAAACTTTGGGAATGGAAAGAGTAGAATTCCGCGCTGACAATAATAACGAAAGAAGTATTGCCGCGATGAAAAGCATTGGCTGTAAAGTTGATGGCATCCTAAGAAGCAATATGCCAACACGAGACAGCGATTTGCGCCGTGATTCTATTGTATTAAGCATTCTGAGAAATGAATGGTTTGATGAGGTGAAAGAGAGTTTGAAAGGTAAATTATGATTAATTCGTAACTGTAATACGAGTGTTTTATTTCGGGATTGCAGTTTTGGAATTTAAAATGTTATATAGTTTTCTGTTATCATTTGATAATGTAGACCAGCTTTCTATTGACGAATATTTACATGCAATACTTGTACCGCAATAACTGATTTCGATTGAAATGTTTTCGCCAGCTCCACAAGTTAATATTGTATGAGAGAGAGTTGGATTTTTTATAATTTGGTAAGCGTATTTTGCTAAACTGTCACACTCTTTTTTAGTGAAGGTTAACTTCTTTTCTATTTTTTCATATTTTCCATTTTTCTGCTTAACCAATTCTTCTGAATAACTGTAATGATTATCGACATAAACATTTTTCTTATTTGATTTAAAAATAATCTCACAATATTCTTTCAAGTTTGTGTCTGTCTTCTCTTTTTTTTGAGAGCAAGAATAAATTATAGTGCTCACTAAGATTGATGAAATTATTGACATGCACTTTTTCATAGTTCGTAAAAATTGATTAATTAAGTTCATTTTGGTTGTATTCTTATTTCTATTGAAATTTACAACTAGTTATCTATTTTTCAATAGTAAACGTTGATCTATTCTTGTTTTAAGATTTTAAACGGTAAAGATATTTAAAACTGCTTCACACAGCATAAATTTATTTTTTTTAAAAGCGTATTTTATTGTATTTTTCTAAACCAAAAATCAATTAAATCGTTTTAGCGATTATCTTATGTTTTTTGGAAAAATATAATTAAAAAAATACCCAATGAATAGAATAAATTGCAAAAGCCTTCTTTTCGGATTTTCATTTTTGATGTTTGCTTTCAATGCAACGGCACAAAAAAAGGCCACTGAAAAACGAAACCTAATTCAATATGTTGATCCAATGATTGGGACTGCCAGAATGGGACACACCTATCCCGGAGCGACTGTGCCTTTTGGAAGCGTGCAACTAAGTCCAGAAACCGATACGATCGCTTATAGTTTGAATGGAAAATACAATGGAGAAGTGTATAAATATTGTGCAGGTTATCAATACGAAGACAAAACAATCGTTGGTTTCAGTCATACTCATTTCAGTGGAACAGGACATTCAGATTTAGGTGATTTTCTAATTATGCCAACGACAGGAAAATTGCAATTGAATCCGGGAGTGGCTTCAAAACCGATGTCTGGTTATCGTTCGGTATTTTCGCATACTACAGAAAAAGCAGAACCAGCGTATTACAGTGTTTTTCTAGAAGATCATAAAATTAAAGCCGAATTGACCGCAACAACAAGAGTCGGAATGCATCAATATACTTTTCCAAAGGCAGATGATGCACATATTATTTTAGATTTGACTTCGGGAATTTATAACTATGACAAGAAAAATGTCTGGACGTTTGTTCGTGTTGAAAATGATACTTTGATCACAGGCTATCGTCAGACAAATGGTTGGGCGAGAACCAGAACGGTTTATTTTGCAATGTCTTTCAGCAAACCAATAAAAAGCTACGGACAAGCGGCTCAAGAAAAAAGTGTTTACAGAGGTTTTTGGGGAAGATTTGATCAAACGAAAAACTTCCCAGAAATGGCAGGACAAAACCTAAAATTGTTCTTTGATTTTGATACTGCAGAAGGCGAGAAAATCAAAATTAAAATGGCATTGTCACCAGTAAGTTCGACAGGAGCTTTGGAAAATATGAAAAAAGAAGTCCCGGGTTGGGATTTCGAAAAAGTAAAAAAACAAAGTCAGGAAATTTGGAACAATGAATTGAACAAAATTCAGATTGAAGCCATTCAAAAAGAAGATTATGTGAATTTTTATACTGCAATGTATCATGCATTTCTTGGTCCGACAGAATATATGGACTTAGATCATAATTATAAAGGTTTAGATATGAATGTTCATAAAGCAGAGAACTTTACTAATTATACAAGTTATTCGCTGTGGGACACTTATAGAGCTTTGCATCCTTTCTTTAATATCATTCAGCCAACTCGAAATGCTGATATGGTAAGTTCAATGTTAGCACATTCTGATCAAAGTGTACATAAAATGCTTCCAGTTTGGTCGCATTATGCTAATGAAAATTGGTGTATGATTGGGTATCACTCTGTTTCTGTAGTTGCTGATGCCATTGTAAAAGGGAATATAAAATTTGATGCCGAAAAAGCCCTTCAAGCGTGTGTCAATACAGCAAAAGTTCCATATTACGACGGATTGGAATATTATATGAAAATGGGTTATGTTCCTGAGGATAAAAACGGTTCTTCGGTTTCAAAAACATTGGAATATGCTTATGATGACTGGGCGATCGCACAAGCAGCAAAGAAATTAGGAAAAACAGACATTTATAATGAATTCATCGAAAGATCGAAAAACTATAAAAATGTTTATGATGAAAAAACAGGATTCATGCGTCCGAAATTAAACAACGGAACTTTCAAAAAAGAATTTGATCCGCTAGACACGCACGGACAAGGTTTTATTGAAGGAAATTCATGGAATTACAGTTTGTATGTGCCGCAAGATCCTGCAGCAATGATTAAGTTGATGGGCGGAAACGACAAATTTAGCGTTCGTTTGGATTCATTATTCAACATGCATCTTCCAGATAAATATTTTGAAAATACAGAAGATATTACCAGAGACGGAATCATAGGGAATTATGTTCATGGAAATGAACCTTCGCATCACGTTGTTTATTTATACAATTGGACAAATTCGCCTTGGAAAGCACAAGATAAAATCAGAATGATCTTGAAAAAAATGTACCGAAATGGAGCTGATGGCTTAGGCGGAAATGATGATTTTGGACAAATGAGTGCTTGGTATATTTTTAGCAGTTTAGGATTTTATCCAGTTGCGCCAGGTTCTGATGAATATGATTTAGGAAGTCCATTGGTGAAAAATGCGGTTTTCAATTTAGAAAACGGAAAAACTTTTGAAGTTTCAACAGTTAATCAATCGGATAAAAATGTATTTGTTTCAAAAGTGCTTTTAAACGGAAAAGAACTTTCAAAACCTTTCTTGAAGCATGAAGATGTAATGAATGGTGGAAAAATTACTTTCTATATGAGTAATAAACCAAATAAAAAGAATTATCAAAACTAAATGTGTTGTGAGACCTAACAGGTTTTTAAAACCAGTTAGGTCTTTCGCGAAAGTAGTATAATTTAAATACGAGAAAATTTGTGCAATTCGTACCGAAACAACAAAAAACTTCACGAAATTTGCACTTCAAACAAAGAAAACGAAATATGAAAATAAATCTAAAATCAGGAATTGACAAATTACTTTTCGGAATGAAACAGAACGATGTAACGGCTGTTTTAGGAAAACCTGATAAAAACTATAAAGATGAAGATGAAAATGTGATTTTTGTGTACAATGCACATAAAATCAGATTGACTTTTTATCAAGAAGAAGATTTTAAATTTGGTTACGCAGTAGCTTCAAGTAATGAGCTAGAAGTTTTCGGATTTAAATTAATCGGAAGAAAAATTGCTGATGTTAAGAAAGATCTGGCAACAAAAGGAATTACAAAATTCAATCAAGAAACTTTTGATACTTTTGAGAATTATTTCAACGAAGACAACTGGTTTATTCTTCAAACCGAATTTGATGAAGTAGTAAAATTCGAAATAGGAGCGATCATCAATGACAAAGATGAGTTTGACTGGAAATTTCCTGTGAAGAAATAAGAATATAGAATATAGAAGAAAGAAGTTGAATTTCGGATTGTCAGGCTGAGCGAAATCGAAGCCACGTAAACCAAATCAAATCTTGAAATTCTTGTTTTCTTCTGCAAATTGACATAAAAAAACCGACAATCACTTGTCGGTTTTTTATTTTATAAAAGATGAAAGAATTACCCTTTCAACCATGCATTTTTAAGTTTGTCTTTTGAAGCATCAGTAGCTTTAAAAGTTTCAGATTCTTCATAAGGCAATTTAACTGTTCCTTTTATAGTTTCTTCTTTTCCAGCACGTTTGATTTTTACTGTAATTGGATCGTTTTCTTTCCAGTTTTCACTTTCTCCAATTAAATCATAAATATTTGCTAGTGAGTATGGCTTGTCATTTATTGAAACAATAATATCGCCACCTTTCAAATTAAGATTTTTGAAAAATTCATTTGGTTGGATGTCAGAGCGAACAGCAATTTCTTTAGTTTGTTTGTCAACAGAAATATAAGGAGTTTGTCCTTTCAAGAATATTGGCCCTGGTTTTTTCTCATTTGCTTTTGTTACACCAACTTTCGCTAAATAAAAATCATAAGGAATTGGAGTAGTTCCAGCTACATATTTGTTTAGGAATTCACCAACTTCCGGATAAGTCAACTGTGTGATTTTAGCAAAAAGTTCCTCATCGTTAAATGGTTTTTCGATACCATATTCATTTGATAATTTGTGCATTAAATCAAGAATTCCTCTTTCTCCATTGCTTTTTTCTCTAATGATAATATCAATGCACATACCGATCAACGCACCTTTTTGATACACATTCAAATATTGGTCTTTATAAGGTTGCTCCAATACATTTTTACTCATTACAGTAAATGACATCGTATCGTTTAAGCCTTTTGCTTGTTCGATCTTATCAGCAATTCTAGTATAGAATTCTGCTTCATCGATCAAACCTTGATTGATTTGGAAAAGATTCGCAAAATATTCCGTTACACCTTCGTACATCCATAAGTGCTCAGACATTTTTGGTGCATTGTAATCAAAATACTGAATTTCTTTTGAGTGAATTGTCAATGGCGTTACAATATGGAAAAACTCATGCGAAACCACATCTTTCATTGATTCAACCAATTTTTCTTTTGGCATAGATTCTGGCAAAACTACTGTTGTTGCTGTTGGATGTTCTAAAGCTCCAAAACCATGTGCATCATCTTTTGCAAGAGTTGACAAGTACAATAAAACAGTATATTTTTTAGTAGAATTGATTTTTCCTAAAAAGTTTTTCTGCGCCGTCATCATAGTTTTCATTTCAGGCGTAATGCTTTCCGCTGTAAATTTTCCAGTTGGAGAATAAACCGCAATCAAGATATCCATTCCGTTTACGTTGAATGTCGTGTAATCTGGCTTAGAATACATAATTGGATTTTCAACCAAAACGGCATAACGAGGCGTTGTAAAAACATCGCTGGTTTTGCTGTCGTCTGTATCTGTCATTGAAGTTGCGCCCCAAAGCGTTTCTGGATGTGTAATCGTAACTTTGTATGGTACGTCTAATTTATCTTGGAAATAACCAACAAAACCGTGTGTATTCACCATAAAGTTTACTCCGGCATTGATGTTTGTTCCCGCTGGCGAAAACACATCATCATTTCCAAATCCAGTACCTTTTTCAGTGTCAAAAGTATCTCCAACTAAATAAGTGATTTTTTTAAGTGTTTTTGCATTCGAAATTGACCAAGAATTATCGTCAATTCTTTTTACAGTCAGCTCATTTCCTTTGGCATCAAAAGCTTTAAAACCATCAGAGTATTTACCATAATTGTCTGTTGAATAGGTTCCAGGAACTGTTTTTGGGATACTGTAAATCACTTCATCTGTTTTGATTGCAGGAGGCGTTACTGTTACCAAGACTTTGTCATCTTTAACATCGACTAGATTAATGTTGACATCAACAGTTTTGCTTTTTGCATCTCCCGATGTACTTCCCGTTTTACAGCTCCAAAATGTTACAGCAAGAGCTAAGGTGTAAATTATTTTTTTCATTTGTTCGCGTTTAGTTATGTGTATTTGACTTCTAAATTATCAAATTGTTACATTTATATATAAAAATAAAAAAAACTCCTGAATTTCAGGAGTTTTCTATTAGTCTAGTTTGTTCTTTATGTAATATTTTCCGTCCAAGTCTTCGTCGAAGTCATCAATTTTGACTGGTTTAGGTTTTGGCTTATTTGCTATTGCCTTCTTTTTCCACATCTCAAATTTTTCAAGAGGCATTTTCTTCTTCATGATTTCCAGAACTTCCTTTTCTGCTAATCCAAATTCTTTTTTTATAATTTCAAATGGATTTTTTTCTTCTAAAGCTAACGAAACAAGTCTTTCTGTTTGTTCCCAATTCAATTCTTTGCGGCTACTCTTTTTCATCTCGTGAAAATTAATTCAAAATAGAGGTTAATGATTAATAGATTGATTTTCATTTTATATATCAATATTAATAAAAAAAATAATTAGTTGGTTCGCCGAGGTATTTTTTTTTACTGATTTTAACTGTTTTTTATCGATCTCGATTTTTGAAACGGAATTTGCAATAAATTTCCCAATTTGTTGTGTTCTTCGGGCTTCATATGGGTATCTACTCCATAAATTAATTGATCTTTTGGCAAGGTGGTAAAAGTTCCAAAAAGGCGATCCCAAATCGAAAAAATGTTCCCATAATTGCTATCTGTATAGGGCAGTACATAATGGTGATGTACTTTGTGCATATTTGGCGAAACAATAAAATAACTCAGAAAAACATCCAGTTTTTTTGGAAGCGAAATATTGGCATGATTGAATTGTGAACCTATTACAGATAATGATTGATACAGAAAAACCATCCACATTGGGCTTCCGACAATCAAAACGCCTAAAGTGGTAAAAATAAACCGAATTACGCTTTCACCTGGATGATGTCTATTTGCTGAAGTTGTGTCGATCCAAGTATCTGTATGATGAATCAAATGAAAACGCCATAAAAATTTTATTTTATGTTGGACAAAATGAGCCATATAGGCACCAATTAAATCTAACAAAAGCAGACCCATAATGGTGTAAAGCCAAATCGGAATTTCTGGAAGCCATTCTAGAATTCCAAAATGATTTTCGGTTGTCCAAGCTGCGGTTTTGATTAGAATAAATGCCAAAACAAAGTTGACGATAATGGTTGTCAATGTAAAAAAGATATTGATGCCCGCATGATGCCATTTTTTATATTGCATTTGAAAAAGCGGAAAGGCATTTTCAATCAACCAAAAAAGAGTGATGCCTCCAATCAAAATTAGACTTCGATGTGAAGAGGGAATTGTGCTGAAATAATCAATTATTGCATTCATAATTCAATAGTGTAGTTGCTCAAATTTAATGAATTATGTTTTTGGTTTGTTTAAAAATAAAAAAGAGAAAAAAGTTCACAATGAATCTTTTTTCTCTTTATAAGATATTAGGTAATTAATTTATTGCTGATGTCTTATCATTTTTTGATTAGGCTGATGATAAAAAGCAGTACCCATGCACCTCCAACGGCAATCAGAATTTGCCACAGGAGTCCGCCTCCGCCAATACCGAGTTTTCCGGCGATCCATCCGCCAATAAAACCACCAATAATTCCGACGATAATATTACCAATTAAACCAAAACCTGCACCTTTCCATATTTGGCCAGCAAGCCATCCTGAAATTGCGCCAATAAGCAAGAAATATAAAAATTCCATATTTAATTTTTTAAAATTTATAAATGTTTTTAGTGAAATGAAAATTAGGCTTCGTCTTGATTTTGTAGCAAGTTTTTATAGATAAATCCAGCTACGACAGCACCTAAAATTGGTGCCACCCAGAACAACCAAACTTGAGATAATGGTTCTCCTCCAACAAAAATCGCTTGCGATAAAGATCTCGCAGGGTTTACAGAAGTATTTGTAATTGGAATACTAATTAAATGGATTAAAGTTAGACCCAAACCAATTGCGATCCCAGCAAATCTTCCGTTTGCGAATTTATCTGTTGCACCTAGAATAATTAAAAGGAAAAATAAAGTCAGTACAAATTCAGCTATAAAACAAGATTGCAAAGAATAGCCATCAGGAGAAAAAGCACCAAAACCGTTTGATGCAAATGCGCCAGCTTTCGTATTGTCAATTGCAAAACCCGCTTTTCCAGAAGCAATCGTGTACAAAGTTCCTGCGGCAGCAATTGCTCCAACGCACTGTGCAATGATGTATGGTACTAAATCTTTGGCTGAAAATCTTCCGCCAGCCCATAATCCAAATGAAACTGCAGGATTAAAATGTCCTCCAGAAATGTGTCCAACAGCATAAGCCATTGTTAAAACCGTTAAACCGAAAGCTAAAGCAACTCCTGCAAATCCAATTCCTAAATCAGGAATTCCGGCCGCAAAAATGGCACTTCCGCAACCTCCAAATACTAACCAGAATGTTCCAAAAAACTCTGCAAATAATTTTTTCATAATTAAGTAATTTAAAATTAATAGATTCGATTGTTAAAGGGTATATTGGTATGCCCAAAAAATCAAAACAATTTGTAAGGGCAAACGTACAAATAAAATCCATTTTGGTAAATTAAAACTCGCTTTTTTATTTTGGTACATATACAAGTTGGCTGGAAATACGGCAATTAGCAATGCAATAATTCCCCATGCAGCAAAATTTTTTGTAAAAGAAAGCATTAGGAGTATGCCTAATATAATTTCGGCAAATCCACTTAAGTTATTTATTAATTTGGGGTTTTTAAAAAAGGGAGGAATGATTCTGATGTACATTCCTGGTTTCCTGAAATGATTGATGCCAGCAAGTATATATAAAGAAGCCATTAAATATAAATGCCAAGGTTGTTTCATGATATCTTGTTGTATATCACGAATTTATAAAAAAATTAACAATTATTGCATTACAAGAGACTTTTTTTTAAAGCTTTGTAAAAACGTTTACTTTTTTGCCTTAAAATTTACATTCATAATAATTATGGCAAGAATGATTAAGGCAATCCCAACCCATTGTAAAAAGATTACTTTTTCATTTAAAAGAATAAAAGCCATTGTCACCGATACAGGAAGTTCGAGAGCAGAAACGATGCTTCCTAAGCCAATTCCTGTTAATGGGAAACCAGCATTCATAAGCATAGGAGGGATGATTGTTCCAAATAAAGACAAGACAATTCCCCATTTCATGAAAATACCCAAATTAAATGTACCCACTTGGGTTGCAAAAGCAAAAGAAAAAACAATTACAGCTCCACCCAAAAGCATGTATAGACTTCGTTGTGCCGAAGAAATTTCAGTAGCGACACGATTTGCAGTAAACATGGTTGTAGTAAAAGATGCCGCGGCCAAAAGTCCCCAAACAATTCCTCTCCAATCCAATTTGAAATCTGCATGAATAAGATTTGTAGCCAATGCTGTTCCGATAAGCACAATAAAAACAGCCGTAACTTTTTGCTTTGAAGGCAATTTTTTTTCTAAAATCATTTCAAGCAAAACGCCCATCCAAACTGTTTGCATTAATAAAACGATTCCAATTGAAACCGGAATGTATTTTACAGCCAAATAGTAAAACAAACTTGTCATCCCTAACGATGTTCCGGCAAGCATTAAGCTTGCGATGTTTTTTGAAGAAGCTTTTACGGCAGTTCCTTTATTTTTTATTTTCTGGAATGTGTTGATGATCAGGATTCCAATTATTCCTAAAACAAATTGTGAAGTGGTTACTTCGGCAGTTGTATATCCTTCAGAATACGCCATTTTTACAAAAGTGGCTAGCATTCCGTAAGTTGTAGCTCCTAAAGCAACTAAAAAAACTCCTTTTAATACATTGTTTTGTGACATTGGAAATTCCGGTTTTAAAAATTAAGGCCGGCAAAGGTAAGCTATTTTGTTTGTGATTTGGCAGAAATTGTACTTAAACGTTAGTTTTAATGTTGTTTTATGGGTGTTTTGGATTCGTAAATTGCGTATTTATCAGAAAATCAGAATGGGATTGAAAAGAAAAAACCATCAAAACAAACGCTTTGATGGTTTTAGTTTTTTTATAAATCGTTGGTGTTAATTATTTAACCGGCTGATTTTTATAAGTCTCAATTTCAAAAATCAAAGTTGCATTTGGTGGAATTACGCCTCCAGCACCTTTTTCTCCATAAGCTAAATTTGAAGGAAGAAAGAAAATCGCTTTTTCACCGTCAGTCATCATATCTAATGCTTCAAGAAAACCAGGAATCATCCCGTCTTTTTTACCAACTGTAAAAGGAAAAGCTTTGTAGCCACCTTGTGCATCTCTATTGGCATCATATTTTCCGTATGCTTTTGCCACATTTGACATACTGCTGTCAAAAAGATTTCCGTCTTCAAAATATCCAGCATAGTGGAAATAAATTGTTGATCCTTCAGCTCCTTTTACACCAGTTCCTTTTTGTGTAATTACATATTTTAAACCAGATGCAGTTGTAGTTGCTTTAGCTTTTGTTGTTGCAAAATAAGCCGCTTTTTGAGCGATTACTTTTTGATCTTCTAATTTTTTTGCTTCTTGTTTTTTTGCATCTTCAGCAATAACTTTTACAGCGTCAAATTTTTGTGCCTCAGCACCTTTGCGTGTAATAGTAATTTTTGTCATGACATCATCCTGAACAATTTTATTAACGTTGTCCATTCCCGAAACAACATATCCAAAAATAGTATGTTTTCCAGTCAACCATGGAGTGTCTTTGTGCGTAATGAAAAATTGGCTTCCATTTGTCGCTGGACCAGAATTTGCCATTGCAAGAATACCGCCTTTATCAAATACTAAATCAGGGCTAAATTCATCTCTGAATGAATATCCAGGGCCACCAGAACCATTTCCGTCTGGATCTCCTCCTTGAATCATGAAATCATTGATTACGCGATGAAATTTTAATCCGTCATAAAAAGGCTTACCCTTTAGTTTTTCTATTTTTACATTAGGATTTGTTCCTTCTGCCAATGAAACAAAGTTGGCTACCGTAAGAGGTGATTTTTTATATAATAAAGAAATAACGATATCTCCTTTGGTAGTCGAAATCGTTGCAAAAATACCATTGTTCGGATCTTCAGGAACAACTGGTTTTGCTGTTGCAGCAGGTTTGGCCGGAGCAACTTTTGATTGAGGTGCTTTTGGTTTTGCTACAGGCTTTTTTGTTGTTTGAGCTTGCAAGTTTACTAAAGCCAAGCAAAATAATACTAGAAATTTAAATTTCATTTTGTTTCGAATTTAAGTCGATGTATAATTTATTATTGTGGTTTTTCTAATAATTGAATTTCGAAAATAATATTAGCATTTGGCGGAATAACTCCTGGAGCTCCAGTTGCACCGTAAGCTAAATGAGACGGAATAAATAAAACCGCTTTATCTCCAAATGAAAGTTGTTCGATTCCTTCGATAAATCCAGGAATCAAACCGTCTTTTCTTCCTGCTTGAAATGGAATTGGTTGGTAGCCATGCTGTTCATCTCTAGCTTTATCGTATTTTCCAAAAGTTTTATTTACATCCGCAATGCTTGAATCAAATAATGTTCCATCTTCTAGGAAACCTGCATAGTGAATGTAAATTTGAGATCCAGTCGCTGGTTTTTTCCCAGATCCTTTTTCAGTAATAACAAATTCTAAACCTGAATGTGTTTTAGTAGCTTTTGGTTTTATTGAAGCATAGTAAGCCACTTTTTCTTTTTGAACACCAGCATATTTGCTTCTTTCTTTTTCAATTTCAGAAAAATAGTCGTGAAATACTTTTACTGCATCAAATTTCTTTGCCGCTTCACCATTTCTGATAATCGTAATTGCAACGATTGTGTCGTCTTGTTTGATTTGGTTTACTACTTCTTGTCCTTTATCAACTACATGACCAAAAATAGTGTGTCTTCCTTCTAACCAAGGCGTTTCAACATGTGTAATAAAAAATTGGCTGCTGTTTGTTCCAGGGCCATTGTTTGCCATTGCTAAAACTCCAGCTTTGTCAAACTTCAAATCGGTAATTTCGTCTTTGAATTTATATCCAGTATCTCCAGATCCTGTTCCTTCTGGATCTCCAGATTGAATCATGAAATTTTCAATAACTCTATGGAATTTTAGTCCATCGTAAAAAGGTTTTCCTTTTTTGTAATCTTTAGTAACAAATTCGTTTTTTCCTTCTGCCAATGTAACAAAATTAGCTACAGTAATAGGGGCTTTTTTATAATCTAATTCAACGATTATATGTCCTTTGTTAGTTTCAATATCGGCGTATAGACCATCAGGCAAATTACTGTGTTCATCTTTGCATGAATAAAGAGAAGTAACGGCTAGTAGTAATAATAAAATACTTTTTTTCATTTCTAAAATGTTTTTTTTATGGGTTTACTGTATCTTTTTTAGTTGGAGCAACAGGCTTTGCTGCGACTGGTTTTGGTGTAGCGGGTTTTGGAGTTTGTCCAGCAGAAACTTCCATTGGAGTGGTTTGTTGTGCAGGAGCTGCAACTTTTGGAGCTGTAGGATCAGGAACAAAATTGCGTAACGTTACGGTACACATTAACGATTCATTTGGTCCAATTTTCTTATTGTCTCCATGGTACCCGTAAGCGATATGTGAAGGGAATAAAAAGGTAACGGTTTCATTTTTGTGCATGTATTTGATACCGTCGCGCAATCCCATCATGATATCTTGTTTGTCAACATAATAAGTTTGTGGTCCAAGATCGGCTTCTGAATAAATTACATTGCCTTGAATATCTTTTATTTCTAAATTGAAATAAGCAATATCTCCTTTTTTAGGCGTTTGAGTTTCAGTTGGATTTTTTTCATCATAAGAAAACCAATATCCTTTTCGTGTTGCGTAATATTTTACTTTCGGATTGCTTTTGATGATTTTTTTGATGACTTCTTCTTCATTGGCAACTAACTTTTTATTTCGGTCAGCCGATTTTTTCATAAAAGTCCCTGATACTCTTGAAAGCGGTCTTCTGGCTTCTTCATGCTGTTTGCAGCTCGAAAGCAAAACAGTAAAAAGGAGCATGTAAATACTGATTTTTAAATATTTCATATTCAGTTATATTGTAAGTTTAGACACTAAATCTTCAAATTTAGCTAAAGTTTCTTCCATTGATAATAGAGATTTTCCACCAGCGGCATTGCTATGGCCTCCACCGTTAAAATGATCTCGGGCAAATTGGTTAACATCAAAACCGCCTTGCGAACGGAAAGATATCTTGATAATTTGCTCGTCTTTATTTTCGATAAAAATAGCAGTAAAAACAATACCTTTTATGCTTAGGCCATAATTTACTATTCCTTCGGTATCGCCTTTTACATAATCAAATGAATCTAATTCATCTTGAGTGAGCGAAGTATATGACGTTTTGTGTGCTTCAAAAACTTTCATATTCTGCAACGCACGTCCTAATAATTGCAAACGGCTGTATGAGCTGTTGTCAAATAATAAAACAGGAATTTGCGTATTTTCAACACCAAGGTCAATTAATTCGGCAATAATTCGGTGTGTGTTTCCTGTAGTTCCTGGAAAACGAAATGAACCAGAATCGGTCAAAATTCCCGTGTAAATACATGTTGCAATGGTTTTGTCAATATCTTCTTTTTTATTTAAGAAAGAAATAAAGTTGTAAACCATTTCACATGTTGATCCAAATGAAGTGTCAGAGTACATATAAGTCGCATAATCATCAGGTTTTTGATGATGATCGATCATGACAAAAGGAACGGTGAGTTTTGCTAAAGTATGCTCCATTTCGCCTGTTCGATGAAATGCGTTAAAATCAAGCGTGAAAATCACCTCTGCTTCTTCTAAAATTTTAGTGCAGTTTTCAGTATCTTTTTCAAATACTTTTACAGTATCAGAACCTGGAAGCCAGGCCAGAAATTCTGGAAAATCATTAGGCGCAATTACAGTTGCCTGATGATTGTTTTTTATTAAAAAGTGGTATAAGGCCAAGGTTGATCCCATGGCATCTCCATCTGGGCCTCTATGCGGAATTATTGCAATTTTCTTTGGGGCAGCAAGCAACAATTGTATCGCTTGTATATCTTGTATTTTCATAGTGTGCGAATTTACATTTTTTTAATGTAATGCTGAAATAATTTTAGTATTCAGTCGCAGTCACAGTGTTCAGTCACAGTCACAGTCACAGTATTCAGTGCTAAGTTTTTTTAAGTGATCAGTTTGGCTTGGAAATTTTGAGTTTTATTCTTGTAATATTCACTTCAGTTTTGGAATTTGGAATTTCAATATTGAAGTTTTTAAATCAGTTTGGAATTTAGAATTTCTATTATTGGAATTTCATTTTTTAAAGATGTTCTAATTCTTTTTTCTGCAATCTTTGGTACAATTTATATTTTGCGCCTTTGACAATTTGCGATTTGTAAATACCAACAGAGCCCGAAGAAAAATAAGCAATTGTACATCCGATGGCGATAAATATTCCAGGTGCGATTCCGAATAATTCCATTCCCATAATCGTGCAGGCGATAGGAGTGTGGGTCGCGCCAGAAAAAACAGCCACAAATCCAACTCCGGCCAAAAGTGCAATTGGCATTGGCATTATGGTTGACAAAGCGCTTCCTAAAGTCGCGC
Source organism: Flavobacterium mesophilum (assembly GCF_039581405.1). Lineage (NCBI taxonomy): Bacteria > Pseudomonadati > Bacteroidota > Flavobacteriia > Flavobacteriales > Flavobacteriaceae > Flavobacterium > Flavobacterium mesophilum. The sequence continues at coordinate 853,078 of NZ_JBCPXZ010000001.1, read as the reverse complement.
CAACAAAGAATAACGGAGTTACTTCACCGCCTTTAAAACCAGCTCCTAAAGTAAATCCGGTAAAAAGAATTTTTAATAGAAAATCATACCATTCGTTTGGATTCGAAAATGAATCAACAATTACAGGAACTCCAAGTCCTGAGAATTTTGTCAATCCAAAACCAGCAATGGCAATAGCTAAAACAACACCGCCAATAACAGGGCGAAGTGGCGGATATTTGATGTTTTTTGAAAAAAGTGAACTCCAAAAATGCGTGCTTCTTGCAAATAATAAAGCAGCAAAACCAGATAAAAGGCCGATAATTATGGTGTAAAATAAATTGCTGAAAGTAAGTTCTGGAACAACAGGGATACTGTAATGTGTATGTTTTATTTTCCAAAACTCAACTGTGAAATAAGCGGCATAAGCGACTAAAAAAGAAAGTATAATGCTTTTAAGATTGATTTTGCTGAAATACAAAACTTCCAAAGCAAAAATTGCGCCTGCCAAAGGTGTTCCAAAAACGGATGCAAAACCTGCACTAATTCCAAGGATAATTAAAATCTTGCGTTCCGAATTATCTAGTTTGAAGAATTTTGTAAACTGATCTGCAATTGCACCTCCCATTTGTACAGCAGTTCCCTCGCGTCCTGCAGAACCTCCAAATAAATGCGTCAACAAAGTTCCTAAAAGAACTAAAGGTGCCATTTTAAACGGAATTACTTGCTGTGGATTTTCATATTCTTCCAACAATAAATTATTCCCTTTTGCAACAGATTCTCCCCAATAGTAATAACTCAAACCAACCAATAATCCGCCAATTGGCAAAAGCCAAATAATCCAGTCATGTGCAATTCTGAATTGCGTAACCCATTCTAAAGAAACCAAGAAAAATGCTGAAGCGGATCCTGAAAATATACCGATTAAGACACAAATGAGAATCCATTTGAATAGGTCGATCAGGAATTGTTTGGGATTTTGGAAAGCCATTAAAGAGTAAAAATATTTTAGCCACGAATTTCGCCAATTTTCACGAATTAAAAGAGAAAATAATCGTTTTTAATCTTTTAATAGATGACAATAAAAAAATAATTAGTGTAATTCGAGAAATTCGTGGCTATAAAAAATTACTGAACAACAGCAGTAAATTCAATTTCAACTAAATATTCAGGAGCAACTAATTTGCTGATTTCATAAAATCCAGTTGTAGGTTTTACATCTTTAAAGAAAGCCGAATGCGCTCTGGCAACTTCCTCGAAAGTAGAAACATCTGTAGTGAAAATTCTAGTTCTGATAACATCTTTTATTCCAACGTTCAAATCTTCTAAAACTTTTTCAACGCGTTCAATGATGTTATAGGTCTGTGCGTAAGCGTCATCGGCTTTTACTTTATCGCCGTCAACGATTGCAACAGTTCCCGAAACTTCAATAATATTGCCAATTCTTACGGCACGGCAATATCCCATTTTGTCTTCCCAAGGTGATCCTGTCAAGATGTTTTCTCTTTTCATTTTGAGTTTTTTTTCGAATTGTTTTTGATGGTTTTTTAAAAACAATTCAGGTTAATTAATGCGTTGCAATTTATAAAATAAGCGCGTCAAAAAGAATCGTTTTCGGTTGAAATCCCGAAGAAAATTGCTCTTTTTTGTGATATTTTGAAAGTAAATTCGTGTTTCATTAAAGATTTTCTTCTTCATAAATTCGGAGTTTGTTTTGCGTATTAGTCAAGTGTTGTTGCAAAATTTCGATTTTGTTCAACAAGTGATAAATCGCATCAATTCCTTCCATATTGATATTTAGATCGTAATGCATGCGCATCATTTTTTCGATTGTTGGCAATTGTTCCGGTTCTAAGTATTCATCATTTTCTTCAAAAATAATTTTTACCAAACCATAATTGTTGAGCTCTTTTATGAAAGTATTTTCAATTTCGTGATACAGACAAAATTGTTTTATTTGAATCAAATTTTTACTGGCCATGATTTCTAAGTTTAGCTAATTCTGCAAATAATTCTTTTTCTTTTTCAGATAATTTGGTTGGGATTTTGAGGTTGTAAGTCACATACAAATCGCCAAATTGATTTTCTTTTTTATAGATAGGAAAGCCTTTTCCTTTTAGTTTCACTTTTGTTCCCGTTTGTGTTTCGGCTGGGACTTTTATTTTTACTTTTCCATCAAAAGTCTTTATGCTGATTTCACCTCCTAAAATAGCAGTGTACAAGTCTAAATCAACATTGGAGTAGAGATTGTTTCCATCTCTTTTGAAATCAGAATTATTAGAAATTTGAAAAGTGATATACAAATCTCCATTTGGTCCGCCGTTTGCTCCGGGACTGCCGTGCCCCGGAATTTTTATGATCTGGCCATTTTCAACGCCAGCAGGAATTGTAATTCTGATATTTTTACCATTAACACTCAAATTTTGTTTGTGTGTGGTATATGCCGATGCCAAATCAAGTTGTAATTCGGCATTGAAATCTTGGCCTCTATATTTGGATTGACTTCTGCTTCTTCCTGATCCGTACATAGAATTGAAGAAATCTGAGAAATCACTTCCCGAAAAATCACCTCCAAAGCCTGAAAAATCTTGTCCGCTTTGCTGTCTTGAATAGTGTTGCTGTTGCTGATTTGGGTCATAACCTGCTTTTTCAAATTCATCAGCATGTTTCCAGTCTTTCCCGTATTTATCATATTTTTTACGATTTTCCGGATTGCTCAAAACTTCATTTGCTTCGTTGATTTCTTTAAACTTTTTCTCCGCTTCCTTGTCATTTGGATTTAAATCGGGATGGTATTTGCGAGCTAATTTTCTGTAGGCTTTTTTGATTTCGGCTTCAGTGGCAGATTTTGTGACATCTAATACTTTATAATAATCTATATAATCCATTTTCTTGTAGTTTTAAATGGTAATTAAAGACTTCAAGTTAAGGATAAGTTGTTAATAATCAAAATTCTGAATTTTATTTTGAAAGAAAAAAGAAGTATTTTTAAAAATGAGTCGTTGGAATTTGCTTCTGAGGCTTGAGGATAAAATTGAAATTTATTTTTTGCAAAGCAAAAAGTATTTGGCAGGTTTTTTGATTCTAAAAATTTGCCCAAATTATTGTTATAAAATACTTAAAGTGGAAGTGCGTAAACAAATTATATTATTTTTGCTCTACACTTAAAATATTTTGCAAAAATTATACAGGCCGAGTCGATAAAATTTTTTCAATGAAGCACATCTTATTTTTCATATTATTTTTTACTGCTGCAACACTATCAGCTCAAAACGAATTTAGCACTAAATTCAAGAGTATTCCTGCTCCAAAATTTAATGCGAAACCAAAAAAGATACCAGCTCCAGATTTGCCAGATTTGAATGATCCTGCTCCAACATCTGATGTTCCAAGTATCAAAACGCCAAATGTGTACGATAATACGCAATTAACGACAAAATCTAAATTTCAGATAGGAGAAGAAAAAAGCAAATTTACCATGTCGACTGAAAGTCAATTTGCTAATCCTGGGGATCGTTATGTAGCCAAAATGGAAAAAGATCTGGATAAAGCCTTAAAGGATGCTGGACTTCGTGAAGGAAGAGGAACATTGGTGAAAAAGAATATTTCTTTAGGAGATTTCAAGACAAAATCGCAATATTTTATTGTCAAGTTTCGAGATTTCGGAGCAATCGATGGCGATTTGGTAAAAGTGTCTAATAATGATGCAGTAATCCGAGATCAGATATTTTTGGATGCTAATTTTAAAGAAGTGAAAATTAATTTATCCGACGGATTCAATAAGTTAGATTTTGAAGCCCTAAATATAGGAAGTCTTGGAGGAAACACTGCCGAAATTCAAGTTTACGACGATAAAGGCGCATTGGTGACTAATGACTATTGGGACAATCTCGCTGCAGGATTTAAGGCTTCGATTGTGGTTACAAAAGAGTGATTTTCAAAGTGACAAAGTAACAAAGGTTCAGAGTGACAAAGTTTTTTAAGCTTCGTTTGCTCTGAACCTTTGTTACTTTGTCACTTTGTCCCTTAAAGATTAAAACGGATCAGCTGTAACTTTAAACTTCATATCTGCTTTTACCGTTACATCTTTAGTTAATGTTTCCTTCAAGGTAACTTGGGTTCTAATTTTGTAGCTGTCTGCTTTAATGTATTGATCTAGTTTTTTATCGGTACAAATCAAATCAATTGCGTTTGTTGTTGCGTTGATGTTGTCTTGGTATGCCAATTCAATTTCATCAGAATTTGTTGTCGAAATATACAAATGAACTGATTTCAAGAATGTAAACGTTTTGTCTGATGGATCTGAAATTGATAATTTTAGTGATTTCAGCTTTACATCTTTTACCAAACTTGCTTTAGTTTTATTGTTGTCAAATTCGGCAGATGAATTGGTAGTTACTTCTGGCGTGATAATTTCCGAAGGCAAATTAATAGGCGACGTGCTTTTGATTGTAATTGAAGCATTGTTCGAAATTGTGAAAGTCAATAAGTCATCGACAGCATCACAAGAAGTTAAAAAAAATGACAAGCAAGCTGTCAAGGCAATAAGTTTTGATTTCATGATTAATTTTTAATGGGTTTTTCTGTAGATACGAGTTTTTTTTGAAAATGGTTTTTCTTTAGAGTGACAAAGTTACAAAGTGACAAAGTTACAAAGGTTGATGTCTTTGAATTTTACCTTTGAAACTTTGTCACTTTGTCTCTTTGAACCTAAAATCGGAACGTTGAAAAAAAAATATTTTTTTTTCAACGTTCCGATTTTTCAATTTCAAATATAAAAAGTACTTTTGCGCATGCAACACAACGTACTTATTTTAGATTTCGGATCGCAATATACTCAGCTTATTGCGCGTAGAGTTCGCGAATTAAATATATTCTGCGAAATTTTTCCTTACAATCACATTCCAAGTGATTTATCAAGTTATAAAGCCGTAATTTTAGGAGGGAGCCCTTTCTCTGTTAGAGGAGAAGATGCGCCACATCCTGATTTATCGCAAATTAGAGGTAAAATGCCTTTACTTGCTGTTTGTTACGGAGCACAATATTTAGCACACTTTAGTGGTGGAGAAGTTGCTGCTTCAAACACAAGAGAATACGGAAGAGCTAACTTGTCTTATATTAAAGAAAATGAAACTTTCTTTGACGGAGTTTCACCAAACAGCCAAGTTTGGATGAGCCACAGCGATAGTATCAAAGCGCTTCCAACAAATGCTGTAAAATTAGCGAGTACGCATGACGTAGAATATGCAGCTTACAAAATTGAAGGCGAAACTACTTATGCAATTCAATACCATCCAGAGGTTTACCACTCTACAGAAGGAGCAAAAATGTTGGAGAACTTTTTAGTGAAAATCGCTGAAGTTCCTCAAAACTTTACTCCAAATGCTTTCGTAGAAGAAATGGTAGCAGAATTAAAAGAAAAGTTAGGAAACGACAAAGTTGTTCTTGGTTTATCTGGAGGAGTTGATTCTACTGTAGCGGCGGTTTTATTAAACAAAGCAATCGGACAAAACTTATACTGCATTTTCGTTAACAATGGACTTTTACGTAAAAACGAATTCCAAAACGTATTAGATCAATACAAAGGAATGGGATTAAATGTAAAAGGTGTTGATGCTGGAGATCGTTTCCTTGGTGAATTAGCTGGAATCAGTGATCCTGAAACAAAACGTAAAACAATTGGTCGTGTATTTATCGAAGTTTTTGATGATGAATCGCACTTATTAGAAGATGTAAAATGGTTGGCGCAAGGAACAATTTATCCAGACGTTATCGAATCTGTATCTGTAAAAGGACCATCGGCTACCATTAAATCGCACCACAACGTTGGTGGATTGCCAGATTACATGAAATTAAAAATTGTTGAACCACTTAGAATGCTTTTCAAAGACGAAGTAAGAAGAGTTGGTGCTTCATTAGGAATAGATCCAGAATTATTAGGAAGACATCCTTTCCCAGGACCTGGATTATCAATTAGAATTTTAGGAGATATTACGCCAGAGAAAGTTAGAATTTTGCAAGATGTAGATTCAGTTTTCATCGAAGGATTAAAATCTTGGGGATTATACGATAAAGTTTGGCAGGCTGGAGCAATTTTGCTTCCTGTAAACTCGGTTGGTGTAATGGGTGATGAGCGTACTTACGAAAAAGTAGTAGCGCTTAGAGCTGTTGAATCTACAGACGGTATGACGGCTGACTGGGTTCATTTACCATATGATTTCTTGATGAAAGTTTCAAATGACATCATCAATAAAGTAAAAGGCGTGAATCGTGTAGTTTACGATATTAGTTCAAAACCACCTGCAACAATTGAGTGGGAATAGTAGTATAATTTAAAATTAAGGTCTTACATTTGTAAGGCCTTAATTTTTATAACCTACTATTTATGAGAGAATTTTTAACGTTTTTTCTTGTCTTTATTCTGTCTTTTAACAAAATAACAGCACAAGATTCATTTATCGAGCACAAAATTCAAAAGGGAGAAACCGCTTATTTTATAGCCCAAAAATATAAGGTTTCGGTTGATGAAATCTACAAACTCAACCCCGAATCACAAAACGGAATCAAAGACAATCAAATTATTAAGATTCCGGTTCATTCTTCAGAAAAAATAAAATCAGAGCAACAACCTACTCATATTGTTGCCGAAAAGGAAACACTTTACGGTTTATCAAAAAAATATCATGTTTCTCAGGAGGCGCTCCAAGAAGCGAATAAAGAAATTCTGGCTGGCGGACTTCAAGTTGGTCAAGAATTAGTTATTCCGCAAAATAATTCAAATAGTCCTAAAACTGAAAATACATCGGTTTCAAAAACAACACATCTTGTTGTGGCTAAAGAATCTTTATTTAGCATAGCGAGACAATACAATGTTTCGGTACAAGATTTAGAAAGTTTAAATAAAGATATTTTAATAAATGGATTGCAGATCGGACAGACGATTTCTATTCCGAATAAAAGAAAAACGCTTGACGGAAGAGTTCGCGTGATCAATCAAGAGACAGTTTTTCATGTTGTAGAACCAAAAGAAACGAAGTTTTCGATTGCCAAAAAATACGGAATTACGATTGAACAATTAGAATCTCAAAATCCAGAAATCGTAAACGGATTAATTGTTGGAAATAAATTAGCGATCAATACCAAAGAAATAAAGCCAGCAAATGAAAGTGAAGAATTGATGCTCGCTTTGGCCGAAAAGCAAGTTGTAGTTGAAAAAACAAAAGCCAAAACGTTTGAAATAGAGGATTTAAAAGACAGACTTGTTGTTCAGAAAGAAATGAATCAGAAAATTATAAAAATTAATGATCTGAAAGTGAATCTGAACGATATGAATGGTTCTAAAGAAAATTCGGTTGAAAAATTGCGTTTGGTTTTGGAAGCCAATAAAAATGTTCAGGATATTTTGATGGCCAAATTAGATTCGCTTGTCATTGCAATGGATAATGATTTGAAAGAATTAAAGCGAATGGACATTTTGAATGTTGAAGAATCTAAAAGATTAGAAAAACAATCTTCTGAAGGGATCAACAAAACAAATGAATTATCTACGCAGCTGAAAAAAGAATTGGCAGAAAACAGAAAAGCTTATGCTGGCTTGATGAATAAAGTGGAGAAAATTGCTGTTGAAGAGAATCAGGAATATAAGAAGAAAATCCGCGAAAGCGAGAAAAATAACAACACAACATCAATACAGCAAAGACTTTCATTGGAAGAAATCAAACGCTATAAAATCGATCAGGAAAAAGGCGATGCTCAAAATCAGCTTTTGATAGCTAAAATTGATTCTTTGGATGTTCAGAAGAAAATAGAAGTGAAAAGACATATCAGCAAAGCTTCTTATTACAGCATGGAAGCGCGAAATTTTGATGACAAATTGGCTTTGGTAAAATTGAAAAAGTATCAAGATGAAGCAATTCAAAAGCAAAATAAATCGGGTGTTTCTGAAACTTCAAAAACAATTTCTTTAGAAGAAATGAAACGTGAATTGGAAGAAAATCCGCTTAAAAAAGATAAAACAGTAAAAGTTGAAGTTTTTGATAATCTTAAAGAAGTTTCAAACGGGTATTACTTAGTTTTAGGTATATTTACAGACGCAACACTACGCGATAAGTTTATTATGAAACTTATTGATTCTGGCGATTTTAACGCAAGTTTCTTCTTCAATGTAAACAGTCTTTCGTATTATGTTTACTCAGATAAGTATCAAAACATGGAAGAAGTTTTGTACAAATGCAAGAAAAAGGAAGAAGATGAGTTATATAAAGAGATAATTATTGCTAAGGTCGAGATCGATCTAAGATAATTTTGGGACCAAATTAACATTGGCCTGAATCTTGATTTGATCAGAATGTAGTAACTTGTTTTTGAATTAAAAATTAAATTGTTTTAAGTCCTATTTATGAAATATTATTCAACATTATTGTTTCTGGTTTTTTTTGTAACCTGTTCTGCTTTTTCACAAGAAAAGGTTGTGAAATATACAGTTACAGGCGGTGAAACGATAAACCAGATTGCCGTAAAATTTAAAGTAACACCTTATGATATTTATGCATTAAATCCCGATGCACGAAATGGAGTAAAACCAAATACGGTTTTGCTGATTCCTTCTGCTGGTGCTAAAACGGCGGCAAAATCTGAAGCAGCTGTGGCAAAAACGTCCACAAGTTCTAAAGAAATTATTCATGAAGTACAACCAAAAGAAACTTTTTACAGCATTGAACATAAATACGGAATTTCAGATGAAGCGTTGAAAGCCGCAAATCCGTTTTTAGAAAAAGATGGGGTTCAGATTGGACAGAAATTGGTAATTCCGGCAAAAGGTGCAGCACCAAAAGGTACAGTTGCTTCGAAGCTAGCTAAAAGTACTGCTCAGGAGAAATATGTGTTTCATGATGTGCAACCAAAAGAAACAAAATTTGGCATTGCAAAACAATACAATATGACGGTTGCAGAATTGGAAAAACGTAATCCTGAAATTGTTGAAAATTTACCAGTTGGTTATCGATTGACTATAAAAGGAACTGCTCCTAAAACAGATGCAGCTTCAGTGGCAAATACAGCAAAACCTGCTGAAACTAAAAAAACTGATTCCCCTAAAAAAGCTACAACTTATATGGATTATCAAGTGAAACCAAAAGAAACTTTTTATAGTTTAGGAAGAACGTTTCATTTGACACAAGACGAATTGGTAGCTTTAAATCCATCGCTTTCTGAAGGTGTGAAAGAAGGAATGGTTTTAAAAGTTCCGACTGGATATTTAGCGCCAGCGCCAATTATTCCTCAAGCACAATCAGTTGAAAAAGCTGCCGAAAAACCTGCTATAATTACGGCAGATGCTCCAAGTGGAATTAAAATCGTAGATAAAGTAAAATCTGAAACTGTTTCGGCAGATCCTGAAGTGGTAGAATTGACAAAGAAAAGGGGCCAGAACGAACGTCAAAAAGTAGTTTTATTATTGCCGTTCAATTTATCAAAACTTCAAAGCGATACGACGAGTTTAGCAACAAAAATCAAAAATGATAAGTTTTTGAATATGACGCTTGATTTTTATTCGGGAGCAATGATGGCAATTGATTCAGCTAAAACTTTGAAATTGCCGATTGATGTTTCGATTTACGATTCTGGAGAAACAAAAACGTCATCAAATGTTTCTAATTTGATTGCACAAAATAAACTGCAAAATGCAAATGCTGTAATTGGGCCATTTTATCAAAATAATGCTGAGTCGACCGCAAATTCGCTTCGCATTTATAATGTTCCTGTGATTTCGCCATTATCAAAAGATGCTGCGAATCCAATTGATAATTTGTATCAAGCGATTCCGTCAAATGATGTGGTGCGTAATTCAGTTTTTGATTATATGCGTGCCAAAAATGGAAATATAGTTGCTGTTGTCGACAAGAAAAAAGAATCGGTAATCAACTATATCAAACAAAATCAAAAAGGAGTTGTATTTGCGACATTGACAGAAACTGGTAGTTTAGATGTTGCAAACCTGAAAGGTTTGTTGCTTCCAGGACGAATGAACTATGTGGTGATGGAAACGGGAAATACAGCAATGGTAAAAGCAACAATAAAAGCATTGCTTGATTCGCAAAAAACATGTCAGGTGCAATTGGTGATTTTAGAGCCAAACAGTACATTGGATACAGATGAAATTACTTTTGACAATTTGGTTAAACTGAATTTGATGTATCCATCGGTAACACGTGAAAGCAGTGAAGCGGGAGCTATGATTTTCAAAAAAGAATACCGTTTGAAAAACAAAGTAAATCCGAGTATTTATGCAACAAAAGGATTTGATGTGACTTTTGATACCATGATGCGTTTGGTTCAAGGGAAAACATACCAAGAAACAGCCGATTTAATGACTACAGAACAGGTAGACAATAAATTTCAATATTATAGAAAAGAAGATGGAGGACACGCAAACAAAGGTGTTTACATTTTATATTATGACAGCGATTTAACTTTAAAAGCAGCAAACTAATGACATCAAAAGTAACCTATTTAGGCGATTTAAGAACAAGTTCAATTCACGTGCAATCTGGAAGCGAAATCATTTCAGACGCACCTCTAGATAATAACGGAAAAGGCGAGGCTTTTTCTCCAACTGATACTGTAGCTAATGCTCTAGCAAGCTGTATGATGACGATTATGGGAATCAAAGCGCGCGATATGGAAGTTGATTTTGTAGGTTCTACTGCAGAAGTAACAAAAATCATGAATGCAGAGCCAAGACGAATTGGTGCAATCGAAATTGTTTTTCAGATGAAAAGCAATGCAGATGAAAAAAGCAGAACAATTCTAGAGCGTGCTGCAATGACTTGTCCAGTATTCCTAAGTTTAAGTTCAGAAATTGAAAAAAGAATTACTTTCAACTGGAACTAATTTTTTTCGATAAATCAAATAAAAAAGCCATTCACTATATAAAGGAATGGCTTTTTTATTTATTGTCCTTTTTCAGGTTTTAAATCTTCTAAAATGGGTGTTGCAATCGTTTTTACTTCTTTTTGCATGGTTTGATTTTTTTGCTCAAAAATGGTAATTTGATTTTTACCTTTATTAAGCCAACAACCCGGAACATATAAAGTTTGTTGCGGACCAACGCTCCAATAACGTCCAATATTGATTCCGTTTATAAAAACAATTCCTTTTCCCCAGTCTCTCATATCAAGAAAAGTATCTCCTGTTTTTTTCAAATTGAAAGTGCCTTGATATAAAGTTGGACGATTTGCTTTTGCAGAATTTTTATAAATGCCCAAATCGGGTTCTGTATTCATTGGCAGTTTGTACATTTCCCAATTCCCAGTAATCGTTTCTCCGTTGATGATTACAGGACTAATAATGCCTTTATTATTAGAATTAATTTGAGAACCGTAATTGATGCGTCCCATATTTTCAACAACAATATCTAAAGTTGCATTGAACGGAACTTCAATTTCACAGCTGTAATTTTTGTAATAACGGTTTAATTCTGCAACCTTTTTTCCGTTTAAATAAACGATGGCATAATCTCTTAAACCATTTAATTCCAATTTTCCACTGATGGGCTGTGTGAATTTTTTGCTGTACCAAACATAACCATGACCTTGATTTAATTGTTCGAATGTTTGCGGATTGTCTTCAATTACGGGATCGATTTTTGATTTTAAATCTTCTAAATCAATTGCTTTTGTTAAAGAAATATTCGGAATTGTAATCACCGGAATTTGTTCAGGGATGTTTGGTGTTTCTGTGTTTTTTAAAAGTTCTCTTAAAGCATTGTATTTTGGAGTTGCCCAGCCTGCTTCACTAATTGGCGCGTCATAGTCGTAAGAAGTCATGTCGGGTTGAATGTCATGTTCTTTATCATAATTTGCTCCAGAAGTAAATCCGAAATTAGTTCCTCCGTGAATCATATAATAATTGAAAGAAACTTGATTGTCCAGATATTTCTTGGTTTGACGTACCGTCTGCTCCGGTTTCTGAATCGGGAATGGTTCTGCCCAATGATCTAACCAACCTGGATAAAATTCGGCAACCATGTAAGGACCTTTTCCATTGTGGAATTGATCGACCACTTTTTTCAGTTTTGCAACATCATCTTCGCCATTTGCAGTTGGTAGAGCGCCCGGCAATGCACCACCTTCAAAAAGCCAGCTTCCATCTGAAGTAAAAAACGGAACTTCAAAACCAACATCTTTTAATTGCTGAAAAACGGCAGCACTGTATTTTTTATGTTCCTCAAGCGAAATATCTTTTCGCTGTGAAACATACGAACCAAATTCATTTTCGCCCTGAACCATAATAATTGGCCCTCCTTTAGTGATTTGCAAGTTGGCGACCTGTTTGTATAATTCGGTAAAATAAGCTTTTGTAGCAGCTAAATATTGTGTATTATTTCCACGAATGACCATATCAGGAACATTTTGTAAAAACCAAGGATAACCACCAAATTCCCATTCTGCGCATACATATGGACCTGGACGTAAAATCACGAATAAACCTTCTTCTTGAGCGGTTTTGATGTATTCGGCTAAGTTTTTATTACCTGTTTTAAAATCCCAAACTCCTGGTGCAACTTCGTGGTAATTCCAAAAAACATAAGTCGCAACGGCATTTAATCCCATTGCTTTCATCATTTTTAGACGATGTCTCCAATAAGGTTGCGGAATTCTAGAATAATGCATTTCGCCAGAGTGAATTTGGATCGGTTTTCCGTTTAAAAGAAAATTTCCGTCACTGATTGCGAAAGTTTGTTTGTTTTGCGCTGATGCTTCAGAAAATAAACAACAAGCGATAAAAAGAAAAGCAACTATTTTTTTCATTTTGTAATGAGTAAGATGTGTTTAAAACAGACAAGAGGACAAATATAAACTTTGCCCTCTTGTCTTCCTAACTAACCAATATTTATTCTGAAAACTCTAATTTTTTAAGTTTATTCCAACCCCCGCGAGTGAAATCTGGAATTTCAACAGGAGCCGAATTGTTATCAAGAGAAACCTCTGTTAATGGGCCTAAACATGACCATTCAGCTAAATCATACACATCCATATCTAGTGGAAGACCATTCTGCAGACAGTGAATTAAGCGGTAATCCATTATAAAATCCATTCCGCCGTGACCGCCTACTTTTTTCGCTTGTTCTTCGATGCCTTTTGCAATCGGATGTTTGTATTTTTCCATTAAGGCCTTTTTTACTTCTTCAGGAACAAAAGAATGTGCACTCAATTTTTCATGATTTGGTTTTACATCATCGCTTAATTCTTTTCCATCAAGCGCATAACCTTCTAAAGGATATTTATTTGCAAAACCTTTCGTACCACTTAATTGATACATTCTGCTGTATGGGCGAGGAGATGTTACGTCATGCTGAATTTGAATTGTTTTTCCGTTTTCAGTGCGAATCATCGTCATTGTGTGATCTCCATTTCTGAAATTTTTGATTTCCTGTCCAGATTTTTCTTTGATGTAAGCAGGATTTCCAACCGCTTTTGTATCCATAGAAACCAAGAAATTCATTTTGTCGCCACGGTGAATGTTTAAAGCTTGACAAGCAGGCCCCATTCCGTGTGTTGCATAAATATCGCCACGATGTTTGATGTTGTAATCCATTCTCCAATTGTTCCAATATTCTCCCCAAAATGGTTGCAAACCATGAATGTAAGAACCTTCGGCATGCAGAATTTCTCCAAAAACACCTTGCTGTGCCATATTTAATGTGGTCAATTCAAAGAAATCATATACGCAGTTTTCTAATTGCATGCAATGTTTTCTCGTTTTTTCGGAAGTATCAATGAGCTCCCAGATTTCTTTCATCGTCAAAGCTCCTGGAACTTCGATCGCTACGTGTTTTCCATCTTTCATAGCTTGAACACCAATTACAGCATGATGAAGCCAATCTGTTGCTACATATACTAAATCTACATTTGGCAATGCCGTTACTTTTCTCCAAGCATTTTCGTCGCCGTAGAATTCTTGTGCTTTTGGAAATCCTGCTTTAGTCAAGATTTCATTAGCTTTTGAAGTGTTTTCCTGTTTCATATCACAAAGTGCGATAATTTCAACCCCCGGAATATGTGTCATACGCTCTACAGCACCTGGGCCACGCATGCCAAGCCCAATGAAAGCGATACGAACAGTTGGAATGGCTGGTGCTGCCAAACGTAAAACATCGGTTTGGCCTTTTGGACGTGCCGGCGTTTTTGTTTTAATCATTTGAGCCGTTGCAAATGTTCCCCACAACATAACGCTAACGGCCAAAATGATTTTAAAATTTCTGGTTTTCATAATTAATTTGTTTTTGTAATGATTTGATAATCATTGGAGATTATCATGAAACTTTATTTTTTAGAGATAACTTACGGTAAAGTCGCGAAATTTATTTCAGGTTTTTTATTGTTTATTGGCCTTGTGAAATTTGTTTTTGGTGTTGTAAAATCATTAAAAAACCCTCCGTTTTTCAGATAAAAGGAATTGCTTTCTGTTCCTCCAGAAAAATCCATGCGATATTCTTTTGCGCCAGTATTATCGTTTGTAAATCGAGCCGTATTGATTTCAGTCCAATTTCCTTTTTCATCACAAATCCATTGATTGCTGAACAAAACTTTTCGAGATAAATCACCTTGTTCTGGAATAAAATTCTCTAAAAAAGAGTGAAATCTTTTTAAGTAAGTATTCGTTTGTGGACGATTAAAACTTGCAATAAGCAACCATTTGTTTACTTCTGGAGCATAAAAATAAGCTGTGTATGTTGTGCTATTGTCTCCATTTGGAAATCCTCTCAGCAAGAATTTATAAGTTGTGCCTGCTTTCCAATTGTATTTTAAATAGCTTTGACCACCAGAACCTTCACTTCCAAATTCGCCCGTGTGTACATTTTCACCCTTTTTAAGCATTTTAATTTTTTGCGAATCGGGAATGCTTTTTGGATCGTCTGTTTGAAACGGACTCCAAACTGAAAACAAGATTCTTCTTTCTGTTGCTGCGTTTACCTGAATTCCAAAATAGCCTTCGCCAAAACCATTTGCCATAAAGTAAGAACCAATTTTGTCTTCTTTTTTTGGAACGGTGACTTCATTATAAAACCATTCGGCATTTGTGTTTTCGGGAATAGGAAAATTTAAATGAACAGAAGGTCCGCGACGTCCCCAATGATAAAAATTGCCTTCATTATTCGGAACAAAAGAAATTTTTCCGTTATAATCAGCACTGGAAATTTTTAATCGACTGATAGACGGAAAACGACTGCCACTTTTTGAAATTCCTTTTATTTTTAATGCTACGTAACCTTCTTGGTTGATTTTCCAATTTCCGATTAAGACTGCTTTTTTTGAAGAATTGAAAGTTACTTTTTTTGCTTCGTTATGAATTGAAAATTCGACTTCTGATTTGCCAAAAACTTCAATTGATTCTTCTACCGAAATTTGAAAAGTCCCCGGTTTAAAAATTCGAAAATAAACGGTAAAGGTCTCATTAGAATCTGTCCAGTTTTCTATGCCGTTATCGCTAATTGTTTTGCTCTCCAAATGTTTAGAACTGTAAGCGTTTCCTGCTAATGGAAGCGAAATTATGATTTCAGCATTTTTTTTGTCGGTTGAAAATGATACAAATAAGAAAGCTAAAAACAAGTAAAATAAATTTTTCATTTTGATGCGATTTTGGTCTTTCACTTTAAAAAGAACCTCTCTAAGAACCAGATTAGAGAGGCCTTCAAAACAAAACAATTCTAAATGGACCTACTAATTATTTTTGGCTACTCAATCTTTTGATTATTGGCGTTACGTGTTTTTTTGTATCGTCATCTAGTGAAGCCAATGCTTTATCAGCTTCTGTTGGTGCATATTTTGTTAACCCTGTAATTCCTGCTGCAATCACATTGTATGATTGTTCTTTTGCGCTTTCTTCCATCAAACTTTTATAAGAAGCATCTCCTGTGGAAGCTAATTTTACAATAGCATTTGCTCTTGCAATTGTCTTTTTATCATTTTTGGCAATATCAAGAAGCGTTTTTAAAACTTGATCTTTGGTCTGTTTTTCATTCAAATCAATTGCTCTGATGCTCAAAACTCGCAAGTCTTCTTGTTGATCTTTTAAACCTTCCAATAAAATAAGTTGAGACTCTTGACTTCTGTCTTTTGAAGCAAATTTTATCGCTTCAATTCGGTTATAATATGATGGTGCATTTTTATATTGAAAAAGATAATCAGCAGCTGTTTTTTTATTTACATTAACTTCGCCAACTACTATTTTATCTGGATCTAAATCGATAAATTCAGGTTTTGAAGGAAGGTCAAAACTGAAACTTTGTTCTCTTTTATTGATTAAAATATCTTTTCTGATTTTGGTTCCATTTATATAAAAATCAACTTTAAGAGGCAGTGTAAAAGTCTGTACGGCGCTATCTTGAGACTGATTTATGGTAATGGTGATTTTTCCATTGGCATATCTATAGTTGACATCCAAAATCGGATTTCCGGGATTAAAATACCATTGATCAAAATATTGAAACCAATCTTTTCCTGTAATTTCTTCAAATGATAAGCGCAACTGATGTGGCTCACTAGATTTGTATGCATTTGTTGTCAAATAATGATTCAATGATTTGAAAAATGCTTCGTCGCCCATTTGATTTTTCAAAGCATATAAAATGATTGAACCTTTTGAGTAACTGATATTATCAAACATATCGTCACGATTTTTATAATGAAAACGTGCTAAAATTTCGCTGTTTCCATTTTTTTGCGAACGAAGATAATTCTGCAATTTTTCATAACGCGAACGGTCTTCAGCATCTTGTCCAGCATCGTGACCGTGCCAAAGTACTTCTCCAAAAGTAGCGAAAGACTCGTTCATGGTAAGATTTGACCATGATTCTGCTGTTACATAATCGCCAAACCATTGGTGAAAAAGCTCGTGCGCAATTGTACTTTCTTGATTATCATCTAATAATTCTCTGTCTGTTTTTTGTACATATTCGCCATGCAAAGTTGCTGATGTATTTTCCATAGCACCAGAAACATAATCTCTAGCTACAATTTGAGAATATTTTACCCAAGGATATTCTACGCCCAGTATTTTGCCATAAAAAGCCATCATATCGGGTGTTTTTCCGAAAATCTGTTTGGCATACGGTGCATATTTTGGTTCTAGATAATAATTGACTTCTTTGCCTTTATAAGAATCTTTATAGATTTTAAAATCACCAACTGCCATCATAAATAAATATGGAGCATGTGGTACATCCATTTTCCAGACATCCGTTCGGGTTCCGTTTTTATTTGTTTTTTGAGAGGTTAATTTTCCATTAGACAAGGTCACATATTTTCCATCAACCGTCATTGCGATTTCAGAAGTTGTTTTTTGATTCGGTTTGTCGATTGTAGGAAACCAAGCCGAAGAAGATTCTGATTCGCCTTGTGTCCAAATCTGGATTGGTTTATCTTCTTTTCCGTCAGGATTTATAAAATACAAACCTTTTGCATCTGTAATCGCTAAACTTCCTTTAGTTTTTAATTCATCAGGTTTTGCCGTATAGTCAATAAACAGCGTATAGTTTTCTGAGCTTTTGTACTTTCTGTTTAAGGTAATAAAAAGCTGTTCATTATTATAAGTGTATTTTAGGGGAATATTTTTTTTGCCGTCAATTAGGGCAATTTCTTTAAAATCCATTCCTTTTGCATCTAATGTTAGCGTGTCAGTCTCATAAAAATGAGGTTTTAGCGTAAGCCATTCTTTTCCGTACAAATAACGTTTGCCATAATCAAAAGATACTTCTAGTTTGGTGTGTACCAAATCATGAACTTTTAATGCAGTAGCTCTAAAAGTTGATAATTCGTCTTTGTCCTGATCTGAATTTTGTGCCTCGATATTTTGGCATCCTAATAGAACAAGGCCTAAAAATGTACATTTTAAAAAATGTTTGTTCATTTTAAATTGATTTATGTGATTGATTTTTATAGTTTTTCGATAATTCTGACCTCACCATCTTTTTCGTCTTCGCTTAAAATATTCGATTGTTTTTTGGTGTAAGCCAATAAACTCCATTGAATTATTTTGTTTGTCGGATATAAATCGGCTTGATTTTTCAACCATTTTTCAGCTTCTTGAGAAGAAGAAGTCTTTTCAATCGCCCAAGCAGAAACTAGCTGATTAGCTGGCAAAAAGTTCATTACTGTATTGTCAACTATTGGATGGAAAGCGACAATTTTTTCTAATGATTTTGAAGCCATTTCTTTGTTTTCAAGACTGTTATAGCATTGATAATCCAGCCAATTTTCCAGTCTTTCATCGATGTTTTCGTCATATGGTTTTCCAACGCCTAAATTTTCTGGGAACAGTTTTGCATCGGCAATAAATTGTAATGCTTTTTTATAATTTTTGTTTTTCATTTCTGCCAAAGCCTGCATCAGTTTTGCTTCGTGATACAATTGCCTTCCAGCAGTTGCTCCTTCAAAAGGAAGAATTTGCAATTTAGTTAAAAATTGATCGGCTTCGGAATATTTTTTATTCAAAAGAAGTGTTTTTGCATACAACATTCCAATCAAATAATTGTCCCGATGTTTTTTGTAGAATGATTCAGCCGTTGTTAATGCTTTATCAAATTGTTTTTGAATGATATAATACTCCGTCAACATTTTATGATAGCGCCAACCTTGCGGGTCCAGTTTTATAGCTTGTTGAAGACTTGCCAATACAATTGAGGCATTATCTTTAAATAGAGAAGCTTTTGCACCGTAAAATGCAGGGTCAACTGGTTTTGTGCCGCATTGCGAAAACAATTCTTTTGCTTCAGGAATAGAATTTCGATTCCATTCAATTAAACCTAAATGATATTTTAATTGGTATTGATCGTTTGTTTTAATCAATGATTTTAAAATTTCAGCCGTTTCATTTCTAAAAGGGAAACTCGTTCCTGGTTTAATTTTGCTTATATCAACGGGTTTGTTTTCTAAGAACGCTTTCCAGTAAATAATTTCAGCGCTTGGTTCAGCAATCGAAAACACTTTTAACGCATCTTCTTTTCGGCTTATATTGTTGTACCAAATTCCCAATTCAAGAAAAGTCTGTTCTGGCATTTCATTTCGAATTGCAGAAATAAATTCATTTTTCGAATTGTTTGAATTGTTCCAAAGGTATTTTTCAAAATCAGCAAAATGATTCAGCGGATCAAGAGTTGTAAGTGTTTTTAAAACTGAATTTGCTTTTTCAGAGTTGTTTTGAAGACGATATAAAACCGCTAAAACTTGTAAGCTTTCCGTATTATATTGATTGTTTACCAAACTTTTTTCAGCATATTCAACAGCTTTTGATAAATCATTTTCGGCTAAATAAATTTTGCTTAAAGCGGTGTAAGCTGGACTTCTGAATTCAACATTTGCAGCCGCAATATCAAAACCGTCTTTTGCATCTGTAGTGTTTCCTAAATGAAAATTCGCCAAAGCGTAAAAATAATTTGCAGCAGGATCGTAAGTATCAATCGCCAAAGCTTTGCTTGCTGAATTTACAGCGCTTTTATAATCTAATTTTCTGATTTGCAAAGAAGCCAATGCAGAAAGAGCAGGAGCGTAGTTAGGATCTAATTTTAGGCACGATTTCAGTTTTTCTTCAGCAAGAACATAATCTTTAAAACTGATGTAATTTTTCCCTTGCAGATATAATCCGTAGATTGAATTATGATCGAAATCTTTCGGAATTTCTACAGGGCGATTGATGTTTCCATCTTCTGGAGCAGCATTCCAAACCAGTTTATTTCCTCCTAAAACAAATTTTAATTTATTTGAATCGACTTTTATCTGAATTGAATCTTTGAAAGTTTGCATCGTATTTAATGCAATATCTTTAGAATATACTTTTTTATCATTTTCAAAAACTTCGATTTTATCATTCAATTTTTGAAGTGGAGAAAAATAGATTTTCAGCCAGCCATTTTCGTTTTTAATATTTACAGAACCATAATTATTGGCTTTTACAAAACCTTTGGTCTGTTTTACAGGAAACCAATATTCTGTCCAAGTATCGGTTTGATAAGGCGCAAAAGAACGCTGTTTGAAAGGCGTAAGATTACTGCCTTCGCTCGCTTGATTGAATAATCTTCCGCTTTGCACTTCTACATATTGTCCGTCCGTATCGGTTAATAATTTTTCCCAAATCATGCCTTGCTGAGACAATCCCCAAATCCAGATTTTCTTGCCTGGTTTGTCATCATGATTGCCGTATCGTCCCATTCCGAAATCTTCATCGTGATAATATCCTCCGAAGAAATCATTGTATTTTCCGAATACGTGATAGGATTTATAACCACCAAAATTATTGTTTTTGTAGAAAGACAAATCTTTACCATTTTCTTTGTCAATTGGCCACGAATTGTATTCTCCGTTATGGCCAATATAAGTTTGTCCCGGATAAATAAATTGCAGATTTTCAGACGCTTTTATTCCTGTATTCATCCAAGTATAATACGGCTGTTCGAATTCGGTTGTGTTTGACCAAAACGAATTTGTGGTGAAATACGCTTTGTCTTTTGGCAGATTGATGTCTAATTTCCAAGAAGTTCTCGTTAATAAATCTAAAACTCCAATGACACAGCTGATGCTTCCGTCTTCTCGATTTATGATTTTATAATCTACTGGAGTTGCACAGTTTGGCGTGTGGCCTATGATTCCGTAATTGCCTTCAACACCGCCGCTTGTCCACGGTCCGCGCATGGCGATGTCTCTAAATTTTACAACATGATTATTGTACACAATATCTTTTCCTGTTGATTTTTCGATTGCAGACCAAACTTTTCCGCCGATTTCTGGCAAAATCATCAGTTTGATATAATCGTTTTCAATTTCGATTACTTTCCATTCTTTTTGGACAGGTTTATCTGTAAATCCATCAAAACGGAAATACGGATAAAACTTTGTATCTGGTTTCGGAATCGGATCTGGATCTGAAAATGGGTATGTGGTAAATACTTTTTTGTATTCTTTTACAGTTGGTTTGTTTTGTGCATTTATGAAAAGACTTCCAAAGAGCAAAATGGATAATAGTGGTCTGAATTTCATAAGACGAGTTTTTTGTGGTGGTTGTAATTAATTGGATAGCTTAGATCATTTTCCCGTCCAGTTTGTCATTCCGAGGAACGAGGAATCTTCGTTAGTAGCTCGACAAAGATTGCGGAGTCTCTTGTGAAGATTCCTCGTTCCTCGGAATGACAAACAAAACGAGGTAATTCTTGTTATTGAATTATTATTGCAATTGATTACTTAACAATCAGCAACCAGCCTTTTCCTTTTGAAACTGGAATTTCATCATTTGCATTAAAAGTCTGTGCAGGCTGGAATTTAAGCACTTCTGGAGCTGTAATTGTTGCTTTTGAAGGATTGATTCCTAATTTTTTCCAGTCGATTGTCAGTTTTACTTTTGTGTCTGCATCTGCCCAGCTTGCGATTGAAATTAAAGCTGTTCCGTTCTTTTTGTAAACGGTTGCTAGAACTTTGTCGTTGTTTGTTTTTACAGGGCAGTTTTCGCTCCAATATCCAATCATTTCAGAACCTTTAATTCCGAAAGAATCCCATAATTTCCAGATTTGTCTTGGGTCTGCACCGTCGCTCCAAGGTAATCTGTTTGTCATTCCGTAAACCATTCCTCTCCACGGATTTCCACCATCTTGAAGCATTTCTCCCATCAATCCGAATGGAATTCCGCTTACTTCTGTTAAGAAAAAGTCAGGTTGATTTTTTTCGTAGTCAAAATATTCTCCAAACCATAATTTATTGATGTATGGAAAATGCTCCATGTATAAATTGGCACTATTATTAAATCCGTCACTTTTGTTGTATTGGTTCGCGCTATGCAAATCGATAATTCCAGGGTGACCGTCTTTCGTAAGTACACGTTTGATACGTTTCATTGTGATTCTGTCAAAAGCAACGTCGTCTAAATAAATTCCGTCAATGCCAACATTTTGAGTCAGCCAATTCATTCCTTCAACGTAGTAATTATGCCAACGGTTCATGCCGCTGTTGACGATTGCCGCATCTTTAATTTCAGGAACAAACCAAGCAGCAATATAATCGTCGCCAACGTGTTCTTGCAACCAAGAGAATCCGCCTCCTTTTCCTGGAGAATAAATTTCGTGACCCAAACTTCTTAAAGCGAAAGTCTCATACGCTTTGTTTGAAACCTCTCTAACCGTGTTGTAGATTTTCACTTTTAAACCTTTTTCATGTGCTTCATCGATATACGTTTTCATCTTTTTAAATTCGATAAAAGGATAATTGATATATGGATTAATCGCATTTGCGTGGTGAATATTGATTACTGTTGCACCAGTTTTAGCAATAGAATCGATTGGGCTGTATTTGTGATAAAACTTCGTATCCCATTGAAAATCGGTATTGATGGTGTGGAATGGCGTAATCAACAAGTTGAAGTTATAATATAAAACATCGCCTTTTTTCATTGTTCTAGCGCCGCTATACGCATTTACTACAACCGATTTTTGATTTGGCGTAATGGTAATGCCGCCCTTATTTTCGTTGCCCCATGAAGTTGGCAATAATAAAGGTTTTTGTAAGTAGAAATTAGTATTTAAAGGGCGGCTATATTTTTCGTCTCTCAGAGAAAATTGTAATCCAGAATTTACAGCACCAATCCAAGCGCCGTCTTGATTTTTATGTGCAACATCCCATTTCCAGTCAAAAGTTGCAGGGCGATCACCACCTTTTTGACCTAATCCCATCATGTATTTTGCAGATGCTGGTTGTATTGGCATTTGGAAATTGATATCGTTAAAAGAAACATCTTCAAGAGCAGTAACTTTAACTGTATAATGTACAAAACCGTCAAATTCAACAGAAGCGTTAACATCCATTTGAACTGATTTTGAAGTTGAAGTGCTTTCCCAAGAAACCGTTCCAGCTTCTTTTTTAGTGAATTTTACACCGCTGTTTTTCCATTGTGCTTCTTTTCCAGAAGCATCAACAAAATGAAAATCGATTGGAGCGCTTAAAACATTATTTGCTTTTGTAGTAACCGAAGTCATTTCTGGAGTGAAGAAAGTCTGAATTTGAGCAGGGAATCCATTTGGAGCTAAAATCAGTTTTCTTCCTAGTAAAGAAATTTCAGTGTTGTTAACTGTTAATGGAGTATAGGGAGCAATAACTGTATTTTCTTGTGCTAAAGTTGAATTTAACCATTTCAAACGAGTCATTTTTTCTGGAGAATCGATTCCGCCGTTTTTGGTTACTTCGTTTGAAACTGTTATTTGAAGGTTGATTTCTTTTGATTTTCCGTCAGCTGTAACTATTGCTTTTCCGCTATAAGTTCCTGCTGTTGCATTTTGAGGAACATCGATACCACACCACATTGGCTGAATTTTTCCTTTTGAAACTGAGACAGTATTTGTGAAAGGAGTTCCATCGTATTTTGTTCCGTCAGTATTGATACACGCTATATTTTTAGCGTCAATTGTATTTCCATCACTTTTTAAATCAGAGAAAGTCACTTTTACATTTTGTATATCTTCAAGTGCACAAACTCCTAATTGAAAAGCTAGATATTCGCCTTTCATTGCGGTATCAGCAAAAGTGTTTTGAACGCCTTTTTGAATCCATCTTTGTGGCAAATCTGATTTTAATTTGATAGAATGCAATCTGTCTTCTGGGAAAACCAAGAAAGAGTTTCCGCTGTTTTTTGCAAGTAAATCTTTGGTTTCTGCTGCCGTTGCAATGACTTCCATTGGGTAAAAACTATTGAAAGTATTTACACTTTGGATTTCTGTAACAGAAGCGTTATCGGCCGTGTTTGGTTTAATTTTAGAAAGCCATTGCGCATCTGCCTTGTCTTCAGGTTTTGCATAAATTCCTTTTGGGTAATTTGCTGTTCCTTCATCAATATAAGGCATGTAATAAACGTAATACGTTCCTTTTCCAGAAATGGGTTCAAAGAAAATAGTTCCGTTTTCTCTATTGATATTTTCAGTTTTGATGTTTTGGATTTCTTTTCCAGATGCATCTTGAACAATAATCTTTTTAAGTTCTGGATTGTTGTCTCTTCTTCGCCATTCAATTGTCGTTTTGGCAACATTTCCTGAGCCAGAAAAGGCAATTACAGCACGGTGATTTCCTAATTGATTCGGATTCCAGCTGTCATTTCCATCTGAATATTTGATTTGTGCCGTTAGCGAAATACTAATTGTGAAAAAACACATGATCATTATTTGACTTAAAAGCGCTCTGTTTTTTAGATTTAGTTTCATTGTATGGTGTAATCAGGTTAAATAGTATTTTTTGAATTTAGTAAACAGGCTTCAAACCATTTTTTTTCCAATAGGCAATAATAGGCTTATAAGGACCGTATTTATGCTGCTCTTCCGAGAAATTATCATTAAACGGACTATGAGAGTAATCAATTGGTTTTCCGGTTTTATCCGGATAATCAAATGTTTTTGGATTTGGTCTTGAATGGATTTTATCGTCATTTACGAAAGCCGCAATATCAAGGGCTTCTTTGTCTGTTAGATACGGTTTTCCTAATTGTACTTTATCGTACGGCATATTGCTTTTTAACCATTGTGCTTGTTTAATTACGCGATGCATGCTTGAACCGGGTTGATAACCGTATTGTCCCCAAAGCGGAGGGTAGGTGTAGCCTGATTTATCGCCATTATAAACTCCTTCGCCGTTATTTCCGTGGCATCTTGCGCAGTTTTCAGCAAATAATACTTTTCCTCTTTCTGGACTTGCTGCAACATCTGGAAATTCAATTTCTAAATTTTTTGCTCCCTTAAAATTACCATCTTTTGGGACAAATTTGCTAATCCATTTAAAATAAGATAAAAACGCGACCATTTCTTTGCTGTCTAGCGGAAGTGGTTTTCCAGAATGAGGTCTCATAATGCAGTTATTAACTCTTTCTGCCAGTGTAAGCACTTTATTTTCGCGCCCGCGATATTGTGGATAATTGTCATGCGAAGACATTAAATTGAATGCATGAGGTTTTGTTCCAGCGTCTTGATGGCAGTTGGTGCAGTTCATTTTATTGCCTAAATATTTTCCTTTGATTCCGTTTGGGCCAATATAATAAGCGGTTTTCATCATTAATTCTCTTCCATAACGAACCGACTCTCCAAATTGATCGTCCGGAATTTTAGAAGTATCAATTGTAATGTAGCCTTCTTCATCTTCTTTATCTTCAGCAACGTTTGAAGCTAAAGTTTGAGAATTTGATTTGGTGCAGGAATTGAAAACAACAATTGGCATTGCTGAAAAAAGTCCGATAAGAATTATTTTTTTCATGTTTTTTATTTTTTAATTTAGAAGAAAAGGTTTCATTTTTTCTTCTTCAATAAATTGTGTGCGATAAGGCGGAATTTCAGATTCTAAAGCCCATAAAAGCACGCCTTTTTTATTCGTTAAAACGGTAATATGTCTTTTAGAACAACAACATAAGATCGCATCTTTATCAATCATATAGGCGCTTCCCATTCTGTCGTTGTAAATGTCTTTTGGCAATTTGATATGAAAATCCAATTTTACTGCATTGTTTTTTTCGTCCACTTTTAATGCAAAAACAGACGATTGTTTTTTGTCTACGCCATTATCAAAAAATAGTAAACTTCCTTCTTGGTCAATGTGTGCAGCGTGTGCCTGAGAAAAATTAGTTTCTGGAGCCATTTTCATGTTCCCGCCTTTACCTAGTTTCCAGATTACTTTCCCAGTTTTAGAATCAACTTTCCAAATTTGACCGTTATTGTAGAAAGAAATTAAAAAGTTTCCGTCTGTGTCGTAATTCAGACTGTTGGCGTGTGTCCAGTCTTTTTTGGTTTTCAAAATATCTTTATCTTTTAATGGATCCAAGTCATCAAAAACACTCCATTTCCAGATTCGTTTTCCTTTTTTATTTAAAATTAAGATTCCGTCACCGTTGATTGTGTCTTGTTTTTTTCCACCAATAGAAGTCAAATCCATTATTTTTTGATCCACTGTTAAAGTGACAATTTCGTTAGCCGATTTTTTAATGATTTCGTGATGAAGCGTTTGTTTTAAATCGCCTTGCCCTTTTTTGATATGCATTAAAGTGTCGCCTTGAAGATTAATTTCTAGAATTTCACTTCCATAGCTTGTTGGTTCGTCGTTTGTGCCTAAAATGGAAAGAATAGTTTGCTCTTTTGTAAAATGAGCGACTTTAAAACCTATTCCTTCAAGCGTATGATACCATCTTAAATTTCCTTTATAATCAACAATATAAGCGGTTCCCGGAGTTTCTCTTTTTGCTAAAAGCATAAAGCCTTTTTTGAAATTTGCAGGAAGTAATTCAGGTTTTGGGCAATTGGCTTTGAATTGTTTTTGAAGCCATTCTGGAAGTTTTCTGGATTTGAAAGTATACACTTTACTTGTTTTTTTATCACTGCCTTGAACGGTCACCAATTGAAAACTATAATTAGTTTCTGGAGTAATGTTGCAAAGCACCAATGAATGTTTAAGACCAGAATTTGAAATAGGAGAGGTCATTTTGTTTTGAATTCCTTTTTTGTCAGACCAATATTCTGCATATACCTGAGCTTGGTCATTCGTAGTAACATCGATCTGAATTTTCAATTCGTTGTTGCCATGAGTGCCAATATTGATATTGGAGATGATTTGGTTTTTAGAACAGCTCGTCAATGCAAGCAACACTAAAATAAAACTTCCTTTTGCTATTATTTTTTTGATCATCTGAAAAGCTTCTTTTGTGAAACAGAAAAGTACTTCTTTATATAAAAAAACAAGAACAGACAGATTGTTTTACTGTCTGTCCTTGATTAAACTTTTTATTGTCTGCCGTCGTTGCTTAATTTTGGATTAAGGTTGACCTGACTTTGCGGATATGTATAATATTTATTTTGCGGCATTTTGATTAATGCGGCTTCACCAACTCTCAAATGATAGGCATTTACTAAAACATCATATTTGTTCATTCGAATCAAATCTTGACGGCGTTTTCCTTCGTAGAAGAATTCCCATCCTCTTTCCTGCAGAATTGCATCTCTCAAAGATTCTTTAGTTAGTCCGTTTAAAACCAATAATTTAGCATGAGATCGAGCTTTTACTCTGTTAATAAGATCAATAGCCTCAGCTGTAGGTCCGCTTATTTCGTTTAGTGCTTCAGCGCGACTTAATAAAACATCAGCATAACGTAAAATGTTGACACTATGACCATCATAATAGGTTGTTGTTTCATCATCAGCATATTTTCTAGTTGAAACATCAGGCATGTAAAATTCTCCAGCTGGTGGTTGAGCTCCTAATGATGGCGCTTGTTTATGAAGAAGACCATCTGTTCCTTCAAATTCAGGGAAAAAACATTGTTTTCTTTCATCTTCGTTGCCAAAAGTGTTATAGAAATCCCAGTTTACCGTATAATATTGCCATCTGTTTTGAACAACTGGGTGATCAATTGGCCCAAAATGGTTCAGTAATTCTGTTCCATTTGTATTGGCATCACTTAGTGACGAAAAGATATTTTCATTACACCATTTGTTGCTTTCTTTAAACAAGCCTAAATAAGAAGGATATAAACTATATTGATTCAAATCCATTACTTGTTGCGTAAGTGTTACAACTTTTTGCCAATCGTGGCTTCGCATATATAATTTAGCCAATAAAGTAAGTGCCGCACCTTTTGTAGCGCGACCTACATCATTGGTTCCGTAAATTGCATTATCTTTATAATTAACAGGCAAAACAGCTGCTGCTTCTGTTAATTCTTTTACGATAAAAGCATCAATTTCCTCAACAGAAGAAGGAGGTGTTTGTTCAAGATAACCCGGATTTCCCAAATTTGCTTCGGTAATCAAGATCACTGGCCCCCAAGAATCTGTCAAATCCATGTATGCAGAACATCTTAAAAATTTAGCTTCAGCGATAAATTGCGCTTTTTCTTCAGCTGAAATCCCAGCCATTGGTGTAATGTTGAAAATTGCATTGTTAGCATTTGCAATCAATTTATACATTGCATTCCAGTCCTCAGCAAGCAAGCCGTTTGTAGAGCTCCAAGTTCCTAATGATAATTGACCTGGATCACCACCATATTGGCAATGTCCTAAATCGGTAGCAATATCCGTCAAAGCAAAGTGTCTTGTTGCCCAATAAGAGAAGTTGTCACTTACAGATGGACCTTTTAACCTTCCATAAATAGAATTAATAGAAGCAATAGCATCTGACTTGGTTTGGTAGCCATTCGTATTAGTCAAGTTGCTATACACTGTTGGATCCAGATCGTCGTTACACGAAAATTGTACTCCTGCAGCGAATAAAAGGAATAATAGGGTATATTTTTTCATTTTAATAAATTTAAATGTTACTAAAAAAGCTTTTTAGACTAGTGAATTGCTACTTTAATACCAAGTATGAATGTTCTTGAAGCAGGGAATGAGTTAAAATCAATTCCACCACCTAAATTGTTTCCTGAATGGCCATTAACCTCAGGATCGTTTCCAGAATAATTAGTAAGCGTCAATAAATTTTGGCCAATGGCATATAATCTGATGCTGTCAATAAATTTTACTGTTTTTAATGCGCTCTCTGGAATAGAATAACCTATAGAAACGTTTTTCAAACGCAGGTAAGAAGCTTCTTCAACAAATTTTGAATTTACATAACTACCGTATTTGCTTTTGTAGTAACCATCTCTAGGAATATCTGTGTTTTCATTTGTACCAGCTACCCAACGGTTTAAAGCATCTGTGCTTGTGGATGATTCGCCTACCATGGCAGTCATATTATAAACCGAATAATCAAAAGCACCTTGGAAAAAGATATTCATATCAAAATTTCCATATCTGAAATCATTATTAAAACCGGCAATGTAATGCGGAATCGAATTTCCTAAATACGTTCTGTCCGCAGCAGTAATTGTTCCATCTCCGTCAACATCAACATATTTTGGATCTCCTGGTTTAGAAAGAGGTTGTGGCGCATAAGTTTCTCCAGTTTTGATTACGCCAGCATACTTATATCCATACAAAACACCCATTTCTTTTCCTGGTTCTAATCTGGTGAATTCTTGTCCAGAAACTGTTCCACTTGGATTTGATGTGTTAGTACTGATGATTTTTACATTATCAGCAAGCGATACAATTTCTTGTTTGTTATAAGCCAAGTTTAAAGAAGTGTTCCATGAAAATTTATCGGTTTTGAAATTTACAGTATTGATTCCTAGTTCAATACCGCTATTGTCAATCACTCCCGAGTTAACTCTTTGAGTGCCAAATCCCCACCATCCACCAACAGGAACATTCAATAAAGCATCACTAGTTCGCTTTTTATAGGCATCAATTGTAACCGTAAGTTTGTCATTAAAGAATCCCATGTCTAAACCTAAATTGGTTTGTGCGGTTTGTTCCCATTTTAAGTTTGGATTTGCTAAGTTAGCCGGTTCCGTACCTGCAACAAATTGATCTGGCGAAATTGTAACACCCCATGAAGTCAGTCTGCTCATGTATGAGTAATCTCCAATACCATCGCTTCCTGTAATACCGTAACTTGCTCTCAATTTAAGATCAGAAAAAGTATTCAGATTTTGAATAAATGATTCATTAGATAATTTCCAAGCCACTGCTCCCGAAGGAAAAATACCGAATTTGTTGTTTGGCCCGAAGCGAGAAGAACCATCTTTTCTTATTGTAAAAGTAAAAAGGTACTTGTCGTTGAATGCATAATTTAACCTTCCAAAGTAAGAAGTAAGCTTAGTTTCTGTTTTTTCAGTTTCTGGCTTCAAATAAACAGCAGCTCCTTGAAGATTATAGTACGTCAGCAAATCACTTGAGAAACCAGTTCCTGCCGCTTTTACGCGCTCATAAGTATCTTTTTGATTCGAAGTTCCAATCATTGCGGTAAAAGCATGTTGCTCTTTAATATTGAATTTATACGTCAAATATTGCTCTGTACTCCATCTGAAATAGGTTTTGTTTTCTTCAGATCCAGATCCTTTTAAAGCGGCACCAGCAACTAATGTACTAGGGGTATATTTACCTTGAATATTTTCTTGCCACTCAGCACCAGCACCAAAATGATAAGTCAAACCTTTTATAATTTCATAATCCAAGAACATGTTTCCATTCGCCATTCTGTTGATGGTATGATCCGTTGGCTCCAATAAAAGCGCTAAAGCATTGTCTTTTCCTTGATATTTGTAGTAAGAACCATCAGGATTGTAAATTGGAATTGTTGGAGGAGCAGTTTGAATTGAAAACATTGGTGATAAAATATTGTCTCCAAAATCACTGTTATTTCCTTCACTTACAGCGCCATAAACATTGGTTCCCATGTTTAATTTTTCATTAAATCTTTTTTCGCCACCCATTCTTACACTATATCTTTCAAAATCAGTGTTTTCGATAGCTCCGGTTTGTTTTAAATAGTTTCCGGAAAGGAAAAATTTAGATGTTTTATCGCTTCCGCTGAAAGTAAGCGTTCTATTTAAAACCTCTCCTGGACGCGTTGCAGCTTCAAACCAATTCGTGTTTGCAATAGGAAAACTTGATGGAAAAACTGGCGGTCTTCCGTTTTCAGCTGCAATTGCATTTTGGATATCAGCATATTGCTGTCCTGTAATTAAAGATGGTTCCTTGATGATATTTTGAAAACCATCTGAAATTTCAGCCTCAACCTGCATTTTTCCTGATTTTCCTTTTTTAGTTGTAATCAAAATAACTCCATTTCCACCTCGAGCACCATAAATAGCTGTAGAAGCGGCATCTTTCAAAATCTGAATGTTTTCAATATCATTAGGGCTGATTGAGGCGCCCGTGCTAGTAATGAATCCATCCACTACATACAAAGGCGAATTAGAAGTATTAATAGAGTTTCCTCCTCTAATTACAACCGAAGGTGTAGTACCAGGAGCGTAGCTATTTTGTTGCACTTGAACTCCCGAAGCACGTCCTTGCAAGGCTTGTCCAACGTTTGAAATTGTTCCGCCTAAGTTTAAATTCTCTTTTCCAATAGAAGCTACAGAACCAGTAAGGTCTTTCTTCTTTGATTTTCCGTATCCAATAACGACTTCATCTAATTTTTGTCCAGCTTCTTTCATGACAATTTTTAGAGGAGCACTTCCTACTGTTACTTCTTGGTCTTCCATACCAATGTAAGTAACGACAAGTTTTGTCACATTATCAGCAACAGTAATCGAGAAACTTCCGTCAACGTCAGTTTGAACTCCTTTTGAAGAGCCTTTTACGACAACATTAGCGCCAGGAAGAGGCAAGCCGTTTTGATCTGTAACAGTACCTTTTACTGTTTTTTCAAAAAACAATGAAGTATAATTTTTGTCTGAAGTACTTATTGATGAAGCAGCCGAAGCCTGAAATGTAAAAACTAATAATGAAAGCACTGTCAGTTTTATTTCTTTGCGGGACAAATTGTTAATCCGAAAATCTCTAGGTTTTTTTTGGGTTAATAATTTCATACTGAAAATTGGTTTTGGTTAATGATTAATTTGTTTTTTGTTGTTTGTAGGTTTTAGATTTCTTTTTTGATTCGCAAATGCATTTTTTGGTTTTTGTTTAATTTCTGCAGCAGTATCTCCTTTTAAAAAATCCTTTTAATTTTTTGTAGAAAAACGGCTTGTTTTGTTTCGTTTTGACCATTTTTTGGGCGTCAAAATCATCAAAAAAATTACTGATTTAACTCAGTTTTAAGATTAATCTCTGACGAAACTATAGATTATATTTTTATAAAACAAGAAAAAACACAAAAAATGTGCTCGAACACACAAAATTTATGTTCTCGAGCACATAAAATTGCACAAAACATTTTTTTTAGCATAAAATGATATGATGTTTTTAATTTTTTTTCGAAATTAGCAGACTTTTGAAATGAAGGTTTTTTGAATAATAAATGGCTATTCTTGAGAAACTTGTGAAATTCGCAACGACTTGTTACAAAACATAAAAATTAAACAGTCTTTTCTTATGGGTTTTGACATAAGATTTTTGCTTTGATTTTTATAAAAACACGCCATTTTTGATTGTGTTTTGTATTGTGTTGGTTGATTCAAAAAAAGAACAAATCATCGCCTGGTGTGCGGTGATTTTCGGGTTTGCCAAAAATCAAAAATTAACAAATTTTAAGAAGTATCACTGTGAAGGAATATCAGGTAGTTTTAATCGATAACAAGTATAAGAGCGAGAATGGAATTTTGAATTCGGATTTCTGGCTAAACGCAAATTGTCTTACGGATTTTTCATCTCCATGGAATGATGATCCAGTTTTGAAAATTGAATTTCGAGCGCTTTGGGATGAGGAAAATTTCTATTTTAAATTCAGGGTATTTGATACCGACGTTTATATGGATACGAAGGATGATGGGGTAGAAAGCATTTGCAATTCAGACCGCGTGGAGCTTTTTTTTAGAAGTAATGATAGGCTCGATCCTTATTATTGCCTTGAAATTGATCCTTCGACTAGATTGTTGGATTTCCATGCATTGCCAAATAAGGTTTTTGATTACAATTGGAAATGGCCTGAAGATCACATTGAATTAGAATCGTCTACTGATGAGGTTTCGTTCACAGTTGCAGGAACGATCAGTATGGCATCTTTAAAAGAATTGGATTTAATTCAGGGCGATATTATCGAAGCAGGCGTTTATAGAGCTAAATTTTCGAAAGATGAAAATGATAATTACGAACCAACTTGGATTACATGGGTGAATCCAAATACTGAAGAACCGAATTTTCATATCGCATCTTCTTTCGGGAAATTCTTGTTGATGAGCAGATAAAAGAATGTAAGATTTTTGTCTCTCGCAGATTTAGCAGATGAAATGGATTTTTATCTGCTAAATCTGCGAGAGCTAAGAAAAAGTAATCTTTTTGCTTTGTGAAAAAAATCAAGAAACGTAAAAAGAAGCATTTTCGACATTTATAATGTCAATTGGCAACAAAATGGTTTCTGGGATATCTTTTCGGAATAAAAAATGTTCTACTAAAGTGCTGACTCCCAAATAAGCTTGTCTTTTTTGATTTTGATGAATTAAAAAATGCACCAATCCCTGATTTAGGAAATTGATATTTTTTTCAATTAAATCATAGCCTATAAGTGTAATTTTTTTGTCTTTGGCTGATGCTAAAAGAGAAGCGATTTGGTATGCTTTTGAAGTCGTGATGAAGATTCCGGTCAAATTTGGATTTTCGTCTAAAAACGAAGCAAACTTTGTTTCAATGTTTGAGTTTTTCAGTTTTAGCGTAGTTATCGAAAAGTCATGAAGTTCCTTTTCTTCAAAATAATTTCTGAATCCTTTTTCCTTTTCCTGCATGTGGACCGCATTTTTAAGGCTTTCATCAATATGTATAATAGCTATTTGGCCTTGGCTTAAAATCAGATTCATTAAGCTCGCGGCAACGCGTCCGCTTTTGTGAAGATCTTGTCCAACAAAGCTTTTGATGGAAGAAGATTCGACTTCATTGTTGAATGTGTTTACCATGACGCCCAATTCGTCATATTCTTTGATGATTTCAACGGTCTCTTTATGGAATAATGGCGTCAGCAAAACGGCATCAGGCGATTGTGCTATAATGCCTTCGTTTACTTTTAAAAATGATTTAGTGCTTTCTGGATTAAAATAATGTGTATCGATAATCACATTGTAGGCCTTGAATTCGGTTATGGCATCTTGTATTCCGTTGACGCAAGGAAGCCAATAGGGGTCGAATGCTGGATCCGGAAGCAAGACACAAATACGATACACTTTTGTGCTTTTTAAATTTCGGGCAATTAGATTGGGCTCATAATCAATAACATTCAAAACCTCATTGATTTTCTCCAGTGCTGCAGGAGAGACCTTTCCTCTGTTATGCAAAACACGGTCAACAGTTCCTTTAGAAACTCCGGCCATTTGTGCTATATCCTTTATCGTGTACTTTTTATCCATATAAGCAAATATAAAAACTTTGATTTAATTATTGGAAAAAAAATGCGAGAATTACTATATGTGCTCGAGAACATTTATTTTAGTGTGTTCGAGCACATTTTTGTTTTTTTTCTTGTTTTATCAAAATATAATATATAGTTTCGTAAAATCAAAAACGAAATACTTAAATAAATTTATAACCTAAAAGTATTATAAATCATTGGTTTTTAATATTTTAATGTAAAGTTTTTACATGAGAAAAATTACTTCATTAGCCCCGGGGCGCACCTGTCTCTTTGGAGATCATCAGGACTATTTAGGGTTGCCTGTGATAGCCTGCGCCATAGACCGAAATATAAAGCTGACCGCGACACAAAATATGACTAACACATTTGTGATTAATATGGTCGATATTGATGAAGTTCGCGTCATTGATATTAATGCAACTTTTGAAAAACTGGAGCCACGAGATTATTTTGCCTCGTCGTTGCGTGTTTTACGCAGGCATGGATGTGTGCCAGCAATCGGATATGACATTATCGTTACAGGAGACATTCCAATAAATTCGGGAACATCGAGTTCATCGGCATTGTTGATGGCGTGGATTCGGTTTTTGATTGAAGCTTTTGGAGTTGATCAAGAAGTCACGCCAGAATTCGTTGCTCAAATTGGCTATGCTTCAGAAGTTTTGGAACATGGCGAGCCAGGTGGCATGATGGATCATTTCAGTATTGTAGCTGGAAATATCATTTATATCAATACAAAAGAGCCTTTTTCTTATCGTTGTATCGGAACCGAATTGAACGGACTAATCACCGGTGTTTCTGGGGTTCCTAAGGAAACTATTGGCTTGATTGGGAATTTGAAAGGAAATGCCTTGATGGCGATTGATCTTGTAAAGCAGAATTATCCAGATTTTGATTTGAATGCTTCTGAAATTGAAGATGTCGATCGTTATAAAAATTGCTTGCCCGACCGTTTGATTCCGTTTTTTGAGGCGGCTTTGAAAAATTACCATTATACAAAAGAAGCTTTAAAGGAATTTGAAAAGCCAGTTTTAGACTTGAAGAAAATTGGTTTTTGGATGAATCAGCATCACGAAGTTTTGCGTGATTTATTGAAAATTACTGTTCCGCGTATTGATGACATGATAAATGCGGCTTTGAGAGCGGGTGCCTACGGAGCAAAAATCGTGGGATCTGGTGGAGGAGGAAGCATTGTAGTAATTGCAGATCCAAAAAACGAAGCTCAAGTCATTGACGCGATTTTAAAGGCAGGCGCGCAAGAGGCGTATGCAGTAACGGTTGATCCGGGTGTTAGAATTATTGAAAATATCGAAATTTAGAAAAGAAATATGCACAACAATTTAGTTATTCTTGCGGGCGGTGCTTCGTCACGTATGAAAAAGGAAGCTGTTACAGATAATTTATCTGCAGAAGAAATCGCTCAGGCAAATGAAAGAAGCAAGGGCTTGATTGGAGTTGGCTCCAGCGGAAGGCCTTTATTGGATTATCTTTTGTTAAATGCTAAAAAAGCGGGTTACCAAAACATTTACATTATTATTGGAGAACAAGGTGAATTGTTCAAAGAATTTTATGGAAATCATGATGCCGATAATGATTTTCATGGATTGAATATTTCGTTTGCCATACAATATATTCCAGAAGGAAGAACAAAGCCTTTTGGAACAGCAGATGCTTTGTTTCAGGCTGTGGAGCAATATCCAGAATTGAATGAACTTGAGTATTCAGTTTGTAATAGCGATAATTTATATTCTGTGGAAGCTTTGTTGGCGTTGCGAAAAACCGACAGCCCAAATGCATTTATAAGTTATGATCGTGATGCTTTGGAATTTCCTTCAGAAAGAATTTCGCGTTTCGCCATTGCGAAATTGGACAAAAACAATCAGCTTTTGGACATTTTAGAAAAGCCGACTGCAAATGATTTGCAAAATTATAAAGATGTGGAAGGAAAAATCAGAGTAAGTATGAATGCTTTTAAGTTTACAGGAAGCACTTTGTATCCGCATTTGAAAAATTGTCCAGTGAATTTGGAAAGAGATGAAAAAGAGCTCCCAACCGTTCTTTTAAACACTGTGAAAGCAAACCCAGACACCACTATCGGAATCCCTTTTTCTGAGCATGTGCCTGATTTGACGGCGAAAGAAGATATTGCAGATGTAAAAGAATATCTTAAAAAACACTATCCAGTTCTTGATTGGGAGTCTTAACAAAAAGTACTATAAACCTCACATCTATTTTAGGATAGCGATCATTTATTGGATTATTTTTGGTGTTGCAAAAAAAACGCATATATTTGCACAAAATATGCAAAACGATAATTTAGCGTTGATTCTAATTTAGATTGAAAAATAAAAAATCTATTAACAATCAACCCAAAAGTATTATGTCAAACATTGAAAATGTCATACCAGCTGTAAAAAGGAATGCAATCATTCCGATGGTTATCTTGACCGCATTATTTTTTATTCTAGGATTTGTAACCTGGCTAAACGGACCATTAATTCCTTTTTTTGAATTGGCTTGCGAGTTGTCGCCGTCTCAAGCTTATTTTGTCACTTTTGCTTTTTATATAGCCTATTTTGTTATGGCTGTGCCTTCATCTTGGGTAATAGAAAAAGTAGGGTATAAAAACGGAATTTCATTAGGATTGTTGATCATTGCTTTAGGAGCATTTTTATTTTATCCAGCTGCTGAAAGCCGTACATTTTTTCTGTTTTTGATAGCGCTTTTTGTGATGGGAACCGGTTTGGCAATTTTGCAGACAGCCTCAAACCCTTATGTCGTGGTTATTGGCCCAAGAGAGAGTGCTGCAGCGAGAATCAGTGTTTTAGGAATTGCGAATAAATTGGCTGGATTTGTAGCGCCAATTATATTGACAGCTTTGGTTTTGTCAAATATGAAGGAGTTTACAGCTGACAAAATCGCGATGCTGGATACGGTTTCAAAAGCAAATGCTTTAAATTCTCTTGCATTACAATTGCAAAGGCCTTACCTTTATATGGGGTTGATTATTATAGTGTTAGCTCTTTTTGTGAAGCATTCTCCACTCCCGGAAATTGATTTGGATGAAGAAGGAAATATTTCAAATCTGAGCATTTTCAAACAAATTAAAAATGCATTCAGACGTCCACAATTGGTTTTGGGCGTTATAACATTAATGTTGTATTTGGCCGCGGAAGTTTTGGCAGGAGATTCTATTGGTGGTTTTGGAAAACAATTAGGAGTATACGGAGACGAAGGAAATTTTTATCTGAAATTGACTTCTTTCACAATGTCAGCAATGGTTGTGGGTTATATTTTAGGAATAACCTTGATTCCAAAATATCTGTCGCAAGTAAAAGCTTTACAAGGATCGGGCGTTTTAGGAATCATTTTGGTTATTGCAATTGTTGTGATTTCACCTAAATTGATGATTCAGTTGCCTGGAATTCCAGCCTTGCCAGTAGTGATTTTGTTAGTAGCGTTATTAGGTTTGGCAAATGCACTTTGCTGGCCGGCTATTTGGCCAATGGCTTTGCAGGATTTGGGCGGATACACTAAAATAGGAAGCGCCATTTTGATTATGGGGATTATTGGAGGAGCTATTTTTCCATTATTCTACGGGTTGATTACTGAAACAATTAATAATGCAAATATTGCGGCCGGAACACAAGCAACTTCAAGAAGCGGCAATCAGCTGGCGTATTTAATGCTTTTGCCATCGTATGCAATGATTCTGTTTTATGCTGTAAAAGGGCATAAATACCGACGATGGTAAATAAATGAGAAACTAAATAAAAAACTATATCATGTTAAAAAGTAAAATCGACAAAGCAACAGGATTCGAAAAACGATTCGAAAACATCAATACCGTTGTTTTTGAAAACTCAACTGATGCTTCAAAAGAAGTGGCGAAAGAAATTGCGGCTTTAATTCAGGAAAAGCAAAAAGAAGGGAAGCCATGTATTTTAGGATTGGCTACAGGTTCTTCTCCAAAAGGATTGTATGCTGAATTGGTTCGTTTGCATAAAGAAGAAGGTTTGAGTTTCAAAAATGTAATCAGTTTTAATTTGGATGAATATTATCCAATGGAACCAAATTCAATCAACAGTTATGTTCGTTTTATGAAAGAATTGCTGTTTGATCATGTCGATATTTTACCTGAAAACGCTCATGTTCCAGACGGACTTTTAACAAAAGAGCAAATTGCTGATTATTGCCACGAATATGAAGCTAAAATCGAAGCTTTAGGCGGAATTGATTTGCAGATTCTTGGAATTGGAGGTAATGGACATATTGGTTTTAATGAATCGGGTTCGCTTCAAAACTCTAAAACACGTTTAGTGGCATTGGATCATATTACAAGAGTTGCAGCAAGCAAAGATTTCTTCGGTTTGAATAATACGCCAAGAACTGCAATTACGCTTGGAGTTAAAAAAATCATGGAGGCAAAAAGAGTAATCTTATTGGCTTGGGGAGAAGGAAAAGCAAATATTGTAAAAAAATCTGTTGAGGATGAAGTTACAAATAGAGTTCCTGCTTCATTTTTGCAAGAGCACAACAATGCGGTTTTTATTTTAGATAAAGAAGCTTCTTCAAAACTAACAAGAATCAACAAACCTTGGTTGGTTGAGAAAATTGTTTGGACAGATAAATTAACTCGTAAAGCGGTTTTAGGATTGGCATTAGATCTTAAAAAACCAATTTTGATGCTTACAGATGCAGATTATATCGAAAACGGTATGAGTGATTTGTTGGCAGATTCAGGCCCAGCTTACGATATCAACATTAAGATTTTCAATAAATTACAAAATACAATCACAGGTTGGCCAGGTGGAAAACCAAATTCAGACGATTCAAATCGTCCAGAAAGAGCTGAGCCTGCTAAAAAACGTGTATTGATTTTCTCTCCGCACCCGGATGATGATATCATTAGTATGGGAGGAACTTTTATGCGCTTGCAAGAGCAAGGACATGAAGTACATGTTGCGTATCAAACATCTGGAAACATTGCAGTTGCGGATGATGAAGCGTTGCGTTTTGCAAGATTCGTAATTGATTACAACGAGAAATTCGGAATCAAAAGTGAAGAAGCAGATAACATTTACAAAAAAGCAGAAGCTTTCTTGCAGAACAAAAAGAATAGCGAAATTGATATTCCTGAAGTTCGTTATATTAAAGGTTTGATCAGAAAAGGAGAGGCGAGAGCGACAAGTTATTTTGTGGGTCTTCCAGATTCTCAGATTCACTTTATGGAATTGCCTTTCTATGAAACAGGAACAATTGAGAAAAAACCAATTGGTTCAGAAGATATTCAGTTGACGGTTGATTTAATTGAAAAAATTAAACCACACCAAATTTACGCAGCTGGAGATTTAGCAGATCCACACGGAACACATAAAGTTTGTTTGGATGCTATTTTTGAAGCGGTTAAAGTTTTAAAGCCAAAAGAATTCATGAACGACTGTTGGTTATGGTTGTACCGTGGAGCTTGGCAAGAATGGGGAATTGACGAAGTTGAAATGGCAGTTCCAATGAGTCCTGATCAGGTTTTAGCTAAACGTCACGGGATCTTCAAACACCAATCTCAAAAAGATGGAGTTGTTTTCCAAGGAACAGATGCTAGAGAGTTCTGGCAAAGAGCCGAAGACAGAAACCGTGAAACAGCTGAGTTATATCACCAATTAGGTTTGGCAACTTATGCGGCAATGGAGGCTTTCGTGAGATGGCACTACTAGAAAGTGATAAAGGCTCAAAGTGACAAAGGGACAGAGGTTTCTAATCTTTGTGTAAATCTTTAGTTTTAAAATCTTAAATAATATTTTTGAAGCAGGGAGAGGGGATGAAATAATATTCTTTTTTCTTGCTTCTTTTTTTTAAGGTTCTAAAGTACTGAGGTACTGAGATGCCAAGTTTTTAATCTGTGAGAATCCTTTAAACCTGTGGCAAAAGAAAAAATAAATGGTAGTTTTGCGTACAGTTGAAGTAAGCGGAAAAGCGAATAAGTCTTTCCTCTAGCTTCTTTCTTCTTCAAAATTATGGACCAAGACAAAAAACAACTTATAAAATTAGCGCACACCAAAAT
Organism: Flavobacterium mesophilum; assembly: GCF_039581405.1. Lineage (NCBI taxonomy): Bacteria > Pseudomonadati > Bacteroidota > Flavobacteriia > Flavobacteriales > Flavobacteriaceae > Flavobacterium > Flavobacterium mesophilum. The sequence goes on along the minus strand of NZ_JBCPXZ010000001.1, from coordinate 813,148 downwards.
GCCTTTCGGGAAATATGAAGGGCGATATCTGATTGACCTGCCCGAATATTATGTCGTTTGGTATCATAATAAAGGATTTCCAAAAGGAGAATTAGGCCAGCAATTGCAATTAATTTATGAGCTAAAACTCAATGGACTCGAGGAATTGATTCGAAATATTAAGAAGCAATATCCTAATCCTATTAAATAGTAAGAAAAATCTTTGGAAGTTTGATTTTTTTTGCATAAGTTTGAAACAACAAAAAATATTATAGTTTCTAAAAACAAAGTGATACCACAGAATTCAAGCCTGAATTCATGAATGTGTACAAGTCAGTGTTTTTTTAAATTGTAATATTTTTTTTTGGGCTAAAATTCAATGTGCTTTTCAAAACACAAATATTTTTTTAAAAGAAGCAAAATCCTAAGTGAAATTAAAGACATTCGTCAAAAATCTTCCCAATTAAAACTTAAAATTATTGATTACAGAAACAAGTAATCGATCTGTTTAAAAATTTGCAAAATTATCTCATTCTGTAATAGAGAAATTGTCTAATTAAATTTGTACTTTTGCCAAGTTTTTTACACAACTACTTACAAACAAACAACAGAATGAATCAAACAAAATATATTTTTGTTACAGGAGGTGTGACCTCTTCATTAGGAAAAGGAATTATTGCGGCATCTTTGGCTAAATTGTTACAAGGAAGAGGATACCGTACAACTATTCAAAAATTTGACCCATATATCAATGTGGATCCGGGGACACTAAACCCGTACGAGCACGGAGAATGTTATGTGACAGATGATGGAGCTGAAACTGACTTAGACTTAGGACACTATGAGCGTTTCTTGAACGTTCCTACTTCTCAAGCTAATAACGTTACTACAGGAAGAGTTTATCTTTCAGTTATTGAAAAAGAAAGAAGAGGAGAATTTTTAGGAAAAACGGTTCAAGTTGTTCCTCATATCACAAACGAAATCAAAGACAGAATGCAATTGCTAGGAAAATCTGGCGATTATGATATTGTAATTACTGAAATTGGTGGAACTGTTGGTGATATTGAATCATTACCTTATATAGAATCTGTTCGTCAATTGGTTTGGGAGTTAGGTGAAAATAATGGAATTGTAATTCACTTGACATTGGTACCTTATTTGGCTGCAGCAGGTGAATTAAAAACAAAACCAACACAGCACTCTGTTAAAACTTTGATGGAGAGTGGTATTAAAGCAGATATTTTGGTTTGTAGAACAGAGCATGAATTGTCTCAGGAATTACGCCAAAAATTAGCTTTATTCTGTAATGTAAAAAAAGAAGCTGTAATTCAGTCAATTGATGCTTCTACAATATATGAAGTTCCAAATTTAATGCTTGAAGAAGGATTAGATGTTGTGGCTTTAAAGAAATTAGATTTGCCTAAAAAAGCATCTCCAGATCTTAAAAACTGGAATACTTTCTTAAAAAGATTAAAAAGCCCAAAACAAACGGTAAATATTGGTTTGGTTGGGAAATATGTAGAAATGCAGGATTGCTACAAATCAATTTTAGAAGCGTTCATTCATGCAGGTGCTGCAAACGAAACGAAAGTAAATGTAATTTCGATTCACTCAGAGCATATTAATGCTGATAATGTGGAAGAAAAATTAGGAGCTCTTGACGGAGTTTTAGTTGCTCCAGGTTTTGGTGAAAGAGGTATTGAAGGAAAAATTGAAGCAGTTCGTTACGTTCGTGAAAACAATATTCCGTTTTTCGGAATTTGTTTAGGAATGCAGATGTCTGTTATCGAGTATTCTAGAAATATTTTAGGTTACGCTGAAGCGAATTCTACTGAGATGAACGAGAAAACGCCTCATCCAGTTGTGAATTTAATGGAAGAACAAAAAAATGTAACAGATAAAGGTGGGACAATGCGTCTTGGTGCTTGGAAATGTGATATTAAACCAAACACTTTGGCACATAAAATTTACGGTCAAAAAACAATTTCTGAGCGTCACCGTCACCGTTATGAATACAACAATAAATATGCTGATGAATTGCAGAAAGCTGGTTTAAAAGCTTCTGGAGTGAACCCAGATACAGGATTGGTAGAAATTGTAGAGCTTGAAAATCATCCGTTTTTCATTGGGGTACAATATCATCCAGAATATAAAAGTACAGTTGCAAACCCACATCCAATTTTTGTGAATTTTGTGGCAGCAGCGGTTAATGCGCATAAAAAATAAGAAGAAGATGTAACGTTTGAGGCAAACTCATTACTAATGCTCTTCAAAGAATAACTTTTTTAAATTAATAATGGAAGAAAAAAAATTAGACCTTAATTCAATCATTGGTTTTGTATTGATATTCGGAATTTTGCTTTGGATTATGTCCCAAAACCAGCCTTCTGAAAAAGAAATTGCTGCTGAAAAAGCCAAGAAAGAATTAGTTGCTAAACAAGAAGCACAAGCTAAAGCTGATAAAGCAAAAACCGCTGCATTGCCAGTTGCTACAACAACTCCTGGAGATACTGCTCAAATCGCTCAATTGCAAAAAACTTTAGGAGGATTTGCTTATTCAGCAACACTTCCTTCTGCAAAAGAAGCTTTTACTACAATCGAAAATGAGAAATTAAGATTAAAGATTGCTAATAAAGGTGGTTATATTGTTGAAGCTACTCTAAAAGAATTCGAAAGATTTAAAAAAGGTTCAGGGCAATTAGTTGAGTTAGTTAAAAACAATAATTCAAACTTGAATATTCAATTGCAAACAGCAGACAATAGAACATTAAATTCTAAAGATTTGTATTTCGAGCCAACATTAGAAAAAGTTGGTCAAGATCAAGTTTTGTCAATGCGTTTGAAAGCGGGTGCAAATGAGTTTTTAGAATACAAATACGTTTTAAAACCAAATGATTATTTGGTTGGTTTTGATGTTCGTTCTCAAGGATTGAACAAAGTCTTGAATGCTTCTAAACCATTAGATTTACAATGGGATTTGAAAACATATAGAAACGAAAAAAGTGTTTCTTATGAAAATCGTTTTGCGCAGCTTGATTACAAGTACGAGGAATCAAAATATAATAATGTAAGTCCTAACGGGCAAGGAAAAGAAGAAACTCCTACGAAAGTTAGTTTTGTGGCGTTCAAACAACACTTCTTTGCTACTATTTTATCAACAGAAAAACCTTTTGAAACTTCGAAATTACAATCGGATAATTTAGTTAAGGACGATAAAATTGATACGGTTTTCACAAAACAATTCAGAGCTAATTTGCCTTTAGCATTTTCAAATGGTGAGGTAGATTACAAAATGAGCTTGTACATGGGGCCTGTAGATTACAAGACACTAAAAGCTTACGATAAAAATTTCGATAAAATCATTCCTTTAGGATGGGGGATTTTCGGTTGGATCAACAAATTTATTTTCGTTCCATTATTCGGATTCTTGAGTTCAACAATTGGATTATCATTAGGAATTGCGATTATCATCTTTACAATTATCATCAAATTGGCTATGTCGCCAATTACCTATAAATCATTCTTGTCTCAGGCTAAAATGAAAGTTTTGCGTCCTGATATTGCAGAGTTGGGAGAAAAATACAAAAAAGACCCAATGAAAAAACAACAGGAAACAATGAAATTGTACAACAAAGCGGGCGTAAACCCAATGGCGGGATGTATTCCAGCATTGATTCAATTGCCTTTTATGTATGCTTCATTCCAGTTTTTCCCTGCAGCATTCGAATTAAGACAAAAAAGCTTCCTTTGGGCAGATGATTTATCTTCTTTTGACTCAGTTGTAAAATTACCATTCCATATTCCAGCTTATGGTGATCATATCAGTTTGTTTCCAATTTTGGCAGCAATTGCGATTTTCTTCTATATGAAAATGACTTCTGGAGATCAGCAAATGGCAGCGCCTCAGCAAGAAGGAATGCCAGATATGGCAAAAATGATGAAAATCATGATTTATGTTTCGCCATTAATGATGTTGATTTTCTTCAATAGTTATGGTGCTGGATTAAGTTTGTACAACTTTATTTCGAACTTAATTACAATCGGAATTATGTTTGTGATCAAGAATTATATTGTTGACAGCGATAAAATTCACGCTCAAATTCAAGAAAACAAATTAAAAGAGCCTAAGAAGCAAAGCAAGTTTCAACAACGTCTTCAAGAGGTAATGGAACAGCAAGAAGATGCGAAAGCTCAGAAAAAGAAATAATTCAATAAAAAAATCTCGATTTATCGAGATTTTTTTATTTTTAAAAATACTTTATCAGAAGTGTTTTTCGTTAAAGCTTAAAAATTAAATTTATTATGATTTGTAAACAAATAGTTGCTGGATTGCTTTTTTTAAATGCTTTTTTAGTTTCGGCTCAAGATGTAAATAAACTAGACGCAGACGGCAAAAAAGATGGAGTTTGGAAAGGAACTTACGAAACATCAAAACGCCCTCGCTATGAAGGAACTTTTAGTCACGGAAAAGAAACCGGAGTTTTCAAGTTTTTTGATGATACTAAAAAGGGCGATGTAATTGCAACGCGCGATTTTACAGCTAGTGATGGGAGTTCATTTACTATTTTTTATGATCAAAATAAAAACAAGGTAAGCGAAGGAAAAGAAGTTGGGAAAGCTAGAGAAGGAGAATGGAAATATTATCACAAAGCTTCTAAAGTGGTGATGACGCTGGAAAATTATAAAAACGGAAAGTTAGAAGGCGTACGATCTGTTTTTTATCCAGATGCTAAAATTGCAGAGGAGATGACTTATAAGAATGGCTTAAAAGACGGGATTTATAAAAAATATGGTCAAAATGCAATTCTTTTAGAGCAATCAACTTTTAAAGATAATTTGTATAACGGCGACGCAGTTTTCTATGATTCTGATGGTGCGATGGCATCTAAGGGTAAGTTTTTGAATGGTAAAAAAGTTGGAAAATGGCAGTTTTATGTAAAAGGAAAATTCAGCAAAGAAATAAATATGAGTGATCCAAAAAGCAATTATCAAGCTGACTCAAAGCCAAAAATGGAATAGTCTTAATAATAAAATTTTACGCCACGAATTCATGAATTTTTGTAAAAATAATTCGTGAATTCGTGACGTTTTTATTTAAATTTGATTTACTAAAACTTTGTAAATGGATTTAAACGAATTGATTGGCCGATTTTTTTTGCTGTTTTTTTCAATTTTGGTTTTGTATTTTTTCTCCAACAGAAAAGATAACGAAACCATAAATCCGTTAATGGTTATTGTAGGGCTATGCACTTTTTCACTTTGTTATTTGTTTACCAAAATTGAAATTGGGGTTGGGATTGGATTTGGCCTTTTTGCCATTTTTTCGATTTTGCGCTTTCGAACGCAATCTTTTACTGTAAATGCAATCATTTTTCTTTTTGCCACGATCACTTTGTCTATTCTGGATATCATGTATCCTTTTGAAAAAATAGAAATATTACTTTTCTTTCAAGTTATTATTATTGGGTTTTATGTTGTGGCATCTATTATTGTTAACAGAAAATCGTCGAAGTATTTGAATGCTGTCGATTTAAAAATTCTTATAGAAGGCGATTTTTCATTAGATAATAAAAACATTAGACATTCTATTCAACAAAAAATCAATATTGACGATTTTGATTTTAAAGTTGTATTGATTAATACGGTTTCTAAAGAAATCGATGTTCAGGTTTTTTATTGATTATTCATTAAAAGGACGAACCTGTTTGATATATAAATCTCTGTTTTCGCCTACAATCTTAAACTCAATATCAACAGGGTTAAATCTGTTTTTTCTCCAATAGCGATACATTTTTGATTCAATTTTTTTACTGACCAAAAAAAGATTGCTCATTTCTTTTCTACTCAACAAAGGTTCATTGTTATTTAAATTGGAATTGGAAGTATAGTCCACATCAAAATCGGTGTAGTCTTTTCCATCATTGAAATGCGAAGCTATAAACTGTTCGCAGATTTCACCTTTTTCAGGTTTTACGACTGAGTTTTCTCCCTTTTGGACATTTACGGTAATTCCAGGAAAATCTTTTCTGAAAATGTTTTTGGTGATCACAACGCCATTTGCGAGTTCATCAGGAAAAGAGCGATGTACAAGTACGCCCATTGCAATATTATGCTGATCAATGCCAAAAAGCTCTCTTTCAGTATAAGATGCTTCATTCCAAACACTTGCCCAGACTTGTTTAATCGCTTTTTCAAACGTTTTGATGCTATCGCCTAAAATGCCGGTTTTGGAATCATATAATCCAGCGCCATTAAAATCATCCAGATCTTCTGCATTTGTTGACGATCTAAATCGGAAGTTTTTGAAAGTGGCATTTTTAAAAGTCTGATTCAATTTTGCTATTAATTGCGGATCAACAGGCTCTTTTTTAATAGCATCTCTAATTTTTTTCAATTGCTGATGAATCCAAACGGTTGAATCTTTGTGCGTATTATCCAAAAGTTCTTCAATTAAAGGCGAAATGGATTTTTTTTGAATGTGTTTTGTGTAAAAATAAAACGGAATGGCATGAGCATCTTCTGGAGTCTTAAACGGAATTTCTTTTGAAATCGCGATCAAGTAAGCCATGTTTTGTGCTTTAGAACCGATGTAATTCACACCATTTTTCGGAATTGTGTTCAAATTAACTAATTCTGTGACGCTGTTGTCAATTACTAATTGTTTCTTCTTTGAATTGTTTTTTTGGACAATTTTTTTATTTGTTTCTTTAATGTAAAATGTATCAATTTGAATAGTTAATTCGACTTTTTTTGAAATCAAACGCTTGATATTGTTGTCTTTAAAAACTTTGGTATAAGCCATAATTGGGATTTTTCTGTTTTTTCCCAAAAGAACCAAATGGCTTAAAGGCGTTTGAAGCTCGTTTACAATAATGCCACGTACATTTGGCAAAATATCAGGCGTTCCATCTAAAACAATAATTTCATCTGATTTCGGTTTGATTGTTTCTAAATCCTTTATTTTATACTGTTTTAAAATTCCAATATTGCTCCCAGAAACTACTTCTTGATAGCTTACTTCATTAAAAATATAATCTGATTTTACACAAGGAATTTTGAATTTTTGTTGTTGATACCATTCCATTTTTTCAGGATTGTTCAGATAAAAATTCAAACGAGTACCTATAAATGTTGATTGCACTATCAGATTGTAAAATTTTTCAATTAAAGGAATTGGCATATGATCTGAAGCGGCGAGTTCAAAAATCCACTTATCAGTTCCCTTGATATGATTTAAATTTCCAATTAAATATTCTCGGTTTTTTTCGGTGTCGCTGTAGTTGTCGTCATTAAAAACTTCTACGCCTTTGTCGTAACCTAAATAATCGGTCACAAAATCGTAATGAAGCGGAATCAATGTGCTATTGAAATAATACATTTTCTTTTGCTTCAAATCATAAATAATTTTTACCGATTCAATATTTGAAAATTTATCCGAAAGCGGTTTGCCTTTAAAGGTCTTGTATGCTTCATAATTAGGCAAAGAAGCACTGAATCTTTGTGCGCTTAAAGATGATGTTAGAATCAGAAAAATAAGGCTATAAACGATTTTTTGCATGACATTCTTATTGGTTATTAAAAGTAATTAAAAAAAACGATAGGTTTTGTTTACTGCATGATTATATAAACTAATCAAAACTGCCAAAATTTTCTATTATTTGGCTTATCTTTGCACCCTTGTAAAAATATAAACGATTTAGAATGAAACGTGTAGTTGTTGGACTTTCTGGTGGAGTAGATTCTAGTGTTGCAGCTTATTTATTGCAACAGCAAGGATACGAAGTTATTGGCCTTTTTATGAAAAACTGGCATGATGATTCGGTTACTATTTCTAACGAATGTCCTTGGTTAGAAGATAGTAACGACGCTTTGTTAGTAGCCGAAAAACTTGGAATACCGTTTCAGACTGTCGATTTGAGCGAAGAATACAAAGAAAAAATCGTTGATTATATGTTCAACGAATACGAAAAAGGAAGAACTCCAAATCCTGACGTACTTTGTAACCGCGAAATCAAATTTGATGTTTTCATGAAAATTGCTTTAAGTCTTGGTGCTGATTATGTTGCAACAGGACATTATTGCCAAAAAAGTGAAATTGAAGTTGATGGAAAACCTGTTTACCAATTAATTGCAGGAAATGATGTCAACAAAGATCAATCTTACTTTTTATGTCAATTATCGCAAGAACAATTATCAAAAGCATTGTTTCCAATTGGTGCTTTGACTAAACCAGAAGTTCGTGAAATTGCTGCTGAAATGGAATTGGTAACGGCTGAAAAGAAAGATTCTCAAGGTTTATGTTTCATTGGGAAAGTCCGTTTGCCTGAATTTTTACAACAAAAATTACAGCCAAAAGAAGGGAAAATTGTTCAGATTGATAAAAACGATCCAATTTATGAAGTGGAAGATGCTTCTGGATTGTCTTTAGAAGAACAATTAAAATCCGAATCTCGAAAACTGAATTACCTTCCAACAATGGGCAAAGTGGTTGGAAAACATCAAGGAGCTCATTATTTTACAGTTGGCCAAAGAAAAGGTTTAAATGTAGGAGGAACTACAGATCCGTTATTTGTAATTGCTACCGATGTTGAAACCAATACCATTTACACCGGTTTATCAAGCAATCATCCTGGATTGTTTAAAAAAGCTTTGTTTGTAGGCAATTCTGAAGTGCATTGGGTCCGTACAGACATGACTTTAAAACCCGGCGAATCGAAAGAGGTAATGGCGAGAATTCGTTATCGCCAACCTTTGCAGAAAGCCGTTTTGCATCAATTTGAAGACGGAATGTATGTTCGTTTTGAAGAACCACAATCAGCAATTACTGAAGGTCAATTTGTTGCGTGGTATTTGGATAATGAATTAGTTGGTTCGGGAGTAATTTCTTAGCTTTATACTTTTTTATAAGGGATTTCCCTTTTTAAAAGTAAGCTATGAAGTACTATTTCTTCTTTTTTTTATTACTATTTACTTCGGCGATGTTTTCGCAGGAAGATGCATGGGTTTATTTTAAAGATAAGCCAAGTTCGCAATCTTTTCTGGACAAACCTTCTGATATGTTGACACAGCGTTCTTTAACCCGAAGAACAGCTCAAAATATTGCATTGGATCAAACTGATGTTCCAGTTGAGAAAAGTTACATTGATCAAATAAAATCAAGCACAGGAATTACCGTTTTAGCCAAATCAAAATGGCTCAATGCACTTCATGTTAGAGGAACTCAAGCCAATGTTTTGGCGATTAAATCATTGTCATTTGTAGATAAAGTTGTTTTTACTAATAAGACTTTAAATACGACTGGTAAAAAAGTTGGCGAAAATCAAATTGCGCAAACAAAAGATAAATTAAAAACTACTATTGATTACGCTTACGGAAATTCGGCAAGCCAAATTCAAATGCTTAACGGGCAAGCATTGCACAAGCAAAATTATACCGGTTCTGGAAAAATAATTGCGGTTCTTGATGCGGGTTTTCCGGGAGTAGATGTAGTTCAGCCGTTTCAGAATCTTAGAGCAAATAACAAAATTTTAGGAGGTTATGATTTCGTAAATCGAAATGCCAATTTTTATACCGGTGACAATCACGGAACTTTAGTGCTTTCAACAATGGGAGGCTATAAAGAAAACTCTTTGATAGGAACTGCTCCGGATGCATCATATTATTTGTTTATAACCGAAAATGATGCGACTGAAAATCCAATTGAAGAGTCCCTTTGGGTTGAAGCCGCAGAAAAAGCTGATAGTTTAGGCGTTGATATTATTACAACTTCTTTAGGTTATTTTGAATTTGATAAAGCTGGTGAAAGTCATACCTACAGCGACATGAATGGAACGACAACTTTTATTTCAAGAGGAGCTGAAATTGCATTTAGCAAAGGAATTATTGTCTTGGCTTCTGCAGGAAATGAAGGCAGAACGCCTGAACCTCATATTGGAGCGCCAGCAGATGCCGTTTCTGTACTCGCAGTTGGTTCAGTAGGTTCAGATAAAGTGCGATCCACTTTTAGTTCAATAGGACCAAGTTTTGACAATCGAATTAAACCTGATATAATGGCACAAGGAAGTGCAACAGTGATTTCTGATGATCTAGGAAATATTGGAACTGCCAGCGGAACTTCATTTTCATGTCCCGTCATGGCTGGAGTGGTTGCTTGTTTATGGCAAGCTTTTCCATCAAAAACAAATAAAGAAATCAGACAAATGATTTTGCAATCAGCTGATCGATATACTACTCCAGATAATAATTATGGCTACGGAATCCCAAATTTTGGTGCTAATTTAGGAGTTAATGATTTCATGTTGTCTTCATCTTTTTCTGTATTTCCAAACCCAGCAAAAACAACAATTTCTTTTTCATTTTCAGAAGGAAATTACGATGCTTCTGTTGTAATTTATTCTGTTTTGGGACAAAAGTTAATTGAAAAACAAATTACAAATCAAAATCCATTTCTTTCTGTTGAAGCTTTAAACAGTGGCCTTTATTTTTATACTTTTGATGCCGAAGGTTTGCATAAAACAGGAAAGATAATTAAACAATAACAGCCTTTGGCATGAATAAAATTACACAGCTTTTTAATATAAAATACCCAATAATTCAAGGCGGAATGATCTGGAACAGCGGTTACAAATTGGCTTCGGCAGTTAGTAATGCTGGTGGTTTAGGTTTGATAGGTGCAGGTTCAATGTATCCTGAAGTTTTGAGAGAGCACATACAAAAATGCAAAAAAGCCACTGATAAACCCTTTGGAGTCAATATTCCGATGTTGTATCCAAATATTGAGGAAATTATGAATATTGTTGTTGAAGAAGGCGTGAAAATCGTTTTTACTTCGGCAGGGAATCCAAAAACTTGGACTTCATTTTTAAAAGAAAAAGGAATTACAGTAGTTCATGTAGTAAGCAGCAGTACATTTGCTTTAAAAGCTCAAGATGCAGGAGTAGACGCTGTTGTAGCCGAAGGTTTTGAAGCTGGAGGACACAACGGACGTGAAGAAACTACAACTTTGACTTTGATTCCAATGGTTAGGGAAAAAATTCAAATTCCGCTTATTGCGGCTGGAGGAATTGCCACAGGAAGAGGAATGTTAGCCGCAATGATTCTTGGTGCAGATGGCGTTCAAGTAGGAAGTCGTTTTGCTGCTTCAATAGAATCTTCAGCCCACAATAATTTCAAAGAAACAATAGTTAAGATAAAAGAAGGCGATACACATTTGACTTTGAAAGAATTAGCTCCTGTGAGATTGGTGAAAAATAAGTTTTATCAGGATGTTCAAGCTTTGTATGAAAAAGGTCCTTCAAAAGAAGAATTAATACAGCTTTTGGGAAGAGCAAGAGCTAAAAAAGGAATGTTTGAAGGCGATCTTGATGAAGGTGAACTTGAAATTGGACAAATTGCAGGTTTAATTCATGAAATTTTGCCTGTAGAGCAAATTGTGCAACAAATGATAGCTGAATTTGAGGAAGCAAGAAAAGAAAAAGCTACATTTGAATTTTAATTTTCGGTAAGAATTATTTTATGAATTTTATTCGTATTTCTATAATAGTATTGTTTTTTGTTTTTGGACTGCAAAATGCCCAAAGTCAGTCGTATCATTTTAAAACGTCTGGTTTTAGTGTTTTAGAGAAAAATGAAAGAGGAAAGTGGGGAGAATGGTCTAATCTTGATTTGGTAAACCTGAGTGTGGTTTTAGATACCAATAAACACCGAATCGTAGTATATTCTCAAGAAATTCAATTGTTTAATATTTTGGATTATATCGAAAGAGAAGAAAATGACACTGATATCACGTATTCGTTCATGTGTAAAGACAATGACGGAAAAGAATGTAAACTCTCTATTATAACCCGAAAAAAACAGGATTTCCGAAAACAACTTTACATCAACTACGACGATCATATTATTGTTTATAATATTTTTAGTGTTTAGATAAAAAAATAAAGCCCGACATTCAAAAAATGTCGGGCTTCTTTTTTTATTGCTATTGGATTATTGTGTTACAATCACCACAATTTTATTAAAATCAGCGGCAGCATTGATTACTGCTTTGTATTGATCAAAACTTGATAGCGGGTAATTTACAATATTGTAAAACTCAGTGTTTTCCACGATAACTTCATTTTTGTTTTGTGAATATTTGCTGGTAAATGCAGCTTCAGTTTTTCCGTTTAAATCGGTTTTGAAGTCCATTACAAACTTATCCAAGTTTTTGATTTTTGCTCCTTCTGGCAAAACAATTTTTATTTTGCGCGTGTAGTAGTGCGGATAATCAATTTCTACAGGAAGAACACGTTTGTTTTCTTGGTAGAATTCCATTTGTCTTCCAATAGTTTGTCCTACCGAAAATAAATAATTTTCTCCCGCTTTCTGGATCATATCTTTTCCATCAAAAGTCAAGTTTAGTTTGTATGGTTTTTTGCCAATAAACTCGGTACCATCATTTTCTGTAGTAAGGGTTTTGTATTCGCTCTGAAGCGTATAATTTTCAGAAATGCTTTTCAACATGGTTTTGTATTGGTCAGCCGAAACGAAATCTTTTATTGGCTGAAAATTCATTCCAGAATATCCTCCATAAGTCATAACACTAGTAATTGTCGGGTTTTCAAGATCTTTGGTAAAATCGACCGTGATATCCATAAAATCATGCGTAATTTCGGTTCCTGGAATTTCGATAAAATTTACTTCCCCAATTCCCATTGAAACGCCAGCAAAAACTTTTTCCTTGATAAATAAACCATTATTGTTTCCTAGATAATTTGGAAATAATGGCAAACGATATTCGATTTCAGTTGGAGAAAGATATTTTTTAATGCCAGGAAAATAGAACAAGAAATCATTCAAGTTTTCATAGCTTTCAAAATCTTTATCAAAAGGAACTTTGTAACGGCTAGAAGTGAAAACTAGATTTTGTTCTATTTTAAAATATTTGAAAACAGCAACATACAATTTTATAATATCAACACTGTTTGCCTGCTTTGTGCTGATTACATCCGTCAGCGAAGGTTTCATGTCGATATATTTATCGTAAATGATTGTTTTTTTGATTTTGTTTTCAATATTCCAAATTTGCTCCTGAGGATCTTTTGATTCTGGAATTGCGCTGCAAAAAGATGCAATTGCTTTTTCTTGTTTTTTATCTAAAACAGGATTAATTCTTTCGTAAGTCATCGTTGCAAATTCCTTGAAATTATTCAGGTTTTTTCCTCCAGTGACTAAATTTGCATCCATTTTATAACGGAAAAGTTTAAGCTTTACGTCCCAATTTGAATATTCTTCATCATCTTTTAAAGCTGGAATGTCTTTTTCTGAAACGCTTATTACTTTTTTATTCTCTAGTTTTTTGTCGTCAACAACAGCCTCGCTCAAACCATTATAGGATTTGGTTTTAAAAACAAGATGCGCCGGCGTAATCAATTCAAAACTAAAATCAGCAATAGGATATTCATCTTGCATTTTGATGGTATTTCCTTTTAAATCGGGCATTTCTTGGAGCACATAAAGTTTTTCGATCACAGCTCCTTTTTCAAGTCCGTTGATAGGAAAATAATTGTATTTCATTCCTTTTTCTTGATCAACTTCTTCCTTAATGTCCTTTTTGTCTAAGCTGATAATTTTTCCATTTTTTAGAATTACACGAACTTTAGTAATAAGTACATTTTCGTTGTCACCAAATGGAATATAGATTTTGTTGTTGCGCTCGATTGCATCATCAGAATTGATGTATTTTTTTTCATGAATCAAGCGATATTGCGTTACATTGTTTTTGTCAACAACAACTTCAATTTTTACAGTACGATTCAGAATGAATTCTTTCTCGTTTTCATATTTTTTTGGAACCTCGATTTTTACATCTTTTTCATTCCAGTCATAATTTTTGAAACTATAATCTTGCGCAAAAAAGACTGAAGTACACAGTAATGCGACAAAGGTAAAAATGGTTTTAAGGAAGTTTTTTTTCATTATTTTCAAGTAGAATTATGGTTTCGCTATAGTTAGTTTTTAGTTTTTTGATGGTTTCGTTCCAAGGCTCAAAATCGGGTTTGTTGAGCAATAATTTCTTTTGCTGTAAATTGACATTCAAGTAAAGCATGTTGTTTTTTACTTCATATGCAAAATGAGCTTTTAAATAATCATTGTCTATGTCAAAATCCTTTGGAAGATATTTGATTTTATAATTTTTTGGAATTTCCAATGCATATTGTGTCGAAAACTGCGTTAGATATTCAAACTCATATTGTGCAACTCTGTCTTTTGCAAGATTTGATCTTTCAAAAAATTTGTCCAAAAACATATTCAGATAAATTTCTTTGTCCACTTTTACTATGTAATTGTCAAGATCAAAATTGTAATCGATGATGTAAGGCAAGTTTTTATCGGATAAATTTTCTTCTTTATAATCCTTTAAAATGAATTTGTTGTTTCCTTTTAAAACCAAAGATTTGATCATTTCCTGACGTGCTTTATTTGACGCATCACCAATTTGCATTAATATATGGCTTCGGTTGTAACCAAAACGTTCCATTTTTGCATTTCCGATCAATTTGCTGTTTTCGATTTTTAAATTAACCGTTTCTTTTATCTCATTTTGATTTGCTGGAACAACCGGAACGGGGTAAATTTTGTATTGGTCATTTTCGCTGAAAAGCACTTCTTTTCCTTGAATAAAAGCAGTTGGAATGCCATAACGAGTTTCTTTGTCAGTTCCATCCAAAAAGATGTATTGATCGCCTTTTTTATAAAGGGCAATCATGTGATTATCAACAGATGGTGTTGCCAAATCGTTATAAGAATATGGAATACTTCGTGTGCCAATCCAAGCCACCGTAACATCTTTCACGCCTGCATAGTTCGACATGCAAGAAATAATGCTCGCCATATCTTTACAATCTCCAAATTTTCGTTCAAAAACCAAACTTGCTTCACGCGGAATAAATCCTTCATATCCATTTTCAAAAGCAATGTATTTGATGTTGTCTTTCACCCAATAAAAAATGCTTTTTACTTTTTCTTCATCAGTCGTTTTGTCTTTTGTAATGTCTAATGTGAGTGCTTTTAATTCCGGATCTTCTTTTTTGTTCAGGTCTTTTACAAAGTCTCTGTAGTAGTTGAATAATTCAGTAATAGTGCCCAAAACTGGCGTTGTCACATTATTGATTGTATATTCTTTAATGTAAAAATCAACATGGGGAATTTGG
The DNA here is from genome assembly GCF_039581405.1 of Flavobacterium mesophilum. NCBI lineage: Bacteria > Pseudomonadati > Bacteroidota > Flavobacteriia > Flavobacteriales > Flavobacteriaceae > Flavobacterium > Flavobacterium mesophilum. Next base: position 797,978 of record NZ_JBCPXZ010000001.1, on the reverse strand, counting down.
TATAAAAAGTCAGGAGCGCCCTCTTCGTATTTAGCCGCTTTTATGTCTGATAATGTCCATCGATGAATCCATTTTCCTTTTTTTTCTGTTTTAGAATAGGTTATGGTTTTGTTTGGATCATTAAAAATTTTATAATCAATAACCACATTTTTATCTGTTCGAACTTCCAAAGTAGAATTTTGAATTGGCATATTGTCGCCAAAAATAAATTTGTGCAACAAATGCGGATCTAAAAACTGTGACTGATAATTGTACACTTTTTTAGCACCCATTTCTAAATTCGGGAAAGTAAGCTGGCGGACTTTTACGCCGTTATAAAAAATAGAACTTGACTGAGACTGTTTTTCAATAGTCTGCGTTACTTTTATTTTTTTCTCTTTTCCATTTTCATTCACAACCGTATAAGCGTCATAACTTTTAACCGGAATCAAATCTGAATAAGAAAATGATTCTTTGTTGTTGATTATTCCGTTTTGTGTCAAAATCATGGATTCATAATGACTGTCATTGATGATTTTTAGTCCATTGTTTTCAATAGAAATATCATAAATTTCAGTATTATCCACGATGATTTCGTTATGATCTGGATATAAGTCTTTAATTTCCTGAAATGATTTTTGAGCAATACCTGCAATAGAATAAAGGCAAAAAAATGCGCTCAGAATTAAAGGTTTATTTGATGATGTCAACCAATTCATCTGAATCATATTTTTTGGTTTGTATTAATTTTCCAGCATTATAAATTAAAGTATTTCCGTGCAATTCGTCATTTTTGAAAGAAACACTTGCCCATAATTGTCCGTCTTCTTTAAAATATTGTTGTGCACCTTCGTAATTGTTGTTAGAAAAATGCTCTTTTTTGTATGGTTTTCCATTTGCATAATATTCAACGCGGTCTCCATCTAGATTGCTATTGGTATAATTGCACTCATATTCAGGTTTTCCATCGGCATTATTGATGAAAAATTTGCCATCTAATTGTCCTTTATTTAAAGTTAATTGAATTGCAGGTTTTCCGTTTGGATAATTCGATACAATAGTTGCAGTTTGATTTTTGATTGGAGTTTTTTCGGTCAATTCACCTGTTTTACTTTTTGCAACAAAGTACTGAGGCATATTATTTTCATAACCAATAATCACTAGAGGTTCGCCTTTTTGATTGTAATACGTGGTTTCTCCTTCACGAGAATCATTAACCATTGAATTCTCCATCATTTTTGATTTGTTGTTGAAATAGCGAACTGATTTTCCGTTTTCAGCTCCAAAAGCATATTCTTCGACTGTTTTTAAATTTCCAACAAAATCATATTGTTTAGCTGTTCCGTTTAGTTTGCCGCAATAGTAGGTTTGTTCAATTAAAACCGAGCCTACAGGACTGTATTTTTTATATAAATTGTGAAGTTTTCCGTTAACATATTCAGCATCCATCATGTAGGCTTTGAATTTATCCTGTGTAATAAATTTGCCATTCAAGATTCCGTTTTTCATTTCGCAGTTTTTGGTGTACATGCCATTATTGAATGCTAAATTGAATTTTCCGGTTTTGTTTTTATAATCAAAATCGTTTTCTAGTTTTTCATTAGGACCAAACGTTTTTTTGTTGGTCATATAATCATTCACATAATGTTCGATTGCTGCAATATTTCCGTTTTGGAAATAAACAAACTTGTCATTTACAACACTATTTTGAGACATAAATCCTTCAGTGCTTACTTTTCCATCAGCATACAAAACTTGAAAAGGGCCATTTTGTCTTCCTTTTTCGTAGTTGTAAATTTGATTAAGTCTAGCAGCGTCATACACTTCATAGCGTCCGCTTAAAGTGTCATTTGCAAAATTCGAGATGGTAGAAATTTCTCCACCTTGATTGTAACTCGTACTTAAACCGCTATTTCTTCCATTAGTATAAGATTCTTTCAAGCGAGGCAGTCCAGAAGCAAACAAATAGTTCCATTCGCCTGTTTTTTTCCCTTTTTCAAAATCTCCCTTAATTCGCATCGTACCATCAAAGTTTTTCATTTCAAAACCTTTTTTAGTAACGCTTACTTCTGTTCCTTTAGGAGCGTCTGCAGTATATTGAATTCCATTTTTTAATTCGCCAGCCTTGTATTTTTCTTCAAAATATTTGTTTCCAAATGAATCAAAACAGCTGTAATTTTCTAAAACACCTTTAGGAGCATATAAACTTTCAGCTGATTTTTTTCCATTTTCATAATAATCAGTTGATTTTGAAACGTTGCCAAGAGAACAAATGTTTTCTCTTTCTAAAGTCTTGTTGGTGTAATACGTTTTATAGCTTCCTTCAATAAAACCATTTTTGTAAACCGCTTCTGATTTTAAGGTTTTGCCATCAAAATATTCAGCATAATTCCCTTCGATTTTATCGTCCTTGCAATTGTATGTTTCGGTCAAATCTCCAATTTCATTGTATGAATTGTATTTACCGCTTAATTTTCCATTGGCAAAATCAATTTCATTTTTTTTGGTTCCGTTTTCGTGCAGACAAATCAAAGTGCCATTTCGCTCCCCATTTGTAAAGTTAATTTCGCAGTTTTTGCCACCATTTGGATAATATGAAGTACTTATTCCATCTAATTTGTCATCTTTATATGTTTCAAATAATGAAATGTTTCCATTTTCATAATAAGTAGTTCTCTCTCCGTTTAGTTTTCCAGCAGTAAATGATTTTTCTTCGATAAGGCGCCCTTTTTCATCATAATATTTTTGATGTCCGTCTAGCTCTCCATTTTTAAAATTAAGCTCTCCGTTTACATTTCCAAGCGCATTTAAATATTTGCATTTTCCGTCAAATTCTCCATTGATTTGCTTCCCAATAATAAAAGGTCTTTCATTTCTGATGCTTACCACAACTTCTTCATTTTTGCCAAAAAGATCTAAATTTCTTTTTCCAAAAACACTCCAAAAATCTTTTTGTACATAGTCATCATTAAATGACATTAGTTTTTTCTTTTGCTTGTTTAATTCTTTACCAATTTTATCTTCGAGAGAAAGCAAACTGTAGTAAGAGTAATTTTCCAGCTGATTTTTTTGAACCATATCTTTTACCCACGGAATGTATGTTGTTTCAAAGAAACCGTCGCCCATTTTATGTTCCAAAGTATACTCGGCAATCGCTTGTACTTGACGTGTTATCTTGTCATCAATGCTTGATTTTACTTTATAGACTTTTTTCAGCGGTAATTGATTTCTCAAAATAGTCTCGATTTCTTCGAAATTATCGCCAGATTTTGAGAAAACCAATTTGTTTTCTGCTAAATAATTTTGACCAAAATTCTCATTCAATTGCAATACAGCTTTACTTGCAAATTGCCCAGTAGGAGCAATGGCTAGGTAGCTCATTAGGGCAAGAGTTCCTTCTGTAATTTTTCCATTTTCAAATGCCATAATACCCAATAAATAATGGGCAGCGGCGTAGTTAGGATCGTTTGTAACAATTTGTTTTAGAATGTCAAGTGCTTTTTGAGTCTCTTCTTTACGAATGTAAAGGATGGCAAAATTGTACTGAAAGGTTGAAAAATTCCCAATGTATTTTTCACCTTCCTTAAAGATTTTCTCTGATAATTCGTATTCCTTTTCGTTGCTTAAAAAGATAGCGTACATTTTATACAGCTCCGGAAAATCCTGCATTTTTCCTTTTGCATATAAATCTTCCAAAAAAGCTTTGAGTTCGCTCTTTTTTTCTTGTGCATTAAGGACTAAACCAATCTCATACTGCGCATTTAAGTAGCGCGGGTCAATTTTACTGATTTTTTTATATTCTTTTAAGGCTTCATCATACTTTTTGTCGTCATATAATTTTTCACCTTTTTTGATTATCGAATCATTGTTGTAAACAAAAGCATAATCAGTTTGTGCATAGTTTTTTGAAAATGAAACTAATAAAAACAACAGTAAAATTTTTTTCATTATAGTTTTTGGTTTTTTCAAATATAGAGATTTTGTTCAAATCTGCATTGATTATAGGTATTTCTTTATTAATTATTTTCTAAATATCTTAAAAACAAAACAATTCCTTTGTGAAGTCTTATAAATGCTGAAAATTGAATATTTTCTGATGAAAAAATAAAAAACAAAACCCTTCCAATTTCAAAATCAGAAGGGTTTTAAAAAGAGAACTTAGAGTCTCAGTATCTTAACATCTTAGTGTCTCCTAAGATTCAACATCTTTTATAAATTCATCATATTCAAGATAGAACATTTCCAGCGCATGCATGTTTTCATTGAAAAAATCAAAAATAGCATCCCAATTATTACGGTTGCTAAAACCAACTCCTAATTTTTCAACCCAAATTCGACTGATGGTTTTGCCGCTTTCCAATGTGTAGTTTTTCTCAAAAACTAAATCTTTTATAAATTCCTCTTCAAGAATATTTTTTAGCGCTTCCAGTTTTTCAAAATAAGCCATTCTTTTTTCTTCGCTTCGCTGTTCGATATCAATTAAAACTTGCGCTTTTTTGTTATCTACATAAAACTTAAAAGAGAAATCTTTGATTTTAGTGTCATAAAGAACCCATTTTCTTGGATATTTTTCTGCAAAAGCTACCCAGAATTCTCTTTTCATGCGTTGTGATTCTTCTTTACTGTACATTATTTATGGCTTTATCCTAGAAAATTTGTAGAACCGCATTTTCTAGAGTATATTTATATTTTATTTGAAAGTACAAAAATAAACTTTGAATATGGATTTTCAAGATTTTTTGCAATATGTTCCTAATTTAATTCCTGTTGAACTGCCAGCGACGATGTCGCATATAAAAATGGCACCAAAAGAGCGAATGCAGGAACTTAAGAACCTTGATTTAAGTACAAAAAATCCCAGAATTGCTGCTGTCATGATGTTGTTTTATCCTAAAAACGGCAAAACACATTTGATTTTGATTGTTCGAAATGCCTACAATGGAGTTCATTCCTCACAAATTGCATTTCCTGGAGGCAAATATGAGCTTTCAGATTTTGATTTTAAAGACACTGCACTTAGAGAAACGAATGAAGAAGTTGGAGTTCTTCCAGAAAAAATTGAAGTGGTAAAACATTTTACGCCAATGTATATTCCGCCGAGCAACTTTTTGGTTCATCCGTTTATGGGAATTGCAAAAGAAGAACTTTCATTTTATCCTGATATCCGAGAAGTAGCCGATATTATCGAACTGCCTTTGTCTGTTTTTTTGAATGACGAAATTATTACCGAGGCCACATTGTCAACTTCTTACGCGGCAAATATTCCTGTGCCAGCTTTTAATATCCAAAATCATATAGTTTGGGGTGCAACAGCAATGATATTAAGTGAATTAAGAGATGTGTTGAAAACAGTTTTGGGTGAAAAATCGTGAATTTTGAAATTTAACGATTTGATATTCATTATTTTAATGATTTATTTCCGAAATTGCTATAGCGTATTGCTAAAAGAATAATTTTTGTATGTTTGCGGACTAACAAAAAAAATACAATAAACAGCTATGGGATTGTTTAAACGAAATCCTTTTGGACATATTTTATTCATCAAGAAATGGTTAATCCGTGTCTTGGGAGCCATGACGCACCGAAGATACAGAGGATTTAATGAATTGCAGATTGAAGGATCTGAAATCATTAAAACATTGCCTGATACGAATGTGCTGTTTATTTCAAATCACCAAACTTATTTTGCCGATGTTGTGGCAATGTTTCATGTGTTTAATGCAAGTTTAAGCGGACGTCAAGATACTATTAAGAATATTGGATATTTGTGGCAACCCAAAATGAACATTTATTATGTTGCTGCAAAAGAAACTATGCAGGCAGGTTTGTTGCCAAGAATTCTAGCTTATGTTGGCGCGATTACGGTTGAGCGAACTTGGCGTGCAAAAGGAGTTGATGTTACTGAAAAAAGAGACGTTAATCCAAATGATACTGAAAACATTAAAATTGCTCTTAACGACGGTTGGGTAATTACTTTTCCACAAGGAACTACAAAGTCTTTTAAGCCAGTTCGTAAAGGAACTGCACACATTATAAAGCAACATAAACCCGTTGTTATTCCGATTGTTATTGACGGTTTCCGTAGATCATTTGACAAAAAAGGTCTACGAATGAAGAAAAAAGGAATTCTTCAATCTTTCATTATCAAAGAACCTCTTGACATTGATTATGAAAACGATACAATCGACGAAATCGTAGAAAAAGTAGAATTTGCAATAGAACAACATCCATCATTCTTAAAAGTTATTCCAGCTGAAGAAATCAAAGCGCAAGAAGAACTTAACAGATTAAGACAGTGGGAATACTAGAATTTTAGATTTCTGATTTTAGATTTTAGATTGTTTGAAGTTTCAGGTTTCAAGTTTTTTTGTCAGGCTGAACGAAGTCAAAGCTATGCTTTGTAAATCCTAACTTTGCGCCCTTCGATTTCGCTCAGGGTGAAATATAGTTCGTTTTCTTTTATAAAGATTATGCACTTCAAATGAAAACTTAGCGCCTTAGTATCTTAGCATCTTAGATTAGAAATCAATTTTCTTCAACTCCTTATAATTCGCATATAATCTGCGTAATAAAGTTCCGTAAACTAAGCGATAGATTCCCCAGAAGATACCAAACAATCCTAATATTATCAGAATCAAGATTCCGACAGTAAAGAATAATGCTTTTCCGTTTTCGGCTAATTTTTCTCTTAAAAAAGCCATGTCTGGATTGTATACAAAAGCGATGAAATAACTTATTATCGTAATAATTACGAGCATTCCGAGATTATACCATACATAATATTGAACTGTTTTTCGTGTCTTTAATATGGCGCTCATTAAATTTTTTGTGGCAACAGTAGCTGAAATTGTTTTGTAGTTTCTGTAAAAAATAATAACAAAAATCAAAACCACTACGTAATTGAAATACGTTATAATGTCTAGTGCTAATACAATTTCGGGATGATTCATTTTGTTTAATAAATCATCGGTATTGATAAATAAATTTGAAAAAGTCCAAAACGAAATTTCCAAAATGCTTATGATCAAAATCAACTTTACAATTGAAGATGATTTTTTGTGAATCATTTTGTAGATTTCCTTTTCAGAAATTTGCTCAAAAGAATCCGAGTTCTTTTTCCAGTCTTTTTTTAATAAATCCAGTTCTTTCATAATAATTTTTAAGGATTTAGTATCTTTTTAAGTTTCCCTTTAATTCGGTTCATTTTCACGCGCGCATTCACTTCGCTGATCCCTAGAGTTTCAGCTATTTCTTGATAATCTTTGTCTTCTAAATACATAAAAACTAATGCTTTCTCGATGTCGTTTAACTGATAAACAGCTTTGTACATCAATTTTATCTGCTCTTCCTCTTCATAATTGTAATCGACATCCTTTACAAAATGCTGATGGCTTTCATATTCAACTGTCGATACGGTTCGTTTGGTTTTTCGGTATAAGGTAATTGCAGTATTTAAAGCAACACGATAAGTCCAGGTCGAAAATTTGCTGTCGCCTCTAAATTTCGGATATGCTTTCCAGAGCTGAATGGTAATTTCCTGAAACAAGTCTTTATGAGCGTCTTCGCCGGCAGTATATAATCTACAAATTTTGTGGATTATATTCTGATTTGCCTGCAATTGCGCAACAAATGATTGTTCTAGGTTTTCGCTCATATAAGTATTAGTAGTCCTGAAATGATTTTTGTTACAGTTGAATCAAAATTTTCTCGTTTTATAATAATTAATCATCAAATCGATAAACTTGCTATAGCTTTCCATTCCGTCTTTCTGATTATTTGTTTTTAAGAAATTGTCATATAAAAAATGAAAACCTTCGTCGATAAAAGTATCATACTTTTGCCAAAAATCCTGACTTTCTTGATAGTTTTTTAAAATTCCGACATGTACTGTTTTCTTCAATTCATTAAAAACTTTTTCGTTTTTAAATTGCCAAATTCCAAGACAATAGCGCAAAGCCAAACTGTATCCGGAATATTGATAATATAAGTTCTCATTTTTTACGGTTGCCAAAACACCAATAAAATTACATTCGTTTTCACTGGCAAAACCAATTTGATGTGCCATTTCGTGCGAACTTGTAATTGGAAAGTTATACATTGGCAACAGATCATTTACTTGAGCTTCATTAGTAAACGGATTCAAATAACCTCCAAACCCCATATAAGTCAAAGGAACGCTGAATAATGATTTTTTGACGCTCAAAATCTCATATTTAAAGTATGGATGTTCTTTGGCTAAATTATTATAACCATTGACATTCATTTCAAAAACTTCTTTTTGAGAGTAGGGGAAAACTACTTTAGCGCTGTCATTTTTTGTGATTTGAAACTGAATTTCATTCGTTTTTGCGATTAGTCTTTTAGTGAAGGCCAAAAGATCAGCATCAGTATATTCTCTTTTGATTTCCATTTTCTCGAAAAGCGGTTCGCGATAATAATTGAACGCCCAAAGCAAATGAAAGAAAAAGTAATAGATTGATATTTTACCTAAAATTTTCAAAAGATGATCTTTCCAGTCTGATTTCCAAGTTTTTCTAATTCTCCAAAACCAGCTGATTATAGAAAGAATCAAAAGGGCGTAAAAGCAATCCCCAACAGAAAACGGAATTTTGCCTAAAACAGTTCTTAAAAAATGCGAAATTCTGATATATAAATTATTGCTGTAAAAGCCTTCAACATAATCTGGAAAGTATCGGAGAATTTTTAAAAAGATAATCTGGACTAAAAGGAATATAGGAAGTATATATTTTCGTTTCACGGATTGATTTTTTAGATACGTAAATATATAATACAATATTGAGATAAAAAAAGAATGAATTTGCTTAGGATGATTCTAAAAGAAGAAGAATTAGTGCTAATTAGTAGAATTCGCGGCGAAAAAAACTTGAAACTTTGTAACTTTGGAACTCTTAATTGTTAAACGTCAAACAAAAATATACATGAGTCAAGAAGTAAGAAATCTGGAGCCAAAAGCACTTTGGAATAAATTTGCAGATTTAAATGCGGTTCCGCGTCCATCGAAAAAAGAAGAGCGTGTTATCGAGTTTATGAAAAACTTTGGAAACAGCCTAGGTTTAGAAACTTTTGAAGATGAAATCAGAAATGTGATTATCAGAAAACCGGCAACTCCAGGAATGGAAAATCGTAAGCCAATTGTAATGCAAGGTCATTTAGATATGGTGCATCAAAAAAATGCAGACACCGTTTTTGATTTTGACAAGCAAGGAATTGATATGTATGTTGACGGTGACTGGGTTCGCGCGCGTGGCACAACTCTAGGAGCTGACAATGGACTTGGAGTGGCGACTATCATGGCAATTCTAGAAAGTAAGGATATTCCGCATCCAGCAATTGAAGCTTTGTTTACAGTTGATGAAGAAACAGGAATGACCGGTGCTTTGAACTTAAAAGGAGGCATTTTGCAAGGCCAGATTTTATTGAATTTGGATACAGAAGAAGATGACGAAATTGACATTGGATGCGCAGGAGGAATTGATGTAACAGCAACTAGAACATACCATGAAGAAGAAGTTCCAGAAGGTTCTGTTGGTTATACGATTACGGTAAAAGGCTTAAACGGTGGGCATTCGGGAATGGATATTCATAAAGGTTTAGGAAATGCCAATAAAATCATGAATCGTTTGTTATTTGATGCTTTCGAAAACTTCGGTTTGCAGATTGTGGAAATCAACGGAGGAAGTTTGAGAAATGCAATTCCAAGAGAAAGTGTTGCAAAAGTAATTATTTCTCAAATGTTTGATGAAGCTTATGTATATGATATGCAGGAAATTATTTCTGATATCAAAGCAGAATATAAAACAACTGAGCCAAACTTATCGATTGAAATCGTAAAAGGTGATTTGCCTGAGAAAGTTATGGATTTAGGCGTTCAAGAAGGAATTATTAGAGCGATTTATGCAGCTCAAAATGGAGTTTACAGAATGAGCGCTGATATGGCTGATTTGGTTGAAACTTCAAACAATATTGCTCGTGTTGTAATTAAAGATGGAGAAATTTTAGTTGGATGTTTGACACGTTCTTCTGTTGAATCTTCAAAATTTGATTTGGCTAATTCATTGCGTTCGACTTTTGAATTGGTTGGATGCGAAGTTGAATTGACAGGTTCTTATCCTGGATGGACACCAAATGTAAATTCTGAAATATTAGAAGTCTTAAAAGAAATCTACGAAAAGCAAAATGGTGAACAGCCAAAAGTTGTCGCTTGCCACGCTGGTTTAGAGTGCGGAATTTTAGGGACTAATTATCCAGATATGGATATGATTTCTTTTGGTCCAACGATTCATGGAGCGCACTCTCCAGACGAAAGAGCAAGTATTTCATCTGCTCAGAAATATTGGAAATTTGTATTAGAAATTCTTTCAAATATTCCAGTTAAATAATATAGGTTTCAGTCGCAGTCTCAGTATTCAGTTTTAAAGCTGTAAGCTGAGACTGCAAACTGAGCCTTAAAAACTACTTTAAAAAATCACCATCTATTATTAGTAATTCAACTTCTTCAGTTGTAATCGAACGATGAGAACTCATATCATCAGAAACAATATAAGTCATTCCTTTTGAAAGCGTAATTTGTTCTCCGTTCTCTAATTCACTAGTCAATTCTCCTTCTAGACAATGTACAATGTGTCCTTTTTGGCACCAATGATCGGCTAGATAATTTTTTGTATAAATAACTTTTCGGACACGCAAATTTCCTAATTGTAGAGTTTGCCAATAGGCTGTTCCAGATTCTCCCGTATGTTCTGTTTTCGGGATTAAACTCCAATCAATAGTTTGAAAAGGTATTGCGGACATATATTTATTTTTTAGTTGATTTTAGAAAAAAAATAAATAAAAAAAATCCTCGAATCCGTAGATTGAGGATTTAATTTTATGAAGATATTAATTTCTTTTTAATACTTTGTACTGCTCGTAACAACCGCTAATGGCATCAAGAATCTGTAAGTCATTTGCTGATTGAACAAAAGATTCTGAGTAGTTGCATCGTTGCAAAATTTCTGGGATTTCTTCTTTTGTAATGCCTAAAAGCAAGGCAAGCGTTTCGCGGTCGTATTTCGTTTCAAGAAGATTTCGGATCGTATCGTCTTTCTTCATATCCTTTAGTTTCTTGAGTTCTTTTCCATTTTTTCCAAAGAAATTATAGAGCATATCGGCGGGGTTGAAGATCGATCCTAATACTTTTCCAAAAGCATTTGGAGCATATTCACCGGCTTCATAACCTTGTGTAAGGCCAGAAATGCTGTAACGGTAATTTTCTTTGGTCGGAATTAATTTTGAGTCGATTTCAAGATATCCAGTCAAGCTGAAAGGAGCAATAACGACTTCTTCGAGTGCAATTGCTTTTTCTGTAAGCTGGATTCTTGTGATTTTATTTTTTATCCAGTCATTGGTTACTCTAATACGCAAAGATTGGAATCCCAGAATAGAGAATTGCAATGTGTCATTTTGCTGAACATCAATTTCAAAATAACCTTGTGCATCAGACTTAGCGCCTAATACTTTGTTCTTATTGATAATATTTACATTGGGAAGAGGCTGTTTCGAGTTATCATTGAAGATGTAACCTGACACTCTTTGTGGAGCTGTTGATTCTGTCTCTTGAGCAAAACCAATACTCGTAAGTAATATAAAAAATAAAACTGTGAAATATTTCATATCCTGATTTAAAGCACTAAAAGTAGTAAATAGGGATTAAATATTTCGCAGTCTTGGAATATAATTATAAGAAAATTAACAAAGGCCCTAGTATTGCTTTTAGTATTTAAATAAAATAGTGTAAAGAATATAAAAATGTATTGTTTTGACGTAAAAAAAATCCCAAATTCCAATTGTATCTGGAATTTGGGATTTTATATTTTAAGATATTAAAAAATTAATCTCTTCTTGGTCTTCTAGGTCTTCCTTGATCGCCAAAGCTTTCAGAACGTCTTGGAGCTCTATCAGAACCGCCTTCGCTTCTTCTGAAACCACCTTCTCTTGGAGCAGAATTTCTTTCTCCTCTAAAGCCGCCTCTGTCAGAACCTTCACGTCTAGATGAAGAATTTCTATCTCCTCTAAATCCACCTCTGTCAGAACCACCTTCACGTCTTGGAGCAAAGTTTCCATCTCTTCTAGAAGAATCACGTCTTCCGCCACGGTTGTTGTGGTCACGTCTTCCTCCGCCGTCATTTTTAGAAATTTCAACATTGATACGACGTCCTTCTAACTGTGTATTGTTCAAGATGTCCATTACTTTGTCAGTGTGCTCAGGATCTGTGTTAAAGAAAGAGAATCCTTCTTTTACGTCCACTTTGAAAACGTCATCACGACCTAAGTCTAATGTTTCTTTCAAGTAATCTTTAAGAGACATCCAATCGAAGTTGTCTCTAGAACCAATGTTCACGAAATAACGAACTGCTCCGTTATTGCTGAATTCTCTTGGCTCAGAATCACCTCTTTCACGTCTTTCTCCAGAAGATTGAGCAGAAATATCTCTATTCTTTTTGTAGTACGTGATGAAACGGTTGAATTCTACAGAAACCATTTTCTTAATCAATTCTTCTTTCGATAAATCTTCAAGAACATTGTTGATTGCAGGCAAGTAGTTGTCAATTTCGTGATCAACCTCAGTATCTTTGATTTTGTTTGCTAAGTGCAATAATTGAATTTCGCAGATTTCGATTCCAGATGGAATAGTTTTTTCAACGAATTTTTGTTTGATGATTCTTTCGATAGAAGAAATTTTACGCAACTCGCTTTTTGTAACAATTACAATAGAAGTTCCTAATTTTCCAGCTCTACCTGTACGTCCAGAACGGTGGTTGTACGTTTCGATTTCATCAGGCAATTGGTAGTTCACAACGTGCGTTACGTTGTCAACGTCAATACCACGTGCAGCAACGTCAGTAGCAACAAGCATCTGAATTTGTCTGCCACGGAATGATTTCATTACACCATCACGTTGCGCTTGAGATAAATCTCCGTGTAACGCAGCGGCGCTATAACCATCTTCAATTAATTTTTCAGCGATAGCCTGTGTATCTCTTTTAGTACGACAGAAAACTACTGAGAAAATGTCTGGATTAGCATCAGCTAATCTTTTTAAAGCCTCGTAACGGTCACGAGCATTTACTAAGTAAAATTCGTGAGATACTGTAGACGAACCTGAGTTTTTAGTTCCAACAGTAATTTCTAATGGTTCGCTCATGAATTGTTTTGCAATTCTAGCAACCTCCTGTGGCATAGTTGCAGAGAACAACCATGTGCTTTTTTCGTCTGGAGTATCTGATAAAATAGAACAGATATCATCATAAAATCCCATGTTCAACATTTCGTCAGCTTCATCAAGAACACAGTAATCTATGTTTTTAATGTTAACCAAACCTCTGTTGATCATGTCTTGCATTCTTCCTGGAGTAGCCACAATAATTTGTGCTCCTCTTTTAATTTCTCTAGCTTGCTCTGTAATACTAGCTCCTCCGTAAACTGCTACCACATTAATACCTTTTTCGTATTTTGAGTAGTTTTTAAGTTCGTTAGTAATCTGTAAACAAAGCTCCCTTGTTGGCGATAAAACTAATGCCTGTGTATTTCTGTTGTCAGCATCAATTTTTTGGATTAGCGGAAAACCGAAAGCTGCCGTTTTCCCTGTCCCTGTCTGAGCCAACGCAACCATATCCGTGTCTTTTTCCAATAATAGGGGAATCGCCTTTTCCTGTACCTCCGACGGATTTTCAAATCCTAGATCTAAAATCGCCTTCAGTAACGATTCATTTAATCCTAATTGTTCAAATTTGTTCATATGTATTTTTAAAATAGGGTGCAAAATTACTGTTAATTATTCAGATATGCTAATGCTATTTCAAGAATTATATATTTGTTATGATTTGATTATCAAAAAGTTATGTTTGTTGTGAAATGATTTTTTTAGAAGATTGAAGAATTTTCGAAAAAAAAACGTCGCGAAATATCAATTTTAGCTTCTAAAATGTTGTATTTTAAACAATTATTTTATTGTATTCAGAAAATCAATCAGTTGTTGGGTCGCTTTTCCGCGATGACCAATTTTGTTTTTGGTTTCCAAAGGCAATTCAGCAAAAGTCTCATTGTAATTTTCTGGTCGAAAAATCGGGTCATAACCAAAGCCTTGATTTCCAGTTTTATTCAAAGTGATTTCACCTTTCGCAATTCCGGTAAAAAGATGTTGTTCGCCATTTAAGTTTAGTGCAATAACGGTTTTAAACTGTGCACTGCGGTCTGATTTGTCTTTTAAGGCATTTAAAAGTTTGTTCATATTGTCATCGGCATTTTTTTGTTCGCCCGCATATCGTGCTGAATATACGCCAGGCTCTCCATTTAGCGCCGAAACTTCTAATCCTGTGTCATCTGCAAAACAATCATAACCATATTTTTCGGTTACATAATTGGCTTTCAAAATAGCATTTCCTTCAATAGTATCGGCTGTTTCAGGAATATCTTCGTGGCAGCCAATATCTTCTAAGCTTAATAATTGTATAGATCCGTTTAAAATGCTTTGGATCTCTTTGATTTTGTTTTTATTGTTTGATGCGAAAACGAGTTTCATAATTGCTATATTTTAAAATGATTTTTTCGATTAGAAAGACGAATAATATGCCGCCGCTATAAGCTGCTATATCCGACCATAAAAAGCCTTGCCCCAAAACATATCTTCCAAAAATTGTTTTTCTAAGTTCAACAATCCAAGGCGCTTGATAAAGTTGTAAAAATTCAATTCCATAGCAGATTGCTAACGAAAGAATAAGTATAAAAGTTGTTTTTTTATTGAAAAATGCGACTCTCATAAGAAGGTAAATCATCACAGCGTACAGAAAATCACCAATCCATAAAGGAATTGCTGCAATTTTTCTAGAAAGAATCCCTAGAAAGATAACTGACAAGAATAGAATGAGATATAGCGTTCTGGCTTTGTTCAAATTTAAATTTTGGTTGGTGTCTTTAGTACTTTTTTAGGTAAACAAAAATACAAAGATTCGGTCAGGTTTACTTTATTTTATAAATTTATCAATTCAATAAACTATACTTCAAAAAATAACCACATGAATGCAAAATTTTTTACTCTGGTTGCGGCTTTGTTCTTGCTTGGAAATCAGGGTTATTCTCAAAAAGACAATTCGTTTAATATTAAAAAACAACTTGACTACTGCGCAGGGCAGGCTTCAAAAACGTTAAAAGTAATTCCGAATGACGGAACATCGCCAAGAACGGTTCCGAATGGAAGCAGCGAATGGAAATTTGTTGGTTATAAAGATTGGACCAGCGGATTCTGGCCTGGCGAATTATGGTATTTATATCAAGCGACAGGCGATAAGAAATGGGAGAAAGAAGCCGATAAGTTTAGTCGATTTTTAACTCCTTTGTCTGTAACCAAAGCGGCAGATCATGATTTAGGATTTCAAGTTTTCAATAGTTTTGGAAACGGATATCGTTTGACGAAAAACGCAGCATATAAAGATATTATTCTGAAAACAGCCGATACATTGGCGACTCTTTTCAATCCAAAAGTGGGAACAATTCAATCTTGGCCTCATAATAAAATGGGCGGTCATAACACTATTATTGACAACATGATGAATTTGGAGCTGTTGTTTTGGGCTTCAAAAAATGGAGGCAGTAAAAAATTGTATGACATTGCCGTGAAACATGCGGAGACAACAATGGCAAATCATTTTAGACCAGACAATACCTCATATCACGTTATCATTTATGATTATGAAACTGGAAAAAAAATAAAGGGAAGGACAGCACAAGGATATAGCGATGACAGTATGTGGGCGCGCGGCCAAGCATGGGCTATTTATGGTTTTACAATGACCTACAGAGAAACTAAAGATCCTAAATTTTTGGATTTTGCTCATAAAGTAGCTCGCGTTTATTTAGACAAATTGACGACAGAAGATTTGATTCCGTATTGGGATTTTAATGCGCCAGATATTCCAAATGCTCCTCGTGATGCGTCTGCTGCGGCAATTGTTTCTTCGGCTCTTTTAGAATTGAGTTCTTACACAAAAGATAAGAACCTTAAAAAGGAATATTTGACAAAAGCTAAAAAAATGATTGTCTCGCTTTCAGATCATTATCAAAGCCACGATGTTAATTCGGCATTTTTGCTTCATTCAACTGGACATAAACCAGCGGGAAGCGAAATTGATTGTTCAATAAATTACGCAGATTATTACTATCTTGAAGCTCTTTTAAGACTTCAGAAATTAAAGTAAAATTTCAAAAAATGATTTATGTGTTTAAACATTTGCATACTTTGTAATATTAATTAGTTTTGTAGTAATTCTTTTGTAAAAATAACCAATAAAAGCCATTATGATTAAAAAAACTACTCGCATTTTACTTGTTTTTGTAGCCTTGTTGTTCTTGTCAAGTTGTATGGATACAAAGCAAAAAACACAGGCATTTGTAAATTCTTATAACAATTCTGCTGCTAACTTTAGTAATGAAGTGATCACTTCAACAAAAGCAAAAGCATTTTTGGATCAAAATAGAATAGAAATTACCACAGAAACTGTTATAGAGCAAAATGAAGACAACAAAGCTACGTATGGACAAATGTTTCCGCTTTTTTTAAAGGAAATGCTTGCAACAGACAAAGACGTTAAAGAGTTGGTTGAAGAAGGAGTTGTTTTTGATGTTGATTTTCTTGCAAATGACAATTCATCTATCGCTAAATTTAAAATCGATAAGAAAGAATTGGAGGCCTTAATGAAAAAAAATGAAGGCAAACCAGCAGTCTCTGTAGAGTCAATTGTGTCTGATAAAGGCGCTGAACTTGATCAGATATTGGTTATGATGAATAGAAATTTGCCATTAAAAAACAATGACGGCAGTAAAATTTCAAAAATTTATCTGAATGAAAAAAATCAACTTGTTTATCAAGTAGAAATGCCAGAAGATATACTCAAGCTTTTAAATGACAAAGCTGCAAATTCTTTAGTGAAAGAAAGTATTTTAAGAGAAGGCCAAGTTCAAAAAGTAGTTTCTACCTTGAAACGCTACGATATAAAAGATATCAAGTATGAATATATGAATGCGAAAGGAAAAATCGTAAATACTTTAATTTTTACAGAAAAAGATTTAAGATTATAATGAGCAATGAATCATCAAGCTGGAGAACTGTTTTAAGCATTGTTTTTGTTGTCATAAGCGCGGCAAGACTTTTATATACTTGCTCGGACATGAATAGAAGGCAAAATACTCAAAATACTATAGATGTAAGCCCATATGTAATGAGCCAGCAACAAGCCAATGCTATTGCTGAACAAAATCGCATTAATTCGAAGATCATAGAGGTTGAAAAGAATAAACGCTCTAACAATTTGTTTTATAGCACATATTCTAAATTAGATAGTCTTACCGCGCTGGAGCAAGAAGATTATGGGGTTTACAAGCTGAAAAAAGATACTTTGGTTTTTATTGATATAAAAAATCAGCTAAGTGTTCCAAAAGAGTATTATTTTCAAAACAATCATGATGATTCGTTGCGCTTTGCTATAAAATCTCCTCGGAATTTAACCATGTTTGTTCATGATTTTGAAACGAAAGATAATGTAGAGAATAGTTTTAAAAGCATCAAAAAATACAGTCATCTTCAGAAGTTGAAAGTAGAAAAAGCATCGACGAAGCTGACTACGTTAATTTCATATCAAATTTCTAAAGAAAATAAAAAACTTAATGGTTATGCTTTTGCTTTTCAAAGAACTGGAAAGGATTATGTGACTTTTTTTGAATTTGAAAGCGCGACCTATTCGCCAGATTTGCTAAAAGAGAAAGCGTTAGAATTTTTGCTTGAGAATTTGAAGCTAAGAAAATAGCAGTTAGTTAAAAAAATAGTGGAATCCCGATCGCGGATAAGATAAATGACTAAACAGAATTAAAGTTATGATAAAGAAAATTTGCCAAATCTTATTTGTTGTTGCTATAGTTGCAACACTAGGAAGCTGTAAAAATGCAAAGCAAAAACTGCAAGAATATGTAACAGCATACAATGCTTCGGCAGCAACGTTTAAAGCTGATAATGTTACGTTGACGACTGCAAGAGGTTATATCAATGATGATAAAATCGAATTGCGATTTGAAACCGCTTTAGAGCAAAATCAAGCGAATAAAATGGCAGGCGATTTGGCCTTTTCAAAACTGCTAAAAGAAATGATCAAAAAAGATCAGATTCCTAAAGATTTAGTTGAGGAAGGAATTCGATTTGATGCTTATTTTTTGGCAAATGATAATACTGTTCTTTCAAAGAAAGTAATTGATAAGGAATCAATTTCAGAAATATTAAAATAAACCAATTTTAAAATCGTAAAAGCCTCTTTAGTTTCTAAGGAGGCTTTTTTTGTTTTGCCTCTAAATTGCCTTATTAAGGCCTATAATATATGTAATCAAATAATTACAAATTTTATTTTTTAGTATAGATGTTGTTTTTGTGTTATAAAATAGTTATGTTTGAGTTAAAAAATAACCAAAAAACTAAAAATTTATGAAAAAAATTACCCAAATCGCATTTGTATTTATTTTAATTTTAGTGCTTGCCAGCTGCAAAAACACAAAACAGAAAATACAAGAACATGTTAGTAATTACAATATTTCGACTTCTATAAAAGGTGGAGGAATTGTTGGCACAAGTGCAAAAGCATTTTTAGATGACAATAAAATTGAAATAAGAATTGAAACTAATTTAAAAGGAGACGAAGAAAGTATTTCCGCAGCAAAAACATCTTTTCCAGATTTACTGAAAGACATGATCAAAAACAATCAAATTTCTCAGGAATTGATTGAAGAAGGGGTGAAGTTTGATGTATATTTCTTGGCTTATGATAATACTATT
The DNA here is from genome assembly GCF_039581405.1 of Flavobacterium mesophilum. Taxonomy (NCBI): domain Bacteria; kingdom Pseudomonadati; phylum Bacteroidota; class Flavobacteriia; order Flavobacteriales; family Flavobacteriaceae; genus Flavobacterium; species Flavobacterium mesophilum. The sequence continues at coordinate 779,128 of NZ_JBCPXZ010000001.1, read as the reverse complement.
TTGGCACAACAATTAGTTGACAAAGAAGAAATGGCCATATTAGAAGGTTCAGGAGGAGGAAATGGAAAAGAAACTGCAAAATTGTAATTGCCTGTGAAATAAAAACTACTTTAATTATAAAAAAAAAGCCTTTTTGAAAACAATCAAAAAGGCTTTTTTAATTAATTTCTTTTGGTGACGTTTGTCAGATTATCAGGGAAATACAATTCAGATAAATTAGTAAACTCATCACCTCGCATGAAGATGTTGATGTCGACATCTGCAAAAGAAGTTTTTCCGGCTGCTGCCAAAAGTTCGTTTGCGGAATGGAGTGTATTTTTGTGGAAGTGATATACACGTTCTGATTTGTCGGTGACAACTAAGCCTTTCATCAGCATTTTGTTTTGAGTGGCAACACCGGTTGGACATTCGTTATTATGGCAACGCAAAGCTTGAATGCAGCCTAAAGAAAACATAAAGCCTCTTGCGCTGTTGCACATATCGGCTCCCAAAGCAATGGCATGCAAAATGGAATAACCAGAAATGATTTTCCCGCTTCCTATAATCCTTATTTTATCTCTGATATTTAATCCAACCAAAGTTTTGTTGACAAAAATCAATGCAGGCTCAAACGGCATTCCAACCCCATCTGCAAATTCAAGAGGAGCAGCTCCAGTTCCGCCTTCAGCACCATCTACGGTAATGAAGTCTGGATAAATATCCTCAGCAATCATTTCGTGGCAAATTGATTCAAATTCTGCTGTATTTCCAATACATAGTTTAAACCCAATAGGCTTTCCGTTTGATAAATCACGCAATTGCTTGATAAAATGAATTAACCCTTTCGGATCCTTGAATGCGTGATGGCCAGGAGGAGAAAGAATCATAGTGTGCGGTTCGACACCTCTGATTTTAGCAATTTGTTCGGTATTTTTTCTAGCCGGAAGAACACCTCCGTGACCAGGCTTTGCGCCTTGAGAAAGTTTGATTTCAATCATTTTTACATTCGGAAGATTCGCTTTTTCAGAGAATTTTTCTGGGCTGAAGTTTCCTTCGGCATCACGACATCCAAAATAACCGGTACCAATTTGCCAAGTAATGTCCCCGCCACCGGCAAGATGAAATTCGGTCAATCCACCTTCTCCAGTATTTTGGTAAAAATTTCCCTTTTGTGCGCCAATATTGATCGCACGGACTGCATGCTCGCTCAACGAACCAAAACTCATCGCCGAAACATTGAATAAAGAAGCAGAATACGGTTGTTTGCAATCTTTTCCACCTACTAAAACACGAGGCAATTCTTCATTGACTTTTGCTGGAAAAATAGAATGTTTTATTCCTTCATAACTTTCTGTATTTAAGTTTAATTGTGTTCCAAATGGCGTGCTCGAATCAATATTTTTGGCTCTTTGATACACTAATGAACGTTGATTTCTTGAAAAGGGCTTTCCGTCAGTAGAGCGTTCAATAAAATATTGTTGAATCTCAGGCGCAATCATTTCAAATAAATACCTGAAATAACCCAAAACAGGGAAGTTCCTTAAAATAGCATGTTTTTCTTGGGTTGCATTATAAACTCCAACAATCAATAAAACTGGAATAATGAAAACTAAAAGATAGCCTCTTCCTGTGTAGTAATAAATTGCGGCAACAATTAGAAACAATAAGAATCCGTAGATGAAGAATTTTTTTCTCATGTTTTTAAAAAATTAAATAGGTAATGAAATATTAGTTGAATCGTAAACGTACATAAACGTGCTTGATTCCTTTTTTGTCTGATTCTCTTTCGTCAATCTCGAGAATGTCGGTCAATGATTTTAGCATTGGGGTAAGTTTAGAATAGCCATAATTTCGAGGGTCGAATTCAGGTTTTTTCTTTACAATCAAGTTTCCAACATCACCTAAAAATGCCCAACCGTCGTCATCTTCAATATCTTCAATAGTGGCTTCGATAAGTTCAATAGTTTGTTTGTCAACTTTATGGAGTGCTTTTTCAGCAGGTTTTTCAACGGGTTTTTTAGTATCGGCAACTTTTGGTTTCTTTTTTTGAATTGCGCCGTCCAAAACTTCCAGATAAATAAATCGGTCGCAGGCTACAATAAACGAATTTGGGGTTTTCTTTTCTCCAATGCCGATAACTTTCATGCCTGATTCACGGAGTCTTACAGCAAGTCTTGTAAAATCGCTATCACTTGAAACAATACAAAAACCGTCTAATTTCCCAGAATAAAGTAAATCCATTGCGTCAATAATCAATGCAGAATCTGATGAATTTTTACCAACGGTATAACTATATTGCTGGATAGGTGTGATGGCATGTTCTAATAATACACCTTTCCATCCATTTGCATTTGGCTTTGTCCAATCGGCATAAATTCTTTTTGTTGTGGGGGTTCCAAGTTTTGCAATTTCTTCCATCATGCCTTTTACGTTGCTGTAAGGTACGTTGTCTGCATCAATAAGGACTGCCAGTTTTAAATCTTTTGAATTGGTTAAAGGCATTTGTTAAATATTAAAAATTAAATACTCTCAAAGTTAAAATTAAAATTGGTTTTTATTTGAATTTAAAAGGGAATTCGTGTTTTCGGGTACATTAATTAGTTTCATTATAAATAAGTATTTTCTTTAAATAAAATAATTAAAGATAAATTTGTCTTTTATTAAAATGATTGTATATCTTTGTGGAGAATTAATTAGAGAGATATGTTTTCAAAAGCTTGCGAATACGGAATAAGAGCTTCGATATTTATTGCAACCAAATCTTCAAAAGGAATTAGAGTTGGAATAAAAGATGTAGCAAAAGAGATCGATTCTCCAGAACCTTTCACGGCCAAGATTATGCAGATTTTGACAAAAAATGGCATTATACATTCGGCAAAAGGAGTGGGTGGTGGTTTTGAAGTTTCATCAGAAGCGGCAAAATCAATAAAACTCATTCAGATTGTGGATGCCATTGATGGAAACAAAATTTACAGCGGTTGTGGCATCGGACTTAAGGAATGTTCAGAACAGCACCCGTGTCCCGTTCACCATGAGTTTAAAAAAATAAGAGGTTTGCTCTTGGAAATGCTTACAAAAACAACTTTAGAACAACTTGCAACAGGTATAAAATCAGGCGATTTTTTTCTGAAAAATTTAAATACAAACGATTAAACATTAATAAATATTTTAAAATGAATACAAAAACCAAAATTTCGATACTAATCCTAATGGGATTTTTAGCAGTTACTTCTTGCGGTAAAAAAGAAACAGCTCCCGCTGATCAAACCGAGACAACGGAGCCATCAACAGAAGGAGAGCAAGCGCCAGTAACACCAGCTGCTGAAGAAAATGTATTAGTTATTGAAGGAAATGACCAGATGCAGTATAGTACAAATGAATTGAAAGCGGTTGCAGGAAAACCAATCAAATTGACTTTGAAGCACGTAGGTAAAATTCCGAAAGAAGCAATGGGACACAATTTGGTGATTTTGCAAGAAGGAACAGACCAATCGGCTTTTGCTTTAAAAGCGAATGATGCTAAAGCAACTGATTATATTCCGGAATCTGAAAAAGCTTCAATTATCGCGCACACTAAATTATTAGGAGGCGGAGAAGAAGATACAATCGAGTTTACAATTGATAAAAAAGGATCATACCCATTTATTTGCTCTTTCCCTGGCCATGTTGCCATGATGAAAGGAGTATTAATTGTTGAGTAAATAACAAAGACTCCGAACCCTACAAATAGGTTTGGAGTTTTTTTAAAAACTAATAAAAGATAAAAATGTCTTTTATTGAATAAAAAAAGATGAAAAAAGAAAAAAAATTATGGATCGTTTTTGCATTGGTAATGAGTATCTCATTTGCAGTGCTTGGTTATTATGGTTATGAAATTTATCAGCAAGCACCGCCAGTGCCAAAAGAAATTGTAACCGATTCTGGAAAAGCTGTTTTTAGCGAAACCGAAATTAAAGATGGACAAAATATCTGGCAGAGTATAGGTGGCCAGGAAGTGGGATCGATCTGGGGGCACGGTGCCTATGTGGCTCCAGATTGGACCGCAGATTGGCTGCATAGAGAAGCCATTTTTATACTTGATCTCTATGCTCAAAAAGATTTTAATAAAAAACATGACGAATTAGACGCTGAAAAACAATCGGCCTTAAAGATTCGTCTGCAGAAAGATGTAAGAACCAATCGCTACAATGCAGCGACTGGTGTACTTACTATTTCTGAAAACCGTTTAGCTGCGATTGAACACTTAAGTGAATATTATAAAGGTCTTTTTACGAATGATCCGAAATTTGATAAACTCAGAGGAGAATATGCGATTCCAAAGAATTCAATAAAAGATCCTGAGAGAATGCATAAAATGAATGCCTTTTTCTTCTGGGCAACCTGGGCGACAGTAACCAATCGTCCCGATAATACGATTTCGTATACGCACAACTGGCCGTCTGATGAATTAGTTGGAAATACGGCTACAACAGAACTTTTGGCCTGGTCTGGAGTAAGTATCATTTTATTGATTTTAAGTGTCGGTATATTGGTTTTCTATCATGCAAAATCGGGTGAAGAAGAGGAGTTTCCACTTCCAAAAGAAGATCCGATTATTAAGCAAGGCAAAACAAAATCAATGGGATTGGTAACCAAATATTTCTGGATTGTGAGTTTGCTGATGGTTTTGCAAATGGTTTTCGGAATCATCACAGCACATTATGGAGTGGAAGGAAATGGTTTGTACGGAATTCCGATTGATAAAATCTTGCCTTATGCCGTAACACGTACTTGGCACACGCAATTAGCGATTTTCTGGATTGCAACAGCTTGGCTGGCAACAGGATTGTATATCGCTCCGGCGGTTTCTGGTAAAGATCCTAAATTTCAGTGTTTTGGTATCAACTTCTTGTTTGTTGCGCTCTTGATTATTGTTTTAGGATCAATGGCAGGACAATGGTTTGGCGTAATGCAAAAACTGAATTTAGTCCAAAACTTCTGGTTTGGGCATCAAGGTTACGAATATGTTGATTTAGGTCGTTTCTGGCAGATTTTCCTTTTAGTGGGATTGTTTTTATGGCTGGCTTTAATGATTCGTCCGTTGCTTCCAGTTTTAAAGAAAAAAACAGAAGAGAAAAACTTAATCATTTTGTTCTTAGTTTCTTGTATTGCCATTGCCATGTTCTACGGAGCTGGATTAATGTGGGGAAGACAAACCAATTTAGCTATTGCCGAATATTGGAGATGGTGGGTAGTTCACCTTTGGGTTGAAGGTTTCTTCGAAGTATTTGCAACAGTTGTAATCGCGTTCTTATTCGTTCGTTTGGGATTATTAAAAACGAAAACAGCAACTTTAAATGTGCTTTTTGCTACGATTATTTTCATGTCTGGCGGTATTTTAGGAACATTCCATCACCTGTATTTCTCAGGAACACCAACAGCAATTATGGCTTTGGGAGCAACATTCAGCGCATTAGAAGTTGTGCCTTTAACTTTAATCGGATTTGAAGCGTATCAAAACTATAAAATCTCAAAATCAACGCAATGGATTGCTGATTACAAATGGCCAATTTACTTCATGATTTCTGTAGCATTTTGGAATTTCCTTGGAGCTGGAATCTTCGGATTCATTATTAATCCGCCAATCGCGCTTTATTATGTGCAAGGTTTAAATACAACGCCTTTACACGGACATACTGCCTTATTTGGAGTTTATGGAATGTTGGGAATTGGTTTGGTATTATTTGTATTGAGAAGTTTATATCGAAATGTAAGCTGGAACAACAAACTGCTAAAAATCACTTTCTGGTCTTTAAATATTGGTTTATTTCTAATGGCAATTCTGAGTTTATTACCAATCGGAGTTTGGCAGGCCATTGAAAGCATCAATCACGGAATGTGGTATGCTCGTTCATCAGAATTAATGCAACAGCCGGCAATGATTACATTAAAATGGCTACGCGCAATTGGAGACTCCATTTTCGGAATCGGATTTATTACCATGGCTTGGTTTGTATTTGAATTGACATTAAAAAACAAAAAATAAAAACAAATTTAAAATTGATTATCATGGAAAATTTAAAAAACAAAACAATAGGATCGTTTGTGGCTGAAGATTTTAGAACTGCTGCGGTTTTCTCGAAATATAAAATTGATTTTTGCTGCAAAGGAAACCGAACAGTTACAGAAGTTTGTGAAAAACAAAATATTGATGCTGATACTTTATTAGAAAATGTGCTTCAGGTTGCGCAATCAGAAAATGGCGGAAGCATTGATTTCAATTCATGGCCTTTGGATTTATTGGCAGATTATATTGAGAAAACACATCACCGTTATGTAGAAGAAAAAACGAATGTTTTGCTTCCGTTTTTAGACAAATTATGCAAAGTTCATGGAGCAAATCATCCAGAATTATTTAAAATAAACGAATTGTTTATTGGTTGCGCAGGCGAATTGGCGCAACATATGAAAAAAGAAGAATTGATGTTGTTTCCATTTGTAAAAAGAATGGTTAATACAAAAGAAACTAATGGAGTTTTGCCTCAGCCGCCTTTCAGAACCGTTTCAAATCCGATTGCGATGATGATGCACGAACACGATAATGAAGGCGAACGTTTTAGAGAAATCGCAGCTTTGACCAATAATTACACACCGCCAGCAGATGCTTGCACGACGTACAGAGTGACTTTTGCGATGCTGAAAGAGTTCGAAGCCGATTTACACAAACACATTCATTTGGAAAACAATATCTTATTTCCAAAAGCTGTGGTTTTAGAAAAAGACTTTGTTGAAGTAGAATAAAGGTTGATGTTAATAATTCGAAAAAGCACCGATAAAATATCTAAATAGGATAATTATCGGTGTTTTTTATTTCAAGAAAACTTAATTTTAACGGATTGAACTTAAAATTAAACACATAGAAACGTAGATTTTTTTGCCAATAAAAGATGTTTGAAAAAATCTAGATTTTAACACATAGAGCTATGTGAATTAATGCAAGTGAAACGCCTTTTATTGAGTTTCTAAACTATGTTTCTATGTGTTTAAATAAAATTTATTCATTTATGAATTCTCAAAAAAGCTGGATACTTTGCTGTTTTTTTAATTTTCTGATTGCTTGTGTTTTCGGATTATTGATGCGGTTTATGTATCTTTTTCCTTTAGATTTTCTAAACTACAGTTTTCTGCTTCATGCGCATTCGCACGTTGCCATATTGGGTTGGGTTTATATGATTGTTTATGTTTTGGTGGTTCGATTTTTTATTCCAGAAGAAAAAAGCCAGAAACCTATTTACAATCGTTTGTTTTGGCTAACAGAGTTTTCAGTAATCGGAATGATGATTGCTTTTCCAATTCAAGGATATGCTTTGTTTTCGATTGTTTTTTCAACGTTGCATATTTTATTGAGTTATCTTTTTTGTCGCTTGGTTTGGAAAGATTGTTCCAAAGATAAATCACCATCGCAAAGACTTTTATTGGTTTCGATTCTGTTTATGATATTATCGACTTTCGGAGTTTGGTGTCTCGGACCAGCTGTAAGTACATTAGGAAAACAAAGCGCTCTTTATCAAATTGCCATTCAGTTTTTTCTTCATTTTCAATTTAATGGCTGGTTTGTTTTGGCGATTTTGGCTTTGTTTTTAAGACATTTTCAAGATAAAATTGATGAGGTGAAATTTAAGAAGTTTTACTTTTTAATTATTATTTCGACGCTTTTAACGGTTTGTTTTCCAGTTCGCTGGTTTATCGAAAATGATATTCTGAGTTATGCCAATGCCTTAGGAGTTTTAATTCAATTGAGAGCTTTTATTTATTTCTATCAAATGCTAAAACTGCAAATTCAGTATTTCAAAAACAGTTTGGGTAAAACCACGAAAATAGTTTACGGTTTGGCTTTGTGTTCTTTATTTCTGAAAGTCGGAATTCAATTGCTGACTATTTTTCCAAATCTAGCTGAAGTTTCACATCAAATTCGAAATTTCGTAATCGGATTTATTCATTTGACAACTTTAGGAATCATAACCGGATTTTTGTTTGGAATTCTGCTTCAGAATAAAATGCTTTCCGCTAATTCTTCTACATTAAAAATAGGAGTGAAGTGTTTTATCTCTGGATATATTTTGACAGAAGTTTTGCTATTTCTTCAAGGCTGGTTTTTCTTTTTTGGAGAAGGAAGCATTCCTGGGTATTTTCAAAGCATTTTGATTTTTAGTATTCTTTTGGTTTTGGGGTTGATCTTAATTATGGCTTCCATTATAAATAAAAAACAAGAGTTGATTTTATCATAAACCTGCTCTTGTTTCTTACTAATTAACCTATTTATCTAACGAAATTTTAATTTAAACACCTAGAAACATAGATTTTAGAAATCTTAAAAGGCGTTTCACTTGCATCAATTCACACAGTTCTATGTGTTAAAAATCTAGATTTTTTAAATTCTCTTTTTCAATTCTTTAAAAATCTATGTTTCTATGGTTTAAAAAATATGTTTTATATTTTTCCTGCTTCCATATTTATTGCTTCAATTGTTTTTTCATTGTTTACTCCTAAGCCTTCCTGCTGGAATATTAATTCTCCTTCTGGGTTAAAAACACTTATGATGTTGGAATGCGAAAAATCTATTGGAGAGATTTTTTTATAATTTACCGCCAAAACAGCTGCAAATTCGCGAGTGTTTTCTTCAGATGAACGAAGGAAAATCCACGGATCTTGATTCATTTTATTTTCGATAGCGAACGATTTCAATCTTTCTGGGGTATCTGTATTTGGATCTATACTGACCAAAATCAATTTTACATGTTGTTTTGTCTTTTTTTCTAATTTTGATTCAATATCACGCATATCGGCAACCAATCTCGGGCAAGCCGATTTACAGCTGGTATAAATCATTACCATTACTAAAACATTTCCTCTCAGACTTTTCAATTCAATATCTTTTCCATCTTGTGTGGTCCATTTAGAAGGAAGATTATAAATCGACAAATCGCTGATTTCCTTTTTTGTTTCTGCTTTAGCTTCTTTTTTAGCTTCTTTTTTACAGCTGTAAAAAGAGAATAAGACAAGAAAAGCAATTGCTATTTTTTTCATTTTAAACTAATTTAAATTAGATTTTTGGTTTTGTTGTGCTGGCGCATCTAAAGCCTAGATTTCGTGTTGAATATTGTGCTTTCAAGCTTCCGCGAAAAGCGTAACGCATAAAAGCGGCATAATCCATTAGATCTGTTGCATTTACAGATCCGCTTCCACAAAAGAGGTTTTTATCGGTGCTTTTATCTTTTCTGGATTCTCCAGATAAAAAAATGCTGTTAAAGTCAGAAGTCCATTCCCAAACTAAACCGTGCATGTCGTAAACTCCCCAATAATTTTTAAAAGTTTTTCCAATTTCATTTTCATACGTTTTCGATTTCTCATACCAAGACAAAATGTATTCGTTGAATTCTTTTTTGGTTCTGGCATCGATTTTTTTGGTGTCTGCCATTGCTACATATTCCCATTCATCCATTGTGGCTAATCGTTTTCCTTCGCATTCGCAATATTTTTTTGCCGCAAACCAAGAAACACCTGTAACTGGCGAATTGGGTTTTGCATTTCCAAAATCAAAATCAGTTGCCCAATAGGACAAATAGCTTTTATCTGCAAAAATTCCTTTAATTTTTGATTTCTGATAAGAAGGATTCTTTTTGACAAATTCTAAAAATTCAGCGTTTGTTACAGGATAAACATCCATATAAAATGATTTGACAACAACAGGATTTTTAGAAACGGCTCCATAAAGAGGGACAAAAGATCCCTCTTTAATGAAAACCATTCCTTTTTCCTGCGCCTTCATGACACTAAACCCAGAGAAAAAGAGAATTGTAAGTATGAAAATGTATTTTTTCATGCTGAATGTTTGCTGTTATCTTAATGCTTTTACCATTTCTGGCGTGATTTCCGTTTTATTATTTCCCCAACTACTGTAGATGTAGGTCAGTACATTTGCAATTTCATCATCAGATAAATTTTGAGCCGGCATTACGTTGTTGTATTTTTTGCCATTTACAGTCACTTCTCCAGTTAAACCATGTAAAATTGTTTTGATAGCGCGTTTAGAATCGGCATTTAAGAAATCTGACTTAGCTAAAGGAGGAAAAGTATTTGGAATTCCTTGTCCTTCAGATTGGTGGCAAGCGAAACACGTAGTGCCGAAAATTTGTTTACCAATTTTTACTTTTTCTTCAACTGTACGTTTTGGGATAGCAACTTTTTCAACTGTGCTTCCCGGCATTTTCTGAATTGTTCCTCCTTCAGGCAAATAAATTCCTTCCTGAATGGTTCCAGAATAAATGTTTTTGTTTTCTGCGCCTTCAACTTTCAACATTCCGAGAGCGCCCTTGTTAAATGCTCTGAAAATAGAGTGGTCGACTAGAATGAAAGTTCCAGGAGTTTCTACTTTAAAATCTACAATCGCAGCACCACCGGCCGGAATTAAAGTAGTTTGGACATTTTTATTGATGGTGCTTCCCCCTTCAATATGGACGCTGTCAAAGATTTCTCCAATGACGTGAAAAGAAGAAACCAAGTTTGGCCCTCCATTTCCAACAAATAAGCGAACTGTTTCGCCCACTTTTGCTGTTAATTCATTTCCATTTGTCAAAGCACCTACTTTTCCATTAAATACAACATAATCAGGAGTTTCTTTTACGGCCTTATTCATGTCAAACGCCTGAAGACCTTTTGCTCCGTATTCACCTTGAGTGTAAAAATCACCCTGCATTACATAATATTCTTTGTCAACTGGAGGAAGTCCGCCCTCCGGTTCAACCAAAATTAATCCGTACATTCCATTTGCAATATGCATCCCGACAGGAGCAGTTGCGCAGTGATAGACATATAAGCCTGGATTAATTACTTTAAAACTAAAAACTTTTTCATGTCCTGGCGCCACAAGAGATGAAGTTGCTCCACCGCCTGGGCCAGTTACAGCGTGTAAATCAATATTATGTGGCAATTTATTGTTCGGATGGTTTTTTAAGTGAAATTCGACTTCATCGCCAACGCGCGTTCTAATAAATCTTCCCGGAACAGAACCACCAAATGTCCAATAGGTATATTTTACACCATCAGCCATAGTACCTTCTTGTTCTTTGATTTCCATATTTACTTTTAATTTCATGGCAGGCCTGTCCCCAACTGGTTTTGGAACTAATGGAGGCACAGTGAGTTCTGCATTCATTTCTCCGTTAGTTGCAATAGTTGCATAATCAGCAGTTTCCTCTTTTTTACAGCTTGTTAAAAAGAATGCACTTATAAGTACATACAGAAACAACTTCATCTTCATTTTACTTTGATTTTCCATAATTCATGGTTTATATTTAGGTTTTATTAAGATCAAAAATAAAAGACTATTTTGTCTTTTATTATGATAAAAATCATGCTTTTTTTATAAGTATATCTTTAAATTTGAAAGGTTTGTGTATTTGTTTAAAGGTAAATCTTGTTAAAATTTTTAAAACAAATTATTTTCAATAAAAATAATTGATGCTCTTCATTTTAAATTAATAATGATTATTTTTGCTCGCTGATTAAGTTAAAATTATTACTACACTATATTATGGTAAAAGATTTATTCGAGAGAATTCAGGACAATAAGGGACCTTTAGGAAAATGGGCTTCTCAAGCTGAGGGCTACTATGTTTTCCCGAAGTTAGAGGGTGAGCTGGGTCCGAGAATGACATTTCATGGGAAAAATATTTTAAACTGGAGTTTAAATGATTATTTAGGTTTAGCAAATCATCCAGAAGTTCGTCAAGCAGATACAGATGCGGCAATTCAGTTTGGTGCAGCTTATCCAATGGGAGCTCGTATGATGTCTGGCCACACAACGTATCATGAACAATTAGAAAATGAATTAGCTGAATTCGTAATGAAAGAATCGGCTTATTTATTGAATTTTGGTTACCAAGGTATGGTTTCTATCATTGATGCTTTGGTAACAAAAAATGACATCATTGTTTATGATGTTGATTCACATGCTTGTATTATTGATGGAGTTCGTTTGCACATGGGTAAACGTTTTACTTACAAACACAATGATCTTGAAAGTATGGAGAAAAACCTGCAGCGTGCTACTAAAATGGCCGAAGAAACAGGCGGAGGTATTTTATTTATTACCGAAGGTGTTTTTGGAATGCGTGGACAGCAGGGAAAATTGAAAGAAATTGTTGCTATGAAGCAAAAATACAATTTCCGTTTATTAGTTGATGATGCACACGGTTTTGGTACACTTGGTAAAACAGGAGCTGGAGCAGGTGAGGAGCAAGGAGTTCAAGATGAAATCGATGTTTACTTCTCGACTTTTGCAAAATCTATGGCTAATATTGGTGCTTTCGTAGCGGCTGATAAAACGGTTATTGATTATTTAAAATACAACTTGCGTTCTCAAATGTTTGCAAAAGCATTGCCAATGATCCAAACTATTGGTTCTTTGAAACGTTTAGAGTTATTGCGTAAATCTTCTGCAATTAAAGATAAACTTTGGGAAAACGTGAATGCATTGCAAAGTGGTCTTAAAGAAAAAGGATTTAATATTGGAGATACAAATACTTGTATTACACCAGTTTATTTAGAAGGAAGTATTCCGGAAGCGATGGTAATGGTAAACGATTTAAGAGAAAATTACGGTATTTTCCTTTCAATTGTCGTTTATCCGGTTATTCCAAAAGGAATTATTTTATTAAGAATGATCCCTACTGCTTCTCATACATTAGCAGATATTGAAGAGACTTTAACTGCTTTCGAAGCAATTCGTGAGAAATTAGTTAACGGAACTTACAAAGAAATTGCAGAACGCACAACTGTTGACGTTTCGTAATTGATTACAAAAATAGATTCTCGTAAGTGGGAATTATGTAAAAAAATCCATTTGTTCTACGAATGGATTTTTTTTATTTGAGCTAACTTTAAATCATAATCAACAAAATAAAATAGTGAATTATGAAAAAAGTAATAGCAATAACAACTCTTATTTTAACTGTTCTTATTTCTTGTAAAAAAGCAACTGATACAGAACCAATTCAGATTGAGCCAACACCACCTAAAAAAGCACAGCTAGTTGAACCATCAGGAGATCAATGTTATGCTTTAAGGGCAGATGGAAATGTAATCGAATTAAGTTATAATGTCAATTCGCACCAAGAAGTAAACGGTAAAATGAGTTATAATATTTCCGGAAAAGATAAAAACGAAGGAACTTTGATAGGAAACATGAAAGGCGACACCCTGATTGCAGATTATACATTTTTATCAGAAGGTGTTTCTTCTGTTCGAGAAGTTGCTTTTCTGCAAAAGGATGGTACTCTAATCGAAGGATTTGGAGATGTGGTTGTGATAAATGATAAGTTTACTTTTAAAGATAAATCAAAACTGAAATTTGATCAAAAAAATACTTTAACCAAAGTAGATTGTAAAGTAGAATAAAATAGCATATTCTATAAATTGAAAAAATCCATTCGTTTGGGGGCGAATGGATTTTTTATATTTTATTCTTTACGTTTAAAGATTCTTCAAATAAGTCTTTCTTTGGCAGTGAATTGTTGGGTCGAAGTTCTTCCAAAGCAAATGAATAGCATTGTTTTCCAGTAATTCTGGAGTTCTAATGCAAGTCTGAATTCCTTTAGCAGAAAAAGTCTTGTAATATTCGTCAAAAATTATGGCAGTTACCCCTTTGTTTTGATATTCAGGTCGAATTCCGATTAGATAGAAAACCACATCCTTGCTGTGTTTTCTAGCTTTTAATAGCTGAAGAAATCCAAACGGGAAAAGTTTTCCTTTTATCTTCTGCAAAGCTTCAACAAAACTTGGCATTACAATGCTGAAAGCAACTAATTTGTCGTCTTTGTCAACCACAAATTTGATGTATTCTGGATTGATGAAGCCGATATATTTCTTTTTGAAATATTCTTTTTGAACATCTGAAATAGCTACAAACGAGGCTAGTTTTTCATACGATTCATTGAACAAATCAAACATTTCGTCTACATAAGGCATGATGTCCTTTGTTCTTGTAAAAGTAAGCGCTTTTAATCCGTAGCGTTTTTTGATTAATTCTTGAGCCTTTTGAAAAAACTCAGGTTTTACATTTGAAAAAGGAAATATACTTTCAATGAATTGTTTCTCTACTTGAAAGCCTAATTGCTCTAAATGCGTAACATAATAAGGATGATTGTACCATGTAATCATAGTTCCAATTTGGTCATAACCTTCAGTCAAAACGCCTACTTTGTCCAAATTTGAGAAACCCATTGGCCCTTCGGCATGCTCTAGGTTATGTTTTCTTCCTAACTCGTATACTTTCTCAAGCAAAGCTTTTGTCACTTCAATGTCATCAATAACGTCAAACCAACCAAAACGTACTTTTCTTTTATGCTGATTATTAACTTCGGCCCAATTGATAATTGCAGTGATTCGGCCTACTGGTTTATTATCTTTATAAGCGATATAAAAATAGGCTTCTGCGTTATCAAATGCTGGGTTTTTAGTTTTATCAAATGATTCCAATTCATCTGCAATAATAGGCGGTACCCAATACGGATTGTCCTTATAAAGTGAGAACGGAAATTTGATATATTCAGTTAATTCTTTTTTAGTTTTGGCTTCTTTTATTGTAATCATTAAAGTGCTATTGTAAGATTCTCTTTCAGAGATTTAGTTATAAAATTTATTCGTATTTAGCTTTTCGTTTTCTTTCTTTTTCTTGATAATCAATATCTTTTTTATTATCAGAATTCTTATCAGCCTTTTCTTTGTTTTTTGTTGCTGTAAGTTTTTCTTTGTACCAACCATCATAACGCCAAGAAATTCCAACTCCGCCGTACAATATCGAAGGCGTATTTTTGAAATTTGTACTTATAGAAGCATCAACTTGCATATTTGGTGAAAGAAGATAAGCCGCACCTCCACGCAGGATTGCATCGCTGTAAAAATCACTCTTATATCCTTGATTTTCTATAAATCCAGACCATTTAGCATTAAATCCATGGGTCAAAGTTAAGACATATCCATAACTTGGGTAGTCTGTTCCAATATAATCTGCAATAATATTAGTCACAAAAACCCATCTTCCGCCTCCAAACAAGTTTTGAGTGACCAAAGCTACTTTTGGAGAAATCTCGCTATTTGCTGAAAAATAGTAAGGGTTGTCTGCACCAATAAAATTTGCTCCTGCAAATATAGAAACTGCGGGGATTAATTCATGCCAGTTGAAAGCATGATTGGCTTTGTAGCTGTAAATATTGGATTCTTTTTTGTAATTTTTATATGGGTCGTAAATTAAGTACTTAGCTCCTAAGACGGTTTGTCTAAAATCATTTTTCTTGTAACTAGTATACGGAGTATCAAAATTTTCCATTTGATATTGCACATCAAGAACAAACTCCAATTGCTCTAAAAAGGCTCCATATCTAAGCGTAAAATCGGTTCCGAAACCGCTTGCATCATAATCTAACAAATCGTGCTTTTCTTTGATTCCATAAATGCCAAGTTCGCCCTGAATAACCGATTTTCCGACAGCGTAAGCCGACATAGTTTCGCCTGGACGGTTAGAATTTATGACGTCAGTGTATTGTCCGAAAAAGAATTGGGGCACAAAAAAAAGAGAAGCAATGAGTAAGTTTTTAATTTTCAACATAAATGTATTTTTTGATTAAAAAGCTATAACGCATTTCAAATGTACTATATTTTATTATTTATTTAAGATTGATATTTTAATTTTAAACAGCGGATTTACTAATTTTGGCAAAAATTATATAGTTATGCAAGAAGCATCTTTTACAAATTTGTTTAAAACGATAATGTGGATCATTGCGTTTTATTATATTTTTAAGTTTTTAGCCAAAATCTTTTTGCCAGTATTGGTGAAAAAAGCGGTTGAAAAAGCTGGCGAAAATTTTCAGAGACAACAACAACAATATAGCCAAGACAATTCTTGGCAAAGAACTCAGAATAATAATGATGAGATAATCATCAACACTGCAAATGCAAAAAATCCTCGCGAGACCAAAAAAGTGGGGGATTATGTTGATTACGAAGAAATAGATTAAGTTTGTATCCTGACAAAGTAGGATTCATCATTTAACCAAACCAGCCAAAATTGAAAATAGTAAATAAGTTCTATCCGCACGCCCTTGTAGTACTGGGCTTTATTCTCGTTTCATTAATTTATTTTTATCCAGTTCTGCAAGGAAAACAAATTTTCCAGTCAGATATTGCTCAATATACCGGAATGGCAAAAGAGCAAAATGACTTTAGAGCTGCTGAACATGCTGAACCTTATTGGACAAATTCTGCCTTTGGTGGAATGCCAACTTATCAGTTGGGAGCAAATTATCCGTACGATTTTGTGGGTAAAATTGATGATGCTTTGCGTTTTCTTCCACGTCCTGCAGATTATTTATTTTTATATTTTCTTGGTTTTTATGGCTTGCTTTTGGTTTTAAAAACAGATCCTTTAAAAGCTTTTATTGGAGCCATTGCCTTTGGTTTCTCTACTTATTTGATTATTATTCTTGGTGTTGGTCATAATGCAAAAGCGCATGCCATTGCTTATATGCCGTTGGTTATTGCCGGCTTTATACTCGTTTTTCAAAAGAAATACATTTGGGGAGGACTGCTCACCATGTTTGCTGTGGCACTTGAAGTGAATGCAAATCACTTTCAAATGACCTATTATTTATTGATTTTCTTGTTGATTCTTTCGGGATATTATGCTTTTACTTTTATAAAAGAGAAAGAATATAAACCACTTTTAGTTGCTATTGGAACATTGGCTGTAGCCGGAATTTTTGCCATTGGTGCCAATGCTGGAAATCTTTTGGCAACAAGCGAATATGCTAAATTCAGTACAAGAAGCAACAGTGAGTTGACTTTTAATCCTGACGGAACTAAAAAAGAAAACGAAAATGCTTTAAGCAGAGATTATATCACAGAATATAGTTATGGAATTGCAGAAAGTTTTAACTTGATTGCACCAAGACTTTTTGGAGGCTCAAATCATGAGAATGTAGGTACAGACAGTAGAATGTATTCGTTTATGATTGAGCATGGTGTCCCAACAACTGATGCCGAAAATTTTGTGTCTGGAATGCCAACATATTGGGGAGATCAGCCAATTGTTGCCGCGCCAGCATATATTGGAGCCGTGGTTTTCTTTTTGGCTGTTTTGGCTCTATTTATTGACGACAGAAAAATAAAATATGTATTCCTTACAGGAGCATTATTTTCATTAATACTTTCATGGGGTAAGAATTTTGCTGTACTGACAGACTTTTTTATCGATTATGTTCCAATGTATGATAAGTTTAGGGCAGTTTCGTCAATTCAGGTTATTCTTGAATTGTGCTTCCCTATTTTAGCAGTTATGGGATTGCAATCTTTCTTTAATTCTAAAGATGCCAAATTACAACAGAAAACATTAATTCAGACTGTTGTATTTGTTTTAGGAACCTTGCTGATTTTATTATTTGCGAAAAGTATGTTTCATTTTTCGGGAAGTAGTGATAGTTATTTCTTGCAAACCTACGGACCGGATTTTGTTGATGCGCTGAAAGAAGATAGAATGAGTCTATATTTAGCTGATTTATTACGTTCTGGTTTTTTCACCATTATAACTTTTGTTTTTTTCTTTTGTTATTTAAGATATCAAAATATTATATCAATTTTAGGTTACATATTATTATTGGCATTAGCTTTATTAGGAGTCTTTTTTGTATTTATTGTAATTGGCGAAAAGTCATTAATTAATATTAAAGCATTTGTTCCTGTGGTTTCTTTGGTAGCTGGTTATCTACTTTGGCGTATAATTGCTAAAAAAGAATATAAGGAACTTAGTGTTGTGTTGATAGGAATTATTTTGGTATTAGATTTATTCTTTGTGGATAAAAAATATGTTGCTGCTAAAGATTTTGTGAGTCCGGTTCAAATTGCGGCTCCATTTCAGGAAACTCCTGCTGATGCTAAAATCTTAGAAGATACAACGCATTACAGAGTTTTTGAAGTAAACGGAAACATGTCTAGCGCACGTGCATCTTATTTTCATAATTCTATTGGAGGTTACCATGCTGCGAAGCCTAGAAGAATGCAACAGCTTTTTGATTATCAAATTGCTAAAAATAATTTGGAAGTGCTTAATATGCTTAATGTTAAGTATGTAATCCAAACCGATAAAGATGGAAAAGAAATCCCGACCATAAATCCTGAAGCAAATGGAAATGCTTGGTTTGTAAGTACTGTAAAGTTGGTAAACAAACCAGACGATGTAATGAAAGCTTTAGATCATATCGATACGAAGCAAGTTGCTGTTTTCAATGTTCATGAGCACGAAGCGAAATTCCAAAATGCTCGCATGAAAAAAGCTTGGGATACAACTGGAACAATAAAAGTGGTTCAATACAAGCCAAATTATATCAAATATCAATCTGATAATGCAAAAGACGGCTTGGCTGTGTTTTCTGAGATATACTATAAAAATGGTTGGAATGCTTATGTCGATGGTAAATTGACGGATCATTTCCCTGTGGATTATGTTTTAAGAGCGATGGAAGTTCCTGGCGGAAAACATACAATAGAATTCAAATTTGAGCCTCAAGTTATTAAAACAGGAGGAACAATTACTTTAGCGAGTTCAATTGGAATGTTCTTGTTATTGATTGGTGGGATTTATTTTGAGAGAAAGAAATTGTTTGATAATCAAAAATCAGTTTAATCTCGAAGCAACTTTTAAATATTAAACCCATTTTTCTTGGAACAAAAAAAACTTTTAATAATTACCTATTATTTTCCGCCTGCAGGTGGGCCGGGCGTGCAACGCTGGTTGAAATTTACCAAATATCTGCCTGAATTTGATATTCAGCCAATTGTGTATATTCCTGAAAATCCAACTTATCCAATAGTTGACGAAGGTTTAGTAAGTGAAATTTCAGATAAGGTAATTGTTTTGAAGAATAAAATTTGGGAGCCTTATCAATTGGCTTCGATATTTTCAAAAAATAAAACCAAGAAAATCAGTTCGGGGATTTTTCCACATAAAAAAAAGCAGACTTTTTTAGATAAAACGTTTCTTTGGATTCGTGGTAATCTTTTTATTCCTGATGCTCGCGTTTTTTGGGTAAAACCTTCGGTTTCTTATCTGGAAAAGTACATCAAGGAAAATAATATTGATACGATTGTAACTTCGGGGCCTCCGCATAGTTTGCATTTAATTGGTTTGGAATTAAAAGAAAAACTAAATGTAAAATGGTTTGCCGATTTTCGCGATCCTTGGACAACAATCGGGTATCATAAAGCATTGCGCCTTTCAAGCTATGCCGATAAAAAGCACAAATATTTAGAACATAAAGTGCTAAATGCGGCAGATACTGTTATTGTAACAAGCAAAACTACAAAAACTGAATTTCAAGCCATTACTAATAAACCAATTTCGGTAATTACAAACGGTTATGATATTGAGAATGTTGAAAAACAAACTTTAGATTCTAAATTTACATTGGCCCATATTGGATCTTTTTTATCCGATAGAAATCCTAAGTTTTTATGGGAAGCATTGGTAGAACTTTTAAATGAGATTCCAGATTTTAAGACACATTTAGAAATCAAATTAATTGGTGCTGTAAGTCAGGAAGTATTAGATTCAATTTCAGAATTTAAGCTAAATGATTTTTTAAATCTTTTGGGATATGTTTCGCATAAAGAAGCAATTGCACATCAGAGAAAGTCTCAAGTCTTGCTTTTGATCGAAATAAATTCGGAAGACACAAAAAGTATTATTCCTGGTAAATTGTTTGAATATATGGTGTCAAACCGCCCAATTATAGCGATTGGACCTCAAGGTTCAGACTTTGCCGATATTATTACAGAAACAAATACTGGAGTATTTTTTGATTATTCTGAAAAAGCGAAATTAAAAAGTGTAATTTTGGGCTTTTATAATCAGTTTTTGGAAGGGAAATTACAAGCCAATGGTATTGGTTTACAGCAATATTCCCGAAAAAACTTGACCAAACAATTAGCACAGCTGATTAAAGAATAATCTTTTAAAATCTAAATTCTACATAAACTCAAGAAATGGGTATTGTTTTAAACCAATCTTTTAAAAATACAATCATAACCTACATAGGTTTCGCAATTGGAGCCATTAATACACTTTATTTGTACCCAGTTTTTTTGGGTGCAACATATTATGCATTAACAAATTACATCACATCTGCGGCAAATGTGATCATGCCTTTGTTTGCCATTGGAATGCAGAATACATTGGTCAAGTTTTATTCGCAGTATGATACGGAAGAAAAACGAGAGCAATTTTTATCGTTTACGGCTTTATTTCCTATTTTAATGTGTATTCCGTTAGGGATAATCGGAATCTTTTTCTTTGATGATATTACGGCTTTTGTAACCAAGAAAAATCCAGTTGTAAAAGAATTTATGTATTTGATTCCGTTTATCGGGATTTGTATGGCTTATTTTGAGATTTTTTATGCGTGGGCGAGAGTGCACATGCATTCTGTTTTTGGAAATTTCATTAAAGAAGTCGGGTTAAGGTTGCTTTCAACTGTAGCGTTGATTGGTTTGTATTTCAATTGGATTTCTTTAGTCGGATTTGTGTACATAACTGCTGGAATCTACTTTTTTGCATTTTTGATTACCATGTTCTATGCCTTTTATATCAAAAGGCCGAATTTTCAAATTACGATTCCTGACAATGTAAAGGCTGTAATGGAATATACCTTTTACATTATTCTTTCAGGAAGTGTTGCCAATTTGCTTTTGGATGGTGATAAGCTAATGTTGAATCAATATATGAAAATCGAAAATATTGCTTATTATTCGGTTGCGACTTATATTGCTTTGGTCATTTCAGTTCCGAGTCGTGCAATGCATCAAATCGTTTACCCGATTACAGCAAAACTGATGCATGAAAACAAACACGACGAATTGAATTCCCTTTACAAAAAAACGTCTATCAATTTGCAAATCGTAGGCGGATTTGTAATGCTTTGCATATTTGTAAATATTAATCAGCTTTATGAATTAGTGCCAAAAGAATACAGTGGCGGAATCATTGTCGTGTTTATGATTGGATTATCGAAATACTTCGATTTGATTTTAGGAAACAACAATGCTATTATCTTTAATACTAAATATTACCGAATGGTATTGTATTTAGGTTTAATGCTTGTGGTTTTGACTGTAATCTTAAACATGATTTTTATTCCAATTATGGGGATTTTAGGATCTGCGATTGCTACTTTGCTCTCAATTACTTTATATAGTTTGGCAAAGCTCCTTTTTGTGGTTAAAAAATTGGATTTATATCCTTTTACGAAGCAAACAATCTATTCTGCGTTATTGACATTTGCATTATTTTTAGTGTTTTATTTCTGGGAATTCCCATTTTTCCAATTGATCAGTATCGCTTTAAAATCTATTTTAGTTACCATTTTATACGTATATCTGAATTATAAATTCAATATTTCACCTGACATCAATAATGTGATTGACAATATTTTAAGAAAAGTCAAAATCAAAGCTTAAGAGGCGTAAAAATATAATTCGTAAAAAATCGGCT
The DNA here is from genome assembly GCF_039581405.1 of Flavobacterium mesophilum. NCBI lineage: Bacteria > Pseudomonadati > Bacteroidota > Flavobacteriia > Flavobacteriales > Flavobacteriaceae > Flavobacterium > Flavobacterium mesophilum. The sequence continues at coordinate 757,569 of NZ_JBCPXZ010000001.1, read as the reverse complement.
ACAATTTTGTATTAGCCGATTTTTTTTTATGGATATTTTGACAAGTTAGCAAGTAAAGGATAATTCAGGTTCAGAATACTAAAATTTGTAGGTTAACTTGTTGATAATAAGTTGTTAAGTTTGAAATTTTAACATATTTTCCCTTTGCAATTAATTTTATTAAAACTAACTTTATCTAAGAAATCAGCAATACATTGAGATGAACGGTAAAAAATATCATTCATACAGCAATAAAAGTTGATGTTCTGTAGTTTTATTGAGATTGAAATACTTTTCAGGTTGTGAAAAGTGTTAAGTAATTGTAGTAGTATTTAATAATCTTTTAACTTAATTAATGATTATGAAAGGCAATCCACTTAGTCAAGAACAAAGCTTACAGGTATTTTCAAATATGATCTCAAACAAAGTTCATAATGGATTTACACTCGAAGAAAGAAATGATGAATTACTTTTTGCAGTACTTTCAAAAGGCGGAAAAGCAGTAAATCATGGTTTGAATTTTATTATTTTTTGCTTGACATTAGGATTGTGGTCGTTTGCATGGCTTTATCTTACTTTAGAAGCATCAAAGCAGAAAAAAATATTAGTTGCCATCGATGAGGATGGTGTTCCTTTTGAAGAAAGATGTTTAGTCGCTTAATAGTGCTATAGGCTTTATGCCCTAAGCTATAAGCAGAAGTAGCTTAAAAAAAAACAGCCATTTGGCTGTTTTTTCATTTTGTATAAAGCCTAAAGCTTATTGCTTACAGCTTAAAGTCCTATTAAAGTTTGTCTTTTAAATAAATTCCAGTAACCGATTCTTTGACCTTTACAATATCTTCAGGAGTTCCGGTTGCTAATAAATGCCCTCCGTTTTCACCACCTTCAGGACCAAGATCAATAATCCAATCGGCGCATTTGATTAAATCGAGATTATGCTCAATCACAATTATAGAATGTCCTTTTTCGATCAAAGCATCAAATGAAGCTAACAATTTTTTAATATCATGAAAATGAAGTCCCGTTGTTGGCTCATCAAATACAAATAAAGCTTTGTCTTTTGTAGCGCCTTTTACTAAAAATGAAGCCAGTTTGATACGTTGTGCTTCACCACCAGATAATGTAGAAGAAGATTGTCCTAATTGAACATATCCTAAACCAACATCCTGTAAAGGCTGTAATTTTTGGGTGATTTTAGATTGTTTGTTTTTTTCAAAAAATGCAATCGCATCATCAATGGTCATAGTCAAAATATCATTGATGTTTTGATTGTCAAAAGTAACTTCTAGAATCTCTTTTTTGAATCGTTTTCCTCCACAAGTTTCGCAAGGCAAAGAAACATCGGCCATGAAGACCATTTCAACGTTTATCGAGCCTTCTCCTTTACAAGTTTCGCAACGGCCACCATCAACATTAAAAGAAAAGTGTTTGGCCTGATAACCTCTTATTTTTGATAATTTTTCTTTAGCATATAAATCTCTAATATCATCATAAGCTTTTATGTACGTTACAGGATTTGATCTTGAACTTCTTCCAATCGGGTTTTGATCTACATATTCAATATGTTTGATTTGAGAAAAAGAACCTTTTATTTCAGTAAATTGACCCGCTTTTTCAGAAGCACTTTCCAGTTTTTTCTGCATTGCCGGAAACAAGATTTTCTTGATCAAAGTACTTTTTCCGCTTCCAGAAACTCCCGTAACAACCGTCAACACGTCAAGTGGAAAAGTAACGTCAATATTCTTTAAATTGTTTTCTCTTGCGCCAATAATATCAATATGATTTTTGAATTTTCGTCTTCTTTTTGGAACCGAAATCTCCAAATCACCATTCAAATATTTAGAAGTAAGTGAATCTGATTTCAGTATTTCCGGATAAGTGCCTTGAGCAACTAATTTTCCACCAAAAGTTCCCGCTTCTGGACCAATATCAATAATCATATCGGCCGCTTTCATGATATCCTCGTCATGTTCGACTACAATTACGGTATTTCCTAAATCACGAAGTGAAAGCAAAACCTTAATCAATCGTTCTGAATCTTTTGGATGCAAACCAATACTCGGTTCATCTAAAATATACATCGAACCAACCAAACTGCTTCCTAATGAAGTTGCTAGATTAATACGTTGTGATTCTCCTCCAGAAAGCGTTGACGAATTTCTGTTTAAAGTCAGATAATCCAAACCAACTTCTGTTAGAAAGGATAAACGATTATTGATTTCAACCATTAAACGTTTCGCAATTTGTGCTTCGTAAACATTCAGATCAATGTTTTTGAAAAAAGTAACCAAATGTCTGATTGGCAAATCAACTAATTCAGAAACTGTTTTGCCATTTATTTTTACATAAGAAGCTTCTTCGCGCAAGCGTTTTCCTCGACAAGCGTGACATTTTGTTTTGCCGCGGTAACGTGATAACATTACACGGTTTTGTATTTTGTAATTCTTTTCTTCAAGTTCTCTGAAGAAATCATTCAAACCTTGAAAATACTGATTTCCTTTCCAAATCAAGTCTTTTTGTTCTTCTGTCAATTGGAAATAAGGTTTGTGAATAGGAAAGTCAAATTTGTAAGCGTGCTTGACTAATTCATCTTTATACCAGCTCATGCTTTCGCCACGCCAAGGATAAATTGCACTTTCAAAAATAGACAAAGCAGTATTTGGAACCACTAAATCGGCATCAATGCCAATAATATTTCCGTAACCTTCGCAAACCGGACAAGCTCCGTATGGATTATTAAAACTGAATAAGTGAACATTCGGCTCTAAAAAGGTGATACCGTCAAGTTCAAAATTATTAGAATAAGAAAAACGTTTTTCAGATCCCAATTCTTGAAGAAAACAAATTCCTTTTCCTTCAAAAAAAGCGGTCTGTACAGCATCTGCAAGACGATTATAGAATTCTTCTTCCTCTTTAACGACAATTCTATCAATAATCAATAAAATGTCTTTGTTGTCAAGCGAATGCATTTCAGAAGCTGTAAAATCATCTAAACGAACCATTTCGTTATCCACCAAAATACGAGCAAAACCTTGCTGTAAAAGGACTTTTAGTTTGTCTTCAAGCTGTCTTCCTTCTTCTAAATGAATTGGAGCCAATAAAAGCCATTTGCTGTCAATTTCTAATGTTTTCACATCAGCAATAACATCGCTTACGGTATTTTTTTTCACTTCTTGCCCAGAAATTGGAGAAAAAGTTCGTCCAATTCGAGCATATAAAAGTTTGATGTAATCGTAAATTTCAGTTGACGTTCCAACCGTTGAACGAGCATTTGTAGTGTTTACTTTTTGCTCAATTGCAATTGCTGGTGCAATACCTTTAATGTATTCCACCTTCGGCTTATCCAAACGTCCTAAAAACTGACGTGCATATGATGATAAGCTTTCTACATAACGGCGTTGTCCTTCGGCATATAAAGTGTCAAATGCCAAACTGGATTTCCCTGATCCTGAAAGCCCTGTAATCACAACAAGCTTATTTCGCGGAATTGCGACATCTACATTTTTTAAATTATGTACTTGCGCTCCTTTAATGATAATATTTTGCTTTGGGTCGAGTGTAGAAAGATCAATCTGCATAAAAAAAGTCAATTTTTACAAAAGTAATCAATTTTGAATTGAGTTTAGTTAACGAGATTGTTCCAAATTTTAACTAAATCACTATCCGAGCTTTGGTTTTTGAGCGTAAGGTTTTTTATTAAAAACTTGCTATTTCAACATAAAATAAGCTATTTTAGAACTGTTTTTATAATAAATTAATACTTTGCTCGAATTGAAAACAAAACTTTCTGCCCTTTTTCTTTTATTGAGTTTGTTCTTGTCTGCACAGGAGTTTCCGCCAATTGTAAAATATTCAGCTTCAGTTTATGGTGCTGGAAATCAAAATTGGATGATTTCACAAGATGATGAGAACTATTTATACTTTGCCAATAACGATGGACTTTTAGAATATAATGGCACAAACTGGCAATTATATCCTGCGCCAAATGAAACGATTTTACGTTCTGTAAAAGTCATCGGAAATAAGATTTATACGGGGACTTATATGAATTTTGGTTATTGGACAAGAAAGCCAGATGGTAAACTAAAATATACTTCGCTTAGTGACAAAATAAAAAGAAAGATTCTTGACGACGAGCAGTTTTGGAACATTTTAAAATACGATCAATGGATTTTGTTTCAATCGTTAAACCGAATTTATATTTACGATACAAAGACTGGACAATTCAAGATAATCGCCCCAAAAAATGGTGTTGTAAAATCGTTTGCACCCAAAAATGCTATTTATTTTCAGACTTTGAAGGAAGGTCTTTTTGAAATTGAAAGCGGTAAGGCCAAATTGGTCACCGATAATCCTGTTCTGAAAAAATTTATAATCGCCAATATTTTTACAACTGATGAAGGATTATTGATTCAGACCCAGCTCGACGGAATGTATAAACTCGTTGGAAATGTTTTGACACCTTTTCTTACCGATGTTGATTCGGAATTAAAATCAAGTTTTGTTTATAGCAGTCAGCGTCTTCAGGATGGAAGTTTTGCTTTGGGAACGGTTTCAAACGGAATTTTTGTTTTATCGGATAAAGGAAAATTAAAATACCATCTTTCGCAGAGCAAAGGTTTGAGCAATAATACGGCTTTGTCGCTTTTTGAAGATAAAGATCAGAATTTGTGGGCCGGACTAGACAATGGAATCAATTGCATTAATATGCAATCGCCGGTACATAGTTTTACAGATGATTCTGGAGTTTTGGGAACAGTTTATGCATCTGCGGTTTATAAAGGAATCCTCTACATTGGCACTAATCAGGGTCTTTTTTGCAGACCACTTCAAAGCAATAGTGATTTTAAGTTTATAAATGGAACAAAAGGGCAAGTATGGTCGCTATTTATTTATGAAAATACATTGTTTTGCGGACATGATTCGGGAACTTTTGTCGTTACAAATGATTCAGCCAGAAGTATTTTTTCTGCTTCAGGAACTTGGAAGTTTGAGCCTTCTCCAACAAATAAAAATGTATTGCTTCAAGGAAATTATTACGGAATTTCGGTTTTAGAGAAAATCAATAATCAATGGGTATTTCGAAATAAAATCAAAGGATTCGATTATTCGTCTCGCTATTTTGAAATTGCAAACCCTTCTGAAATTTATGTAAGTCACGAATATAAAGGGATTTTCAGGCTAAAACTTGATAAATCATTGCAGAAAACAAATGGATTTTACACTTATAAATCGCCTAAAAATGGTACGCGTGCAAGTTTGACTAAATTCAATAAAGCAATTTACTATGCTTACAAAGGCGGAATTTTTAAATTGAATTCAAAAACAAAACAATTTGAAAAAGATTCGCTGTTGAGTTCGATTTTTGAAAAAGATGAATATACATCGGGTAAATTAATTACAGATGAGTCGAATAAAATTTGGCTTTTCTCCAAAAATTATATCCATTATTTCTCAGCGAGCAAACTCAGCAATCAGTTAAAACAAAATGTAATTCCGATTCCGGCATCTTTGACTAATTCCATGCTCGGATATGAAAATATTACGCAAATTTCGAAATCTACTTATTTAATAGGTACGACGGATGGATATTATACCTTAAATATTGACGATTTAGTCTTTAAGAATTACAAGGTCCATCTGACAGATATTGCCATAAATAAGCAAAATGAAGTTTTGAAAGATGTTGCAATTGAAGAAGAAGGAAGTTTTCACTCCAACGACAATAATATCACATTAAATTATACGGTTCCGGAATATAATAAATACATCAATACTGAATATCAATATTTATTGGAAGGTTTTCAGAATGAATGGAGCGAGTGGAGCACAAAAGCTACCGTGAATTTCAAAAATCTTTCTCCTGGAAAATACACTTTCAAAGTTAGAGCGAAATACGCCAATACCATTCTTGAAAATACTGCCGTTTATACATTCGTGATTTCAAAACCTTGGTATTTGACTAATTTGGCTGTTTTTATTTATTTTCTGTTGATGCTGGCAATGGCTTATTTTATCAATAAAGCCTATCGAAATTATTATCAGAAACAAAAAGAAAAACTGATTGAAGAAAATAATCTTTTGCTTGAGATCAAAGAATTGGAAAATGAACAGCAATTGATGAAACTCAGAAACGAACAACTTTCTCAAGACGTCGATACCAAGAGTAGGGAATTGGCAGTTTCAACAATGAGCTTAAACAGCAAAAATGAATTGCTTGCTTTTATTAGACAAGATTTGGAAAAAACTGGCGAAGGCAAAAACATAAAATCTGTAATTACTACAATTAATAAAAATATTACAGAGGAAGATTCGTGGAATGTCTTTAAAGAAGCATTTGACAATGCCGATAAAGATTTCTTAAAACGCATCAAACAACTTCATCCATTATTAACGCCAAATGATTTGCGTTTGTGCGCTTATTTGCGTTTGAATCTTTCTTCAAAAGAGATTGCGCCACTGTTTAATATTTCGGTTCGAAGTGTTGAGATTAAAAGATACCGACTACGCAAAAAAATGGATTTACAGCACGAAAACGGTTTAGTCGAATATATTTTGGCTGTATAGTAAGATAAAAATCAGCTCAAAAAAACTATACATTACCACAACATTATGATTTTGTTGGGTTTTTGTAAGGCAAATGTTAAGGAAATTAACATTCGTAATTATTAGCTTTTTCGAGTTCTATTTTGCGATATCTTAAAATTACTAACAGTTTTTTTATGATGTATGTTTTTTGTTGAGGTTAAATTTATCGGATTCCTAATCGGAACGAATAAATTTATCTTTCAATAAAAACTAACTAATTATGAAATCGAAATTGTTACTAATTGTGCTATCGCTTTGCACATCATTTGCCTTTGCGCAATCATATGATGTAAGCGGAACGGTAGTAGATGGGTCAGGATTATCATTGCCTGGCGTAAATGTAAAAGTTAAAAGTTCGTCACAAAGTACAACCACAGACTTTGACGGATCTTTTAAGTTAACCGGAGTTCCAAAAGGAGCTTCAATTGTCTTTAGTTATATAGGTTACAGAACGCAAGAAATTGCAGTGACCGGAACTAAAATGACAGTAAAAATGGCTGACGACGCCAAATCACTTGAAGAAGTCGTTGTGATTGGTTATGGTACTCAGAAAAAAAGAGAGATTACTGGAGCCGTATCAGTTGTAGACAGCAAAACGCTGGACATTTTAAAACCAGCCAGAATTGAGCAAGCTTTACAAGGTACAGTATCGGGTGTGAATGTAACTACGCAGTCTGGTGCGCCAGGTGCGGGATTGGACATTCGTATTCGTGGTATCGCTACAAACGGTCAAAATTCACCAACTGCTATTATTGACGGTTATGTGGGAGATTTTAGTTTGTTAAACCCAAATGACATTGAAACGATTACTGTTTTAAAAGATGCTCAAGCTGCTATTTACGGAACAATTGGAGCGAACGGAATTATTTTGGTGACAACCAAAATGGGTAAAAAGAATTCTAAAACAAAAGTTTCATTCAATAGCTATGCAGGATTTCAAGAAACATCAAGAAAGCTTCCAACGTTAAATGCTACAGAATATGCACTTTTATTGAATGAAAGTTATGCAAATGGTGGAAAACCAATTCCTTATCCAAATGTTAATGGATTAGGAAAAGGGACAAACTGGCAAGATGAAGTTTTCCAGAAAGGTGCTCCTATTATTAATAATGACTTAACTATTTCTGGAGGTTCAGAAAATATCACATACTCAATCTCTGGATCGCATTTAGATCAAGAAGGTATTGTAGGAGGTGATAAATCTGGATATTTGAGAAATACGGCTAGAATTGGTTTAGGCGCTGATCTTAGCAGTAAAATCAAATTAAAGACAAATGTTATCTACACGTATTTTAACAGAAAAACATTAAATGAAAATGGTTTAGGATCGGTATTGTTTAATGCGTTAAACGTTCCTTCAACTTTAAGTCCGTATAATCCTGATGGCACTTTTACACTTGTGCCTAATACAACAGGATTAGGAAACGAGATTATTAATCCATTGGCACAAATTGAAAATTCGTATAACAATTACAATTACAAGAAAATCAACGGAAACTTTGGATTGGATTATAAAATTTTCAAAGGATTTACACTTTCAACTGCAATAGGTTTCAATACAGCAAACAGCGAGTCAAAAACATTTAATCCGCAAATTAGCTATGGCGGAAAAGTTTTTGATGTTCAAAGAAGTTCTGTTACTCAAGGGGCTGTAAATGATAATGATTACTCATTCGACCTTTTTGGAACTTACACAACAAAAATTGCCGATGCGCATAATATTACAGGAACTGTAGGTACAACAATCTACAAACAATGGGGTAACGGACTTACCGCAACGGGTTATGATGTTCCTAACAACTCTTGGCAATTTGCTGATATTTCTTTGACAAAAGGAATTTCAGAAACTTTGACAAACACTTCTTATACGTATGACCAAAGAAGATTGTCTTATTTTGCAAGAGCGCAATATGATTATAAAGAGAAGTATTTAGTTTCAGGAATGATTCGTCGTGATGCTTCGACTAAATTCGGGCCAGGAAACAAAGTTGGGTATTTCCCTTCAGTTACGGGTGGTTGGATTATTTCGAAAGAAAATTTCTTTGGAGAACCAAAAGCAATCAGCTTCTTAAAGCTAAGAGCTAGTTACGGAACGTTAGGAAATGACCAAATTCCAAATTATGGTTATTTAGGACTTTTAAATGGTGAAGCAACTTATGTTTTTGATGGTGCAATCGTAAACGGAAGCGCTACAGGTCAGGTTCCGAATCCAAATTTAAAATGGGAAGAAGCGAAGAAATTTGACGTTGGTTTGGATATGAAAATCTTAAACGACAAAGTTTATATCGTAGCAGATTATTTCAACGATGTTAGAAAAGATTTATTAGTGCCAAATATTCCAGTTTCAGGAATTAACGGAACTGGTGCTCCAGGTGCAAGCGCGCCAACTTTAAATGCAGGATCGGTTAAAAATTCAGGTTTTGAATTCGCAATTGATTACAAAGATAAATTCTCAGACAATTTTAATTTCAGTGTAGGTTATAATGTGACTTTGCTTAAAAATGTTGTTCAAGAAGTTAATAACGGAACAGGATTTATTGAAGGAGGAGCTTTTGGTGTTGGACAACCTGCGCCTTCACGCATGGAAGTTGGAAAACCAATAGGTTATTTCTACGGATATAAAACAGATGGTATCTTCCAAAATCAAGCAGAAATTGATGCGCATCCATCTCAAATAGCTTTAGGAGCAAATGCAGTTCCTGGCGATATTCGCTTTGTTGACGTAAACGGCGATGGCAAAATCGATACAAATGATAAAACAAATATTGGCGATCCAATTCCAGCTGCGACAATGGGTTTCAATATTCAGATGAATTACAAAAATGTTGATTTTGCCATGTACACTTTTGCATCTGTAGGCAATGATATGGTTCGTAATTACGAAAGAACGCTTTCTGATGCCAATCGTTTAAATTATGTTTTAGACAGATGGACGGGAGAAGGTTCTACAAATTCAACTCCAAGAGTTACAACAGGAGCAACTGCAAACAATGTTTTCTCTGATTATTTTGTAGAAGATGCTTCTTATTTCAGAATCCAAAATATTCAGTTGGGATATTCTTTAAACCCAAATGTGGCGCAAAAAGCAGGAATTACAAAATTAAGACTTTACGTTGGGGTGAATAATTTATACACATTTACAAAGTATAAAGGTTTTGATCCGGGAGCTTCATTTGGTCCAGGAAATCGTGACAATGTATCTCAGTCTCCTATTGGTGCTGGAATCGATTACGGTTTCTATCCAATTCCTAGAACGTACTTAATGGGATTAAACCTTAATTTTTAATTGCAATTAAAATGAAAAAATATTTATTTACAACCGTTATAACGCTTACTCTGTTCTCGACTTTATGTATTTCTTGTTCAGACGAGTATGTTGACCCTACACCAGAATATTCTATCGATTCTGAAAACTATTTTAATTCAAAAGCCGATTACGATCAAGCGTTAATTGCTGCTTATGATTTGCTTCAGGCTTCATATGCAAATGTTATTTTGGGTGAAATTGCCTCAGATAATACATTATGCGGAGGTGAAAGCCCAACGGATGTTATTGGATGGCAACAAATAGATGATATGATTCATACTCCGGTAAATAGCAATTTAAGAGATATCTGGAATTGGATGTTTGCTGGTGTTCAAAGAGCAAATTATATTCTTGAATTTAAAGACAAAACTGATTTTCCAGAAAAAAATCAAGTTATAGCCGAAGCACGTTTTTTAAGAGCATACTATCAGTTTGAGTTAGTAAAATGGTTTGGTGGTATACCAATGAAAGGTGATGCTAGGTTTAAAATTGGAGATGAAAAAACAATACCGCGTTCAAGTAAGGAAGAAGTTTTCGCTTCGATTGAAGCCGATTTGACTTTTGCGGCTGCTAATTTATCTCCAATTCCTTCTCAAAAAGGACGTGCTACAAAAGGTGCAGCTTTGGCACTTCTTGGAAAAGCTTATTTATATGAAAACAAATTCGCTCAAGCAGCAACTGCATTAGAAAGCGTAATTACTTCAGGGAAATATTCTTTAGTAACAGATTACAATTCAATTTTTGAAATGGATGGAGAAAACGGAGCAGAATCTGTTTTTGAAGTGCAATATACAGATGTTGAAGGAGCAGGATTTGGATGTCTTCAATGTAGTGAAGGAAACGTAGCCGTTGGTTTTAGCGGTGTGAGAAACTATTCTGGGCCACTTTTTTCTTCAGGATTTAGTTTTAATGTTCCAACAAAAGAAGGTGCTGATTCTTTTGAAGCTGGTGATAAGCGTAAAGATGTTGCGATTCTAGATATTGTTGCTTTTGCTGCTGCAAATTCTAATTACGACGGCGGAAAAGGAGTAAGCTATGGAAAAGGTAACGAGGATACAGGATATTTCAACAGAAAGTATATTCCGAGAAAAAGAAGCTCGGCTGCGGCAGGAGATTTGAATTTGACAAATCCAAACAATTACAGAGCTATTCGTTATGCTGATGTTTTATTGATGGCGGCAGAAGCAAATAACAGAGGCGGAATCAGTGATACTAAGGCAAAAGACTATTTAAACCAAGTGAGAAGACGTGCTTTTGGCGATAATAATCATGATGTTACAGCTTCAGGAGCTGCTTTGACTGATTTTATTTATGCAGAAAGAAGAGTGGAGCTTTTTGGTGAAGGACACCGTTTCTTTGATTTGGTAAGAACTGGAAAAGCTGTTGGCAAAATATCTGGTTTTACAGCAAACAAGAATGAATTATTCCCAATTCCAATTGAAGAAATTCAATTTGCTAACGGAAACTGGCAACAAAATCCTGGATACTAAAAAATACAATTATGAAAAAAATATATTTAATACTAAATATTTTCGTTTTGACAATGCTGATTGCTTGTGCAAACGATGATGCTCTTGATGTTGATTTAGACAGTGTTGCGGCGCCAACTAATGTATCGGCATTGACAACAGTGACACAAGACAATACAGGGAAAGTAACTTTTATTCCAACTGGAGAAGGTGCAACACAATACAAAATCAGTTTTGGAGATGGAACAGCTGAGTCAGCATATATTCCTTCTGGCGGAACGATTACACACACTTATAAAGAAGGAACTTACAAGTCTAAAATTACAGCAATGAACGTAAACGGAAAAACGACCGAAGTTACGCACGATGTTGTAGTTTCGTTTAGAGCTCCTGAAAACTTAGAAGTTGTAATCACCAACGATTTATCAGTATCTAAAAAAGTAACCGTAAAAGCAACAGCAGATTTTGCTTTGTTTTATGATGTTTATTTTGGAGAAGCTGGAAAACCAGATCCGATTTCAGCAAATAACGGCGAATCAGTTTCATATACTTATAAAGAAGCAGGAGTTTATACCGTTCGTGTAGTTTCAAAAAGCGCTGCGATCAAAACAACTGAATATACAACTCAGGTTACAGCAAAATTGGTTGTAGCTCCTTCTGCATCTGCGCCAACGCCTCCTAACAGACAGCCAGGCGATGTGATTTCAATTTATGGTTCTAAATACACGAATGTGGCTGGAACAAATTATTTCCCAGATTGGGGTCAAGCAGGACAAGGTAGTAGTTGGGCAGAATTTGATTTGAACGGAGACAAAATGCTGAATTATATCAAATTAAGCTATCAAGGAATTGCATTGGCAGACAACGTGACAATTGATGTTTCTAAAATGGAATACCTACACATGGATGTTTGGACGGCTGATTTGCAGAAAATAGAAACTTCATTGATTCAAACTGGGCCTTCAGAAAAACCAGTTGTAAAAGATCTTACAGCAAATCAATGGACAAGTATTGATATTCCAATTTCGGCATGGACAAGCCAAGGATTAACAGTGGATAAGATCTTCCAATTGAAATTTGTTGGAACACCTTGGGCTGGCGGAACTGTGTTTATTGATAATATTTATTTCTACAAAGCACCTGCAGAATCAGTAGCATTGCCAATTGATTTCGAATCAGCAAACTTAACATATGCTTGGGGAGGCTTTGGAAATGTAATTGCTTCGATGGTTACAAATCCAGATAAAACAGGAGCAAACGTTTCTGATAAAGTAGTTAAAATGGAGAAAAAGTCGGGAGCAGAAACATGGGCTGGAGCGAGTTTAAATCTTGACAGTTCGCCTGATTTCTCAAAAGGAACTAAAGTAAAAGTAGCAGTTTGGTCGCCAAAAGTTGGAGCTGATATTTTATACAAAATGGAGCTTTCGACATCACCAAAAGACGGAAACGGAAACCCAAGCGTAAACTTTGAAGTGCATGCATCAACAACTGTAGCAAATGCTTGGCAGATTTTAACTTTTGACCTGACAAGCGCGGCGAGTTTCGATTCTAGCATAAAATACGACAGAGTAATTTTGTTCCCAGATTTTGGACAAACAGGAACCGGAGCTACTTATTACTTTGATGACATTAAACAATCCAATTAAAACGAGAAATCATGAACAAAAAAATAATTATAAAAATAGTATCCTTATTTACGATTCTCTTGATGATGGGTTGTCAGAAAGATGATTTTACTTTCGGATCAATTGACTCACCAACAAATCTTAAGGTTACGGCTGAGGTTATTGGAAAAACAACTGCCGATCCAAATGGAGATGGTTCAGGAACAGTAAAGTTTACTGCAAAAGCAGATGATGCAATATCCTACAAATATGTTTACAGCGACGGAACATCTGACAATGCGCCAAACGGAGTAATTACAAAACGTTTTACAAAAACAGGAGTAAATACTTATACGGTAACTGTAATTGCGTCAGGAAAAGGTGGAGTAAGCACTACAACTACAACAGATGTTACAGTTAAAAGTGATTTCAGTGATGATGAGGCTGTACAATTCTTGACAGGAGGAACTTCTAAAAAATGGTATTGGTCAGCGTCAGAAGCAGGACATTTAGGAGTGGGGCAAAATGATGGTGATGCGACTAAAAACTACTACGGTAATTATTATAGCGCTGCGCCATGGGAAAAAGCAAGCTCGCCAACAAGCAGCTGTTTGTACGAAAACGAATTGACATTCTCACTAGAGGGAGATCAACTTAAATTCCAATTGAACAATGGAGGCGCAACTTTCTTTAACGCAGCTTTCGAAAGCGTAGGAGGAGGAAGTTCAGGCTCTGATGCTTGTTTGCCTTACGATACGTCAGGAAAAAAATCAGTTTCATTGAGTCCTTCAGAATCTGTGGTAATGCAAAATCCAAATCACGCAACTCAAACTAGAGGAACGATGATGAATTTCTCAGATGGTGGATTTATGGGGTATTATATTGGTCAGAGTTCATACGAAATCTTGTCTATCACAGCAAACAGAATGGTGGTTAGAGCTGTTATGGGAGGAAATGCGGCATTGGCTTGGTATCATATTTTCACGACAACGAAACCAACGCAAAATCCAACCACTCCGGACAAAGACTATACTAATTTAGTTTGGTCAGATGAGTTTAACACAGATGGTGCACCAGATGCTACAAAATGGAGCTATGATCTAGGACGTGGAGATAACGGATGGGGTAATAATGAAAAACAAAATTATACCAATTCATCAACAAACTCAATTGTACAAGGAGGTAATTTGAAAATTACAGCTAAGAAAGAAGCTTCTGGTGGAGCTGATTATTCATCTGCTCGATTAAAATCAGAAGGTAAATTTGCCTTTACTTATGGAAAAGTTGAGGTTCGTGCCAAACTTCCAACGGGAGGAGGAACTTGGCCGGCAATCTGGATGCTTGGAGCAAATTATGCAACAAATGCTTGGCCGGCTTGTGGAGAGTTAGATATTATGGAGCATGTTGGAAATAGCCAGGATTTAATTCATGGAACGCTTCATTATCCTGGACGTTCGGGTGGAAATGCCGATACAGGTTCTAAAACAATTGCAAATGTTTCCACAGATTTCCATATTTATAAAACAGTTTGGAGTCCTGAATCTGTAAAAATTTATGTGGATGATACATTAATTCATTCAGTTGCTAATAGCGCAAGTTTGCCTTTCAACAAAGACTTTTTCTTGATTTTGAATTTTGCTATGGGAGGTAATTTTGGCGGTAATATTGATCCAGCTTTCACACAAGCTACTTACGAGATAGATTATGTTAGAGTGTATCAATAGGTTGATTAATTAGTAATTTTAATGCGAGAAGGTCAGTTTCGGCTGGCCTTCTTAATTTTATAATTTTTAAAAGAAAGTATGAAAAAGGTAATTATGTTGCTGTTGATCAGCAGTGCATGTTTTGCGCAGGAAGTAAAGAGGAAACTCGTTTGGGAAGAAAATTTCAATAATAAAGAGTTGAATGAAAAAGATTGGAATTTTGAAATAGGTGATGGCTGTCCTAATCTTTGTGGTTTTGGAAACAATGAAAGACAGGTTTACACTAAAACAAATCACGCATTTAAAGATGGAAATCTAGTTATAGAAGCTAGAAAAGAAGGTTCTAAATACACTTCGACAAAAATAACAACTAAAGGAAAAAAAGAATTCAAATACGGCCGAATAGAAGCGAGAGCAAAATTACCAGTAGGTCAAGGGATTTGGCCTGCATTCTGGATGCTAGGCGCTAATATTGATCAAATTCACTGGCCAAAAGCGGGCGAAATTGATATTCTTGAATATATAGGGCGCGATCCTGGAATGGTTTACACAACGCTGCATACACAAGACAGCCACGGAAATACGATTAATACCAAAAGAACGCCATATCCTAATATTGAGGAAGGATATCATGTATTTGCAATTGAATGGACAAAAGACAAAATGGACTTTTTTGTCGACAAGACATTAGTATATACATTTAATCCGCCTGTAAAAAACGAAGATACTTGGCCTTTCGACAAACCTTTTTATATTATTGTCAATTTAGCAGTTGGAGGAAACTTTGGCGGTCCAGAAGTTGATGATAAAATTTTTCCGCAAAAGTACTATGTTGATTACGTGCGCGTGTATCAATAGTTTTTTGGTTTCAAAAAGACATAAATTGCTTTTAACTGCCTTATTGTAAGTAATTTATGTCTTTTTATCAATAGCTTTGAATTGCTGATTTAACGGTCTTTTACAGTAAAAATTAACTTATGTGTCTATTTTTTAAGTTTTTATTGTTAATTATTCTGTGTTTTATTTGCTTTTTAAAATAATAATTTGTTAAATTTGGTCACTTAATTAACATAACTAAAAAAAGAGAAGCCTATACAATAAAATTACTTTTTAGAAAATTACTCCAAATTAAAAACTAAAAAAGTAGTATTATGGCTCATCTGCACATTCCAGACGCTCTGTTAGTGAAAAATTATATCGATGGCAATGAAGTTGCGCTATCGACATTAATTAAAAGGCACGAATCTAAGATATATGGTTTCATATATTCTAAGATCGCTGATAGAGATATTTCAAACGATATTTTTCAAGATACTTTTATTAAGGTAATCAAAACCTTAAAAAGTAATTCTTATAATGAAGAAGGTAAATTCTTGCCTTGGGTAATGCGTATATCACACAATTTGATTGTAGATCATTTTCGCAAGACTAAAAAAATGCCAATGTATAGAGAAACAGAAGAATTCTCAATCTTCTCTGTAATGTCTGACGATTCTCTGACTATTGAAGGCAAAATGATCTTGGATCAGGTTGAAATTGACCTAAAAAGACTAATTGAAGAGCTTCCAGACGATCAAAAAGAAGTTTTGGTAATGCGTATGTATCAAGATATGAGTTTTAAGGAAATCTCAGAATTGACAGACGTTAGCATCAATACCGCACTAGGAAGAATGCGTTATGCATTAATGAATTTGAGAAAAATAATAGAAAAACATCAAATTATTTTAACCAGCTAATACTAATTTGAGTATTAACCCGTTATACTATGTATAAACATTTCGATAGTATGGCAAAAATTTACTCTAAAAAAGCGTTAGCTTCTAAAAATTTAAAACCTAAAAAAGAAGTCGTTTCTTTTTTACTCAGCTATTCACAAGCATTGACTGTGGTGAAAATAGATGACAAAAACTTTGATATTATAGCAAATTAAGCAATCGGCACCTGCTGAAGTTTAATGCTAATGAAAAACCAAATGGTCGTTTTGGTTTAAAAGCTCACTATCTGTATCTAAAATACTGACAGTGAGTTTTTTTTATGCCTTTTTTTTATCATACAATAATTATGATATATTAGCTGCTTTAAAAAAATGTTAACTTTTTAATAAAAAAATAACGGGATTTTATTGCGTATTCACTTTTTAATTCTATTTTAGATAAAAAAATATATTCTTTGCAGAAAATGATTATAAATAATGATGTTTATAATGTAAATACTGTTAAAATTTGATTTTTTAAAAAGTGACGAAATGAAAATGTTTAATTCTCAAAAAAATAGTAATATGATAAAAAACTACTCTCGCTAATTTTTCAGTTTGATGATTTTTGAATCCGTGCAGAAGGATGTCAGAAATACAGTTTTGCCCAATTTTAGGAAACCAGCAAAATTGTTGAGAAAAGAACCCAATCTATTTTAACTATCAAACTTGATCTACAATGAAAATGAAATTTATGATTTTATCAATAATATTGATAAATGTAGGGGTGTATGCCCAAAAAGCACAAATTAAGGATGCGCAGTCTCTTTTTGATAAAGGTAATTCACAAGAAGCCCTGACAATTTTAAACAAGACCGAATATCTTATCATAAACGCGCCGGATGAGGATAAATCTGATTTTTATTTTTTGAAAGGAAATGTATACAAAGATTTAGCCGGAAAAAACATTGATGCAGCAAACAACTTCAGTCTTGCGTCACAAGCTTATCAAGATGTATTTTTGTTTGAGAATGAGTCGGGAAAATTTAAGTATACCGTGAAGGCAAGTGCGGCTTTAAAAGATATGAAGTCGAATTTAGTGAACGGTGCGATGGCCGATTTCAAAGCAGGAAAATTTAAAGAAAGTGCTGAGAAAAGCTATAAGGTATATTTGTTTGACAAAAAAGACACACTTAATTTATTTAATGCGGCTTCTTCGTCTATAAATGCTAAAGACTACAATGCAGCGATCAAATATTATGAAGAACTGAAGAAAAAGAATTATTCAGGAAGTGGTGTAATTTATTATGCTACAAATAAAAAGACAAAAGAAGAGGATGCGTTCCTTTCTCCAAAAGCAAGGCAATCAGCTATTGATCAAGGACTTTATGAGAAACCAAGAACAGAATCTGTTCCTTCAAAAAGAATTGACGTAAATAACAATTTAGCATATTCTTATATGGAGAACAAAGATTATGTTAAAGCAGAAGCGATCTATAATTATGTTTTAGAAATGAATCCAAATTATATCGATGCTTACATTAATCTTGCGTACTTAAAATTGCAACAAAAAAAGGCAATAGCCGACGAAATTGCAAACTTAGGAACTACTCCAAAAGAAATGCAACAGTATGATAAACTAAATGCAAGAAAAGATGATATTGCCAGAAGCGCAATTCCGTATCTTAAAAAAGCACTTACAATAGAACCGAAAAATCCAGATGTAACAAAAACACTTCTAGGAGTTTATAGATCTCTAGATATGACAAGCGAATACAATGCTTTGAAAGCTGGGATGTAATTTTTAAGGTGCAAAGATTCAAAGAATCAAAGGCGCAAAGGTTTTAAATCTTTGCGCCTTTTTTATTTTTAAATTTTGGTCATTTCTTC
This sequence comes from Flavobacterium mesophilum, assembly GCF_039581405.1. NCBI lineage: Bacteria > Pseudomonadati > Bacteroidota > Flavobacteriia > Flavobacteriales > Flavobacteriaceae > Flavobacterium > Flavobacterium mesophilum. Next base: position 739,336 of record NZ_JBCPXZ010000001.1, on the reverse strand, counting down.
AATAATCGATTTCTTGCCGATTGTTCTTGTGATGATGTCTTTTTCTAAACTCCATCCTCTTGCAGGTGAATATTCACGTCCGTACCAAATAATTTGCAAGTGTAAATCGTTCCACAATCCTCTCGGAAATAATCTTTTAGCATCTTTTTCAGTTTGTGCAACGTTTTTTCCATTCGAAAGATTCCAACGGTACATCAATCTGTGAATGTGAGTATCAACAGGAAAAGCAGGAACGCCAAAAGCCTGAGACATGACAACGCTTGCGGTTTTGTGTCCAACAGCAGGCAAAGCTTCAAGCGCTTCAAAGCTTTGAGGCACTTCGCCATTATGCTTTTCTATCAAAATTTCAGATAATCCATGAATCCCCTTGGACTTCATTGGCGATAAGCCGCACGGACGAATAATTTCCTTAATTTCCTCCACCGACATTTTTACCATATCATACGGATTATCCGCTTTTGCAAACAATAAAGGCGTAATTTGGTTCACACGCACGTCGGTACATTGCGCTGAAAGCAATACGGCAATTAATAAAGTATAGGGGTCTTTATGGTCTAGCGGGACAGGTATAGTAGGATAGAGTTCTTTTAAGGTGTCGATAACAAATTGTACGCGAGCTTCTTTATTCATTTCCGTATTTTTAATGATGTAAAAATAATATAATTTTAATGATGTGCCTAATCCAGCTTTCCGTTTCAACTCCTCATTATTGCAATAACATTTTTAAGTATTTAAAAGAGCTTCCGTTGGTCGCTTTTTAAAAACAAAAAATGTAAATTGCAATAATTCCGGGGTTTTCACTTTAATCTGGGGCATAAATTAATAATTAACAATTGATAATTAACAATTATAAAGATGACAACATTAAAAGCAGGCGACAAAGCACCAAATTTTTCAGGAATAGACCAAGATGGAAAATCGCATAAATTGGCAGATTACGCCGGAAAAAAATTGGTGGTTTTCTTTTATCCAAAAGCAAGTACGCCAGGATGTACCGCCGAAGCATGTGATTTACGAGATAATTTTCATCGTTTTCAAGCCAATAATTATGAGCTTCTCGGAGTAAGTGCCGACAGTCAAAAAGCACAAATAAAATTCAAAGAAAAGTACGAATTGCCATTTCCTTTATTGGCTGATGAAGATAAATCAGTAATTAATGCTTTTGGAGTGTGGGGACCAAAGAAATTCATGGGAAGAGAATACGACGGAATACATAGGACTACATTCGTAATCAACGAAAAAGGAATTATCGATGAAGTAATCGAAAAAGTAAAAACAAAAGAACATGCAGATCAGATTTTGAAATAAAGTTTTTTGTTTCAAGTTTCATGTTATTACAAGCTTTGGCTATAATTTAACCGCAAAGCACGCTAAGGTTTTATAAATTGCATAAATTACGCAAAGTTCGCAAAGCTTTATCTAGATTTAGCTTTGCGAACTTTGCGTTTTTATAAAAAGCAGCATAAAAAAACTTAGCGTGCTTTGCGGTAAAGCTAAACATCAAATAGGCAACTTGAAACATGAAACCAAGAAAACCTGAAACAAAAAAAAGTCCCATTTATTGGGACTTTTTTATATTATGAATTTTGTTCTAATTCTTTCTGCGGGTGATATCCAAAAAGATGGTGTTCCTTAATGATTTCGGCAACTCCAGACGGAAGCATTGGTTCCCATCCAGATTTTCCTTGACCAATCATTTTCAATACCTGGCGAGAGAATACATTTAATATGTTTGGATTGTAATCTTTAATATCAACGACTTTTCCGTTGAATTTAAAGAATTTATAAAGCTCTTTCATTCTAGGATGAACTTTCAAGTTGTCTGAAGTAATAATTTCGCCATTATCTCCTAACATTGGGTACAAGAAAACTTTCATATCTCGGTAGAATAATTTTCCGAAAGCTTCTAGAATTCCTCCACTCAAATGACGGTAGTATTTCTCATCAAAAATATCAACAAGGTTATTTACACCCATTGCTAATCCCATTCTCGCTTTAGTATAATTAGAGAAATATTCAACAACTTTATAATATTCTTGGAAATTCGAAATCATAACAGTTTGACCTAGCGAGCAAAGCAGTTCGGCTCTGTCCATGAAATCACGTTCGTCAATTTCACCATCTGAACGCAAATTCGAAAGCGTAATTTCAAAAACAACTAATGTATTGTCTTTGTCGACCTTGCTTTCATTTAGGAACATCTTTAATGATTTTTCATACATGTCAAGATTTACGTTCGTTACCGGACGGAAACTTCCTCTAAACGCAAGAAGGTTTTTCTTGTATAAAACAGCGGCAGGCAACACATTTTTCCCTTCAGGATTAAACATTACGGCATCTGTCATTCCGTTTTTAACCAATTGCAAACTCATTAAGCGGTTGTCAACATCAGCAAAACGAGGCCCTGAAAAGTTGATGGTATCAATTTCCAGCTGATCTTTATCTAAGTGATCGTATAAATAACGTAATAAACGTTTTGGGTCATTGTATTTGTAAAATGCACCATAAATTAAATTAACACCTAAAACTCCAAGTGTTTCTTGTTGTAAACGCGCATCAGTTTCTTTAAAACGAATGTGAAGTATGATTTCGTTGTAAGCTTCATCAGGTTCAATTTGGTATCGAATCCCAACCCAGCCGTGGCCTTTAAATTGTTTGGCAAAATCTATCGTTGCTACTGTATTGGCGTAGCTGAAAAAAAGTTTGTTTGGGTGTTTTTCTCGACTTAAACGTTCTTCGATCAATTCGCCTTCAAACGTCAACATTTTTTTTAGTCGGTTTTCGGTCACATAACGACCATCAGCTTCTGTACCGTAAACGGCGTCACTAAAATCTTTATCATAGGCAGACATCGCTTTTGCAATTGTTCCCGATGAACCTCCGGATCTGAAAAAATGCCTAACGGTCTCTTGTCCAGCACCAATTTCGGCAAATGTTCCGTAAATATTCTCGTTTAAATTAATGCGTAACGCTTTGTCTTTTATAGAAGGAATCTGTTCGATGACCTTGTCACCTTTGAGTTTTATTTCTGTACCCATTTTGTTTTAAATAGATTTGTTACAAAGTTAGTAAATTAGGCTTCTAATGAAAGAGAAATAATCCTATTTTTGTAAAAAAATTAAGTTCAATTGAAGGTCTATTTTTTAGGTACAGGTACTTCTCAAGGTATCCCGATTATTGGGGTTGATCATCCCGTTTGCAAAAGCACTGATGCTAAGGATAAAAGGCTTCGCGTATCCATTTGGATTTCGTGGGATGAGCATTCCTATGTTGTAGATTGCGGTCCTGATTTCAGACAGCAAATGCTTTCCTGTGGATGCCGAAAACTCGACGCAATTTTATTTACACATGAGCATGCAGATCATACAGCTGGTCTGGATGATATTCGTCCGTTTAATTTTAGGCAAGGCGAGATTCCGGTTTATGCGCATCAGCGTGTGATCGATAATTTACGTCGCCGTTTTGAGTATGTTTTTGAAACGGTAAATAAATATCCTGGCGCACCAAGTGTTAAAACAATCGAAGTTGTAAATGACAAACCTTTTGCAATTGGCGATAAATTAGCCATTCCTATTAATGTAATGCATGGCGATTTACAGGTTTTTGGCTATCGAATTGACGATTTCGCTTATTTGACCGATGTCAAAACTATCGAACAAGCAGAAGTTGAAAAACTGAAAAATCTAAAAGTTTTGGTTGTAAATGCATTGCGAGTTGAACCTCATGATACACATTTCAATTTACAGGAAGCACTTGATTTTATTAACCTCGTAAAGCCTGAAAAAGCTTATTTAACCCATATTAGCCATGTTTTGGGTTTTCATGAAGAAGTGCAAAAAACGCTTCCTGAAAATGTTTTTTTGGCTTACGATAATTTAGAAATTACAATTTAATTATACCACAAAATGAAAAAATCCTTAATGCTTTATCTATTTCTTCTTGCAATATTAATGAACGTTTTTACCTATACGTTTTACAGCGGTGAAGTAAAATTTGAGAAGGAGCGATATGATAAAACAACTAAGAAACTAAGAGACAGCATTAATCTTGTGACCGATAAATTGGCTGAAGCTGATTATTTCTCTTTAGAACACAATGAAAATGCCCAAAATTATTTTGACAATAGTGCTTCTGGCGGAAAAGTGATTTTATACGAAAAATTGATTCCCGTAGTAAAAGAGAAGCTATTAGACTTAAATGCTGGACCAAAAGGAAACCCATATACAGGGCAAGATATGATTGATGGAAAGAAATTTATCATCAATAAAATAAAAATTTTAAACCACAGATGGATTATTGCAGATTACAGTAATGGCGAATTATGGGGAGAAGTCTTGTTAAAATATTTTGTAGATAACGATGATAATATTACATTTGAAGTAAATCAAAGTTGGTTGTATCAAAAATAGGGTTTTTAATCCTATTTTTTTTGCTCTAATTTTAAAATTTAGGATTATGAAAAAGATGATTTTGTTTGCAATTATTGTTACTGCATTTTCGTGTGCAAAGAAAGTATCACCAGAGAAGACAGATTCAGCAGAACCCCAAAAACCTAAAAAGGAAACTATAGTGGGCGCCGATGCTGATGCACATGGCTGTAAAGCTTCTACAGGCTATACTTGGTCAACACTTAAAAAAGAATGCATTCGTGTATTTGAAGGAACAAAACTGACGCATTATGATGACGGAAAAACGTACACTACAGTGTCTTATGTAATTTTTGATGGAAATAAAGCTGAACTTTTCCTAGACACACAAAAAGAATCCATCATTTTAGAAAGAAAATCGGAAGGCGATTCTTGGGTTAACGGTGATTGGCAGTTAATTCCATGGAAAGGCTATGTTTTGAAAAAAGGAGAAAAGATTCTTTATACGGGGCAATAAAACTTTAAATTCCAATATAAAAAATCCAAATTCCAAAGCTGGAGTCTTAGAAACTTTGTCAAAGTTTCAAACTTTGACAAAGTTATATTGAAAACTGTAAGTGCTTAATATTTTAAATAATCTCTTTTATAAACGCAGTATTTACTACTTGAGCAAATTCTTCGTTTAAACTTGCTAGAGCAGTTTGGTGGATAATTTCTGCGGAGAATTCTTCTCCATTTATACCTTTTTTATTGAAAGTTGCTGTTGCGTCAGAAATTAAATATACGTTGTAACCAAGATTCCCAGCCATTCTCGTAGTAGTAGAAACACAATGATCTGTAGTTAAGCCTACAATTACAAGATTTTTGATTTTGGCATTGTCTAGAAGTTCTTTTAAATTCGTTCCAATAAAAGCACTGTTGACATTCTTTTTGATGATTGTTTCTCCATCAAGTGGTTTTACCACATCTTGAAATTCATTTCCTGGATTTGTTTCGTCTAAAATCGATTTCGGATTTGAAGAGCAATGCTGAACATGAAAAACAGGAAGTTTTTTAGCTCTCCAAATTTCTAAAAGCTCGCCAGCTTTTTGTTCTGCATCAACATTATTTCGGTCTCCACCCCAATATGCGATATCGTGAAAGCCTTTCTGAATATCAATTAAAATTAATGCCGGATTATCAAGTTTTGTATCCATTTTAATTAAGATTTTAAAAATGATTTAGTTATTTTATCTAGTAAGCTATCTCTTTTTTCGACTATCCCTAGGTGTTTATGATATCTTAAGCCAGAAGTTTTTGCGTTTGCATTCTCATTAGCTAATTCGGAATATTTTTTTGCAATTTCGACTTTTGAATTATACTCATTTATTATCGCAAGCAAAGAGTATACTTTATATTTTTCAATGGGAAACAATAATCCTGAAGCTCTGTTTTCTAACATTTCTTCAGCTATTGGGTATAAATCTTTGAATTGATTTTTAACTACAATTTCAGAATAATCTAAATAAGATGGAGTAATTACATATCGGAATGTTTTCTCAAAATCAACAGCATTTTTATGATATTCAAGTGCTTTTAAAATATTATTTTCAAGTTCGAAAATCTCTCCCAAAGCATGAAAAACAGGGCCTTTTTCGGAAATTTCGTCTGGATATTCACTTAGAACTTTGTATAATAATTCTTTTGCGACTTCTAAAAGATTTGGCTCTTTAGTTTCAACTAATTCTATGGCTTGGATTCTAAGATATTGTGCTCTTCCACTTTTTCTCGCGCGAGAAAGTTTTGCAAAGAATTCTTTTTCATCTGTTTTTGACCAAGATTTTCTTCGATACCAATCTGTTGCCATGAATTAAGTTTTGGTGTAAACTGTTATTGATGATTAGCTTAAAAGCCAATTTCTAAAATCAAAGAAATTTTGTGGTGAGACGCCATGACCAACTGGATATTCTTTGTAAACTACAGGAATATTCAATTTCTCTAAAATTGCAGGCGTTTTTCTTGCCCATTCAATCGGAATCACTTGATCGACAGTTCCGTGAGAAGCAAATATTTTTAAATTTTTGAAATCATTCTGCTCGAAACTCTCTTTGATAATTTCTTCATTAAAATAACCGCTCATCGCAACAACTCGCTGAATTTTTTCTGGATAAGAAAGTGCCGTTGCATAACTTAAAATTGATCCTTGACTGAATCCAATTAAAGTAACATTGTTAGCGTCGATTGGATAATTTGCTACTAATTCATCAATAAAAGAAGCGATTTTATCTCTTGAAGTTTTAGCTTGTTCATTGTCCGAAAATTTATTTTGATCTGCGTCAAAGTTAATAGCGTACCATGCGTAAGCTCCATATTGTAAATCGTAAGGCGCTCTCGCAGAAATGATGTAATAATTGTCAGGAAGTTCAGAGGCAAAAGAGAATAAATCTTCTTCATTGCTCCCGTATCCATGTAATAAAAGCAATAATGGGTTTTTGTCTAAAATTACTTTTGGTTCTCTTATTTTATATTCTAAAGATAGATTCATTTTTTAATTAAGAATTGTAAGTTTTGTTTTTCAAGTTTTAAGTTTCAAGTTCCATGTTTGGAATTTGGAATTTCAGAATTGGAATTTAAAAAATTAACTAATGTTTTTTAGTAATTTTTGATAAAGATTGCCTACTAAAGGCATTGGTCTAGTGTGCCCTTGAATGGCACTAAAAATTCCGTATGTCCATAAAACAGAAATACAAATCCACATTGGAAAAGTGATGTAAAAACTATCGAAATTGCTGACGATTAATGCTAAAGAAACAAAAGTTGTTGATATTCCCGCCGCTTGGCGAATATGAAAAGAAGCAAAACTGTTTTTGTTTTCCGAATTCATTGACATGGCAATTAAAACGCCTACAATTAAGATGTAACTGGTAATTGCAATTGATTTTCCTTCTTCGATTGAATTGTTATTCATTGTATTATTTTGTAACTAATTGATTTTGATTTAAAATTCCGTACACAGAACCTTTGATTTCAGTTCCTAAAAAAGCAGAATTTTTAGATTTTGAGAGAATGTTTTCTTTTGCAAAAGTTGATTTTCCTTCAGTAGTAAATAAAGTAATATTAGCTTTTGCGCCTTCTTGAATTGTATTGTTTTTTAAACCGAAAACGTTTCTTGCAGCCGTTAATTTTGCTACAATAGTTTCTACTGGTAAAACTGTTAATAAAGCTCCAAAAGCACTTTCTAAGCCGATAGTTCCATTTTTAGCCGTATCAAATTCCATTTTTTTGAATTCGATATCAATTGGGTTGTGATCAGAAGTGATCATATCGATTGTGCCGTCAGCGATTCCGTTAAGCAAAGCTTGTCTATCAACTTCCGTTCTTAATGGAGGCGTCACTTTAAAACGAGTATCGAATCCGTCTAATTTTTCATCGGTTAAAACCAAATGATGTACTGATGCACTACAAGTCACGTTTAAGCCTTTTGCTTTAGCTTCTCGAATCAATTGAACTGATTTTGCTGTTGAGATTGTCGGAATATGAAGTTTTCCGCCTGTATATTCTAATAAAAATAAGTTTCTAGAAATTTGAAGTTCTTCGGCTAAATTCGGAATTCCTTTTAAGCCTAATCTTGTAGACACAATTCCTTCATTTGCAACACCATTGCCTTTAATGTTTGGATCTTGCGAATAAGCGATTACTAATCCGTCGAAATCCTGAACATATTGTAAAGCGATTTTCAGGATATTAGCATTGTCGATGCTTTTGTTATAATCTCCAAAAGCTATCGCTCCCGAATTTTTCATATCAAAAAGTTCTGCCATATCTTTTCCTTCACTCGCTTTTGTTAAAGCACCAATTGGGAAAATCTCTGTAGCAAAGCCATTTGCTTTATTTTTTACAAAATTTACCTGTGATTGATTGTCAATAATTGGCAGTGAATTTGGTTGTAGTGCAATTGCTGTAAAACCGCTTTTTGCTGCAACATTCAATCCGTTTGCAATGGTTTCTCTGTCTTCGTAACCTGGCTCGCCCAGCGAAACGCTACTGTCAAACCAACCTTGAGAAACATGAAGATTATCAAATCGAACTACTTCTGCATTATCGTTTGGAAGAGAAACGCCTATTTTTTCTATTACACCATCTGCAATTAAAAGATCAACGGTCTGATTGTGAAACGGACTTTTTGAGTCGATAATTTTGGCGCTTTTGATGATTAGTTTCATATGTAGAATTTTTTTGTCGTAAAATGATTTTTGTAAAAAGTAAGACGTTTTAGGAATAAACGCAAAACCTATTTTACAAATTTTATAATTGCCATTTCTAATGCTAAAAATAACAGTGCAAAGATAACAAACCATTTCCAAATTTGGCTGTCAGTTCGTTCAGTTTGTAATGTGTTAAAAATGGTCGAAATCGTATCAGCAGTTTTAAAATCAGAAACTACATTTGTGTTTACTTGACTCAAATCGCTTTCGGTTCTTTTGTAATTGAAGCTTAAGTTTTCAACCCATTCTTTTTTGTCAAAAATGCTATAATTTCCGGCTGTTTCAGGAAAATCATTAAACGTTAATTTGACTTTATTATTTAAAATCTGTTGAATCGGAATAAACGAATCTTCAGTTCCTTTTACTTCTAAAATGGCATCTTTCGTCAATAAAACATCGACAAAATAAGGCTGATTGTTTCCAATGGTCAACGCATTAACTCCCGATTTTTGATTGTTTGTTGCAATTTTATAAAACAAAGGAACAATTAAAGGCGATTGTTGAAAATTAGAATTTACGCTGTTGATTGGTGCTGAAAATAATGTAACTCCAGAAACTGAATTTTGAATTGCAGTCACAAAAGCACTTTGATCTTCATATGATAAAACAGCTGGATATGGACTTGAAACGGCAAAAGATGAATTTGTTTTTGGATATTGAAAATTCGTGATTTTGTTTTCAAAAACACCCGAAAACAATGGATGATCGAAGTTGATTTTGGTAATTAACTTGCTTTCTGTTTTCAGATAATTAAATTGAATTTTTCCAAAGTTCCCTAAGAAAGTGTTGAAATTAGCAATTGACGTTTTTTCAGAAGGAATTATAACCAAATTTCCGCCTTTTGAAACAAAAGTTTTCAATGTTGTTTGTAATGCTTGCGGAATCTCAACTAATTCATTCAGAATAATGGTATTTTGTTTTTCTAAACTATTATAATCCAAAGAGCTGATTGGATAATTATTATAATTAAATTCCGCAGAAGTATAAATGCGCGACAAGAAATTGCTTTTTTCTGGCTCGCCAATGCTAATTACATTTGTCTTTTTATTTTTCGAAATACTGAAATACAATTTATTGTCATAAGTCAATCCGTTGTCTTCAATCGAAATGTAACCATGAAAAGCCTCTTTTGGAATTGTAAAGTTGATTTTCTTTTTCTTGGTGTCAAAGTTGATGATTGTTTTGGCAATCAATTTGTTTTGATTGTACAAAGCAGTCGAAATTGGACTGAAATCATCTCCATAAGCGGATAAGCTTACGCCAATTTCATAGAAATTTTCTAAAGTTTGATTGATGTAAACGCTGTCGATTGAAATGTTGTTTTTTTGCTCTGCTTCTGGAACGATGAAATATGGTTTTTCTTCAAAATCGATATTTTTGACATCTTTTTCCTTTAGGCCTACAGCATCTGTAATAATAACAATGTCTTTTTTATGTGCCGATTTATGTGCTTTAATTTTGGCAATAATCGAAGTAAGCTCAAATGGCGAAGCGCTGTAATTTAAATTTTGAAGTGCGCTTTTAGACGATTTGATGTCGGTATTCCAATAGTTTTCGGTATTTGTCAAAAGCGAAAACTGAGTGTTTTCTGGAGTGTTTTCTAATAATTCCTGAACTGCACGTTTCAATAATTCCCCTTTTTTCCCTTTTGCTTGCATGCTGAATGAATTGTCTAAAACAATGTACATTTCGTTTGAAGCATTTTTGCTGTCTTTGGCTTCAAAAAAGGGTTGTGCAAAAGCAATAATTGCGCACGTCAGTAATAATAAACGAGTGGCAAGCAATAGTCGTTTTTTGATTTTTGAACTTTTTCGGGTTTGAATGGCAAGTTCTTTCAGGAAACGAACATTGGTAAAATATGAAGTCTTAAAACGTCGTAATTGAAATAAATGAACCAAAATTGGAACAATCAACAAAAACAGAAAGTATAGAATTTCGGGATGTTTAAAATGCATTCTGGCTTCGATTTACTTCGCTACGTTTTATTTTTCGCGAAGATGCAGTCAAAAATACAAATTTAAAATTTATTTGAACCATATAAGTTCATGTAAGAGATTATAAGTAAAAGTGAATAATTGACATTTAACAATTTGCCATTAGCCATTAGAGAAGCGACTTATATAACTTACATGAACTTATATGGTTGAAAAAAACAGTAAAAAATGTAACTTTTGTAATTTCTTTTGTAACAAAGAAGCTATTCAAAAAAGATATTAATGCGTATTTTAGCCTATTCTAAAAAACAAATTATGAAAAGAATATATTTAGTTTTATTTTCAGCTTTAGCACTAACAACGGCAAAAGCTCAAAGTAAATTCAATTTATTAGTTGGAACTTATACCAATAAATGCCAAAGCAACGGGATTTATGTTTACGAATTCAACGCTGCGTCGGGTGATTTCAAGCTTAAAAATTCTTCTGAAAATGTAATAAGTCCGAGTTATTTATCAGTTTCGCCAAATAATAAATTTGTGTATGTGGTGAATGAAAATGGGACTCAAAGTGCTGTGAGCGCATTTGGTTTTGATGCGACTTCTGGAAAAGTAAAATTTTTGAATACAAATGATGCTTTAGGAGCAGATCCTTGTCATTTGATCAATGATGATAAAAATGTAATTGTAGCTAATTATTCTGGTGGGAGTATTGTTGTTTTCAAGAAAAATCCAAACGGAAGTATTACGCCAGTACAGCAATTAATCCAACATGAAGGAAAAGGCCCGAATGTGGCGCGCCAAGAGAAAGCGCATGTGCATCAAGTTGTTTTTTCGCCAGATAAAAAGTTTGTTTTGTCTAATGATTTAGGTTTGGATAAAGTGTTTATTTATAAATACAATCCAGCTTCTAAAAACGAAATGCTGACTTTAAAAGGAACTGTTGACGTAAAAGCAGGAAGCGGACCAAGACATTTGACTTTCAGCAAAGACGGTAAATTTGTGTATTTAATTCAAGAGTTGGATGCTACTTTGACAACTTTTAGTTATGACAAAACTGGAAACTTGAAAGTGATTGCAGAAACAAGTATTCTACCAAAAGATTTTAAAGGCGCGACAGGCTCAGCGGCAATAAAAATCTCACCTGACGGAAATTTCCTTTATGCAACTGACCGCGGAGATGTTAATGCAATTTCAGTTTTTAAAATTATAAAAAATGGAAAAATAGAACTGGTTGAACAACAAAGCACGTTAGGAAAAGGTCCGAGAGATTTCGCAATTGACCCATCAGGAAATTATCTTTTGGTTGGACACCAATACACGAATGACATTATTATTTTTAAAAGAGACAAAACAACGGGAAAACTAACTGATACAGGCAAAAAAATCGAATTGTGTTCGCCAGTTGGACTGGTTTTTACGAAGTAAATAACTTTTAGAGACAAAGTAACAAAGGCTCAAAGGTACAGAGGTTTAAATCTGTACTTTTGAGCCTTTGTTATTGCTTTGTCGCTTTGTTACTTTGAACCTTTGTAACTAAAAGAGATTTATTTTTTTTTCTTCTTCTTTTCGTTTCTTGTCTTCAACATATTTCGATTGACAGAACCATGCGTTTTCTTTTTGGTTTTTGAAGGTCCTCCAAGATTAACTTTTTGGTTCTTTTTTGATTTTTCGTGAAAAGCACCGTCACCTTCAAGTTTTGGTTTTTTCATTAAAAACTTTCTTGGTAATTTGTCTTTTTCAGCTTCGATCAATTTTTCTGAAATTTCAACTTCTTCAGGGAAATCAACAATGTCAAGTTCTTGATCCATCAAAAGTTCCGTTTCTATTTTGAATTCTTCTTCTCTTGGAGTAACAAAACTGATTGCCGTTCCTGTTGCATCTGCACGACCTGTACGACCAATTCTGTGCATGTACAATTCTGGTTCTTCTGGAAGTTCGAAGTTGATTACGTGTGTAATATTCGAAATATCCAAACCTCTCGCCATAACGTCTGTAGTGATTAATCCACGAAGATTTCCTTCTTGGAATTCAGCCATTGTGCTCAAACGGTAATTTTGAGATTTATTAGAGTGAATAACACCAAATTGCCCTTCAAAAAGTTCGTCAATACGATTGAAAAGCATGTCCGAAATCTTTTTGTTGTTTACGAAAACCAAAATACGACTCATGCTTTCGTCGGTTTCCAGTAAATGTTTTAATAGATTTACTTTCGTATTGAAATTCGGAACGTTATAAGTAAGTTGTGTAATTTTTTCAAGCGGCGTTCCAGATGGCGCCAATGTCACCTCTTCAGGAAAATCGAAATAATCATTTAAAAGATCATCCACTTCATCAGTCATTGTTGCTGAGAACAAAATGTTTTGACGCTTGGTTTTCATCATTGCAAAAAGTGCAGTCAATTGAGGTCTGAAACCTAAATTCAACATTTCGTCAAACTCATCGATAACCAGTTTTTGAGTTTCGTCAAAACGAACAACCGCATCAAGCGCTAAATCCATTGTACGACCTGGCGTTCCAACTAAAATGTCAACACCTTCGTAAACGGCTTTTTTTTGTGTATTGATGTTTACACCTCCGTAAATCCCCAAAGTTTTAACCGACATATAAGTAGTCAGTTTTTCTACTTCTTCGACAACCTGAACCACTAATTCACGCGTTGGAACTAGGATTACGATTTTTGGGGTATTGGTATGCGTAAATTTATAAAGCTTTAAAAGAGGCAATAAATAAGCAAATGTTTTACCAGTTCCGGTTTGTGCAATTCCCATCATATCACGCCCAGACATGATTACAGAAAAAGATTTTTCCTGAATAGGAGTAGGCGTAACAAAACCTAATTCGTCAACAGCTTTTTGTAATGATTTTGGGAGATTGAATTTTTCGAAAGTGCTCATTTGCATTAAATTTTGCGCAAATATAGCTATAAATAGCTGAAAAATCGGCATCTGTTAAAAATTACGATAGTTTAAAGCTTTCGTATTTCCTAAAAACCGACTTAAAAAAGCTATAATAATCGCTTTATTCGCAATAAAAGTTCGTTTGGATTAAATGGTTTTGCAATAAAATCGTCAACACCTAATTCAAAAGCTTCTTCGACCGTATTTTCCTCTTCGCCAAGTGATGAGAGCGCAATAACGCGAATATCTTTGAAGTTTTTCTTGATATAACTAATGATTTCTAGTCCGGATTTAAGCGGAATAATAATTGTTGTAATAACCAGATCGGGCAAAATAACTGGAATGCGCTCTAAGGCATTCATTCCATCTTTGGCGATGCTTATTTTGTAACCTTCTTTTTTTAAAATGAATTTTAGAATTTCAATTGCCATCTCATCATTTTCGATGATCATGATTTTTTTTTCGCTGCTATTCATCTTCTTTAAACTTGGCTTTTATTTTTTATACAGTTCGATTTCATCGATCATTACCATTGGCTTTTTATTTTTCCGAATTCTCCATTCGGGTAATTTGATTTGGTTCTCTACGAGTATTTTTATTTTGGCAAAAGTATTAAAGGTCAGGGATTTAAATTCCCATGATTTTGTTGTAATTTCATAGTCTTCTGTTAAATTATCATAAATTTTCTCTTCGATGAGCTTCCATTTCTGATCTTTAAAACCATAGATTTGTATTTTTTTTGGTGGAAAAATCCAATGCCTTTGATCTTCCAGAAAATTTAATTTTAAGGTATTGAAGTTTAATTTTTTGGTTTCAATTTCAAAAGAAGGATTCGTGCCATACCAGCCAATCCAGTTGATATTGAAATCTTTGTAACCCCGATTTCCATCTACAAGGCCATAACTTCCTTTTCCTTTAAATTCATCCGAAGGTGGTGTTATAAAATTGACTTTTAAATCTTCACCCAAGTGTGTTATAGCATTTTCACATATTTTTAGCCATTCTTGATAATATTTGTCTGGCGAAAGACCGTCTTCACTCAATTCGTAAATTCCAAAATCATTGCAGGATTTGCTAAAATTTTGAACTCTTTCCGTCAGTTTATCTTTTACTTGTTTTTCTCCTTTATCTCCTTTATCTCCTTTATCATTTACGATAAACATTCCGTGTTGGTTTTTCCCGTAAAATTTAGATTGTTCAAAGTAGACAAATTCTAATGCCAATCGCAGTTTTAAAACTCTTGCTTTTAGTGTATTATCATTGGCGACAGCGTCAGATGCCAGTTCAAGCAATTTGTCATATTGATCCATTGCTTCGGGTCTCAAAAATGTATTTCGGGCTTGAACCGGACCCGAATAAATATCTAAATAAGCATTGCTTTTATTTTGGTTTTCGATCAAAAGATTCAAATAATCGCTTACATGAGGCGCCGCTTTTCCGTAAAAACCTCTTAAAAAATCAGCTGTCACCGCTTTGATGTCAATGTTAGTATCCCAAAGCAGTTTTGCTAAAAGATATTGGCGTAATTCAGAAAAATCTCCGGGAACATCGGCATAACCTTGAACAAACAAGCCTTTGACTTTGTTTTTTTCAAAAAGCTTATAATTGCTTTGAAAAGGTTCAAAATTTGGAAAAGGCGACATGTAATTCGAAAATTGAACGGTATAATCCCAAAGGAATAAATGTGGAGAAGTTTTACTCCAATTTTCTAATATTTTAGTGAATGAAGACGCGGTTTGAGCTGAAATAGGTTTTCCGCGATTCAATTCAATTGGACATAAAATAGTGTAAATATTGGGAGCTATTTTTAAATTGACAGGTGGTTTAAACGTGTGCAGATACGCTAGTGTCGTAATTTTTGTTTTTGGAAAATGAGCAGCAATTTTATTCAAGAAATAATAAAAAGAACCTTGAGGACCGCCAAATTTCTCATTTAATTTTCGGCATTCTGTGCATTCGCAGTATACAACATCATCATTTTGGCTTACCGAATAAAATTGGGCATCGGGCTTTTCAGCGATAATTTTGGTCATTTTTTTCTCGACTAAATCGATAACGGTATCATTTGTCATGCACAAAGATTCTCCGTTTCGTTTTCCTTCATATAAAGCAAAAAGTTTCGGATTGCTTTTAAAATATTCTTTTGGTGGCACAAGAACATTGAATGAATGTCCCCAAATGCCAAAATCATCAATATGCCAATCTAGTTTGTGCCAATCCCGAAAAGCTTCGTCATAACAATCTGGGAAAAATAATGCGCGATAATCGAAGGCGGGTTGATAACGTTTGGTGCTATTTTTAGGAAATGAAAACTCGGTTACTTTAGGAATATAAGTTTCTGTGGCAGTAAATTTTCGAAATTCCCATATTTCCAATAAAGTATAAACTGCATATCGTAGATATTTTGAATTTTGGGCAACCAAATAAATAGATTTTGAGTCACTTTTGATTAGAAACTCAGTTGGTTTTAATTTTTTATCATCAGAAATTTGAAGAATTATTTCAGATGCATCATCACTTTTATTTTGAGTAATGTTTTCAAATTGTTTTCCAAAAGCTTTATCGACGTATTTTTTCAGAATCAAAGCAGCGTCCCGACTTTCATCAGATTTAGAAATAATGCTGTTTTTGTGGGTTATAATAATTTCAGATTGAGCCATTACAGTTAGGTTAAATAGGAAAAAAAAGAGGAGCAGCAAGTTGAAGTAAGGCTTCTTTTTCATAATTATTTAAAATTTATATTGCAGTACAAAGGCAAAATCAAGTTCGGTTTGAAATTTATTTGCAGTATATTCCTGTTCGTTGTCAGTAATCATAAACCCGGCTATATAATGGCTTTTTATTAATTTAAAAAATCCAGCACTTAAACGGTATGATCTTAAAGACAATCTGCTTTCATAATCTGCTGATCTTGTTTTGTCGTCTGGGGAAGTTCCGTAACCAGCAATTAGTGTGACGTAATCAAATTTTGTTTTGTAATAATATCGCGAAGTCAATGTAAAAGAAGGACCTTCGCTTTGTATATACGATCTTAAATTAACCCAATAGGAGCCAAAATATTTTCCGATTCCAATATTTAACGTTTTTACGTCGCTGTCGTCATTCATCAAAATGTAGCGAACTCCCAAATCAGCTTCCCAACCTTTGCTGAAATTATGAAAAAAGGAATAGCCTAACCTTAATTTTGGAAACGCATCATCTTGACTATAAGCGACATCAATGTATGAATAATTTTTCTTTTTTGCAAAAAGATAAGATTCTACTTCAAACTGCAGACCGCTTGTCATAACTGAATTCGCCGCAAGCCTGTTAGCATAACTCACTTTTCCAATTAGGCTTCCCCAAGATCGCTGTCTTAAATAATCGACGCTTCCTAAATGCCAAGGCCCAACTCCATCACGATTAATTGTAGTATAATTATAATAAGCGCCCACACGGTCCATGTTGATTAAAGAATATAATTCAAAAAGTCGTTGTTCAATATCGGGATCATTTGGAAATTTTGCTCGGATTGATTTTAAATATTTGGCTTCATTTTCAGTGTCATTCTGCAAAGAGTAAAATTCAATTCTTTTGAGACGAAATGCTTTTTCGTCAGGATATAATTCTATTGCTTTATTTGCAACGGCAACACCATCGTCATATTTTTTTTCTTCAATATCTAAATTGATTAAGTAAATAAAAGCTTCCTGATATTTTGGGTTTTTATCAATTACGTAATTATAATAATATCTGGCGCTATCTTTTACATTTACAAAATCATAATTGCGCCCTAAAGCCAAATGAAAATCAAGATAATCTGGTGCAGTTTTTTTTCCTAATAAAGCTCTTTCAATGTTGAGTTTATAATTAGGATGCTTGGTTTGCATATCTTTGATTATCACAGTCAAAAGACTATCGGTATCTACTTTTTGTGCTTTTGCATTTTGAACAGAAAACAAAATGAAACAAAGTATCAGGCATGTATGTGCAATTTTGTAGCAATTCATAATTAGATCATTTTTTATTGGGCTGGTCAAAACCTTTTCTGACCATGACGCCCCATTTTTGTTCTTTTTTTCCAAAGAAATACCAGTATCCTTTCAACGAAGCGTAAACATTAACAGGATGATAAACAAGGGGCTCAATAGAAGCCATAATTATCAGAGTAATTATTTCTTTGTAGTTGGAGTAGGTTCTATACAAAGTTTCGTCAATTAATATGGAAATGATGGTTATTGAGAGATAGAAAAGATAAATCAAGAGACTTATGATTAGCAAATATTGAAAATTGATTATGTTGAATATGAAACTTGCTATAAGAACTATAACTCCCAGAAATTCAAAAATAGGAACCATAAATTCAAATAGAAAGAAAAAAGGCAATACTAAAAAAGCGGTTCGGCCATATTTTCGATTAAAAAACATGTTTCGATGCAGGTAAAGCGTTTGTATAAGTCCGCGTGCCCAGCGAATTCGTTGTCTTAAAAAAATCTGTTTTGTGCTTGGAACTTCTGTCCAACAAAGAGACTCGGGAATGTATTTGATTAGAAACTTTTTGTTGTTGTCGTGCATGTATTTTCGCATTCGGGTAATCAGCTCCATGTCTTCTCCCAAAGATTGATGCCAATATCCGCCGGCGTTTATCACAATTTCTTTGTCAAACATGCCAAGTCCGCCAGAAACTAAAAGTAGTCCGTTGATCTGACTCCAGGCCATTCTTCCAAATAAAAAAGAGCGAACATATTCCAATTCCTGAAAACGAGGATACCATTCTTTCGGATAATGAACCCTTAACAAAAAACCTTCTTTGACTTCGCAAGAATTTGAAATCCGGATTCCTGCACCACTTGCAATAACGCGTATCGGACTTTCCATAAAAGGTTTTGCTAGTTTTAAAATCGTGTCTGCTTTTAAAATACAATCGACATCAGTACATAAAAAAAGCGGATATTGAGACGAGTTTATTCCTGCGTTTGAAGCATCTGCCTTACTTTTTCCGTTTACTTTATCGACAACAAGGAGTTTTGAATAAACGGGATTTCGGGATCTATAATGTCCTCTTACGGGTTGCGTGACGATTTTTTCCTGATAATAAAAATCAATTTTGACCAAATCAAATTCGGATATTAATTTTTCAAGCGTATCGTCAGAACTCCCGTCGTTGACAATTATAACTTCATATTTTGGATAAGTTAATGAAAGCAGGGATTTTACATTATATACAATATTTACCCCTTCATTGAAAGCAGGCGCTACAATTGAAACACCTAGAATATGATTCGACCGAAGTAAAATCTCATCATCTAAATAACGCTGAAATTTTACATGTTTTATGATGGCCAAATACGATAAAAAAGCCAAAAACACATAAAACAAAATATAAGCCATAGAAAATGTGCCTGCAAAAACAGCATAGAAATCAATTAACAGATCTAAAAAATCATGTATCATAATTCTACTTTTCTAATATGATTAATCATTTTTTGCGTATCTAGATCCTGACTGCCTAATATATCGATGCCAGCTGGATCGAGTTTATCATAGCAGTAAACCATTTTTAGTTTAATATCTTTTATTTCTTGTTTCGGAATTTCATTTTTTAAAAATTCAATTGTTTTTTCAGAACCTATTACAGACAAGGTTTCTATTATTTCTAATTGAAGATTCATTGTTTCCTTTTGATAAATGGACAAAAGATCTTCTTCGGCTTCATTGAGATAAAGATCACGAATTGCAATAATAACGTCATTTCGCAAAGCTTTATGCGGATGATGAAGCAGTTTTATAATTTCGGCCGACTTGTTTCTGTAATTGTAAAAAACCATTGCCATTACAGCCAATTTTAAAATTGCTTTATTCTTGGATTCGATCCAAAGGTCAATATCTTTTGGAATTGGGATGTTTTCAGAGTGCAATACGTCCATCACTTTTATGGTCGTAATAGGAGAGACTTTTACCGAAATTTTATCCAAAGCTTGCCAATCGCCTTTTGAAAGTGCCAGATAAGAAATGTTTGCATTTGACTGAATAATTCTGCTTTTATGCATGATGTATGGCTTTAATAAGGAAACTCCAGGTTTGTAGCCTAGCGCCTGAAAATGATAAAACCCAGTACATTTTTTATATTTCCTAAAATCTCTAATTAAGCTTGCCGAGTAATGATTTAAGTCGAGTTGTTTGTAGATGGAAAGAATGTTTTTCGCGCTTTTCCCTTTCAAATTGCTTTTCATTCTGATCATATCATCAATCAGCATTTCTTTGCACCAGTTTTTATGAATCGGGATTTCCTTTTTAAATTGGGCGATCTTATATTTTAAAATATTTTTCTCTGGTGATGAAAGCGTGATTTCTGTTAAGAAGATTTCCGACTTACGGGTAATATGATGGCGGAACGGTAATGTGTATTGATAACGTATTCTTTTGAACAGAAGAATTACGATCAGGGATAAAGTTATAAGTAATAAAAATGGAATGACAATATGTTTGATAAAACCTATAAAATGCTCCATATCAATAGCTTTATATCGTAATATTACGAAAAAAAATAGAAAAAAGCTAATGAAAAGGAGCTAGTTTTAAGATTAAAACCCTTCGAAAACGCCTAAACCAAAAAGAGCAAAATCGTATTTTACAGGATCTTGGCTGTCCATTTCTCGAAGTTTTGAATCCAATTCGGCCAAAGCTTTGCCGTCATTTTGCTTTCGCGAAAGCAAACCTAATTTACGGGCCACATTTCCAGAATGGACATCCAAAGGGCAAGATAAAATGGATGGTGAAATGGTTTTCCAGATTCCGAGATCAACTCCTTTTGCATCTTGGCGAACCATCCATCGCAAGTACATGTTGATTCTTTTTGCAGCAGAATTATTCAATGGATCTGAAATGTGTTTTTGGGTTCTGGCCAAATGATCAATTTCGAAAAATATTTTTTTGAATTCGCTGATGCTTTTCTGTAGACTGTTTTCTTCTTGATTTTTTGCAAAAACAGCCTCAAGTCCATTGTGGTTTTTGTAAATATGTTGTAAACCCTTGATGAAACCGCCCAAATCTTTTCCGTTAAAAGTACGGTGAACAAAATTCTCCAATCGAGCCAAATCTTCATCAGAATGTGACATGACAAAATCATAAGGCGTATTGCCCATTAACTCCATCATTTTATGTGAATTTTTGATAATCATTTTACGGTTTCCCCAAGCAATAGAAGCGCTTAAGAAACCAGCAATTTCAATATCTTCTTTTTGTGAAAACAAATGCGGAATCTGTACGGGATCGCTTTCAATAAAGTCCTGATTGTTGTATTGAATGACTTTTTCGTCAAGAAATTCTTTGAGTTCAGTTTTATTCATTTTTTAAAAGTTTTTTGGAGTAAAATCCGTCCTTTAAATCATTGGTTCTCATTTGTGGTATGATATGGAAATATTTTTCAAAGTAATCAATTTGATTTTTGTCTACACAAGGCAAATTTCCGTCTCCATTTGCCCAGAAAAAATCGTTCTTTACAGGAGAATTATAATTTAGATTTCCAATTTGTACGTTTTTGAAAGCAGTATCGCTTTTTGAGTTTTTAAAGGGAAAAATAAAATTTTCAAATGAAAAATTGCTGATTTCCATTAATGATTTGTGATTGGAAAGTTTACTAATGTTTATAGGGAAAAATAAAGCAATTATGACAGGAATTATTGAAAGCGCCAGTAAAAGTTTAATTATTTTTTGATTCTTAACCATGCAAACTAGAACGAATAAAGAAAAGAATAATACAAAATTCATAAAAAAACGATATTGTGGTGAAGTCACTAAAAGTAAAAACAACTGAATAACCATAATGAAGTAAAGACTCCACAATGCTTTCTCGTTTTTGAATTTATAGATTAAAGGTGGTACGATTACAATTAGAATGATGCTTATTTTATTGAATAAACCGTTTAATTTTGGAAGCTTAATCCATTGTAGAAATAAATCTCCGGCGGAAAGTGAATTGTATTGCTCAGTAGTTACAAAATAGCCATAAGATTTGAGTTCATTGTAATAAAAAACTTGAATAGAATCAGGTAAAGCGTAATCGGTAACTGAATTAAAAATTTTTGATGGAAAAATAGGGGAACCGCAAATAATCATGTTTTTCACAATAAAAAGCGTAAATACAATTATGCTGAGAAAGATTGGTTTTACAAGGTTTGCACCAGATAATGTTTTAAAATGAATTGCAAATAGGATGATTGGGAAGAGAGTAAATACTATAGTGGTGTTTTTAATGTAAAATAAGAAAATTACTAAAATGACCAGAAGATTAAAGATTTCAGGAGTTGTCTTTTTATAGTTTTCTAGAAAATAGAAGAAGAGGACAAAAGAAAAAATGTAAACAGAAATATCTGGCGAAGGTGCACTGATAAATTGGAAAAAGAAAAGATTAAATAATGGAAACAATCCAATAATAAAATAATTTGAATTCTGATTTTGGTAAAATTCATTAAGTTTTTGAATTGCAAAAATATTTCCTAAAAGCAAACAAAAACCACTCAAATCATTGAAGTTTTTATATAAAAAAGAAAAACTAAAAACACTTTGAGTAATATGCCATCCACTGTTTTGTCCTAAAAATAAATGAAGATTTGCGAGTCCTTTTACAAAACCATATTCATTAAGCCATTTGATAGTCTGAATGTAATAAGATTCGTTATCAATGACAAAAGGAATTGAAGCGCACTGTGCAAGTATTAAAACTGAAATAATAGAAAGAAAGATCTTTGAACTATTTTTCAGTTGTTTTAAATTGGCTAAAAATGATTGGTAAAGACTATGGATTTCATTACGAAATTTTAGAAGACAAAAAATATTTAATATCCCTAAAAAAATATGAAATTCAATATTTATTCTTCCAAATATTGCCCAAATACTAGCTAAAATAGTGACAAAGAATAATCCAAGAATTGATGTGGTAACAAAATCTTTATTTTTGAGATTCAATATTTTATCAAAACCAATGCCTAAATTAGTGGTTGTGAATAAAATATAAACCCAGCTGATTGCAATTAAAAGCATCAGGAAATAATTTGTCCATCAGACATTATTAGTTTTCGATCAGCCATATTGGCCAATTCTTCATTATGCGTTACGATTACAAAGGTTTGTCCGAATTCATCACGAAGCTGGAAAAACAATTGATGAAGATTTTCGGCTGAATGGGTATCTAAATTCCCCGATGGTTCATCGGCAAAAATAACATCTGGTTTATTGATTAAGGCTCTTGCTACGGCAACGCGTTGCTGTTCTCCGCCTGAGAGCTCATTTGGTTTATGATGAACACGGTGCGATAATCCTAAAAACTCAAGTAATTTTTTAGCTTCAGCTTCAGTTTCTGAAGGTTTTTTTCCAGCGATATAGGCAGGAATACAAACATTTTCCAAAGCGGTAAACTCAGGCAAAAGTTGATGAAACTGAAAAATAAAACCTAAATTTAAGTTTCTGAAATTCGATAAAGCTTTGTCATTTAGTTTGAGAATATCCTCGCCGTTTATGGTCAAGGAAGTTGATACACTAGTTTTTGAAGGTTTGTCTAATGTGCCTAAAATATGCAATAAAGTTGTTTTTCCGGCACCAGAAGCACCAACAATAGAAACAATTTCTCCTTTTTTAATATGCAAATCAACTCCTTTTAATACTTCAAGCTGATCGTAAAATTTATGTATATGTCTTGCGTGTATCATTTTTTGAAACTGTTTCTACAAAGAAACGAAGATTATAATCAATATTCAAATCCCAAAATCTAAATTCCAAATCTAAAATCATAATTCGGTATGTTTCTTGATAATGGGAATTTAGAAATTAAAATAAGAAAAGAAATAATTCAGTTTGAACAATTATTTTTAATTTCGATTAACATTTAAATAAATGTATTATGCAAGATTTGAAAGTTATTGATGAAGATGATAAAACCAGAAAACTTCTAATTGGTTTGCTTTTAGACGGAATCGGAATGATTTCGTTTACTATTCCATTTATTGGAGAATTTGGTGATGTCATCTGGGCGCCAATTGCAGCTTTTATTATGACTAAAATGTATAAAGGCAGAGTAGGTAAAGTGGCTAGTGTTTTGACTTTTGTAGAAGAGATTCTTCCTTTAACTGATGTGATTCCCTCGTTTACGATTACATGGATTTACACCTATTATTTTCAGAAAAGAAACAAAGTAGTTTAGTTTTTAAACAGAAAACCTAATCCCATATTTTTGAGCATTTTTTTTTCGAAATTCCAAAAGAATTTAAATTGTCCAAAAATTGCTCCAATTGCAACTAATAAAACCTGATAAATAGGGAAAATAATCAATAAACGAATCAAAGTAAACCAACCTCCAAAATCTTCTTTTGTAATTCCGAGCCAAACACAGAAAGGTTTAGACAACCACGCTGATGCCGATCCCGTGATGGCAAAAACGACAAGAATGATAATGGCTTGTAAATTTGAGGTAATTCCCCAGCGTTGCTTTAATTTGTTCATTGTTATTTGTAATGATTACAAATATAGTAACATTATCTAGATGGAACGTAACCCCAAAGCTTTTGTTTATAAGTATTTTGAAAATAAATCATGTAGTTGTAAATAAGATAATTCACTTCATAGCCATAATGAATCTCCGGGCGGTAATCAATCAGCATTTCGTATAAATTTGGATTGTAAAGTTGTGGCTGACGCACGCGATTATTCCATTCCGTTACGTATAGGTAATTTTTGTTTTCGAGATAAGCTAATGAATAATAAAAACGAGGTTGCGCAATAGATGCAAGCCAAGTCGAAAATCCGTTGTCAATAATAATTACTTCATATTCAAGAGAGTCATTTGCAATTCGAACAGTGTCATTTACTTTAGAATTGGGCTTAGAAGAATTTGCAGCAACTTCATTATTATTTTTTGAAGCTGTCGAACAGGCTACTATTGTACACAAAACAATCAATATGTAAATACACTTTCTCATGACGCCATTTTGAAACCTAAATTTACGAATAATTAAAGAAAAAGGTTTATTTTTTAACAGTTTATTCGTAAAGATACTAAGGTGCTAAGATTCTAAGTTTTTAAAGCTTAAAAAAAAGCTGTTTGCAAAGCAAACAGCCATAAAATCTTAGCATCTTAGCGCCTTAGAAGCTTAGAATCTTTTTTAAGATCTTCCAAACAATTTACCTATAAAGCCAGAAATACCACCTTTGCTTTTAGTGACAACTAGAACATCTGCGACATCAACTTTTCCATCGTTGTTTTGGTCTAGTCCAAATTGCATTCCGTATTTTGAAATGGTGTCCATTATTCCAGAAGCTTGCCCGCTGTTTCCTGAAATGGAATTTATAATGTCTGAAATTTGAAAACTATTATCGTTAGGGTCTTTTGCTTTATTGACTAATGAATTTAAAACTTGCGGAATCATGTTTGAAGCTACTCCAGAAGCATCTGCACCGCTTAAACCAAATTTCTCTCCCAAACTGCCACTCAATTGTTGCGTTATTTGCTGTACAACTGGATTTGAACTGTCAATAGACGATCCATTAAATAAGCCTGCTAATTGTTCGGCACCACCTTCTGAAGCAATTTTTTGAAGTCCTGAAAATATCGAAGAACTAGTTTCATTAATTACTGCTTCATTGTGCTCATTAGGAACAGCGGCATTGTTTACAACAGCACTACCACCGTATTGTTGCACTAATTGTGTTAATTGTTCAAACATGATTTTAAAGTTTAAATTAGACAAACAAAATTAATAAAAAGAAAGGGATTTACTACAAATATGTAATAAATCCCTTTAAAGTTAATCTATTTTTTGATTGATTAGCTCAACAAAGTAATAATTTGTGATGCTAATTCAGTACCAATTCTGTCTTGTGCTTCTCCAGTTGCAGCTCCAATATGCGGTGTCAAAGAGATTTTAGAGTGCATTAAGATTGCCATTTCTGGTTTTGGCTCGCTTTCGAAAACGTCTAATCCAGCAAAAGCAACTTTTCCTGAATCTAAAGCTTTTACTAAAGCTACTTCATCAATAACACCACCACGAGCACAGTTAACGATTCCAACACCATCTTTCATAATTGCAAGTTCTTTTTCGCCAATGATGTAACCATCTTGAGCAGGAACGTGTAATGTAATGAAATCAGCTTCTTTGAATAAAGATTCTAAAGATTGAGAAACAATTGTAGTTGTGATTGATTGTCCGTCGAAAAATTCAACTTTTACATCAACTTGTGGGATGAAGCTATCTGCAGCGATAACTTTCATTCCTAAACCAAGAGCCATTTTTGCAGTAGCTTGTCCGATACGACCAATACCAACAATACCTAAAGTTTTACCTCTTAATTCTGTTCCATTAGCGTAAGCTTTTTTCAAACCGTCAAAGTTTGAATCGCCTTCAAGAGGCATATTTCTGTTAGAATCATGTAAAAAACGTACACCAGAAAACAAGTGTCCAAATACTAATTCAGCAACAGACTCTGAAGATGAAGCTGGAGTATTGATTACGTGAATTCCTTTTTCTTTAGCATAATCAACATCGATATTGTCCATACCAACACCACCACGACCGATGATTTTGATTCCAGGACAAGCATCGATAATATCTTTACGAACTTTAGTTGCGCTACGAACTAAAATTACGTCGATGTTATTTTCATTAATATAATTAGCTACTTGTTCTTGAGCAACTTTTGTAGTGATAACTTCAAATCCACCTTTTTCTAAGGCTAGAATTCCACTTTTAGAAATTCCGTCATTTGCTAATACTTTCATTGTGTATGTTGTTTATTTGGTTAATCGTTTAATCGATAAACCAACTATTTGATTTTTCTTTTTTGATATTTTAAAGGAACATTTTTACGATTAAACGTATAAATGATTAAACTTTGCTTTCTAATGCTTTCATTACATCAACTAAAACCTGAACGCTTTCAATTGGCATAGCGTTGTAGATCGAAGCTCTGTAACCACCAACAGAACGGTGTCCTGGCAATCCAGAAATGTTTGCAGCTTTCCATAAAGCGTCAAAAGTTTCAGTGTGTTCAGGATTGTTCAATAAGAAAGTTACATTCATGTTTGAACGATCTTCTACTTTTGCAGCACCTTTGAATAATGGGTTTCTGTCGATTTCAGCATAAAGTAATTCCGCTTTAGCGTTGTTTAATTTTTCAACAGCAGCAATTCCGCCTTTTTCTTTAATCCATTGTAAAGTTAAAAGAGAAACATAAACAGCAAAAACAGGTGGCGTATTGTACATACTTTCTCCTTTGATGTGTTTAGCGTAATCTAGCATACTCGGAATTGTTTTTCCGTTTTTGCCTAAGATTTCTTCTTTAACTACAACTAAAGTTGTTCCAGCTGGTCCCATGTTTTTCTGAGCACCTGCATAGATTAAGTCGAATTTAGAAAAATCTAATTCGCGTGAAAAAATATCAGAACTCATGTCGCATACCACTGGAACGTTAGTCGACGGGAATTCTTTCATTTGAGTTCCAAAAATGGTATTGTTGCTTGTGCAATGGAAATAATCAGCATCAGCTGGAATTTCGTAACCTTTTGGAACATAAGTATAATTGTCTTCTTTTGATGAAGCTACTACAACAGTCTCACCGAAAAGTTTAGCCTCTTTGATTGCCGCAGTTGCCCACGTACCTGAATCTAAATAAGCTGCTTTTCCGTTTTCTTTCATTAAGTTGTATGGAGCCATTAAGAACGCTGTGCTGGCACCGCCTTGTAAAAATAAAGCTTGGTATCCTTTTCCTTGAAGTCCTAATAATTCTAAAGCAAGGGAGCGAGCTTCTTCCATAACCGCAACGAAATCTTTGCTTCTATGCGAAATTTCAAGAATAGATAATCCTGAATCATTAAAATTTAAAATTGCTTTTGATGCCTTCTCAAAAACCTCCTGAGGTAAAATACTTGGTCCTGCGCTGTAGTTGTGTTTTTTCATGGTTGTTGTTAATAGTCGAAATTTTAAAGATGCAAATTTCGGCAATACGAGACGAAAAAGCGATAAATTATTCGAAATAATTCAACATAATTTTACTTTGTTGTTAACAAAAACGTTATAGTATCAACGTTATCTGCGTAATCCCACAATTGGGGTTTTTGAGTTTGCCCAAATACGATGCTGTTTTCAATTAAATTGTTGCTCACGATACATTGAATTTGTTCAGAATCAGCTTCAAGACGCGACTTTAAATCTTCAATATTTTCATAAAATTCATAAAAAACACTTGAAATAGGAGAGGCATAGCTTGGATCTTCTTTGATAGTCAAGAATCCGTTGTCCAAAAGCTTAAAATTGCTCATTAAAAATACGGCTTTGTTATAATCGTAATTATTAGCGTACTTTTCATAATGAATGACATCCTGATATTTGAACATAGCCTCAAAAAATCCATCAAACGAATAACCTTTCGGGACATAAAGTTTAGAAACATTTCGGCATCCTAATCCGAAATAACGAAAAATATCTTCACCCAAAGCCTCTAAATCTTCTTTAGATTCTTTTCCGTTCAAAACCGCAACAGAATTTCTGTTTTTTCTGATGATTGACGGTTTGTCTTTAAAATAATATTCAAAATAGCGAGCAGTATTGTTGCTTCCGGTTGCAATTACGGCATCGAAGTTTTCAAGTTTTCCTTCAACGAAAGTGATTTTGTCTTTTAGATTTTCATCTACAGCAATTAAATATTTAGCCAAAAAAGGAAGCAAATGCTGATCGTTTGATGAAGTTTTGATCAAAGCTTTGTTTCCGGTAATCAAAACAGATAAAAAATCATGAAAGCCAACCAATGGAATATTTCCAGCCAAAATCAAAGCAACAGTTTTCTCATTGTTGTCATCCTGAGCGGAGTCGAAGGAATATTTAGAAATCCATTTTGCAATGTTTTCTTCTGTTAAAGCTTCTGCCCAAGAATTTATAGCAAAATAAACTTGCTCTGGTGTATACCAGCCATTATGAGATTGTGATAAATGGATTAGGTTTTCAAAATCATCAAAGAAAATATCGTTATATAAAACGTCCGTTTTTTTTACCGATTCCTTTTCAGAGAACTGACTTAAAAAATTTCCTAATTCAACAAAAACACTTTTTTTTGTTTCTAATGTCATAATGTTTGTTTATGAAGAGTTTTGATTGTAATTTTGCACAAAAATAAGCATAATTAAGTCGAAAGTCAAAAGTCATAAAGTCAAAAGCGTTGCTTGTCTTTATTTTGACTTTAGAACTTTGAGATTTTTAACTTTAAGACTAATAAAAAGATGGCAATTATTATAACTGACGAATGCATTAATTGTGGGGCTTGTGAACCAGAGTGCCCAAATACAGCAATATATGAAGGTGCAGATGATTGGAGATATAAAGACGGAACAAGTCTTTCTGGAAAAGTAGTTTTACCTGACGGAACTGAAGTTGACGCTGAAGATGCGCAAACTCCAATTTCTGACGAAATCTATTATATCGTTCCAGGAAAATGTACAGAGTGTAAAGGTTTCCACGATGAGCCTCAATGTGCTGCTGTATGTCCTGTTGATTGCTGTGTACCAGATGATAACCACGTAGAAGACGAAGAAACCTTGTTGAATAGACAGGCGTTTTTGCATGGAGAATAATATTCTGAGACTTCATTTCAGAGCTTTATAAAATCCTGAGTAACATGCTCAGGATTTTTTTTTGTCTTTTTTGAATATTTATTCTTTATAATGCTGTTACCTAACGATTTATTTTGTTAATTTGATGTTAAGATTCTAAAAACAGCCTATGAGGAGACTGGTACGTTTATTTATCGTATTATTTAGTATTACTGCTTTTGCGCAAAAATCTGAATATTCTATTATTGTAAAAGATATCGAAACGCAATTACCGATAGAAAATGCAACAGTAGTTATTATGAAGACCAAGCAAATCCTAATAAGTAATAAAGAGGGCATAGTGACTTTTATGCTAGCGGGTGGCTCTAATATTGAAATTTCCGAGACGGATTATGAGCCTTTGAATATCCGCTGGACGTCACTAAAAGGCGACCAAAAGTCTGTGGTTTATTTAAAGAACAAGAATAATAAACTGGACGAAATTGTAGTTTCAAAGGAAAATCCGCAGAAGATTTTTCAAAAAATTGTTTCTAATTCTAAGAAAAAATTAGCGTCATCTTACAGATTAAAAGTCTATGTAAGAGAGTTTTTTATGCTCGATAATAAGTACTCTTATTATAATGACGGACTTGTGAATTTTCAGTTTTCAGTCAATCAAAAAAAATCAACTACTACATTATTGGTAGAGCAAAATAGATCTTATGGCTTATTGGAATCAGATGTGAGTGCCGATTTGAAAGGCTATAATTTGAATAATATCATGGAGAATTATTCGAATTTGAAATATTTCGATCCGGTTTTAGATCCTAAAACTAGAAAAGAATATGATTTTACAACGACTGGTCATCCCAATAATAAAGATTATTATGTGTTGAAAATTACACCTCTGGATAAATCAAAAAAAGCATTGGATACTTTTGAGATTGTTTATGATCCGGTTAAAAAACTTATTATCGAATATACCATTACGATTGAGCCTAGAAATCTGATGCAAATTGAAGAACAGACGAAGCCAGGCTCAAAAAATGTAACAAAATCTAATGTCAGAGTGAGCTACAGAATCGATGGGGAAGATTATTATTTGTTGAGTTCGAATGAAGAAATTGCATATAATCTTGTTTTGAAAGAACAAACAAAGAAAATCGAAATTAGAAACAGTTTCACCACAACACATTTTAACAGACAAAATTTCACTTATAAAGAAAGCGACGTTTTTAAAGAGAAAACACTTTTTAATAAGAAGAATAAAATCATGACCAATTATTGGGATATTTCTGGTTTTGTCGCTACTGATGAAGAAAAAGCAATTATTGCGGCTTTGGATTATAAGCTGTAAAATGTGAGAATGAGAAAATGTGAGAATGAGAAAATGTGAGAATGTGAGAATGTGAAATGTCACTTAATTATAACAAAAAAATCCTGAACCGAGAGTTCAGGATTTTTTTGTTTATTGTCAGGCTGAAGGAAGTTAAAGCCCTTTTGTTTTGAAATGTCTAGAAATTAAATCCAAGTCTTGCATAGTAATAAGCACCGCTGAATCCCATTTGAACGGCATCCCAGTAACCACCGGCTTCTGTGTTTCCTTGTTCGTCTTGTTTTGTTGGATAAACATTGAATAAGTTATTGCTTCCGATGCTTATTTTTAAGTTTTTAGAAAGTCTGTAGCCTAAAGTTAAATCAGTTACCAATCTTGGGTTGTAAACATCTTCTTCATCGGCATAATCAACTAAAACTACTTTGCTGAAACGTGTGAAAGCTAAACCTGCGTCAAATTTGTTTTTCGCATAAGTAAGATTTAAACCGAATTTACTGTCTGGAGCTGAAGCCAGTAAAAAGGCTTTTTCGCGGTTTCCAAAGAAAGTTTCAGCATCTAAATCACCATTTTTAACTTTGTCAATTTTCATATCATTGATATTACCAACTAAGGTAGCGCCAATATTTCCGAAATCATAAGTCTTTTTCCAAGAGAAAACCAAGTCTAGACCGTGTGTGCTAGTGTCAACTCCGTTTGCAAAAAATTGCGCTTCAGAAACACCAAGGTTTAAAGAACTGGCATCAAAATATCCGGTAAGAACGATACGGTCTTTTACCTTAATATAATAACCGTCAACAGTTGCGGTGAAATCTCCATAAGTCGCTGTGAAACCTAAAGAAGCATTTACAGCTTTTTCTTCATTCAATTTTTCAATTCCGAAAGCTTTTGTAACAGGGCTGTCATTTGGAGCCAAAAGAACTTCGGTTGCACCGCTTGCATTAAAGTTTGTAAAACGCAAATTATAATAAATTTGAGCTAATGAAGGCGCACGGAAACCTGTACTTACAGAACCTCTTAAGTTGATATGATCATTGATTTTGAATCTTGAAGCTAATTTTCCATTTAATGTGCTTCCAAAATCACTGTAATTTTCAAAACGAACAGCACCGCTCACCATAAATGCTTTGCTTACATCTAATTCGGCATCAGTATATAGAGAAAAGTTGGTACGGCTTTCATTTACTTCGTTTGCTGGGCTGTATCCAGGGAAACCTTGTGAGCTTCCAGGTCTCGGATTTCCAGAAATCGGATCAATCGGTGCGCTTTGCGTTGTTGGATCAGTAATTGGTTGTCCATTGGTGTCGTAGGTAGTGTAAGAACCTTCTTCACCAGCAAAGATTTCAAATTTTTCTACTCTGAATTCGGTTCCAAAAGCAATATTGAAACCGCTCATGATGTCGTCATAATTTTTCGAAATATCAAAATTGGTTGTGTTTTGAAGCAAGCTATGGCCTCCCGCGTTAAATTCTGTTGGAGATTTCTCTTCAAGAGAAGCATTTAGCGTTCCTTTTATATCATATTCGAATCGGTTTTTTCCAAAAGTATTGCTCAAATCCATTTTCCATCCGCCAGTAGTCGTAGTTCTAATTCCAGCAGCAAGTGAATTATCTGTAATATGTGAAGTAATTCTTGGCGTATATCCACCTGGATAAATGGCTTCAACAACGCGTTCTCCGTCATTTCTAGTAAAGGCATAAGCATCGGTATCTCTAAAATTAGATCCACCAAAGGCATAAAGTTCCGTTCTTTCAGATAATGGAAGGTTAAAGTTTCCAAAGAAATTTAATCCTCTAATTTGTGCATCGCCAAAACCTTTTCTAAAATCGTATGCAGGTCTTAAAGTTTTATCTTTCTGTATAAATTCTCCAGTAAAGTTGGCATAACCGCCTTTGCTTCCAACTGAAAGACCATAATTTGCTGCAACTTTCACAGATCCTCCATCAAAAGATTTGTCTTTTCCGTAAGAGTTTCCGTTGCCTTTTTGGTCTAATCTAAATCCGTCTGTATTCGGTGTTCCTGGCAAAAAGTCGCCTTTTGCATTGGTATTGAAAACGCCGTACGTTACAGATCCGTTAACTTCTTTTACATTATCATTTGTAATAATATTAATAACTCCGGCGATGGCATCAGAACCATATTGCGCTGCTGCACCGTCTCTAAGGATCTCAATTCTTTTGATTGAAGAAGCCGGAATTGCATTCAAATCGGTTCCTGTGTTTCCACGTCCACGAGTTCCAAATAAATTGATAAGAGAGGATTGATGTCTTCTTTTTCCATTAATTAAAACCAAAGTCTGATCTGGTCCCATACCTCTTAAAGAAGCTGGATCAACGTGATCAGCTCCGTCAGAACCTGATTGTTTGTTGGCGTTGAATGATGGAGCAACGTATTGTAATAATTGATTAATTTCAATTTTACCACTTTGAGTTGTAACATCTTTTACATTAATGACATCAATAGGGACTGCTGAGTTTACAACAGTTCTTTTGGTGCTTCTTGACCCAACGACAACTACATCATTTAAAACTTGGCCATCGCTTTCGTTTAAAGTGATATCTATTTTATTGCTTGAAGCCGATTTTTCAACGGTTGAAAAACCAACATAGCTAAAAACTAATGTAGCGCCATCTTTGACTTTAATTTTATAACCTCCTTCAAAATCGGTGGAGACACCATTTGAAGTTCCTTTTTCGACAATGTTTACACCTGGTAGTGGTGTGCCGGTTTTGTCCTTAACGACTCCTGAGATTTCTTTTTGGGCAAAAAGAAATGCTGTATTCAGCAGAAATAATAATAAAACAAGTTTTTTCATGTTGGTTTGGTTTTTTGGTTTGTTTTTTATTGGTTTAGTTTATAAAAGTAGTATTTTTTAACAAAAACTTAATAAAATGTTTAAAAATTTTTAAGATTGGCTTTAAAATTATATTAATGAACATTTTTACTTCGTGCAAGAGCTATTAAATCTTATATTTGCAAAATTTTAAAGCCAAAAAATATCATTTTGGCAGAAATCAAGAAAAAGACATAAAATCATAATGCATTAAATTACAAGGTTTAATGTTTTAAGGTCTAAAATGATAAGACCAAATAATAATATAGAAACAAACAGATGAAAGCAGGAATTGTAGGATTACCAAATGTTGGAAAATCAACATTATTTAATTGTTTATCTAATGCAAAAGCGCAAAGTGCCAACTTTCCGTTTTGTACAATCGAACCTAATATTGGTGTTGTAAACGTTCCAGATCCAAGAATCAACAAATTAGAAGAATTAGTAAAACCAGAACGCGTACAAATGGCAACTGTAGATATCGTTGATATTGCAGGTTTGGTAAAAGGTGCAAGTAAAGGTGAAGGTCTTGGAAACCAGTTTTTAGGTAACATTAGAGAGTGTAATGCTATCATTCACGTTTTACGTTGTTTTGACAATGATAATATTGTACACGTTGATGGAAATGTAAACCCAATTCGTGACAAAGAAACTATCGATATCGAGTTGCAGTTAAAAGATTTAGAAACAATCGAAAAACGTTTAGAAAAAGTAAAACGTGCTGCAAAGACAGGAAATAAAGAAGCGCAAACAGAAGAAGCTTTATTGAACAGAATTAGAGAGGCATTATTGCAAGCAAAATCAGCAAGAACTGTGGTTCCTCAAAATAATGATGAAGAAGTTTTGATGGAAAGCTTTCAATTAATTACTGCAAAACCAGTTTTATACGTTTGTAATGTTGACGAAAGTTCAGCAGTAAGTGGAAACAAATATGTTGACCAAGTTCGTGAATTAGTAAAAGATGAAGAAGCTGAAGTTATCGTGCTTTCAGTAGGAGCAGAAGCTGATATTACAGAATTAGAAAGCTACGAAGAGCGTCAGGTTTTCTTAGAAGATATGGGATTAGAAGAACCAGGAGCATCAGTTCTAATTCGTGCAGCTTACAAATTATTAAAACAACAAACTTATTTTACAGCAGGTGTAAAAGAAGTTCGTGCTTGGACAATCAATATTGGAGCGACTGCACCTCAAGCGGCTGGAGTTATCCACACCGACTTTGAAAAAGGATTTATCCGCGCAGAAGTTATTTCATACGATGATTACGTTCAATACGG
This sequence comes from Flavobacterium mesophilum, assembly GCF_039581405.1. NCBI lineage: Bacteria > Pseudomonadati > Bacteroidota > Flavobacteriia > Flavobacteriales > Flavobacteriaceae > Flavobacterium > Flavobacterium mesophilum. Next base: position 704,904 of record NZ_JBCPXZ010000001.1, on the reverse strand, counting down.
TTCTGAGGCAAAAGCGAAGGAAGCTGGAAAATTCAGAGTTGAAGGAAAAGAATATATCGTAAAAGATGGTGATGTAATGCACTTCCGTTTTAACGTTTAATCTTTTTTTAAGAAGAAAGAAACAAGAAGAAAGAAAATAGAGAAAACTGCTGGAGAGATTCAGCAGTTTTTTTTTATCCTTAAAAAACTTATGAAGTGGTTTTGCATAAAGTTTGTCATTCCGAGGAACGAGGAATCTTAGCAAGTAGCTCTACAAAGTTTTTCAAATAGTTACGGAGTTACTTGCGGAGATCCTTCCTTCGTCAGGATGACAAAAATGAGAATAAGAAGAACAAAAAAGAAAGAAAAAAATCCGTGTAAATCTGCGCTTTCGCGAAAGCGAATCAGTCAAATCTGCGGGCTTTTTTTGTGTGGTAAAATTTTTGGCTTAAAAATTGGTTACAGAAAAATTAACCAATTACTAATCTAAAATTAACCAATCAAAATGCTAAAAAAATCATTTAAATTTCTGGGCTGGACGCTTTTCGGATTTTTCAGTTTTCTTGCTTTATACACTTCATTAGTTTTGATTATCTCCAAAATCACAGTCAATTCAGATATTGCGCAAGTGGAAGAGCATAACGCAATTCCGATTTATATTCTTTCAAACGGAGTCCATACGGATGTTGTGGTTCCAATTAAAAATGAAATCAAAGATTGGCGAAATGAAATTCAATTCAGTCAAACACAATCAAAAGATTCTTTGGTGAATTATATCGCTTTTGGTTGGGGCGACAAAGGATTTTATCTTGAAACGCCAGAATGGTCAGATTTAAAAGCCAGTACTGCTTTTAAGGCTGCATTTGGAGTCAGTTCGTCGGCAATGCATACTACATTTTTCAAGCAATTGAGAGAAGGTGATGACTGTAAGCGTATTTTAGTTTCTAAAGAAAACTATCAAAAATTGGTAGCATATATTTCAGAAAGTTTCAGCGATCCAATTCATCCGCAATGGATTGAAGGTCATAGTTACGGAAAAAAAGATGCTTTTTATGAAGCAAAAGGAAGTTACAGCCTTTTCTATACTTGTAATACTTGGGCGAACAATGCTTTGAAAGCGTCCAATCAAAAAGCAAGTTTGTGGACGGTTTATGATAAAGGAATTTTTTGTCATTATAAATAATCTTGCGATGAAAAAGATGTTTTTGATTATCGCGATACTAGCAGTAATTATTTCCTGTAAAAAAGCAGATGCAGCAGCAGAATGTGTAGAAGGTTGTGCAATTTTTTATTTTGAAAATCCGCAACCTAATAATGATTCTGAGTTGGATCGTTTTCCAGCTAAATTTAGAGGATTGTATGTTAATAAGGATTCGACCTTTATTAGGATTGAAGAAGATAGAATTCTGGAAGAATACTTTTGGAAGTTCAAAATTCATAAGCTTAAATTAGATTCGCTAAAGGCTGAGTGCGATGTTGTTAATGGCAAATTAGTGGTAAAGGATACAAAATATAGTTATGATATTTTCCCAAAAGGAGATTCGATAGAGTTGATTCAAAAAAGTATTGATACACTATTCAGGTTTTCTCTTTATCAAAAAGCAAAACGCATTGATGGGCAATTAATTTTGAGTAAAAAAGATTCCATATTCTGGAGAGCTCGATTTGTTTTACTTGATAAAAATACGTTGAAATTTAAAAATCTTTATGATTTGAAAGATTTGAAAAAGCTTGATTCCGTCACTAAAATAAAGCTAAAAAGCTTGATTCTATTTCGTATTTGATCAAGCCAGCAAGAAGCGAATTCAAAAAGATTTTCAAAATTAAAAACTTGGGATACGATCAAGAATATAAAAAAGTGTCTAGATAAACATGGGAAAAATATAAAATTCGCCTAAAATCCGAGAAGTGTTGCGGTTTCATTAATGCCTACATTTGAATAAATATCAAAAAATCAGCAAATGAAAAAGCATAACATCTTTTCAAAAACTTGGTATTTATTAAAAACGACATTTTTAGAATTCAACGACGATAATGCGATTAAGTTAAGTGCGGCATTATCATATTATACCATTTTTGCATTGCCTCCTTTATTGATAATTATAATTACTATTTGTGGCGTCTTTTTTGGGGAAGAGGCAGTCACAGGCCAGTTATACGGGCAAATAAATAGGTTGGTGGGGAATAATGCAGCGGTACAAATTCAGGAGGCAATAAAAAATGTTCAATTATCAGACAGCAATGTGTTCGTAACCGTTTTTGGGGTTGTAATGTTACTGATTGGGGCGTCTGGGGTTTTTGCAGAAATCCAGAGTTCCATTAATTATATTTGGGGATTGCGAGCCAAACCCAATAGAGGTTTGCGAAAATTTATTCAAAACCGATTAATGTCGTTTTCTATGATCGTTTCGGTTGGATTCCTGATGTTGGTCAGTTTAATGATCAACGCTACTTTAGATGTTTTAAACGCCCGTTTGAAACTGTATTTTCCAGATACTACGGTTTACTTTTTTTATGTGGTTAATTTAGTAATTGTTTTTGCCAGCATCACATTGCTTTTTGCAATTATATTCCGAACTTTACCTGACGGAGTGATCAAGTGGAAAGATGCTTTTATTGGAGCTTCTTGTACGGCAATTTTATTTATGATAGGTAAATTTGCAATTGGCGTTTACCTCGGAAATTCAACTGTTGCAAGTGTTTACGGTGCGGCGGGTTCAGTAATTATAATTTTGGTTTGGGTGTATTACTCGGCTATTATTTTGTATTTTGGAGCTGAATTTACGAAAGTGTACGCAAAAGCTTTCGGAGGAAGTATTTCGCCAAATGATTATTCTGTAGAAATACAAAAAGAAGTTTTTGAAATTGAACCTGAAAATAATTAAACCATATAAGTTATATAAGTAAATATTAGTTTGCTTATTGAAGATCTTTTGAAGTTTGTAATTAAATGAACTTAGATCACTTATATGGTGAAAACAAAAATACCACAATTATGAAAATTATCGCCTTTGGAGGAAGTAACAGTACACAATCGATCAACAAGCGTTTAGCAACTTACGCATCAAGTTTATTTGAAAATGCCGATGTTGAGGTTTTGGATTTGAATGATTATGCAATGCCAGTTTTTAGTGTTGATCTCGAAAAAGAGGTAGGACAGCATAAAATAGCACAAGCATTCTTAAACAAATTGAAAGAAGCTGATATTTTAGTAGTTTCAATGGCCGAAAATAACGGAAATTATTCGGTTGCTTTCAAAAATGTTTTCGATTGGAGTTCTCGCATCGAAAAAGATGTTTTTCAGCACAAACCAATGTTGTTATTGGCAACTTCACCAGGAGGAAGAGGAGGTGCGTCAGTTTTAGGAATTGCTCAAAATCTTTTCCCTCGTTATGGCGCTGAAATTAAAGGAACTTTTTCATTGCCATCATTTGGCGCGAATTTTGATTTAAATGATAATAAAATTTCTAATCTTGAGTTAGACAAAGAACTGAAAGATATTATCAAATCAAATTTTTAAATGCCACAAAAAAAGATTTCATTTTTATTCCTTTTACTGCATATTATTTTTTTCAATTTTGCTTCTGCACAAAAGATAAGCGAAGTTGATAAAATCGTTGCAAAATACCCTAAAAGTTTTGGCTCAACCGAAAAACTGGCAGATCGAATCGAGAAAGATTTTGATTCTGACTATGATCGCGCGCGCGCCATTTACAGCTGGATGGCTTTTAATATGAGGTATGATTACAATGCGTTTTTGAATCCGCCACGAGTTCAGGGTTTTAGTTATTCTTCTGAAGCCGAAAAACAACGAAAAATCAAACAACTGAACGATAATCTGATTCAGAAATCCTTTAAAACTCAAAAAGCGGTTTGCGAAGGATTTACAGCTTTGTATCAGCATTTGGCTGGACTTGTTGGATTAAAATGCGAAATAGTTCGAGGCGATTCCAAAGTTAGATTAGCCGATATTGGCCGAAAAACAACTTCGTCCAATCATGCCTGGAATATGGTTTTGATTGATAAAAAATGGCGTTTGGTTGATGTAACTTGGGGACAAGGCTATTATGACAGCAGTAAAGGAAGGATGGTCAATGATTTTAATCCAGCATATTTCGATACTGATCCGGATTACTTTTTTGCAAAACATTTTCCAGATTCAGGCTCATTTCTTGGAGATCGATTAGATAAAGAGGCGTTCTTAAACGGACCTTTGATTTACAATAAAACCATTGAAGAAGATTATCAAATTAAAGCGCCAGATGCTGGAATACTTGAAGCAAAAAGAGGAGATAAAATCACTTTTGAAATCAAAAATCTCTCAAAAGCAGATCAGGTTTTTTATTTGAATAAAAGAAACCAGCCTGTTAAAATTCAGAATCCAAAGGAAAAAAGAGGCGGTTTGGAGTTTCAAATTTTAATCGACAATAATATAGGAGAATATATTACGATTTATGCGAATACAAATAGCATCGTTTCGTATAAAATTGCCTTGAAATAAAAACAACTTAAAGTATTTTACCCCATTTCTTAATCTTAACACCAAAATGACAATAAGAAAAATTGTTTTCGTCTTCCTTTTTTTAAATTTTATTTTTATCAGTTCTTCGTATTCACAAAAATATAGCGCTATAGACAGTATAGTTTTAAAATACCCTGATTTTGGAAGCACTGAAAAGTTGGCAGAAAGAATTAAAAAAGATTTTACTACAGAGCGTGATAAAGCACGAGCGATTTACAGTTGGATTGCTTTGAATGTTGATTACGATGTAAAGACATTTTTAGATCCACCAACACCAAAAAGTGTTGATTATAAAAATCAGGCCGAAAGGGATAAAAAAATACAATTGATGCATGAAGAAGTAATGCGCAAAGCTTTTAGGACCAGAAAAGCAGTTTGTGAAGGGTATTCACTTTTATATGCGCATTTGGCAGCGCTTTCAGGTTTGAGATGTCAAGTTGTAAATGGAGATGCAAGAACTGTTGTACAGGATATTGGCAGAAGAAATTATCTTATGAATCATGCATGGAATAAGGTTGAGGTTGATGGAGAATGGATTTTAGTTGATGCCACATGGGGCGGAGGAAGTTACGATCATCGCCGAAAAGCATTTGTAAAGAAATTTACACCTATTTACTTTGATGCCGACTTAAAGTATTTTAATGCGATGCATTATCCTGAAGCCTCTATGTATAAGGGAAATACAGGAAATAAAAGTGAGTTTTTAAACGCACCACTAATCTACGATTCATTTATCGAAGAACAAGCCGAAGTCTTAATGCCTTATTCGGGTGTAATTATGGCAAACGAAGGAGATAAAATAACATTCAAAATAAAAAATATTGACAGACTTGACAATATTTGTTATCTAGATAAAAAAGAGCAACGTGTCGAGATCGAGAACCCAAAAGAAGAAGACGGAAGCTTAGAATTTCAAGTTACATATAGTAAAAAAATGGGCAGATTTATTTCGTTTTATCTTTTTGGGAAAAATTTTGCTGCATTTAAAATTATTCCAAAATAGATTTAATAACTGTTCTCAAAGAATTTTTCTCTTTCCTCAAATTGCCGTATCTTAGCAAGGAATGAAAAGAATTTTGATGCTATGGAAACTACTTTTTTGAAGTCAATATTAGATAATGATTTCTATAAATTTACGATGCAACATGCCGTAATTAGACTTTTTCCAAAAGCAAAGGTTCGTTATGGATTTATAAATCGTGGAAAACATGTTTTTCCAGCAGGATTTGCAGATTTGCTTCGAAAATCAGTTGATGCGATGGCTGATTTGCAATTGACTAAAGAAGAAAAGTTATACTTAGCTCATCATTGTCCCTATTTAGACCCAACTTATTTAGATTTTTTGCAAGGATTTCGTTATGATCCTTCAGAAGTACAAATAAGTCAAGAGGGATCAGAAATTTTTGTTACCGTTGAAGGATTTTGGTACCGAACCATTTTATGGGAAGTATCACTAATGTCGCTGATTTCGGAACTTTTTTATAAAGCAAGTCATTTGATTCGATTGAATGACGAAGCAATAAAAAATCTTACCAAAGAAAAAATCGATAATTACAATAAGCTTGGGGTTTCAGTTTTAGAATTTGGCACCAGACGCCGTCATTCTTATGAAGTGCATAATTTGGTGAATGAAACGCTGCGAACTTTTGGCGGTCAAAGTTTCATTGGAACAAGCAATGTACATTTTGCAATGGTCAATAATAAACGTCCGCTTGGAACACACGCGCACGAATGGTTTATGTTTCATGCCGCGCAATATGGGTTTAAAATGGCTAATTTGATAAGTTTGGAACATTGGACACAAGTTTATGGCGGAGATCTCGGAATTGCCTTAACAGATACTTATACAACCGATGTCTTTTTTAATCAGTTTGATAAAAAATATTCCAAACTTTTTGATGGCGTCCGACATGATAGTGGTGACCCGATAGAATTTGCGCAAAAGGTTATTTCGCATTATACCAAAATGGGAATTGATCCAAAATCAAAAACAATTGTTTTTTCGGATTCGCTGAATTATGAAAAGGTAAAAAAGATAGTCGATTTCTGCCAAGACAAAATAAAAATGTCTTTCGGAATTGGAACAAATTTCACCAACGATGTAGGTCTTCCAGCAATGAATATGGTCATCAAATTAACCGATACAAGACCCGATAATACACATTGGCAAGGAGTTGTGAAATTGTCTGACGAAAAAAACAAAAATACGGGAACGCCCGAAATGATTGCGCTGGCAAAAGAAGTACTCGGAATCAAATAGTATTTTTTGCTGAAAACGCAGTTTTTTTATATTTTTAGTGCTCGTTTTCTTTTAAAATCAATTTAAACAGATTTTAAACTGTTATTATTCATAACAAAAAAGGAATACGCTTTTATTTTTTACCGATAAATGGTACATTAGCCAAAAATCCTAAATTCATTTATGCTAGAGCAAAATCAATACAACGAAGATAATATTCGTTCACTCGATTGGAAGGAACATATTCGTATGCGTCCTGGGATGTACATCGGGAAATTAGGGGACGGATCATCACCGGATGATGGTATTTATATTTTATTAAAAGAGGTTTTAGACAACTGTATCGATGAGTTCGTTATGGGTGCCGGAAAAACTATTGAAGTATCTATTAAAGACAGAACGGTTTCGGTTCGTGATTATGGGCGTGGAATTCCGTTAGGAAAAGTAGTCGATGTAGTTTCCAAAATGAACACCGGAGGAAAGTACGATTCTAAAGCTTTCCAGAAGTCAGTTGGATTGAATGGTGTCGGAACAAAAGCGGTAAATGCTTTGTCTAACTATTTTCGTGTAGAATCGGTTCGTGACGACAAACAAAAAGGAGCGGAGTTTTCTGCAGGAAATTTAGTTCTGGAAGAAGAAGTTATCGATACAACAAAACGTAAAGGAACAAAAGTAATTTTTACGCCAGATGAAACGATTTTCAAAAACTATAAATTCCGTTTAGAATATGTTGTAAAAATGGTTAAAAACTATTGTTATCTGAACAATGGTTTGACGATTATTTTTAACGGAGAAAAATACTATTCTGAAAATGGTCTTCGTGATTTATTAGAAGAAACCATTAGTGAAGAAGATTTAGAATACCCGATTATTCATTTGAAAGATCAAGATATCGAAGTAGCGTTGACACACAGTAAAACGCAATACAGCGAGGAATATCACTCTTTCGTAAACGGTCAAAACACAACGCAAGGAGGAACGCACTTAGCGGCTTACCGTGAGGCAGTTGTAAAAACAATTCGTGAATTTTACAATAAGAATTTCGAGGCATCAGATGTTCGTAAATCGATTGTAAGTGCGATTAGTATTAAAGTAATGGAACCTGTTTTTGAGTCGCAGACCAAAACAAAATTAGGTTCTACCGATATGGGTTCTGATGACGGAACACCTGCAGTTTCTGTTCGTACTTTCGTTAACGATTTTATCAAAACGAAACTGGATAATTACCTGCATAAAAACCCAACAACTGCCGATGCTTTATTGCGTAAAATTCTTCAGGCAGAACGCGAGCGTAAAGAATTATCAGGAATTAGAAAACTGGCAACTGATCGTGCTAAAAAAGCGAATCTTCACAATAAAAAATTAAGAGATTGTCGAGCGCATCTTCCAGATACAAAAAACCCAAGAAATTTAGAAAGTACGCTTTTTATTACCGAGGGAGATTCGGCTTCTGGATCGATTACAAAGTCACGCGATGTGAATACACAAGCCGTTTTCAGTTTGCGTGGTAAGCCTTTGAATTCGTACGGAATGAGTAAAAAAATTGTGTATGAAAACGAAGAATTCAACTTGCTTCAGGCGGCACTTGATATCGAAGACGGATTAGAAAAACTGCGTTACAACAACATCGTAATCGCAACCGATGCCGATGTCGACGGTATGCACATTCGTTTGCTTTTAATAACTTTCTTTTTGCAGTTTTTCCCAGAATTAATCAAAGAAGGACATTTGTATATTTTGCAAACGCCACTTTTCAGGGTTCGTAACAAGAAAGAAACAATTTACTGTTATTCTGAAGAAGAAAGAAAAGACGCGATTGAAAAATTAAAACCAAAACCAGAGATCACGCGATTTAAAGGTTTGGGAGAGATTTCGCCAGATGAGTTTAAGAACTTTATTGGAGACACGATCCGCCTTGATCCGGTTATGATGGATAAACATACTTCGATTGAGCAATTGTTGTCTTTCTATATGGGGAAAAACACTCCAGATAGACAAGAGTTTATTATCAAGAACTTGAAGGTTGAGATTGATGAGCTTGAAGAGGCTTAAGATTAGAATCTGTCTTTAGTATATGAGAAAAGTATTTTTTTTGTTGACGATTTTAATATTGATTTCTTGTAAAAAAGAACAAGAAAAGCTTGAGCTTGATGAAACTCCCATAATTACTAAATCTGAAACAGAAATAATCAAAGAAAGAGATTTTCCTTTAAAAGAATTATCTAAGGTTGAAATTTTGTCCTATGAAGACCGAATGCGATGGGATAGAAAAATTACTAAAAAAGATAATAAATATTATAAAGACCTTGTGGTTGATTATAAATTGAACTTTGACAGTACAAAAATTAAAGAGAGAGTATTCTTAAGTTCAGCATTGAAAACGGAATTAATTGGCTTAATGTCTCAGGATAGTTGTAAAGTAGAAAATTTGCCTAGAGATTGTTATATGCCAAGACACATGATAGTTTTTAGAGATCAAAAAAATAGAATAATTGGCTACAAAGAGCTTTGTTTGTCATGCAAAGGTTATAGAGAATCAAAAAACATGGAAAATTACAATGGTTTTTGTTTTACTCAAATGGAGGACCTTTTTAAAAAAGCAGGTATAAAATATTTTGACGAAGATTACGAATAAGAAAGTTTACTGAAATAAATTCAGCATAAAAAATGAAAGACGAAGAAGACGATAACATAATTCCAAGCGACGACGAGAATAATCAGGATGAAAACCAGATCGATGACAATCAAAATGGAGATGACGATGAGATTATCGATGTAGATGCTAAACATTTTGAAGGAGCGCATTTTTACGAAAATCAGGAAGAAGAGGGCGAAGACGTTATTACGAAAGTAACCGGAATGTACAAAGACTGGTTCTTGGATTACGCTTCGTATGTAATTCTGGAGCGTGCCGTTCCTGCTATCGAAGACGGATTCAAACCTGTTCAGCGTCGTATTATGCACTCTTTGAAAGAGTTGGATGATGGTCGTTATAATAAAGTTGCCAATGTAGTAGGGCACACCATGCAGTATCACCCACACGGAGATGCGAGTATTGGTGACGCAATGGTGCAAATTGGTCAAAAAGATTTATTGATTGACTGCCAAGGAAACTGGGGAAATATCTTAACTGGTGACGGTGCGGCAGCGCCCCGTTATATCGAGGCACGTTTATCTAAATTTGCTTTGGAGGTTTTGTATTCTCCAAAAATTACCGATTGGGGAGTTTCGTATGACGGTCGTCGTGCAGAACCAAACAATCTTCCAGTTAAATTTCCATTGCTTTTAGCGCAAGGGGCTGAAGGTATTGCGGTTGGTTTGTCAACGAAAGTTTTGCCTCATAACTTTAATGAATTAATTGACGCTTCGATTAAAATCTTAAAAGGAAAACCGTTTACGCTTTATCCTGATTTTATGACGCAAGGTATTGCCGACGTTTCAAATTACAACGATGGAATGCGTGGCGGACGTGTGCGTGTTCGTGCTAAGATTTCGCAATTAGATAAAAATACATTGGTGATTACGCAGATTCCGTTTTCTACCAATACTTCGAGTTTGATTGACAGTATTTTGAAAGCCAATGAAAAAGGCAAAATCAAAATCAAGAAAATTGAAGATAACACTGCTGCCGATGTTGAAATTTTAATTCACCTTTTCCCTGGAGTTTCGCCAGATAAAACAATCGATGCATTATTTGCATTTACAGCTTGCGAAACATCTGTAGCACCTTTAGGATGTGTCATCGAAGATAACAAACCGTTGTTTATTGGTGTTTCTCAAATGTTGAAAATTTCAACAGAAAGAACGGTTGATTTACTTCGTCAGGAACTTGAAATTCAGTTAGAAGAATTAAAAAATAAATGGCATTTCGCTACTTTGGAGAAAATCTTCATTCGAGAAGAAATGTATATTGACTTCAAATTATACGGAGACAGAGAATCATTATACAAATATTTGTATGACCGATTTGAACCTTTCAAGAAGTCATTTGTTAGAGAAATCAACGATGATGATTTGCAAAGGTTGACTCAAATTCCGATGATTCGTATCACACGTTTTGACTCTGATAAAGCAGACGAATTGATTTCGAAGCTAGAGGAAGAAATGAAAGAAGTGGAATACAATTTAGAACACCTAACGGATTTTGCAATTGCCTATTTTACCAAATTAAAGGAGAAATACGGAAAAGGACGTCAACGTCAAACAGAACTTCGTGTTTTTGATAACGTTGAGGCTACAAAAGTAGTTTTAAGAAACACAAAATTATATGTAAACCGTGAAGAAGGTTTCGTAGGAACCAGTTTAAAGAAAGACGAGTATATAGGTGATTGTTCTGATATTGATGATGTTATCGTGTTTTTAAGAGACGGAACCTTGATGATTACAAAAGTTGACTCCAAAACCTTTATCGGAAAAGATATTATACATGCGGCTGTTTTTGATAAAAACGATAAGCGTACCATTTATAATATGATGTATCGTGATGGAAAATCAGGACCTTCTTATATTAAGCGTTTTAATGTAACTGGTGTTACTCGTGATAAAGCATACGATTTGACGAATGGAACAAACGGTTCGCAAGTGGTTTATTTTTCAAATAATCCAAATGGTGAAGCTGAGGTTGTGACGATTTTATTACGTCAGGTAGGGACAATTAAAAAGCTGAAATTTGATATTGATTTTGCCAAATTAGCTATTAAAGGACGTGGTTCTAAAGGAAATTTGGTAACGAAATATCCGATCAAAAAAATCGAATTAAAAGAAAAAGGAATTTCAACTTTATTGCCAAGAAAAGTTTGGTTTGATGATACCGTAAAACGTTTAAATGTTGACGCAAGAGGTGAGTTGCTTGGGGAATTTAAGCCAAGTGATAAAATTTTAGTGATTAGCCAGTCAGGTAAATTAAAAGTAATCATTCCAGAATTATCTACTCATTTTGAGGAAGACATGATTATTTTGGAAAAATGGAAGCCTAAAAAACCAATTTCTGCAATTTATTATGACGGTGAGAAAGAACGCTACTTCTTAAAACGTTTCCTTGTTGAAAATGAAGCAAAAGAAGAAAGCTTTATTACAGATCATCCAAATTCACAATTAGAAATTGTATCAACAGATTATCGCCCAGTAGCGCAATTGGTTTTTGCAAAAGTAAAAGGAGTTCAAAAAGAAGATCTTCATATAGATGTAGAAGACTTTATAGCCGTAAAAGGTTTTAAAGCCTTAGGAAATCAATTAACTACTGATAAGTTAAGACAAGTTAATTTATTAGATCCGCTTCCGTATGAAGAGCCAGTTGAAGAAGTTCCGGAAAAACCTGAAATTTCAGAAGACGATCCAGTTGAAACTGAATTAGACGACGACGGCCAGATAGGTTTAGTTTTGGAATAAAAATAAAAAACGCTAAGAATTAATCTTAGCGTTTTTTTATGGTTGTAAATGTTTCATTAATTTTCATTTGGAATAGTTTCTTCTTTGATCCATTTAACCTCATTGTTTTCAATAATTGCAGAAATCGTATCTCCATTTTGAACTTCACCAGAAATTATTTTCTTTGCTAATGGTCTTCTCAAGTGGCTTCTGATAATGCTTTTTATTGGTCTTGCTCCATATTTAGCATTAAAGCCATTTTCAGCAAGATACGTTTTAGTTTCAATTGGAATTTCAACCGCAATGTTTATATTTTTCAATAAATCTGTAAATTCTTTCTTCAAATGAATTTCAAGTATTTTTAATGAATTGCTTTTATTGATAGGCGCAAAAGGTACAATTTCGGTTAATCGACCTAAAAATTCAGGTCGGAAATAATTTGTCATAATTTCCATTAGAGAAGTTGAGCTTGGAATTTCTCCTTTATTAAATGTTTCTACAATATGATCTGCTCCAATATTAGAGGTAAAAAGAATAATTGCGTTTGAAAAATCACCTTCTTTTCCTAAACGATCGTGAAGTTTGCCTTCATCCATAATTTGAAGAAAAATATCAAAAACAGATGGGTGTGCTTTTTCAATTTCATCAAATAAAACAATGGAGTAGGGTTTTTGTCTAATTTGATTTACTAATACACTTCCCTGTTCATAACCAACATATCCCGGCGGGGCTCCAAGAAATGTTTTACTATTATTTAAAACAAATGAAATGTTTTCACGATGATATACAATTAAATGTAAATGAGGGATACAATGTACAATCAGGTCATTTAGATATAGAGAGTATAATAAATCGTAATTATACAAATCTTAGCGAAATAATGCAGGAGGTTAATGAGTTTTACTTTGATAATTTCTATACTTTAAAGGGCGCTTTGAATTATAAGCCTCTTGAAAATTATGGCGCAGATTATAAATGTTTTGAGGAAATAACAAAAGGTGATGAAAATAAACTTATTTGGTTGAAATTGGTTTTTCCAGAATCACTTGTTCCCGAAATTATAGATAATGTCTCATTTACAGTAAATTGTTTTCCAGTCATTAATAAAAAGCGACATTCTGCTGAAAAAACTTTTGGCACGTTTTTATCTTATTTTGCTTTAGATACTGAAAATAATATATATCTGGATTTGGAATCAGTTATAGACCCCTTAAATATTCATTACGAAATAAAAGAATTCAAAGATGGAATTCTTGAAGAAGGAAACGCGGTTTTAAGAACTGGCGGAGTATCAAGATTCGATTCTAGAAGCGCATCGGAATTATTGCAAAATGTTCTAGATGTATTGAAGGACGAAAGTTCTTCTTTTTCAGGTCTAGGGAAAGATTTTACGAACAGTTCTTTGGTTCAGATTAATCAATTGCTAGCTTCTTTAGAACAACAGGCTAAAGAAAGTAATTTTTCCAAAAGTAATGATCCCTATTTAATGATAAAACCTAAAAATGATGAAACGGTTGGAAAATACTTTAGAATAAATTATTGGTCGACTTGTGCGGAAGACGGAAATGATATTAAAGCAGGAACTGTTTTGGATTGTAAAGATATGTATTTTATAAATAAAGATGCTGTTTTGATGACCAATACAGTTGGTGGTTTAAATAAGAAAAACAATAAAGATCGAATTTTAGAATATAGGAATGCATTACTAACACGTGGAAGAATAGTAACTTTTGCAGACATCAAAGCGTTTGGATTTTATCATTTTAAAAGTTCTATAAAAGACATAAGAATTGAAAAAGGAACCCGAAAAGAAATCTCTGTAAAAGCTGGTTTTAGCCGTACTGTGGATATTTTTATAACGACAAATCCTCAAGATAAAAAACATTTGTCAAATGAAGAATGGCAGTACATATGCGACAGTTTCATGAAAAATTTAAAAAACAGATCTTCTAATGTATTTCCGTATCGAATATTTGTTGATTAAATAGAAAAGCAGAACTTTTTACTTAAACAACTGATTCAAATTAATTGCTTTTTTCTCTTTTAACTTCTTGACAATTTTAAGAAAAGCTATGGCGGTGATATAGGCATCACCAAGCGCCGTGTGACGATCCTTTTTAGAAATATCAAACTTATCCGCAAGATCATCTAAAGTGTAATGATCTTTTCTTTCGAATAAATGTGATTTGATTAAAGTTCGTTTATATAAAATTCCTGTATCCAATTTATAATTGCGAAGTTCAGGTAAACCATTTCTTTCTAACGCTTTATTAATCATTGTGATATCAAACATTGCATGATGCGCAATGATTATTGAATCTCCTAGAAAATCTAAAAACTGTTGTAAAGCCTCTAATTCACTAGGACGTTTTATTACGAATGCTTTTAAAATACCATGAATCTGCGCTGTTGATTTATCATAATGATCTTGTTCAATGTAAACTTCGAAGCTTTCCTGAATAGATATTTTTCCATTTTGAAGAATCAATGCGCCAATACATAAAATCCTGTCGTTGTCATAATCAAATCCTGTGGTCTCAGTATCTAAAACCACAAAACGTGTTTCTTCAATCGTGATATTTTCGTCAAATAAATTTTCCTCCTTTTTCCAAAAATCAAATAAACTCATAATTAGACTAGATTTGAGATGTTAAAACGAACCGAAATAAGTTCCTGAAGTTCCTTAATAGTTTTAAAAGTACGCTTCAACTTAATTTTTTCCATTTTGGTTAAAGACTCCAATTCGATAAACTGACCAGAATCATGATGTAAAAGACCTTGTTTGGTTCTGAATTTCAACAAAGCTTTAAATGAGTAGGAACATGATAAATACAGTTCTCTATTGTTAGGTTCCAACTCGGCTAATTTCTCAAAACGTTCTGCAGTATTGCTGATTCCTTTAACTGAATGGGATAAAATTAATACGCGCGCCGCATCTGTCAATGGCATCAAAGCTCTTCGTTTAATATCAAAATTATCTTTATTGGCGCCATCTTGTTCAACTAGAAATTGTCTAAAAAAGCCAGTAGGAGATGGGCTTTGCAAAGCACCGCTTACTAAATGCATGTAGAAAATGGGATTTGCTTTTACATCTTCAAAAATATAATTTGATAATTGGCTAACAACTTCAGAATCGCCATAGGTCAAACTATAGTCAAAGAAAATAAAGGATAATAAAACCTCGTTTTTGCCCGGATTTGTGATCCAGTGGTGCACTTGGCTTTTCCACTCGTCAAGACTCATGCACCATTTTGGGTTAGATGCCATCATTTCGGCAGGGCAGTAATCATAACCAATGTCAAAAAGCCCTTTATTGACAAGTCCAGCAAATTTGTGAAAATATACTCTAGTTTCATCTCTAAAAACTTCATTCACATTTTCATAAACAATTGCATTATCCTGATCCGTATGCAACATTTGTTCACCACGTCCTTGGCTTCCAAGTGCGAGCCAAGCAAATTTTACAGGTGGTGGACTGCTCATTTTTTCTAAACAAATTTCAATGACACGATTGGTGCAAGCTTCGTTGAGCTCTGTAATGATTTTTGTAATCAAAGTCATTGGAATATTTTGGTCAAGATAACCTTGCAATAATTGCATAATGCGATTGCGAATCGGTTTTATTTCTTTGATTTTTTTGGTACGTTTTAAAGCTTTTATTAAAACCGCAGGATTATTTCCGAGCGCGACCATTACATCATGTTTCGATAAAATTCCGACTGCTTTAGTGTTTACAGTTCCGTCTTTTGTCAAGCATAAATGGCTGATGTTGCTTTTCATCATGGCCATTTGCGCTTCGGTAACTGTCATTTTTTTAGGATACGTGATAACGGGTTTTGTCATTATCGTTTCTGCTGTAGTTGTAATCGGAAAGTCACCTGTTACGATTTTATTTCGAAGATCCTTATCAGTTAAAATACCAATTGGCAACATTTCATCTACTATCAAAATCGCACCAACTTTCTTTTTATTCATGATTTTGGCCACATCTTTAACAGTTGTTGACGGACTGCAAGTGACTATTTTTTTAGAATATTTTATAGGAGCTAAATCAAAAGAATGATTGCTTGAATGGAGATTTTCATTCAACTGGTCGTCATCTCCATATAATTTATCTTTATGAATGTCTGAATACGGATTTCTGGTGTTCGAGGCATAACTTTCGATCAAGAAATTACCAACATTTCTGTTTTCAAGTGCATACGGTTTAAAAACTGCAATCGGAATGGCGTATAATATACTTTCCTCGTGCGCGACAGCTTCCATAATATAATTTTCTTGCGCCAAAAGTGGGCGAAGTCCAAAAATATCGCCTTCGTCACACATGTCCAAAACGGTATTTTTAGTGCTCTTTTTTAAAGCCACAGCACCTTTATGAACCACATAAAAAGAATCATGGGTTTTATCATTTTCAGCAAAAATCACCGAATCTTTTTCTTTATATATAATAGAAATCTGCTCCGATAGTTTTTCCAGATCCTTCTGGTGAAGAAAATTAAACGGCGGATAATTCTTTAAAAAGTCGGCGACTCTTTGTGAAATAGTGTTTTTCATTTGATCAGATTTGAAATCTAAAAATACTATTTAAAATATAAATGTAAAAGAAACACGTTATAATAATTTGCTGGAAAGTCACAAAGTCACAAAGTTACAAAGTTACAAAGTCACTAAGGTTCAAAGGTTCAAAGGTTCAGAGGTTTTTCAGTTTTAGTCGAATCTTTTGTCATCTCGAGAAACGAGGGATCACAGAAGAAGCTCAACAAATTATTTCAATAAAAAAGCCCCTTAAAAGGAGCTTTGATAATTTGGTATAGCGCTTAATCAGCTCTATAAACTGTACCGCGTTGCTTTTCTTCAGAACCAACCAAGCCAAATTCAAAAGTATAAGAATCTTTAGAAGTGGTTAAAATCTTCATACTGATTGCTTTTTCTTCGGCCATGTTTTTTGGGTGTTTTTTTTGCAGAATATATTCGCAATCGCTCACCCAGCGAATGGTTGCTGTATCTGTTTTTCCTTCAAAAGTTTCGATTTCGATATCGTCTTTGCGTTCAAAGAAAGTAGTTTTTTTAACTCCATTTACTTCGGTTTCAAATTTGAATTTTCCGGTTTTGAAATCTTTACAATTATGCTCGGCATTATAACAAGATACCAAAGTCAGAAAAGGAAATAAGAATATAATTTTTTTCATTTTGAATTGTGTTGTTTTTTAGAAGCTAAGTAGGATTTAGATTTTCAAAAATCCTTTCTAATTAAAAACTAAAAAGAAAATTACAAGAGTAATAAAGGTTAGAAAAAGTAAATTTCGTTTTTTGTTTTGAGGACTCTGTTCTTCGGTTAAACTTGTTTGACAGAATTTAATAAAGATCCACCAACACGTTCCGCCAAAATTTGCATAATATTCTATCATTTTAATCTTTTTAATTCATCGTCTGTAAAGTTCTTGATTTCTTTTTCTTTAGCAAACTTTTCGGCATTGTAATTTCCTGATTTGTTTTTCGGAATCGACAAACTGTTCCATGCGCTGTTTTTCAGTTGTTTGGCATAAAAAACAATTTGTCCAACATGATAAGGATAATGTGCTAATTGACGATTTATGGCTTCAATAACGGTATGACCTTCGTTTCTGATGTAGATTATTTCTGAAAGTTGTTCCGGCTTTAAGCTTTCAAGAGCGTTTTCAAGACAATTCCAGCCTTTGTTCCATAGTTCAAGAACTTCATCTTTGGATTTCAAATCATTTTCAAATTCAGCATCTCGGTTTCGCCATTCTTTTTCACCATCGGATGTTAAAAAATCGGTCCAACGTGAAAGCATGTTTCCCGAAATGTGCTTTATAATTGTGGCAATGCTATTAGTGTCTTCGTTAACAGAAACAAAAAGCTGTTCGGATTCAAGTTGATCTATGGCTTTTTCGCCCAGCATTTTATAATATAAAAACTGTTTTTTAACACTTTCTAAATAAGATTGATCTGCGCTCATATCTAAACAATTTTGATGTCATACTTATCTAATAATCCTGCAATTCCTTCATTAGAAAATTGCGCTTTTTTCATAGGATTAAATTCGGGATCAATTTTGTAATTATAAGCCGTTTTGAAATTGACTCCAGCTAATTGTGTTTCGTTGAATATTGCTCCATCAAGGTCGCAATTGTCAAACATAGAACTTGTTAAGTTAGTTCCAATAAATGTAACTTCGCGTACAGAACAATTGATGAATTTGGTTTTTGGCATTTTTTTATTCGAAAATAAAGCATAGTCCAAAACGCTTTCTTCAAAATGAACTTGAAATAAAAAATCATCACATTCGTTAAAAGCAATTCCTAAAAGTTTGCAATTTCTAAACGTAACATTTTTTAAACTTGTTCCTGCCAAACTCGTCATCGAGAGATTACAGTCAACAAATTCGCAGTCTAAAAAAGTATTGTAGGCAAAATTACTGTTCGAAAAGTCGCAGTTTTTAAAAACACAATCTTCAAACTCTCGATTGTTTATTTTTTTGTCGATGTAAACAACTTTTTCGAATGTTTTTTGAATGTGAATTAGACTTTCCATGAATGTTTTGTAGCGATTTAAAATCTATTTTATATAGTAGAAGCAAACCCTACAGGTTTTTAAAACCTGTAGGGTTTAATTTTTCGATTTAGTCATTAAATATACCTTTCATTATGATTTTCAATCCTAAAAAGATTAAAACCATAGAGCTAATGCAAGCAACAATTCCAATTCCTAAAACCAGATAATGCCAATTGTTGCCTTGATTTTGAAAAGCATTATAAATCAAAGATGGTCCCATAAACATTAGAGGCAATGCGCCTGTCAAATATTTGATGCCTTTTCCTAGTAATTGTTTATTTGTTGCCATGATTTTTTTGTTTAAAGTTTCGGGTTTCAAGTTCTTCACGTTGTCATCCTGAGCGAAGTCGAAGGACTTTGTACAAAGAAATTGTTTAAGAAGAACCTGTGCTTCGACTTCGCTCAGCCTGACAAGCTTAAAAAAAACTTTTACTTTTTATAATTGTCGACAGCATTTCTTACGCTGCCATATTTTTTTAATAATTCTGATGCTTCGTCATATGAAACTGGAATTTCATCCATGATCATTTTAACGCCACGATCAACCAGTTTTACATTGCTCAACTGCATATCGACCATTTTATTGCCACGCACTTTTCCGAGCTGAATCATAGCGGCAGTCGAAATCATGTTTAAAACCAATTTCTGAGCAGTTCCAGCTTTCATTCTGGAACTTCCAGTGATAAACTCAGGACCAACTACTACTTCAATAGGAAATTGTGCTGTTAATGCCAACGGACTTCCCGCATTACAAGTAATACAACCTGTAATAATATTGTTTTGATTGCAAGTTTCCAAACCGCCAATAACATAAGGAGTTGTTCCCGAAGCAGCAATTCCGATCACTACATCATTTGAATCGATTTTGTGGTTTTGAAGGTCAATCCAAGCTTGTGTAGGATTATCTTCAGCGTTTTCTACTGCACGTCTTATAGCCGTATCACCACCCGCAATTATGCCATTTACTAAATCAAAAGGAACACCAAATGTTGGAGGGCATTCTGATGCGTCAACAACACCAAGTCGGCCTGAAGTTCCAGCTCCAATATAAAATAATCTACCGCCTAATTTTAGTTTTTCAACTATATGCGGAATCAAAGCTTCAATCTGCGGTAAAGCTTTTTCTACTGCGTAGGGAACAGTTTTATCTTCTTCATTAATATTGGACAACAATTCATGAACAGACATTTTCTCTAAATGTTCGTATTTTGAGGCTTGTTCAGTAGTTTTTGTAAATGTCATTTTATCGTTATTTAGACTGGTCAAAATTAATATTTTTTTCTCTGAATCCCGAAATTTAGATTACAAACTCACAAAGATTTAAAGTTTTGTTTGTGATGTTGCGAAAGCTTTCTTACATCTTCATAAAAAGAACTAAAATATTATATTTGTTCAATAATCAAAAAACAAATGGATAAATTAGGCTTTTTAGACGACGTTGCCCGCATTGCTGTCTTCGTTTCGTTATTACTGGCACTTTTTTTACTTACAGTAAAAACGGAAAATAAATTAGCTAATCGTTTATTTGCTTGTTTTATTATTTTCTCGGCGATTGATTTCAGCGGACTTTTGAACTATTGCTATCCTTTAGAATATGTTAATATAGATTTTTTTAGAAGTACAGTATGCTTGCTAGAGATGCCGTTAATTTATTTGTATGTTTTGGCAGTTTGTTATTCTGATTTTCGATTGAAATGGAAGCACTTAATTTATACACTTCCATTTCTGGTTATGAATTTGGTTTTTATTCCGAGAGTTTATTTGAAGTCAGGTCCCGAAAAACAGTTTGTTTTGGATCATTTCAGTACCATGTTTGAGGTTTACTTTTTTCAGATTTTAATCGAAATCCAATATTGGTTTTATATAATCAGCATCTTTCTGATTTTAAGAAAATATAAAAGAATTTATCTCGAAAATTATACCAATCCAAGCACTTCTACCTATAAATGGCTTTTTCAGATGACATGGGTTTTTGTGGTAATGCATTCGATCACGGCTTCAAAAAATTTATTGCGTTATACAGCTTCTCGAGATATTTTTCTTTGGGGAAATGTTTTGATGGTTGTTATGGCTTTAAGTGTGATATGTTGGTTTGTCATGAAAGCATTAAATCATCCGGAGCTTTTTAGGGGAATCAATTCTAATTTGCAATTAACAAAAGAGTTTATTCTCAAAGAAAATAAAGAAACAACTGAAGAGACTGTAGAAGTTGAAGACAAAGCGATTTCATCTCAAATTCTGGCATTAAAAAATTATATGAAAGAAAAGGAGCCTTTTCTTGATCCATCCCTGACGATTCAGGAGCTTTCGAATCAAATTGATATTCCAGTTCGTGATTTATCGATTTTGATTAATCATAATATGAACCAGCATTTCTTTGATTTTGTAAATGAATATCGCATTGAAAAAGCAATGGACATTTTAAAAAATCCTTCCAAAAAAGAATTAACGGTTTTAGAAATCTTGTATGAAGTTGGTTTTAATTCGAAATCTTCTTTTAATACTTCATTTAAAAAACATACAAATCTTACACCTACGGCTTATCGAAACGCTATTGTAAATTGATCTTTGATTCTGGTTTTATGAATTAATGTTTAAGAAGCTAAAATATTATATTTGTTAAATAATCAAAAAAAGAATGAATAGAATAAGTTTTTTAACTGCCATGGCCGGAATTTCAGTTTTTGTTTCCTTATTACTGGCCTTCTTTTTACTCACGGTGCAAACAAAAAATAAAGTAGCAAATAGGCTGTTTGCTTGTTATTTGGTGTTCTTCGCCCTTGATAATAGCGGTATTTTCATTGACGATAATTTCATTATAAATCATTTTAATTTAGAATTTTTTAGATGGACTATTTGTGCTTTGATTTTGCCAGCTTTCTATCTCTATGTAGTGTCGGTTTGTTTTGCAGATTTTAGACTTAGGTCAAAACATTTGTTGCATCTAATTCCATTTGTTCTAACAAATGTGGTTTTCTTGTTCAGGCTATATCTTTTAAATGATGCAGAAAAAAAACTGTTTTATGTGCATCGTGATCAATCGCCTGAGATGTTTTATATGTTTTTTGTTTTGGGGCTGCAAACAGTCGTATATAGTATTGGAGTATTTTTAGTTTTGAAAAAGTATAGAGAAATATTTCAGGAAAATTACACAAATCCCAGAATTTCTATTTTTAAGTGGTTATTTCAAATTGCTATAGTGCTTTTCTGCATTTATTATCTATCAATAGTTAAAAATATATTTCGCTATGCTGCTCTTGATTTCTTGTGGATTTGGTCGAATACAATCTTGCAGTTGCTAGTTTTGGTAGTGACTTGCTGGTTTGTTTTAAAAGCGCTGAATTATCCGGAACTTTTCAGAGGAATCGATTCTAAATTGTTATTAGCAAAAGATATTCTTCCCAAAGAAAATATCGAAATAAAAGACAGCCAAAGCGAACTAATTTCAAACCAGATTTCGGCATTGAAAGTTTATATGAGAGAAAAAGAACCTTTTCTTGATCCGTCGCTTACAATTCAGGAACTCTCCAATCAAATTGAAATTCCAGTTCGCGATTTATCAGTTTTGATTAATCATCATATGGATCAGCATTTTTTTGATTTTGTAAATGAATATCGCATTCAAAAAGCGATGGAAATTCTAAAAAATCCTTCCAAAAAAGATTTAACTGTTTTAGAAATCTTGTATGAAGTCGGATTTAATTCAAAATCGTCTTTTAATACTTCGTTTAAAAAATATACAAATTTGACACCAACAGCTTATCGAAACGCTTCATAATTAAGGTTTTGTAAAAAGTCGTACTTCATGCAGAATAAAGTCGAACCAATTTCTATTTAGGAAATTGGTTCGACTTTTTTTTGTCGGTCGCCTACGCAGATTTTCTAAGGCAACTTTGCTTCAAATTAATCGAACAAGTTAAAATTAGAAACCATGAAAAAATTACATCTCCTTATCTTTTTAGTATTGCCTTTATTTTGTTTAGCACAATCAACATTAAAAGTAAAAGGAAAAATTGCAAGCGAAACAAAATCTTTAGAATGGGCTAAAGTTTCCATCTCAACAATAGAAGGGAAAATTATTGACGGAACTATGGCAAAAGAAGATGGTTCTTTTGAAATCAATCTTAAAAATGGTTCTTATAAAATTAAGGTAAGTCTTTTGGGCTTTACAGATTATGAAAAAGAAATTTCATTAGAAAAAGATACCGATTTAGGAACTATTGTGCTGCACGAAAGCGAAACAAAGTTAGTTGAAGTTGTGGTTCAGTCTAAAAAGAAAACAATTGAACAAAAAACAGATCGTCTGGTTTATAATCTTGAAAATAATGTTACCAATGTAGGAGGCGATGCTTTAAGTGCGATAAATACTGCTCCAGGCGTTGTAGTGCAAAATAATGCAATTAATATATTAGGAAAAGGAACTTCAAGAGTGATGATTGATGGAAGAATAATTGAATTAACAGGTGAAGAATTGAATAATTTTTTAAAATCGATTTCGGCAAGTGATATCAAGAATATCGAAATTATCAGTAATCCGCCGGCAAAATACGAAGCCGAAGGAACTGGAGGATTGATTAATATTATTATGAAAAAGGGAGCTCGAGATTCTTGGAAAAACACAATTACTACTTCTTACGACCAAAATAAATATGGAATTTTCACTTTGAGAGACAATTTCTTTTACAGTAAAAATAAATTTCGTTTCTCAGCAAGCGTTAATGGGAAAACGGGCTATAAAAATATAGATGAAGTTTCAGATGTTTATTTTGAAGATGGACTTTCAAATCTCAATGCAAGAACAAAAATGAAAAATGAAAGTTTATCAGGAAAACTGGCTTTAGATTATGATTTTTCAGAAAAAACTACTCTTGGTTTTCAAATCTTAAATGATAGAACGAATCCTGATTTTCAAACTGATATTGTTGTTAATAAATACAACACGCAAAATGAATTGCAGCATTACATCCTTAACAACAGTTTTGCAGATAGAGAATCTAGAAATCAAACCTATAATGCGCATTTGATTACAAAGCTAGATCCTAAAAACAGAAAATTATCATTTGATGTAGATTACTTTAATTACATTTCAAAATTTGATCGTGAGTTTGTCGCTAATAATTATACAGCAGATGGAATTTTTGTTGATGTCAATCAATCTGGAAGAAATATTTCAAATCAAGATATTGATAATTTGAGTTTTAAAGCAGATATGGAACATCCATTAGAAGTCTTGAATTTGTCTTACGGAGCTAAAGCAAGTTTTACAAATAGCGTAAGCGATGTGCTTTATTACGATTCAATTACAGGAACTCCAGTATTGGATCCAAGTCAGTCAAACCGATTTAAATACACTGAAAACAATCAAGCTGTTTATATTAATGGAGATAAAAAAATCAATGAAAAATGGAATCTGCAATTGGGATTGCGACTTGAAAATACACAAACAAATGGATTTTCTGAAACGCTGAATCAAGAAACGATAAACAATTATTTTAAGCTTTTTCCAACTGTTTTTGCTTCATACAAAAAGAATGAGAATAATAGTTTCAGTTTAAATTATGGAAAAAGAATCAATAGACCGCGATTTGATTTACTGAATCCTTTCCGAATTTATATCAGCAGTAATAGTTATTCAGAAGGAAATCCGTTTTTGAAACCTTCTTTTAGCGATAATTTTGAGTTTGCACATTCGTACAAAGAAATTCTAAGAACAAGTGTTACCGTAAATTTAATTACAAATGGTTATGGGATTTTGTTTACTTCAAATCCAGAAACAAATACGCAAATTGTAACACGTGAGAATTATTTCAAAAGCTTAAATTATGGCATTGGAGAAACGTATTCGGCAAGTTTTACTAAATGGTGGCAGAGCGAAAATTCGTTGTACTTTTTAGGTGCAAAAACAGAATTTATTAAAGATATCAATGCTACGCCATCAAATAGTTTACAAATTGATTTTACAACAAATAATACTTTTGTTTTGGGAAAAAACACAAAGCTTCAAGTCGATTTTAATTACAGTACACCTTATAAAAGTGGTTTATACGAAATAGGATATACCGCTAGTTTCGATATTGGTTTTAAACAAGATTTGTTTGATAAAACGATGCAAATTGCGTTTTTAGCAAATGATATTTTTAATACTTCTTATTTAAAAGATTTTACTTCGGTTGTAAATGGCGTAAAACAGGTTTATAGTAATAATGAAAGCAACCGATTTGTTCGTTTATCTGTGGTTTACAATTTTGGAAATAAAAAGATTAACGTGAAAGAACGCAATTTCGGAAATCAAGACGAAAGAAAGAGAGCTAATTAATTAGATAATTTATCAATGAGTCAATTAGAAAATTATTTTATTATCTAATTGACTCATTATCTAATTGACACATTATAAAAAGAATGCCAATAGAATTCCGAGAACGATCATCGAAACTTTGGCAACATTGAATTTATGACCTTCACTGCTTTCAAAAATAATTGTTGATGAAATATGAAATAAAATTCCAATTACGATGGCTGTGATTTCGGTGTAATATTCGTTTAAAATTGGTAAAAATTCAGAAGCAATTGTTCCAAGTGGCGTCATGATTGCAAAAGTCAGCATGAAGGCAAAAATGGCTTTTTTATTTAAATCGGCATTGACGAAAAAGGTGGTCAAAATTACCGCAATTGGCAAATGATGAATCGCAATTCCGATGGCCAAACCATGATGATGGCTTACCGGAAAACCTTCTAAAAAGGCATGAATGCACAAACTAATGAATAATAGCCACGGAATTTGAGACATTTTTGCATGTCCGTGAACGTGTCCATGTTCAGCGCCTTTTGAGAAAAACTCTAGCACGATCTGGAATAAAATCCCGACCATTATAAAGATGCCAATATTATGATTGTGAGATTCGTAAACTTCTGGAAGAAGATGCATTACGGTCAATGACAATAAAAAAGAACCACTGAAAGCCAGTAGCAATTTCAAATTGGTTTTGTTTTTTGGTTTAATAAACAAAGCCACGCCATATCCTAAAAGTACAGAAAATAAGGGTAGTAGATAATTCATCTTTTTGTTTAATCGGTTTTTGTTTAATTGTTTAATCGGTTTTTGTCAGTTTGTTTAGCGATTAAACAAATTAACGGTTCAACGACTAAACCTATTTAAAAATCATGATTAATCTTTCGCTTTCGGTTTTGTGGAATTTTTTGAGTTTGTAATCTCCAAAAATATCCAAAAGGAAAATTCCAGCTTCGTCCATTAAATCCTGAAAGTCTTTCAAAGTTAGTGCTTTTACTTTTTCTGTAAAATGATATTTTCTGCCTTGGTCTTCAAAATCAATTTCTTTGAAAATATGACCGTCTTCAACATATCTTTTAATATGAAAATCAATTCCGTCAACTGTTTTGACTTCTTCAGGAACAAGAGTTTCGATAACCTGATTTACATTCATAAAATCGATTACCGCAAAACCGTATTCAGATAAACTTTCTTTGATGGCTTTTAAGGTTGTCAGGTTGTCATCGTCGTTTTCGAAATAACCAAAACTTGTAAAAAGATTAAAAATAGCATCAAATTTTTCTTCAAACGGCTCACGCATATCATGAACTTTGAAATGAAGCGTTTCGTTGCTATTTTTATTGGCTTCGGCAATACTATTTTCTGATAAATCGGCGCCTAAAACATTAAAACCTAATTGATTTAAATAAATAGAATGTCTTCCTTTTCCGCATGCCAAATCCAATACTTTAGCCTTTTCTGGCAAATTTAGGTAATGCGTTAAGTTGTCCATGAAAATCTGAGCTTCTCTATAGTTTCTATCTTTATAAAGGATATGATAATATGGAGTATCAAACCATGATGTAAACCAGTTTTCGGTATTACGATCTGGATTAGGTGTTGATGAGTTAGGTGCTTCAGACATTTATTCTATTTCAATTAATTCAAAGTCCGGCAAATTTAGTGTATTTTTGCCGAAAAATTACTATTTCGCTACGATAGGTATTTATATCTGTATAATAAAATATTATAGCGATTGGCTTTTTTTAATTGAAAAAAAATGGAAGAAAATTTTAAAATGATAGCCAAATGTTTTTTTGGTTTTGAAGAAATATTAGAGAATGAATTGCGTGCGCTTGGTGCTCAAGATGTTGAGAAAGGCGTGCGAATGGTAAGTTTTAAAGGAGATAAAGGTTTTATGTACAAAGCCAATTTATCGCTTAGAACTGCGCTTAAAGTTTTAAAACCAATTTATTCTTTCAGAGCAAATAACGATCAAGCGTTGTACAAAGGAATCTCAGGAATGAATTGGGCTAAATATCTAAACGCCAATCAGACTTTTGTGATTGATACTACGGTGCATTCAACATATTTCAATCACTCAGAATTTGTTTCTCAAAAGTGTAAAGATGCAATTGTGGATCAATTTAGGGAAAGAACGGGCCAAAGACCTAGTATTGACAAGCAACATCCAGATTTGCGAATCAACATTCATATTGACAAAGACCAAGTTTCAGTTTCTTTAGATACTTCTGGAGCTTCGCTTCACCAACGTGGTTATAGAACAGCTACGAATATTGCGCCTATTAATGAGGTTTTGGCAGCTGGAATTCTTTTGTTATCAGGTTGGGACGGACAAAGTCATTTTCTGGATCCAATGTGTGGTTCTGGAACTTTCTTGGCAGAAGCTGCAATGATTGCCTGCAATATTCCAGCAAACATAAACAGAAGAGAATTTGCTTTTGAAAAATGGAAAGACTGGGATAATGATTTGTTTGACAAGATTGTTGATAGTTTGATGAAAAAAACTAGAGAGTTTCATTATACAATTAAAGGTTTTGACAAAGCGCCTAGTGCAGTCAGCAAAGCAAAAGATAATATTAGAAATGCAAATCTTGATGATTATGTAACCATTCACGAAGACAACTTTTTTGATACTGAAAAAGAAGTAGAAGGAAAGTTGCATATCGTGTTTAATCCGCCTTATGATGAACGTTTGGATATTCATATGGAAAGATTCTACGCTAGTATTGGAGATACTTTGAAGAAAAATTATCCAGGAACAAACGCTTGGTTTATTACAGCAAATCTAGAAGCCTTAAAATTCGTAGGATTAAAACCTTCAAGAAAAATCAAACTTTTCAACGGAAGCCTTGAAGCGCGTTTGGTTAAATATGAAATGTACGAAGGAAGCAAAAGAACGAAATTTCAAGTAAACGAATAAGTAACAAAGAGACAAAGTGATAAAAGTACAGAGTTAAAACTATGTTACTTTCTCCCTTTGTAACGCTGAACCTCAAAAAAAATGACAAAACTACAAGTAAGAGCTTTTTTATATCAATTAGGAACATTTGCAATTTTATTTATCGCTGGAAGATATGTAATTGCAATGTACACAGGACTAACTGGATTCTGGATTCCAATGACTTCTTTTATTGTTGCTACTATTATTGGGCCTAAATTCCAGGCGGTAAGAACAAAAGATGGAGAGAAGCTTTTTATGAAATGGATATTTATAAAAGGAATTAAAGAAATCGGATAACTTTTTAAACAGCACTATGAGGAAAATTGGTCTTATTGGAGGAATCAGCTGGGTTTCAACTGGGGATTACTATAAACTTATTAATGAAGGAATAAATGAAAAGCTGGGAGGGCTTAACTTCTCAGAATGTTTAGTTTATTCTTTTAATTATGCTGATATTAAAAAGAATAATGATAACAACGATTGGGATTCTACTTTTAAAATGCTTTTTAAAGGATGCGAATTTTTAAAATCGGGTGGGGCAGAAGCAATTATTTTATGTGCCAATACCATGCATTTAATTGCCGATAAACTTCAAGAGGCTATTGATCTTCCAGTTATTCATATTGCGACGGCGACGGCTCTCGAAATTAAAAAGAAGGAAATTAAGAAAGTTGCGTTGCTAGGAACAAAGTTTACAATGGAACTTGATTTCTTCAAAGAAAAATTGACAGCAAAAGGAATAGAAACAATAATTCCGGAAAAACAGGAAGATAAAGATTTTATTCATTATACTATTTTTGAAGAATTAGGCCGAGGATTAGTAACCGAAGAAACTAAAAAGCGTTATTTAGAAATTTCGAATGAATTGATTTCAAAAGGCGCCGAAGGAATTATTTTAGGTTGCACTGAAATTCCTTTAGTAATAAAACCTGAAGATGTTTCGGTTCCTATTTTTGATACGGCTTTGATTCATTCAAAAGCGGCGGTTGATTTTCAGTTGTCTTAATACGATTTAATATAAAATAAAAAACCACGAATTCAATATTTTGAATTCGTGGTTTTTTATTTGTACTAAAATGTTATTTTTTAGGAGCCTCTTTTTTGGTTGGAGCCGGAATAACAGTTTTTTTCTTGTAAATAGGTATAAAGTAAGAAACCGTATAGTTGAATCCAATTCCAAAACTTCCGTCATAAGTTCGATTAAATCCAGGGATGTATAAATTATCAAAACCTTCTGGTTTTGAATTAACAATCAACATTTTCAGCTGAACACTAAAGCCTACAAATATATTGTTGAATACTTTTGCTTTTACTCCCAATGGAACTTCAATCCAGCCTGCTGTAAGTCCGCTGTATTTTTGATGTTCTGTAATTGGAGGCATTTCACCCCAATACGGATTCGGGTTATAGATTTTATAGCTATTTAATTCTTGACTAAAAGTACTAAATCCGCCTCGTAAACCTATTGTAATTAAGTTTTCCATATCAAGCCAGTTTTGATACAAATTGTAATCAAAACCACCTTTTATGTACGTTCCAGTTGCGGTTGAATTTAATCGGTCGTCATCAGTTGTTTTGTCTTCAAAACCAAGTTCTGCGGCCAAATAGTATTTTTTTGTTAAACGCCAATCACCAACAAATTCTACTCCTTTATAATCTTTGTCATAAAAGCCACGAGTCAATTTGTACAAATCAACTCCAACACGAAGTCCGTAACGATCAGTTTTGATGCTGTCGTTTTTTTTCACTTCCTGTAATGCAGGTTTTGCAACAGCTTCAGTTTTGGTTTTTTCGGGAATAATTTCTTTAGTTACTGTAGTTGTCGGTGTTTCTTGAGCATAACTCAAAAACATTGAAAACAATAAGCAAAAACTAGAAAAATATTTTAATGTGTACTTCATTTTCTAATTCTATGTTATAATCATTTACATAAATTTGAGTCATCCAAAAGCCTTTTGAATCGGTATCCTCTTTTACAAATGGACGTGATAACGGCGGTCCATCAGAAAGTGGATCAAGTTTGAAAATTGTTTTGAATCCGCAAGCTCTAGAGACATAAAGGTTTTGACGCGAGTAATTAAATCTCACTTGATCTGTATTTACAGCGGCAGGATTTTCATTGCCAGAATCTAAAATGAAAGTATAGGTTGTAGAATCTGCATCTGTTTTTAACGGAATCGAGATTTTGCTTCCATTTGTCAGATATTTTGCTTCGCCAGTTGCATTTTCATTAAAAATAATTCCCTCAGGCATTCCTTCCCCAATTACTTTTAAATTCGTAACGGGTTTAAGTTGATTATTGGCATCATAAAATTCAATAACTAATCGAGGAGTAGTAGGTGTATTTGGATCGCAAATATCATCTTTTTCACAACTTGATAAGCCGAAAGTAAAAAGCAGTAAAACTGAAACTATTTTTTTCATTTATAATTGATTAGCGAAGTTCTAAAAGTACAACATTTTCGACATGATGCGTTTGTGGAAACATATCTACCGGACGTACTCTGGTAACTTTATATTTTTCGTCCATTAAAGCCAAATCACGTGCTTGTGTAGCCGAGTTGCAACTTACATAAACTACTTTTTTTGGAGCAATTTTCAAGATTTGATCAATTACTAATGCATGCATTCCGTCTCTCGGTGGATCTGTAATAATTACATCAGGTTTGCCGTGTTGCGCAATAAAAGCTTCGTTGAAAACAACTTTCATGTCTCCAACAAAAAACTCACAATTTGTAATGTTATTGCGTTCGGCATTTGCTTTAGCATCTAAAATTGCCTCAGGAACACTTTCTACACCAATTACTTTTTTAGCTTTTTTCGAAACAAACTGAGCGATAGTACCTGTTCCAGTATATAAATCATACACCGTTTCGTTTCCTGTCAATCCAGCAAAATCACGTGTGATTTTATATAATTCATAAGCTTGGTCTGAGTTTGTTTGGTAGAAAGATTTGGCGTTGATGCTAAATTTCAAGCCTTCCATTTCTTCCAAAATATAATCTCTTCCTTTGTAAAGCTTAATGTCTTGATCGTAAATGGTATCGTTTTGTTTTGCATTTACAACATATTGCAACGAAGTAATCTGCGGGAATTTTTCATATAAATGATCTAAAACCAATTCGCGATTTGCTTTGTCATCTTCAAAAAACTGAATCAAAACCATGATTTCACCTGTTGAAGCAGTACGAATCATCAAAGTTCTTAATAATCCAGAATGTTCTCTCGGATTAAAAAAGGCTAAATTATGCTCATTTGCAAATGCTCTAATTTCATTTCTGATGGCATTTGAAGGATCTTCTTGCAAATGACATTTTTGGATATCTAAAATCTTATCCCACATTTTTGGAATATGAAATCCTAACGCATTTCGATTTCCTAGATCTTCAGTGCTTCCAATTTCTTTTTCAGTTAACCAACGGCTGTTTGAAAATGAAAATTCCATTTTGTTTCTGTAGAAAAACTGTTTTTCTGAACCTAAAATATCTTCGAATTCAGGAAGTTCAACTTTCCCAATTCGTTGTAAATGATTTTTAACCTCATTTTGTTTGTAATACAACTGCTGGCTGTATTTCATATTTTGCCACTTGCATCCGCCACAAACACCAAAATGATCGCAGATTGGATCAATACGGTGTTTTGATAATTCATGAAATTTTACGGCTTTTCCTTCGTAGTATGCTTTTCTTTTTTTGAATGTCTGCACATCAACAACATCACCAGGCACAACATTCGGAATAAAGATTACTTTTCCGTCTGGAGCTTTTGCAACTGATACTCCTTTTGCTCCTGCGTCTAATACTTCAATTTGATGAAAGACAACTTTGTCTGTATTTTTTCTTCCCATAGCGCAAAAATAAGGGTTTGTAAACTTTTATAAATTTAATTTTCAAAATATTTTATCAAATTGTGTAATTTAACACATAAATTAAGTTTAAAAGTTACCTTTGTTTTTTGGTATTTCCCCCCAAATGCCACATTTTTAACCTATAGTATTGTTATTTTTTATGAAGTTATATCATAATTTGTCACAAATAAGCTTTCTAAAAAAGAGCTATGTCTTGAAGTTTTTGTTTGTTGCCTTCATAGGAATACATATCCCTTTAATTGGTATTTTGTTTTTTGTGTTGTTCTCATCACACGATATTTCAGCAATTTCTATTTTGATTTTTGCCTTAATTATGACTTTGGTGGCAACTCTTGTGACCTTGTATGTTTTAAAACAATTGATCAAGCCAATCTCGATTGCTTCAAAATCTCTAGATGATTATCGAAATAATCGAAAACTTTCGGTTTTGCCTACAGAATATACTGATGAGGCTGGTTTGCTGATGCGTAATATTCAAGAATCAATTTATGAATCGGAGAGTTTTATCAATGAAAAACAAGATTTGATTTATATGCTTTCGCACGATTTGAAAAATTTTGCCGGAAATCCACAAGGACTGGCGCGTTTGATTTTAAGCGAAAACCCTTCAGAATCTGTAAAGCATTTGGCCGAATTAATTTGTGAATCGACCAATTTGCAATTTCGATATATTGACAACTTTATTAAACTCTTGAAAGAGCAAGATCAAGTTGCAAATCTAAATCCTGATGCCAAAACACTTGTTTTTTCGAATATTGTACCGTTTATTAATGAGCAAGTCGAGCAAAGACTTTTAGATAAAAATATTAGCATGAATCTAAGTTTAGAAACTTCTGAAGCTGAACTTATAATAGACGAAGGTTTGCTTGTTCAGGTTTTGGTCAATTTGATCAGCAATGCCATCAAGTTTTCTTTTTTTGACAGTGAAGTTAAAGTCCGCATTTATAATGAAGATTCTAAATTGACCATATCAGTCGCAGATAAAGGCGTTGGTTTTGATAAAAATCAAATTGAGGAATTGTTTAAAAAATTCACCAAAATGAGTCGTTTAGGAACCGCAAACGAATTGTCAACTGGAATTGGTCTTTATTTATGCAAAAAGATAATTGAGCGACATAAAGGTACATTGACTGCAAGCAGTGAAGGAAAAAATAAAGGTGCTGAATTTAAGATTGAATTTGAGCTTTAGTTTTCCTAAAATTATTTGTTTCAAAAAGCTGTATTGCGAAGAAAAGTCGGTTTTCCATCTACACAACCAATTCCGTCTGGAGCAACAGGAACGTCACAGGTCGAGAAAATCCCCCATTTTACATTAAATGATGCTTCCGCCTCTGTATATGATTTTACTTTGGCTAAAAAAACGGTTGTATTTATTTTTTTAGAATAAAGAATATATTGTTTTGGTCCACCACAAGCTTTTGAACCAATTGCTGTAAATGCCCATTCGTTAGAATCAGTACAAGGCGTAGTGTTCACTTGCGAAAGCACCACGATTTCTTGATACATTTTTTCTAAGCTTTGAATGTCTTCTTCTTTAGAAGTATTTGAATCGGCATCGTCATTATTGCAAGCAACAAATGTCAAGCAAAATATAGCTATTATAAAACTTAATTTTTTCATGGTAAGTGATTGTCAGTTAGTTTTATATTAGATGGACAAAATCAAAAAAGGTTGCGTAAGAAAGGTTCTAAGGCGCTAAGCGACTAAGGTACTAAGTTTAAAATTCGCACCTTAGCGCCTCAGCATCTTAGAGCCTTAGCACCTTAGGCTACCATAAATGATGAACTGATGTTTTGATATATTTTTCGTAAATCGCATTCATTGCGGCAATCTTTTCTGGACTTATTTTTGGAAGATCATAAACTGATAAATTCGATAAAACATGATCTGCTTTTGAAGCGCCGGGAATTATACAGCTAATTTCATCAAAATTCAAAATCCATTGCAAAGCGATAGGAGCTAAGTTTGGGTTTTCTGGAAATAAAGCTTTTAATTCTTCGACCGCTTTTAGTCCCAATTCATAATCGATTCCTGAGAACGTTTCTCCTTTGTCAAAAGCATCTCCGTTACGATTGAAATTACGATGATCTTGAGGTTCAAAAGTGGTTTTTGAATCAAATTTCCCTGTTAAAAGTCCGCTTGCTAGAGGAACTCTGGCAATAATTCCGATATCTTTTTTCTTTGCTTCAGCAAAAAATAATTGAGAAGGACGCTGACGGAACAAATTAAAAATAATCTGAACTGTAGTCACATTCGAATATTCAATTGCTTTTAATGCTTCTTCAACCTTTTCTACACTTACGCCAAGATTTAGAATTTTTCCTTGCTCTTTTAAGCGGTCAAACAATTCAAAGATCTCAGGGCGATAATAAACTTCAGTAGGAGGACAGTGCAACTGAATCAGGTCTAAAGTTTCTAATCCTGTTCTTTTCAAGCTGTCTTCAACAAATTTTTGTAGCACTTTTGGTTGATATCCCTCATTTACATGCGGATTGATTTGGCGTCCACATTTTGTAGCCACATAAATGCGTTCAGAACGAGAGCGCACCACACGTCCAACAGCAGTTTCGCTTAAGCCGTTTTCGTAAACATCAGCAGTATCAATAAAATTAACGCCGTTGTCAATTGCTGTGTTTATTAATGCATCAGCGGTTTTATCATCAAATCCTGATCCCCATTTCCCTCCAACTTGCCAAGTTCCAAGTGAGATTTCTGAGATATTAAAATTGGTTTTTCCTAATTTTCTGTAGTTCATTTCTTTTTTAGTTACAAAGGTTCAAAGTAACAAAGTGACAAAGTTTTGAAGGATGTTTATAAACTTTGTTCCTCTGAAACTTTGTCACTTTGTCACTTTTCTTAATCAAATAAATCCGACGACAAATAACGATCACCGCGGTCGCAGATAACCGCTACGACAACGCCGGATTCTAATTTTTCTGCAATTTTTAAAGCAACAGCAACAGATCCGCCACTGCTCATTCCGGCAAAAACACCTTCTTCTAGTGCTAGTCTTTTGGTCATTGCTCTGGCTTCTTCTTCGCTGACATCAATTACAGTGTCTACTTTTGAGGCATCAAATATTTTTGGCAAATATTCTTGGGGCCATTTTCGGATTCCAGGAATTTGTGATCCATCGCTTGGCTGTGCACCAACAATTTGAATCGCAGGATTTTTTTCTTTTAAATAAGTCGAAGTCCCAATAATAGTTCCTGTAGTTCCCATTGCCGAGACAAAATGAGTTACAGTTCCTTCAGTATCGTTCCAGATTTCTGGCCCGGTTGTTTTATAATGTGCTTTCCAGTTGTCGTCATTTGCAAATTGGTTCAGCATCAAATAACCGCCTTGAGCTACTTTTTTGTCGGCATAATCTCTTGAGCCAATAATTCCTTCTTCAGCAGGCGTCAAAATTACAGTCGCGCCATATGCGCGCATGGTTTGCGTTCTTTCTTTTGTTGAATCTTCTGGTAAAACCAATTCGATTTCAATGCCAAATAATTGCGCAATCATGGCAAGAGCAATTCCGGTATTACCGCTTGTGGCTTCAATTAATTTGTCGCCTTTTTTGATTTCGCCTCTTTCTAGAGCCGAAGCGATCATGTTGTATGCCGCTCTGTCTTTTACGCTTCCTCCAGGATTGTTTCCTTCCAGTTTCAGCAAAAGTTTTACATTCTTATTTTTAACCAAATTGACAGTTTCCATCAATGGAGTATTTCCAATTAGGTTTAGCAATTTTTGTGGACTCATTTTATTTTTTTTCTTTTATTTTTACTTCAGTTGTAGTGGTATTTAAAACAATCGAATCTTCAGGAATTGATTTGGTGATCCAAGCATTCCCACCCACAATACTGTTTTTTCCAATCACAGTTTCACCGCCAAGGATTGTTGCATTGGCATAAATGCATACATTTTTTTCAACCGTAGGATGGCGTTTTGCATTTTTCATGTCTTTGCTCACGCTTAATGCGCCCAGCGTAACCCCTTGATAAATTTTTACATGTTTTTCGATTACTGTTGTTTCACCGATAACAATTCCAGTTGCGTGGTCAATAAAAAACGGAGAGGCGATTTTTGCTCCCGCGTGAATATCAGTTCCAGTAATTCGATGTGCATATTCGCTCATCAATCTTGAAAAAAGCAACAAGTCAAGCAAATATAATTCGTGGCTTAATCTGTAAATGGCAATGGCATAAAAGCCTGGATAGCCTAAATAAACTTCGTCAATACTGTTTGATGCTGGATCATTTTCAAGAATATATTCAGCATCCTGATTTAGTTTTTCTAAAACAGCAGGAAGTTTTTCAAGGAATTTGTCCCAAATGGATTCACATAAATTCTCTGGTTTTTTGCAAGCCAAAACCGCAATTTCCTTAAAGCGAATTTCAAGATCGTTGATGCTCTCGTCTAAGGCTGCATTCGAATCAAAAAGAGTGTAAAAAAGCTTTTCGGTAAAGTCTTCTGTTTTAGTTTTAATACCGTAGTTTATGTTAGAATGGCTCTTTAAAGCCTTTATGTTTTGTATGATACTTTCTTTAGTCACAATTGTAAAAATTGAGTGGATAATTTTGAAACGTTAAAAGTAAGGCGTTTTTTGTAAATAAGGGCATGAATTAACTAAAGAAATTTTGCGTTGCGGCTTGTATTTGTGATATTAAAAAGATTGCTGAATCATGTAATAAGATGTAACTCCTAAGAAGTTAATTGCTTAAATTAGCTTTATAAAATTTATAAAATGAAAAATAATTCAACTTTTAAAAGTGCAATCTCGGGTACTGAATTTTCAGAAAGTGAGAAAATCTGCGGAAAAGTGATTCATGACCCTATTTTAAGCCTTATAATCAAAGATCATCCTTCGTTTTGTGATGAAGATTGCATATCGGTTCACGAACTGAATGAATACCGCCAAAAGTATATTTCGAATTATTTGTCCAGAGAAATAGGAATGCTTTCGGATCTTGAAAAAAGCGTAATTTCTTCGCTAAAAGAAGATAAATCAATAGTAAGCATTGTTGAAGATGAAGAAGAAACTCGGAATCTAGGGCAGAAAGTAGCCGATCAAGTTGCTGATTTTGGAGGAAGCTGGACTTTTATCATT
The DNA here is from genome assembly GCF_039581405.1 of Flavobacterium mesophilum. NCBI lineage: Bacteria > Pseudomonadati > Bacteroidota > Flavobacteriia > Flavobacteriales > Flavobacteriaceae > Flavobacterium > Flavobacterium mesophilum. The sequence continues at coordinate 668,028 of NZ_JBCPXZ010000001.1, read as the reverse complement.
TCATTTGTTCTTTTTATCGCGATTTGGATTGGTGCCAATGTTTATATTTTGATGAATAAAGGTTTTGATCCATATCCATTTATTCTTCTTAATTTGATTTTATCCTGTATTGCGGCTTTGCAAGCGCCGGTCATTATGATGAGTCAAAATCGCCAAGAAGAAAAAGACAGAAATCGTGCTAAAAAAGATTTCATGATCAACTTGAAATCTGAATTGGAAATCCGAATGATTCATGACAAAATCGATCATTTGATTATGCATCAACAACAAGAATTAATCGAAATTCAAAAAGTTCAAATTGAAATGATGAATGATATTTTGAATCAGATCAAAAAATAATTCTTACAAAAATCAAAAGTAAAAATGCTTGAGATAATAACCGCCGATTACCAAAATGAGGTTTATAAAAGCAAAGTTCCAAATTGTTTTTTTGTGTTTTTTTGATTTGTCGAAAAAGTAAAAAATCAGAAATACAAAAAACAAAAGGGTAGAATAAAGTGCTGGATACATTTTGAAAGCACCTAAAAAGTCGCCTTGAAAAAGTAAGAATAAAGCACGCTGAAAACCGCATCCCAAACAGTCAAATCCGAAGAGCATTTTGAAGAGGCAAGGAACCATGTAGTTTTCTAAATTCACAAGAGGTGTTTTTTGCAATTTTACAAAAAAATATTGGATATGATTTTAGAATAAGCAGAGTGCTATTTTAAAGTTTTATATTTTTGAAATCTTATATACTAGAAAAAATGAAAGCCTTTAAAATTTTAATAATGATTCTTGCCATTGGAGTAGCGCTTTATGAGCAAGTTTCTGAAGAAAAAAATATCTATATCATGATTATTGCAATTGTAGTTTTCATGTTTGGAATGATGCAGCTGAGTGCAAAAACGCCAAGTAAAAATCAAGATAAAGACGAGCAAGATGTTGAGTAAGGGAGATAAGGTTTCGGTTTTGGACGAAGCCATTAACGGAACTGTGGTTTCGGTTAAAAACAATGAAGTTTTGATTGAAACTGAGGATGGTTTTATGATGACATTTTTTGTCAATGAATTAGTTAAAATTCAAGAAACCAGTAATTTAATGGATTCTATTAAAAGAGTCAATTTAGATGAAGTCAAAAAAGAAAAAACAGAGCCAAAACCGCGCAGTTTTGTAAAAGAAAAGAAAGATAAACGCGATATTGCGGTTCCAGAATTTGATTTACATATCGAAAAGTTAGTTCCAAATAAACGCGGTATGTCGAATTATGATATTTTGACTTTGCAGACAGAAACTGCAAAAAGACATATTGAATTTGCAATTAAAAACAGGATCCCAAAAATTGTTTTTATTCACGGCGTTGGTGAAGGAATTCTAAAAGCTGAACTTGATTTTTTATTGGGTCGTTATGACGGATTAGATTTTCAGGATGCCAATTATCAAAAATACGGGCTTGGAGCAACCGAAGTTTATTTTAGGCAAAACAATAAATAAGTATATTTTTTAGGCGTTAAAATTGCTGTTTTCAAAGCATAAAAAAACATCCGTTTTTCGATTTGATTCTGTTACAAAATCAGACTGAAAAACGGATGTTTTTTTGTAAGAATTTAAAAGCTTTTTTGCTTGTGTTTTTTTAAATTGAAATTAAGGCTCAACAGTAGTTACTATTCCTAAAACAAACTCAGTTGCAAGTTTGAACGTGTTGTTGCCTTTTTTCAAAGTAGCATTTCTTAATACAACTTTATGTTTGTATACTTTTTGTGAATGGGTAGTAGTTACCTCAATAATTCCACTTACATTTTCAACACCGGCAACACCAACCCAAGTATCTTTTACAGTTGGACTTGTAGGCGTAACAGCTGTACAATAATAGTCTTTTGTTATTTCAGGTAAATTGGTATTGTAAGTTCTGTAGTAAACATTATTGGAAATGACTGCAGGAGTTCCTCCAGAGTTTAAATTAATCAAACTTTTTCTAGGTATACCAACTGGAGTATCTGCATTTACGATTAAATTTTTATCAAGATTTTCGATTACCAATGAGTTTGATAAATTGTTGTTGTAAACTTTAAGTTGTACATCACAATATTTAGCAACTTCATCCGTAAAAGCAACAACAACAGGAGTTACAGTAGTTTTAAAATCTCCAAAAACAAAATTGTCTTCAACTTGAGTTGGTCCTGGTTTAGAAAACGTAATTCCATTGAAAGTAATATTGTGATTGTAGCCCTCAATTTCTGTATGCCCATCTGTTGGAGCGGGAGTTTTGTAAACTGCAGTAGTAACAATTTCTATTTTACCGCCAATTGCATACCATTCTTGATTAATATTTGGTGTAGCTGGTGGTATTGCATCACAAATATTTGATTTTGATATTGTTCCGTCATATGTTCTGTAGAAAAAACGATATTGGCTATTATCAAGCGTGTAAGTTAAAGTGTCAGGTTGAGTTGCAAGTTGGTTTTCAGGCATTTGCAATATTAAAGCCTCCTGAGGTTTAAGCTTATAAATTAATGTATTAGTTGCATCACAACTTGTTGCCGTGACATCTTTAAAATCAATATTTTCTACCGTTAAATCTCCATCATCACAGCCATTTAATAGTAGCGCAAATAATAGAAGGCTTGCATATTTTTTCATCATAATTTTATTTGGGTCAAAAATAGTGAAAAATTTGGCAAATGATATTGAAGATTGGACAATTGATATTTCTTAACTTTGCAGCAATGAAAAAAGTATATCTAGACAACGCCTCTACAAGTGCTATGCGACCTGAAGTGATTCAGGAAATGACGAAAGTGATGACAGAAGATTTTGGTAATCCGTCTTCTACACATAGTTTTGGACGAAATGGAAAAACCATTTTGGAACTTTCAAGAAAAAGCATTGCCAAGGATTTAAATTGTTCTGCTCAGGAGATTATTTTTACTTCGGGCGGTACTGAGGCTGATAACTGGATTTTGCGTTCTGCTGTTGAAGATTTAAAGGTGGAGCGAATCATTACTTCAAAAATTGAGCATCACGCCGTTTTATATACTGTTTTAGCGTTAGAATCTGATTACGGGATTCAAATTGATTACGTCAATGTTAATCCAGACGGAAGCATTGATTTGACGCATCTGTCGAATTTGCTTTCAGAAGATAAAAAGACAATTGTGAGTTTGATGCATGTAAATAATGAAACGGGAACAATTTTAGATCTGGAGCGCGTTGGAGTTATCTGTAAGCAATATAATGCGTTGTTTCATTCTGATACCGTTCAGTCTGTGGGGAAAACGGAGATTGATCTTCAAAAAATCCCAGTTGATTTTATCGTCGCGAGTGCACATAAATTTCATGGGCCAAAGGGAACTGGATTTGCGTTTGTTCGAAGAAATTCTGGTTTGCAGCCTTTGATTTTTGGAGGCGAACAGGAAAAGGGTCTGCGCGCTGGCACAGAAGCCGTACATCAAATTGCAGGAATGGCAAAAGCTTTGTCACTTTCGTATGAAAATCTGGATCAGGAAAGAGCTTATATTTCAGGTCTGAAATCATATTTAATAGAACAATTAGAAGTTCACTTTCCAGATTTCAGAATAAATGGAACAAAAGATGATTTCTATAATATCATCAATATAATTCTGCCTTTTTCCTCAGATAAAACTTCAATGCTTTTGTTTAGCCTCGATATGAAAGGGATTGCGGTTTCAAGAGGAAGCGCCTGCCAGTCAGGAAGCATCAAGCCATCGCATGTTTTAAAAGAAATGCTTTCGGAGACCGATTTAAAATTACCAAATCTCCGAATTTCATTTAGCCACTATAATACCAACGAAGATATCGATTGGCTTATTGAGAGTTTGAAAACGGTCTGAGCTTTTTTAATTGACAATTGATAATTGTCAATTGTCAATTTCACAATTATTTACGGATTACTTTAACCTGCGAATCGTTTGTCAATTTTATGATTGTAGATGATTTTCCGTTTATTTTATCTTGATTTAGTTTTACAACATAATCAACGCCATTAATGATTTCCGGACTAATATCTTTAAAAGCAATTGGGGTAGGTTGTCCAGAAATATTTGCAGAGGTAGAAACTAATGGTTTTTTCATTCTTTCCATTAATTTAAAACAGAAAGGCTCTTTTACCAAACGAACGCCTAATGATTTATCGGCAGCAATAATATTTGGGGCAACATTTCGCGCATCATCCAAAATCAAAGTGGTTGGTTTGTCTGATAAATCCCAAATTTGCCATGCAACTTCAGGGATGTTTTTAAAAACATTATAGATCATTTTTTCTCCATTCACCAAAACAATCATGCTTTGTGTTTCAGCGCGCTGTTTTAATTTGTAGATTTTTGCAACTGCCTCCGCATTAGTAGCGTCGCAACCAATTCCCCAAACGGTATCTGTTGGATACAGAATGATCCCGCCTTCTTTGATGACTTCGTAAGCTTTGATTATTTCTTCGTTCATGATAAAAAAGAATAGTATTATGATGCAAAAATAATCTTTCTAGTTGGTAAAAAATGGAAATTTAATTGCCAATAATCCAGTTTTTGTAATTTATAAGATTATTTTTGTCCCAAAGTAAGAATTTTCAAAGAAACAGTTAATTAAACGATTTTTTGAAGTCTAATTTAATTTCAATCCTGAACAAAATATGTCTAAAAAACTAGTAAAAGTAGTTATTCCTGTTTACAAGGAATATTTTGGTGAACTTGAAGAAAAATCATTTTTACAATGTTGTAAAGTCTTAAAAGATTATGAAATTGTAATTGTACATCCAGAAGGGCTAAATCACTCTTACCTTTCAGAAAAACATAATAATTTGACTTTCAAAAGTTTTTCTAAGCACTATTTTACAACGATTGACGGTTATAATGAATTGTTGTTGACTCCAATTTTTTATGAAAGCTTTTTAGATTCTGAATATATTTTGATTTATCAGCTAGACGCTTTTGTGTTTAAAGATGATTTGGCCAAATGGTGTGAAAAAGGCTATGATTACATTGGTGCACCATGGATTGCAACTTCAACAGATTCTTTCCCGATGAATGTTTTTAACACAGTGGCTAGATTATTTCGCTCTAAAAAGAAAAACGAACGCGAGCAAATTTTCTTTAAAGTTGGCAATGGCGGATTTTCATTACGCAAAGTGGCCTCGCACTATAAAATTTCAAAAGAACAGGAGCAATTTATTTCTGGTTTTTTAAATGAAAAAAAGAAGAAATTATATGCGACCGAAGATGTTTTTTGGTCTTTGAAAGCGGTAGAATTTGATCCAAATTTTAAAATTCCAGATTACAAAGAAGGTGTTTATTTTGCAATGGACAGGAAACCTAATTTAGCGATGAAATTGACAAACAATGAACTCCCGTTTGGTTGTCATGCAATAAACAAACCTAAAGTAATCGACTTTTGGAAACCTATTTTAGATCGATATTAAAAAATTATTGCTTAACTTTATTAAGCAAAACTGTTTGAAATTTATAAAATTGTATAATAGCACGCTATTTTTTTTAATGCTAAAGTGTTGGTTAATAGGTGCTTTTGCTCGATTTTATATTTTTTTTTAATTTTTACGTTAAACCTTTTTGTTTTCTCGATATCTAATGTATGTAAAAACAGGTTTTATAAAAGTAATATAAAAGCAAAAAGCCCGTTTTTCAATTGGCAAACACGTATTTTTTAAACTAAATTATGTGTTTGAAGAAATTAAAAGAAACAAAAAAACAAGTTGCGACAAGGTACTGCATATAATTAGATTAGTTATGTATATTTTGTTGACTATAAAAAATCATAAATGAATTTTAGAGTAAACCCTATTTTTATCGACGCTATCTCATCTATTCTCAGCATTACTAGAAATTTTAGTATGTCGGGAGTTGTTTTTGGTAATGGACAACGTAATATTATTAAGTTGTTTGAGCTTGATGGTAAAACGGTTAATATCAAGTCATTTAAGATTCCTAATTTAATAAACAAAGTTGTTTATAAATATTTTCGAAAATCAAAAGCAGAACGTTCTTATGAGTATGCTACAATTTTGTTGAGTAAAGGTATAGGAACTCCTGAACCAATTGCATTTGTTGAGAACTTTAATGCATTAGGTTTAAGAGACAGTTATTATGTGAGTGAACATTTAGTAACAGAATTGACTTATAGAGAACTGATACTGATTCCAGATTACCCAGATGGTGACAATATTTTAAGGCAGTTTACCAGATTTTCTTTTGATCTGCATGAAAAAGGGATTGAGTTTTTAGATCACTCTCCAGGAAATACTTTGATAAAAAAGGTTTCAGATGATAAATATGAATTCTTTTTAGTTGATTTGAATCGAATGCAATTTCATGAAAGCATGAATTTTGAACAAAGAATGCATAATTTACGACGTTTGACGCCTGAAAAAGAAATGATTGCTGTAATGAGTAATGAGTATTCTAAAGTATATACTGAAAAAACAGAAGCTGAGATTTTTGAAAGAATGTGGCAACAAACTTGCGATTTTCAGGAGAAATTTGGAAGAAAGCAAAGACTTAAAAAGAAATTAAAATTCTGGAAAAAATAATAAAATTCCGCCTTTGCTTTTTCAAAATATAATTGACTATAAATGTTCTTTTAAAAAGAATAAGATTTGATCTTTGAACAAATCAGGAGTGAATTTAGTATATAGCTCAAGAGTGTTAGGTTTTACTTCTTTGTCTCCCAATTCACTAAATAACTCTGGTTTGAAATCATTTAAGTGCACAGAAAGATTTTGTTTGCCGTCTTCAAAAGTTGCCCAGTCATTTTTGTCAACATGAGGCGAGAAAATAATGAATGAAGGCTTGTTAAGTGCTTTTGCCATATTTATTGCGCCTCCATCATTTCCTATAATAACATCACACAAGTCCATTATGGCAATAAATGAGCTTAAAGTTCCGGCTAATAAATCAAAATGGATTTTTCCTTTAGTTTCGGCTGAACAAAGATTGTAAATTTTTTGAGCATCTTCGATTTGACTCGGGAAGTAATTGAACAAAATAGTAGCATCGCTATTTTGGCCAATATATTCTACTACTTCGGCCATATATTCTAAAGGATATGTTTTTAGTTTTTCGCTTCCCAAAAGGCTGATCATTACAATTTTCTTGCTTCTGTCAACATTATGTTTTTCAAATAAATCTAAAGCTTTTTGCCCTTCTACAGGATCGACATACAATTTTGGATAAGGATCAATTGCATTATTATCCAGTTTGAGAGGTTGCAACAATAGCAAACGATTGTCTATTGCCTGACCATATTTTGTTTTGGTTTCTTTTGATAATCTTGGAAGATTATGATTGTAAAATAATGAAGAATACCATTTGTAATACGATATTTTGGTAGTCGCGCCTGAAAATAATGTAATTAGATTTGTTTCTAATTTACCATAAACATCAATTAAGACATCATATTTTTTAGCTCTGATCTCAAAAAAGAATTTGAATAATGATCCATATGATTTGCGTACCTCGTTTGGCAATAGTATTATAGAATCAATATTTGGATTACCAATTAATACATCCTTACAGTTAGGGTAACACATGAAATCTATAGTAGAGTCGGGATGTGCTTTTTTTATACTATTGCAAAGGATAGAAGTTAGTAGAACATCTCCAATTCTTTTTTGCTGTATAATTAATATTTTCATCTTAAGTTCAATTTGTGTGCTTGTAAACTTTCGTTTTGTTTTTTAATTAATTCGAATAAATCAATCCATATTGCGATATAATAGCCATAGAATGAAATAACGTTTTAAAATAGAAAAAGCGCAAATGTAAGCTAAAATAAATCCTTCACGGCCGTTTAGGAACCCTAACTTTAGAAAAAATTGACTAAAAAAAACGTAAAATGGCTTTATAAAAAAATGATAGATATTCGGCCTCTTGTTTTTCTTAAACAAAATTTGAGCTTCTTCTTTTCGAATCACATTTAGTCTGTTGCTAAAATCATCAAAGTCTTTATAGGCAAAAGATGCTATTTTGGTTTTGAAAAGTTTTGGTTTTTTAAACCAGCTTGTATCAACGCTTTTAGAATACGAATGTCTTGTTTTGTCAAAAAGCAAGAGTTTTTTTCGGTTTAAAAACACCCCATATTTTATTGTTTTTCCAAAGAAAAATAGAGTTTGTCCAGAATAATAGCTTGAAGCCGTTTTTTGCTTGGAAATTTCAGAACTTATTTCATTTACAAGTTTCTCGGGAAGATGATCTGTACAACTAACTAATAGAATCCAATTATTTTTAGCAGATTCAATGGCTAATTTTATACAATCATCTTTAAAGCTATTATTTTGCTCAATAATAGTCGCTCCTAATTCTTGTGCAATTTCAACACTTTTATCTGTACTGTTATTGTTGATTAGGATGATTTCATTGGCAAATAATAAATTTTCAAAATGTTTTTTTAGGTAAGTCTCATCATTATAACAAAGTGAGATTACAGTTACGTTGTTGGCAGACACGATTTCTAAATTTTTGACCAAAAATAATCTTAAAAAGTATAACTTTGTTGAAAATTATTCAAAATGTCTAAATTGCCAATTTTAATGTATCACAATATATGTCAGTCTGATGCGGATTGTAATAAATTGACAGTTTCATTGCAAAATTTAGAACGCCAATTTCAATATTTAAGCGATAATAATTTTCAGACATTTCATTTTTCTGAGTTGGAAAAAATGAAAGCTATTCCTTCAAAAAGCATCGTATTAACCTTCGATGATGTTACAGAAAATCAATTGATTTATGCTTTGCCTTTATTAGAAAAGTATAAATTGAAAGCTAGTTTTTTTATTCCTTTTCAATACATCGGAAAGACCGATTCATGGAATGAAGGTAATGGAGAATTGGCACAAAAAATTATGACTATTGAACAATTAAAACAATTGCCAACAGAAATAATCGAACTTGGATATCATTCTTATGCCCATAACAAATATCAAACCCTGAGCCCTTCAGAGATTGCAGATGACTTCTTGAAGTGTGAAGCTGAAATTGAAAAACACAATCTCATAGTTTATCCTGCACTTGCTTATCCATATGGAAATTATCCTAAAGAAGTTGTGGCAAAAGCAAATTTCAAGAAACAGCTTAGCGAGAATAAAATGCGATTTGGATTAAAAATAGGCAATCGTCCTAATACATTTCCGTTTAAAGATAATCATGAAATTAAACGAATTGATATTAAAGGATTGGATAGTTTTATGGTTTTTAAACTAAAAATTAAATTTGGTAAATTGAAATTATTCTAATTTTTTTTCGATCAATACCATTTTTGCATATCTAGAAAAAACACCATAAGCATCAATTGCTGCGGCTGCTAATCCAGGAACTCCATCTAGATATACTCTTTTTACAAAGTAAGTGTGGAAAAAACGATAAAAGGGTTTAAAAAATAAAAGCCATAATGTTGCTTTTTTGCCTTTTTCGGATGACATTTTTGCCTGAAACCAAGCGTATTTATCTTTTTTACTTATAAAATTAAACAAGCCTTTGTAGGTAAGATGAACCATGTAGTTTTTTAAAACTGGCGGTTTAGTTTTTAAAACTAGTTTTTCGTGTACTTCATTTACAAAACGAATATTTTCATTTTTCATCAAGCGAGTTACCTTATCTGTGTAATGAAATAAAAAACGATCCATAAAAAAATGAGGAAACCAAATTCGGTAAGCTACAGATTTGTCTGAATTAATGCTTTCGATGATTTCATCTCTAAGTTCAGCGGTAACTCTTTCATCGGCATCAAGAAAAAGAATCCAATCTCCAGTTGCAGATTTAATCGCATGATTTCTTTGGCTACTATAGTTATCAAATTTTCTGTAAATAAGTTGGACACCCAGATTTGAAACAATTTCAGGGGTTGAGTCTGTGCTGTACGAATCTAAAACAATTATTTCATCAGCAAATGCAACCGATTTGATGGCATTGGCAATATGGGATTCCTCATTATAAGTTAATATAATGACAGATAATTTTTTATTTTTAATAGACATAAACGGGCAGTTTTAAATCTTGTAAAATTTGTGCAATAGTATAATTTTTTTTCTGATTATGTAAAAAAAAAATCCAAATTCCAATTATTACATTGGAATTTGGATTTTTGAATTGATTTTTATTAAAACTACACCGCAACGTCGTATTCGCGAAGGGCATTGTTTAATGAAGTTTTTAAATCTGTAGATGGTTTTCTAGTACCAATGATCAAAGCACATGGAACTTGGAATTCTCCAGCAGCAAATTTCTTAGTATAGCTTCCAGGAATTACAACAGAACGTGCAGGAACAAAACCTTTCATTTCAACAGGCTCATCACCAGTAACGTCAATGATTTTTGTTGAAGCAGTCAAACAAACGTTAGCGCCAAGAACAGCTTCTTTACCAACGTGAACACCTTCAACAACGATACAACGAGAGCCAATAAAAGCACCGTCTTCAATAATTACTGGAGCAGCTTGTAATGGCTCTAAAACACCACCAATTCCAACACCACCACTTAAGTGAACATTTTTGCCAATTTGTGCACAGCTTCCAACAGTTGCCCAAGTGTCAACCATAGTTCCTTCGTCAACATAAGCACCAATATTTACATAACTTGGCATCAAAATTACGCCACTAGAAATATATGCTCCATAACGTGCAACAGCATTAGGCACTACACGAATTCCTTTTTCAGCATATCCTCTTTTTAGCAACATTTTATCGTGGTATTCAAAAATACCAGACTCCCATGTTTCCATTTTTTGAATTGGGAAATACATAACAACAGCTTTCTTTACCCATTCGTTTACTTGCCAGCCATCGCCAACTGGTTCAGCAACACGTAATTTTCCTGCATCTACTAGTTCGATAACTTCTCTGATAGCGTCAGTTGTAGCAGTTTCTTGTAATAAAGCTCTGTTTTCCCAAGCTTGTTCAATTATAGTCTGTAAAGAATTCATAAGTTTTAATTTTTGGCAAAGATAGCTTATTTGTGCAAAAGCTAAAAAGTAAAACCTTTTTGAAAATGTTATATATGTAACATTTTGTTTTTAATTTGATAAATAAAATTTCACCTATGAATTATTTGTTTTCTAAAACTACCTCTAAAAGCTTTTTTTTATATCAAAATATGACAAAAATCAGATTTCGTCTTTTTTCTTCAGATTAATTTCGCGCCGTTAATTTCAATGAAACAATTGGAATTGATAAAACTATTCCAAAACAAATTATATAAGCATGACATTATGAATCAGGAAAATCAGCTTCAGGGCAAAATTGCAGTAATTGATAAAGAAGTTACTTGGGACAAAACGCAGGTAATCATGAGTAAAACAAATGCCTTTGGTATTATTGAATATGCTAACGAAGTATTTGTCGATGTTTCTGGTTATGAAGACTATGAATTAATGGGACAACCTCATAATATTATACGTCATCCTGATATGCCAAAAGTTATTTTTAAAGTATTATGGGAGAATCTCAAACAAGGAAAAAACTTTCATGCAATCGTAAAAAATTTAGCAAAATCAGGAAGGTATTATTGGGTTATTACCGATTTTGAAATTGCAAAAGACGAAAATGGTGTAATTGTCAATTATTTCGGAAGACGTCAATCGGTTCCTCAGGAGGTAGTTTCGCTTCATATTGAACCTTTGTATAAAAAGCTTTTGCAGATTGAAGCAGCAAGCGGTGTCGAATTCAGTGAAAAATACTTGATTGGATTTTTAGAAGAGAAAAAAAGATCCTATGTCGAATATATTAAGGAGTTGATTCTTGAGCATGAAAAAGCACAGTTGAAGTTTGCGCAATATGAAGAACAATCAGATGATGAAGAAGAGGAGGGAAGAGGTTTTTTTAGAAGATTATTTAATAGGTAGATTCGATTTTTTAGGTTTTGAATATTTTGGAAAAGATCCGTTTTTGAATTTAAAAGCGGATTTTTTTTGGTTTACTTTTTCAGTTTTAGATTAGAACATGTTCTGTATGCGATTTGGAAAAGCTAGAGCTAAAATGATTACCTTTGAAAAAAATATAAAATGCCAAGAATCCTCTCCATAGACTACGGACAAAAACGTACCGGAATTGCTGTTACTGACGAAATGCAAATTATCGCTTCGGGTCTGACTACGATTCCAACGCATACTTTAATTGATTTTTTAAAAGATTATTTTGCTAAAGAAAAAGTAGAAGCCGTTTTAATTGGTGAACCAAAGCAAATGAATGGCCAACCTTCAGAAAGTGCTTCAATAATTAAAGGTTTTGTGACTCATTTTTCAAATATTTTTCCTGATATGAAAGTGATTCGTGTAGATGAACGTTTTACTTCAAAAATGGCATTTCAAACCATGATCGACAGTGGACTCAGCAAAAAACAGCGTCAGAACAAAGGACTGATCGATGAAATTTCTGCAACGATTATGCTTCAAGACTATCTTTCTTCTAACCGATTTTAGGTTTCCAGCTTAAAAATTTCACTTTATTTAGAAAAAAATATGATTTCCTAACTTTTATCATGCAAAATTTAGTTTTTTTTTGCGATTGAAAAAAGTACCTTTGCATTTTTAAAAACAATTACTGTTATGCCTGATAATACAATACGTTCCAATAGTGATGTCGTGCTTATTGGAGCTGGAATAATGAGCGCAACTCTTGGATTAATTTTGAAGGAGTTGCAACCGGATATTAAAATTGAAATTTACGAAAGATTAGATGTTGCCGCTGCTGAAAGCTCTGATGCTTGGAATAACGCAGGAACTGGGCACTCTGCTTTTTGTGAATTAAATTATACACCAGAAAAGGCAGACGGAAGTATTGATCCTAAAAAAGCAATCAGTATAGCAGAATCTTTTGAAATTTCACGCCAATTTTGGTCTTATTTGGTACAAGAAAATAAAGTTCCATCGCCAGAAAATTTCATAAAAAGTGTTCCTCATATGAGTTTTGTATGGGGCGATAAAAACGTTGAATATCTAAAAACGAGATTCGCAGCTTTGCAAAGCAACCCAATTTTTTCTGAAATGGAATTCAGTACTGATTTTGAGCAGTTGAAAAAATGGATGCCATTAGTGATGGAAGGTAGAGAAAATGATCAAAAATTGGCTGCTACTTATATGGAAATTGGTACCGATGTTAATTTCGGGGCTTTGACTAGAAGCATGTTCAATTATCTTGAAAAACTAGATGGCGTAAGTTTATATTTTAATCACGAGGTTAAAAAATTAAGACAGCGCGAAGATAAATCTTGGAGAATTAAAATCACAGATCTATCAACTGGACAAAAACGCAAAGCATATACAAGTTTTGTATTTATTGGAGCAGGAGGTGGTTCATTGCCATTACTAGAAAAAGCTGATGTTCCAGAAGGAAAAGGATACGGAGGATTTCCAGTAAGTGGTCAATGGTTGAAATGTACAAATCCAGAAGTTATTGCAAAACACCAAGCTAAAGTTTACGGAAAAGCAAGCGTTGGAGCGCCTCCAATGTCTGTTCCGCATATTGATACACGTGTTATTGATGGCGAAAAAGCATTGCTTTTCGGTCCATTTGCAGGTTTTTCAACTCGTTTCTTGAAAAATGGTTCTTATTTAGATTTGCCATTGTCTATCAAGTCAAACAATTTAATTCCGATGTTGGCTGCTGGATATCACAATATTCCGTTGACAAAATATTTGATCGAACAAGTGCGTCAGTCACCAAAAGACAGAATGAAAGCGCTTCGCGAATATTTGCCTTCAGCACGTTCTAAAGACTGGAAACTTGAAAAAGCAGGACAACGTGTGCAGGTTATCAAAAAAGATGAAAAAGAGGGTGGGGTTTTGGAATTCGGTACTGAGGTAATCAATACGCATGATGGAACTCTTGCAGTACTTTTAGGAGCTTCTCCTGGAGCATCTACGGCAGTAGCGATTATGGTAGACCTTGTAAGCAGATGTTTTGCAAACCAAATCAAAACACCGGAATGGGAAGCAAAATTGAAAAAAATGATTCCTTCTTACGGTCAAACTTTGAATGATAAACCAGAACTTTTGGCTAAACTTAGAAAAGAAACTTCAGAGACTTTGAAGCTTAAATAAGCCTTAAGATTATATATAAACAGCAAATCCAGATGAATTAATCTGGATTTGTTGCTTTTAGTTCTTTTGTAATTTTTAAAATCTTTTCGGCTAAGTTGCTCATCCAGATTAACTGCTCAATTACCAATTGCGCTTCTTGCATTTTGGCTTGGCGCGTTTCCTTATCAAGTTCGTCATCTTGAGCAAGTCGAGTAAAGTTTTTGCGTTTTAATTCTTCAAATTGCAACGTTACATCTTCTTTTTCGAAAAACGTGTCCTTAATAATCATCTCATTTTTCAGAATAGAAATCGCTTGATCTAAATTGGATAAAATTGTTTTGATGATATAATTAAAAGAATCTGATGCCGATGTTGTTTGATGCGATTGAATATAAGTCGACAATGAAGCCAAAGCAGACAAAATAGAGTGATTTAGCACCACTAATTTATTGACCAAAGGCATAGTTTTTTGTTTTGATTTTGGCTCTTGCATCATACGCTGAAAGGAAGTCATTAAATTGCCGATTTCAACAAAAGCGTGTTTTCTTGCCAATCGGTATGAAGTAGGGACTTCTCCTTTTTTATTATAATAATCGGCAATTTCTTTAAGGTAATTTCGGTTTGCCCGAATCGAATTTTCAATATGTATCGGTGTATTTATAAATTCCCATGCCGGCCATAAAAATTGATTAGCAATAAAAGCCAAAATAGCTCCCGCAAGCGAATCTAAAATTCTGAACTGAATTACCTCAACAACATTTGGCGTCAAAATTCCGTAAATAAAAACGACGTACATCGTTACAAAAGTCGCACTGATTTTATAATTGATTTGCGTAAATGAAATTCCCAGAAGCATGCAAACAATAGAGAAGATGCTCAGTGCAATATGATTTTGAATAACAGATACAATTCCGAAAGCAATAACACCTCCCAAAACGGTTCCGAAAATCCTGTTATAAGAACGTTCTTTTGTCAAGCCATAACCTGGGCGCATAATTACAACGATCGTCAACAAAATCCAATAAACGTTTTGAAACGGAAGTATTTTTCCAATTAAAAAACCAATCAGAATTGTAATTGTCAATCGTATCGAATGTCTGAAAATTGAAGAAGAAAAAGTCAAGTTTTCAGTAAGTGTTCGCAACGGATAATATTGTGGAGTCAGGAATTTTTCTAATTCTTTGTCTTTGTCTTTCAGTTTGAAAGACTGCATTGCCAATGAAAAAGCACGCTGAATGATTTTGATTTTTCCAACTTGGTTTTTGGCATAATTCAGCATATTAGTCAACATCAAAACACCTTCCGAAGCTTCTTCTTTTCCAAGTGTTTTTTCATAATCAAAAATGGCGAATTCAAGAGCATCTAATTCATTTTTCAGGTCATTTTTGTCGACATAAACAGCAATATGATGTACGTTTTTAGAAAGTTTTTTTAAAGTCGAAGCTAGTTTGTAAGCTACATTTTGATACGTGCGAAGCACTTCTGGATGTTTAGCAAATTTCTCATGAAGCTTGTTGTGATCAAAAGATGTGTAAAGGGCAAGTTCTTGAATTTCGACTAAGGTAATAAAAACCAAAAGCATTTTTCGGTTTTGAGCTGTGGTTCCAGATGTGTTTTGGTTTCCAATCAGCATTTTTCTTAAATCTTCATGAATCAAATTCAATTCAACTTGAATTGCTAATTGTTTTTCGGTAATGGCATCTCTATTCGCTTCAGGATTCCATAAATCACCTCTTAATTTAAGGTATTTGGCAGTTAATTTTATGCCTTCTGCAATTTGCAACTCTACATATTTATATGGTTGTATAAAATGAAAAACCAGCGAAACAATTAAATACAAAATACCACCTAGAAATATAAAACTCGCATATTCAAAAGCTTCCCAGCCTTGATGTAAATGCCCAAACGATAATGAAATGGAAAGCAAAGCAGAAAACGAAACTAAAGTTGCGCGCTGTCCATAAACAGAAATCATCGAACATAAAAATAAAAGCAAACCTAAAAAAGGATAAAATAGGATGGGATATGGATAAGCAAAATTGACTAATAAATTGACTCCAGAAACTATAAATGACGCTACAATAAGTCCTTTTATTTTATGGCTTAATGAACTTGCAATATCGCTGGGATATGTATAAAAAGCACCAAGAGCAATGGTAAAACCGATTTCGAAATGTCCTAAAAAATTTAAAATCACTACAGGAACTACAGAAGCAATAGTTACTTTTGAGGCGTTTAAGAAAGAAGTACTATTCGTGAATTTCGAGATGCGGTCAAACATATATAGAGGTTTACTAACAAAGGTAAGAATTGTACGAATTAATTTGGCATAATTATGGATGAGATTTTAACATCTAGGCAAAAAATAAGATATAATATGCTGTTTGAAATCATTCGTAGACTATTTTTTACTATTTTTGCCAGCTGAATTGTGGGAAACTAAATTCAGTTTTTACAGTAGATAATACAATAAATTAATACAAATGATTTTACCAATTGTAGGATATGGTGATCCTGTTTTAAGAAAAGTAGGTGTGGCAATTACGCCAGAATATCCAAACCTAAAAGAAACAATAGCAAACATGTATGAAACCATGTATAATGCGTACGGTGTTGGGCTTGCTGCTCCACAGGTAGGTTTAGCAATTCGTTTGTTTGTTATTGATACAACTCCTTTTAGTGATGATGATGATTTGGCTTCAGATGAGCAAAAAGAATTAAAAGGATTCAAAAAGACTTTTATCAATGCTAAAATCGTAAAGGAAGAAGGAGAAGAATGGAGCTTTAACGAAGGTTGTCTTAGTATTCCAGATGTTCGTGAAGATGTTTACAGAAAACCAACCGTTACAATCGAATATTGTGAAGAGGATTTTGTGATGAAAACAGAAGTTTTTGATGGAATCATTGCAAGAGTTATTCAACATGAATACGATCATATCGAGGGAGTTTTGTTTACAGATAAAATATCTTCTTTGAAAAAGCGTTTGATTCAAAAGAAATTGAAAAACATCACAGAAGGAAAGACTTTCCAAGAATACAGAATGAAATTTGCAGCTGCTAAAAAAGGAAGATAATCATTCGGAAGCAGTGAAAAACATACAATAAAAATTCTTAATACTAATATTAATAAAACATGAATTTAGACAAAATTTTAGCCATTTCAGGGAAACCAGGTTTATATGTACTTAAAGTTCAGACTCGTACAGGTTTTGTGGCGGAATCATTAACAGACGGAAAAAAAATCACAGTAAACTTAAAAAGTAATGTAAGTTTATTGTCAGAAATCTCAATTTATACATACGAAGGCGAAAAACCGTTAACTGAAGTAATGCAAAAAATTGCGACTAAAGAAAACAAAGGTCAAGCAATTTCGCATAAAGAAGATAATGCTACATTAAGTGCTTATTTCAAAGAAATTCTGCCTGATTATGATGAAGAAAGAGTTTATCCTTCTGATATTAAAAAAGTATTAAGCTGGTACAACACGCTTCAAGCAAAAGGTTTGGTTACAGATTTAGCTCCTGCAGCAGTAGAAGCAACTGAAGAAGCTCCAGTAGCAGAAGAAAAACCAAAAAAAGCACCTGCTAAAAAAGCAAAAGCTAAAAAAGAAGAATAGTAGTTGCTACATTCAAATATATTGATCCTGTTAAGATGTTTTCTTGACAGGATTTTTTACTTTTACACTATTCCGTTACAATTCAAAAAAGATCAAAATGAGCAAGGAACTTCAGCTTAAAGCCTTTGAAAGATTACTAATTATCATGGACGAACTTCGTGAGCAATGTCCGTGGGATAAAAAACAGACTTTACAGACTTTGCGTCATTTGACAATCGAAGAAACCTACGAGCTAGGAGATGCTATTTTGGATAATGATTTAAATGAAGTTAAAAAAGAACTTGGAGATTTATTGCTTCATATCGTTTTTTATGCAAAAATAGGCTCAGAAACCAATGATTTCGATATTGCTGATGTATGTAATGAAATCTGCGACAAATTGATTCATCGTCATCCTCATATTTATAGTGATACAGTTGTGAAGGATGAAGAAGAAGTAAAACAAAATTGGGAAAAACTGAAATTAAAAGAAGGCAAAAAATCAGTTTTAGAAGGAGTGCCAAGAAGTCTTCCAGCATTAGTAAAAGCAAGCCGAATTCAAGATAAGGTAAAAGGAGTTGGTTTTGATTGGGAGGAACCTCATCAAGTTTGGGACAAAGTGCAGGAAGAATTAGAAGAACTGCAAGTTGAAGTAAAATCAGGGAATCAAGATAAAATTGAAGCTGAATTTGGCGATGTTTTATTCTCAATGATCAACTACGCCCGATTTTTAAATGTAAATCCTGAAGATGCACTAGAACGTACCAATAAAAAGTTCATTAAGCGTTTTCAATATTTAGAAAGCAAAGCAAGTGAATTAGGAAAACCACTTTCAGAAATGACTTTGGCAGAAATGGATGTTTTTTGGAACGAGGCTAAAAAGCTGTAATTATTCCGCCATTTTTTTTAATGCTCGAACATTTTTCAGCATTATTTTTTTTCCAACAAGTTCAATAAGTTCCAGTTTGTTGAATTCAGATAAAAGACGAATACAGCTTTCTGTTGCAGTACCAATAATTCCTGCAAGTTCTTCTCTCGTAAGTTGAACTTTCAAGGTTTTATCTTCGTTTTCTCCAAATTCATCATGAAGATGCAATAAAGTTTCGGCCAAACGTTGTTTTACCGTTTTTTGAACTAAAGCAATTTTATCGTTTTCAGATTCTTTCAAATCTTCACAAATTGATTGCATCAAATTCAGTGAAAATTGATTGTTGTTATTGAAGAAATGTATGATTTCAGATTTTGGAATAAAGCAAACTTCCATGTCGGCGATTGCTTTTGCAGATAAATTAGCAGGTTCATTGCTGATCATAGAACGTTGGCCTAGAAGTTCGCCAGACTTTACCAGTTTTACAATTTGGTCCTTTCCGTTCGCACTCAATTTTGATAATTTGCCAACTCCGTCTTTTATACAAAAGACACCGTTTGTAACTTCTCCCTCTTCAAAAATAGCATCTCCTTTTTTAATTGAATAACTCGTTTTGCTATTGGCTAACTTTACAACTTCTTCTTTATTAAGGGCTTTTAAAGACGACAACTGGCGTACAATACATTGATCACATTTATTCATCGCAATATAATTTAGTGCAAAATTAACCAATATTCGCATTGAAAGGCATTGTTTTTTCTTAAAATATGCAGAAAAATTTGACGGATGTAATTCGCCTATTTTATTTTATTAAATTAGAATTCGATTTCATTTTCATATGATAAATGTCATATTTATAGTTAATTCTTATTTGGAATATTTGTTGCATTAAAAAAGAAACAAATTATGACTGAGCAAAGCTGTTTTCATTGTGGAATCGATATTCCTAAAAATGAAGAAATCAATTTTGATGAGAAGAAGTTTTGTTGTGCCGGCTGTAAAACCGTCTATGAAATTTTTAGCCTTCATGATTTAATCTGTTATTATGATTTTGAAAAATCGCCAGGTGCAACTCCGCAAGACATTCAAGGAAAATATGATTTTTTAGACAATGAAGCAATAACGTCCAAAGTCGTCGATTTTCAGGAAGGAAATACTTCCATAGTTTCTTTAAATATTCCGCACATACATTGCAGTTCTTGTATTTGGATTCTGGAAAACCTAAACAGAATTCAGCCAGGAATCAGTATGTCTCAAGTTAATTTTCCGCAAAAAAAAGTCCGAATTACATTCGATTCTGAACGTGTTTCACTTAAAGCTATTGCTTATTTATTGAGTTCAATTGGTTATGAGCCTTATATAAGCCTCGAAAACTATGAAACGGGAAAGAACAATGTCGATAGAAGTTTGACTTATAAACTTGGAGTAGCTTTCTTTTGCTTTGGAAATATAATGTTGCTTTCATTTCCAGAATATTTTGAAATCAAAGAATTTTGGTTGGACAATTATAAGCCTTTTTTCAGAGTTTTGATTTTTCTATTGGCTTTGCCGAGTTTTTTATATTCAGCAAGCGGTTATTATGTTTCGGCATATAAAAGTATAAAATCAAAAATGCTGAACATTGATATTCCTATTGCGTTAGGAATTATTGTCATGTTTGTTAGAAGCACTTTTGATATTGTCATGAACTATGGAGGAGGTTTTTTTGACAGCTTAACAGGTTTGGTTTTCTTTATGTTGTTAGGGAAGATGTTCCAAATTAAAACCTATAGTTTTTTAAGTTTTGAAAGAGATTTTAAATCGTATTTCCCGATTGCGGTTACTAGAATTAATTCAGATGCTTCAGAAGAAAGCGTTCCTATTTATGATGTTTTAAAAGGAAACAGATTATTGATAAGAAATCAAGAATTGATTCCCGTTGATGGAATTTTGATTAGCGAAAAAGCTGATATTGATTACAGTTTTGTGACTGGTGAAGCTGTTCCGATAACAAAAAAATCAGGAGATAAAGTTTTTGCCGGAGGAAAACAGATTGGGAAAGTTATTGAAATGGAAGTATTGCATTCAGTTTCTCAAAGTTATCTTACGCAACTATGGAGTAATGAGATATTTCAGAAAAAAGTAGATCAAAAACATAAAACAATTACCGATAAAATCAGCCGATATTTTACTCCGATATTATTATTAATCGCTTTTGCAGGATTTTGCTATTGGATTTTTATTGATGCCAATACGGCTTTCAATGTTTTTACAGCAGTTTTAATTGTGGCTTGCCCATGCGCGCTTGCCCTAACAGCTCCATTTACTTTTGGAAATATCCTCCGAATTATGGGGAAACAAAAAATGTATCTTAAAAATGCTTTGGTAATCGAGCAATTAGCAAAAGTGGATACTATTGTTTTTGACAAAACGGGAACAATCACGACAAATAAAAAGTCAAATATTCTCTATGAAGGAAGAGCGATTTCTGATGAAAATATGATTTTGCTGAAAAATGTGCTTCGCGCTTCAAATCATCCTTTAAGCAGAATGTTGTATGATTTTTTGCCCGAAACAGAACGAATTAAAATTGATGAATTCGAAGAAATTACCGGAAAAGGATTATTGGCGAGAACTGAAAATAAGACCATAAAAATTGGTTCAGCTAAATTTGTAGGAAGCCCGGATTTAGATGATTCAGAAATTGAAAAAACGGCTCTTCATATCAAAATTGATGATATATATTATGGACAATATAATTTCCAAAATCAATATAGAGATGGCCTTGCAACGTTATTTTCTACGTTAAGCCAAAATTACAAGTTAAAAGTGCTTTCGGGAGACAATGATGGAGAAAGAGCGAATCTAGAAAATATTCTTCCAATCGGAACAGAACTTGTCTTTAATCAAAAGCCAGAACAAAAACTAGAATTCATAAAAAAACTTCAGGAGGAAGGACAAAATGTTATGATGGTTGGCGATGGCTTGAATGATGCCGGGGCTTTAGCACAAAGTAATGTAGGGATATCAATTTCAGAAAATGTCAATGTTTTTTCTCCGGCCTGTGATGCAATTTTAGATGCAAACGAGTTTTCGCGATTGGATTATTTTTTAAAATTATCGCATAAATCGATTTTGATTATTAAAATGAGCTTCGTTTTGTCACTGCTTTATAATGTTGTTGGACTTGCCTTTGCAATCACTGGAAATTTACTTCCTTTAGTGGCTGCAATCATAATGCCGTTGAGCACAATTACGATCGTAAGTTTTGTAACTTTGATGTCTAACTATTTCAGTAACAGTAATTTAAAATGATTATAAATAATACTGAAAAGTTTTTTTATTAAATTTATCATAAGTCTTTGTACTATGATAATTATCATATTTTATACAACAGTAACCTACTAATTTTGTTAACATAAATTTAAGGTATGAGTGTAATTTATCTATTAATTTCAGTTAGTATTTTCGTAGCAATCGGGTTCTTCATTGCTTTTATCATCGCTGTCAAATCTGGACAATACGATGATGATTATACGCCTTCTGTCAGAATGCTTTTTGACGACGAAACCAAAATTACTCCCCAGAAAAATAATTCACCAACCGAAGAAAAACAAGTATAATTATGGAAATGGAACAGTTTTATTACGACAACAAAATTGTAAAAAAATTCATTTATGCCACTATCCTCTTTGGAGTAGTAGGTATGTTAGTGGGACTGACCTTAGCGGTTATGTACCTTTTTCCCAACATGACAGATGGAATCTCTTGGTTAAGCTATGGCCGATTGAGACCTTTGCATACAAATGCAGTTATCTTTGCCTTTGTAGGGAATGCCTTTTTTGCGGGTTTATATTACTCGCTGCAGCGTTTGCTGAAAGCCAGAATGTTCAGTGATTTTTTAAGTAATCTGCATTTCTGGGGTTGGCAATTGATTATTGTTGCCGCTGCTATAACTTTGCCATTAGGTTATACTTCTTCAAAAGAATATGCCGAGCTTGAATGGCCTATTGATATTGCAATTGCCGTGATTTGGGTAGTTATGGGAATCAATATGATAGGTACAATGCTGCGCAGAAGAGAAAGACACTTATATGTTGCAATTTGGTTTTATTTGGCCACCTTTGTAACAGTAGCTGTACTTCATATTTTTAATAACATCGAATTGCCAGTTTCTGCTTTAAAAAGTTATTCTGTTTACGCGGGCGTTCAGGATGCTTTGGTACAGTGGTGGTATGGTCACAATGCGGTTGCATTTTTCTTGACAACTCCATTTTTAGGATTGATGTATTACTTTGTTCCTAAAATCGCAAATCGTCCTATTTATTCATATAGATTATCGATTATTCACTTTTGGTCATTAATCTTTATCTACATTTGGGCTGGACCACATCACTTATTATATTCTGCTTTGCCAAACTGGGCTCAGAATTTAGGTGTAGTATTCTCAGTAATGCTTATCGCTCCATCTTGGGGAGGTATGATCAATGGACTTTTAACTTTAAGAGGTGCATGGGACAAAGTTCGTGAAGAACCTGTTTTAAAATTCTTTGTTGTTGCCATTACAGGTTACGGAATGGCAACTTTTGAAGGTCCAATGCTTTCTTTCAAAAATGTAAACGCTATCGCGCATTATACGGACTGGATTATTGCACACGTACACGTAGGAGCATTAGCATGGAACGGATTTATGTCATTTGCTATTATTTATTGGTTGATTCCAAGAATGACAAAAAGTACTTTGTTCTCTAAAAAACTGGCGAATTTCCATTTCTGGATCGGAACCCTGGGTATTATTTTGTATGCACTTCCTATGTATGTGGCTGGATTCCAGCAAGCCTCTATGTGGAAACAGTTTAATCCAGATGGAACTTTGACTTACGGAAATTTCCTTGAAACAGTCACTGCAATTATGCCTTTATACTGGATGAGAGCAATTGGTGGTACTCTTTATCTTGTTGGAATGCTAACTTTGGTATACAACATTATAATGACTATTAAAGCAGGAGATTCAATTGAAGATGAATTAGCACAAGCTCCAGCATTACAATCAATAAGTGGTAACAGACTTAGAGGAGAAAAATTCCATACTTGGTTAGAAAGAAAACCTATTCAATTAACAATTTTAGCAACAATTGCAATCTTGATTGGAGGAATTATCCAGATTGTACCAACCATTATGGTAAAATCAAATATACCGACCATTTCAAGCGTAAAACCTTATACGCCTTTAGAGCTTGAAGGTCGTGATTTATACATCAGAGAAGGTTGTGTGGGCTGTCATTCACAATCAGTACGTCCATTTAGAAGCGAGGTAGAGCGTTATGGACCACAAGCTAAAGCAGGAGAGTTTGTTTATGATCATCCATTTTTATGGGGATCAAAACGTACAGGTCCAGATTTGCTGAGAGTAGGTGGCAAGTATAATGACAACTGGCACTTCAATCACATGTGGAATCCGCAAAGTACTTCTGCAGGTTCAATTATGCCAGGCTATAAATGGTTATTTGACAACAAACCGTTGGATATTTCATTGACTCAAAAGAAAATGCAGGCAATGGTTTCACTTGGAGTACCTTATTCAGAAGCTGAAATTGCAAATGCTCAAAAAACACTGAGAGATCAAGCTGTTAAGATTGAGAAAAGCTTAGAAAATGATCCTGATTTCGTAAAAAGTTATGCAGATAGCAAAAAGAAAGCAGAAGCTAAAGGCGAAAAATTTGTTCCGATGAACGAAAGAGAAATTGTCGCTTTGATTGCTTACATACAAAGACTTGGTACTGATATTAAGGTAAAAGAGACTTCTAAATAACAGCATTATGTTTGAACAGATAAAACACAATATGGAGACGATATCGGGTGTAGAAATTTACCCGATTCTCTCTTTAATGATCTTCTTTTTGTTTTTCGTAGGATTGGCCCTTTGGGTGTTTTCATACAAAAAAGATAAGATTAAAGAAATGAGTGAAATTCCTTTAAATGAGGACTTGGTATAATTTCAAAAGATAAATAAAATGAAAAAATTTTTCCCAGTATATGTAAGAGTACCGCTTATTTTCTTCATCGGTTTTGCTTTGATGGAGTATTTTATTGATTCAGGCGATAAGCCGGCTTTTATAAAATATCCAATGGTTTCGGTCTTTTTGTTGGTATTTCTATTTGTTTTGGTTGCAATTGAAATTACACTTAGTGCAGTAAATAGGGTGTTGTACCAATTGATGACACCTGAAGAAAAAGCGAAATTGGAGTATGAAAACAGTTTGAGTTTAACAGAAAGCACTTGGTTCAAAGAATTGATGCATAAGTTGACCAAAACAGAGCCTATGGAAAAAGAAGGCGAATTGTTGATGGATCATGATTATGACGGAATCAAAGAGCTTGATAATAATTTACCGCCTTGGTGGGTAGGATTATTTTACATCTGTATCATTTTTGGTGCTATTTATCTTGTGCACTATGAAATTCTTGGTGGAGATGATCAAGAAACGGAATTGAAAAAAGAAATGGCTCAAGCTAAAATAGATGTAGAAGAATATCTAAAAACTGCTCCAGATTTGATGGATGAAAAGACAGTTGTTTTGCTTACTGATGCACCAAGTTTAGCGGCAGGTAAAGAAATTTTCTTGACAAATTGTGCCGCTTGCCACAGAGCAGATGCTGGAGGGCAAATTGGACCAAACTTGACTGACGACAAATGGATTTTAGGTGGAGGAATCAAAAACGTTTTCCATACAATCACAAACGGAGGTCGTGATGGAAAAGGAATGGTTTCTTGGAAAACTAATGGTATGAAGCCAAAAGATATTCAAAAAGTGGCAAGTTATATATTGTCTTTACAAGGAAGCAATCCTAAAGATCCAAAAGAGTCGGAAGGTGAAGTTTGGGTAGATGAAAGTGCTCCGAAAAAAGATGCAGCACCAAGTAATACAAAAGATAGTACAGAAGTTAAAAAATAAAAATTATGTCAAATTTACCAGACGAAGCTTTTAGAGATACCATTGGAACAATTGATGAAGGCGGTAACCGAAAATTTATTTTTCCTAAAAAACCGTCTGGTAAATTCTATGACTATAGAAAGATTGTCAGTTATGTTTTGTTGGCAATTTTAGTTGCAAATCCGTTTGTCAAAATAAACGGAAATCAGTTTATGATGTTCAATATTATAGAACGTCGTTTTAATATTTTTGGTTTTCCGTTTTGGCCACAGGATTTCTATCTTTTTGTAATTTCAATGTTAGTTGGGGTTGTTTTTATCATCTTGTTTACAGTTGTTTTTGGAAGGATTTTTTGCGGCTGGATTTGCCCTCAAACCATTTTTTTGGAAATGGTTTTCCGCCGAATTGAATATTGGATCGATGGCGACCGAGGCTCTCAATCTCGTTTAGCTCGACAAGAATGGGACGCTGAAAAAATTCGAAAAAGACTTCTTAAATGGACTATTTTCTTTTTGATTTCCTTTGGTATTGCAAATGTGTTTTTAGCCTATTTAGTAGGAAGCGATCAATTGTTTTTAATGATTGAGCAAGGTCCTGTAAAACAAGCCAGCAATTTTATCGCACTACTTATTTTTACTAGCGTTTTTTACTTTGTTTTTGTTTGGTTTCGTGAGCAAGTTTGTATTATTGCTTGTCCTTATGGAAGACTTCAAGGTGTGCTTTTGGATAATAAATCAATTAATGTTGCGTACGATTTTGTTCGTGGCGAAAAAGAAGCCGGACGCGGAAAATTCAATAAAAAAGAAGATCGTGCTTTAACCGGAAAAGGAGATTGTATTGATTGTCTTCAATGTGTGCATGTTTGCCCAATGGGAATTGATATAAGAAATGGAACTCAATTAGAATGTACAAACTGTACTGCCTGTATTGACGAATGTGACCATATCATGGAAAGCGTTGGTCTTCCAAAAGGTTTAATTCGCTATGCTTCGGAAGATGAAATCGCAAAAAAAGAGCCTTTTAAATTCACTGCTAGAATGAAAGGCTATACAGCAGTTTTATTCATTTTGTTAAGTGTTTTTGTCGGAATGCTATTTTTGAGAACAAATGTTGAGGCCATTATTTTACGTTTACCAGGACAATTGTTTCAGCATAAAGGCGAGAATATAAGCAATGTTTATACGTATAAAATCGTTAATAAAACAATGAAGGATTATAAGGATATTCATTTTGAATTGATTGACCAAAAAGGAGAAATTAAAAATGTTGGAAACAAGCATTTTAAAATTAAAAGAGAAGAGACTGCTCAAGGGACTCTTTTCATAGAAATCAATGAAGCGATTCTAGAAAGCGATAAAACAACAGTGAAAATTGGAGTTTATAACGGCAAAGAATTGCTTGAAACTACAAAAACAAACTTTTTAAGTCCAAGAAGTTTTAATTAAATACTACGATTATGAAAATAAATTGGGGAACTGGAATCGTTATAGCTTTTGCTCTTTTTATGAGCTTTATATTGTATTTTGTTTTTGAGGTACAGTCTAATTCAAAGTATGACAATGATTTGGTTGTGGAAGAATATTACAAGCATGATTCACATTTTCAAGAAGAAATGGCTCGCGTTCAAAATGCACATGATTTACAGCAAAAACCATCAATTACTTCTAGTGACGCGGGTGTAAAAGTTGCTTTTCCTGCAACTTTTGAAAGTGATAAAGTAACTGGAAATGTATTGTTATACCGACCTTCGAATAAGAAATTTGATTTTAACACTAAAATTGCTTTAACAAATTCAGCATTAGTGATTCCGAAAAATAAATTAATAAAAGGACGTTGGGATGTCAACATGGAATGGCAATACAACGGAACAAAATATTTGACTAAAGAAGTAATCTACGTAAACTAATTTTTTAGTCAAAGGTCAAAAGTCGAAAGTCGAAAGTCAAAACTTATAAATTAAAATTCATAACTCATAACTAGATGTAATGTTATATTCTGCATTCATATTAGGTCTTATAAGCAGTCTGCATTGTGTTGGAATGTGCGGACCAATTGCGGTTATGCTTCCTGTTGACCATCAAAATGAAGCAAAAAAAGTAACCCAGATTATAACTTATCATTTAGGACGATTGACTGCGTATGCTGTAATAGGTCTTATTTTTGGCTTATTAGGGCGTGGTTTTTTCATGGCAGGAATACAGCAAAAAATATCCATTTTTATTGGTATAGCGATGATTGTCATTGTTTTGATTCCTGAAAAAACATTTGCTAAATATAATTTCTCAAAACCTGTTTACAAAGTAATTTCAAAAATTAAATCGAGTTTAGGAAGTCAGTTTAAGAAGAAAACGTATAAATCACTTTTTATAATTGGCTTATTAAACGGATTTCTGCCTTG
Source organism: Flavobacterium mesophilum (assembly GCF_039581405.1). NCBI lineage: Bacteria > Pseudomonadati > Bacteroidota > Flavobacteriia > Flavobacteriales > Flavobacteriaceae > Flavobacterium > Flavobacterium mesophilum. Next base: position 640,240 of record NZ_JBCPXZ010000001.1, on the reverse strand, counting down.
CGGAATGGTTTATGTGGCTTTGTTTGGAGCAATTGCTATGCAAAGTGCCAGTTTAGGGACTCTGTATATGTTGCTTTATGGATTTGGCACTATCCCTTTAATGACCATAGTGGTTTACATTCATTCATTATTAAAATTGCCGTTCCGAAATAAAATTCAGAAGGCAATTCCATATGTCACTGTTTTTATAGGTGTGTTGTTTATCTTGAGGGGTTTGGGGTTAGGAATTCCCTACTTGTCGCCTTCAAACATGAGTTTGTTTGTTCAGCAGTCTCCAAATTGCCATTAAAAGATTATCGTTAGACAGTCATTGAAAACAAATTAGTTTCGGGTGATTTTCTTTTTAAATGCAAATCAAAAGCCATACAGATGTTACGGACAAAAGGTCTTCCGGCTTCTGTAATTTTAATACTGTTTTCTTCGATTACAATCAATTCATCATTTTCAATTTCTTTTAGAGCCAATAAAACTTCAGGCAATTCTTTAAAAGATAAAAATTCTTCGCTCCAAGAAGTTTCAAGGTCGCAAGTTAAATTTAAAATGTGTTTTCTAATAATTAAATCTTCATCATCCAAAATATGCCCTTTCATGACAGGGAGTTGATTTAAATCCAAGATTTCATAATACTCTTCAAGGTTTTTAGTGTTTTGTGCAAAACTATACCAGCTGTCACTGATTGATGAGACACCTAAGCCAATCATAAGTTGTGTTTTTGAAGCACTGTATCCCATGAAATTTCTGTGCATTTTTTTATTGTACGCTGCGTGAAATAAGCTGTCAGAAGGCAATGCAAAATGATCCATTCCAACTTCATGATATCCATTTGCAGAAAGCAGTTTTTTACCAGTTTCATAAAGCATTCTTTTTTCAGAATCTTTAGGCAAGTTTTCTTCATCAAAACCTCTTTGTCCATTTCCTTTTATCCACGGCACATGAGCATAACTATAAAATGCTAAGCGGTCTGGCTTTAGTGAATTTGTTTTTTCGATTGTATCGACAACATCTTCTAAAGTCTGAAAAGGAAGCCCGAAAATAATATCGTGGCTTATCGAAGTGTACCCAATTTCTTTTGCCCAAAAAGTTACTTTGGCAACATTATGAAAAGGTTGAATGCGATGAATCGCCTTTTGAACTTTTTCGGCGTAATCTTGAACGCCAAAACTAACTCGGCGAAAGCCTAAATTGTATAATGTCTTAAGTTGTTCGTAAGTAGTATTGTTAGGATGTCCTTCAAAGCTAAATTCATAGTTTGTTGCTTTGTCAGCTAATTTAAAAATGCCATTTATAAGATTTTCTAAATTATTAACTGAAAAAAAAGTTGGCGTTCCTCCACCTAAATGAATTTCTTTGATAAGTGGTTTTTCTGGAAGAAGTTCACAATACAGTTTCCATTCTTTTAAAACAGCATCTATGTATTTTTCTTCTACTGAATGATTTTTTGTAATTCGTTTATTGCAACCACAAAAAGTACACATGCTTTCGCAAAACGGCAAATGAATATATAGGCTTATTCCGTTTTGTGCGTTGCTTTCTAAAAATGATTTTTGAAAAGAAGTTATCCATTTTTCTAAATTGAAATTTTCTTCATTCCAATACGGAACAGTTGGATAGCTTGTGTATCTTGGACCTGGGACGTTATATTTTTGAGTCAGTGATATTTTCATAAATAAAACATTTAAAGATCATCAAAATTACTGTGGCAGTTTAAAAATTAAAATGATAAATATCATACTGCAAAAAAAAAGAGACTCAAAATTTGAGCCTCTTCTCTGAATTAAATAACTAACGTGAAATAGAATCTTCGATGATTTTAAGCCATTTTTTTGCAAAGACATGATCTTGATAAGCGCTAATCTGTTTGATTCGATCATCATCAAAATCATAGAACGGAATATTGATTTTTTTAGCATTGTCTTTTTCTTGAAATTCGAAATCAATTTTCAAGATTGTATCTGAGTTTCCATCTGTAGTCAAAACCAATTTGCAGGAAGAAACAGTTTTTAAATCCACATAAGTCGATTCCTGCTGATTTGGATTAAAATTCATTAAAATGAATCTTTTATTGTTTTGATCTATAGTAAGGGTTTTGTTGCTTTGAGATTCAGTCAAGGTGAAATTTTCTGGATTTACAGAATCGAATTTCTTCTTGATGTTTAAGATTTTTGCTTTGTTTGCAGCGCTCGATCGTGCTGAAAAATAGATTGGAATAGCGACAATAATCGCAATCACAATACCAATTATGGTTACACTTGTTTCCATTTTTGATTTTATTTTGATAAATACTATGAAATTGTAAATAGTTTTCTGGCTAGAAAACTGTTTAGGATTTGTGAAAGAAAGTCTTTCGCGTTAAAATTTCACGGATTTATTTACCAAAAAAAATGGAAAGCATAGAGCATGAGCGTAATTTTCTTGCTCTGAGTAGAAAATTGACGGGTGAAATTGAAAACAGACTTAACTGCTTCATGTTGAGGTACAATTGAGAGTAAAGAATCAAACCATTTTACTACAACAGGATATTCTGTTTTAATACTTGCTGCAAATTGGTAACCAGCTTGCGGTTGAATAAAAGCAGAAGAATCTGGAATGTCTTTAGAGAAATTGGAATCTGTTTTTTCAATTTCGATTTTTTGCATAGGAGCATCACTTGCTTGAGCAGCAAATAAGCCTATAATCAAAAGAGAAATAAATAAAACAGTTTTACGAATCCAATTCATGGGGGCGAATTTAGTTCATAAAACACAATAAAAGAAATTTTGAAGTGCTAATTACTTCTTAAAAATGCTTTTTTGTTTTATCCTCAGCCTAAATATTTAAACTGAGGATAAAATATATTATTGTTGCATTTTGAAATAGTAGTCGGCAGAATGCTTTCCTCCGCCGTAGAATAGAAAGAAAATGCAAAGCACCAACACCGCTATTGCAAGGATTAAGCTTTCAGAATGCATTCTTCCCATGAAGTTAATTAAAACGGCTCCGAATAGAATTGGAAGCTGTGCGGCAATTGCCCAACGGGTGAGCAGACCAAAAACGATCATTATTCCTCCAATCATATGCGCGGGCGCTATATAATGCAGCAAGAACATTCCGCCTCCAAATTGATCGATTGGAGAAATTAAATCATGCAGATATTGAACGTTTGTTACAAATGAAACTCCCTTCATAAATAAAAAAACACCCAATACAATACGTACTAAATCTATTGGCAAATAAGTGTGCGAATTCGCCCATTTATTCAAGCTTTTTACATTTTCCATGACATAAAGTGATTAAAAATTGTTTATTAAAATTACAAAATTTTAATCACATATTTAAAAATAAGTGCTTGAAAATGAGTTTTTTGGTGTTTGTTTAACTTGTTTTGAGAATTTCGAAATTTCTTAAACCTGAATTACGCCTAAATTGAAAGGTTTTTGAATAGGAGCATGGTTGGCAGCTTCGATTCCCATTGAAATCCATTTACGTGTATCAAGCGGGTCAATAATGGCGTCTGTCCATAATCTTGAAGCGGCATAGTAAGGAGAAACCTGCTCGTCATATTTTGCTTTTATTTTATTGAAAAGCTCTGTTTCTTTAGCTTCATCTACAATTTCTCCTTTTGCTTTAAGCGAAGAGGCTTCAATTTGTGCCAAAACTTTAGCGGCTTGAGTGCCGCCCATTACGGCAAGTTCGGCGCTTGGCCAAGCAAATATTAATCTTGGATCATACGCTTTTCCGCACATGGCATAATTTCCTGCACCATAAGAATTTCCAACAATTACGGTAAATTTCGGAACAACCGAATTACTGACTGCATTTACCATTTTGGCACCATCTTTTATAATGCCACCATGTTCAGATTTTGAACCAACCATAAAACCGGTTACATCTTGTAAAAATACAAGCGGAATTTTCTTCTGATTGCAATTTGCTATAAAACGAGTGGCTTTATCCGCGCTGTCAGAATAAATTACGCCGCCAAACTGCATTTCGCCTTTTTTGGTTTTTACCACTTTTCGCTGATTGGCAACAATTCCAACAGCCCAGCCATCAATTCTAGCGTAACCTGTTATTAGTGATTGGCCGTAACCTTCTTTATAAGCTTCAAAATCAGAATTGTCGACCAAACGTTTGATGATTTCCATCATATCGTATTGTTCTGTACGAGCTTTAGGCAAAATTCCGTAAATATCGTTAGGGTCTGAAGCCGGTTTTTCAGCTTTGATTCGGTTATAGCCAGCTTTGTCAAAGTCACCAATTTTATCTACAATATTTTTGATTTTGTCTAAAGCATCTTTGTCGTCTTTAGCTTTATAATCAGTAACTCCAGAGATTTCGCAATGTGTTGTTGCGCCGCCTAAAGTTTCATTGTCAATAGTTTCACCAATTGCAGCTTTTACCAAATAACTTCCCGCCAGGAAAATACTTCCGGTTTTATCGACAATTAAAGCTTCGTCGCTCATAATTGGCAAATAAGCACCACCAGCAACACAGCTTCCCATAACGGCAGCGATTTGGGTGATTCCCATACTGCTCATTTGGGCATTATTTCTAAAAATGCGTCCGAAATGTTCTTTATCTGGAAAAATTTCATCTTGCATTGGTAGATAAACTCCTGCGCTGTCAACAAGATAAATGATAGGAAGTCTATTTTCAATGGCGATTTCTTGTGCACGAAGGTTTTTCTTTCCGGTAATAGGAAACCAAGCTCCGGCTTTTACTGTAGCATCATTAGCCACAACAATACATTGTTTTCCCTTTATATAGCCAATTTTCACAACAACACCGCCAGAAGGACATCCGCCATGTTCTTTGTACATTCCTTCGCCGGCAAAGCCTCCAATTTCAATATTTTCTGAATTTTCATCCAATAAATAAGCAATGCGTTCACGAGCGGTCATTTTTCCTTCAGAATGAAGTTTTGCAATTCGTTTTTCGCCGCCGCCTAATTTTACTTTGGCAAATTTTTGTTTTAATTCTGAAAGGAGTAATTTATTGTGATCTTCGTTTTTATTGAAGTTTAAATCCATGAGATATTGCTTTTTTTACAAAATAGTGTTGGCTAATTTACAAAATCAATTGAAATAAATCGAATATTTCGAAAATGTCGTATTCGAAATTTTTCGCAAAAGCATAAAAAAAAAACAGAAGCAAATACTTCTGTTTTTTTATTTGATCATAGTTGGACTATTTTACTTTAGAAAGGGAAACAGCGTTAATGCAATAACGCAAACCGCTTGGAGGTGGACCGTCAGGGAAAACATGGCCTAAATGAGAATCGCACACATTGCAAACCACCTCAACGCGAACCATTCCGTATGAACGGTCAGCATGGTATGCAATTGCATTTTCTTTGATTGGTTGTGTAAACGATGGCCATCCAGTTCCCGATTCAAATTTTTCACTTGCATCAAAAAGAACTGTCGCACAACATTTGCATTCATAAATTCCCGGATCAAATAAACTGCATAACTCTGAACTAAAAGATCTTTCAGTTCCCTTCAATCGAGTCACTTGAAATTCTTCTGGAGTCAGAATTTGTTTCCATTCATCTTCTGTTTTTTCTACTCTTTTGTCTGGAGCAGGATTTCCTTTATTTGTAAAATGAATTACATCGGCCCATTTTATCATAACTGGTTGTTTTTTTGTTTCGAGTTTCAGGTTTCGAGTTTCAGGTTTCGAGTTTACTGTGACTGTAAATTGTGACTGAATACTATTCCTCTTCTTTCTGTCCCATCATCATTAAATATGCTTTAAGGAATGGGTCGATATTTCCGTTCATTACACCATCAACGTCGCTGGTTTCATAGCCTGTACGAACATCTTTTACTAATTTATAAGGTTGCATTACGTAGTTACGAATTTGCGAACCCCATTCAATTTTCATTTTTCCGGCTTCAATATCGGCACGTTGTGCTTGTTGTTTCTTTAATTCGATTTCATACAATTGAGAACGAAGCATTTGCATGGCACGTTGTCTGTTGTCTTGTTGCGAACGCGTTTCAGAACATTGAATTTGAATTCCAGTTGGTTTGTGAACCAATTGAACTTTAGTTTCAACTTTATTTACGTTCTGACCACCAGCACCACTCGAACGAGAAGTTGTAATCTCGATATCAGCAGGATTAATGTCGATTTCAATACTGTCATCTACAAGCGGATAAACGTAAACCGATACGAACGAAGTATGACGTTTTGCATTACTGTCAAAAGGTGAAATTCGGACCAAACGGTGAACTCCATTTTCTCCTTTTAAATATCCGAAAGAATAATCGCCTTCAAATTCTAAAGTAACCGTTTTGATTCCGGCAACGTCGCCTTCTTGAAAGTTAAGTTCTTTGATTTTATAACCATAACTTTCGCCCCACATCATGTACATACGCATCAGCATTCCTGCCCAGTCGCAACTTTCAGTTCCTCCAGCTCCAGCAGTAATTTGTACTACGGCACTTAAGCTGTCGCCTTCGTCAGAAAGCATATTTTTGAATTCGATGTTCTCAATGTGCGATTGTGCCACATTGTATTGTTCATCTAATTCATCTACAGAAAGTTCACCTTCTTTGTAAAAATCATAAGCCAGCTGTAATTCCTCTGTCAGTGATACGGCTTTGTCATAATCTTCAATCCATTTTTTCTTGTTTCGAAGATTTTTTACAAGATTTTCGGCTTCTTTTGGATTGTTCCAAAAATCAGGCGCAAAAGTTTTTTCTTCTTCGTTTGCAATTTCGATTAGCTTGGCATCAACGTCAAAGATACCTCCTCAACGCACCAAGGCGCTCCACAATACCTTTTACTTGTTCGGCTGTTGTCATAAATTAATAAGTAGTTTTAAATGTTTTTTGCAGAAATTACTATAGTTGTTTAGTGAAATTTCCTTTTACAAAAATAAGATTTAGTTTTCAGAATATGACAAAAAATTTAGAATACAATCTTACTTGTATAAGTGATTGAAGTATAATGGCTTTGCTTTGTTTTTTTGTGATAATAGAAAGCTGATTTTCATTTTAAAGAAAAGAATTGAAATATGACAAATCAATTTTTAAATTATTAATGTTAGATTTATATGTTTTTTATAAATAAAACGTTAATTTGGTTATATAGTAATCGAAAGTTAAAATTTATTAAAACTTACGATTAATAAATAACAGTAATACGTAATTTTGCTGTCCAAAAAAAAGATATCAGTTTTATATGGAAATAAATTTAGTTAGCGATACCATTACAAAACCAACATATGAAATGCTGCAGTATATGTTCAATGCGCAAGTTGGTGATGATGTATACAAACAGGATCCTACGGTTATCGAATTAGAGACAAGAGTAGCCGAGTTTTTTGGTATGGAAGCTGGACTTTTTTTTCCGTCTGGAACTATGGCAAATCAAACTGCTATTAAACTTCATACCCAGCCGGGCGAACAGTTGATTGCAGATAAATATGCACATGTTTTTCATTATGAAGGAGGAGGGGTTTCGTTCAACAGCGGTGTTTCTTGCTGTTTATTGGATGGCCACCGTGGTATGATCAATGCTTCGCAAGTTGCTGCAGCAATTAATGATCCCGAATTTTATCATAGTCCGTTAACAAGTTTGGTTTGTGTTGAAAATACCACCAACAAAGGAGGAGGAGCTTGTTATGAATTGGAGGATTTAAGAGAAATTAAAAGAGTATGCGATGCCAATAATTTAAAATTCCATTTAGATGGGGCGAGAATTTGGAACGCATTAGTTGCTAAAAGACAAAATCCGAAGGAATTCGGGGCAATTTTTGATACGATTTCAGTTTGTTTGTCCAAAGGATTAGGTGCGCCAATTGGTTCAGTACTCCTTGGAAGCAAAGCTGATATTCACAGAGCGTTGAGAATCAGGAAGATATTGGGCGGAGGAATGCGTCAAGTTGGTTATTTGGCGGCGGCAGGATTGTATGCTTTGGCAAATAATATCGAAAGATTGGCTGAAGATCACCGCAGAGCAAAAGAAATTGGTGCAATCTTAAGTACAAAATCATGGATTGCTTCTGTAGAGCCTGTTGAAACTAACATCCTAATTTTTTCTTTAGCAGAAGGCTACAGTGATACACTTTTAATCGAAAAGTTAAAACAAAAAAACATCCTTATAAGTTCATTAGGTCACAATAAACTCCGAATCGTTACGCATTTAGACTATAAAGAAGTAATGCATACATATGTAATGGAGATTTTTTCGAAAATTTGATCAAAGATACATAGCGACAAAGTAACAAAGTAACAAAGTAACAAAGCAAAAAAAAAGACGCACAAAATAGTGCGTCTTTTTTTTTTTTTTGCGATAAAAGCCTTTGTCACTTTGTGACTTTGAACCTTTGTCCCTTATTTAAAAAGATTATCCATCCCAGGAATCATCGGCATGTCCATTTTTGCTACAGCGTCAAGTTCTCTTTCGTTGATGTTTGTTGCTTTTTCAATTGCTTTATTTAATGTTACGATTAAATAATCTTCTAATTGTTCTTTATCTTCTAAAAGCGAATCATCAACAGAGATTGTTTTGATTTTTCGGCTTGCAGTAATTGTAATTTTCAATAATCCGTCAGCGCTTTGTTCGTCAATTAAAACAGTATCTAAGCGTTTCTTTGTATCTTCAATTTTTTGCTGGGTTTCTTTAAGTTTGCCCATCATTCCCATTAAATCCATTTTTCTTGCTTTTTTAAATTATTTCAGACAAAATTAGTATATTGCTATGGTAAATCAATAGAATATTTTATGAAAAAATTAATTTTCGTTCTGTTTTGATTGTACTACTTTTGCCTTTCCGTATTTAAAAATAAATGCTCAATCAATGCAAAACAATATACTAGCCCCAAAGGCGAAAGAAATTCCAAAAAAACTCAAAAAGCATAAAGAAACCAGAATTGACAATTATTTTTGGCTGAATGACCGCGAAAATTCAGAAGTAATTGATTATCTGAATAAAGAGAACGAATATTATCAAAATATGACCGCTCATACTAAAGATTTGCAAGAATCATTGTATGAGGAAATGAAAAGCAGAATAAAGGAAGACGATTCATCTGTTCCTTATTTTTATAATGGATATTTCTATATCACACGTTTCGAAACAGGGCAGGATTATCCCATTTTTGCCAGAAAAAAAGGAAGCCTTTCGGCAGATGAAGAAATTTTATTCAACTGCAACGAATTGGCAAAAGGACATGCTTATTTCAAATTAGGCGGTTTAAGCATCAGTCCGGATAATAAATTTGCGAGTTTTGGAATTGATATTGTCGGAAGAAGAATTTATACCGTTCAGGTTAAAAATCTAGAAACTGGAGAAATTCTTTCAGATAAAATCGAAAATGCAACAGGAAGCTCGGTTTGGGCAAATGATAATAATACTTTGTTTTACACCAGACAAGACGAAGTTACTTTAAGAGCTGACAAGATTTTCAGACATAAATTAAATACAGATTCTAAAGATGATGTTTTGGTTTATAATGAAGTAGATGACACTTTTAATGTTTCGGTACATAAAGAAAAATCAAAAAAATACATTGTAATCAGTTCTGGAAGTACATTGACGACGGAATACAGGATTTTGAATTCAGATAATCCAGACGGCGAATTTGAAGTGTTTCAGACACGCGTACGTGGCTTGGAATATAGTATTTCGCATTATGAAGATTCGTTTTATGTTTTGACCAATAAAGATAAAGCGACTAATTTCAAATTGATGAAAACGCCTGAAAATAAAACAGGAAAAAGAAACTGGGTAGATGTTATTCCGCATAGAGAAGATGTTTTATTAGAAGATATTGAAATCTTTAAAAACTATTTAGTTGTAGAGGAGCGTTCAAACGGTTTAAATCATATCCGAATTATGCCGTGGAATGGCGAGCCGGATTATTATTTGCCTTTTGGAAGTGAAACGTACAACGCTTACACGACAACAAATGTTGATTTTGATACCGATATTTTGCGTTACAGCTATCAATCGCTTGCAACGCCATCATCGGTAATTGATTTTAATATGAAAACTAAAACCAAAGAAATATTAAAAGAACAACAGGTTTTAGGAGGAAAGTTTGATAAAGAAAATTACATTGAAGAACGCGTTTGGGCAACAGCCAGAGACGGAGTAAAAGTGCCAATTTCGATGATTTACAGAAAAGGATTGGAGAAAAATGGCAAAAATCCGCTTTTATTATATGCTTATGGCTCTTATGGTATCACAATGGATGCCTATTTCTCTTCGACTAGACTTTCGCTCTTAGACCGCGGATTTGTTTACGCGATCGCACATATTAGAGGGGGAGAGGACTTGGGAAGACAATGGTATGAAGACGGAAAACTGTTAAAAAAGAAAAATACCTTTACAGATTTCATCGATTGCTCTAAATTTGTAATAAACGAGAAATATACTTCTTCTGAACATTTGTATGCAGAAGGAGGATCAGCAGGAGGACTTTTGATGGGAGTTATCATAAATGAAGCTCCACAATTATACAGCGGAGTAATTGCTCAGGTGCCTTTTGTTGATGTTATTACAACAATGTTAGATGACACTATTCCGTTAACAACAGGAGAATACGACGAATGGGGAAACCCGAACAATAAAAAGTATTATGATTATATGTTATCGTACTCACCATACGATAATATAAAAGCGCAAGATTATCCAAATATGTATGTATCTACAGGATTGCATGATTCTCAGGTACAATATTGGGAGCCAGCCAAATGGGTAGCCAAATTGAGGAATATGAAAACAAACGATAAACTTTTGTTTTTAGATACTAATATGGACGCTGGACATGGTGGAGCTTCGGGTCGTTTTGAGGCTTTGAAGGACTTAGCAAAGGAATTTAGTTTTTTATTAGATTTAGAGAAAATTAAAAGCTAATTAGAAAAATTTTGTTAAATTTGCAACCTATCGGGGTTTTTAAAAAGACCTCTGATTAACTATTTTTTTATGAAAGAAGAAATAAATGCTTATAATAATGTTTTAGAATTAATAGGTAACACCCCACTTATTAAGCTAAATAAAATCACCGAAGAGTTAGAAGGAAATTTCTACGCAAAGGTAGAAGCTTTTAATCCAGGTCATTCCTCAAAAGATAGAATCGCGTTATATATTATTGAAGAAGCCGAGAGAAAAGGAATCTTATCGCCAGGTGATACGATTATTGAAACTACATCTGGAAATACCGGATTCAGTTTGGCAATGGTCAGCATTATTAAAGGTTATAACTGTATTTTAGCAGTAAGTTCAAAATCGTCAAAAGATAAAATTGACATGTTGAGAAGCCTAGGAGCAAAAGTTTATGTTTGCCCGGCACACGTTTCAGCAGATGACGAAAGATCCTATTACAACGTAGCTAAACGTCTACACGAAGAAACAAAAGGTTCTGTTTATATTAATCAATATTTCAATCAATTGAATATTGATGCACACTACAACACTACCGGTCCTGAAATCTGGGAACAGACAAAAGGAAAAATCACGCACTTAATTGCTTGCAGCGGAACAGGAGGAACAATCTCTGGAACTGCAAAATTCTTAAAAGAGAAAAATCCTAATATCAGAATTCTTGGAGTTGATGCTTTTGGTTCTGTATTAAAGAAATACCACGAAACAAGAGAATTCGATAACAAGGAGATTTATCCTTATAGAATTGAAGGTTTAGGGAAAAATTTGATTCCGTCAGCTACAGATTTTGATATTATTGATAAATTCATGAAAGTAACCGACGAAGAAAGTGCGCACTCTGCAAGAGAGATCACTCGCAAAGAAGGTTTGTTTGTTGGATATACATCTGGAGCAGTAATGCAGGCAATCAAACAATATGCTGAAGAAGGTGAGTTTACAAAAGACAGCAATATCATTGCTATTTTCCCAGATCACGGTTCTCGTTACATGAGTAAAGTATTTAGTGATGACTGGATGAATGAACAAGGATTCTTTGACAGCATTAACGAAGAAGAAGTTCAAAAAGTTGAATTTGTTAAATAAAAACAATTTTTAGAAATATAAAAAACTCCATCCTTTTGTGATGGAGTTTTTTTTTTGAATATAGTCCTAAGGATATTTTGAAAAAGTAAAAAACATCTAATTCTGCAAAAGATGTTATGTTTGAATATTTAATAGATTTTTATAAATACCGTATTTATACGTAAGAAACATTTGTTTTGATTGAAGTAAATTTATTTTTTTAATAATATTGTTGAGAGTATAAATAAATACAATTGACCGTTAAAAATCATCAATTTTGGTTATTTTAACGAGTTTTTAGGTTCGTTGTCGAAAAAATTTTCGCTAAAAAGCATAAAAATATAGTTTAGCAGTGTTAAAATGACACAAAGTTGTTTAATCTCCTAAATCTATCGCTATGAAAAAATTACTACTTTCTTTGATGTTTGTAAGTTATTTGAATGCTACTGCGCAAAATCCTATTCAGGAATTTAACTTCAACAATACTTTAAATAATACTCAAAATACCATTACGTTCATGGGAACAAATAATTTTGTTCCAGATCGAATGGGGAATATTAATGGCGCACAGCGTCTGGTTAATAAATCTTTAGAAGCTGTAATTGATGATCTTCCTCAAAATAATACAGCTAGAACAATTAGTGTTTGGGTAAAACTGAATGATATTTCTAAAGCAAATTACATTTTAGGTTATGGAACTGCTTATAACGGACAATATTATGGCTTGCTTCAAAAAGCTGCAGTTTCATCAAATTCAGATTTAAGTTTGTCTGGATGGGGTGCAAGCAACGATGTGATTGTTTCTGTTCCATTAGTAAAAGGAGCTTGGTATCAATATACGATAACTTATGACGGAACAGTTTCAAAAATTTACCGTGACGGAGTACTGTTGAAATCGATGAGTGGTTTAACACGTGCTACAAAAGGCAATATCTTTAGATTAGGTGAAATCAATACGACTGTAGGCATCAATGCTGATATTGACGACCTAAAAATATATAGTGTCGCGATGACAGATGAGCAAGTAGCAGCGCTTTATGAAGAAACAAAGCCTATAATTGCGGTAGCGGTTGAGCAAGTGGCTCCTAAAACAGTCCCTGCAAAGACTGCTACTGGAAAAGCTAAAGTTGCGGTTAAAACTACGCAGTCAAACGCAATTATTAGAAACAGCGATGTAAATGGTGGACAAAAAAGTGTTGAGGTTTATTCACAAGGACAAAAGGTTCTTGAAAATAATTCAATGAGCATTAAAGATTTGCCAGAGGGAACTTATTTGTTGAAAATTACAAATGCTCCCGCAAACAAATTGACATCGAAATAAGATTTAAAAATGTGGTTAATAGTTAATAGTTAGTTTTTAGTTTTTTTTTTTTTTTTTTATCATGTTGTTTAGTAAGCAATTTATTTTGGATAGTAGAAAAAGCCTTTTGAATTTCAGAAGGTTTTTTTTTATTACCACTGTCTTTTTTGTAAATATGTTTTTACAAATAGTAAGAAAAACTTCTTTCTTTTTTTATTTTTCCGAATTTTAATAAGAATATCGTACTCGTTACCGACAAATGTTTTGCGACTTTGAATTAAATTTATAATTTTAACAAATAAATAAAATTATTTAGCGAACATTAGGAAACGTTTTTGTTTTAAAATGATTCTATTCATAATAAATTAAAAAATTATTTAAGTAAAAAGATATAACCCCAAATCTCCAAAAATCCTAACCATGAAAAAATTATTACTTACGTTAATGTTTGTAACTTTTTTAACTTCTAATGCCCAAAATCCTATTCAGGAATTTACTTTCAACGGAACTTTGAATAGTGCTGATAATTCAATTTCATTATTAGGAACTCCTAATTTTGTTGCAGACAGAATGGGAACAGCTAAAGCAGCACAGCGCATTACGAATAAAGTGTTGCAAGGAATGGTTGGAGAGCTTCCGCAGGATAACAAACCTCGATCAATATCTTTTTGGATAAAATTTAATAATGTTGCTTCTGCGAATTATGTTTTTGGTTATGGTACGCCATCGAATTCTCAATTTTTTGGTTTATTGCAGCAACCTGTTGTTGCTGGAAACTCAGATGTGAGTTTAGTAGGTTGGGGCGACACAAACAATCTTATTGCTTCAGTGCCGCTTCAAAAAGAAGTTTGGTACCAATACAATATTACGTATGATGGGAATAATTCTAAAATATACCGTAATGGTGAATTATTAAAATCAGCAAGCGGAATTTTGCGCGCTACTAAAGGTTATGTTTTGAGATTAGGACAAATTAATACAACTACAACTCTTAATGCTGATATAGATGACCTAAAAATTTATAATGTTGCAATGACTGATGAACAAGTTTTGGAATCATACAACAGCTCAAAACCAGCTGGAAGTGCAAAAGCTGAAACGGTTTCAAATGATAAAAAAGTTGCATCTTCACCAGTAAAAACTCAAAATCCTCCAAAAAACGCAGTTGCAACCTCAAGTGCAGAAGCAAATACAGAAAAAGTAATCGAAGTTTTTTCTCAAGGAAGAAAAATAAATGGTAGTAATGCTTCTAATATTGATGAGTTGCCGGAAGGAACTTACTTGTTGAAGGTGACAAAAAAGGCAGTAAAAAAATAAATGAGATCGTAAAATTTAACGACTTTAAACTTTAAAGAAAACAAAAGCCTTCTGGTTTTTCAGAAGGCTTTTTTGATTTAATTTTTATTTTGTTGTCCTGGAGCATAAGCTTTGGCACTTTTGCTTCCTGACATTTTTTTAGCTTGTCCTGGCGGTACTTTTTTTGCTTTTGGCGCTGGTGCTGGTGCGCTTGTATGTACATGCGTGCTGCAGCTAATTACGCTTAACGCTAAAAACAAAAGCACCAGTGCAACTACTGCTATCTTCGTGTATTTCGATGTTTGCATTTTATTTCGATTTTAAATTTGAGGTGGTGCAAATATAATCGAAATGATATTTTTTGCGTGTATTTAAGTTTAGTTTAAAATGAGTTCAAATAAATATTTCTTTAGTGTTTTATGTGTTAATTATTAGTGGTTTAGTTTTTAATAATGACTTGTTTTTCTATTTGTAAAACCGAATATATAAAACAACTATAGTAATCCCTGTACTCATTAATGTCAAAAATGATAAGATAATCGTTGTTGCATTCATTGAAATTACATATTTGATATCTGCAAAAAGAAAAGCTATTTTGATTTCCTAAAGTTAATAGTTTGTCGATGTTGATTTGGTTTAAATCATGATTTGTGAGCTGACCAGCTTCGAGTAATGAACTCAATAAATTTGATTTTCCGAAAGAAATAACTGCTTTGTGTTGTATTTCGCCATTTCCACAGTAGAAACTAAAACACATTTCCGCATCTGGATTTTCGAGTGGAAATGATTTTTTGCCTAATTGTATATTTTTTAAAATTGAAATTTGGGACATAATTAATTTTATGTTCAGATTCGCATAGTCCGATTTCTGATCTTTTCTTGTTATGTTTTTAAAAGCTTAGGAATATAAATATAACCAAGGATTATCAGTATTACAGAAACCACACTTGCATAATCTACAAAGCCATAATAATTTCGTACTTGCTCGCCATTGCGTTTGATCATTCGTACGGAGTTTGAACCTCCATTATGAAGTTTTCTAAAAACAACTTTATCACCAATCGAAAAGCCATATTCATTGGTGTCGCTATCTCCGCCGTCTTCATATTTACGTCCATTTTTGTCTCGTATGAAATAGGTATAAGTTGTGGCAGAGTTGCCACCGCGTTTGTATGATGAGTAATCATATATTATTCCTTCGCCTAGATTGTTTTCACTATTGTAAATAATGTTTGTTACGATTCTTTGAAGAAATACGAGAAAAAGAAGTAACACAAAACCATGAAATAGTATTTTTCCCTTCATGTAATTTATTGATGAATGATTTTTAATCAAATAAAAAAGTCTTCTATAGTAGAAGACTTGTATTTTTTAGCTAATAACGCTGATCACAATAAATAAGATCACAAGCGCTATTACGGCAAATTTCATGAATTTTGATGATTGCATAAATAAAGAATTTAAATTGGGTTGTTTCTGATAAAAGCAAATATAATTTTTTATTTGATTTTAAAAAGCGAAAGTTTGTTAAAACAAAAAAGCTCTAGAAAAATCCAGAGCTTTTAAAAATATTTTGAAGAAAACTATTCTTCTTTCATCGTATGATAAACGTTCATCACGTCATCATCTTCTTCGATTTTTTCGATTAGTTTTTCAACATCAGCAATTTGAGCTTCAGTCAATTCTTTTGTGATTTGAGGAATACGCTCAAAACCAGAAGATAGGATTTCAAGACCTCTGTTTTCTAATTCTTTTTGCAAAGCACCAAAACTTCCAAAAGGAGCATAGATTAAGATTCCGTCTTCGTCTTCAAAAACTTCCTCAGCACCAAAATCGATTAATTCTAATTCTAATTCTTCAGCATCAAGACCATTGTTTGCAATTCTGAAGTTGCAAGTGTGGTCAAACATAAATTCAACAGAACCTTGAGTTCCCATAGTTCCGTTGCATTTGTTGAAGTAGCTGCGAATGTTTGCAACAGTTCTGTTATTGTTGTCAGAAGCAGTTTCAATCAAGATTGCGATTCCGTGAGGCGCATATCCTTCAAACAAAATCTCTTTATAGTTGGCAGTATCCTTATTACTTGCATTTTTGATCGCGCGCTCGACATTGTCTTTAGGCATGTTAGCCGCTTTCGCGTTTTGTATTACAGCTCTTAATCTAGAATTGGCGTCTGGGTTTGGTCCGCCTTCTTTAACAGCCATAACGATATCTTTACCAATTCTGGTAAATGTTTTGGCCATTGCTGACCAACGTTTCATTTTTCTTCCTTTTCTAAATTCGAACGCTCTTCCCATTTCTAATTTTTAGTTTTGTGTTGCAAAAATACGGTTATTCCTTATTTTTCCAAAAACAAAATTATTCTTTTTTTGGAATAAATTTAACCGCAAAGTTCGCTAAGATCTACGCAAAGAATGCAAGATTTTTGCTAGGTTCGATTTTAGCCACAAAAGTTCGCAAAGCTAGAACTTGATAATTTTCAATTTTTTAAAATGCCAAATTCCCAAAAGAGCGAAGCGATTTCTAAAATCTAAAATCTAAAATCTCTACTTTGAAGCATTAAATTCATTGATAACATTTACGGCTTCATTCAAATACGGATTTGTTTTTAAATTCTCCAGCTGATATTGGTTTGCCGTCTTGTCGTTTGGATAAACTCCAAGCAAAAATTGATTTACAGTCGAATTATAAACATCCAGCGGATTATTTTCATCGTTAAATGTATTGATCTCTTTCCAAAGCGAATTGACCAGCTTTTCCTGTTTGAAAACAGCATCCAAAGTCATTGGAAGTTCTGCTTTCGGAGTATTCACGATTTGATCAATTTTGAGATTGATTTTTTTAATGTCATTAAAATAGTAATTGTCAGCTAGTCTTGCTGTTGAATTTTTAGCTATTTTGTCAATTAAAGCTCTTTTTGTATAAAATCGGTATCTCAAAGAAGATTGGATGCTGTCGTTTTTGATTGCGGTAGGGAAATCACTTTCTTTTTGGTAAACATCTTCATAAAACTCAGGCAAAACAACATCTGGCGCTACGCCAACATATTGATGACTTTTGCCGGTTACGCGATAAAACTTATTAATAGTGATTTTTAAAAAATCGGTGTTTTTTTCCTCGTCAAGCGGAAGAATCGTTTGCATTGTCGCTTTCCCAAGTGTATTGCTGCCAATCAAAAGCGCACGATTGTAATCTTGCATTATCGAGGCGAAAAACTCACTCGCCGATGCAGTGTTGCTGTTGACCAAAACCACAATAGGGCCTTTGTAAATTAGTCCGCGATAAGGGTCATTTATTACAGATTTCTCTTTTTTGTTGTCAATCACAATCGAAAGCGGGCCGTAATCAATAAACATTCCTGCAAGTTTGATGGCTTCTTCCATTGAACCTCCACCGTTATCAACCAAATCAATTACAAGACCTTTTATATCATCTCTCTCGAGTTTTATTACTTCGCGTGCAACATCATCAGCGCAACCTTTTCGGTTATTTTCATCTAAATCAGCATAGAAACTCGGAATTTTGATGTACCCAATTTTGCTGTCTTTCCCAATTATAAAACTATAAACCGAATTATCTTCATCTTTCATGACTTGCTTTTCAATATAAACATCAAAGCTTTTTCCAGAATTTCGTTTCAGTGTAAGCGTAATGCTTTTGTTGGATTCTGATAATATCATGTTTGAAATCAATTCTAATGAAGCGCAAGAAACCTTTAAAGTTTCTTTTTGATTTGATATAGAAATAATTTGGTCTCCTTTTTTGATCATTCCGGTTTGAAATGCAGGGCCATTCGGATCAATTTCGGCTATGATTATTTCATTTTTTTCATTCAGATTTACACTCATTCCAAGGGAAAGATGTTCTTTAGACAACGAAGCAACAAAGCTAGTCTTAGAATCATCGCTGAAATAAGCTGTATGCGGATCAAAATACGTGCAGAAATAGTTGTATAGATTTTCCTCTTGCTTGCTGTTATTTTCTAAAAGCGTACTAATTCTGCAAATTTCATTGGATAAAATCATTTGTTTGGAAACAGCTTCAATTGACTTGAAATTTGCTTTTATAGAGTCCAAATTTTCGCTGGTTTCAGCAATTTCATCTAATATTTGATAGCGGAGTTTTTTTAGCCATACTTTTTCCAGGTCTTCTTTTTTCAGATAAAATGGGAAAGCTTTTTTATAAAACCGAATCGTGTCTTTAGTTGAATAATCAATATTAGTAGTCTGGATTTTTTCTAGAACAGCTTTTGTTCTCAAAAGTCCTGTTTTGTATTTTGAAGTAATGTCCTCCAGAAAACTGCAGTCATTATTCAAAATCAAATCATCGAGATTGGAACGGTATTTTTTAGACATCTCGTCGTATTCGCTTTTAAAAAAGATGTTTCGCGACGGGTCAAGCTCATTGATTAAATTGTCAAAAACAAAAACAGACAAACTATCATCAACCGGTTTTGGCCGAATATGCTCCTTCTGAATCAGCGCATTGATTTTATTCAATATTTGACAAGTATGATCGCTATTTTGACTAAATAGAGAAGTTGAAGCCAGCAGAAATATTATTACTAGGTTTTTCATAGATCTGTAAATCATCGGTTACACTAAAATTACGGTATTTTTTTTAGAAAAGACAGTAATTTCCGAAGAATATCGACAACTAAAAGATTTTATCTATGAACGGCATTAAATCAAAAAAAAGGAAAATAAAAATTAGCAAAAACTTTAAAACGGAATGTTGAAATTGCCGAAACAGCATAAAAAAAATGCATCACAATTTTTAAGATTGTAATGCATTTTTAAAATATTTTGTTGAAATTATTTCTTGTAAAAAGGTAATTTTACCACTTTAGCAGGAACATTATTCTTTCTGATTCTGATAAAAATATCACTGTCAACAGCACTGTTTGCAATTGTTACGTAGCCTAAACCAATTCCTTTATTCATAGAAGGTGACATTGTTCCAGAAGTTACAATTCCGATTACAGCTCCAGAACCATCCACAATTTCGTAATCGTGTCTTGGTACCGCACGTTCCTGCATTTCAAAAGCAACTAATTTTCTGGTAACACCAGCTTCTTTTTGTTTTTTAAGCGCTTCAGAATTAGTGAAATCTTTTGTGAATTTCGTAATCCATCCTAAACCTGCTTCAAGCGGAGAAGTCGTATCGTTAATATCATTTCCATAAAGACAGAATCCCATTTCTAGACGTAAAGTATCACGTGCCGCAAGACCAATTGGTTTAATTCCGAATGAAGCTCCAGCTTCAAAAACTTTATTCCAAATTTGCTCTACCTCATCATTTTTGCAGTAAATTTCAAATCCGCCAGAACCAGTATAACCAGTAGCAGAAATGATTACATGTTCGATTCCCGCAAAATCACCCACTTCAAAATGGTAGTATGTAATCGCAGACAAATCAACAGAAGTCAAAGACTGCATTGCTTCAACCGCTTTTGGACCTTGAATTGCCAAAAGAGAGTAGTCGTCAGAAATATTCTTCATATCAACTCCCAAATCATTGTGAGAAGTAATCCAGTTCCAGTCTTTTTCAATATTAGAAGCATTTACAACTAGCAAATACTGCTCTTCTTTCATTTTATAAATAATCAAATCATCAACGATTCCGCCCTCATTATTTGGAAGGCAAGAATATTGTGCTCTTCCAATTGTCAAAGTCGAAGCATCATTTGAAGTCACTTTCTGAATCAGAGCCAAAGCATTTGGACCCGTTAGCAAAAATTCACCCATATGCGAAACGTCAAAAACGCCCACACCATTACGAACCGTTTCGTGTTCAGCATTAACTCCTTCATATGTAATAGGCATGTTGTAACCTGCAAAAGGCAGCATTTTCGCTCCCAAACCCTCATGTATGTGCGTAAGCGCAGTATTTTTCATTGTGTTGTTTTATAAAATTGTTATGCAAATCTATTCAAAAAATATCGAATTTGAATAGCTTAAATTATAAATTTCGCAATAATTAGAAGCTATTTCCTGCTATCCGCTATATCTTTTTGTTTTTAAAGAAAAAACAAAAAGGATGCCGCTACTATCAGGGCTAGGGCTGACAGTTTCAAAAGAAGATTCGTGATTTCGATTTTTTATGTAATTTTATTATAAAAATTAAGTTTTACGTTTAGCTATGTGCATTTAAACAAGTAAAACGCCTTTATGCGCAAAGTAAAGCTATGATTCTATGTGTTTAAATTAACACCAAGCAAAGAATGAAATCACCGTATTTAATCAATAAAGAAGAAATTCAGAAATTATATAAGCCTATAAATCCTCAAACCCACAAAGGTACACAAGGTCATGCCGTGATTATTGCCGGAAGTTATGGCAAAATAGGAGCAGGAGTTTTGGCTTCAAAATCCTGCCTAAAATCTGGTTGCGGACTCGTAACGACTTTTATACCCAAATGCGGTTATCAAATCCTTCAAATCTCCATTCCCGAAGTAATGACCGTAACCGATGAAAATACCAATTTCATTACTAATATTCATTTGCCTTTAGTTCCGCAAGCAATCGGAATTGGCCCAGGAATAGGAAAGGAGCTTGGCACACAAAAAGCCTTATTTGAATTTCTGCGAATAAACAAAGCACCTTTAGTTTTAGATGCCGATGCTTTAAACATCATTTCAGAAAATCTATCTTGGTTAGAATTAGTTCCCGAAGACACAATCTTGACACCGCATCCAAAAGAATTAGAACGCCTGATTGGAAAATGGAATTCAGAGTCCGAGAAATTTCAAAAAACAATTGCTTTTTCAGAAAAATACAAAGTCATCGTAGTCATGAAAGGCGCACCGACTTTTACCATAAATAGAACTTCAGTTTACCAAAACACAACAGGAAATGCCGCACTAGCAACTGCAGGAAGTGGCGATGTCTTAACTGGAATTCTAACAAGCCTTTTGGCACAAGGCTACGAACCGAAATATGCCTCAAAAATGGGCGTTTACCTCCACGGCTTAACAGCAGATTTAGCTTTGCCAAAAACAGGCTATGAATCCTTTACAGCTTCAACGATAATTAAATATCTTGGAAAAGCTTTTCTTGAATTAGATAATTAGGAAATGTGCCAATTAGGAAATGTGCCAATTAGACAATTAGATAATTACATAATTTTCACATACAGTTTGTCATCCCGAGGAATGACGGATCTCCGCAAGTAGCTCTACAAAGTATAGAGAAATGGTTTTTTGACTATTGTAGATTTTGCAGATACTTATTCAAATTAATCTGCTCAATCTGCGAGAGTAAAAATTAATAATAAAAAATCAGCTGAATCAGCTCAAATCTATTTTAATCCCGATAGCTATCGGGAGCGTGAAACAATTTTACGACGATAAAAAAATCTAAAATCTACCCTCTAAAATCTAAAATCAAAATATCGTAAGTTTGTAATATGAAAAACAACTTCGATCTCAGAACGGTAAACGTTACCCGTTATATAACCCCACTACGCGAAGGCGGTTCCTTGCCAGCCTTAGCAGAAGCCGACGACGATTTTAAATACGTTTTAAAATTTAGAGGTGCAGGACATGGCGTAAAAGCCTTAATCGCCGAATTAGTAGGCGGACAAATCGCAAAAGCTTTAAAATTGCAATTACCAGAATTAGTATTCGCTAATCTAGATGAAACTTTCGGAAGAACCGAAGGCGACGAAGAAATTCAGGATTTATTGCAAGGAAGTCAAGGGTTGAATTTAGCGCTTCACTTTTTATCTGGCGCAATTACATTCGATCCTGTTGTAACTACTGTAGATGCAAAATTAGCCTCACAAATTGTTTGGCTGGACGCTTATATTACCAATGTCGACAGAACTTTCAGAAATACGAATATGTTGATCTGGCATAAAGAATTATGGCTAATAGATCATGGAGCGTGTTTATATTTCCACCATTCATGGCATAATTGGGAACAGCATGCTAAAAGTCCGTTTGCTTTGATAAAAGATCACGTTTTATTGCCTCAAGCTTCAATGCTAAAAGAAGTTGATGCTGAATTTAAAGCGATTTTAACGCCAGAAATTTTAGAAGAAATAGTCAATACAATTCCGCTAGACTGGTTGCAATGGGAAGATGCAGACGAAACTCCAGAAGGATTGCGAAATGTGTATTTGCAGTTTTTAAAGACAAGATTAGAGAATTCAGAAATTTTTGTAAATCAGGCTCAAAATGCAAGATGATCACTTATATGAATATGCTGTGATTCGTGTTGTGCCAAGGGTAGAGCGCGAAGAATTCCTGAATATCGGAATCATTTTGTTTTGCAAAAAAGCCAAATTTATAAAGGTTCTTTTTCATCTTAATAAAGAAAAAATACAAGCCCTTTCTGCGGATTTCGACATTGAACAATTGGAATGCAATTTAACGTCATTAGAAAAAATCGCTAAAGGTGCCAAAGACGGCGGGCCAATCGCTGAATTTGAAATTCCGGAACGTTTTCGCTGGTTGACTGCTATTAGAAGTTCGGCAATTCAAACTTCACGACCTCATCCTGGTTTGTGTCAAGATTTGGAGAAAACAATTAATCGTTTGTTTGAAGAACTTGTTCTTTAAAAAAGGTTCAAAGGTTCAAAGGTTCAAAGGGACAAAGGGACAAAGGAACAGAGTGACAAAGTAACAAAGGTTTTGTCTTAAAAATAATCTCGCAAAGTTGCGAAGTCGCAAAGAAATATATAAACTTTGCGTCTCTGCGCCTTTGCGGGATTAGAAAAAAATCTTCGCGAACCTTGCGTAAACCTTTGCGTTCTTTGCGGTTAAACTTTACGCAATACTTTTCTCCAAATAAATAAACTCCAAAGGTTTTTCAGAAACTGTAACATGAATTTCACTTTCTGGAAAAGCTTCACGCTCACCTGTATCTACATAACCGTGACGCTTGTACCAAGCAATAAGCTCCTCACGAACTGAAATCACCGTCATAATAATACTTGAAATACACAAAGTTTTAGCATGGTTTTCGGCAGCAGCCAAAAGCTTTTTCCCAATGCCACCGTTTTGAAGTTCAGGTGAAACGGTGAGCATTCCTAAATACAATTGATGTCCTTTTTCAACTAATAAAACCGAACCGATAATTTTACCATCTTCTGTAAATTTCAGAATCGTATTTTTTGGATCCACGAAAATTTCGGTCATTTCCTGTTCGTCGGTTCTTTTTCCTTCTAGTAAATGCGCTTCGGTTGTCCAGCCTTTTTTAGAGGTTTCGCCTCTGTATGCTGAATTTATTAAAGTTACTAACGCCGGAATATCTTCGAGTAATGCTTTTGTAATCATGTTATTTATAAAGTATTTTCAATTGCCTCCAGCTTCAGATGGAGAAACAAAATTACATTAGAAAATGGCTTTAGCCTAATCTTTTAAGTTTTTTGGCTAAAGCCGAATTATATTATAAAACAAAAAAACTCCAGCTAAAGCTGAAGGCTATTGAAATTCTAATAATTGTAATGAATTTTTAGATTTAATAATCATAAACATGTTCAATTGTAATGTTTTGACTTTTGGCATTCTTAATAAAAGGCAATAATTTCTCCACCGGCATGAGGTAGATGTTTCTTTTTAAAGTTTCGTCTGTCACAATTTTAGATTCGTATAATACATCTATACCGGGTTCATTTGTTTTTTGCGCACTGTTCAATATTGCTGAAACTGCAATTTCATCGTTTCCTGAAATTTCATAAATTTTTACATCCTGATTCGAGAGTTTAAACATTTCTTTGGTGAAAATTTCCCATCGCGTTACAGCAATAATCATTTTGTCTCCGTCTCTTTTAATGATTTTAAGGTTCGAATTTTCTTTTACAGCATCAGAATTTGAAATGACCAAATAAATAGAATTTGAAGGTGTTTCATATGCCGATTGCGCCGCCCATTGAATGAGTTGCGAGTAAAATCCTTTAAACGAAAATTCTAAGGTAAACAAAAGCGTTCTTTCCCATTTTCTCAAAATGCTGCAATCAGAATTGCTGGAGGCGCTCCAAACTTTTTTGATCCAAGGCGTGAACTTAAATTCATACCAAGCAGTTTGATAAATAAAGTCGCTGTAAGCTCTTTGGGCTTCAATGATTATTTCTTCTTCTTTGGACTTTTTTTCTTCGGCAAATAAAGAAAATAAACGTCCTATAGTATTTTCATACAAGATTTTTGCGCCATATTCCATGGTCATGCTAACGCCAATGACTTGAAGCATGGTTTTGTATTCGCCGTTTTCAGGATATGCTTTTGAAGTCAGTTTTAAAGAACGGTCATATAGTTTCCAGTATTCATCAATAGATTTATAAAAAGGAAAATCAGATGGGTTTTTGCCGCTTTCGAGATAATCAGCATATTCTTTTGGATTGTAAACCAAATACCATTCTGGAACAGTTAGAATAGTTTGTTCTTCGGCTCTGAAATAATCTTTTATCTTTTTCTTTTCCGCAGAAAGTTCACTTTTCGCGTACGGATTGTATTTGTCCAATAGCTTATTTGTAAAGCGCTGATTCGGGTCTAGTTTATTTTTTAGTGCAAAATACTTCTCGCTGTTTGGATATCCTTTTTTGAATTGCTCAATCGTAGCGTGTGGCTGATACGGAAGATACCAAGTTCCGTTTTCACTCAAAATAGCATCAGTCATTTCAAGTGTCCATTTTTTTACTTGATCTTTTGCTTTCTGATCTGTATTTTGTTTGAAATAAATTACAAAGGCAAAAACCTCTTTATTTGCCCACGAAAGATAACTTTCATGATCTGGCAAAGCGTGTCTCAGCGAAACATTGATCACATTTACATTGTTGTTTTGGAAAACAGCGCTCATTTTTGGGATAAATGATTTTATGTTTTCCACCGGAATAAAATATTCCTGAAGCACATAAGTTTCTTTCTCACGTGACGATGGCTCTAATTCTTTTACGTCATAACTCGCTTCTTTATTTCGCCATCTTATAATATTTGGAAGATAATATAGCGGATCAATTGTATATTCTCGAATCCATTTTCTGGTATTTCCCCAAGAAACAGCTCCAGTTACTCTTGATTCCAGCCAATAATTTTCATCTTCAGAAACCAAACGCTCTTCGTCTGTTACTGGTTTTGCTGTCTTTTCCCAAGAAATACTCATGATTTTGTCGTATTTCGGCGGGTATAGATTTCCGTTTTGAAAAACCACTTTTTTATTGTCACGAATGTTTTTATCAAAATAAGCTTTATAGTCTTCAACAGGCATAACTTGATGAAATCTTTCGACCTTTTCGTTGTCAACTAATTGCAACTTTGCTTCGGCAATTACACCAATTCCGCCGTACCCGCCAATTGCAGCGTCAAAAACATCTTGATTTTGATTTCTGTTGGCAATAATTACATCACCATTTGCAGTGATAATTTTTAATTCTAAAACCGATGAAATTATTGGGCCGTAACCCACATATCTTCCATGACAGTTTACAGAAATCGCGCCTCCAACCGTGAAATTAGAGTACGTCTGCATTATTTTGATTGATAAATTCAAAGGATCAATCACTTTTTGAATGTCTCTCCAACGAATTCCCGCCTGAACCGTAATCTGTTTTTTAGTGGTGTCAATGTGAACAATTTTATTGAAAGAGCGCATATCAATATGCAGACTGTTTTCAAAAGCAGTTTGACCGCCCATGCTGTATTTTCCTCCGCCAATAGAAATAGGTCCCGTTGTGTTTTTTATAGCATAAATGATTTCGTTTACCGTTTTTGGCTTGATAATTTTATTGACCTGAATCGGATTTATCTGCGTTACATCGTTTAGGGTTTTGTTTTCTAATGTTTTGTCAAAAGCCGAATCTCCTGAAAACTGAATCAATAAAAAGATATAAATGGCAAACGCAATGCAACTATAAAACGGAATCGATAAAATCTTTTTTCCATTAATAAACCGAATAGCCTTTTTGAGTAAAGCGTAAATAAATTTTAATGTTTTGACGAAAAAAGTCACAAGAATTCGCAACAAACGGAATATCTTTTTCATACCGAGAAAGTATAATATTTAGATTTTGGTGAATAGCATTAACGCATTTTTGGTTGGATCTCCTTTTTGATACAAGGTTTTTTTCTCAAATTTGAATCCGATGTTTTCAATAAATGCAATGATGAAAGCTAAGGAATAAAAGTTTCGAACCTCTTTGGCATTATATTCCCAAGTTTCATTTACGCCCAAATTAAAAACATCGTGCGCGAGCGCCACCAACACTTTTTGATCTTCGGTATCACAATTGTGGTCTCTCAAAATCATTTTTCCACCAACTCTCAATGTATCTCGGATAGAAGAAATATATTGTGTTCGTAATTCGATTGGGCAATGATGAAAACCAATGTAAATGGTAACCAAATCTAAACTCTTTTTAGGAACATGTTCAGCAAATTTGGTGTTGTAATTCGCAAACGGAATGTATTCGGCACCCACTGCAATTTGGCCTCTGTCGACCATTTCAGAAAAAGAATATTTAGGTTTTCTTCCATCGGCATAATATCTTTTTCCTTTGATGGAAACTTTCTCTTCCAAATAATCCAAATATCTTCCCGAAGAACCAATTTCCAAATAACCATCATACGAACTGCCTTCGCCCAACAAAGAAACAGTCTCGATTGACATTTCGTTTTTTTGATGCATCAAAGCCGGAAGCTGATAACGAAAAGTGGACAACATAGGCGTAATGTCGTCTAGTTGTGATTGTGTTGCAAGATAAATTTCTTTATCGGTATTTTTTGCAATCGTATTTTTAGCAATTAATTCATGGAATTCGTTTTCAGGATATAAATTGAAAACATTTTTTAAAAACAAAAAGAACTGATTTTTCAGCTTTGCATTGGTATAAATATGCTTGAAGTTGTTTCGGACCTCTAAAGTTAAATTTAATATCGTATTTGGGAACACTTGTGCCGAAGCGACAAATAACATTGCTGTTTTAATAAAATTCCGTCTTTTCATAATAAAATTTGTACTATCAAACATAGTGATTCTGCTTACAAAAAACTAATTTGATTTTGATTCATTTGAATTGCCTCCTTTTGCCTAAAACCAAATTATTATACAAAACAAAAACCTCCAGCTAAAGCTGGAGGCAATTGATTTTATATCTGTTATAAACAAGAAATCAGATTTAGTATTTTGCAGGTTCGCCCGCTTTAGGCAATGATTGCTTTATGAATGTTCTGATATCTTCATTTGCAGTTTCTAAGTCGGCTTTTCTTAAATACATCATGTGACCGCTTCTGTAGCCTTTCCAAGACATTCTGTCGTTTAATCTTCCACTTGGATCCATTTGCCATAAATCATATTTTGCATTAAAATAATCGCAAGCACCATCATAATATCCTGATTGCACCATTACATGCAAATACGGATTTTGCGCCATGGCTTGTCTCAGGTTTTCGCCTGTTTTATCATTTGATCTGTCCCAAGGATGAACGGGGCCAAACATATTGTATTTAAAATCGGTTTTGTAGTTAAGATTATTACGCAGATACATATTGATAGAAGGTGTAAACGAATGCAACCAAGAAGTAAGTTCAGCATTAAAATCAACACTTTCTCCGGCATCTTTTTTGTCAATTCCTTTGTATCGCGAATCAAGTCTTCCAACGGTATAGCCTTGATCTCTCAATAATTCTTTCCAGAAATAATCATTAGGGACATCTAAATTGTTTTGTGAAATAACTTTTTCTGAAATACCAGAATAACGAGCCATTTTAGTCACAATTTGTTTTCTTTTTTGTTCGTCCAAAGATCCACCTTTGCTCAGCGCAGGAAGAAGTTCGTTTATGGTGAAATCTTCAACCTCTGGCAACATAGCAGTTAAATCTTTATTTTGAAGATCCGGACTTAGCATTTTATGATACCATGCAGTAGCCGCGAAATAAGGCAATTTAAGAGCCGCATTAGAAACAACACCACGAGTAATTCCTAAATCAGTAGGAGAAACTAAAATGACTCCATTAAGATACATCCATTGATTGTTTTGTAATTGAAGCGCCAATCCCGAAACACGAGTTGTTCCGTAGCTTTCTCCAATCAAGTATTTAGGAGAAGCCCAACGGTTAGTTCTCGTTACAAAACCATTGATCCAATCGGCTAGGTATTTAATATCGGCATTTACACCGAAGAATTTTGCAGGAGGGATTTCTTTGTTTGTAGGTCTTGAGTAAGCGGTATTTACAGGATTTACAAAAACGATATCAGCAATATCTAAAATCGAATATGGGTTTTCTTTTATTCCGTAAGGTTGCAAAGGATATCCTTCTTCATCAATATTTAATAAGCTTGGCCCTGTATAAGCAATCTCCATCCAAACGGAAGCAGAACCAGGACCGCCATTAAAAGAAATCACTAATGGACGAGAATCACGATCCTTCACATCAGAACGCTCATAATACGTATAAAATAATCCAGCAATAGCTTTTCCGTCTTCATCCCA
This sequence comes from Flavobacterium mesophilum, assembly GCF_039581405.1. NCBI lineage: Bacteria > Pseudomonadati > Bacteroidota > Flavobacteriia > Flavobacteriales > Flavobacteriaceae > Flavobacterium > Flavobacterium mesophilum. Next base: position 611,277 of record NZ_JBCPXZ010000001.1, on the reverse strand, counting down.
AACCGGCATAGTGCCTGCTGTTGCTTTATACGAAACTTTTTGACCTTTTATTGTCGTGGTGTGATTGGTTACAACTTGAGAATCTGGATTGAAAGTAAGGTTAGAAGGGGAGTTTTCTTCTTTTGCAGGAGGTGTTTTTGGTTTTGAATCTGGTTTTGATTCTTGCGCGTAAGCACTTAAAAATCCAACTAAAAGAAATGAAAGTAATGTCTTTTTCATAAAATTAGGCGTGTTATTATTTTTTATGTTCTGAATTTGGGGAATAGTATTTAAAGTTTTTAAAGATATAAAAAAATAAGAAAAGATGAATTTTTAGTATTGTATTGCGGATTAAGATTTGTTTTTCTGAAGAAAATGACATTATCTAAAGAAATTTAGTGAAATTTGTATAGAACCGAAAATCAAGAAAGTATGAGCAGAATACATTTATTTGAGTTTGAAGATCAACAATGGCTTCCAGAGTTTATTAGAAATTACATGACTGACTTTTTGCAGTTTCTTTCGAATAAAACCGCCATGTACAAAGGCATAGTTCCTGTAATCGAAAAAGGTTTAAAAGAAAGCCAAACCAATCAAATTATTGATCTTGCGTCGGGTGGAGGTGGCGGATTAATTTGGCTGAACACCGAATTGAGAAAAAACAATCCCGATTTAAAAATTCTGCTCACGGATTATTTCCCAAATATTCCCGCATTCGAACATACACAAAAACAAGCCGACAATTTCGATTTTGTAAAAACACCAGTTGATGCCAGAAATGTTCCCGAAAACCTAAACGGACTTCGAACGCAATTTTTGTCTTTTCATCATTTCAAACCGAAAGATGCACAACAGATTCTGCAAAATGCAATTGACACCAATAGTTCGATTGCGATTTTTGAAGGACAGGAGAGAAGTGTTCCAAGTATTGTAGCGATGATCCTTTCGCCGATTTCTGTTTTGCTGACAACGCCTTTTATCAGACCTTTTAAAATAGGCAGAATCATTTTTACGTACCTGATTCCAATTATACCTATTTTGGTTTTGTGGGATGGCGTAGTTTCGTCATTAAGAACCTATTCTGTTGATGAAATGAATGAATTGATTTCTAAGTTAGATAACAAAGAAAGTTTTAATTGGGAAGTTGAAAAAGTAAAATCTGGACCTGCTAAAATTTTGTATTTGTTGGGGACTAAAAAGTAAAGATTTTTTTCCTTGTATGGCGCTAGAGCTAGTAGAGGGCTATTTACTTGCGGTCTTTATATAATTTGTAAAAAACTTCATAAGTGTTCATGATAAAATCTTTATGAGCATTGTAGCTATTTTGATTAGAAAAATCAGAAATTAATGTTTGTGTTTTGTATGGATGAATAATTGATCCGGGAATTCTATTATATATGTTATTCCCTTCCTCTATCAAAGTTTCAGATAAAGTTTTTTCCTTTGAAATAAAAATATAAAAATAAAAGGAGTTTACAGTAACAGCTCTAATTATGAAATTTTCATTTTTAATTCCTATGTCTACAGTACCACATCTCATAGATGTAGGATATACTTTTATGCCATCCCTTGTAATCCAAGGAATAATTATATCTAATAATATAATTACATTTCCCCCAAGTTTCATTGCCATCAAGAATGAAATGTTTAAAATTTTCAAAAAAGTTATCTTTACTATTTATTGTTCTCGAAGAATTATAAATGATTTTTAATAAATTTCTTAGAAGTAAATCGTAATCATATTCAAAAGTAAACTGTTTCTTTTCTTCATGAAAGTTTTTAAAATATTTATCGTAAAGTGAGCAAAAATAATAATCGAGTTTTGAAAGTTTTTCATTATTACATTTTGAACAAACGTCGGAAATTACAAGTTCTGATGTGACAAATTTGTCTTGACTGCCAATATATCTAAATGTTAGGTTTGGCATTCTTGTAATTAGACATTTAGGCCAAATATGTTCCTTTGTAAGTTTAGTTTTTTGATCACAATATGCGCATTTTTTCATTGGAAAAAAGTTAAGTAAATTATAAATAATTGTTATAACGATGTTCCATTCTTGCTTCTTTCAAAATATAAACTTGGCTATTTTTTTCCATTGAGGTAAGGGATTCTCGCATCAACTAAGAATTTGTCAGTATTGTTTTATCCAACTTGATTTTGCCAATCTCTAATATACATGCCAATTCTTTCAATGTCTTGATTTACAAGTTCTCCACTATGCATAATTACATTTCTCGATCGCTCAATAGTTCGAATTATTTGGTCTGCCCATTCAATAGATTGGATATGTGGCTCGAAATGAATCCAATTTTCAGGATTACGTATAATCGAAAGTAAATCACCAAATTCAGTGTAATTTATTATGGTATCTCCTCTTGGGGTATGCCATCTAATTTTACTTTCTTCTAATCTTCTACTTTCTGCTTTAGTTCTTATTTTTTCAGATACGCATTTTATCCACCAATCTTCACCATTTGTTTCTAAAAGTTTTTTAGAAACAAAATCTCTCACACTGTTTTCAAAAGCGCAAATTGCAATATAAACAATAGACATTTTTTTTGCTGTAAAAACTAGTTCTTCGTCTAAATCTTCAATCCCTAATGACTTATATAAATTTGGAAAATCCGTTTCGCTAAATTTTACTTTTTTTATTCTATCTGTTTTGTCTAATGCTTCTTCAGTTAGAAGACCACGAAAAACGAAAGAATATAAATTTTCAGAACTCATAATAAATGTTCTTTTAAGCTTTTAAAAATCGCATCATAAACCGTTATATCCCTAGTTTCTGGAAGATGTATTTGAATATTGTAATGCATCTCAGTAGTTATCTGTTTGTTTATATATTCATTCGTTAATGTGTTACTATCGTTTTTTGAATAATTTTCAGAGTAATTTGCATTAATATCCTCATTTCTGACAGGTAAATCTTTAGTCTGACTTGAAAAATCTGCAAGTCTACACAAAGATGTAAATGTATTTGCCATCCAACCAAGTACATCATCAGATTTAGAACCTTGAGTTAAAGTTTTTAGTTTGTTTTTAACTTCACTACTGCTCATTTCATTAGCTTTAATATTAACAGCAAATAAATCAGAGTATCCATCTCGAATAGCTTCAGCCAATACTTGTTTTGATTGCGAACGATCCAAAAATCTAAAATAACGGTCTTGTGGAATACCGTTAGAATCAATAAACTTTAAAGCTTTTAATACGCCTACAAATAATCTATCAGTTGTAGTTTTAAATTCTAATTGCTCTAAAAATTTTATTGTGAATTTTGAAGGTGCTTGAGCGCTTAAAATAGCTTGAAAGTATGCATCAACTTTTTTAGTTGTTATAAGGTATGAATCTGGTAAAGCCATATTATTTTTTTAAAAATTACTAGTAAATGTTTTTGAAGATTTCGCTTAACTCCATTTAATATGAGAATAAAAAGATAGTTTTAAATCAAAATTAATTTGCAATGGCACATTGATTGTTTTCTTTCAAATGTAAGAATTTTTTCTTCCCAATTTTTATAATCTTAAGCTTAAAGATTGAAAATGAATGCTTTTTAAGATTAAAAAAAAACGACTGAAAATAAATCCCAGCCGTTTAGTATATAATGATAAATAAATTGATTACCCCAAGAAACTCTTCAACTCTTCATAAGTCCCAATCTTCACACTAACTTTTTCCTCATTAATAACACTTTCAATCTGAGTTGGAATTGGAAGCGTAATTCCTAAAGTTGGTTCCACAACATCTAAGAATTTAATTGGATGAGCGGTTTCTAAGAAAATACCAATGGCGTTCGGGTGTTTTTCAAGCTCTTTTTTCAAACCTAAATAACCAACAGCGCCGTGAGGTTCTGCAATGTAACCGTCGGTGTTGTAAATTTGTTTCATGGCTTTTAGCGTTTCTTCGTCGGTGTAGCTGTACGAAGAGAAATCTTTTTCAAAAGCCTTTAAATCATTATTGTATAATTCCTGGATTCTAATAAAGTTACTTGGGTTTCCAACGTCCATTGCGTTAGAAATTGTCGCTTTAGAAGGTTTCGGGTCGTATTTTCCGTTTTCTAAGAATCTTGGCACTGTGTCGTTTACGTTTGTCGAAGCAACGAAATGCTCAATTGGCAAACCTAATTTTTTTGCCATAATTCCGGCACAGATATTCCCGAAGTTGCCGCTTGGGCAAGAGAAAACCAATGGTTTGTTTTGGCTCTTCAACGTTTTGTAAGCAAAGAAGAAATAAAACATCTGTGGCAGCCAGCGCGCAATATTGATAGAATTCGCCGAAGTCAGGTTTTTGTGCGCCAAAGTTTCATCTAAAAATGCTTTTTTCACCATATCCTGACAATCGTCAAAAACACCATCAACTTCAAGCGCTTTAATATTTTGCCCTAAAGTCGTCAATTGTTTTTCCTGAATATCGCTCACTTTTCCTGACGGATATAAAATGACAACATCAACACCGTCAACGCCTAAAAATCCGCTGGCAACTGCGCCTCCTGTATCTCCGGAAGTCGCTACTAAAACCGTGTTTTTAGCGTCTTTTTTGTCTTTATTGAAATAACCCAGACAACGCGACATAAATCGCGCTCCAACGTCTTTAAACGCCATTGTTGGTCCGTGAAATAACTCTAACGAATAGATTCCGTTCTCCACTTTCACAACTGGAAAATCAAAAACTAAAGTTTCAGCAATGATTTCTTTTAGTTTTTCTGCAGGTATTTCGTCGCCAACGAATTGTTTAATCGCTTCAAAAGCAATTTCTTCGTGGCTCAAACTTTCGATTTTATCAAAAAATGAAGGATCAAGAGACGTAATGCTTTCCGGGAAATATAATCCTTTATCACTCGCTAATCCTTGTATTACAGCTTCCTGAAAAGAAACTTTTGGGGCATTATGGTTTAAACTGTAGTATTTCATTATTTTTTGCTTTAGGCTTTAAGCTGTATGCTTTAGGCTTTTCCTAAAATGTGTTTAGCTTAATGCTTTTTTCTTTTTTTGTTTACTATTTTTTCGCAAAGATTTTAAGCTTATTGCCTAAAGCCTACTGCTTACAGCGTCCCATCCTAAAGGATGCGGACACCATCGGGATTAATCTTCGAAACGTGAATTTCATACGGTAAATTCATTTTTTCATAAACCTCGCTCATGGCTTTTGCGATTTGATCTGCGGTTTCTTTTCCTCGGCTTAAAGCAAAAATCGACGGACCAGAACCTGAAATTCCAGAACCCAAAGCGCCGTTTTCGTAAGCCGTTTGTTTGATTTGGTCGAAACCTGGAATCAAAACACTTCTTAAAGGTTCTACGATTTCGTCGTGAAGCGATCTTCCAATCAATTCGTAATCTTTGGTGTAAAGACCCGCTACAAGTCCGCCCACATTTCCCCATTGCATGATGGCGCTTTTTAGAGAAACGTTTTGTTTTAAAACCGAACGAGCGTCAGAAGTCTTCAACTCAATCTGCGGATGAACCACCGTTGCGTATAATTCTTCCGGACTGTCAATTCTGATAATATCCAAAGGATCGTAACTTCTTACCAAAGTAAAGCCACCCAAAAGGGCAGGAGCAACGTTATCAGCGTGCGCGTTTCCGCTGGCTAATTTTTCGCCCTGCATCGCAAACTGAACCAAATCTTTACGAGAATAAGGTCTTCCTAATAATTCATTAATTCCGAAAACCGCTCCGGCAGAACTTGCCGCACTGCTTCCGATGCCGCTTCCGGCTTTGATATGTTTGTAGATTTCAATTTCAAAACCAAAATCCAATTCGTCTAAAGTAGCCAACATCGCCAAAGCCGCCACACCCGAAACGTTTTTCTCCGTTTCAAGAGGCAAATCGGCACCGACGATTTTAGTAATTCGAACTCCTTTTTGATCTGATTTTCGAACAATCATTTCATCACCCGCATTGTCTAAGCAAAGTCCCAAAACGTCAAATCCGCATGAGAGATTGGCGATAGTTGCTGGGCAAAATAGTTTTATTTCCATTCTTTTTAAAGGTTCTGAGGTTCTAAGTTGCTAAGGTTCTAAGGTTTTTGCTTTGCAAACTTTTACCACATGGTTTTTTTATAAGGTTCTGAGGTTCTGAGTTGCCGAGGTTCTAAGGTTGTCTAGATAAAAAACTTAGAACCTCAGCACCTTAGCATCTTAGCACCTTTACTAAACGTTTCCTATTCTAATTACATCCGCAAAAATTCCTGAAGCCGTAACAGCTGCTCCGGCACCGGCTCCTTTGATTAATAACGGCTGATCTACGTAGCGATCTGTGTAGAAAAGCACGATATTATCTTTTCCTTCTAAATTATAGAAAGGATGATCTTTCGGAATAAATTGTAGCCCTACGCTTGCTTTTCCGTTTTCGAATTGCGCTACGTATTTTAATCTTGAATCTTTTGCTAGAGCTTCTTTATAAATGTTCTCAAAATGAGACGCATGTTTAATCAATGAAGCAAAGAAATCATCATTGTTTGTTGTTGCCAAACATTCAGCAGGCAAGAACGATTCGTTTGCAATGGCGTCAATATCCATTTCGTAACCGCTTTCGCGAATTAAAATCAGGATTTTACGAGCCACGTCGATGCCGCTTAAATCGATTTTCGGATCTGGTTCTGTGAAACCTTGAACGCCGGCTTCTTTTACCACATCGTGGAAAGAATTATTCTCATCAAAGTTGTTGAAAATAAAGTTCAAACTTCCTGATAAAACCGCTTGAATTTTATGCACTTTATCACCAGACGCAATCAGATTTTTAACTGTATCGATAATTGGCAATCCCGCACCAACATTCGTTTCAAACAAGAAAGGAGCGTTGTATTGACGAGATAAGCTTTTTAATTTTTTATAATTGTCGTAAGCAGATGAACACGCAATTTTGTTGCAAGTCACAACCGCAATACTTTCTTTTAAGAATTTCTCGTATAGGTCAGAAACACCCGCATTTGCTGTAATATCAACAAAAATGCTATTACGTAAATTCATTTCTTTAGCACGAGCGATAAATTCTGTTGGAATCGCTTCTTCACCTTTATCTAAAGTCGCTTGCCAATCTTTCAAAGAAATTCCGTCTTCGTCAAATACCATTTTTCTTGAATTTGATAAAGCAATAACGCGAACGTTGATTTTTAAAACATCTTTTAAGAATTTCTTTTGGTTGTGGATTTGTTCGATGAATTTTTCACCCACATTTCCAACTCCCATTACAAATAAATTCAACTGTTTTGTGTTTTCTTCAAAGAAGTTTTCGTGCAATGTATTCAACGCTTTTTTAACGTCTCTTTCGTTAATTACAGTCGAAATATTTCTTTCAGAAGCACCTTGCGCGATCGCACGAATGTTTACGTTATTTTTTCCTAAAGTGCTGAACATTCTTCCGCTCAAACCTTGGTGATTTTTCATGTTTTCACCCACCAAAGCAATAATGCAAAGGTCTTTTTCTACATAACAAGGATCGATTTTGTTTTGTGAAATCTCGATTTCAAAGGCTTTATTGATTGCAGCTTCGGCATTATCAGCATCAGAATTCAAAATTCCGATACAAATTGAATGCTCAGAAGAAGCCTGAGTAATAAAAATTACGTTGATTTTTTCCTGAGACAATACTTCAAACAAACGTCGAGAAGAACCCGCAACTCCAATCATTCCAGGGCCTTCAAGTGTTAAAAGTGAAATGTTGTCAATATGGCTGATTCCTTTTACAACTGTATCTTTTGATAAAACAACATCGGAAATTAAAGTTCCCTCAGCTTCTGGCTCAAAAGTATTTTTGATTAAAATTGGAATGTTTTTTCTTAAAACGGGTTGAATTGTTGGCGGATACAAAACTTTTGCTCCAAAGTGCGACAATTCCATTGCTTCTTGATACGAGATATTTGCAATTGGCTGCGCTTGTTTTACAATTTTCGGGTTTGCAGTAAACATTCCGTTTACGTCAGTCCAGATTTCCAATTGTTCAGCGTCGATTGCTCCAGCGATAATTGCTGCAGTATAATCAGATCCGCCACGTCCTAAAGTTGAAGTGATTCCGTCAAGAGTTTGCGCGATAAATCCAGGCAGAATATTGATTTTCGCTTCGTTTTTAGCAAAATATTCCTGAATTAATTTATTCGAAACTTCAAAGTTAACTGCCGCTTTTCCGAAATCAGCATTAGTTTTAATTAAGTCACGGCTGTCTTTGTAAACCGCGTCGTTATTGATTTGCTGATAGGCTTGCGCGATGATGAATGAAGAAAGCAATTCTCCGAAACTTAAAATAGTATCGGCAGTTCTTGGAGATAGTTCGCCTAAAAGGAAACAACCGTCTAATAAAGTTTCTAAATGATTGATGATTCTTTTTACGTGGCTCAACAAGCTGCTTTGCTCGCTTACCGGAATCAGTTCTTTTAAAGTGTCAAGGTGTTTTTTCTCGATTTCAGCCACAACTTCTCTGAAGCTTTCGTCGTTTGCCGCCGCTTTTGCCGCTGCCGATTGCAGTAAATCAGTTACTTTACTTAATGCAGAAACTACAACAACTAATTGGTCTTTTTCAGCTTTTTGTTTGACGATTTCAAGAACGAGTTTTATATTTTGAGCATTGGCTACCGAAGTTCCGCCAAATTTTAATACTTTCATTTTATGATATTTTTTTTCTTTTGAATGCAATAGTTTTTATGTATCCAATGACTCTCTTCTTTCAAGAAAAAAGTATAGATAACCTGGATTATATGTAAAAATGTATACCCCTAAGGGGTAGTAGTTGTTGTAGTAGAAATAATGGTAGCAGCAATTGCAACTCCTGTTTGAGCTGTAATAATTGTAGATTGATATTTTATGCTGTTACTTTTCATTTTGATTTTTCAAAAGTACAGCTTTTAAGTAGGATTAAAAACTCTGAGAGGCTTTTTGCGAATATTTTAATAATTCAAATTTCAAAAAATCAATATTGAGCATTTGTTAAAATTAAATATGCTAATTTGAAGTTTTAATATTATTTATGCTGGTTTTTTTGTGAATGAAATATATATAATGAATTGGTTTTTAACGAAAAACTTGCGAAAAAGAGGCGATTTGATCCAAATAGAGCATTATGAAATAATTAAAAGCAGAGATTTGCGTCAATGTAAATTTTAATTATTGTGATAAAATGTTGCTTTTTAATATTGATTTGTTGAATTTTGACGTCTTAAATTTAAAATAATCATGAGAGAGATTCATTATATAAGTACTGAAACCATAACTTTAGAAACATTACAAGAGATTTTGAGCTACAATAAAATGCTTGAATTATCGGAAGAAGCAAAAGTAAATGTTCAGAAATGCCGTGATTATTTGGATAAAAAAATGGCAACGCACACGGCGCCAATCTATGGAATTAATACAGGTTTTGGGTCATTATATAGCGTAAAGATCTCTAATGAAAATTTGTCTAAACTTCAGGAAAATTTAGTAAAATCACATGCTTGCGGAACAGGCGATGAGGTTCCTGCTGAAATCGTGAAAATGATGCTTTTGCTTAAAATTCAATCTTTAAGTTATGGACATTCGGGCGTTCAGTTGAAAACCTTAGAGCGTTTGGTTGATTTCTACAATAATGATATTCTTCCTATTATATATACACAAGGTTCACTTGGAGCTTCTGGTGATTTAGCTCCTTTAGCACATTTGTCTTTGCCTTTAATTGGCGAAGGAGAAGTACTTTTTGATGGAAAGAGAATGGCTTCCGCCGAAGTTTTAAAACATTTTAATTGGGAACCAATTGTTTTGCAGTCAAAAGAAGGTTTGGCTTTGTTGAACGGAACCCAATTCATGAGTGCTTATGGAGCTCATATTTTAATTAAAGCATATAAATATTCGTATTTGGCTGATTTAATTGGAACAATTTCTTTGGAAGGTTTTGATGGACGAATCGAGCCTTTTAACGAATTGATACATTATATACGTCCGCACAAAGGACAAATTGTGACAGCACAGCGAATTGCTGAATTTTTAGAAGGAAGCGAAATTATCGCTCAAGAAAAGAAACACGTTCAAGATCCGTATTCTTTCCGTTGCATGCCACAAGTTCACGGCGCTTCAAAAGATGCGATTGATTATGTTCGAAAAGTATTCAAAACCGAAATCAATTCGGTTACCGATAATCCAAATATATTCGTAGAAGCCGATCAAATCATTTCAGGAGGAAATTTCCACGGACAACCCTTAGCTTTAGCTTTAGATTTTATGGCAATTGCTTTGGCAGAATTAGGAAGCATTTCTGAAAGAAGAACGTATCAATTGATTTCTGGATTAAGAAATCTTCCAGCATTTTTAGTTGATAATCCAGGATTGAACTCAGGATTTATGATTCCGCAATACACTGCAGCAAGTATTGCTAGCCAGAACAAGCAATTAGCAACTCCATCAAGTATCGACAGCATTGTTTCAAGCAATGGTCAGGAAGATCACGTGAGTATGGGAGCAAATGGCGCTACAAAAGCTTTGAAAGTTTTAGATAATTTAGAGCGTATTTTAGCTATCGAATTGTTGAATGCATCACAGGCAATTGCTTATAGAGAGCCGTTAAAATCGAGTGATTTTATCGAAATGTTCCTGAGTAGTTATCGCGAAGTCGTACCTTTGGTAAAGGAAGACAGGATCTTACATTATGACATTGAGAATACCGTTGCGTTCCTAGATAGTTTCCAAATTGAAAACGATTTGTTAACAATGGCTTAACACTGCAAAGTATTAATGAAGTAATTTTGCACTATCAAAAATATAAAAATGTCAATAAACAGTATTTTCCAATTTTTAGTGCCGAAAGACAAGAAATTCTTTCCACTTTTTGAAGAGGCTTCAAGCAATTTAATTGAATTAGCTTCTAACTTACACGAAGCTGTAAATCTTCCATTAAAAGAAAGAGAAATCCTTTTTCAAAAGATTGACGAATTAGAGCAAAAAGGTGAAGACATTACACGTCAAACCAATTTGGAATTGAGCAGAAACTTTATTACTCCGTTTGACAGAGAGGATATCCATACATTAATTACTTCTATTGATAACGTAGCTGATTACCTTCATGGTGCAGCAAGCCGTATGAGATTGTATCAAGTTGATAAGATCACAAAATCAATCAGAAAAATGACAGAAATCAACCTTGAGGCTTGTCAAAATATTGACAGTGCTGTAAAAGAGTTGAGAAATTTACAGAACTTCAAAATCATTAAAGATGCTTGTGCCAGAATCAACAAACTGGAAAACAAGTCTGATAATGTTTACAACAAAGCGGTTTTTGAAATCTTCGAAAACGAAACAGACGCTAAAAATATCATTAAGTACAAAGAGGTATTATCTGTTTTAGAATCAGCAACAGATAAATGTAAGAGTGTTGCGAACATACTAGAATCTATTTCTGTAAAACATTCTTAATTTTTCAATCTGAAGTTATAATTTTATGACGATACTTATATTAATTATAGTATTAGCTTTAATTTTTGATTACATCAATGGTTTTCATGATGCGGCAAATGCTATTGCGACAGTTGTTGCAACAAAGGTCCTGACGCCTTTTCAGGCCGTTCTTTGGGCAGCATTTTTCAACTTTTTGGCCTATTGGGTTTTCGGGTTTGGTGTTGCAGATACGGTTGCAAAAACAGCACACACCATGGAAATCAACCTAGTGGTGATTCTTGCCGGAGTTATAGCGGCAATCTGTTGGAACTTATTGACTTGGTGGTTAGGAATTCCTTCAAGTTCTTCACATACACTTATTGGAGGTTTTGCGGGAGCGGCGGTTGCGCATGCTATCGCAGTTCACGGATTTTCAGGATATGTTGGCGAAGATGGTGCTACACATTATTGGTACCAAATCGTAAGCTGGTATAAGGCTGGGAAAGACGGAGGAATGCCTTCAGGAGTTATTATCATTATTGCTTTTATTGTTTTAGCGCCATTATTAGGAGCTTTGGCATCATACTTAATCTCGATTTGGTTGTTAAATGCTTCTCGTAAAAGTATTTGGCCAAAAATATTTACAGTAGGCTTGATGATTGCAACTGTTTGGTTTGTTTATTGCCAAATGGTTCCTTATGACAAGATTGAAAAACCAAGATTTGATTCTCATTTCTGGAGCGTAGCTTTCGATGCTCATAATATTAAATGGTTCTTAGTTGCCTTTATTGTATTGACTGTAAGTGGATTCTGTTTGATATTCAGTAGTCTGAATTTACATCAAGCTGATGCTGCTTTGAAAAAAATGCAATTAATATCTTCTGCAGCATTTAGTTTAGGCCACGGAGGAAATGACTCTCAAAAAGTAATGGGTATTATTGCTGCGGCAGTAGCGGTTTACATCAATACAAATCCGGGTGTTCACATGGATTCTTGGTTAGACGTTGTATTGCCAAATGAAGATTTGGGTATAAAAGGTGTAATGCCGGGCTGGATTCCGTTAGCTTGTTATTCTGCAATTGCGGCAGGAACTTTAAGTGGTGGATGGAAAATTGTAAAAACAATGGGTTCTAAAATCACAAAAGTAAGTTCGTTTGAAGGTGTTGCTGCTGAAACTGCAGGTGCCTTAACGCTTTACTTTACAGAACACTTAAAAATTCCAGTAAGTACAACGCATACTATTACAGGATCTATCATTGGAGTTGGATTAACAAAACGTGTATCTGCTGTTAGATGGGGAGTAACTGTAAGTTTAATTTGGGCTTGGATCTTGACTATTCCTATTTCGGCTATTTTAGCTGGTTTGGTTTACTTTATCTTGAGCGTGTTTATTTAAACAAAAAAATGAATTTTGTAAAACGTGAGGTGTAAATCATGTTTTATCAACATAGAAAAAAGCCGATTTCATATTTTGAAATCGGCTTTTTGCTTTTAGAATTTTTGCAAATTCTTGCGATTATGTTTGCGCTTATAATGTGTTTGTTTTAGTTTGTTTTCATCTTCAGAAATAATACTGATTGTTCCGTCGATTTCGAGCATGGCTAGTTTTACGTTTTTAAAGAATTCTATGCCGTGTTCTCTCATGGCTTCTTTCAATTCTTCATCAGAGATGTCAAGCTTGCTTAATGCTTTAAAATCAAGCTTTCCGTCATGAATCAAGACTTCAGGTTTGTCTAATAATAAGTCTCCGAAAACTTTAGAATGATGCGTTATTTTTTTAATGATGTAATTGATGATAAATAAGACCAAAGCAGCGATTAGCCCTCCTGTCAAGCTGGTGTCGGGACCAACCATTGCATTTTGTACCGAATTGCTGATTAGTAAAATTAAAATTACATCGGCAGTGTTTAATTGTGAAAGCTCTTTCTTGCCGAATACTCTTAAGGCAATTGTCATGAAAAAATAGACGGCGATACTTCTTAAAACAATATCTAGATAGGGAAAAGTCATGATTTTTATTTTAAAGTTAAATAAAAAAGCTTTGTCAAAGTTTTAAAACTTTGACAAAGCTGCTAAAATATTTATGCGGAATTAAGTTTAAATGAACTCAATTACAATTTAAAATTCTTCTCAATCGCTTTAATCATTTCTCCGGCAACATCTTTATTGGTTGCGCCTTCAATTCCTTCAAGGCCTGGGGAAGAGTTTACTTCAAGCAATAAAGGTCCTTTTGAAGAACGAATAATATCAACTCCCGCAACTTTTAAATCCATTGCTTTTGCGGCTTTTATGGCGATCTTTTTTTCTTCAGCTGTTACTTTGATAACAGAAGCAGTTCCGCCCAAGTGGATGTTTGCTCTAAATTCGCCGGGCATAGCTTCACGCTGAATCGCCGCGACAACTTTTCCATCAATTACGAAACAACGGATATCTTTTCCGTTAGCCTCTTTGATGAATTCTTGGACTAAGATGTTGGCATTTAAACTTTTGAAAGCATTAATAACACTTTCTGCTGCCTTTTTGGTTTCAGCTAAAACAACGCCTTTTCCTTGTGTTCCTTCTAATAATTTTACAATTAAAGGTGAACCTCCAACCATTTTAATTAAATTGTCTGTATCAAGAGGAGAATTGGCAAATCCTGTTGTTGGAATATCAATTCCGCTGTTCAAAAGCAATTGCAATGAATATAATTTATCGCGTGATTGTGTAATCGCTGTAGCTGAATTTAAAACAAAAACCTTCAAAGCTTCAAACTGACGCGTTAAAGCGCAACCGTAAAAAGTAATACTCGGACGAATTCTAGGAATGATGGCATCAAATTCGTTCAAGATTTTTCCGCCTCTGTAATGAATCTCTGGTTTTTTAGCATCCAGTTTCATGTAGCATTCCTTAATGTTTAGGAAATGCATTTCATGGCCACGCATTTCGCCGGCTTCCATGATTCTTTTATTGCTGTATAATTCAGGGTTACTGGCCAAAAGACCAATTCGCAAACCTGTTTTTGCTTTTTCAGAATTTTGATATAGTTCTTTTAAAGATTCTGCTGTAGGCTGTCCTAGAAGATATTTTTGTTCTGGATCAACTAAAACCCTTCCGCTCATGGCTTCGCGCCCTAAAAGCATTCTAAAGCCCATAGAATCACGATTCGTCAAAGTCATCTCGATTGGCCATTTTGCATCGCCAATTTTTAAACTCGTTTGGATCACATAACGATGTTCTCTAAAACCGCTCGAGCTTTTTACAATTCTTTTGTCAACTAGCGGTGCTTCACAATGAATGATTGTTTTGATATTATTCTGAATTGGATTAATATCAAATTTCACCCAATTGGCATCATTTTTTATAAAAGGAGCTATGTTTATTGCATGCATTGCCGAAGTTTTGGCACCAGAATCCACACGAGCTTTAATTGTTGGGATTCCTAGTTCTGGAAATGAGCACCATTCTTCGCTGCCTAAAATGACTTTGTTTTGAAGCATAAGTTGTTTTTATTATAGAATTTAAATTCAAAAATAGCTATTTGCTTTTACTAAAGATAGTGATTTTTAATAAAAAAAATACCCGTTATGTTATGAAAACGTAACGGGTAAGTTATTTCTGTTAGAAATTTAAACTAATTTACTGATTTGTCGGCTCTTCAGCTTTGTGGATTTCTACTGATAATTCTTGTGAATCATCTTTCAAATCCATCATGATTTCATCACCAGAATGAATTTTTGAAGTGATGATTTCTTCTGCTAACAAATCTTCAACATATTTCTGGATTGCTCTTTTTAAAGGACGTGCTCCAAATTGTTTGTCAAAACCTTTTTCAGCGATAAATGCTTTTGCTTTGTCAGTTAAGCTTAATTTGTATCCTAATTCAGCAATACGAGAATACAATTTTTTCAATTCGATTTCGATAATCAAATCGATGTCGGCTTTTTCTAATGCGTTGAATACAATTACGTCGTCAATTCTGTTTAAGAATTCAGGAGCAAAAGTTTTCTTTAATGCATTTTCAATAATGCTTTTAGAATTTTCATCAGCCTGAGTTGTTCTAGCAGCTGTTCCGAATCCAACACCTTGTCCAAAGTCTTTCAACTGACGAGCACCAACGTTAGAAGTCATGATAATGATCGTGTTTTTAAAGTCGATTTTGCGACCTAAACTATCTGTCAAATATCCATCATCTAAAACTTGAAGCATCATGTTGAATACATCTGGGTGCGCTTTTTCGATCTCATCTAAAAGCACCACGCAATAAGGTTTTCTACGAACTTTTTCAGTCAATTGACCACCTTCTTCGTATCCAACGTATCCTGGAGGCGCTCCAACTAAACGAGAAATCGCAAATTTCTCCATGTATTCACTCATGTCGATACGAACTAAAGCATCTTCAGAATCAAATAATTCTTTAGCCAACACTTTAGCCAATTGTGTTTTACCAACACCAGTTTGACCTAAGAAAATAAACGAACCGATTGGTTTGTTCGGATCTTTAAGACCAGCTCTGTTACGTTGAATAGAACGAGCAATTTTCAAAACAGCTTCATTTTGCCCAATTACTTTATTCTGAATCAATTCAGGTAAATGCGCTAATTTGTTGCTTTCTGTTTGTGCAATTCTGTTCACAGGAATTCCTGTCATCATCGAAACCACATCAGCTACATTATCTTCTGTGACTTCAATTCTGTTGTTTTTAGAATCCTCTTCCCATTGTTCTTGTGCAGCAGCAAGATCTTTTTCGATGCGTTTTTCATCATCGCGAAGTTTGGCAGCTTCCTCGTATTTTTGTTTTTTAACTACCATGTTCTTCATTTCGCGCACTTCTTCTAATTGACGCTCTAAATCCAAAATTTGTTTCGGAACGTCAATGTTTGTAATGTGTACGCGTGATCCAGCTTCATCCATTGCATCGATTGCTTTGTCTGGTAAGAAACGCTCAGACATATATCTGTTCGTTAATTTTACACAAGCTTCAATAGCTTCTGGAGTATAAGTTACATTGTGGTGATCTTCGTATTTGTCTTTTACATTGTTCAAAATAGCGATTGTTTCCTCAACAGAAGTTGGCTCCACAATTACTTTTTGGAAACGTCTTTCCAAGGCGCCGTCTTTTTCAATATATTGTCTGTACTCGTCTAGAGTAGTAGCGCCAATACATTGAATTTCGCCTCTTGCTAAAGCAGGTTTGAACATGTTTGAAGCATCAAGTGAGCCTGTTGCTCCTCCAGCACCTACAATAGTATGGATTTCATCAATGAAAAGAATAATGTCATCATTTTTCTCAAGCTCGTTCATTACGGCTTTCATTCTTTCCTCAAATTGTCCTCTGTATTTTGTTCCGGCAACTAAGCTGGCCAAATCAAGAGTTACAACACGTTTGTGGAAAAGAATACGAGATACTTTCTTTTGGATGATGCGCAAAGCTAGTCCTTCTGCAATAGCAGATTTACCAACTCCAGGCTCTCCAATAAGAAGCGGGTTGTTCTTTTTTCTTCGGCTTAAAATTTGAGAAACGCGTTCAATTTCTTTTTCGCGTCCTACGACAGGATCTAGTTTTCCTTCCTCAGCCATTTCTGTTAAATCTCTCCCAAAATTATCTAACACCGGAGTTTTAGATTTTTTGTTTGACTTATTGGCGGGATTATTAAAACTACTTTCTTTTAAACTGTCATCTTGTCCTGAATCGTCATTGTATGACTCATTTCTTGGCAAGTTTTCTAAGAATTCTTCTTCGTTTGGCGTCATGTTTAGATATTGTTCTTTAGCTATATCATAATCTATTTTTAGCTTATTCAATAGCTTGGTTGTTGGATCGTTTTCGTTTCGTAAGATGCACAAAAGCAGGTGTGCCGTGCTAATCGACGAGCTTTGAAATACTTTTGCTTCAAGAAATGTTGTCTTTAGGGCTCTTTCAGCCTGACGTGTTAGATGAAGGTTTTTCTTTTCAGTGTTTATTTCAACGCTGTGATTGGCTGGACTCAGTATTTCTACTTTCCTGCGTAAATGATCTAAATCGACAGCTAGGTTATTAAGTATATGAATAGCTTTTCCGTTACCATCTCTTAAAATGCCTAGCATTAGATGTTCAGTACCAATAAAGTCGTGCCCTAGACGGAGAGCTTCTTCCTTACTGTATGTAATAACATCTTTTACCCTTGGTGAAAAATTATCATCCATAATATATTAATTCGTAATGTAAATTTAATTATTTACTGGTTGAAAAACAAAAATCATACCTAGCGATATCTGCTGTCAGCTAATTGACAAAAAAAATAACAAAAAAAGCGTTAAAAAACGCTTAATTTATTAACTAAAAGCGAAAATAAAGTTGTTAATAAATCATTTAAATAAGTGTAAGGAAATAGCTGAAAAAATTTTAAAAAAACGTATCTTGGCACGCTTTGAAACTATTATAATTATTTAATATAACAACTTATGTCTGAAGGAGAAAAGTTAATTCCTATTAACATAGAGGATGAAATGAAGTCAGCTTACATCGATTATTCGATGTCGGTAATTGTATCAAGAGCACTTCCTGATGTTAGAGATGGCTTGAAACCAGTGCACCGAAGAGTTCTTTACGGAATGTATGATTTAGGTGTAACTTCAAGATCTGCCCACAAAAAATCTGCGAGAATCGTGGGAGAGGTTCTGGGTAAGTATCACCCGCACGGAGATACTTCTGTTTATGACGCAATGGTTCGTATGGCTCAAGAGTGGAGTATGCGATATTTATTAGTTGATGGTCAAGGTAACTTTGGATCTGTCGATGGTGACAGTCCTGCAGCAATGCGTTATACTGAGGCTAGAATGCGTAAGATTTCTGAGGAAATTATGGCAGATATCGAAAAAGAAACAGTTGATTTTCAATTAAACTTTGACGATACAATATATGAGCCAAAAGTAATGCCTACAAGAGTTCCTACTTTGTTAGTAAACGGAGCGACAGGTATTGCAGTTGGTATGGCTACTAACATGCCACCACACAATTTAACTGAAGTTATCAATGGTACTTTAGCATACCTTGATAATAACGATATTGAAGTAGACGAATTAATGTCTCACATCAAAGCTCCTGATTTCCCAACGGGAGGTATTATTTATGGATACGAGGGTGTTCGTGAAGCTTTTAAAACAGGTAGAGGACGTATTGTCATGCGTGCAAAAGTTGGTTTTGAAGAAGTTGACGGAAGAGAATGCATCATCGTTACTGAAATTCCATATCAAGTTAACAAAGCCGAAATGATCAAACGTACGGCTGATTTGGTTAACGAGAAAAAAATCGAAGGTATTGCAAATATCCGTGACGAGTCGGATAGAAGCGGTATGCGTATCGTTTATATCTTAAAACGTGATGCTACGCCAAACGTTGTTTTGAATACCTTATATAAATATACTCAATTACAATCTTCTTTCAGTGTAAATAATATTGCATTAGTAAAAGGACGTCCTCAATTATTGAATCTAAAAGATATGATTCATTATTTTATTGAGCACCGTCATGATGTAGTGGTTAGAAGAACGCAGTTTGAATTACGCAAAGCGGAAGAAAGAGCACATATTTTAGAAGGTTTAATCATTGCTTCTGACAATATCGACGAGGTAATTGCGTTAATTAGAGGATCTAAAAACACAGATGAAGCGAGAGAGAAATTAATCGAAAGATTTAATTTGTCTGATATTCAAGCTCGTGCAATTGTTGAGATGCGTTTGCGTCAGCTAACAGGTCTGGAGCAAGATAAATTAAGAGCTGAATTTGATGAGTTAATGAAGTTAATCGAGCACTTAAAAGCTTTATTAGCAGATGTTAATTTGAGAATTGATTTGATTAAAGAAGAGCTTACTGAAATCCGTGATAAATATGGTGATGAGCGTCGTTCTCAAATTGAATATGCTGGAGGAGATGTAAGTATCGAAGATTTGATTGCTGATGAAAATGTTGTAATTACAATTTCGCATGCAGGTTATATCAAACGTACCAACTTGACAGAGTATAAAACTCAAAATAGAGGTGGGGTTGGACAGAAAAGTGCCGGAACAAGAGATCAGGATTTCCTTGAGCACATGTTCGTTGCAACAAACCACCAATATATGATGTTCTTTACGCAAAAAGGAAAATGTTTCTGGATGCGTGTTTATGAAATTCCAGAAGGAAGCAAAACAGCAAAAGGTAGAGCAATTCAGAACTTGGTGAATATTGAAAGTGATGATAAAGTAAAGGCTTTCATTTGTACGCAAGACTTAAAAGATAAAGATTATATCAATACGCATAATCTTGTAATGGTGACGAAGCAAGGTCAGGTTAAGAAAACTTCTTTAGAGAAATATTCTAAACCTCGTGTAAATGGAGTTGCTGCAATTACAATTAAAGAAGGTGATGAATTGATTGGTGCTCAGTTGACAAACGGAGAAAGCCAAATTATCTTAGCAGTTAAATCTGGTAAATTAGTTCGTTTTGAAGAAACTAAAACACGTCCGATGGGAAGAACAGCTTCTGGAGTTCGTGGAATTACTTTAAAAGATGAAACTGACGAAGTAATCGGAATGGTTACTGTTGATAAAAATGATATTGCAGAATCTCAAATTTTAGTTGTAACTGAAAATGGTTACGGAAAACGTACTAAACTTGTTGATGACGACGGAGAAGATGTGTACAGAATTACAAACCGTGGAGGTAAAGGGGTTAAAACACTTAACATCACGGAGAAAACTGGAAAATTAATCTCTATTAATGCGGTAACTGATTCTGACGACTTGATGATTATCAACAAATCTGGATTGACAATCAGAATGGCAATTGAAGATTTGCGTGTTATGGGGCGTGCAACTCAAGGTGTTAGATTAATTAACTTAAAAGGAAAAGATTCTATCGCGGCCGTTACTACTGTAATGAAAGACGAAGAAGCTGAAGAAGTTGTTGTAGATGAAGACGGAAATGTTATTGAATCTGCAATCGAACGAGTTAAGCCAGACATGGAAGTTCTAGAAGACGAAGGCTCAACAGATGATGACGATGATGATTCTGATGACGTAGTAGAGGATGAAGATGACTCTGATGATGAGGAATCTGAAGAATAATAAAACCACAAAAAATTAAAATTAAATACACAAATTGAATATTATGAAAAGTAAATATGTATTACTTGCTTCAGCGTTGTTGATTTCAGTAGCTACTTTTGCTCAGAAGGATCAAATCAAAAATGCTGAGAAAGCTTTAAAAAGCGGAGATGCTCAAGGAGCAATTGCAATATTAAAAGATGCTGAAAATTTAGTAACTAATGCTAAAGATGTTGAGCAAGCTCAGTACTATTTTGTTAAAGGAAATGCTTATTTAGATTTAGCTAACAAAAAAGTAGAAGAAGGTAAAAACTTGTCAGCAGCTGCTGAAAGTTACAAAACATTAATTGACGTTGAAAAAACTTCTGGAAAACAAAAGTATTCAACTCAAGCTGCTGCTTCAATTACTGATATTAAAGGAAAATTGATCAATGCTGCTATCGCTGATTCTCAGGCTGGTAAAAATACAGATGGAGCTAAAAAATTGTATGATGCTTATTTGTTAGATAAAAAAGATACAATCAATTTATACTATGCAGCTTCTACTGCAGTAAATGCTCAAGATTATGACACTGCATTGCCAATGTATGAAGAATTGAAGAAATTGAATTTCTCAGGAAAAGGAACTCTTTATACTGCTGTAAACAAAATTTCAGGAAATGATGATGGTTTTGCTAATGCGAAAGATAGAGATTTGGCTGTAAAATTAGGAACTCACGAAAAACCTAAAACTGAAGCTGTTCCTTCAAAAAGAGGTGAAATCTACAAAAACTTAGCGTTGATTTTAGTTCAAAAAGGAAGAACTGAAGAAGCGAAAAAAGCAATTTCTGATGCAAGAAAAGCAAATCCAGATGATAGTTCTTTGACTCTTACTGAGGCTAATTTGTACCTAGAAACTAAAGATTTTGATACATACAAAAAATTAGTAAATGAAGCTTTAGAGAAAGATCCAAACAATGCTGATTTGATTTTTAATTTAGGTGTTATCAGTGCAAATGCAAAAAATACTGCTGATGCTGAGAAATATTATTTAAAAGCAATCGAAATCAATCCTCAATATACAAATGCTTACCTAAATCTTTCTGCTTTAAAATTAGAAGCTGATAAGCCGATCATTGACGAAATCAATAAATTGGGTAATAGTGCAAAAGATATGAAGCGATATGATGTTTTAAAAGCACAAAGAGAAGCTCTTTTTAAAAGTGTAATCCCTTATCTTAAAAAAGCACATGACTTAGATCCTAAAAATGAAGATGTTTCAAAAACATTATTAGGAGTTTACAGAGCTTTAGAAATGACTGCAGAGGCAAATGCTTTAAAAGCTTCAATGCAATAATAGAAGTTCAGAATAAAAAAAAAGACCATTCACGCAGTGAATGGTCTTTTTTTATGTTTTAAAGCCTGTTTGCTAGCTTTCTAAAGTTGCATTTAGCGTAATGGTGGTATTTAGAAGTTTGGAAATTGGGCAAATTTCCTTTGCCTTGGCAGCTGTTGCATTGAATTCTGCTGCAGAAATAGAAGGAACTTTTCCTTTTAACTCCAAATGGATCAATGTTATAGTTCCGTCTTCAAAAGTTACAGTAGCTTCTGTTGTTAAATCATCTGCTGTGAAACCTGCTTCGTTCAATAAAAAGCTTAATTGCATGGTAAAACAGCCTGAATGCGCTGCTGCAACAAGTTCTTCAGGGTTTGTGCCCACACCATCAGCAAATCTCGTTTTAAACGATAATTGTGCATTATCCAGCGTTGTGCTTTGTGTGCTAATTGTTCCTTTTCCTTCCATACCGGTTCCTTGCCAGTTGGCGTGTGCTTTTCTTGTAAATTTCATATTCAGTTATTTTTGATTAATAAGTCGAAGTTAAAATATTGATTATCAAATAAAATGATTTTATAAATATAGTCAATATTTTTTTAAGTGTCATTTTATCAATTTGTTATCTGAATGTGAAATGCAAAAAAAAAGACACAATGAATTATCATTGCATCTTCTAAGAAAAATAAAATTCCAAATTCCAATGCTTAGATTTGATTGGAATTTGGAATTTAAAAATTGGAATTTCTATGAAATTTTAAGTTTTATTCTTGATTTAAATTACGCAACTGTTTTAATTTATCTTTCCATAATTCAAGGCTTTCCTTGTGGATTGCAATGTTTTTGCGTACTTCTAAAACAATTGAGTTTTCTTTTTTAGCATTTTTTGTATTCGTAAAAAACTGAATGTTGTTTTCTAATTGAAAGATTTCATTTTGAACTTCTTCGATTTTGCGCATAATAAAGATTTTTTCATTGTCTAATTTGCGTGTATCGTTGCTGTCTGAAAGTGAATCAATGCGATTAGAAAAACGCATCATTTCGCTTTCTTTTTTGCTTAAGCTTAATTTTTCAAAAAGCGCATCCAGGATTTTGTTGAATTTGCCTTCGATATGGCGTCTTGAAAATGGTACTTTACCATAACCTTTCCAAATTTCGATGTGCTGTTTTATGGCGTCTAAATCAGTTTTATGATCTCCCGTAAGCTGATATGCTCTTAAGATATCCAAGTAAGCCTTTTTGTTGTCGAAAGCAGCTACCTCATCAGCATTTTCTTCTGATTTGTGTTCTTTTAGCTTATCAAAATAATGGTTGCATGCGTCTTTAAATTCTTTCCAGATTTTATCTGAATATTTTTTAGGAACGTGACCAATTTGTTTCCACTCTTCCTGAATTTGTTTCATGATTGGAGTAGTAGAGCTGAAATCAGTGCTTTCTTGAAGCTCTTTTGCTTTCGCCACAAGAGCCATCTTTTTATTTAAATTGTCGTTTTGATCTTTTTTGATGTCTTTGTAAAACGAATTTTTAAACGCATTAAAATTTCTTACTGCGGTTTTAAATGAAGCCCAAGTTTCTTCGTTTACCTCGGAAGGTACTTTTCCTGCTGCGAAAAACTCATTTCTAAGCGCTTCAACTTTTTGGATCTGAATAAGCCATTGTGAATGAGAATTTACTTTTTCAGTTCCTAAAACTTCGATTTTGCCAATTATTTCTTTTTTTACTTCAAGATTTTTCTGTTCGTTAGCTCTTTGGCTTTCAAACAATAATTCTCTCTTGTC
Source organism: Flavobacterium mesophilum (assembly GCF_039581405.1). Lineage (NCBI taxonomy): Bacteria > Pseudomonadati > Bacteroidota > Flavobacteriia > Flavobacteriales > Flavobacteriaceae > Flavobacterium > Flavobacterium mesophilum. Next base: position 587,830 of record NZ_JBCPXZ010000001.1, on the reverse strand, counting down.
GTGGATTTTTTTTGTCAATTCACTGAATTTATTCCAGATTGAATCTCGGTGTTCTTTAGAAACTGGCCCAATATCTTCTTTCCAAATTCGGTGTAAATCTTGCAGTTCGCGGAATGCTTTACTGATGTCAGTTTCATTAGCCAATTCTTCAACGCGAGTGATGATTTTTTGTTTTTGTTCCAAATTGTATTTGAAATCCAAATCTCTTGCTTCGCGGTCTAAATGAAGATAATCGTAGAAATTTTCGACATGAAAATGATAATTATTCCAAACGTGGTTGTATTTGTCTTTTGGGATTGCTCCTGCATTTTTCCATCTTTCTCTCAATTCATTAAAATGCTTAAGAGTATCTTTGATGTTTTCCTGTGGGTTGATTAGCTCTTTAAGCTCTTCAACAATAGCAAGTCTGTTTTCTAAATTTGCTTTTAGATTGGTTTGCAAATGCTTAAAGTGAGCATTTCTTTTTTCTCTAAAAACATTATAGTATTCATCAAATTTCAGTTTTAAAGGAGAATGATATTCAAATTCTTCATTAGGATCTTGGTTTGTAGCGTTGAATTCTTCTCTTTTTTCTTCAATTAAATGATTGTATTGTAGTAAAAATGATTTTTTTATTTCTTCAATATGGTCTTTGACAGACATAACTTTGTCTAATTGAATCAGTTTTCTCAATTCATCGACAAGCGCATCTAATGTAAAAGTATCATAATCCTTCATAGGAATATCATGGCGCTCTTTCAGCGTTTCATCTTCACTTTCTTCTGCATTAGAATTTGTAATAGCATCTAAGGCTTCTTGATGATCATTTTCTTCAGTAACTTCTGTTGTCACTGGTGTTGTTTCTGTCTCTGAAATTAGATTTTCAGGAGTTGTTTCAGCACTTGATGCATCAATTGCATTTTCTTGAATAGAATCAGTAGTGTCGATTCCTAATTTTCCGTCTGCTTCTTGCAGGTTATCATTCTTTTCTTCTAACATCTTAAATGTATAAGGTTTTTACTTTTAACAGTGCGAAAGATAGTAAAGGTGTTTCTAAATACAAAATAAATCACCTGTTTATACGCTATTTCACGATGAAATTCTTATTTTTTATTATAATTAGAGATTAGGATATTGATTTTTTTTTGGTTTTTGTTGCGTTAAATATAAATTATGAATTAGTAGTGTTTTTCTAAATTTGTCGTTGAATTGAGATTTTAATTTTATTTTTAATTCAATTAAAATAAAATCAAAAGTCCAACCTCCATTCCGAAATTATATGTTTTTTCGCCCCCAAAAGCAACACTTGGGTGTACATATGCTAAATTCGTTGGGGTAATTTTTCGGCCAAATTCAAGAAATGCATTATTTTGAAAACCGTCGACAACATTATTATATCTAAAAGCAACATCGCCTGAAAGCCAGTTTTTTCCAAAAAACCACAAAAGGTTATTTTCAAGAAGAGTGACACTGACATCGCTTCTGTTGCTGGAGCCGGCAAAACTCTGGTTATGCTCTAAAGTGGCAATATATAAGAATTTCTTTTGTTTAAAGTACTTTGCATAAATAACAGCGGGAATAACTACCCACTTACCGCTACCAAAATTTGGATCTTGGGCAGAATTTGAAATGACTCTAGTTCGTAAACCAATTCCATCATTTGTTTTAAAATAAGGGATGTAACTTACTCCAACGCCAATATCACCAATACCACTCTTGTTTATTGAATTAGTACTAGTGGAAATTAAAGGAAGGTCAAACCTCAAGTTCCAATCTTTGTTTCCAACGGGCTGTAAAACACGCAAATTGGTAGTATTAAACGAGCCGTTATCTCGATCTAAATATTCATTATACATCAAAATGGTCTGCATAAAATAATTATATCGAGGTTCGGAAAAAGGACTATGACTTCTGTCTATTTCCTGATCTTGAGCTTTAACGATAAATGAGATAAGAAAAAAAAAGCTAATGCAAAGTATTTGTTTTTTCATAACTATCTATTAATGAGTAGTCTAAGTTATGAAAAATATTTTAACATTTAATTTTGAACAGACTTTTTATTTGTTCCATATTTTCCAAGCTTTTTCGGCTTGAAAAATTAACATATCATAACCATTTTTTATAATTGCGCCTTTTTCTTTAGCATTTTTTAAAAACTGAGTTTCTGCTGGATTATAGATCAAATCGTAGGCAATATGTTTTTCTGTGAAAAATTCATAAGGCAAGTCTGGACAAGCTTCGATATTTGGACTTGTTCCTACTGGTGTACAATTAATTATGATTTGGAAATTGTCAAAAGTTGTAGCATTGATTAAGCTGTAATCGATTATGTTTTCTTTGGATTCCCTAGAAACAAAAACATACGGAATGTCAAGTTCGTCAAGAGCAAAAGCGACACCTTTTGAAGCGCCTCCCGTTCCTAAAATCAAGGCCTTTTTATGGTGCGGTTCTAATAATGGTTTTAAAGATTTTTTGAATCCATAATAATCAGTGTTGTAGCCTTTCAGTTTGCCTTTTTTGGTAAACTTAATAGTGTTTACAGCGCCAATCAAATTTGCTTTTGTTGAAAGTTTGTCTAAAAAGGGGATAACTTGCTCTTTGTAAGGAATAGTAACATTTAAACCTTTCAAATCAGGATTGTTTTTTAGCAATCCTTTGAAATGGCTGATTTCAGAAATGTCGAAATTTTCATAGGTGTTTCCTGCAAAAACTTCATTGTTGAATTTTTCTGTAAAATATCCTTTTGAAAAAGAGTAACTTATATTACGGCCCAATAAGCCAAAACGCCTTTTTAGAGTATCAATCATTCCTTATTTCTTATGTTTTTCAATGTAATTTTTAACCATTTTTTTTGACCACACCACTGGAAACAAATCTTCAATCAAGATATAATTGTCGAAGTTTAAGCGTAAACCATTGCTTAAATGGAATTTTGCTTTAGTATTGTCCTGAATCATGAAATACAAACCTGCTAAACGGTATTCGATTTCGTTTTCTTCTGGAAAATATTCTGATGCTTGTAATAATGTTTGAATTGCGCTTTCAAATTCACCAAGAAATTGAAGAATGTCAACCCAAAACAACCATGTATCTAACGCATAATCGCCAAATTCCACAGCTTTTCGGTATCCAAATTCGGCTTCTTCAAAAAAGTTCATTTGTTTGTTGATCGTCGCATAACGTTTCCAATACATGCGATTTTGATTGTCGATTGCCAAGGCTTTGTTTACAAAAAACAATGCTTTTTGGAAATTTTTCTGGCGCATATAAAAATCAGTGATCGCAATCCATCCTTTGTCCAAAAGCGGATCTTCATGAACGGTTTGATTGTAATACTGAAGTGCTTTTACAGCATTTCCAAGTTTTTCATAGCATTTTCCAATTCGCAATAAAGCATACGAAGTTGCATCGTCAAGCTCAATCGTACGATTGTAGCTTTCGATTGCTTCGTTGTATTTTTTAAGACGTTCGTAAGCTTTTGCTTTTTCCATGAACGCTCCTAAAAATTCATCATCAATCAGCGTTGCATAGTCAAAAGCGCGAATGGCAGCTTCATATTCTTTTACGCCGTAATGCAAGCGTCCAAGCTGATGCCAGGCAATTTCGCTGTACGGATTTCTGTTGATGTATTCGTTAAGATAAACTATAGCTTCTTGGTTTTGATCTAAAAACTCAAAACAATACACCACGTTATACAAGGCCGACTGGTCTTCTAAATCTTCTTCAAGACATTTGATGAAACTGTCTTTTGCCATTTCAAGATTATCCATAAAAAGATACTCCATTCCAATCAAGTTGTATACATCGGCGTAGTCATCAGTGTATTGCAGAGCAATCTTCAATAATTCTACAGCTTTTTCGTGTTGATCTCTTTTAGAGCAGATATTGGCTTTCTGGATATAAATTTCCTCGTTGTTCGGTTCGATTGCATACAACTCGTTTAAAAGCTTCTCAGCGATATCGAGCTTGTCGTCGTAAACCAGCATTTCTACTTGTACTAATTTTAAGCCTGTAGATTTTGGATGCTGATCTAATGCAAGTTTTAAGGCTTTTTTTGCTAAATTGGCCTTGCCTATGTCTAAATAATGAAGAATAATTTCTTCAAATTCTTCAGAATCAAAAAAGAGTACTTTGTTAGTTTTTAACATCGACTCAAATTTGGATAGAGATAGGTTATAATCTTCTTCTTCGTTGCTTAATTGCATACTTTCTCTATTTGAAATTAGCCTGTTATAAATTTAGGCAACCATATAATTGTTGTAAGGAAAGGGAATTAATTGTTTTGAACAATTTAATTAACAAAATATGATGTTTTTTATTCTATTTTAGGAAGAAATATCCTTTATTCTAAAAGGATTAACTTCATTTTTAATCTTTTTTTGGTTTTCAACTTAAAATTTATTCGGTTGAAAATGTGTTGTTTATTGCTTGATGTTGTCGAGAACAAGCTTGAAAAATCATCACGAAATCTGATTTATTTTTGCTTTTCCAATATTTCATCCATAACCTCCAAAATCGTCGCGCAACCTTCTCTAATTTCATCTTTTGAAATAGTCAAAGGAGGTGTTATTCTAATCGCGCATCCTTCAAATAAAAGCCAAAATAAAATCAATCCTCTGTCTTGACAATTTAAGATGACTTCGTTCGTAATTTCAGCTGATTCTGTCATGGCTGCCAACATCAATCCTTTTCCTCTTACTTCTGTTATCAAAGGATGTACCAAAAGCGATCTGAAGAGTTTTTCCTTTTCTAGTGTTTCTGCCATTAAATTTGTTTCAGTTAATTCCTGCAAAGTGGCAAGACAGGCTGACGCAATGACAGGATGACCTCCAAAAGTGGTGATATGTCCTAATTTTGGGTTTTCTGTAAGCAAATCCATTTTTTCAGCCGAAGCAGTAAAAGCGCCAACAGGCATTCCGCCTCCCATTCCTTTTCCCATCACGACAATATCTGGAACAACATCATAGTTTTGGAATCCAAAAAGCTTTCCTGTTCTTCCAAAGCCGGGCTGAATTTCATCAACAATCATTAATGCACCAACTTCATCACAACGTTTACGCACTTTCTCTAGATAATTATTTTCTGGTTGGATAAATCCAGCGCCTCCTTGAATAGTTTCTAAAAGAATTGCAGCAGTTCGAGTAGTTATTTTTTGCAAATCCTCTTCGTTGTTGAAGGTAACAAAATCAACATCTGGAAGAAGTGGTCTAAAAGCTTGTTTTCGTTCTTCAAAACCCATAACGCTCATAGAGCCCATAGTGTTTCCGTGATATGCATTATGGCAAGAAATCAACTGACTGCGCCCTGTGGTCCTTTTTGCTAGTTTTAAAGCGCCTTCAATAGCTTCGGTACCGGAATTAACCAAATAGGTTTTGTTTAAAGATTCTGGTAGGAGTGAAGCCATCAATTTGCAGTATTGAACTGCCGGACTTTGTGAATATTCGCCATAAACCATCACATGGGAATATTTGTCCAGCTGATCTTTAATTGCTTGATTTACTCTGGGATGCTGATGACCAAGTGTACAGGCAGATACACCTGCAACAAAATCTAAATATTTTTTATCGTTTGTATCGTAAATATAAGAGCCAATGGCGTGAGAAACTTCCATTCCTAAAGGATAAGGTGAAGTTTGTGCCTGATATTTTATAAAATCTGGATTCATTTTTTTTAAGGTTCAAAGTGGCAAAGGTACTAAGGGACTAAGGTTTTAATTTTAGGCTTAGGTTAATTTTGTACCAAGATTAAAGTTAATTGAACTGAAAACTACTTAGAGGTTTTTGCCGGAGTAGCTTTGGCAGCAGGCTTCTTTTTGTCGTAATTCAAGGTTTCTTTCCTGACTTTCATCGGGATGTCTTTGCCTTTTTCTTCTTGGTCTTTTCCTTCTTTGATTAATTTTTCATTTAGTTCATTGTCTTCGTCGGTAAAAATATCATCTTTCGATTTTATTCGTTCATCGCCACGCCAGTGCAAGCCTCTGAGTTTTCGGGCGTTTTCGGGCAAATCAGCTTCAGGATATAAATCTCCGTCGACATTGGTAAAAAGAGTCAGCGTTTGGATTTGATTGTCTTCTAAAACCAAATTGATTTTACTGCTTACACTTTTATCGATTCCAACAAGTTCATTTTGATCATTTCTACTATAATAAATAACCTCGGTATTTTTGATAATATCAACATTGTGAAGTTTTCCGTCTTTGAATTTTCCGAATAAATTAAGTCCTTTCACTTGATTAAATCCAGTTCCTAATGTATCCCGCGAGACCAGAAAAGTGTTGTTGAGTACCTTTAAAGAATCAATTTTTCTAGTGTTTTTATCACCAATCAAATGCATGACATCACCGGTAATTTGGCTTTCGCCGCTCCATAAAATTGGATTTCCTATCAATTTTGTTAAAGCGATTTTAGAATTCGAATGAATCGAATCGCATTTTCCGCTCATATCCGTTTTGTAAAAACGAACATTGTTGTAAGCTCTCAAAATTCGTTCACCTTCCTTTCCGGTAACCATTAATTTTTTTCCGTGTATATAAACCGAATCATTGTCTACAAAATTTACTGCTACAGCTCTTTTGGTTACGAACATAGAATCTTTCAACTTGTAAATCTCGGCATAATGTCCTTTTACAATACCACGATTTATGGAATCGGTTATTTTTACATTTCGAGTTGCCGAAGCAAATTCAATGTTTCGATTATAATACAAACTATCGCCTTCAATGCGCCTGTCATCATATTTTATATATGATTTCCTAAGGAAATGGGCGAGATTCTTTTTCGTGTCATAAAAACCTTTTTCCGTATAAATGTAATTGGCTTTACTAGTAATAGTTGAAGGTCCAAGTAAATAAGTATGTCCAGAATTGCTGTAATAGTCTAAATGATTTGACTTGATTACATATTTCGGATTTGTAATAGTGACTTCTGTCAAAAATTGGAACTTTTTCTCCGCGACAAAATAGCGTCCTGATTTGCTCACTAATGTGTTGTCTTTATTGACAATTGTTCCTTTTGTATTATAGAAAACTTGCTGTACGTTTCGGTCAAAATTAATTGTATCCGTTTTCAATGAAGCATCTGGCGAAGTCATTACAGCATCTCCGGTTGCAAAAGCTTTTTTAAAATTTCCGTTGTATTCAGCGTATTTGCTGTTTAAATATAAGGTGTCTCCTTGAACCAATTGCACATTACCAAAAGCCTTCAAGTAATTTTCTTTCTGAAAAAAATACGCTTTGTTGCAAGTCAAAACCACTCCGTCATGATTTATTTTTACATTTCCAGTCAATAAAACCGCATCTGGCACCAATTCTTGATTGACATCAGAAAAATCAGAATTCTCTATAATGATTTTTTTAGGTGCGGGTTTATTTTTTGATGCTTGAGCAAAAACAAACTGCGTAGTTAATAGCAGCAGACAAAAAGATATGAAAAAGAGTGATTTCTTCAATTGATTAAATTTTTGTCAAATTTATGAAAAAGGTTACAACCTTATAATGTTATTAGGATTAATTTATAATTCAAAAATCTAGTATTTCTTGACCTTGTAGCTAATGTTGTTTTTTATCAACAAAATAACCAACTCTCACGTTGTAGTAAACTGTTTTTTACTGATTTTAAAACAATTTGAAATCAGTTTTATTTGAGTTTTAAAAATTAGAGTAAATTTAGGAAATGATTTTCGGAACCAAATTTAATTCTGAATTCTCAAAATAGACCGATTTTATAAAGAATATGATAAATAAACGATTTTTTGCTGCTGGAATGGCAGCAAGCATGCTTTTTACAGCATGTAAAACAAAAGATTTAAAAATGAGCAACGCCAAAGAAGAAAATACTCCAGCAAATAAGGTTGTAGTTTATCAAGTTTTTACACGTTTGTTTGGAAATAAAAATACGACCAATAAACCTTGGGGAACTATCGAAGAAAATGGAGTTGGGAAGTTTAATGATTTTACAGACAAAGCGCTTCATGAAATCAAAGATTTAGGCGTAACATACATTTGGTATACAGGTGTGCCTCATCATGCCTTAGTGCGAGATTATACGGCTTTCGGAATTTCAAATGATGATCCAGAAGTTGTAAAAGGTCGCGCAGGATCGCCTTATGCGGTAAAGGATTATTATAATGTAAATCCTGATTTGGCAGTAAATCCAGCTAATAGATTGCAGGAATTTGAAGCCTTGATTGCACGCACGCACAAAGCAGGTTTGAAATTGATTATTGATATTGTTCCAAATCATATAGCACGAAAATATGAAGGGAAAAGTAATCCAGAAGGGGTACGAGATTTTGGTGCCGATGATGATGTAAGTGTTGAATATGAAAGAGATAATAACTTTTATTACATTCCGAATACCGCTTTTGAAATTCCAGATGGAGATGTCCCTTTAAATGGAGAGAAAAATTCGCTTATTGATGGCAAGTTTGTAGAAAATCCTGCAAAATGGACTGGAAATGGTTCTAGAAAAGCAAAACCAGACCAAAATGATTGGTACGAAACGGTAAAAGTAAATTATGGCGTGCGTCCTGATGGTTCAAAAGATTTTCCAGAACTTCCAACTGGATTCGATCAAAAACCGTATCAAGAACATTTTGCTTTTTGGCAAGGTAAAGATGTACCAAGTTCATGGAAAAAGTTTAGAGACATTGCTTTGTATTGGACGGCAAAAGGTGTTGACGGTTTCCGATATGACATGGCCGAAATGGTTCCGTATGAATTTTGGAGTTATATGAATTCGGCGATCAAAATGAAAAATCCGAATGCATTTTTATTAGCCGAAGTTTATAATCCGAATGAATATAGAAATTACATTCGTTTAGGAAAAATGGATTATTTGTATGATAAAGTCGAAACGTATGATAAGCTGAAAGATGTAATTCGAGGAAAATCTTCACCTGACGGACTTTCAGATATTCAAAAAGGAATGGCTGATATTGAACATCACATGCTTCATTTTTTGGATAATCATGACGAGCAACGTTTGGCAAGTCCAGAATTTGCGGGGATTGCAGAACGCGGAAAACCTTTAATGGTCGTTTCTACAACAATAAGTACTTCGCCTACAATGGTTTATTTTGGGCAAGAAGTAGGAGAGGCAGGTAATGAAGATGCTGGTTTCGGAAAGCGCTCTAGAACATCTATTTTTGATTATATCGGAGTTCCAAATCACCAAAAATGGATGAACGATGGAAAATTTGATGGCGGAAAATTATCGGATTCAGAGAAAAACTTGCGCGATTTCTATAAAAGATTATTAAATTTTTCGATAAAGAGCTCGGCTTTAATGGGGAGTTTTCAAGAAATTCAATCCGTAAATCGCCAGAATAATGCTGGTTATGACGAATTGATTTATTCTTATGTACGTTGGTCTGATAAACAAAAACTGATTGTTGTTGCTAATTTTTCATCTGAAAAAACAAGCGAATTTGAATTAAAAGTGCCAGCTGATGTTATTTCAAAATGGAATCTAAAAGACGGTTCGTATGTTTTGGTCGATAAATTATATTCAGAAAATAAAACGTATTTCACTGTAAAGAATGGAGAAGGAGTGGCAAGAGTAAAAATCAAGCCTTCAGAATCATTTATTTTTGAAGTGAATTAAATTTTGGGGAATTTAATAGCAAAAACGGATTTAGGAAATTTAATTCTAAATCCGTTTTTGTTTTAAACTGCAATTAAAAGCGACAAGATTTCTTTAATGGAAAATTGAGCGCCACAAACAAATTCATCTGATGCCCCATAATAAATAATAAGCGTGTCGCCATCGGGATCTATAATATGTCCATTTGTGAAAACAACGTTTCCAAAAAAGCCACTCAATTCATAATCAGTAGTTGGAATCATAATTGGATCTTCAGTTCTCGAAATTACTTTTGAAGGATCTTCTAAATCCATTAAAAAAGCGCCTAGACAATACTGATGATGTTCATTAGCCCCGTGATAAATTTCCAGCCAGCCTTTTTCTGTTTTTATCGGAGCGGCGCCGGCACCAACTCTTTTGCTGTCCCAAAGTTTTTTTCTGGTTTTAATAATGCATTTATGATTTCCCCAATGAATTCCGTCTGGAGAGGAAGCGATCCAAATGTAATTTCCGCCAAGATCAACGCTACTGGGGCGATGTAAAGCATAAAATAATCCGTTTATTTTTTCTTCAAAAATGGTACAGTCTTTATTATGTGGAGGCAAAATCATACCATGTTTTTGGAAAACTTTCCAATCAGTTGTGGTACGTAATCCAACTCCAACTCCATTTTCTGAAACAGAAGTAAAAGTCAGATAATATTTTCCTTCAAGAAAAGAAACGCGACAATCTTCAATTCCGAAAGTTTCTAAAATTCCTTCGCCTACCAAATTCGGATAATCTTCTGGTTCATAAAAATGATGTCCATCTTCACTGCATAACAATCTAATGTGTGAGAGTGTGGTCAAATAATCAGCTCCTTGATAATTGATTACTCGAGCGTCTGTTGCAATCAATTCGGGATGATCTTTTAAAATTTCAATGATTTGAATAATGCCTGTTTCGGTTAAGACAGGGAAGGAGATAATGTTTTCAATTTGCTTTGGCCTTTCAGCAACTCGAACGGCTAGCCATATTTTATTTTGAAACCGAAATACGCCCGGATTTAAAAGACAAGTGATTTCTAATCCTTCTCTGCTCGGAGGAATATCTGCTGGAGATAACAGCGGATTTTCTATAAAACGGTTGGCTATATCTTTCATGTTTTCTAAAAATAAACATTAAGATATAAAAAAAAGCTGACACTTTTTTGAGTATCAGCTTTTTTATGATTTATACTTTTTTGACTTTCTTCAAAGCCTCGACGTAATTTTCGTTTACTTTTTCCCAATTTATATGTTTGTAAAAAGCATCGATATAACTTCCTTTTCTGTTTTGGTAATCCAGATAATAAGCGTGCTCCCACAAATCAATTCCTAAAATTGGAGTTCCAGGAATCAGGGCATTTTTCATTAAAGGATTATCTTGATTATCTGTTGTCGTAATTTGCAGTTTGCCATAACGATCTACAACCAGCCAAACCCAGCCAGAACCAAATTGTTTTTCGGCCTGTCCTTTAAATTGGTTAGTCAAATTATTGAACGAACCAAATTCCTTATTGATTGATCCTGAAAGTGTGTCTTTTGGTGCCTGCTCTTTTGGCGTCAACACATTGAAATATAATGTATGATTGTAATAGCCACCAGCATTTTGACGAAGCTTAGCGTTGCTAAGATCCATTTTTTTCAAAATATCCTCAATAGGCATATTTTCGTACTCAGTCGAAAGAATTTCTTTGTTTAAGTTATTCGTAAACGTAACATAGTGTTTAGAATAATGAGCTTCTAAAGTTAGAGAACGAATATCAGGTGCTAATCCGTCGTAAGCAAATGGCAGTTTTGTAAGTCCAAAAGAGCCAGGTGCTACAGTTACCTCATCAGGAGATCCAATAGTAATTTTTTCTTCTTTAGTTGGAAGAGGAACCTCTACAACTTCAGTAAGTTTGTTACCGTCATTACAAGAAAATAATACAAAAAATGAAGCTAAAATGCCAAAACGAATGATGTTTGTCTTCATGATTAATTTATTTTGATGTTAGTGAATTGATGATTTCGATATAATTTTCTTTTGCTTCTTCAATAGAAATATGACTTATCTGCATCCAAGCATTTGTTTTGAAGGCATCTCTCAAATCAAAATTTTGCGACTGATTGTAAACTGCTGTACCAAAAGTAGCTTGTTTATAATACGCATAAAGCCTTAACTGCACATCTTGTGGCAGTGAGGCTTGAGTCATTTGCATGGCAGTTTCAACAGCCTCTGAAAAACGTGTATCTAAATCCTTTTCAGTCATTAAGCTTTTTTAGCTATAATCGTTTTGCCACCAATTGCTTTTTGGCCTAAAACCACATCAATTGGAGTACCTAAAGGTAAAAATAAATCTACTCTTGAACCAAATTTTATGAAACCAGCGTCAGTTCCCTGAACAACTTGCATTCCTTCTTTTGCGTAGTTTACAATTCTACGTGCCAAAGCTCCAGCAATTTGTCTGTAAAGAACAGCTCCGAAAGTGTCATTTTCAATAACTACTGTCGTTCTTTCATTTTCCTCACTTGCTTTAGGATGCCATGCTACCAAAAATTTACCAGGATGGTATTTGCTGAATTTTATAATTCCGTCCATTGCGTAACGTGTTACGTGTACGTTGATTGGAGACATAAAGATAGAAACCTGTAGACGTTTGTCTTTGAAATATTCACCTTCGTAAACTTCCTCAATAACTACCACTTTACCATCAACTGGAGCAAGTACGTGATCGCTGTTACGGATTGCAATTCTTTTCGGATTTCTAAAAAATTGCAAAATGATAATTAGAACTATTAAAGCGAAAATTTGTATAAGCTTTTGCAACCAATAAATATCAATAAACTGGTCAGCTAATAAAACCACAACAACAGTAAAAATTACACCTATTAAAATAGACGGGCCACCTTCTTTATGAAACATAATATAAAATTTGATAAAATAAAAATATAATTGGTGCTACAAATATAACACTATCTAAGCGATCTAAGATACCTCCGTGCCCAGGCATTATTGAACCGCTGTCTTTTACGCCAGCAATTCTTTTAAATTTGGATTCAATCAAATCACCAATGGTACCAAAAATGCTCACAATTATGGCAATTATAGTCCAAATTAAAATTGATTTGTTGCTGAATTCAGGATTAGGCTGAATGTATAATTTTGATATTAAAAAACCTGCAAAAGCGGCAAAAAGCGCGCCACCCAAAAATCCTTCGACTGTTTTTTTAGGAGAAACTCTTTCAAATAATTTGTGTTTTCCCATTGATTTTCCAACCAAATAAGCAAAAGTATCATTGGTCCAAATCAAGATAAATAACCCCAGAATGATTTTAGGGTTGTAATCATTAGTTCCAAAAGAGATTTTAACGATAAAAATAAAAGGAAGCGTAATGTATCCTAATAGATATAAATATTTTGATGAAGTACTTATTTTTTGAACCGAATCGTAAAATAAAAACAAAATGCATTTAATTGAAACCACTATAGTTACGGCAAGCAAGATTAAATCTAGTTGCCTGATATTGACTTCTAAATCCAAATCAGATTTAAGGGCATCATTCAAAAATAAAGTCGTTTGTTTGCTGTAATGACTAATCAGTAAAACTGATGTATAAATCAGAGTTCCAAAAAGAATTGAAAATACTTTGTTCAGATTGACTAGATTACTGAATTCGTAAATCGTAATAATCAAGAAAATCCCAAAAAGAATAATAAAGCTTTCAGTTGAAAACAGAATAGAGGTAAGCAGTAAAGCGATATAAACAGCACCAGAGATGGTTCTCTTCAACGTTTCGTTCATCTTAAAGATCTTCTAAAAGCAATAAATAAAGGTTTTTTGCAACACTTCCGTATTGCGTAAAGTCTTCTTCTTTTGCTTTTTCGAAATATTTTATTGTGGTAATGTTAGTAGGATAGTCACGTTCGTACTTGCGTTTAATTGCGCTCAAGCCGTCGCTTTTCATTGGTAAAATCTGGCTAGTTGTAGCAATTATGACAATGTTGGCAGGAAGTTCATTTGGTTTGTCCTGTCTGATTTGTTTGGATGAAAATAAAATAGAACCTTCATCGGCAATTAAGTTTTCACATGAAGCCAATAAAAATCTAGGATTTCTTGGAGAAATGTAAGTCAGCTTGTTTTCTTCCAATAAATGAAATAAAGCTGGCTCGTAACATAAAACTTCATTTTCAAACCAATCGTTTTCTTCTAATATGTTTTCAAATTGCTCGGCAACTTCCTGTGTGTTTTCACAATATAAGAATTTACCGCCATTTTTCTTAAAATTAAAAATGAATTGTTCGTCTATAGATAAATGACTGTTCTGAATAGGATTTCCTCCATATTCGCTTTCGTGCTCTTCGTCAGAAGCAGATTCGCTAGAACCAAATATTTTTTTGAAAAAATTCATTTTTATATGAAATACTTTACATGTTAATTGAAAACGTTCAAAGATAAAAAAATCTTAATTCAAAAGGCGATTTTGAATTAAGATTTTAAAAAATATTACATATTTCTGAACAATTTACGAAACTACTTCTTCCAAATTTTTGTCAAAAGTTCTTTTTCCGAAAATTGCTTCTAAGTCATCTTTAAAAATAACTTCTTTTTCTATCAGTATATCAGCAAGTTGGTTCAACTTGTCTTTGTTTTCTTCAAGGATTTGAATAGCTCTTTGATATTGGCCTTCAATTAGCTCTGAAATTTCAGCATCAATAATTTTTGCTGTCTCATCAGAGTATGGTTTTGAGAAATTGTATTCGCTTTGTCCGCTTGAATCGTAATACGTAACATTTCCGATTTTGTCATTCAAACCATAAATCGTTACCATAGCGCGAGCTTGGCGTGTTACTTTCTCTAAATCACTTAATGCACCAGTCGAAATTCTGTCAAAAGTTACTTTTTCAGCCGCTCTTCCTCCCATAGTAGCACACATTTCGTCTAACATTTGATCTGTTCTTACGATTTGTCTTTCTTCTGGTAGGTACCAAGCAGCACCTAAGCTTTGTCCACGAGGAACAATTGTTACTTTGATAAGTGGTGCAGCATGCTCTAGCATCCAGCTTACGGTTGCATGGCCAGCTTCGTGAATTGCGATTGCTCTTTTTTCGTCTGGAGTAATGATTTTGTTTTTCTTTTCAAGACCACCAATGATTCTGTCAACTGCATCAAGGAAATCTTGTCTGTCAACAGCGTCTTTGTTATTACGAGCTGCAATTAATGCTGCTTCGTTACAAACATTTGCAATATCAGCACCAGAGAAACCTGGAGTTTGTTTTGCCAAGAAATCAAGATCAAGACCTTCAACTTTTTTGATTGGTTTCAAGTGAACTTGGAAAATTTCAGCTCTTTCGCGAATATCTGGTAAGTCAACAAAAATTTGTCTGTCAAAACGACCTGCACGCATCAAAGCTTTATCAAGTACGTCAGCTCTGTTTGTTGCGGCCAAAACAATTACGTTTGAGTTTGTACCAAAACCATCCATTTCTGTCAATAATTGGTTCAAAGTATTTTCTCTTTCGTCATTTCCGCCAGACATATTGCTTTTTCCTCTCGCTCTACCAACAGCATCAATCTCGTCGATGAAAATGATAGCAGGAGATTTTTCTTTTGCTTGTTTGAATAAGTCACGTACACGAGATGCACCAACTCCTACAAACATTTCAACGAAATCAGAACCTGATAATGAGAAGAAAGGCACTTGAGCTTCACCAGCAACAGCTTTTGCTAATAAAGTTTTACCAGTTCCCGGAGGCCCTACAAGTAAAGCTCCTTTAGGGATTTTACCTCCTAAGTTTGTGTATTTTTCTGGATTTTTAAGGAATTCAACAATTTCTTGGATTTCCTCTTTTGCTCCTTCTAGACCTGCAACATCTTTAAAAGTTGTTTTGATGTCTGTTTTTTCATCAAAAAGTTTCGCTTTTGATTTTCCGATATTGAAAATCTGTCCGCCTCCGCCAGCGCCTCCGCCAGACATTTTGCGCATAATGAAGATCCAAACACCAATAATGATAATAATTGGAAGAAGGCTGATTAAGATATCGCTCCAATTGTTTTTCTGCAAGAAATTGAAATCTTTTAATTTTCCTTCGCTAACAGCTTTTTCAAGTTTAGTTTGGAAAATTTGATCGTTACCAATTTCTAAAGTATAGTGAGGTCCTTTGTTTACGTTTTTGAAAATATCTTTAGAAACCTTCTCGTTTGCTTTGTCTTTTAATGCTGCAGCTGTCAAGTAAACTTCAGCTTCAGCTTTATTATAAACGATAACTTTTTCAATTTGTCCTTTTTCTAAAAGCGTATTGAATTTAGAAGAAGTCAATTGAGCAGGCTCGCTTAAGTTAGATCCTCCGGTTGCAAAACTTATAAATAAAAAAACTAAAAGTATTGCGGTATATATTAACCAAGGACTTATTTTAAATTTATTCGGATTTGGATTATTATCTTTAGCCATTAGAAAAATTTTTCTTTAGTATTTGTTTTCGATTGTAGTTATTTTGGCGTCACCCCAAAGGCTCTCGATATTATAGTATTCACGAATGTGTTTCTGGAAAACATGTACCACGATATGCACATAATCCATCAGAACCCATTCTGCATTATCGGTTCCTTCTACGTGCCAAGGTTTGTCTTTTAAGTCTTTAGATACTGTTTTCTGTATAGAGTTTACTATGGCGTTAACTTGAGTGTTTGAAGTACCGTTGCAAATAACAAAATAGTCGCACACAGCGGTATCTATATCTCTTAAGTCAAGAATATCGATATCATTCCCTTTTACTTCTTCAATCCCTTTGATTATGTTCGCCAATAGAACATCATTATTAATAGTCTTTTTCGCCATGAATTATTTTTATGAATTTGTAAAGTTACCAAAATTTGTGATTATTTTTGAACCTTAACAAAATATTAAATTAAGTTAATTTAAATTATTTAGATGAAACTAATCAAACTCGATGCCATAGATTCTACAAATGACTTTCTAAAGGCATTGTCAAGCCAAGATGAACTTGAGAATTTTACTGTCGTAACAGCTGAAAATCAGACGAAAGGAAAGGGGCAAATGGGATCGAAATGGCAGTCTGAGTCAGGTAAAAACTTAATTATGAGTGCCTTGGTGAAAGATTTTATATTTGATCATGAAAAGGTTTTTAATTTGAGTATAATTGTCTCATTAAGTGTAATTGAAGTCTTAAAATCATTAAATATTCCTGAATTAAGCATAAAATGGCCAAACGACATTATGTCATACAATAAAAAAGTTGGTGGCATACTCATCGAAAATACCATCAAAAGTGATGGCAGAATCGTGTCAGTTGTCGGATTGGGACTAAATGTCAATCAGACGAATTTTGATGAATTGCCTAATGCTTCTTCATTGGCTGTTATTTTGGGCAACGCATTAAATAAAGATCTTTTACCTGAATTGATTATTGAAAAAGTCAAAGAGAAAATCAATTCTTGGGAAAATAATGCAACTGATTTTTGGGCCAAATATTATAATACATTGTTCCGAAAAGGTGTTCCAATGCCTTTTAAAAATCTGCATCCGAATTCATCTGGACAAAACTTTATGGGAATCATTCAAGGTGTTTCTTCAATTGGAAAATTACAGGTTTTACTAGAAGATGATTCGGTTTCAGAATTTGAGATTAAAGAAATTCAGATGCTTTATTGAAAAGGGACAAAGGGACAGAGTTACAAAGGTTTCTGGATTGTCTTAAAAGCTTAATCTGTAAAATTTGTGAACGATTATACGTTTACTATTTTTGCGGATTTTGGTTCTATTTTTTTGTTCCAATAAATGATGTAGAATGTCCCTAAAATTGATGGCATAATCCAAGCAATTAAGCTTCCAATTCCTAATCCAGCAACGATGTATGCTGTTATTGAAGCAATTAACGCGCCCATCATTTTTCCGATGTGTTTAGAAAGCCAGTTTCTGTTGGTTTCTGAAAAGTTTTTGAAGAAGATAAAATCTTTTACGGTCATAAAAAGTCCGAATCCACCGAAAAATGTAAATAATATTCCGTTTGCAATTTGGTTTAGCTGACAATATAAACCTATTGAAATCATTATTACAGAAAAGAAAAGCATTGTTCCAGAAATGAGTTTGTCTAACAAATCAGCTTTTGGTTTTGTTTTGAAACTTAAAGCTCGGTTTCCTGAAATTACTAGATAAATAGTAAATAACCCGATCAGGAATAAAAAGATGTTTTGGTGTTTTGGCATCCAGCAAATTGGAAGTGAAATTAATGAACTTGTGATCATTCCGATAGAAAATAATTTTCCCATTCGTTTATGCAGTTTTCCGCCTTTTTTGACAACGATACTTCCAATTCCGGTAATTAATCCGATTCCTCCAAAAAATGCGTGAATGTAAATTAAAATCTTAATAGCTGGTTCCATTTTGATATGTTTTAGTTTGATGATTCAAACTTCGATCAATATTTCAACGGAAAATAATTTTTGCTGCTGAACTGTTTATTTTTGAGGATGAAATGTTTTTTTTAGAGAGACAAAGGGGCAGAGGGACAAAGTAACAAAGGTTTTTTTCTGTCATTTCTTCCTTTGGTCGAAATGAAGAAATTAATCAACTCAATCTGCAAAATCAGCGGGAGAAAATTTAAAATAAAAAAAGCCTGATCGTTAAACCAGGCTTTCATTTATAATTCACAATTAACAATGAACCATTATTAAAGTTTGTGCATATTGTTTGCTAGAGTTTCAATAAACTTGCTAATTGGCCCTTTGATCATCATTGCCATCATAGCGTTGAATTCGCCTTCAAAAAACAATTGAACAGCACTTTCCGAATCAGAAATACTATCAATGTTTGAAGTCAAAGTAAACGGAAGTTTATCGCTTGCAGCACCTAAAACAATTTTATTTGGCGCTACTTTGTCTTTCATTTTTAATTTGATTTCCGGCATCCCTTTCAATCCAAAAATAAAAGCGTCTTCGCCAGTCACTTCAAATTTAGCGATATTGTCTGGCATTAATTTTTCGAAATTCTTTACATCAGTCAGTTGATCAAACAGATCCTGAGCTGATTTCTGAACAGTAACTTTTGGACTTTCTAAGTTCATATACTATTTTGTTTGTTTATTTGTTTTTTAGTAACCAAAAATAAATTCCAATTTTTAAAATCCCAAATTCCAAAAAGAGCAAAGTGATTTTTAAAATCTAAAATCTATTCTTGTCCCCAAGTCGATGGACTCGCGTTCCATTCCAACAAAGTTGATTGTTGATCTTCGGTGATATATTGTTTTTGAACTGCTAAACTTAAAAGATTTTCGTAGTTGCTCAAAGTGAATAAATCAATATTAGCTTCTTTGAAGTTTTCTTCAGCAACGCCGAAACCATATGTAAAAATCGCAGCCATTCCTTTAATATTAGCACCTTCGCTTCTTAAGGCTTCAACTGCCATTAAGCTGCTTTTTCCAGTACTAATCAAATCTTCGACAACTACAACATTTTGTCCTTTTTGTAAAAAACCTTCAACTTGGTTTTGCCTTCCGTGTTTTTTAGGTTCCGGACGCACGTATACGAAAGGAAGCCCTAAACTTTCGGCAACCAAAATTCCAACTCCGATCGCGCCAGTAGCAACACCAGCGATCACATCAGGTTTTCCAAATTGTTTTTCGATATTTTTAGCAAATTCATCGCGAACATAATTTCTGATGCTCGGAAATGAAAGAATTAACCTATTATCACAGTAAATAGGAGATTTCCAACCAGAAGCCCATGTAAAAGGATTTTCGGGATTCAATTTAATTGCATTTATTTGCAAAAGCAATTCGGCTGTTTTTTCGGCAGTATCTTTATTAAAAATCATAGTACAAATGTATAAAGTTTTTGTAAACGACAAACCACTTTTTTTGACAAATGAAATCTCGAAGGAAACAGATTTTCAATTGTTCTTGTTGGAAAGTATTGATATCGAACAGCTTATTATAAAAATTTTTCAAAATAAAATTCAAAAAGCAATTCTATATCATCCCGACGAAAGTGAAATGATGAAAACCCTAAAAGCCAAAATTCCGGTAAATAAAGCGGGCGGAGGCTTTGTCTACAATAAGAAAGGCGAAGTTTTGTTTATCTTTAGAAACGGAAAATGGGACCTGCCAAAAGGCGGCATCGAGAAAGGGGAAGACATTGAAGCGACGGCTATGCGTGAGGTAGAGGAGGAGACGGGAGTAAACAAGCTTCGTATTACGAATAAACTTCAAAAAACCTATCATATCTTTAAACGCAATGGAAAATACAAACTCAAAATCACGCATTGGTTCGAAATGCAGTCTGATTTTGAAGGGACTCCACACGGACAATTAGAAGAAGGAATCGAAAAAGTGGCTTGGTTAAACCCAGAACAAATCAAAGAAGCGCTTAAAAATTCTTATGAAAACATTAAATTGCTTTTTCAGGAGGAAAATTTGGTTCCTGCAGATTTAAAAACAAAAAAAGAGAATTTAGAATCTTGATTTAGATTTTATAATGGTATCAAAAAAGCCCAATAAACTTTGTGTGTATTGGGCTTTTTTTTAGTTAAATCTATTTAGTTTTTCTATTTCACTTTTTAGGCCTTCAAGACTTATTGGTTTAAACGCCAGATTCTTTTCACTCATCGTAGATGTTGTTGTTTCCTTGGTTGCAATAAACGGTTTTCCGTCAAAATATTTAATCGCAATTATGGTAATTTTTCTTTCTAAAGGAATGTTTTTAAAAGTAACCTCATTAGCGGACGTATTGGCAGTCATTATTGATTTTATATCATGAAAGACAATGCTTACGGTAGTTTCGCTATTGTTATCAAAGTTAATGGCGAAGTTTGTTTTTAAATTTTCACTTATATTAAAGAATCGGTCGCAATTGATCATTCCCATTCTGACACTACTAAACAAATAATAATCGATTATTGCAGTTTTTTCTTCTAGTATCGCTTTTTCATTATAATCTTTTGTTGTTCTAAACTCATTAGTATAAGTTAATTTTTGTGAAGGAAGCTCATCCTCACTTTTAATGGTAATAGGCAAATGATAAGTTGTATTTACGGGAACTCCATTAACTTTGCCGGGAATAAATTTTGGAATTTTTTTGAATGCGTCTACCACAGCAGTATTAATATCTATTGTAAGACCTTTAGTAATTGTTACATTAGTGATATTTCCTTCTTTATCAACAATAAAAGAAGTGTATACTCTTCCAGAAATGCTTTCTTCGGGCTGTCTAATATAAGAACCTAAGAGTTTATAAAATTTATTAATTCCGCCAGGAAAAACAGGAGGTTCATCAACCTTAGTATAAATCTGATTTAAGTTGACCGAATTTTCAGCAACTTCCCAATTAATCTGATTGTTTTTCCAGCTTCCAGAAAAAAGCTGCATGCCATCTTTTTCTTTTTTTCGTGGAAACGCAATTTCGATCGCTTTGCCGCTTTTTAGTTCGCATTTTTCATTGTTAGAAAAAGCATTAATTTCCAGCATACCGCCTGTTTCCAGTAACTTTCCGTTAGAAGTTGTCGAAAGTCTTCCGAGTAAAATATCCGAAATACTATAATATTCTTTAACCGAAATTTTGATTTTGCCCGTTACGGCGTTTTTAGAATTTGAAATTATAAAACTATTTGCCCTAATCGTAATTTTAGTTTTTTCTGCACAAACAATAGCTGTGTCTTTAAGATTGTTAATCGTGAAAAATTGAGGCTTTTTATCGTTTTTAATAAAGAAATCGTGCAACAATTTAGTGTCAGCAGTTCGATCGACTTCAGGCAGATTAACCGTGGCAACACCTGTTTTTGTACTGTCTTGCAAAACGGATTCTTTTTCAGTTTTTGAAGGTTTTACTTTGCCATTTTCTCCCTTCGTTTCATTTTTGCATGAAAAAAGACTTAAAGCAACAACAGCCGTCAATATAAGTTTGAATTTCATTAGGTAAGGTGGATTGGGTTAGTTATCAAATATAAAATAATATCGTTGAAAATTATTACGGGAAAACGTACTTAGGGGGGAAAAGTGATGAAATTTTAAAAATCATAATAGCGACATTTGATTTCCATGATTTATTCATTCTTCGATTATTCATTTATTTTAACCTCTCAAATGCTTAATGTAATTATCAAGCAAACTCTGAATTTGCACACTTGCAACAGGATTTGCAGAATGCACATTAAAATTCAAATCTCTTAAATCCAATCCAGATTCATAAACTAACCATTTCGCACAAGCGTAACCATCTTCTGCAATATTATCATTTTCAGCAAGCCCTAAATCATTGTCAAAACTAATTAATTCAGGAAGCCCTTTTTCTAAAATTACTTTTTTAAAATCGTGAAAATTCCGAACAATGAAAAAATCATCATCAGTTAGGTTTTTGTAAACCATTTTGACATTTCTTAAGTCATCAAGAAAAAGTTTGTATGGCATATTTTTAAAATAAAAAAAGATTCTTTTTCAACTTTGTCAAAGTTTTAAACTTTGTCAAAGTTCTATATGTTAGCATTATGATTACTTCGTTGATGTGATTGCCTACCTCTTGTTTTTTCAAAAAAATTACCCTTGAATTTCCTCTCGTTCAATTCTAAAAATTTTCAAGTTTGCAATAGTCGTGTCTTTCAGAATTTGACTTCTGTCAACTTTAATTTTGTTTTCAAATGAATTTGACGGATCGTAATATTCTTTTTTAAATCCTTCAGAAATAACTGTTTTGCCTCTTTTTTGAGACAATTCGTCAAATTTGCAAAGATTAAAAATGACAGAATCTTTAGTGACTTCTTTTACAATCAAAAAGGCAGTTCTAGAAAAATCTTTATTATCTATTGTAGTATCTGTCTTTTTTAAATAGTAAACATCGTTGTATTTTGGCGTTTTTATTTTTTCTACAAATTCTTTTTGATACTTTTCATTCAGCTCTTTAATGCGTTGTTTTTCACTTTCGCTTTGAGGTAAATTCATCCAAATGATAATTCCTAAAATGGCAAATAAACCTAAATGATTGACAACAAAATTCTTATGCTGTTTTTTTATTGCATTAGAAATTGCAACCATTTCGCTTGTCAAGTTTCTGTTTTTGAAAACCGTTTGGCAGTTTGAACATTCAAAAGATGCATTATTGGTAATGATAAAGCATCTTAACCATAAAAAATGAAAAAACTTAGTGACTAGTTGAAACGTAAATTTTTGATTGCTTCCACATTTCGGACAATTGCACGTTACATTGTTTATCGTTCCTGTTTTGGTTATTACTCCGATCATTTGGTTTTAAGATTTGGTTTGTAGCTGATTATACTTTTTGATAAAAGCGTCAAGTTTTACTTCATTAATTGTAAAATCTTCGTTGATTACATTTTCTCCAGCAAAAGCAAAAATTAAATCATTTCTTCCAATGATTTTTTCATTTGAAAATTGTTTTCCAGATTTGACAAAAGTAATTAAGCTTGAAAATTTTCCATTTCCAAGAGAACTAATTTCTCCTTTAATGAGTTCTTGTTTGTCTAAACTTAAGATAGTGAAGCGTTTATATAATTGTAAGCGATTTTGTTATTCAGAATAATTTTGTCGGTTTCAAAAGAGACTGCCTTTATGATCTGCTCTTCTTTTTGTTGTGCTGCTAATTTTGTACTTGAAAAAGCAATCGTAAAAAGTAAAATTGTAATTTTTAAAAACTTCATGTTTAATTTAAAATTTATTAGAGGACTTATTTTAGAATAATTTCAACATAACTAAAGGCAAATAGAAAGATATTTAACGAAATATCGATATTTCGTATCAACTTCCATTTTTCTGAAAATAGCAAAGCAAAACTAACTACTGGCCGAATAATTAATTGAGATGCAAAGGCAATAAACAACAATAAGAATCCAAAATTCAAATCGGAAAAATCGTTATTAATGATTTTTCTAAACGTGGATGTCAAACCGCAGGTTTTGCATTTCATTCCAATTTCAGAATAAGGACATTTAATACTTATGAAATCCGTTTTTAAATAGAAAATTAAAAGTAGGATTACAACAAACATCAAAAGATTGAAAAAATGATATTCCTTATTTTTTTGAAATAGAATCTTTTTGGATAGAATCATTTTTGGCTTGTTGTATTGAATCTTTCTTTAATTCTTCTTCCAATTTTTCCCCCACTTTTTCTAAAACCTTTTTTTCAATCGTGTCCATTACATGTTTTTCAGTAGAATTGATTGATCTTTCGATTTCAGCTTTGGTTTCAAAAACCGTATGATATTGGTAATATTGAAAAGCGCCAATCGAAATTGCAACGGCTCCAACAATTAAACCAGCAAGAGAGGTTCCGGTGCTTTCATTTCTTTGTTTTAAGCCGGCGTATGAAATACCGCTAAAAGCCAATGCAAATAAACTTGACCCAATGGCGTAAAAGCCAATGCATGGAATTAATGAAAAAAGAAAAGCGATAATGGCAAATACTAAGCCTATTATAGAAAAGACTTTTGGGTTTCCTGAAGATGAGTTTACTGGAAATGAATTTCTTGACGGTTGTGGATCCATTTTTTAGTTTTGATTTAGGCGTTTTTTAATTAGAGATAGGATTAAATGTAAAACTTCATTTTTAAAAAGTATAACAATCAAGATAATTGCAATTATTGCAATTAATGAGTTTAAAAAACTACTTTCAAGCACTTTTTGAAACGATTTTCGGCCAAAGAAAACAAGCCAGTGAAAAACCGCTCCCAAATAATTTAATCCGTAAATAATGCCTTCGGCAATAGTATTTCCATTGTCATTATTCATAATTTGGTGGTAGGTTAAGTGAATAAAAATGCTTTCAAATTCAAATATAAAAAGTTGGAATTGAATAAAATTACGTGAAACCGTAAAATGAATTTATAATTTGTTGTTTTCTATTTTGAATTGTTTTAGAGTAGTATCGATTAAAAACTCTATTTCCAAGAAATTCTCTGTTATCAGTAAAAGCTCGTTTTCAAAATTTTCCAAATCAAGTTTTATCCATCCTTCCATTAAGGTAAGTGGACCATAGTTTGTGCTTACATTCTTCCATTTTGGAATGAAGTTTTGAAAAGCATCCCTGAAAATTTCAGCAAATTTTCGGCTTTGAATTTTATAGCCTTTTAATTTTCTTAGTTTCAAAGCGTGAATATTATAACTTATTTGCTGTTTTTCGATTGTCGAATCATTGACCCAAAGAGAAAAAAATATTCTTGATTCGGCTGTCAAAGGGTTTTGAGAATCACTTGACCAAGATTTTTTGTAGAATTTTATAAAAACAGAATCTATATAAACGCCAACAGCTACATCAATTGAATTTTCTGCCAAAAGTTTATGATCGAGTTGCTTAACCGCTTCTTGAAATTTTTGAAGATAGTAGGAAGTATCCATTTTTTTAAGTTTGTAGAATCAAAAAATAAAGGAAGTTTAAAATCTTTGTCAAAGTTCAAAACTTTGACAAAGATTATTCATATAGCTTTGCGATCTTAGCGTTTTTACTAGGCACTACGAATCAAAAAAACTTTGCTCCCGATAGCTATCGGGATTGCGGTTAAAATTTTTTGCGGTTAGAGTAAACGATAAACAGGATACTGCAAATGCGCTTTTTCATAATAAGCAGAATGCTTGTAAATCCAGTCTAATTGCGCTTCGGCATTTTTTGTGAACTCGCGGTCGTTTTGTTTTTTAGTTTCTAATTCGGCTTTTAAAGTTGGATTGTCTTTTAAAAGCTGTGCTGCAGTATCTTCAAAAATATATTCTGAATAATGCTCTTTTTGTTGCAGAATTGGATCAAAGAAATTCCAATTGAAGAAAGAGTCAACACCTTCTGGTTCAAAAGCTTCTACTAGATATTTTACGCCTTTTTGATTTGTCGGAACATAATAATCTCCTTTAGCGAAAGTCATTTTTACCATTTTAGAAGTTACCGTCGTGTTTCTGTGTGTGTAATGTCCTTCGTATGCCGTTGGAACTGTTTTAAAATCGGCAATTCTATAGCTTTCGACTTCAATAATAGTATCATTTTTAAACTGGCGAAATGAAATATTGTTGTTTTTCAAAAGATCAATAATATTCCAGTAACCTCTTGGAACTATATACGCAGTCGGAATCACAACTTCTTTAGCCGATTTGAATTCTTTGATATATGGAACAACTTTTTTGTACGGTTTGCTTCTATCATAATACAAACGATCACCAGTCGTAGCTTCGCTTTTTTTGTAACCTGCTTCATAGCCTAAAAAAGTAAATTTTGTGGTTTTAGTGCTGTCCATTTCCCATTGCAATGTATAAGATTTTTTAGGCTGATATTGTTCTAAATTCCTCACACGAAGCTCTTTTATTTTCTGAAAATTGGCATCGGTAAAATCCATTGTCGATTTCATGTATTCGTATGTCATTTTTACACGTTCCGCATATTTTTTCAGCATGTGCGTTTCAACAACAAAACCAATTGTGTTGAATAAGGAAGTATAACCAGTAGTGTATCGCGGACTGTCAACAAACTGCCCGAAACCTTTATCAGGAGTATCTTTAAATGAATCTACATAAGGCGTGGTTTCGATTTTCTTTTTTTGAAGATCTTTTACCAAAGCAGGCATCATTTCGTCATTCATAAAATCGCCCAAAACTTTTCCAAGTTTGTTGTGTTGCGTCATGATGTATGTCAGTTTGTATTGGTAATCAGAGCCATTGCTTACGTGATTGTCAATAAAAACATCAGCATTTATTTTTTGGAAAATCTCGACAAAACTTTTTGTATTTCTTGTATCCGATTTCATTAAATCACGATTCAAATCATAGTTTCTGGCATTTCCTCTAAAACCGTAAATTTCAGGCCCATCCTGATTCGCGCGCGTTGTTGAATTTCTGTTTAAAGCACCGCCAATATTATAAACTGGAATGGTAACCAAAACGGTATTTTTAGGAGCTTTCATTTTTCCAGTTGCTAAATCTCGGTAGAATTGCATTGTAGCATCGATTCCGTCTGGTTCTCCGGCATGGATTCCGTTATTGACAAAAAGAACAGCTTTTGTTTTCTGGATTTTATCAAAATCAAATTCCTTGTCGGGATTAAATGTAATCATGTGCAAAGGTTCTCCTGAATCCGTCAGTCCCATTTCTTTCATTTGAATGGTTGGAAAATCAGCAGCTAGCATTTTGAAGTAAGCAATAGTTTCTTGATATGATGCCGATTGATTTCCGTTTCCTTTCTCAAAAAACGTATCGTATTTTTTGTTGTTTTGAGCGAAAAGAGTAAGGGTGAAAAGTGAAATGAGAAGGGTAAAAAGTTTCATGATCTAATTTTTAATAGGATTCAAATATAGGTTTTTTGTTTCAAGTTTCAGGTTTCATGTTGATATGCTTTGTCTGTATTTTTTTAACCGCAAAGCACGCTAAGTTTTTTGTCAAGTTTGGGTTTTAAAAACTCAAAGTTCGCAAGGCTTTGTCAATATAACTTTGCGTGATCTTTGTGTCTTTGCGGTTAAAAAACAACTTGAAACAAAGAAAACCTGAAACTTGAAACCTTTTAATTACTTTTGCAGCATGAAAAAACACCATTCTAATAACATACTTTCGAATTTAGGGATTGAAAGCCTGAACGAAATGCAGGAAATGGCACATGATGCTATTTTAAACGAAAACAATACGTTATTACTTTCTCCAACAGGTTCTGGAAAAACATTGGCTTTTTTGCTTCCTATTTTAGAATTATTGCAACCTGAAATTTTATCAGTGCAATGTTTGATTTTGGTTCCATCACGAGAACTTGGATTGCAAATTGAGCAGGTTTGGAAAAAAATGGGAACGCAATACAAAGTAAATATTTGTTATGGCGGACATTCGATTGATACGGAAATCAAGAATTTAAGCAATCCTCCGGCGGTTTTGATTGGAACTCCGGGAAGAATTGCAGATCATATTGACAGAGAAACTTTCAGAACAGATAAAATTCAGACGCTTGTTTTAGATGAATTTGACAAATCATTGCAATTAGGCTTTCATGAGCAAATGTCCTTTATTATTGCAAGATTGCCTAAAATCAATAAAAGGGTTTTGGTTTCGGCGACTTCAGATATCGAAATTCCAAAATATACCAAAGTTGTAAATCCGGTTGTTTTGGATTTTATTCCAGAAGAAGAGGAAAAAACGAATCTTTCAATGAAAATGGTGATTTCGCCATCGAAAGATAAATTGCAAAGCTTGTTCAATTTGATTTGTTCGTTGAAATCAGAATCAGCTATTATTTTTTGTAATCACAGAGATGCTGCAGAGCGAATCAGCGATACTTTGAATGAAAAAGGCATTTATTCTGTTTATTATCATGGTGGAATGGATCAGGACGAGCGTGAGCGAGCTTTGATTCAGTTCAGAAATGGAAGTATCAGTTATTTGGTGACGACAGACTTGGCTGCGCGTGGATTGGATATTCCTGAAATGAAACACGTTATTCATTATCATTTACCATTAAAAGAAGATGAATTCACGCATCGAAACGGGCGTACAGCTCGTATGCAGGCAACAGGAACGGCTTACGTAATTATTCACGAAAGTGAGAAACAATTGGATTACATTGATTATGAAATGGAAGTTTTGGATGTTGAAGGAAAAGTTTCGTTGCCAAAACCACCACAATTTCAAACAATTTATATCAGTGGTGGAAAGAAAACAAAACTGAATAAATTTGACATCGTAGGTTTCTTTTCGCAAAAAGGAAAATTAGAAAAAGATGATTTGGGATTGATCGAAGTGAAAGATTTTGTTTCGTTTGCAGCAGTAAAATTCAATAAAGTAAAAGAGCTGCTGAAGAATATAAAAGACGAAAAGATGAAAGGCAAAAAGTTTAAAATTGAAGTTGCCCGCAATGTCGTGAAGAAAGAAGAGGATAAAAGCAAGAAATATTAGCTTGGGGAAAAATAGGATAGGTGAGTAAAAATTATCCTATTGTGTTGTTTGTCAGTGTTTTGTAAAAATTGAATTAAGTTTTACAATTTTGTGTTAAAAAAATAATGATTTGATAGAGGTTTTTTCATTATTTCTATGTTTTTTTGCTACAGTAAAATTGTAAACCCCAAACCTGTTATGAAAAACATTATTACCATTGCTACTTTGTTTTTAAGTTTCGTTTCATTTGCACAAATTAAAGTTCTTGAAACAGTTCCAGTTGAGAAATTAGGAAAAGTAAATAACAATTACATTCAAAAAATCGGAGACGAGTATACAGTGTATTACACTAGTATTCAAAATGATGACGATTCTTCATCTTTAAGAAAATTTTCATTCAAAAATGTGAATAACGATTACGCAAATCTTTATACAATTATTATGAATGGTTTTGGTGCAAATCCATTGTATGATATTAAATTAGAATTGCCAAACAACTATATTTGGTTGCACTATGTAGGAAGTGTTATTCCTGAGAAAGCTACAGTTCAGTTCATGGTTTCTAGCAAAGAAGCAACTTCTGCAACAAGCAGCGTTTCTGAGCCATTCGTAAGAGATCAAATCTCTAAATTATTCCAAAAATAGTTTGTTAAAGGTTCAAAGGGACAAAGTCTTAAATCTTTGTCTTTTATTATAAAAAAAGCTGTTCTAATCGAACAGCTTTTTTTTGAGGCTCAAAGACTCAGAGTAACAAAGTAACAAAGGTTTAGAAAACTTTTTCTCTTTATCATAAACACAAAAGCTGTTCGATAGAACAGCTTTTGTGTTTTGAGGTAAAGGTTCACCGTGAAGTTTTAGACTTTGTCCCTTTGAACCTTTGTTACTTTGTCCCTCTAAAAGTTATATTTTCTTGACATATTGCGTGATAATCACAATTTGTTGACCATCAACTTTTCCTTCAATATATTCAGCATTTTCGTGGTCTAAACGAATGTTTCTAACTGCGGTTCCTTGTTTGGCCACCATGCTAGATCCTTTTACTTTTAAATCTTTGATTAAAACTACAGAATCTCCATGTTGCAAAACTACGCCGTTGCTGTCGCGGTGAACTAGTTTGTTTTCATCATCTTCGCCCTCGCCAGTTGCTTTTGCCCATTCTAGTGTTTCGTCATCAAGATACATCATATCCAGCAATTCTTGAGGCCAACCTGCAGCGCGCATTCTGCTTAACATTCTCCATGCTACTACTTGAACTGGAATATTTTCATTCCACATGCTGTCATTAAGGCATCTCCAGTGATTTAAATCTACGTTGTCTGGATTTTCAATTTGGTCAATACAAGTGTTACAGGCAAATATAGCTTCGTCAATTCCACCTTTTTTAGTTGGTAGGACTTGATAAACTTTTAAATTTTCTTCATTTCCGCAAAGTTCACATTTAGATCCGCTTCGTTTGCTTAATTCTCTCTCGATGCTCATTATTTATTGTTTATTTTAAAATGCGAAATTACTTATATTTTGCTTCGCTTGCAAGTTTATGATGTAAAGCGAACTATCGTCTTACTACTTCATAAATTTTATTTTCTTTATAAAGACGCTGAATAGTGCTTTTTGCGATCTTTTCTTCCTTTTTGTAATTTTCCTCTAAATCAACTTTGTCAATTTGAGATTTTTTGTCGATTTCCATTTCATTCAAAAATACTTTGACGCTGTCTTTAGAAACCGCACTTACTTTCATTGTGGTATAGAACCCATTTGATTCATCAACATAATAAATATCGCCAGCTTTTGGTGTTTGAATATATGTTTTGGTGTCAGAGCTTCTTTGGATTGAAGAGTAAAAGGAATATAAAACCAGGACACCAATAATAAAAATACCAGAATACATCCAGAGTGGAGAAGATATTCTACCTTTTGCCATATTAATTTTCTGCTGAATTGCCGCTGTCAGTTCTTTAAATTCAAATGTCTTTTTGCATGAATTACATTCTGCAAAAGTCAATTTTTTGACTGGAAAAAAAGGTATCCAATAAATGTGCGCATATTTTTCAAATACGCTGTAATTCATAGATACATTCGTACTGCAATTCGGACAGTCCACATTTATAATGCGGTCATTTTTAAGATTTGTTGCTTTGGTTCCGTAAAAAATCATTAGTTAGGTTTTATAGGTTAAGTGAGCAAAAATAATGATTTATCTTACCTATGCAAGTAAACTAAAAAATGATTTATTCAGTTATTTCTTAACCCTTACTGCGTCTGGAACCAGCATTTCATATTCACCTCCATTACGCAAAACATCGCGTACAATACTCGAGCTAATGAACGAAGTTTTTGCTGCAGTCAATAAAAATACGGTTTCAATTTTTGAAAGTTTTCTGTTTGTGTGCGCAATTGCTTTTTCGAATTCGAAATCGGCTGGGTTGCGCAAGCCTCTTAAAATGAAATGGGCTTTTTCTTTTTTGGCCAAATCAATAGTAAGTCCTTCATAAGTGATTACCGAAATTTTTGGTTCGTCTTTGAAGGTTTCTTCAATGAAACGTTTTCTTTCTTCTAATGAAAACATGTATTTCTTTTCGGCATTTACACCAATGGCAATTACAATCTCATCAAATAATGGAACTCCTCTTTTGATGATGTCTTCGTGTCCGAGTGTAATTGGGTCAAATGATCCTGGGAATATGGCTTTTCGCATTTTTTTTAAGGTTCTGAGGTTCTGAGGTTCTGAGATACTAAGGTTTTCCTTGGATTTCAAGCTTCAGAGCTTAATTAATAATTGAGTTTTTTCTAGAAATTTTTATGATTTCGTCGTCTTCATATAATTTTAAAAGTTCTTGTTTGGAATACGAAAACTTTTTGTTTGAATAATTTTCGGGTTTGTTTAAATCATCAACTTCATAAGGCATGTATGCATCAAAATCGTTGTGGGTTGTATAAATACTATCTTTGGTTACTTTGTCTATTCTCATGTTAGAATAGTAACCATTTGAAAATTTCAAATTATAGATATCACCTTCGGTTGGATTTTTTATTAAAATAGCGGTTTCATCTTTTGCGTTGAAATAGTTGTTAACAAAAAAAATGGAAACGATTAAAATTATTATAGATCCCGAATAGGTCCATAAAGAAGAATCTAATTTTTCAGTCCTCATTTTCAACTGACCATTTTCAGATAAATCTTCATAATCCAGCGTTTGTTTGCAATTGTTACATTCAACGAATAAAATTTTCCCTACTGGAAACAAAGGAATTAATGTGAGATGAGCGTATTTTCTATAAATACTAAAATGTAAAGAATTTTCGGCATTACACTTCGGACATTTTTCATTTAAGATCACCCCATTTTTTACATTAAAATCTCGAGTCCCGACTAGAAATAGCATATTTTTTTATTTTGAGTTTCAAAGCAACAATAGCACAGAGGTACAAAGGCTTTTTTAGAATGGCTTCGACTTCGCTCAGCCTGACAATCGAAAAAAACAAGGTGCCAAAATCTCAGAATCTTAGCACCTTAGTATCTTAGCATCTTTTAAGCCAAAGCAAGCTCGATAGCGTTTGTAAATAAATCTTCTAGAGAAATTCCCGCTGCTTTTGCTTGTTGCGGAATCAAACTTTCGGTTGTTAAACCTGGAATTGTATTCATTTCAAGCATATGTGGCTCGTTGTTTACAATAATAAATTCGCTTCTTGAGAAACCTTTCATTTTTAAAACTTCATAAGCGCGTTTTGCAGTTTCTCCCACTTTTCTTGTCAGTTCGTCAGAGATTCTTGCTGGCGTGATTTCCTGTGATTTTCCTTCGTATTTAGCTTCGTAGTCGAAGAAATCATTGTCTGATACAATTTCTGTAATTGGAAGAACTTTAATCTCGCCTTTGTAGTTGATTACACCAACAGAAACTTCTGTTCCGTCAAGGAAGCTTTCAATGATAATTTCGTTGTCTTCTTTGTAAGCTACTTCAATAGCGATTGGAAGTTCTGCTTCTGATTTTACTTTTGAGATTCCGAAACTAGAACCTGCTTTGTTTGGTTTTACGAAACATGGCAAGCCAACTTTTTTAACGATTTCAGCCGTATTGATTTCGTCTCCTTTATTTAAATAATAAGAAATTGCCGTTTTGATTCCGTATGGTTTTAAAACCGATAATAAATCTCTTTTGTTGAAAGTCAAAGCCGATTGATAATAATCGCAAGAAGATTGCGGCATACCAATTAATTCAAAATAAGCTTGCATTAATCCGTCTTCTCCCGGAGTTCCATGAATGGCATTGAAAACACAGTCAAAAGTGATTTTTTCGCCGTTTACTGTTACTGAGAAATCATTTCTGTCAATTGGGAATTCGGCATCGTTTGCATCTACGTAAACCCATTTTTCTTTGAAAATATGAATTCGGAATCCGTTGTATTTTGTTTTGTCAAGGTATTGATACACAACGTTTCCGCTGATAAGTGAAATTTTGTACTCACTTGAATATCCGCCCATTATTATGGCTATGTTTTTCATTATATATGTTGTTTCAGGTTTTATTTTGTTTAAAGTTCGAGGTTATTTTGCCACGAATTACATTAATTTTTACAAATTATTTTTGTTTTTGTCAGACTGAACGAAGTCGAAGTCCCGTAAAGTGATGCAGCTCAAAAGGACTTCGACTTCGCTCAGTTTGACACGATTTTGATTTCTTTCGTAAAAAACAAAATTTTCTTTTGAAACCGAGTGCCCTAGCCCTGATGGGAGCGGCATCCTTTTGTGCCGGGGTTCGGCGCAAAAGATACAGTGGACAGCAGGAAACAGCTCCTAAAAATCGAAATTTTAACTTCTAAAATACCAAATTCCAAAGATTTTAGTTTTTAATAGAAATAACAATCGCAGGGCATTTTTGTTTTAAACAAAATTATCATTTTTTTTGAAATGAAATACTTTATCTTTGCGATCATCTAAAAATTAATTTATGAGTTTACGTAAGTATTTAACTAGTCGCGTATTTTTTTTACAATTGTTAAGTGCGGCAGCTATCATTGCAGTTTTGGGTTATTTGTTTATGCATTGGCTGACTTTTACAACCGATCACGGACATGAAATTGCGGTTCCGAATTTATCTAAATTGACAGAAGAACAAGTTGAGGAAAAACTTGACGAGTTGGACTTAGATTATGTGCTTTTGGATAGTGTTGATTACCGAAGTGAATATCCGAAATTTAGCGTTGTTGAGCAAGATCCCTTGCCGGGAACAATGGTTAAAGTAGGTCGAAAAATATATATCAAAATTAATGCATCAGGTTTTTCATCTGTTAAGATTCCTGATTTAATTGAAAAAACATACCGTGAAGCGGTTCCAACTTTGAAAGCTTTAGGACTTGAGCCAGGAACTATTACGTATATTCCGAATCTTGGAAAAGACATGGTTTTGGAGATGCGTTACAAAGGAAGAAACTTAAAAGTAGGAGATCGCGTTTTGAAAGCGTCTAAAATTGATTTGGTTTTAGGTGATGGAAAAGCGAGTTATGTAGATGATAGTCAGGCAGACAGTACTGCAACTGAGCCTGTAGAAACCCCAAAAGATGAACAATAATATTGAAGAAAACTTAGATCTGGAAGACGAATTATTCGAACATTACAGATTTGAAGTACCTAAAGGTCAAGCGTTTTTGCGCATTGACAAATATTTAATGTATTTGATTCCGAATGCCACGCGAAATAAAATTCAGAACGCGGCAACAAATGGGAATATTTTTGTGAATGATATTCCGATAAAATCAAATTACAAAGTAAAACCTCTAGATGTGATAACCGTAATGTTGTCGCATCCTCCATTTGAAAATAGAGTAGATCCGGAAGATATTCCGTTGGATATCGTTTATGAAGATGATGCGCTTTTGCTTATCAATAAGCCGCCCGGATTGGTCGTACACCCAGGACATGGTAATTATACCGGAACTTTGGTGAATGCGTTGGCATTTCATTTTGAAAACTTGCCAATGAACAGCAGCGAACGTCCAGGTTTGGTTCACCGAATTGACAAAGATACTTCTGGACTTTTGGTTGTTGCCAAAACCGAAGCAGCAATGACACATTTGGCAAAGCAGTTTGAAGCGAAAACTACTGAACGTGAGTATATTGCTCTTGTTTGGGGGAATGTTGTGGCAGACAGCGGCACAATTGAAGGAAACTTGGCAAGACATTTAAAAGACCGCATGCAAATGGCTGTTTTTGATGATCCTGAAATTGGAAAACCTGCTATTACGCATTATAAAGTTTTGGAGCGTTTTGGTTATGTAACTTTGGTTTCTTGCAAATTGGAAACAGGAAGAACACACCAGATCCGTGCGCACATGAAACATATCGGGCATCCGTTATTTAATGATGAGCGTTATGGTGGGCATTTGATTTTGAAGGGAACGACTTTTACTAAATACAAGCAATTTATCGAAAACTGTTTTAAAGCTTTGCCACGTCAGGCGCTTCATGCTAAAACATTAGGTTTCGTTCATCCAAATACAGGTGAAATGATGCGTTTTGATACTGAACTTCCTCAAGATTTTCAAGATTGTATTGGGAAATGGCAGAATTATGTGAAATCGCATAACACGGAAGACGAGAATTAATTAGATAATGTGTCAATTAGAAAATTAGATAATTTCTTGAATGTAATAAAATAAAAAATGCTCCTTTTGGGAGCATTTTTTATTTTAAGATATATTGTTCCGTACGTTTAATGTATTGTGGATATTCGTTGCGTAGACGCACTGCAGTGCGCCTCTACAGATATGCATTGTGTTATAATTGACAAATTATCTAATTTCCACATTATCTAATTATCTAATTGTCACATTATCTAATTGACATATTGTCTAATTTATTTTACTTTCCCGATTGATCCTGTTTCTGATGGTAAAAGTTCAAAAACAGAAGTAGGAGCAAGGCCAGCTTCAATTCTATGCGAAACATATAAAATCGAAACGTTTGTTTCTTGTTTTATGGTGTTGATTAACTGAATAACCAAATCAACATTTTCGTCGTCTAAGCCTTCAACAGGTTCGTCTAAAATCAACAATGGCGGATGTTTTAAAACGGCGCGAACAATCAAAGCAACTCTTTGTTGGCCAATTGAAAGATCGATGAAACGTTTTTTGCGTAAATGCGTCATTTCAATTACTTCAAGCCATTGATTTACAATTTGCTTTTGATGTGTTGTTGGTTCAGTATATAATCCGATAGAATCGAAAAAACCAGAAAGAATCATTTGTTCGAGTGTGTGGCCTTTTTGAAATAAATCGGTCATAGAAGTGGCGAAGATTCCGATTTGTTTTTTGATGTCCCAAACACTTTCACCGCTTCCTTTTTTTCTTCCAAATAAATATAAATTCTGTCCAAAACCTTTTGGATTATCGCCTGTAATCAAAGATAAAATGGTGCTTTTTCCAGAACCATTCGGACCAATTAATTGCCAAAATTCGCCTTGTTTTATGGTCCAAGAAATTTTGTCTATAATTTTGCGCTCTTCATAGCTTACCGAAACTTCATCCATTTTAATTAATACACTTTCGTGGAAGGAATGCGGTTCGATTGCTTTTGGGATTGCAGCAGTATTTAGTGTTTTGAAATGATTTTCGGCTTTTACAAGAGGATGCAATTCAAACGAATTGTCTTTGATTAAAGCTTTGTTTGGAACAAAATCCAATACATCGACATTGCGGTTTAATAATTGAATAATAGCGATAGAATCTGTTAGTTTTTCTAAAGATGTTGCCAAAACTACACGTGAAGCCTGATCTAAATGATCAAACGGATTATCAAAAATGATGAAATCTGGTTTTTGATCAATACAGTAACGCAAAAATTCTTTTTTACGTTCGCCAGAAGAAAAAGTTCTAAGCTGTCGATTTGAAGTTGTAGAAGCTTCAACGCTGTCATATTGAAATTCTTTTTCGATGAATTTTTCAATTGAAATATCAGAAAAAAGAATTCCTTTTTGAGTATTAAAAACAGCTAATTCACCTTTAGCTTCTCCGTTTAATATATTGTCTATAAAAGCTTTTTTGTTTACCTGATTTGATAAAAGTATATCCCAGTGTTGCATTATAAATTCTTAAATAATTATTCTAATTTTTTTGTGGCCATTTCGTGATCATTTCTTGACCATTCGCTCCATGAACCCACATAAAGTTTCGGAATCGGGATTCCTGCATAATCCATTGCCAGTAAAGTGTGGCAGGCCGTCACGCCCGAGCCGCAATGTACAATTACATTTTCAGGATTAATATCGCCTAAAATCGTTTTGTATTTTTCGTTTAAATCTTCAGCCGATTTGTAAAATCCGTTTTCATTTAAATTTTCGCTAAATGGAACATTGATCGCACCAGGAATATGCCCTGCGATCAAATCTAGCGGTTCTGTGAGGCCATCAAAACGATTTTTATCTCTAACATCGATTACAATATTTTGATCGTTTTTACGGGCTTTTTCGACTTCTTCAATATCGGCGACAGCCAATTTCCAATTTGAAACTGGATAACTGCTTTTTTTAAATGACTCGATTTCTGAATTTACAGGAAAACCACTTTTTATAGCTTCTTGCAAACCACCGTTTAAAACTTGAACTTTTTCATGTCCAATTGCTCTCATCATCCACCAAAATCGTGAAGCTGCATTTGACCCGTTTTTGTCATCATAAACAACAACATGGCTTTCCGGTGAAATTCCGATTTTAGAAAGCACTTCTGAAAATTTTTCTAGAGAAGGCAACGGATGTCTTCCGCCATTTTTCGGGTTGCAGTCTACTGTTGCCAAATCTTTGTTCAAATCAACATATCGAGCGCCTTTTAAATGTTCTTTGAAATAATTTTCATAGACATTTAATCCTGCTCTGGCATCGACTAAAATGAGTTCAGGAAGATTTTGCAGCTGCATTAATTCTTCAGGATTTATAAGAGAGGATAATTTAGACATTTTGAAGGAAGTTTATTTTTTTGATTTTCCGAATGACTGCAAAGCGTTCAAAATTATTTTGTTTTGAATCTCATTTTCAAAAGTATAGGACAAGGTTTTATTTGTTCCGTGTTCATAATCAATATCGTTATGTCCCATATTTACATAAAGCATTTTGTACTTTTTATTAGTCCAGACTACTGGATAATACCCGCTGTGCCAAATTTCATGCGCTTTTGGACCAGTTCCTAATGGGAAACTACTTTCATCGATTGCCAAAAGAATTTTAATGTCAGGATTTTTTCTTAAATCATTGCTCCAACGGTACCATTCATTCGGCTGCGATTTAAATGTTTTCGGAATGTTTTTGGTGATCGGATCTTGATTCTCAACTCTCAAAATGGCTGATGTTGGTCGCCAAGTATTGCTTCCGTATTCTCCAGAACCCAAAAACGTATTATGATACCAATCCCAGTTTTGAGGATAGGAAGAATCATTCAAAGCAAAAGCCGAAAAGTGAAATCCGATAAAACCACCGCCGTTTTCCATATATTTTTGAAAAGCTTCGCGCTGCGCTGGAGTTTCAGGCCTAGTGTCTAAAAACAATACCACTTGATATTTTGCCAAAAATTGTGCATTCAAATTGTCCCAGTTGCTTGTCGAATCGTATTCAAAATGATTTTCTTCGGCAACTTTTGGAAACCATTTATTGGCTTCGTGCACAAAACTAATGTGTGCCTGATCGTTTTTGGCCGTATAAAAAGCAATTACCTTAAATTTAGTTTTGTCTTTTTTATGCTGTGCATTTCCAGTAAAACAAACTAGAAATAGTGCGAATAGAATATTTAATTTGAACGCTAAATTCATTCTTTTGAAAATCCTCATATCTATTTAAAATTAACTTGGAATTTTCTCAATTAAAATTTCGTTTTCGGCACTATCAAAATAAGTACAAGTCATTTCAATGATATCAACGCGCCATTTTGCTATACCGCATTGCCCACAATGATTGCAGAAAGTCAGATAATCTGTTTCGCCATGCTGATGTTTTACGAGCATTTCAATGAAAAGCTCTTTGTTTACTGTATTCGCAATAGAAATTGTGCTGTATTTTTCATCTGTAGAAACTGAATAGCTATTTACGCCAAAATATTCTGAGTGGCCGTCATTCACGTAAGTGTCATAGCCTTTTACGCCTAAAATGATTAAGTCTTGTATGTAGTTTGGAAAATCAGCGCCGCTTTTTACTTTAGCATGTGCTTCTTTTATTTGTTCGATTGTAAACATGATATGTGGTTTTAATTAATTATTCTTTCAAAAATACGATTAATGGTTTTATAAATTGATCAAAAGATTCAATATGTGGCAAATGTCCTGTATTTGGAATTTCAACCAGTTTTGAATTCGGAATTGCTTTTTGAGTTCGTTTTCCTAATTCGGCGTAATTTCCCATTGTGGCTTGAATATCTTCAGAAACTAAAGGTTTTCCTAATGCCGTTTTGTCTCTTGTTCCAATAATCAAAAGGGTAGGAACTTGAATATTTTTAAATTCATATAAAACAGGCTGTGTGAAAATCATTTCATACAAAAGTGCCGAATTCCAAGCTACTTTGTCATATTCAGGATCTGTGGTCCAGCCGGCGCTGAGTTCGGCCCATTTTTGATAATTAGCATTCCATTTTCCATTATAATAATTAGCCATTTGGTAATTTTTAATCGACTGAAAATTTTGCTTTTGTTCCGATTCGTACCACCAATCAACAGGTTTGTAAGGAACTACTAATTTCCAATCTTCTAAACCAATTGGATTTTCGAGAACTAATTTTTCCGTCATTTCCGGATACATCAAAGCAAATCTCGTTGCTAACATTCCGCCCATAGAATGCCCAAGAATTGT
The DNA here is from genome assembly GCF_039581405.1 of Flavobacterium mesophilum. Lineage (NCBI taxonomy): Bacteria > Pseudomonadati > Bacteroidota > Flavobacteriia > Flavobacteriales > Flavobacteriaceae > Flavobacterium > Flavobacterium mesophilum. The sequence goes on along the minus strand of NZ_JBCPXZ010000001.1, from coordinate 548,599 downwards.
AGCTTTTCCAATTCCGAGATGATCCAATAATTTTTTGGTGTTTTCTGCCAATTGCTGAAAAGTAAATTGAAAATTATCGGGTTTTGATGATTTCCCAAAACCAATTTGATCCGGTACAATTACACGATATCCTGCAGCATTTAATGCTTTTATAGTAGTTTCCCAATAAGCTCCATTGAAGTTTTTTCCGTGAAGCAATACCACATTTTTGTTGTTGCAATTTTCAGGAACAACATCCATATAAAACATTTGCATGTATTGGCGCTGATTGTTTAATTCCAGAAATTGAACGGGAAATGGATATTCATAATTTGTCAAATTAATATCTAAATGCTTGATATTGACATCTTGCGAAGAAGCCAAAAAAGGAAATAAGAACAATAAAAGCTTTGCAATTTTCATTTTGGAGCAGATTATATGTTTGAAGCATAAAATTACCGTTAACCAATTTGAAATGCAAAGAATACTGTCTTAAAGTTATCAGAAAAAAAGCTTTCAAAATGGTTTACGAGCTTTTATTGCCAATTATCGATGATTTATTGAAATTTTATCGATTAAATGATGCAGATTTTGAAAATAATGCATTTTGACGAGTAATGTAGCACTTCAGAGGACTTCTTTTATTAACAGGAAAATAGTATGTAATTTAGTATCAGAATGTTGTAAGCTAAAAGATAGTATTATGAAAAAAACGATACTTTTATTCCTGCTCACAGTCCCCACTTTTGCCCAAGAACTCAATACATTTGATTTCGCCGTTATAAACTCAACCTTAATTTCGGCAAATATCGATCTGGATAAAGGCCGAAGCGTGGTCGCAGCCAATAAAGATCAATATTCGGCTTATTTCCAGTATGCTTTTAGTATGTGTGATGATGACATTATTTTTGGCGCTGGAATTGACAAGTCGGAAATTGATCGCACTTACGTTGGCTACATCGGAAAAATTTGCGGTAAATTTAGAGCCACAATTGGAGTGGGATATCTGGAATCACGGAGTGGCTATGATGGCACTTTTACAGGTTTTAGTATTTCATGGCATTTCTCTGAAAATACTTATATCGGCGGAAATCTTGAAAATCTACATTCAACAAGTGTCGATTATGAAACGGATGAAAGTTTTGATTATTACAAAAAATTAGTTCCGAAGGTTTTTGGAAGCTATGAAATCATTCCACACGTAATTGCTTTTGGACAATTGAGTTCAAGAGTGAATGATATTGTGCTGAAATATCAAGTGCACCGATTTTCTGCTGGCGGATTTTATTCGGGACATTCAGTAGGAGGGATTTTCGGCACGCTTAATGTTGGCCGATTTGCATTTTCCTGCAGTACAACTTTTGAGAAAGTAAATTTTGGATTAAAGTTTGAGTAAATTATTGCTTAATCGTCACAACACGTTGTGGATACGGAATATCAATTTTGGCTTCATCAAAACGTTTCTTGATGCTTTGAAGCAAATCACAATACATTACAAAACCGTCGGTAGAGTTTTTTGCCCAAGCCCAGGCTTTTAAATTTACACTAGAATCTGCCAATGCCACAACGCGAGCGACAACCAGCGGTGTATTTTGCTTTTTGGCTTCGGCGGTTCTGGTGTCTATAAAAAACGGGTGTTTCGAAATTTCATCTTGCATGATTTCTAATGCCTGTTCAATATTTGATTCATAACCAATTCCGATTTCGATTATTTTACAGCATTTTGTGTCATGCATATTAGTGTTTACAATAATTTGAGCGCTGATTACAGAATTCGGAATGATGATTCGGTTGTTTTCAGCATCTTTTAGAACGACTTGTCTTAAATTGATGTCTTCAACTGTACCGACAAAATTGTTGATGGTGATTTTATCATTAATGCGAAATGGCTTGAAAATCACTAAAAAAATCCCGCTTACAATATTACTTAAGGCTTGTTGTGAAGCTAAACCCGCAACAATAGAAATTACGCCTGCGCCAGCCAGAACAGAATGTCCAATTATCTTAAATTCTGGAATTTGGATTAAAGCAAAGGCAAATCCTAGAATATAGATTACTGTGATAATTAAATGTTTTAAAAATCTAAATCCGGTTGGATCATATTCTTTATTGGTTTGTTTTCGGTACAAAAAATAGCGAAGCACTTTGTCTGTAATTGCGCCAAGAATAATGGTTGTAACGGCTATAATGGCTATAAAAACACCAATTCTAAAATCTTTTAAGTAATCAATCATGTGTTGCGATTTTTAGAAAAAAATCCAAAAAACAATGTTTAAACATTGCTTTTTGGATTTATAAAGTTAAGACAAATAATGGTTGTTTTTATAGTCCAACAAAATCATCGCTTTTTGGGAAAATGCTCAACGCTTCAATTGCGATTTCTGGCGTTGGTGAAGCTAATTTTCTAAGTTTTGTATCCATCCACGCACCGTCAACAGTAATGGTTGCGCAAAGTGTATCATCTTCTCTTCTAAACTCGTGAATGATTGACCAACGCGAAGCATCGGCTTTCATTTTTGATGTTTTGGTATGAATGAATATTTTGTCTGAAAGTTTTAATTCTTTTCTGAAAACACATTCTTCTCTAAATAAAACGGGCCCAAAACCTTGTGTTTGCATAACTTTCAAAGTCAATCCTAATTCTTCAAGGATTTCAATACGATGTTGTGCACCAAAATCATAATAAGCACTGTGACGAACATGAAAATTCGGGTCTAAATCGGACCAGCGAAAAGATATTTCTTTAATAAATGAAGCCATTTTGTAATTGTAATTAATGAGAAACCGAAATTACGAATAAAAAATAGACGAATAACACAAAATTACTATGCGCGCATAATTTTTTTTGCAAGATGCCGTGAATAAGCTATTTTGCAAGCAGTGTTTTAATTTCAGTAGCAATTTTATCCAAGTTCCCTTCAGCATTTCCTGTTGCTGTAAATTTTACAACTCCATTTTGATCAATTACGAAATTTTTAGGAATTGAATTTGTGGCATAATCGTTCCAAATTTTTCGATCGGTATCGATTCCGTAATTAAAATTCAGTCCGTCACCTTTAAGTTTAACAACTTTTTTTGCCACTATATTTTCAGCTTCTCCACTTGAAATGGCTAAAAATACAAAATTGTCGTTTTTGAATGGCTCTAGAATTTTTTCTGGAACATCATAAAATTCCTGAAGGCAAGGTGCGCACCAAGTTGCCCAAAAATTGACCAAAACAACTTTTCCTTTTAAATCGGAAAGTTTTATTTCTTTTCCATCAACTAGTTTCAAGGTAAAATCTTTGGCTTTATCATTTACATTCAGAAGATATTCGGGATTTTCTTTTTTGGCTGTTTTTTCTGGAGTTGAATTATTAGTAGAAGTATTGTTTTCTGGTTTTGCGACGTCATAAATCTCGACCAAGCTTATAAACTCTTTATCTCCAATTTTATCTCCAAATTTTTTTGCATATTCATTTCTTTTTTCTTCCGAAACACCACTTGACATTGATTTTATGCGCCCTTCTTTGCCATATTCTTCAAGTTGTTGCATGGTGATAATTTCATTGTTGGCTATGATTACTCTTTCAGGTTTTTTGGCAACTTTCGTTTGTGCGTAAAAGAGCGGTGTAATTAACAAAAGAGCAAAATAAATTAGTTTTTTCATGGGTTAGATTTTATAGTTTTTGATAAATATAAGAGCTTTTTGTAAGTTGATTTTTAATTGTAAGAATTCTTTAGAAAATCTTAACTATTGTTAACTGTTTAGTTTAGAGTGAACTTGTTTTTGTTCGGAGAATTTAAGAAGGAAATCGGCTATTATTTCGGTTTCTTCAATAAGAAAGCTTGGGTCGAAATATTTAATGTAAGGAAGTAATTCATCAACCGTGAGGATTTTTACAAATTGAAATTCCTCGATTGGTTTTTTGTTGGTAAAGACAATTACATTTTTAATTGGCACTTTTCTGTTTCCCCAATATTGCCGTGAAAAATCATGATCTAATTTGCTTATTTGATTGTTGAAGAGACGAAATAAAGCATAATTGGTTCGCAGCACTTGCTCAACCGGCGACCGCAAATCAGGATTATTTATGGAATTTTCGCTCCAGTTTTTTGTTTCTATCAAAAAAACACCGGCAGGAGAGATCAAAAGATGATCGATTTGAATCGAATGAATGTGATCGTGATTGTTTTTATTGTAGATTGGCGGATTGAAAGTGCAGCAAAAATCATTTATCAAAATATAATCGTCGGTTAATTTTTTGAGCATGCTTTCTACTTTTTGCTCACCAACTGCGCCGTAAATGGTGTTGTTTAAAGTTTCGATTATTTCTTTTTTCTTTTCAAATGCTTGTAAATCCTGAAAACTGCTTTCGTTTACAACATTTTGAAAATTGGCAGAAATATATTCAAAGCGTTTGTTTTTTCGAAAAAGCTGTTTCTTTATTTCATAATTAAATAGGAAGATTTCGTAATGAAATTTAAGCTGTACCGACCAAAATTTTGTGCAGATAACGAGATTGAACCAATAATCTTTTATTGTCGGGATAATTTTGGAATGGGTTTCCGGAAGGTTTTCAATTTGGTCATTAAAATTGTCGAGTTGCTGTCTTAATTGCAGTTCGAGAATCATTTTTTTTTGTGAAATAGAAGTATTTAAATCAGATAAATCTTTTTCGAGCGCTAACTTTTCTTCTTCAACAAATAAAGTATGATTGGAAATGATTTGCTCCTCGTTGATTTGATGATTTTTCCGAAAAGTAATCAGTTCATTCAACGAATGAAAATGGTCGATGTTATATCTGACTAAATCAAATTGTAAAGTATTCAGACATCCGATGGTATTATAAACTCTACACATATTCTTTCACGATTTGTTGCCATAAGATAATTTAAAGGTTTATATGATAAGAATTTTAAGCTTAGAGAAATGCTAATATTAGTAGGCAATTGTTTTATATAAAGGTATGATTTTTTTGAAAAATAAAATCAATTTATTTGCAATAGCGTTTTGTAATAACTTGGTTATTAAAGTGTTGTTATCAGTTTTTGAATTTTACTGTTCCATCATCATTGATAAATTTAAATTGATGGTTGATGTCAATAATTTCTCCCCCTATCTGAGTAAATGTCTCGAACATTCCTCGCCAATCTTCCAAATCATTTTCATTTGGCGAATCCCACCGAACTAGTCCATATAGATTTGTTGTGTCGGAGTCTGAATTAATTATAACACCATATTCTCCATTCAAAAAAACTTTCATCCCAAGAGAAAAATTTACATTCATTCTTCGAATTTATTTTTATAGATTCATTTTCGATAATTCAACTTCAAGTTTGTCAAAGTTCTCTTCGTTTTTATCGACAACGTAAGGTTTCAGTTTTTGACATTCCTCAACTGTCTCAAAAAGCATTTTAAAAACGACTTTTGTTTTGTTTTCATCAACAGTTTCAAATGTGGCTAGAATTTGGAATAATGGTTTGGAATGACGTTTCCAAGCGATAAGATTAGGTTTGTCAATTTTAATGAATTCACATTCATTGGCATAATTTCCAGCTTCGGGCCCATGCATAATAAAGCTCCATTTTCCGCCTTCGCAAAAATTAAATTCGTTGAAAGTATTAGTAAAACCTTTTGGTCCCCACCAATTTTTCAAATGATCAGGATCACTCCAGGCTTTAAAAACCAGTTCTTGTGGAAAATGCAGAACTCGGGTTGTCACGATTTCTGATTCTGGCGTGGTTGCTGTAATTTCTGATTTCATTTTATTTTTATTTAAGTGATTAAAAATAAAACAATTATCTGCTTAATGCTATTTTTCTTTCAAGGAATTTATTTTTTTAACAATCCATGGCAACGTTAGTCCTTGGCCAATTATGGTTATAAGCACCGCAGCGACAGAAATAAAGATAATAGCGTTTCGTTGCGGAAAAGGAGTACCATCTGATAAGAATTTGGGCAAACCCAGCGCAATAGCAAGTGAAACAATACCTCGCATTCCTGACCAGCTTATAATTAAGCTATTTCCAAAATCCAGAAGTGCATGCTCACTTACTTTTCGTTTTTTGGTACTATTCCTTAAAAAACCTTTTTGCAGATTTTTCTTTTGAAAAAAGACCCTTACCATTCTAGTTAATATCGCAACAATTGTAATTATTGCTGCATAACCAATGTAAGGTAAAATCATTCCGTCATCGATATCTTTAAGAATGTATCGAAAATTGAGTCCGATTAAAATGAAAATCAATCCGTTTAGCAGAAAAATAATAACATCCCAAAGATTTCTAGCGTTGTTTTTTAAATTTTGAGGGAAAACTTTGTTGCTCAAACGCGCCATTGCCAATCCTAAAATAACGACAGCAATTACACCAGAAACATGTAAGTGTTCAGCAACTAAATAAGTTACAAAAGGCATCAAAAGCATAAAACTTACGGTAACATTTATATTGTCTCGGACTTTTCTCAATATTAAAGCTAAAATTTTGCCCATTACAAAACCAACTAAAAATCCGCCACCAAGCAAAATTATAAATTGAAATGTAGCTTTCCAGATCACGAATGCTGAACCCATTACGGCGGCTACTGCAAAACGATAAGCAACAAGTGCCGATGCATCATTGATTAGACTTTCGCCTTCCAATATTGTCAAGGTTTTTTCTGGAATGTCCAGGCCTTTTGTAATATTTACTGCAGCGACGGCATCGGTGGCAGAAAGTATGGCGCCAAGTACAAAAGATAAGGACCAACTCATGCCCGGAATCATATAATGTGAAACTACGGCAATCCAAAATGTAGTAAGAAAAACTAATGGTATTGCCAAAGTGCTTATTGTACTGAGATTCGTTTTAAAATGCTTTGGAGAAATATTAAACGAAGCATCATACAATAGTGGAGGCAAGAATATCAAAAAAATAATTTCCGGATTGATTTCGATTTCATTCATGGTTGGAATGAAGCCAATTGCAACCCCTACAATTACCAAAAGAATAGGAAAGGGCAGTTTTGCTTTGTCTGCAAAGGCTGAAATGCCTATGACAACTGCCAATATAAAAATGATAATGGTATAATTTTCCATTTAGTTGTTCAACTGTTTTTCTAAATTTTCAATTTCGGATGGTCCGCTCAAACTTTTACGGATAATATTTCCGTTTTCATCTGTCAAAAAATGCCACGGAATTCCCATTGCCTGACTGCCATAAAGCGTTCTTAAATCGGCATCTAATTTTTCATTTGCTCTAATATGCAAACCTTCCAAATTATAAAAATGAATCATTTCTTTCCATTGTTTCTCACGGTTTTCTTTGTCTATGGATATGTAAATCATTGTGATGTTTTTAGATTTCAGCAATTCGTATAATTTGGCATTGTATTTAAATTCTTCTTTGCACGGTCCGCACCAAGTAGCCCAAATATCTACATAATATTGTTTTCCTTCTAATGTTTTCAAAGCATCTTTTACCAAGTTAAGAGCTATTGTATTATCAACGAATTTAATTTTTTCATTCAAAGGCTCCGATTGTTTTTTGTGAAAAGCAATAATTGGGATAATCACAGGCTCTAGAAAACGAGTATATGCGCTTGATGGATATTCTTTTTTAAATTGCTCAAAAAGTGTTACGAGTTCTTTTTCGTAATTATTATTAATCGCTTCATAATAAATATAAGCGGCAAAATAATATTCTAGGTGTTTGCCGGTTAAGTACTTTTTTGCGACAGAAATATGGTGTGTATGAATAAGCCCTTGTTTGCGAAATTCGGTTAATTGTGCAATTGTGGTTTTTTCGACGATTAATTCTTTATAGCGCAAATAATTTTCAACATAATAATAAAACCAAGGCGAACTTAAAAGCGCTGGATTTGCGACAGGATTTGTTTTGAAAATTTCTGCCCAAAGGGTAGTGTATTGTTCTGTAGAAAGGGTGTTTTTGTTTCGTTCCTGATTCAAATAATTAATGAAAGCAAAACTTCCGAGAATGCCTTTGTGAAAATAATCTCTGTCTGTTTGAACGAGACTGAAGAAGTCCTTTGAAATGATTTTTTGGTCGAACAAACTTTGAAATCCTGCGATTTCATTTTTTTGTTGCTGTTCTATTTTTTGTTTTAACAATTCAGGAATACTGTCCTTCATGTAGTTTTTTGTTTCAAGCTCAAAATGCCCGCCAACAATCATGCTTCGATTGGAAATCTTATTATATAATTCCTGACCTTTTTCGTTCGGAGATTCAACTCGGAATTTATTTTCAGGGCTTTCAGTGTCAATATAGATTTTATAAGTCATTCCTGGCTCAACAATTAGGGTTCCGAAAGACTTATAAGTATTTGATAAATCTACAAAGCAAGTTTTGTCTGAATGAAGTTTTATTTCAAAATTTCCTGCTAAATCAGGCTGTATAGCATTGGTAAAACCAAAATATTCGATTCCATTAATAGGCAATGTGTATTCAATTGTTTCAGGGATTTTACCAGTTATTTTTCCGATTATTTTAATATTGTCTTTTTTAGTTTGACAAACTAAAAATGCAGGAAGCATTACTATTAGGATTAATTGAAACAACTTCATAGTTCAAGGTTTTAATTAATTTTTGATTATCTCAAATATAGATTTTTTATTCGGTAAAAAACACGTTTTGAAAGAGATAACGTCCTAAATACTTTGTTGAATTAGCTATTGATTGTATTTAGAGAGAACATATTCATTAAGTTTTTTGTCGAATCTCGGGTCTGTTCCAAAACGATAATTTTTAGGTAAGCCAAATTGAATTTTAAAATCAATAGTTGGAAAAGTATATACTCTATCGCAACCAAATGAAGATACTGCATTCCAAAACCAGAGGCCATAAATTTTACTTCCATTTAATGTGAGCATTACTGGCAACCCTGATAAAGGAATTTTTAGATCTGTAAATTTATGTTTTCCTTCTTCGGTTAAAGTTATTTGTTGCGTCTCCCAATTAAAAGATTTAATGTCCTTTTCATTTATAATCGGAACTGATTGCAACTTGGCTGTTTCCAAATCAAAACAATATTTGCAATCAGAATTCGAGTTTTTATAATTTTCAACAAAGAAAAATTCAATTCCGGATTTTTGTGCATATGGATTAAATCCGATGAAAAGTAAAAAGACAAAAAGTAGATTCGGCTTCATTTTTAACTTTTATTTTGTTTCAAAAGTCAAATTATTTACAAATTCTGCTAGAATACTTTCATAAAATAGAAATTTAGTTTCCTTAACACTAATTGCAACAGTGAACGAATTGGTTTTAGAAGTTATATCAATAAAAAAGTATCGATATAAATTATTGTTTGATTCGACATTCTCATTCATTTTTACTTTAATGATTTTTAGTGATGGATCATTAATAGTAAATTTATAATCGAATTGTGTTGAATTTGTAGTTTCTTTTTTTGTTTTCGGAATGAATATTTGCACATCAGGAGCTTCCGAAAATTTATCTGTAGCTTTTTGTTTGCTGTTGACAGGTCTGCACAAGTATGTGATTAATGAATCCTCCTCTGTTTTGTCAAAATAAATCCAAATATGATTAGGAGTTGAAGCCGTAACGCCTATTTCTTTAAAATTGTAGTGATCGTCATAATATAAATTGGTCATGAAACTTCCGTCGTCATTGTATTTTTCCCATTTTCCGTACCAATAATTGTCCTTCGCAAGGCCTTTTCCAATCATAATTCCATTGGAATTATAATAAATTGTTTCGCCATTGAAAGCACCATTGACATAATTTGTCGTTCTTTTAATTTGGCCATTATCAAAATAAGAAATAGATTTTCCTTGTTTCACATCATCTGTAAACTGAGTAGTTTCAATTAAAATTCCTTTTTCATTATAAAAGTTAAATTTCCCTTGATGGACTAACGAGTCTTTTTTGCTCGAATATCCACTCATTTGGAGTGTATTGTTGATGTAATAATCCTTAACCTCAAAAAGATTCTTACTAGGTGAAACAACCCTATAAAAAGCGGCGTTTTTCTTTTCGCAAGCTTTCCAATTGGCGTCATAATACGTTGTGGTTTGAGAGAAGCTTAAATGAGTAATTACAAATGATAAAATTGAAAAGAAGTGTTTCATATAAAATTTTTGGTTAATTAATAATTTCTGAAATATAAATCTCTAACTAAATTTTATTGATTAATGGTATCAGATTTTGTTTCTGTGTCGCCATTTCTCCATATATTTAGTAGTTCAGCTTTGCTTTTGAGTTTATATCCTTTAGCGTAAGTCTGAACAATTTCATTTTCAGGAAAATCTTTTTGTAATTTTTCTATTTCGATTTTTGCCTGTTTTAATTGAGAGCTTATTTCTAAGGCTGAAATGTATTCAATTCTCAGATTAAAATCTTGATTCAAGTCTTTCTGTTTTAATAATTCCCGATATTTAGTTATTCCTAAAGCATAATTTTCTTGAGCCTGTTTAGAATCTTTTTTGATGTCGAAAAACAATCCTCTTTGGATTAACCATAAAGGCTGATTTGGTCTTAATTCAATCATTTTTTGATTGTTTAGCAATAAGCCGTTAATGTCTTTTTTTGTTGTTAAAAATATTGATTTTGAATAATAGGCTGAGAAGTATTTATCATCAATTTCAATTGCTTTATTGAGTAAATCTAAAGCTTGATTAGCCTTGATTGTGTCTTTATAGAAAGATTCTGAGCCAATTTTATTTGCCTGTTTTACGAGTTCGACCGCTTTTGCGTCTGGTTTATATTGGCAATTCGCTAATTGTGCCAACAATACAATCAATAAAAATTTCCTCATAGGTTCAATTCTTCAATTTTAGTTTTATGCTTTTGCTGTTTTCAATTGCTTAAATCCGTTAAAGGCTGTTGTTTGCACGAACTATTTTATTTTTTCGAAGTAGTTATCTTGGTCAAAATCAAAAACTAATTTTGGTTTTAGATAAAAATTCCTTTCAATCCTCATTTGATAGCTCGCTTTTCCAAATTCATAATCGTAATAGATGTTAATAGTGTTTGCTTTTAAAGTATATTTTCCTTTTCCCCAAGTTTGACTTTCGTAAGTATTATTTTCTAAAAGAATTAAAGTATCGTTTTTGTTTGGTCCATCTATGCCATTTCCATTGCTTACATAAGTTCCTATAATCATAGATTTAGTAAAGAAGTTATTATAAGTATAGACTAGTCCAATTAAAAATACGATTGATAACAATATTTTTTTATTCATATTTTAATTTTGGAGAATTACTTTTTACCACTTTTTTTGAGCTTGTACATAAAGTTCTGATACTAGAACGGGGTTGGGGTTAAATTAAGCCATTCTTCTTCTTTGCCAACCAAGTGACTGCGAACAGTCAAAGCAAATCATCCAAGCACAAAAACAATCTTTGCTATTAAGCCATTTTTCCAAATCCGTTTTACCAGTAGAATTTTATTCAGTTTTGGTAATAATGCAAACACCATTTATTCCCAATATTCCATATTTTTCATATGCTTTCAAGCCTCGTATTACTTCGCTTTTAAATTTAACATTTTCAGCGTTTTCCATTACAAACTTTGTTACAGCTTTATTTTCTTTTGGCATTTTTTCAATTAAACCATAACCATTTGTAATACCTCTATCAACTATAATTTTTTTTCCATTAATTATCGTTATAGATTTTCGTTTTATATTATTTCTATTCAGAATTTCATTTTTGACATAAACAGTATTATTGTTTTTATCAATAAGCTCACTTTTGTATTTACTTAAATATATTCTTTTGTTTTCTAGATAATCCAAATTATAAATTTTTAGATTGTTTCGTTCTTCTTCATTAAAGTTTTTAATTTCAATTATTGTGTTCTCATTTTCTTTGAAATATCTCCTTTTAAAACTAAAGCTTTTACTTCCATGAGTTGGTATATTTTGAAATTCAATTATCGAATCGTTTAAAAATCTAATAATGTGCTCTCTAGGGTTTTCTGATGAGAATGACGTATAAGAAGTATTCAAATCCTGAGAATAAGAATGCAAAGATGACAAAAGGATAAAAAAAAGGATTTTCTTCATGCGCAAGGTTTCTGCAAAATTAATGGTAACATGCTGGTACTACATCAAGTTTAGGACTGACTTAAGCCTATTCTCGTTTTTTATATTATTTGATTTTAGCAATCTATCATCAATCAGTCAATCAATTCAACAAGCTGATTATTTTCTGAAGAATATTTTATATTTATTATTTCACCTATTTGATGATCGTCATATTCACTTAAATGTGTCGACATTTTAGCTTCAATTATTTCATTTTTCTGATTTTTGAATTTGATGGTAAACTCATAAGTTTCAGCTCTTTTAAATTGAAGATGTTCTTTGTTGGTTATTTCAGCTATGGTTTCAACTCCATTTGCTTTTAAAATGTCACTTTCAACTTCGACAGGGTAAAAAACATTAAAAAGGGTAAATCCAAAGAAAACGACAATTGGCAGAAAAAAAGCAATTACTGATTTGTCTTTTTCTGGTTTTGTGCCTTTTAATAGATTGAAAGCGAGAACAGCTCCTAATGCACCAATTACGATAGATAAATACGTACTATTATTGATGTAAAAGTTGAATTTTGGAAATAAATAAACATTTAAGGCTATTAATACTAAGAGTAGGGAGAGAAAAATGTAATTTTTTAGTTTCATAAATGATTTGGGTTGTTTGAGGTTGTTTTAGACTTTGATAAAAGCCAGGACTTGTTATTTTCTCAAATATATGATATTTCCTTATAAATTCTCAAATGCGTTTTTATTTTGAGTTCCTCATTATTATTTCAATTTTTAATGACATAAAAAGGAACAAATCACAACCTGTCAGTCTTGAAAAATGTCATGTTGTCAGATGATTATTGGCATGCCAAAAGCAAAACTGACAATTTACTTTAGTTTTTTATATTGGCACAAAGATTGACTTATGCCACATGAGTTTAAAATTAAATCAAAAATTAAATATATAAAAAATGGGTAAAATAATCGGAATTGACTTAGGTACGACGAACTCTTGTGTTTCTGTAATGGAAGGTAACGAAGCAGTTGTTATCCCTAACGCAGAAGGAAAAAGAACTACACCATCTATCATCGCTTTTGTTGAAGGTGGAGAAATTAAAGTAGGAGATCCTGCAAAAAGACAAGCAGTAACTAACCCTACAAAAACGATTGCTTCTATTAAACGTTTTATGGGACACACTTTTGCTGAAACTGAAGGAGAAGCAAAAAGAGTTCCTTACAGTGTTGTAAAAGGTGACAACAATACTCCACGTGTGGATATTGACGGTCGTTTATACACTGCTCAAGAATTGTCTGCAATGACACTTCAAAAAATGAAAAAAACTGCTGAAGACTATTTAGGTCAAACAGTTACTGAGGCAGTTATTACTGTTCCTGCTTACTTTAACGATGCGCAACGTCAAGCTACTAAAGAAGCTGGTGAAATCGCTGGTCTTAAAGTTATGCGTATCATCAACGAGCCAACTGCTGCTGCACTTGCTTACGGATTAGATAAAAAAGGAAATGATCAAAAAATTGCTGTTTACGATTTAGGTGGAGGTACTTTTGATATCTCTGTTCTTGAATTAGGAGACGGTGTATTCGAAGTATTGTCTACAAACGGTGATACTCACTTAGGTGGTGATGATTTTGACCAAGTTATTATTGACTGGTTAGCTGACGAATTCAAATCTGAAGAAGGTATTGACTTACGTTTAGACCCAATGTCATTACAGCGTTTGAAAGAAGCTGCTGAGAAAGCTAAGATTGAATTATCATCTTCTGCTGAAACAGAAATCAACTTACCATACGTAACTGCTACTGCTTCTGGACCAAAACACTTAGTGAAAAAATTATCTAGAGCTAAATTTGAGCAATTATCAGATTCTTTAGTAAAACGTTCTATGGAGCCAGTTGCTAAAGCATTAAAAGATGCAGGTTTATCTACATCTGATATCGACGAAGTAATCCTTGTAGGAGGTTCTACTCGTATGCCAAGAATCGCTGACGAAGTGGAGAAATTCTTCGGTAAAAAAGCTTCTAAAGGTGTTAACCCTGATGAGGTTGTTGCTATTGGAGCTGCTATTCAAGGTGGAGTTTTATCTGGAGATGTAAAAGATGTATTGTTACTTGACGTAACACCTCTTTCTTTAGGTATCGAAACTATGGGTGGTGTATTGACTAAATTAATCGAGTCTAACACAACTATCCCAACTAAAAAATCTCAAGTATTCTCTACTGCTGCTGATTCTCAACCATCTGTTGAAATCCACGTATTACAAGGAGAAAGAGCAATGGCTGCTGATAACAAAACTATCGGTCGTTTCCACTTAGATGGTATTCCACCAGCACCAAGAGGAGTTCCTCAAATCGAAGTAACTTTCGATATCGATGCTAATGGTATCATCAAAGTTTCTGCAACTGACAAAGGAACAGGAAAATCTCACGATATCCGTATCGAAGCTTCTTCTGGATTAACAGCTGAAGAAATCGAAAAAATGAAAAAAGATGCTGAAGCTAACGCTGATGCTGACAGAATTGCAAAAGAAAGAGCTGAGAAATTGAACGAAGCTGACAGTACTATCTTCCAAACTGAATCTCAATTGAAAGAGTTAGGAGATAAATTGACAGACGATCAAAAAACAGCTATCGAATATGCTTTAACTGAATTGAGAATGGCTCACCAATCTCAAGATCTTGATGCAATCCAAAAAGGATTAGACAATGTAAATGCAGCTTGGAAAACAGCTACAGAAGCAATGTACGCTCAAGGAGGTGAAGGTCAACAAGCTGCTCCACAACAAGAGCAGTCTTCTGGAGACAATGTTGAAGACGTTGAATTCGAAGAAGTAAAATAATTCTTTAGTACTAAGTAATTAGTACAAAGTATTAAGATAGAAAACCGAGTCAGAAATGACTCGGTTTTTTTATGCGAAATTTTTAACTTAGAGATGTACTGCAGTGCTTCTACGACAAGGTTTTCCACAAACTGACAATTGTCATTTCCCATTCCGATTCTTTTTCGTAATATTACTATTGTAAATTTTCATGAATGAGAAAGATAAAATACAAGAAAGGACGCAAACTGCAGCATACTAGTTTAGAGTATACAGGATCTCATAAAGATTTTAAAACAGAGATGCAGCTTTTCGTTTATAATGATGCAGATGTCATCGAATATGAAAAGTTTACAGTTTCGGCATTGAATTCATGTTTTGATTTTACTAAAAACAATTGGCTCAATATCCACGGATTAAATGATATTGATCTTATCAAAACAATTGGCCAGCATTTTAATCTCGATGATTTTTTGCTTGCTGATATTTTAAATACAACCAAAAGAACCAAGCTTGAAGAACAGCAGGAAGTTTTATTCTTTAATATAAAATCACTTTTGCCTTCAGAATCTTCAGATGATCTAAAAGTGGAGCAATTAAGTTTTATTTTGAAAGACGGAATTTTGATTTCGTTTCAGGAAAAACGAAGCGATTTCTTTACTCATATACGTGAGCGCTTGCGCACTCATGCTGGAATCGTAAGAACAAAAAAAGTCGATTATCTCCTGTATCTATTGTTGGATGCCGTAATGGAGAATTTCTACATTACTATTGAAGATGAAGAGGAAAATATTGAAGAATTGATCAATTTGACTAAAAAAGGAGCAGACCCAATTATTTTGGAAAAAATTGAAAATCATAGAGATAATTTTAATTTCCTAAAGCGTTCTATTGTGCCGCTTAGGGATTCGCTTTATTATTTGAAAACAATCAAAGATGATGAGGACGGAAACAATCTGATTCAAAAAGATACTTTTAATTTTTTTATCAGATTGCATCAAAAGAGTTTAGAGCTTTTGGAACAAATTGAATCAGATATGAGTTCTTTAGAAAGCGCTTCTAACTTTTATTTTTCGGAACAAAGCCGGAAAATGAATGAGATCATGAAAACACTTACTATTATTTCGGCCATATTTATTCCGCTTACTTTTATTGTTGGAGTTTACGGAATGAATTTTGAAAATATGCCAGAACTTAAAACTGAGAACGGTTATTTTATAACCATGGGAGCTATGTTTTTCTTGGTTATAGCCCTAATTATATATTTTAAGAGAAGACGTTGGTTTTAATGGTAATTAGTAAAAAAGAGCAGCAAATTAAAAATATAAAGTATGAGCAAAGCAATATATATTGCCACGAGTGATCACAATAGCGGAAAATCGATTGTTACGCTTGGAGTGATGAGCATTTTGATTGGCAAAACAGCTAAAGTGGGATATTTTAGGCCTATAGTTGAGGATTTTGTAGATGGTGAAAAAGACAATCATATTGAAACAGTTTTATCTTATTTTAATCTTGATATAAAATTTGAAGATGCCTATGCAATTACCAAAAGCAAACTGATCAAGAAAAAGAACAAAGGCAAAATAGGGGAGGTTTTAGACTTGATTATTGAAAAATACAAGAAGCTTGAAGATCGCTTTGATTTTGTATTAGTAGAGGGAACAAGCTTTACAGGGGAGGGAACTTCTATTGAGTTGGATTTAAATGTATTGATAGCCAAAAATCTTGGAATTCCGACTATTATTATTGGCTCAGGAGTTGGAAAAACTTTAGAAGAATTGGTTGATAGTTTGTATTTGGTCTATGATTCTTTCAAAGTAAAAGAAGTTGAAGTATTATCGGTTTTTGCAAATAAAGTACAGCCTGAGAATATAAAATTGGTTACCAAAAGCCTTCAAAAAAGTTTGCCACCAAGTGTTTTGGTCAATACAATTCCGCTTATTTCTAGTTTGAACAATCCTACGATGCAAGAAATTGTAAATGAGCTTAATGCCAAAGTTTTGTTTGGAGAAAATTATCTGAACAATGAAATTGGGCATTACAGCGTTGGAGCGATGCAATTGCATAATTATTTGGTCCATTTGAACAATAATGCATTGGTTATTACGCCTGGAGATCGTTCCGATATCATTTTGGGCGCTTTGCAAGCAAATGAATCAGCAAATTACCCTACTATTTCCGGAATTATTCTGACAGGAAATATTGTGCCAGAAGACAGTATTTTAAAATTGATCGAAGGACTTTCAGCTATTGTTCCAATTATAGCAGTCGATGGCGGAACCTATAATATTACCAATAAAATTGGTTCGATAAAATCTGAAATCTATGCGACAAATACACATAAGATTGAAACGTCAATAAACACATTCGAAAAATATGTTCAAATTGAAGCTTTGTCTGAACGCGTAATTACATTTGAGCCTGAAGGAATGACACCAAAGATGTTTCAGTATAATATGGTGAAAAGAGCCAAACAGCATCGAAAACATATTGTTCTTCCCGAAGGAAATGATGACCGAATTATAACAGCAGCGTCAAGATTACTGGATATGGATGTAGTTGATATTTCGATTATTGGAGATAAAAAGCAAATTGAAAGTAAAGTTACCGAACTTGGGATCACATTTGATTTCTCAAAAGTAAATATCATCAATCCCAAAAAATCACCTTTATATGAGGATTATGCCAATACTTATTATGAGCTTAGAAAGGCCAAAAATGTAAGTATTACCATGGCAAGAGATTTAATGGAAGACGTGTCTTATTTCGGAACTATGATGGTTTACAAAGGCCATGCAGATGGAATGGTTTCTGGCGCGGCGCACACGACGCAACATACGATTTTGCCTGCTTTGCAATTCATTAAAACAAAACCAAATTCCTCTGTAGTTTCGTCCGTATTTTTTATGTGTTTAGAAGATCGAGTTTCAGTTTTTGGAGATTGCGCTATCAATCCAAATCCAACTGCAGAACAATTGGCCGAAATTGCAATTTCATCAGCTGAATCAAGTGCGGCGTTCGGAATTGAACCAAAAATCGCTATGCTATCGTATTCATCTGGAGCATCTGGAAAAGGAGATGAAGTAGATAAAGTGAGAACAGCAACCGAAATTGTAAAACAAAAACGTCCGGATTTAAAAATCGAAGGACCAATTCAATATGACGCAGCAGTTGACCGCGCAGTAGGAAAAAGTAAAATGCCAGATTCGGAGGTAGCGGGGCAGGCGAGCGTATTGATTTTCCCTGATTTGAACACAGGAAACAATACTTATAAGGCCGTTCAAAGAGAAACTGGAGCTTTGGCCATTGGTCCAATGTTGCAAGGCTTAAACAAGCCTGTAAATGACTTAAGCCGAGGCTGTACGGTTGATGATATTATTAATACCGTTGTAATTACGGCAATTCAAGCACAGGGAATATAAATTGATTGTTAATTATTAATTGTGAGATGTGAAATGCATTTTGCAATCAAAATAAAAAAACTCAGCATCTTAGAAACTTTGCATCTTAGCACCTTTAAAAAAAATGAAAATACTAATTATAAATTCAGGAAGTTCTTCAATAAAATATCAATTAATGGTTATGCCAGAAAACGAAGTAATTTGTTCTGGTATGATTGACCGAATTGGTTTAGAAACTTCAAATGTTACGTTTAAAACAGCGGCTAATTCGCTTGAAGAAATGCTTCCAATTCCAAATCATAAAGTTGGCTTGCAAAAAGTAGCCAATATGCTTTTGGATGCCGAAAAAGGTGTAATTAAATCAACTTCAGAAATTGCGGCAGTTGGACATCGCGTGGTACACGGCGGAAGCGATTTTAGCGACACCGTAAAAATCGACGAAAAAGTAAAAGCAAAAATCAAACAACTTTTTGAATTGGCGCCACTTCACAATCCTGCAAATTTAGAGGGAATAAACGTTGCAGAAGAGATTTTCAGCTCGGCCGAGCAAATTGCTGTTTTTGACACAGCTTTCCATCAGACAATGCCTGAAGTGGCTTATAAATATGCCATTCCGAATTATTTATTGACCGAAAATAAAGTTCGTGTTTATGGTTTTCATGGAACAAGCCATAAATATGTTTCTGAAAAAGCGATTAATTATTTAAAAGATAATGCTAAAATAATTACGATTCACTTAGGAAATGGCTGCAGTATGGCCGCTATCAAAGATGGAAAATGTATTGACACTACAATGGGGTTTTCGCCTTCAAATGGCTTGATTATGGGAACACGTGCTGGTGATATTGACCAGTCTGTGATTTTTTATATGATTAAAAATTTAGGATATACTCCAGACGAAGTAAATGCTGTTTTACTGAAACAAAGTGGTATGCTTGGTCTTACAGGTTATAGCGATTTAAGAGATATTGAAGCTGAAGCCGAAAAAGGAAATAAAGAATGCCAATTAGCTTTATTAATGAACGCATACAGAATCAAGAAAACAATTGGCGCTTATGCTGCAGCTTTAAATGGCTTAAGTGCGATTGTTTTTACGGCAGGAATTGGAGAAAATTCATCTTTCATGCGAAATTTGGTTTGTACAGATATGGATTATTTCGGAATTGAAATTGATGCTTCAAAAAATCAAATTCGTTCAAAAGAAATTAGAGAAATTAATAAGGAAAACTCAATTGTAAAAGTCCTTGTGGTTCCTACAGATGAAGAATATGAAATTGCAAATCAGGTTTTTCAGTTGTTAAAAAACTAAAATTGAACCATTCTAAACTTCTAAAGCTTCTCTTTTGAGAAGCTTTTTTACTTCTTAAAATTGTATCTTTGAAGATAAAACTGAATATCTTGAAATCGATACTTTTAAAATCACTTTTCTTCTTTTTCATTGCTTTTCAAATTCAAGCACAAGAATTACTTCCTTTCGTTGAAAATTACAATAAATCAGATTATCAGGGCGATAATCAAATTTGGAACATTGCCCAGGGAAATGATAAAGCCATGTATTTTGCTAACAACCATTATTTGTTAAGATATGATGGCGTTGTTTGGGAAAAATATTTTTTGCCGAATAAAACAATCATTCGCTCGATATTGATTGAAGGTGACCGAATTTACTCTGGTTCTTATAAGGAATTTGGTTATTGGCAAAGGAAAGATGGGAAGATGCATTATGTTTCGATTACCAAAAATCTGCGTTTGTTTGATGAAAAAGACAATGAGGAAATTTGGAAAATTTTCAGATTCAACGGTTCCTTATATTTTCAGTCGTTTAATGATGTTTTTATTTACGATGGAAAACAGATTAAAAAAATCCGATTTCCATTCTTAATTTCATACTGTTTTGTTGTTGATCAAAATCTTTATGTGGCTTCTGTCGATAAAGGTATTTTTAGAATGAATGGTTCTAAAATTGCAAATCCAAAGGGTTGGAATGTTTTGAAAAACACCGTTGTTCACGCAATCGAAAAACATCAAGGGAAGACCTATATTTTTACACACAAAAAGGGAGTTTTTGTGGTGGAGAAAAATGGTTTAAGTGCATGGAAAAGTCCGTTAAATGAAACTTTAAAAGGAACAGGAATCAATGTTGCCAAATTCATTAAAAACGATAAACTTGTAATTGGAACAGGAAATAAAGGGGTATTTATTTATGATCTTGCTTCGCAGACGTATAAAAATATTGACCGAAATAATGTTTTGATGAATAACTCAGTTTTATGTATTGGTTTTGATAAAGAACAGGATTTGTGGCTTGGTTTGGATAACGGAATTGCGCATGTTGAGGTTAATTCTCCAATTTCATTTTTTTATGACAATTCAGGGATTTTAGGATCGGTTTACTCGGTTGCTACAATTGACAAAGGATATTTGATTGCTTCGAATCACGGTATTTTTGAATTTGACTCAGGAAATTTTAAAATGTTTCCAAACACACAAGGACAAGGATGGAATATTACTAAAATTGGAAATAAATATGTAATTGGCCACAACGATGGAACATTTTGTTATGCAAATGGAGCCTTAAGAAAAGTCAATAATGTGAGCGGAGGATGGAATTTGTCAAAAAGCATCATCAATGACACTTATTTTCAATCGACTTACAGCGGGATTTTGGTTTATAACAATGCTTCAAACTTAGAACAAAGCAAAGTAATTAATGATTTTACCAAACCTATAAAATATGTTGCCCAAAATAAGAAAAATGAAATCTGGGCTGCAGATAATTATCGCGGATTATACAGAGTTCTTTTTGATGATAATTTTGGAACAAAGAAAGTTGAAAATATTACGCAACAAAGTAAAATAGAAAATGATTTTGGCGTTAAGATTTTTGAATTTCGTGATGAAGTTCTCTTTTTGATTAATAATGTTTGGTACACTTTCAATTCAATTTCAAATAAATTAGAAAAGAATGAACTGTTTAATGCCAATTTCAAGAATGTTTCTGATGTAGTTGCAATCGATGAGAATCATTTTATAGTACTTCAGGATGGTATTTTATATCATATATATGCAACAGGCAACAAATTTGTCTGGAATATGATTCAGGAGAAATACTATAAAGGAAAATTGATTAATGAGAATTTGCGCATCTTCAAAAGCAAAAATCATTACTTGATGAATCTAGATGACGGATTTATATCGCTCCAACTGTCATATGAAAACAAGCAAAATGAAGCTGTAAAAGTTGAGGCTTATAATGAAAATGTTTTATTAGAAAATGACGGCAAAATAAAACACAATACGGAACTTCGAATAAACGTAATTTCAGGAATTTATGGCGCCAGTAAACCCAATTTGTTTTATAAGATAAACGGAGGGAAAAGTTATTTTCCAATTTCAAATGGAACAATCGTTTTAAACAATTTGAATAGTGGGTATCATTCGGTAGAGATTTTTAAACATGACGGAGCCAATTATGATGAGGTTTCGACTTTTGAGTTTAAGGTTGCTCAGCCTTGGTATTTTTCTTTCTGGATGATTCTGCTTTATTTGCTTATTGTCGGTGCGGTTTTGTTCTTTTATTACAAATGGAATAAACTTCGCTATACGCAAAAATTAAAACTTCAAGCGGAAGAATTAAAACATCAGCGTGAAATTCTAGAAATGGAATTGAAAAAAGAAAATGAATTAAATATTCAGGAATATGAAAAACATATTCTTGAATTGGAATTGCAGACAAAATCATCTGAAGTTGCTGGAAAATCTTTGTCGATCGCAAAACAAAGTGAAATGATTGATAAAATTCAGCATATTTTGGATTCTGAAAAAGATTTTAATAAGCTGAAAAGTGAAATCAAAAAAGCGATTAAAATTAATGAAGTGAATAAACACGAATGGGAGATTTTTGAAACTAATCTGAATCAAATTCACAATGAGTTTATTATTAATCTTTCTAAAAAGTATCCAAATCTTACTCCAAAAGATATAAAACTGTGTGTTTATCTTAAAATGAACCTTTCTTCGAAGGAAATTGCACCTATGATGAATATCTCTTTTAGAGGTGTAGAATTGCATAGATATCGCTTAAGAAAGAAACTAAACCTAAATCAAGAGGAAAACCTGTCAAAGTTTTTATTAACTCTGTAAGATTAGCATTTAAAATTTAAAAATATTCTATTTTTTCAGTTCTTTTTTTATAGAATTCCAATACATCATTACTACATCATAAGGTTATGTTAAAGAAAATAAATTAACATTTAGAGTGTTGATTTTTAGTAGTATATGAACGGATTTTAACATAATGATGTAGCTATGTAGTAGTGCAAATTGATGTACTACAACGTTGTAATTGCTTAATTTGGCTCTACTAACTTAAACGATTACATACTGTATGAAAAATTTTATTTTTAGCTTTTTAGCGCTCTTATTATTGCCATCGTATATGGTAATACACGCGCAAGCAATCAAAGGAAAAGTTGTTGACAGTAAGGGAATGGGAATTCCAGGAGCGGTTATTAGCGCTCCGACTTCCAGAACTTCTGCCGACGCTGATTTTGACGGTAATTTTACAATCAATGCCAAAGAAGGTGAGATTTTAAAAATCTCAATGCTGGGTTTTGATGCTGTTTCTGTTCCAGCAACTACAACACCTATGACAATCACTTTAAAAGAATCTGACGATACTGCTTTAAAAGAAGTAGTTGTAATTGGGTACGGAACTAGAAAAAAGGTCGATAATACTACTGCAATTTCTTCTATAAAAGCAGACGAGATCGTAAAAACCAAAGTCTTAAACGCATCTCAAGCAATTCAAGGTAAAGCAGCCGGTGTTCAGGTAATTGGATCTGATCTTCCAGGAAGCACGCCATCTGTTGTTATTAGAGGTTTGGGAACTGCTATTGGAGGTAGAAATCCTTTATATATTGTAGATGGAATGCAAACTGAGAATATCAATAACATTAATACTAATGATATTACGTCTTATGAAGTATTAAAAGATGCATCAGCTTTAGCAATTTATGGTACAAGAGCTGCAAATGGGGTTATTATCATAACAACTAAAAAAGGTTCTGGTGATAAAGTTACTGTTGAAATAGAAAGCTTTGCTGGGGTTAGACAACCACTTAAAAAGGTAAAAATGGCAGGAAGTAATAAATATGCATATTACTCAAATTCTGCATTGCAATCAACTACTTTTTCACAAGATCAGCCTGTAAACACAGATTGGTTTGATGAAATTACAAGAACAGGTAGCTATACTCAAAACAATGTATCTCTTTCAGGAGCATCAGAACATATAAAATACTTTTTCAGTTTAGGTAACTATGAAGAAAAAGCGGTTTTAAATGGTTTAGATTATGGTCGTACTACATTTAGAAATAACAACGAATACAAAATTTCTAAAAAACTGACTTTGAATCAAAATTTCAGCGTAACAGCTGCAAATTCAACTCCTAAACCGTTGAGTGCTTTTACAAATGCATACAAACAATCACCTATCGTACCGGTTTATTTTCCTGATGGGAAATATGGTGTATCTCGCGTAGGCGATGATGGTTTTGCAAGTGAGACAGGTTCTTCATTCAACAATGTTGGAAATCCAGTTGCTCAATTGAATTTTTATAATGAACAACAAAGAAGCGTAACTCTTCAAGGAGGTTTGAAATTAGATTACGAAATTGTGAAATCATTAAAATTCACATCACAATTTAATGGAGAGTTTTATACTTGGAAACAGTATAACTATGATGACACTAAAAATATTTGGCTAGCAGCTAATCCTAATAAGGTAGAAAGCGATTACGCTAAAGAATTTCCAAATGCTAATATCAATTTATTGACAAAAGGTAGAGAGCAATATTTTAACTGGAACTTATCTAATTATTTGACTTATAATAAGATATTTAAAGATATACATGATGTTGAGGTAACTGCAGGTATCGAGACTTCAGTAAAAGGACCAAGAGAAAAACTTACTATCGCTAGAAAAAATGTAAATCCAGATTCAAATTACTGGGCTTTAAATGATCCTGCTGCGGGTCATGGAGTAGAATATGCTGCAACGGTAACAAGCTTATATGATGTTGTATTTAACGAAACTAAATTAGCATCTTACTTTGGTCGTTTCCAATACAAATTAATGGATAGATACCTAGTTACAGGTACTGTTAGACGTGACGGATCATCAAATTTTGGTAGTGATTACCGTTGGGGAACTTTCCCAGCTTTTGGTTTAGGATGGATCATTACTAAAGAAAACTTTATGGCTGATGTTACTGCGATTAATTTATTGAAATTAAGAGGAGGTTGGGGTAAATTGGGTAACCAAAATGTACCGCTTAACAATCAGTCTTATGCTTCTGGTAAAAATGCTTATTTAGGTGGTTCTATTTTATATGAAGGAACTACAATCAGCTCTCAAATCGATCCAAGTTTATCTTGGGAAATTACAGAAGAATCTTCTGTAGGTTTAGATTTCGAATTGTTGAAAAACAGATTGAAAGGATCTTTTGATTTGTATAACAAAAATACATCTAATGTAATTTTATATACAAAACCGTATATGACATCTGGATTAACAGATGCATCACCAGCACACGTTGGTGAAGTTTCAAACAAAGGTTACGAAATTACTTTGCGTTGGGATGATAAAATTTCAGACAATTTCAGCTACTGGGTTGGAGGTAACTTTTCAAATAACAAAAATGAGCTTATGGGCTTAAAAGATGTTATTTTATCTCCAGTAATTGGTGGAAGTTTAGGTAACGGTCAAACTACTAAATTGTTGGATAATACTACAGTTGGTCAGCCTTTAGGAAGTTTCTATCTTTATGATTATGCTGGTTTTGATGCTACAAACGGAAAAATGTTATACTACAATGCAGCAGGAAATAAAGTAACTCAAGACGCTTTAGATGCTAATGCTGATAGAAAATATGTTGGTTCAAGTTTACCAAAATCTACTTACGGAGTTACTTTAGGATTCGTTTACAAAAACATTGATTTTTCTGTTGACGGATACGGAACAAATGGTGCTAAAGTTTATAACGGTAAAAAAGCACAACGTTTTTCTGGAGAAAATATCGAAAACTCTCTTGCAACAGATTTTTGGACAGCAAATAACTTGACAGCTTCTAATCCTGCACCTTTCAATCAGGTTCCAGTGGCTTCTACGTATTATTTAGAGTCAGGTGATTTCTTTAGAATCAACAATATTACATTAGGATACAAACTGCCAATTCAAGAAAATAACTTTATTACTTCTTGCAGATTATATGTAAATGCGATCAATCCATTTATCACACAAAAATTCTCAGGATTCTCTCCAGAGTTGAATGGTGACGGAAATCCATACGGTACTCAAGGTGTAGAGTTGGATGCTTACCCAACTTTAAGATCATTTGTAATTGGTGCAAACTTAAAATTTTAATATCATGAAAAAGACATATATAGCGGCGTTTGTATTATCAGCATTCTTTTTTGCAGGATGTTCAAACGACTATTTAGACGTAGATCAAACAGAAACTATTTCCACCAACGATATAGAATTATATAACAATGAGGCTGGAGCTGCTCAGTTTGTAACAGCAATTTATAATAAGTTCTTAAACTGGGATATGACCTCTTTTGGTTGGATTGGTTTGTCTAGTATTACTTCTGATGATGCAGACAAAGGATCTTCTCCTGGTGATACAGGTACAGATAAAGATGTATTGGATGCTTTGACTTACAATGCTTCTAATCCTTCTGCAGAAAGTACTTTTATTGCTAATTATGACGGAATCAACAGATGTAATCAAGCATTGAACATGCTTCCGAAATTAGATAAAGTAGATGCTAATTTAAGAAACAGATTAGCTGGTGAAGCTAAGTTTTTAAGAGCTTTCATGTATTTTACATTAGTAAAATGTTATGGTGGTGTGCCAATCGTAGATCATCTACCAGTTCCAGGTTCAGATGCAGATAGAATTATGCAGTTGACACGTAAAACGGCTCCAGAAGTGTATGCTTTTATCGAAGCAGACTTAAATGATGCAATTGCAGCATTGCCAGATAAAACAGCTTATTCTGCAAATGAGAGATCAAGAGTTTCAAAAGGTGCTGCTTATGCTTTACTAGCAAAAGTAAGTTTATACCAAAAGAAATGGCAACAAGTAATTGACAACTGTAACAAAGTAACAGGATATTCTCTTGTCGCTGATTATGCGTCAATGTTTAGAGCTACAGGAAAATTTGATTCAGAATCTATTTTTGAAATCTATGCACAAGGTGCTGTTCCAGCAAAAGGAATTGAAGGATACTCAAATACGCAAGGTGCTCGTGGTACCGGCGGATGGGGCTGGGGCTTCAACACGCCATCTCAAAGTTTAGTTAACGCTTATGAGGCTGGTGATGTTAGAAAAGCTGCAACAATTATTTTTAGAGGATCAACTTTATATGACGGAAGAGTAATTCCAAATACAGTTGAAAACGAAAGATACAACTACAAAGCATATTCATCTGCTTATACAAGCGCATGGGAAACAGATGTTGATATCAAATATTTAAGATATGCTGAGGTTTTATTAATGAAAGCTGAAGCATCAAATGAACTTGGCCAAACTTCTGCTGCGATTCCATTATTGAATCAAGTTAGAAACAGAGCTGGTTTAGGAAACACTTCAGCAAGTTCTCAAGCTGATGTTAGAACTGCAATTTGGAAAGAAAGAAGAGTTGAAATGGCTTTTGAGCACGATAGATTCTTTGATTTAGTACGTACAGGCCAAGCAAAAGCAGCTTTTGCAGTTGATGGAAAAACGTTCACTGAAGGTAAAAATGAATTGTTCCCAATTCCGGCATCATTCATTAAGCAAGCTGGTGGTTTATCAGCTCAAAATCCTGGTTACTAATCCTTAAATATTAAATAAAATGAAAAAAAATAAATCTATTTTATTACTTTCTTTTGCTTTGGCTTCACAAATGTTTGTAAGCTGTGAGGATAGTATAGATAAAGTAAACAGCCCAA
This sequence comes from Flavobacterium mesophilum, assembly GCF_039581405.1. Lineage (NCBI taxonomy): Bacteria > Pseudomonadati > Bacteroidota > Flavobacteriia > Flavobacteriales > Flavobacteriaceae > Flavobacterium > Flavobacterium mesophilum. The sequence continues at coordinate 521,414 of NZ_JBCPXZ010000001.1, read as the reverse complement.
TTCCATACGAGTCAATTGGCGGATATGAGAATTCAGATGATATTGCTCCAGGCCACTTATTATCAAAATTTAGTTTTGACGGAAGTATTGATGATTCAAAAGGAGGAATCACTGGCGGAACAGGAACAAATGTTTCTTACGAAACTGGTGTAAAAGGAAGTGCTTATAAAGGTTCAGCAACTTCATTTATTGCTTATAATAACGTTGCAACTTCTATTGCAAACTTAAAAAACATCACTATTTCTATGTGGATCAAAACAGATCCTCACACAGGTGGTGCCCAGTCATTGTTTATGCTTCCAAAGAAAACAGATTTCTGGGGTAATATTTTTACGCTTATCGAAGGAACTGGACCGGCAACAACAATGTTGATGAAAAACCATATTCAAAGAGATGTTACGCCAAGTATTCCTTGGGCTGGACAATTTATTGAGCACAGTGGAACAAATGTTTTGCCTAATATGTTTGGTGCATGGAAACATGTAGTTTGGTCATACAATGGTACAAGTTCTACTTACAGCCTTTTTGTTGATGGTCAAAAAGTGACTTTACCAGCATCTATTTCAAAAAGATACGCAAGCGATCCTGCAACTGGCGGTGGTCCATTCGGAGAATTAGCTAGTTCTGAAGTTTCAAAATTTATCATTGGAGGTTATCAACAGCATTTAGGTGCTCCATGGGGTAATCCTGATGGATGGATGTTGCATTATACTGGTCTAATGGATGAATTCAGAATATATGATTCGGCTCTTTCTGACAATGAAGTTACGGCTTTATACAAATTAGAGAAAGATAAGAGATAAGTATTTTTCAATACACCTGGAGGTTTTCTTCCAGGTGTATTTATTGGTTAATATTATTTAGAATAAAATGAAAATTTCAATATACATAGTTGCTTTTTTGAGCTTTTTTAATTCATGCTCATCATCGACACCAGAGGGATCAACAGGCGGAACTCCGTTACCGACAAATCCAACGACACCAGTTAAGCCATTAACAGATGCTGAGGCAATGGATCAAGTTCAAAAAGATGCAATAAAATATTTTTGGGATTATGCTGATCCTAATTCAAAATTGGCAAGAGAGCGATACCTGACGGAAGATCCAAGTTTTGAGTCCAATATTATAACTACAGGAGGTTCGGGTTTTGGGTTGATGACAATTGTTGTAGGTGTAGAAAGAGGTTTTTTGCCAAGAGCTGAAGCTGTTTCTAGACTTTCAACGGCATTAAATTTTCTTGAAAAAGCCGACAGATTTCATGGTGCGTGGCCGCACTGGATGGACAATACTTCTGGAAAAGTTATTCCATTTGGAACAAAAGATAATGGAGGAGATTTAGTAGAAACTTCTTTTGTTTGTCAAGCTTTAATTACGATTAGAGAATATTTTAAAGACGGAAGTACAACTGAAAAAGCGGTAGCAGCAAAAGCTGATGAACTTTGGAAAGGTGTAGAATGGGATTGGTATACAAAAGGTGAAAATGCTCTTTATTGGCATTGGTCACCAAATTATGGTTGGGAAATGAACTTCAAGCTTGAAGGTTACAACGAATGTTTGATTACTTATATCATGGCAGCTTCATCACCAACACATCCAATTTCGGCTGAAGCTTATCACCAAGCATGGGCAAGAAATGGTGCTATCGTAAACGGTGGCTCTCAATATGGAATCCCAGTTGTATTAAGTTATAATGGAGCAGTAGGAAATGTTGGACCAATGTTCTGGTCTCATTATTCTTACTTAGGTTTAGACCCAAATAACTTGAAAGACAAATATGCCGATTATTGGCAATTGACACAAAATCATGCTAAAATCATGGTACAATACAGTGTTGCAAATCCAAAAGGGTTTAAAGATTATTCAGATAAATGTTGGGGACTAACGGCAAGTTATACACGCAATCCTGATGGAACAACAGGGTATACGGCGCATCAGCCAAATAATGACAATGGCGTAATTTCTCCAACTGCAGCTTTGTCTTCTTTTCCATATACGCCGGTAGAATCAATGAAATTCCTTCATTATTTATATGACGATAATAAAGCAAAATATGTTGGAATTGCGGGACCATATGATGCTTTTTCACCACAGTACAATTGGGTAACACAACGTTACTTGGCGATTGATCAAGGAACTATTGCTCCTATGGTTGAAAACTATAGAAGTGGTTTATTATGGAAGCTCTTTATGAATGCGTCTGATACCAAACAAGGTTTGAAAAAACTTGGATTTACATCAACTAAATACGGAATTTAATTCGTCAAAATGAAACAAAAATTAACGATTCTAGTCTTATTGTTTTCTGTATTTGGTTTTGCTCAAAGTGAAACAACGGGAAAAATTAATACAGTTATAATGACCAAATATGAACTTGGTTATGTACTGCACAAACCTGCAAATACAAAAGAGAAAAAGCCTTTGATCGTTTTTATTTCAGGCGATGGAGAGAAGGGAACTGATATCGAAAAGGTAAAAATTCACGGACCTCTAAAATACCTAAAAACACATCAATTAGATGCTTATGTTTTAGCACCACAATGTAAAGAAGATGAAAATTGGGATATAGAATCAATATACGAGCTGATTTTAAAAATTCAGAAAGAAAATAAAATTGATTCAGAAAGAATATATGTTACTGGTTTAAGCTCAGGAGGATGGGCTTCATGGAATTTGGCTTTTGCACATCCGGATCTATTTGCCGCAAATGTACCTGTCGCTGGTTTTGTAGATTTAATTCAGTTAGAACACGCTTGTGAAATAGCCAATATTCCAACCAGAATTTTTCACGGATTACTGGATGATGTGGTAAATGTAAATTATGCCATTACAATTTACAAGGAATTGAAAAAGTGTAATGCAAAAGATGTGAAATTGACCATTTTTGATGATGCAAATCATGATAGCTGGACAAGAGTTTATGATAATGCAGCAATCTATGACTGGATGTTGCAACAAAGAAAAACGAATACAAACAAATAAATAGAATAGAATGAAAAACAAATTAGTCTTACTTTTTTTAGGATGCGCTGTTTTGGGTTATGCTCAAAAAAAGACGCCTAAAAATACAGTGAAAATTAAACCAAAGTCTGAATTTGTGGCGGAGTTAATGTCAAAAATGACTTTAGACGAGAAATTGGGTCAGTTAAACTTGCCGACATCTGGTGATATTACCACTGGGCAGGCAAACAGCTCAAATGTGGCAAAAAATATTGCTGAAGGAAAAGTGGGTGGTTTGTTCAACATTAAATCGGTTCAAAAAATTAAAGAAGTACAGAAAATTGCGGTTGAAAAAAGCCGTTTAAAAATTCCGTTGCTTTTCGGTATGGACGTTATTCATGGTTATGAAACTACCTTCCCAATTCCGTTAGGATTGTCTTGTACATGGGATATGGGCTTAATCGAGAGAAGCGCTCAAATTGCTGCAAAAGAAGCAAGTGCAGACGGAATCAACTGGACATTTTCACCAATGGTTGATATTTCTCGCGATCCACGTTGGGGAAGAGTTTCCGAAGGTTCTGGAGAAGATCCATATTTAGGGAGCCAAATTGCAAAAGCAATGGTTAACGGTTACCAGCAACATGATCTTTCTAAAAACAATTCAATCTTAGCTTGCGTTAAACACTTCGCATTATATGGAGCTCCAGAAGCTGGTCGTGATTACAACACTGTTGACATGAGCCATATCAGAATGTTTAACGATTATTTCCCTCCTTATAAAGCGGCAGTTGATGCTGGAGTAGGTTCTGTAATGGCTTCTTTCAACGAAGTTGACGGAATTCCGGCAACAGGAAATAAATGGTTAATGACAGATGTTTTGAGAAAACAATGGGGTTTCAAAGGTTTCGTAGTAACTGACTTTACAGGAATTCCTGAAATGATTGAGCACGGAATGGGGAATCTTCAAGATGTTTCTGCTTTAGCACTAAATGCAGGTGTTGAAATGGATATGGTTGGAGAAGGCTTCTTAGGAACTTTGAAAAAATCTTTGGATGAGAAAAGAGTAACGATCGAACAAATCGATAATGCTGTAAAATTGATTTTAGAAGCAAAATATGATTTAGGATTATTCCAAGATCCATACAAATACTGTGACGAAAATAGAGCTAAAACTGAAATCTTTACAAATGATAGCAGAAAAGAAGCTCGTGCAATTGCAGCACAATCTTTAGTATTATTAAAAAACCAAAACCAGCTTTTACCACTTAAAAAATCTGGAACAATTGGTTTAATCGGACCATTGGCAGATGCTAAAGAAAACATGCCAGGAACTTGGAGTGTGGCTACAAAAATGGAAAATGCTGTTTCATTATTAAGAGGTATTAAAGAAGTTGCTGGAGCTGGAACGAAAGTTTTATATGCTAAAGGAAGCAATTTAGATTATGATGAAACTTTTGAAACTAACGCTACAATGTTTGGAAAAACATTACACCGTGATGCTCGTTCAAAAGAAGAATTATTAGCAGAAGCTTTAAAAGTAGCAGAGCAATCTGATGTTATTGTGGCAGCTTTAGGAGAATCTGCAGAAATGAGTGGTGAATCAAGCAGCCGTACAAACTTGCAAATTCCGCAAGCGCAAAAAGATTTATTGAATGCTTTATTGAAAACAGGAAAACCAGTAGTTGTCGTTTTATTTGACGGACGTCCGTTAGTAATTACTGACGAAGAAAAAACGGTTCCTGCAATCTTAAACGCTTGGTTCGCTGGTACAGAAGCAGGTTATGCTATTGCTGATGTTTTATTTGGAGATGTAAATCCTTCTGGAAAATTGACTTCAACTTTCCCAAGAAGCGTTGGACAATTACCAATTTACTACGCACACAAAAATACAGGAAGACCACTTTCTAACACTGAAGGCAAATTCGAAAAATTCAGATCAAATTATATTGACGAAAGAAACGAGCCTTTATTCCCATTCGGATTTGGTTTGAGCTACACAACTTTCGATTATTCAAACTTGAAAATTTCTTCTGATAAAATGAATGCATCTGGAAAATTGAAAGTAACAGTTGATGTAACGAACACTGGAAATTTTGACGGAAAGGAAACGGTTCAATTATACATTAGAGATTTAGTGGGTTCAGTAACAAGACCAGTTAGAGAATTGAAAGGTTTCCAAAAAATAGCACTTAAAAAAGGTGAGAAACAAACCGTAAGCTTCGACATTACGGTTGAAGATTTAAAATTTTATAACTCTGATTTACAATTCGTAGCAGAGCCTGGACAGTTTGATATTTTCGTTGGAGGAAATTCAACTGCCGACAAGAAAGTTAGTTTCGAGTTAACTAAATAGTTGGTTTATTGGTTAGTTAAGAGCCCTTCATTTGGAGGGCTTTTTTTCTAAAATAGAGAACCTTTTTAATCTGTAAATGCCATGAATACTTTTAAAATATTTCGCTCTTTTTCTTTTCTAATCTTCTTTTTGGTTGGTTTTTCTTCTCATGCTCAAAAAAATGCGATTGTAGCGCATAGAGGAGCTTGGAAAAAAAATAATCTCCCAGAAAATTCGATTGCTTCTTTACGACATGCAATTGATTTAAAATTGCCAGGATCAGAATTTGACGTTTGGCGAACTGCCGATGATTCGCTCGTGATTAATCATGATGCGCATTTTAATAAATTGCTGATTGAGCAAACCAATTATGCCGATTTGATGAAGTTTACATTATCAAACGGAGAAAAACTTCCAACACTTCGAGAATATATTTCAGAAGGAAAAAAGAAAAACAAACACACACTTTTAGTTTGCGAAATAAAACCTTCAGAAATCAGTAAAGAACGCGGAAAAGAAACTGCCATAAGAACGGTTGAAGTAATCAAAAAAATGAAAGCTGACAAAATCACTTGCTACATCAGTTTTGATTATGACATTCTGAAACAAATTAGAGCAATTGATGCCAAAACTTCATTGCAATATTTAGAAGGAAATAAATCTCCAAAAGAAGTAAAAGCCGACAATATCAATGGTGTTGATTATCACTATTCAGTTTTTCAAAAACATCCGGAATGGATTCAGGAAGCAAAGGATAATAAAATTATTCTAAACGCTTGGACTGTCAATGACGCAAAAGATATGGATTGGATTATTGAACACAAATTCAATTATATCACGACAAATGAACCGGAACTTCTAGCGGAAAGATTGAAAGCAAAAAAATAAGCTTTCAAAAGATAAATTTAAAATCTAGTAATGAAAAATATATATAAACAATTTAAGCCGATCTTCTTGCTTGCAGTACTTTTTGGAAGTAGTCTATCGGCGCAAAATTCTGGTAAAACAGAATGGTTTGATCCAAACAGACCGGCTACAACGTATTGTAATCCAATAAACATTGGTTACAATTTTACTACTCATAACCATAATGGAATTCCAGAATCACGACGTTCTAGTGCGGATCCTGTAATTATTACGTATAAAGGTGAATATTATTTGTTTGCAACAAATCAGGCTGGTTTTTTCTGGAGTAAAGACATGTCGAATTGGAATTTCGTTTACGGAAGTTTTCAAAGACAACCAGGCGATGATGATCAATGTGCTCCTGCAGCGTGGGTGGTAAATGACACTTTATTTTATGTAGGTTCAACTTGGAAGAGAGATCATCCAATCTGGAAAACAGCAGATCCTAAATCAGGAAGATGGACGCGCCACGTAGACAAAGCAATGTTGCCAACTTGGGATCCAGCGATTTTTCAAGATGACGATAAAAAAGTCTACATGTATTACGGTTCAAGTGGAAAATTACCTTTAGTTGGGGTTGAGGTTGATTACAATACTTGGTTGCCAAAAGGAAATCAAGCTGATTATGCAACTTTATACAAAGCGACCGAAGTAGAAGATATTCAAAAACCTTACGGACAGATTAAAGAAGTGGCTATTCTAGATCCTTCAGCTCATGGTTGGGAACGTTTCGGGCCAAATAATGATATGGAACCTGCACCATGGGGAAATTTTATTGAAGGAGCTTGGATGACAAAACACAACGGAAAATATTATATGCAATACGGAGCGCCTGCAACCGAGTTTAAAGGCTATGCAAATGGAGTTCATGTTGGAGACAATCCGCTAGGGCCATTTACGTATCAAAAACACAATCCAATGTCTTATAAACCAGGTGGATTTGTAATTGGTGCGGGACACGGAAATACTTTTGCAGATAATTATGGAAATTATTGGAATACAGGAACCTGCAAAATCTCTATTAAAGATCGTTTTGAACGCCGTATCGATATGTTTCCTGCTGGCTTCGATAAAGATGATGTAATGTATTCTATTACAGCTTACGGAGATTTTCCGATTGTATTGCCAATAAGTGAGCGCGATCAGACAAAAGGCGCTTCGTCAGGATGGATGTTGCTTTCGTATAAAAAACCTGTAACAGTTTCTTCTTCTGAAGAATGTATGGAAGTCGAAACACACAGAATGGACAATGGAGGCAAAAAAGTGTATGAGAAATTCTGTTATGGGCCTGAAAATCTAACAGATGAAAACATTCAAACCTATTGGTCTGCTAAAACAAGCAATCCAGGAGAATGGCTTCAAATGGATTTAGGAAGACCAATGGAAATCAATGCGATTCAAATCAATTATGCGGATCATAAAGCAACTCAGTATAATAAAGCTATGGATATTTATTATCAATATAAAATATTCATGTCAGATGATGCTGTAAATTGGATTTTGGTTGTCGATAAATCTAAAAACGACAAAGATGCGCCACACGATTATGTAGAACTTTCTAAATCGATAAAAGCACGTTATATCAAAATGGAAAACATTCATAACGCTTCTGGCTTATTTGCGATTTCAGATTTTAGAGTGTTTGGAAATGGTTTGTCAGAGAAGCCAAAAGCTGTTTCTAGCTTTAAAGTTGATCGAAATAAAACCGATTCTCGCAATGCTATGATATCATGGAAAAAGCAATCAGATGCAATCGGCTATAATATTTTTTATGGCATAGCGCCAGATAAATTGTATAATAGCATTATGGTTTACGGAGACAATTCATACGATTTTAGAGGTTTAGACAAAGGTACGAAGTACTATTTTACTATTGAACCTTTTAATGAAAACGGAATCGGGACAAGAAATAAATTGATTGAAGTAAAATAACTTTATTTAAAAACTTAAAACTCTGATAGCAAATCGCAATCAGAGTTTTTTTTTGAGAAAAGGATGCAAAAAAACTCTGACAGGTCTAAAGAATTTTGTTCCTTTGTAAAACAACCCAAAAATGCTATAGTAAATCATGAAAAAAACAATTCTTTTAACTGCATTAGTTTTAAGTGGATTGACATCTTTTGCGCAGTCAAATGATGAAAAAAACATTAAATTATTCTACAAAAAAGCTTTAACCGAAGCAAAATGCTACTCATGGCTAGAATATTTGTCTAACGATATCGGTTCTCGTTTGTCTGGCTCTAAAGGTGCAGAACAAGCTGTTGAATACACTAAACGCCAATTAGAAAGTTTAGGACTTGATAAAGTTTATTTACAAGAAGTTATGGTACCTCACTGGGTACGTGGCGAAAAAGAAACAGCTTATTTTCTTGATGGAAAAGTAAAAACTGCAGTGCCAATTTGTGCATTGGGAGGTTCAGTAGCAACACCAAAAACTGGAATTACTGCTGAAGTAATTGAAGTACAAACTCTTAATGAGTTAAAAGGACTTGGAGACAAAGTAAAAGGTAAAATTGTATTTTTTAACAGACCAATGAATCCAGAAAATATTGGAACTTTTGATTCATATTCTGAAGCTGGAGATCAAAGAAGAAGCGGTGCAAAAGAAGCTGCGAAACTTGGTGCAGTTGGTGCAATTGTACGTTCTTTAAATTTGCGTTTAGATGATTTTCCTCATGCAGGAGCTCAAAGTTATGGTGATTTGCCTAAAGAGCAATACATACCAGCGGCGGCAATTAGTACAAATGGAGCTGAATTATTGAGCAAAACTTTAAAAGCAAATCCAACTTTAAAATTTTATTTCAAACAATCTTGTGAGACTTTGCCAGATGTTTTGTCTTATAATGTAATTGGAGAATTGACTGGAACTGTAAACCCACAAAATATTATGGTTGTTGGCGGACACTTAGATTCTTGGGATTTGGCTGACGGTTCTCATGATGATGGAGCAGGAGTGGTTCAAAGTATGGAAGTGGTTCGTATTTTGAAAAATTTAAACTACAAACCTAAAAATACGATTCGTGTTGTATTGTTCATGAACGAAGAAAACGGCGGTAAAGGTGGTGCTAAATATGAGGAAGTTTCAAAACAAAAGAATGAAAATCACATTTTTGCTTTAGAAAGTGATTCAGGCGGATTTACGCCAAGAGGATTTTCAATTGAAGCTGATGATGCCAATTTCAAAAAATTGCAAGAATATAAGCCTTTTTTTGAGCCTTATTTAATTCATAACTTTACAAAAGGACATTCAGGTTCAGATATTGAGCATTTGACTTCAAAAACAATTGTAAAAGCTGGTTTACAGCCAGATTCACAACGTTACTTTGATTATCACCACGCAGCAAACGATAAGTTCGATGCAATTAATAAAAGAGAGTTAGAGCTTGGTGCTGCAACAATGACTTCATTAATCTATTTAGTAGATCAAAACGGAATTGTTCTTCCTACGGCAAATTAATTTTCTTAAAATAAATAATTTGATATAAAAAAAGCTATGAGTTTTCTCATAGCTTTTTTGTATCTAATAAGTATCAATTACCGTTTTCAATAAACTAGAATCAGAAAGGTCAGAAGGCGCAACTACTTTTTCTTCTAGTGGAATTTCATTGCCATATCGTTCTTTCAGTATTTTTTTTACTCTTGGATCTTTTAGATTGAACTCTTTCATTTCACGAAGTTTAGACAATTCGATTCCAGCTCCGTTTTTGTAAATTTTCCAAATCAATTCAGAACAATAAATTCGGGTGTCAGACCACTCAAAATAAGCGTCGTATTCTTTTCCGTTGAATTGTTGGCTGTAATCCTTCATTTTTTGCAAAGTCGAAGGAGTTAAAACTTGCTCTGCATCCTTTAATCTTTTTATGAGATACTTGCCGTCTTTTCCATGCGAAATCCAATCTTGCAAAGGTGTAAGTTTAACAGGCTGAACAGCTTCAAAAACAAATAAATCTCCATTTATTTTGTAAATGATACCGCAATGTGAAAATTTAGAATTTGTTGCAATTCGAACTGCTTCGCATTGTTTGGATTCTGAAGTTTGAAAAATAATATCAGCATCTTGAATTTTATCAGAAACAACATTTTCGACTTTTTTTCCTGAAAATGGATTATTCGGAAAAACTTTCATGGCTACAAATAATGCACAGCCAAAACTCAGTATAAAAGTAACAATGAGAAAGAGGTATTTTGGTTTTTTCATATCTAAATTTAAATGGTTTAATCTGTGGGCAAAATAAATATTTCAGAACAAATAAAGAGCAAAAAAAAATAGCTACCAAAATGATAGCTATTTTTAAATATATTTTAAGAGATATTAGATTCTGAAAATACCGCCAAACATAATAATCCTCTGAAAAAAGAAGAAATCCTGAGAAGCTTTATCTTCACTAAATTGCGTAGTTCTAATATCTTGCATGTTGATGTATCCACCTTTTAACTCTCCTTGAACATAAAAATGTTTAAAGAAAGTAATATTTAGACCTGCTTTTGCAGAAAGTCCATAACCTGAAACATGAAAATCATCATGACGCTCTTTTCCTAAAAGAGTTGCATTTGTTTTTGGTAATAAAACACCGCCACCTAAACCTTCAGTTAAGCTAATCTGAACCTTATCGATATTAGGTAAACTAAACCATTTTGAGATATCATCATGTCTTGAAACCTCAGTATTAATGTAGTTTAAACCATCTGTATGTTCGTACATTAAAAAAGCAGGGCCATTTGGATTTGTAACACCTTCATCATAACCACCTTCTTGAGCACCTCCTTGAGACATATCGACAGACGTATTATTGTAAACTCCATTATAAATCGAGCCAGGATTATCTGCAGGTAAATTGATGTTTCCAGTAACATTTGCTATTTGATTCTGAGTCATCACATATTTCATATGGTCTAAACCAACAGTAACGCTGTAATGATCGCTGAAGAAATAACCTAAACGTAAATTCGTCTGCGGAATCGTCATATTTGCTGGATTGATATAATCAACATGCCACCCCTTTGGCTTATCATGAGCACTCATGTTGTCAACTGTAAAGTTGTAATCTTTCCCTCTAAAGTTTACATCAGATTTAGAAAAGCTATCTCTATTACCACCCCATGATACAAAGAATTTTCCTTTGTTGTGAGCTGCATATTTTTCTACAGGTATTTCTTCCTGAGCAAATGTGTTTAAAGAAACACAAGCCAGTAAGAAAAATAAAATTTTTGTTTTCAAAGAACTTAAGTATTATTATTTTAGAATGAGTTAACTGTTTTTCTGATTGCAACCAACTTGTTCATTAAACCTTCGAAATAGTCCAAATGAAGCATGTTAGCACCATCACTTTTTGCATTAGCAGGATCAAAGTGCGTTTCGATAAAAATTCCATCAACACCAACTGCAATACCAGCTTTTGCAACCGTTTCAATCATGTCAGGTCTTCCGCCTGTCACGCCAGCAGTCTGATTTGGCTGTTGTAAAGAGTGGGTTACGTCCAATACCGTAGAAGCATATTGTTGCATAGTAGGAATACCTCTAAAATCAACAATCATGTCTTGGTAGCCAAACATTGTACCACGATCTGTAACCATAACATTCTCATTGTTACAGTCTAAAACTTTTTGAACAGCATGTTTCATGCTTTCTGGACTCATGAATTGTCCTTTTTTCAAGTTTACTGTTTTTCCAGTATTTGCCGCCGCCACAACAAGATCAGTTTGGCGAACTAAAAACGCAGGAATTTGTAATACATCAACGTATTGTGCTGCCATGTCAGCATCTTCATTCGTATGGATGTCAGTTACAGTTGGAACATGAAAAGTTTCTGAAACTTTTCTTAAGATTTTTAAAGCTTTTTCATCGCCAATTCCAGAGAAACTGTCAATTCGAGAACGGTTTGCTTTTTTGAAAGATCCTTTAAACACATAAGGGATCTGAAGATTGTCGGTAATACCAACTAATTTTTCAGCAATTCTAAGCGCCATTTCTTCTCCTTCGATAGCACAAGGCCCCGCCAATAAAAAGAAATTCCCGCTGTCAGTATGCTTAATTTGAGGAATATGTTGTAGATTCATAAAATTATTTTTTTGCACTGCAAAGGTAGTTATGATTTATGAGTTTCGGGTGAAGATTTAAGATTATTTTATGAAGCTAATCTCGCTATCCGTTTCAATATTTTGCTCTTAAACTTTTTTTTCCAAAGTCTGTTCAGGAGCTTCCTCCGGTCGCTCTGCCCAGCCAGGAAAAAATAAGTTTAAGAGCAAAATGATTTCCACTACTATCAAGGCTAGGCTTTAGTGGAATTACGATAATTTAAGTTAATTAAAGTTCAAAATATTTTGTTTAAAGGAATATATTTTAGCTTGAATTTCTTTCAATTCTTCTTCGGCAGGAATTCTGTTGGCAATTGTTTTGATGATTAAAAAATCAGTATCAGAAACCGCTCTAATCTCAGAGTATTTTTTCTCGTTTTTGTAAATGACTAATTCTTTAATGTCATTTAACGCCATTCTTTTTTTAATTTTCAAAAAACCAAAAGGGGAAAGATGGAGTCCAGATATAATTTCACTTCCTTTTAAATTGACAGAATGAGTAGTTTTAAAAAAAAATACACAGCAGTAAATTATAAAAGCAATTAATGAATTTGAAACAGCGTAAAATGTAAGCCCCAGTGTTGGAGCTACGATAAGCAACAAATAAAATATTGGATGTATTAATTCTTCACGATTTAATGTCATGCTATCTTATTTTTGATACTGTTCTAATAATTATCCTTTTCAATTTGATTGGAGCTTAATTCTGCTTCAAACTCAATCCCATCGGAACCATTAAAATTCCTTTTTCGTAAATGTTCAAATAAAGGATAATTGGTTTTTTTTGCCCTTCCCAAGTCAGTTCGTAAACATTTAAAAATCCTGCGCCCATATTGCTTCTTTTTGTTGGAAATGGGCAACAAGTCTCAAGACGTTTATACGTGATTTTTTCGCCTTTTGGTCCTGCCAATGCATTCAAAAAACGAGTTTCGTTGAGCGCTTCGTCTTTTGTGTTTTGAAAAAAAAGATTCACTGGATAATCAGGATCATAACCGTATTTTTTGTCTTTTGCAAAAAGTGTAATGGCAAACGTATTGTCTTTTTTTAAAATTAAATCAGGCGCATTATCATCAACATTTTTCAGAGTTGATTTTGAGCTCACGCAAGATGCGGTTGAAATAAGTAAAACAATAAATAGGGCTATTTTTTTCATGGTTTAGGTGTATTGGTCATACAAATGTAAAAAGTAAAAAGTTTTTTTGGGATTAAGACGACTAAAATCGGTTAAATAGTTTATTCTACTTTTTTCGGATTCACTTTCAATATACCAACAGCAATCAGATATTGTGCCACAAGATAAGTCAGCATGATAAAAAACGCACTTTTCTCGATTGGCGAATAAAATTTATTAACGGCCAAAATGCTGTCTGAAACCACAAATGCAATTGCCCCACAAAAAACATAAATATTTCCAGGTTTTTGCCACATTAAATAACCATTAAATGCAAATAAAAGCATAATCGAAATGGCACTTGCATAGACAATTACAGGAATTTGCAAATCGCCCAAAGTAGGCAGTAATAGAGCGAGCATGCCAATTAAATACAAAGCAATTGTTACGCTTCCGATTCCGAAAACAATTAAATTTCGGGTGGTTTTCTTTTTGATTTGTCTGTTGAACAGAACACAATAAATAATATGTGAAATTAAAAAGGAAACTAATCCAAGAATGAAATAAATTTCGCCTAAATCTGCAAAAAGCAAAATGACATCTCCAATCCATGAAAACAGCAAGGCAACCAATAAAATATTTTTTGTTGGAAATGGTCGACAAAAATAAACACCAAAGCTCAATAAAGGGATTAAAATTGGCTTTAAATATAAATCAAGATTTTCATATCCTAGCAGTAAAACAGTAAGATAAATTAAGCAAAAGGCAACGTAGATTTTAAAGTATGTGGCGTTTCTCATAAGGCATTCATGGAGTTTATAGGTTGGTTTTGGTTGGTTTTAAAATCGACAGTCACAAAATAAATTGTGGCTAAAAAGGATAAAGTTAGATAAGCTAAAATAATAGAATTGGCAAAAGAAAAAATTGCATTTAGTCCAAACCAATCGCCATTCAAGATTATAATTCCGATTGCGAGGCTAAAACGGAATCCTTCCCAAAAAACAGCAAATTTGCTTTTATCCATTAACTCGCTGTAGCTATAGATTGTTATAAAAATGAAAAATCCGTAAATAAATATGTTTGGCAGGCCAATTTTGGCAATATTGTCAAAAAGATAACTCACAAATAAAAGTGTCACCAAAACCTGTGCAACTGACCAATAAATAAGTTTTTGCGAATTTAGAGTGCCATATTTTTCAAAATCAAATACGTTTTCAATTTTGTTTACAGGATATTTTTCTTCAAAATTTTCAGGACGCCAGCCCGTTGGTTTAAACCAAATGGTAAATTTGTCTTTCCATTTAGGAGCGCGCCAAGCATCTTTTATAAGCAAGGTTAAATGCTGAAAATTGATTTTTATGGGATTCCAAGTATTGGCAGGTCTTGTGATTCCGAAAACCGGCGGAACATCATCCAATTCCGCTTGAAAAGTGCCGAAAAGCTTATCCCAAAAAATAAAGATCTGCGAATGATTTTTGTCCAAATATTCCGGATTTATAGCATGATGCACTCGATGATGCGAAGGTGTTACAATGATATGTTCCAAGACTCCCATTTTGTTGATGTGTTTGGTATGATACCAAAACTGCAAAAACAAATGAAGTGGCAATGTAATCGCAATCACGGAAGCAGGAACTCCTAAAAGCGCCGCCGGAATAAGTAAAAAAGTAAATAAATTGACTAAACTCGCAATAGGCTGGCGCAATGCACAGGCAAGATTGAACTCTTCGCTGCTGTGGTGAATGGCATGTTTGTTCCAAAGAAAATTAATTTGATGTGCCAATCGGTGACTCCAATAGCCATAGAAATCAATGACAAAAAAAGCGATGATATAGGAGAGAACATTGACTTCAAGATGCTGTAATGCAATTTTTGAAACCAGCCATTCATAAGAAATAAAAGTAATACTAAGTCCCAAAACATCCTTAACCGAATTTGTAATTCCGGAGCTGATGCTTGATACACTATCGATTAAAGGAGCGGTGTCGTTCTTTTTATAAATGCCATATAATTTTTCAAAAATTATCAAGGCCAAAAAAACGGGCATGGCAATAATCAATATTTTTCCGTATTCCTCCATAAAAAAAACATTCTATTTTATTCAAATATAGAATAAAATAGAATGTTTTCTAAATTATTTGCAATTAAACAATTTCGGCGCTAAGCCCAGCTTCCAAAAGTTGTGTGCATTGAGGTTTAAGTTTTTCAATCGGACCCGTTTTTACAGTGCATTTTCCGTTGTAATGTACAATCAAAGAACATTGCTCAGCTTGCTCTGCAGTATGGTCGCAAACACGCATAAGAGTATCAATTACGTGATCAAAAGTATTTACATCATCGTTGTAAACAATGATCTAGTTATTAAAAGCAATGGCTTCCTTTTCGCGAACTCTTTCTCTTACTTTTTCTTTAGTACTCATAGTTTTATGTTTTTGTACTGAATTGATTATCAGTAATCTAATTTACGTATTTTAAAGATACCCAATTGTTTCTTTGAAGCTTTTTAACATAAGTTAAACCTTTTTCAACGCATGAAGCATCGATAAACGGAATGTCTTCTTCATAAAAGCCACTAAATAATATAATCCCTTTTGGGTTTAAAGCATCAACATAAGACTGCATATCGTTCAACAAAATATTTCTGTTGATGTTTGCAATAATCAAATCGTATTTTTTGCCTGCCAATAAAGCCGCATCGCCCTCATAAACGCTAATTTGCTTGCAATTATTGCGTTCAGCATTTTCAATCGAGTTCAAATAGCACCAGTTGTCAATGTCAATAGCATCGATAGGTTCAGCGCCTTTCATTTCAGCCAAAATGGCCAAAATTGCAGTGCCACAGCCCATGTCAAGAGTTTTTAGGCCTTTCACATCCATTTCTAATAAATGTTGAATCATCATGTGAGTGGTCTCGTGATGCCCGGTTCCAAAACTCATTTTAGGTTCGATTACGATATCAAATTCTGCATCTGTTTTTGGGTGAAAAGGAGCACGAACATGACATTTTCCATCAACATCAATTGGTTCGAAATTTTTCTCCCATTCTTCGTTCCAGTTTACCTGATCGATTTCTTCAATTGTATATTCAATTTTAAATTCTTCAGATTGTAAAATGTAAATATCATCCAGAATATTTTCGTCCCATAAATCTTTCTTCACAAAAGCCGAAATTCCGTTTTCCGTTTCTGTAAAACTTTCAAACGCTTTTTCGCCTAATTCAGCAACTAAAATTTCTGATCCTAATTCCTTCGGCTCAATCGTAAAATGATATCCTAAATATATATTTGACATAAAAAAAATTTTTGCAAAGGTACTTCTTAAATTATAAACTATCAATTTAAAAATTCCAAATTCCAAATTCCAAATTGCTCCTCTGCTTTGGCTGAATTCTAATAAAAAATCTAAATTCTAAAAATGAAAAAAGACCATTCACATTGCGAATGGTCTTTTGTATAATATATCCCGAAAGCTTTCGGGGCTAAAATTTTAATTAGATAGCAGTAACAATCGCTAAGAAATCGTCAGCTTTTAAAGCTGCACCTCCAATTAAACCACCGTCTACGTCTGGTTTAGAGAAGATTTCTTTTGCGTTTTCTGGTTTTACAGAACCACCGTATAAAATTGAAACTTCGTCAGCGATTTCAGCTCCAAAAGCTTTGCGGATAGTTTCTCTAATAAATTCGTGCATTTCTTGCGCTTGTTCTGGCGAAGCAGTTTCTCCAGTTCCAATAGCCCAAACTGGCTCGTAAGCCAAAACAATTTTAGACCAAGATTCTTTTGCAATTTGGAAAACGCCATCACGTAATTGGTTTTCAACAATGTTGAAGTGATTTCCAGATTGACGATCTTTTAATTCTTCTCCAAAACAGAAAATAACTGTCATGTCATGTTTTAAAGCTGTATCAACTTTGCTTGCGATTAAAGCGTCTGTTTCGTGGAAAATAGCTCTACGCTCAGAGTGGCCTAAAATTACTGTATTAACGCCAATGCTTGTCAACATATCTGCAGAAATTTCTCCTGTAAAAGCACCGCCTTCAGCTTGGTGAACATTTTGAGCAGAAACTCCGATAGTTGTATTTTTTAATTTTGTAGCAGCTGCTTGTAAGTTTACAAATGTTGGCGCTACAATTACTTGTGCATTAGTTTTTGCTGGAATTTTAGCAATCAATTCGTTTAATAATTCTTCAGTCTGACCTGCGTTTTTATGCATTTTCCAGTTTCCTGCAACAATCGATTTTCTCATTTTGGTAGTTTTTATTATTCTTTTAATTTTTTGTTTTTTTTAATTTAAAATGCCTTGTTATCTTGTAAACCTTTTAATGTTTCATCGATTTTAAGAAAATCAGTTTCAACAGCGCGATAAAGCGCGATTTTTCCGGTTTTATCAACGATTATATAACGTGGAATCCAATCTAAGTCGATCGCTTTTCCAAACGAACCTTTCATACCGTCGTTCATCATATAATGATCACCTTTTAATTCATGTTTTTCGATTCCGGCTTTCCATTTATCAGCTGTTTTATCAGCAGAAATGAATACGTAAGATACTTCTGGATGATTAGCTTGAAGTTCTTTTAATTTCGGCATTGCTTTAACACAGTCACCACACCAAGAAGCCCAAACTTCAATAACTAAAGTTTTTCCCTTGTATTTTTTTAAAATGCTTTTAAAGGCAACCTGTTTATCTTTTGATGATAATAATTTTTCAGACAAAGCTTCTTCTGAAAATTCTTTTTTCTGAGCTTGAGTACATGAAAAAGTGATCAACGCAATAACGACTAGGGCTAATTGTTTCATATTATATTAAAATTATTTTTATTAAGTACTGAATTCACAAAGTTAAACAAACAAATTGAATGCCAATTGCAGATTAACAAAATTTGAAGAATCGTTTATTTTATAACAAAATGTGAAATTTTGGTTAGAAAAGCCAAAATGAAATCGTAATAGTAGACACAAAATCTCGATTAATTTTTAAAAGCAATTTTTGAAAGATGAATTACCACGCAGAATTTTGATTTTTTGAAGAAATTTCAAAGTAAAAAAACGTCACATTTTCATAAAAAAAGCCTTCAATATAATATTTATTGAAGGCTTTATAAAGAAAAAGAGAAGTTAGCATTATATAGTAAGCATTTTCGACTTTCGACTCACTATTCATAATTTCCCTTCGCCCATTCTTTACTTGGAGCAATCCAATTATCCGCTGCTTTATATAAAAAGCCATGTTTTAAACCAGTATTAAGTTCGATTTCTTTAAAATGCTCGATTTTGCATTTTGAAGTTTCTTTTCGCTTGATCGCAGAAACACCATAAACATCTGATTTCTCATAAATAGTCAAAATATTTCCGCAGAAATTAATCTCTGGAAATTCTTCAATATCAATATCTCTGAAGCAGCCTATGAAAACAAAATTCACATTTGGGTTGGCTAGGTAAGTAGAAACAAATTGTGCGATATAACCACCTTTTGAAGTCCCAATTACAGTTATTTTATTTGGAGAAATTCCTTTTTTGAGTAAGGCTTTTACTTGTTTTACAATGTTTTGAGCGTATTTAGGTGCGTCAGTATTTTTCTTTCTGATTTCGCTGTAAACAATAAAATTGTCTTTTTTGAAAGAAGCCAAAATTTCATTGTACTCTGCTTTTCCATATTCAGGATGTGGAACATTTAATGGATTTTGTTCTATATAAGCGTTATGTAAAAAGAAGATGTAACGTTGATCTTTGTTGGCTTGGGCGAAAGTTTGAAGGTTGAAAAACGTAATAATTAAAAGTGAAAAAAGGAATTTAGATAATTGTTTCATAAATCAATGTTGGTTTTGGAATAGTATTGAAACCAAATATAAACAAACAATTATCGAATCTGCTATTTTTCTTACGAAATAAAAAAACGCCAACATCTTTTAAAAAAAATATTAGCGTTTAGTGAAATATTTAAAAGACTTTAAGCTTGATCTGATATTTATGGCCTATTTTTTCTTTAGAAAATGATTATACGTCATTAGAAAAAATGGGAATGTTACAAAAGTTGACCAGATTATAAATTGTCTGGGAACGATATTAAAATAATAATTTAAAAAGAAAATGATACTAACAAAAAAAACACAAAATCTAGAATCTGATTTGCTTACTTGTGTGTCTGAATATCTTTCAATGTGTTCTTGTTTGAGTTTGTCTATTGTGTCAGAATATTTTATAAAGAAGAATATTTTCCAACTTGGAAGAAAACCAATAAGCATCATAAAATTCTGAATCATATAAATGCTTGAAACCCCTAAAAGAAAATATTGAATTGCAATATAAGTTGCTTGTATGAATTCATTTGTACTTACAACATTTCCATATGAAAAAATCCCGTACAAATTATCGATAGAAAAAAACATCATTATAATTGAACTCCAGATGCTTAGAATTAGTTTTTTAGTATCAGATAAGTAAGCTTTACTAAAAGCATTGTAAAAAGAAAATAAGGAAAGTGAAATTACAATTATCATTAATGTTTTTAAGATGATAGTATCAAATCGTACCAAACCATTATCTGTAACCCAATAAATCATCGATATTGAAAGAATTAAGGTAGTGCCTTCTGTCAATTGGGGAGCAATTCTTTTTTTATTAAATATTCGCGAAAAAATAACATACAAAAAAAAGAAAGCAATAGGCCAGGCTAAAATACTTACATTTAAAATAAGCATGAAATCAAATTTCGCATTGGGCGAGATATGATATAAATAAAAAGATAAGGTAAAAGTAAAAATAAAAGAAATGAGTCCTATCAAAACAGCTGTTTTCCAAGATTTTGTAATTCTTTTACTTTCAAAAATAACACCTGTGATTAATGCCAGGATGTGAAGAGGAATCAAATGTACGCCATCAGTTTCATAAAAATTAGAATCAAGAATGACATAAATAATTAAAAGGAATATAAATGAAAAAAGGTAAATGTATGTAGAAGACTTGGCAGTCCATTCATTTTTTAGTTTTGCAAGCATATCTTTTATCGGTTCATTGTTTATTCAAAAAAACGCCAATAAATCTAAAAAAGAATATTGGCGTTTTATAAATTATTTTAATGGTATTTTAAATACCGTAAGCTACATCAGATAATTTCAAATCATCAACGTCGTTGTAATGTACTTTTTGAACTATAGTTCCTTTATGTAAAACCACAATACTCGGATTTGCTCTTTCAACAGTTTTTAAAGCTGTTGCATCGCAGAAATAAAAATCAACATTCAAACCATATTGTTTTTTAGCTTTTGCAATTTCTTCAGGTCCAGAAGCCGTCATTCCAATTACTTTATACCCTTTTGCTTTTGCATCTTGATTTACTTTTTCTAATTTTTTCATTCCTTCCGGATTAGATAGAGCCAAATCATACGTTACAAAAATCACTAATTTAGGCTCTTGCAATAATTCTGCTTTATAATCAGAATCATCTTTTACCATTGTGAAATCGTGAATTGGTGGAACATAACCTTCTGTAATCACTTTGTCTTTGCGATCAACAAAAGTTGCACCTTGCGGAATATTCATCAAATCTTTTTCTGTAAATTCTTTATCCACTCCGTTTACTTTGTAAATGAAAATCATTTCAACCACAGATTTTGGAGCGCCTTCTGGAATTTCCATTCCTTTTTCAATGTTTGTTCCTACTTTATATGGACGGAAATCTTTAATCGGATTATGGTTTAAAACCCAAACAGCCATAAATACGCATAAAACAATGCTTAATAAAGTAAGCAGATTGGTAACCATTTTTGAAAATAATGGTTTTACTAATTTTTTATTGATGAATAAAATCAAGATAAAGAAAAGCAAAACAACATCTTTTGTAAATGACTGCCAAGGTGTTAAGTGTAAAGCATCTCCAAAACATCCACAATCTTTTACGACATCAAAATAAGCCGAGTAGAAGGTAAGGAACGTAAAGAAAACGATCAACAACAACAAAGCCCAAATCGTCAATTTTGATTTATAGCCAACTAAAAGCATTACACCCAAAACAACTTCTAAAATCACTAAAAAGATTGCTAATCCTAAAGCCAATGGCTCTAAAAATGGCATATTGAAAACTGGTTCACTGAAATATTCAGCCAATTTATAAGAGAAACCAACTGGGTCATTCAGTTTGATTAATCCAGAAATGATAAATAGGACGCCGACAAATAATCGGGAGAATTGGGTAATGATGTTCTTCATGATAAATATTTAAATATTCAAATTCCAAATTCCAAGTTTAGTATTGGAATTTGGTCCCGATAGCTATCGGGAGGAATTTTATTTTATTGGGTTAAGAATTAAAGCAAAAACAGAATAATTAATCATATCCTGATAGTTAGCGTCAATTCCTTCAGAAACTAAAGTTTTACCTTTGTTATCTTCAATTTGCTTCACGCGAAGAAGTTTCTGCAAGATCAAATCGGTTAAAGAGCTTACGCGCATGTCACGCCAAGCCTCACCGTAATCGTGATTTTTTGCTTCCATCAAGTCTTTTGTCAATTTTACTTTAGCGTCATATAATTCAGTTGCTTTTTCAACGTCAAGATCAGGCTGATCTACAACGCCAAGATCTAACTGAATCAAAGCCATAATCGAATAATTGATAATTGCGATGAATTCTCCTTTTTCATCTTCATCAACTTTGCGTACATCGTTTTCTTGTAAACTTCTAATGCGTTGCGCTTTGATGAAAATTTGATCGGTCAATGACGGAAGTCTTAAAATTCTCCATGCACTGCCATAATCTTTCATTTTATTGATATACAATGTTCGGCAAATTGCGATAACATTATCAAATTCTTGGGAAGTATTCTTCATTTATATGCTGTATATTTGCTAAAATTTGTTCAAAAATAAGGAAAAATTAAAGAGTTTCAAGTTTCAGCTTTCAAGTTTTTCTAAACAAGTTGTTAATGAAACCAAATATAAAAAGTTTCAAGTTTCAAGTTTCAGGTTTCAAGTTCCAGAACTTGCGTGATCAACATCAACTTGAAACGTGAAACCTGAAACAAAAAAATAACAAACATCATGACAATTAACTGCAAAGGAGAACTGATAGATTTGTCGATTCCGAAAGTAATGGGGATCTTAAACGTTACGCCAAATTCTTTCTTTGACGGCGGAAAATATAAAAATGAAGACGAAATTATTTCTCAAGTTGATAAAATGCTTTCAGAAGGGGCGACTTTTATTGATATTGGTGCGTATTCAAGCAAGCCAAGCGCCGAATTTGTTTCGGAACAAGAAGAAATCGACCGAATTGTTCCTGCAATTGAATTGATTTTAGAACATTTTCCAAAAACATTACTATCGATCGACACTTTTAGAGCCGAAGTTGCAAAGGCGAGTATTGAAAGTGGTGCTGCAATTATTAATGATATTGCTGCAGGTGAATTAGATGAAAAAATGTTTGAAGTAATTGCGCATTACAACGTTCCGTACATCATGATGCACATGCGAGGCAATCCGCAAACAATGCAGAGTTTGACGCAATACGATGATATCATAAAAGAAATGCTTTTTTATTTTTCTGAAAAAGTAAAAAAAACCAGAAGTTTAGGAATTAATGATTTGATTTTAGATCCAGGTTTCGGTTTTGCCAAAACAACTGATCAGAATTATGAAGTTATGCAGAAAATGGAACTTTTCAATCTTTTGGAATTGCCCGTTTTAGCAGGAATATCAAGAAAATCAATGATTTATAAAACACTTGGGAATACGCCACAAGAAGCTTTAAACGGAACTACTTTCTTGAATACCATTGCATTACTAAAAAATGCGAAAATTCTTCGTGTTCATGACGTGAAAGAAGCCATGGAATGTGTTACTTTGTTTAATAAACTTAATTCTTAAAAAAAGACAGACCGTATGTTTAATACCAAACTAGTGATACTGGGTTTCTTGATTGCTTTTTTCTTGTTTTTCTGTAATTTATTATATCTATTTTTCTCGTATTTGTTTGGAATCAGAGTGATAAAATTTTCAATGTTTTTCAGTCCGAGATTTTCTCTTTATGACAAAAAAATTGGAAATACTGATTTTGTTTTAGGCTGGGTTCCAATTGGTTCTTCTCTGGAAATATTTGGAAAAACGGCAGATATTGAGGAACGCCGTGCGATTCCAGAACATGATTTGCCGTTCGCATTTTTTACCAAAAAATTATACCAACAAATCATAATAGTATTTACACCCACAATTATGTATTTTTCAGTTGGTGTTGTTTGCGCATTTCTACTGTTGAAATCTCAAAATGAATTATGGAGTTTAGATTATATTTTGACCTATTTAAAAGAACTTTTTAATGCCATGTTTGGTAGTGATAAAGATGTGCTAGCACTAAAATTGCTAAGTAAAAAGTATGCGAGCGAAAATAATATTGTATTATTCAGTTATTTTTTGTTTTCATGCTTTTTACTTTTTTGTGCCGTATTTGATAATTTTATGAATTATCTAAGATTAGAAGCTTCTGAATCAAAAATAAAAAATGCGTTGACTATTTCGTTGATGTTTTTTCCTGCGGTTTTAGGATTGTGGAAAGTTCCATCATTGATTTTTAAATATTATACTTTTGGAGAAGTTTTCAGTTATTTAATTGATTTTGTATTAGGAATACTTGTATTTGGATCCGCTGTCCTTTTTATAACGATTTTTATTTTAAAATTGTTTAAGCCGAAGTTTTTAAAGGTGTGAAAGGAGTTGCCTTAATTGATTAAAGTGAATTTTAAATATAGTTGCATCTAGTTTGTCATTCCGACGAAGGAGGAATCTTCGTTTACAGAATCGGCAAAGATTGGAGTTACTTGCGGAGATTCCTCCTTCGTCGGAATGACAAACTTTGTGTAAAAAAAAAAATAAATATGAAATACATTTCGTTACTTATAATTTGCTTTTTATTTTCCTGCGGAAATAAAAAAGACGTTTTACTACCAAAATCAAACGTCACAATTGTAAAAGATGTACAAGATCACTCACCAATTTATATCTTTTTTAAAGTTGAAGGAAAAGATACGATTGCCGATGTAAATCGAAAAAACAGCATCATTTCAACCAATTGGATTTTTAATATCGACAAACGTCTCCCTTTAAAATTAGTGGTTCCAGAAGTAATGAAATTGCAGGAAAAGAAACGCGGAGACAGCGCCCATAAAAATGAAAATGCTCAAAATTATTATTCTTATGCCGATTCAATTGGCAAGAATTTGGCTTTTTTACCTTTCACGAAAGTGTTTTATAAAATGGAGAAACCCAAATTTGGTGTCTTAGTTTATTTTAGAAAAGATAATATAATTTTAGTAAAGGGAATTCCAGTTAAAAAAGACGAATTACAGCGTTATCTCGATCAGATGGATAGCGACAAACCAAACAAATACATGTTTTGTTTTGATAAAAATCTAGAATATGATTCTTATATCAAAAATAAAATTTTCATTAGTACTTTAAAATTCCCAATTCCAGCACTTAATTTAACTAATGAGGAATTTATTTTCTAAATTAGACTTATTTGATTAATTGAAATTCATAGGTGTCAGCATTTACTGGATCACTGGCAGGTATGTAATTGACTTGAATAATGTTGTTATTGTATTTTACTTCATAGGTAAGAAGCTTTTTGGTTTTATCGAAGCTTATGTTTTTTTCAATCAAATTGTCTAAAGAATCATATTTAAATGTTTCAGTTGTTTCTCTTCCTTTAGGGTTAGAATAATCGTATTCTACTTTGTCCTTTTGTAATAATTTACCTGTTGTACTATAAGTTTCTAAAATTGATAAATTTAAGTTTCCTTCTTTGACAATATTGTCTTTATAAGCGAGTGTTTCCTTTTGTGCGATGTTGTTTAGTTTGTCATATTTATATGTATAACTTTCTCCAAACTGAAAACTACTATATTCATTATTCACTTTTATAATTTTTTTCCCATTTATGATTTTTCCCTCATTATCGAAAGTAAGATAGAAACTTTCAGATTTATCACTGTTAGTCATAACTAATTCATTGTTAATTGCTTCTATTTTGCTAAATTCAAAATTATTAAAATCAGCTCTGAACAAATAAATGAATTGCTTGATTTTTGTATTAAATGTTTTGGGATCTATTTTTTTTGCATTTTTTGAAAGAATGGAAATTATCATGTCGTAATTTTCTTTTTTCAAATTATGAAAGTACAAGTAGAGACTGCTTATCCTGTCATTATAATGTTCACTTTTTAGGTATAAATTGTCAACAAACCTCCCATTTTTCATCATTATAATTTTATTGAAATTTTTAAAGTATATATCGTCAACTTTGAATAATTCAAGAAATATTTGAGCAGTTCTTGTACCGGAATCATAATTCCTTCTGGAATTTTGATCCGTTATATTGTGATCCGTTATATTTTGCTCTGGGTCATAGCTTGCTTTTTGTGCAAGACTATTAAAACTAAAGCTAAGAATGAAGAAATATAAGAATATTTTAAAAGGATTCATTTTTGTGATAACTTGATGTAAAATTTAAATGCGAATCTACAAAACAAATTTAATATTAGTAAAGATCTTACTGATGATGATAAGGTTCGTTGCGTAAAATCGTAAAACCGCGGTAGAGTTGCTCAATAAAAAATAAGCGTACCATTTGATGTGAGAATGTCATCAGCGAAAGCGAAACTTTTCCCTGCGCTTTTTTGTAGACAGTTTCAGAAAATCCGTAAGGTCCGCCAATTACGAATACTAAAGTTTTTACTCCAGAATTCATTTTCTTTTGTAGTTCTTCTGAGAATCCAACGCTCGAAAAAGTTTTGCCGTTTTCATCCAGCAAAATTAATTGATCTGTTGCAGAAAGCTTAGAAAGAATCAATTCGCCTTCTTTTTCTTTTTGCTGGCTTTCAGATAAGTTTTTTACATTTTTGATGTCGGGGATAATCTCCAATTCAAATTTGATATAAAATGACAAACGTTTGGTATAATCGTCAATCAAAGTTTGAAGCGATTTGTTGTCAGTTTTGCCTATTGCGATAAGTTTGATGTTCATAATTTTCTTTTGCCACGAATTGCACGAATTGACACAAATTTAATTTATCTGAGTGATCTGCAAAATCTGCGGGAAAAATTTCACTCTCGCAGATTTAGCTGATTTGGCAGATTTTTTTTAATACTATACACTGAAAATCTGCGCTGATCTGATGAAATCTGTAAAATCTGCGTGCAATTCCCATGCTATTTTTTATTTTCAAAAACAGTTTCAAAATGTTCTACAATTGGGAATGGCTCGTAATAATGATGCAAAATCTTTTTCCATTCCAAATACGCTTCAGAAGTTCTAAAGCCAATAGTATGATCTTCTAAAGTATTCCAATCAACCAATAAAAGGTATTTGTTTTCAACTTCAAGACATTTTTCCAAACGATGTCCTAAATAACCTTCAATTGATGAGATATATTGACTTGCTTTTACAAAATCAGCTTCAAATTGAGAGGCTAATTCTGGTTTTACATAAAGAAATGCTCCTTCTAAAATCATATTTTGAGAATTTTATCTGCTCGATCTGCTTAATCTGCGGGAGAATAATTTTTTACTCTCGCAGATTTAGCAGATTTGGCGGATTTTTATTTTAATTAATTTTTAGAAAACTTCGCTTCAAAAGTTTTAAAACGGTTGTCTAAATCTTTCAATAATTGCTTTTTAACCGATGCATCCTGAATAAAACTGTAATTGATGCTGTTGTAAACGTATTTTTTAATCGTTTCGTAATTAACATCAGGATATCTTTTCGCTAGCAAAACATATTGTTCAGTCATATTACTCCTTAAAATTCCTGCATCGTCTGTGCTGATTACAATTGGCACATTAAATTCTTTGTAAAGTGTAAAAGGGTGTCTGTTTTCTTTTACCTTCAAAATGAATTCGTTGCTCGCCAAATTGATCTCAATCGGAATATTGTTTTTAGACATATATTTCAATAAATCATACGAATTTGCTTCATAAGCAATATCAACTCCATGACCAATTCTATTTGCTCCGGCAACATAAATCGCGTCATTGATATGCCAAGTCAATTCTTCCGGCTGAACCAAACCTAAAGTCAATTCTCCCGCATGAAGCGTGTATTTTACGTCAGGAAATTTTGAGTGGCAATATTTAAACATTACCATGTGAAGCCAGTAATCTTTCATAGAAGTTTTTCCGTGTTCTGGAGAAACGATATTTACACCTGCAGTTAGTTTGCTTTCGCTTGACGAAATAAAGGCAATTACTAAATTTTTGAATAAATCGACAGGTTCCATAAAACGAAGCACAAAATTTTGATAACGCATGGTGAATTTTTCATCATCCATTTTTAAATCTTTATGCAGTTTGGCTATGAAATTAGTATTGAAATCTTCAGCATATTTTTTAGCATCTTTTTTCTGAAGTGATTTATACAAGTCATCTAAAAGTTTTAAAACTGCTTTTTCGTCTTTTTGAGCAGAAGCCTGACGCAATTTTGAATTAAAATCAGCCAAATCAGAAACATTCATATCGCAGGGAATTGTTGATAATTGTGTTTCGATATAAAGTACATTTTCGGCAATCGCACGTTTTTTAAGTTCCAACATTCCTTCAGCAAAATGACCTGCGATAGTTGGCTCAAATTTCATGAAAGAATCAAAGAATTGATCATCTGAAGGAACAGAACCATTATAATCTTTAATAGACCAAGTTTGCATGATTTGCTGTTCGTAATACTCTAATTTTCCTTTGTTTGCAAGAGATGAAAAGTTTTCCCAGTTTCCTTTTTCGGGTTTTGTTTTTGAAACGGCCAAGGTTTCCAGATTCAAATAAAAGTCTTCCGCAATAGCTCTTTCTAAAAGTGGTTCTGCATAAACGGATCCTGAAAAATGATGGTGTAAATCGCCTCCTTTAGGCATTTGTTGAAAAAAAGCGGTTAAGAGAGCCTCATTATTTCTGATTTTTTCTAAATAACTCTCAGCTGATTGAGAAAAGCCGATTTGCGTTATTAAAATACAGAAAAGCGTAATTATCCTTGTCATACATTAAGTTTAAATTACGCGCAAATATACGACTTTCTGGAGAATTTTTAAAATCGAATTTCGTTGGGTTGAATTTTACCGCAAAGGACGCAAGGTTTTTTTTGCATGCTAGACTAACTATAAACTCAAAGTTCGCAAAGCTTTGTCTGGAAAAACTTTGCGAACTTTGCGTAACTCTTAGCGTGCCTTGCGGTTAAAAAAAGCTTAGAATCTTAGCACCTTAGTATCTCAGCACCTTAAGAAAAAAGTACATCACGTATTTCAGGAACCTTATCAAAAACGCTTTTCGCGAAAGGACAAAGCGGAATAATTTTTAAATTGTTATTTCTAGCATATTCTACAGACGCCATAACCAGTTTTTTGCCAACACCTTTTCCGTTAAAATCTGGACTAACTTCGGTATGGTCGATAATGAATTTTGAATCTCCTGCCCAAGTATATGTCATTTTTCCAGCTTCTTTTCCGTCTTCGATTGCTTCAAAATAGCCTCTTCTTGTATCGTTTATTTGTTGAATTTCCATGGTATTTATATAAGTGTGGTTTTAATTTCTATTGAATGTGTCAATGTTTTGTGAATTGGACAACTGTTTGCAATCGTCTCTAATCTACGTCTTTGCTCGTCGTCAACTTCACCTATTACTTCAATTTTTCGGGTAAATGAGGTGCAATTTCGGTCGGAATCTCTTTCAAAATCAATTTTTATATTGATTTCTTCGACGTTCCATTGTTTGCGATTAATGTACATGCGCAAAGTAATCAATGTACAAGAAGCCAATGACGATGCCAAAAGTTCGGTCGGATTTAAGCCTAAATTTTTCCCGCCTAATGATTGCGGTTCATCTGAAATTAAAATATTTCCGCTTGTAGAAGTAATTTCCGTGCGATACAAACGCGTTTCTATTTTTGCTGAAATTGTATCCATAATTATTTGATTCTTGGTTCTGGTAATGGCACAAATTCGGTTTCGCCTGGAACTTTTGGGAAAGTTTGTGCTGTCCAATCTTGTTTTGCTTTTTCGATGAGATTTTTATCAGAAGAAACAAAGTTCCAAAAGATGAAATGTTCTTCAGGAAATGGCTGTCCACCAAAAATATAAACGGTCGAATTTTCAGCAATTTCAAACTCACAAAGCGAACTTTCGGTAGTAATCAAAATTTGTCTTGGATCATAAGAATGTTCACCATTTTTGATGCTTCCTTCTAAAATATACAATCCGCTTTCGCCGAATAAATGATGTCCGATATTGATTTTCTTTGCTTCTTTACTCTTAATCTCAACAAAATACAACGGACTATAAACAGGAACTGGTGATTTTTTTCCAAAAGCTTCACCGGCGATCAATTTGTATGAAACGCCATCTTCTTCCCAAGCTGGGATATCATCTGCTTCAACATGAGTGAAATTCGGATCCATTTGCTCCAATTCTTTTGGAAGCGCCACCCAAATCTGCAATCCGTGAAGCATTTTGTCCGAATGTCTTAAATATTCTGGAGTTCTTTCCGAGTGAACGATTCCTTTTCCGGCTGTCATCCAGTTTACAGCGCCCGGTTTTATTTCTAATTCTGTTCCTAAACTATCACGGTGCATAATGCTTCCTTCAAATAAAAAGGTAAGTGTCGAAAGTCCGATATGCGGGTGAGGAGGAACGTCCATATTTTCGTGGTCACTTAAATGTGCAGGTCCCATATGATCGATAAATACAAATGGCCCAACGGCTCTTTTTTCACGGAAAGGCAATAATCTTCCAACCATAAAATTGCCAATGTTGGCAGAACGTTCTTCGATAATTAAACTGATATTTGACATGTGGTATTATTTGATTTGAAAACAAAATTACAGTTGTGATGCGTGTCTGTAACTTAATTTAGATTAAGAAAAGTTGTTTTTTGTAATAGCTATAAAAGTAAGGAAAATTGATGATTGTTCAAATTTCTCTTTTTAGAATAGTATTCACGCTATTTTGTCATTCTGACGAAGGAAGAATCTTCGTAAGTAGCTCTGCAAAGAATATCGCCAATCTTTGTAGAGTTTCTAGTGAAGATTCTTCCTTCGTCAGAATGACAAACTAGGTGGTTAAAGCGCGTGATAAATTAAAAATGTGTTTTTTAATGCACCAATTCAAACTCCAAAACTTCACTCTCAGTCCCATTAATTATAATCGACAACTGATGAATTCCAGTATGAAAAACACGCGTCGTAATCAATTTAAAAGACTGATTTCGTTCAATCTTCGTTAATTGATTCGGATGATAAATTTTCTCGCTGATTTTGAAGACTTTTTTAGCCAAATGTCCTTTTGCTTTTTTGTAATGAACGGCATATTCTAAACGGATCGTTTTTGGTTCTTCGTTTTTATTATTTAAATGAAAATGAAACTGCAGATAATCTCCAATCTTAACCGTTGGTGTTTTGATTTCGAAAGAAGAAAGTTCAATGTTGGTGCTTGCTAAGCCATAATGACTTAAAATTTCAGGATGTCCTTGTTTTAATAAAGTTCGGCAACCGTGTTTAATGATTCCGTCTGTTTCTTTAGAATGACCTTTCCATCTTGAAGCGATTTCAAGTACAATTTGCGGATTATCTTTTACAATATCATTTAAATTATTGGCCACACTTCTACGAACATATTCAGAAGGATCATTTTTTAAGTTTTCTAAAATCGGAAGAATAGAAGTAGGATCTTTTTTCAAAAACGGAATCGCCATTGACCACGGTAATCTTGGCCTTGAACCTTCACTTGCTAATCTGCGAACGTGATGATTTTCGTGTAAAGACCATTTGATCATTTCGTCAATCATTTTCTCTTTATATTTTAAAATGAAAGGACGAACGGCAAATTCACAACTTATAAATTGGGTAATGGAAACAAACGCTTTCGCGGAAGTTTTAAAATCGTCTAAACCGTACATTTCGATATAATCGGCAAAGAAAATGAACGCTAAATTGCCATCTGTAAAACTGTTTTTCTTTAAGTTTTTGATGATTTTATCAATTAAAGCAGTGGCTTCAGGAAAATTTTCTGGCATAAATTGATGCAAAACGACTGTTGTATGTTTCATTCGTTCTTTCCATTCTTTCTGTGCAAAATCATCTTCATAAATCGCTTCAATGAATTTTTGTTTATTGAATGAAGGATGTACTTCGGCGACAGCCTGACCAAATTTTTCGTAAAAAGAAACAGAGTATATATCTTTAATTAGTCCCATATTTTTGTTTGATTGAACTTCAAAGGTATTTAATGTTCTTTGATTTTTTTAATTAAGTTTTATTATTGATAAAAACTTATTTTGTGGAAAATTTGGGTTAATTTTTATGGTTTAAAATTAAAAGGAAACTTTCAAATCCATAAAATATATTTTAATTTAGCATATTATTAAAAACAGAAAAATGATAAGCGAAGCTCAATTTCAAGCAGAATTACAACTTTTGATTACGAATGCCATTAGAGAAGATGTTGGTCCAGGCGATTACAGCTCTCTTGCATGTATTCCTGATACGGCGCACGGTCAGGCAAAATTATTGGTAAAAGATCAGGGAATAATTGCTGGCGTTGAATTGGCTAAAATGATATTTGAACATGTTGATCCAAAGCTAAAAGTAAAAACTTTTATTGCAGATGGAACTCGCGTAGAATATGGCGAAGTGGTTTTCGAAGTTTCAGGAAGTTCACAATCTATTTTAAAAGCTGAAAGAGTGGTTTTGAATACAATGCAACGCATGTCGGCAATTGCTACAAAGACCAATCATTTGATGCAACTTTTGGAAGGAACGGGTGCAAAAATATTAGATACTCGCAAAACGACTCCAAATTTTAGAGTGGCTGAAAAATGGGCTGTAAAAATAGGAGGAGGAGAAAATCACCGTTACGCTTTATACGATATGATTATGTTGAAAGACAATCATATTGATTTTGCTGGCGGAATTACGCTTGCTATTAAAAAAACAAAAGACTACCTGGAAGCAAATAATTTAGATTTGAAAATTATTGTTGAAGCTAGAAATTTGGATGAAATTCGCGAGATTCTTTTAAGTGATGGCGTTCACAGAATCCTGATTGATAACTTTAATTATGAGGATACTAAAAAAGCTGTAGCTTTAATTGGTAAAAAATGCCAAACAGAATCTTCAGGAAATATCAATGAAAAAACAATCCGTGAATATGGTCTTTGTGGCGTAAATTACATTTCATCAGGAGCTTTAACGCATTCGGTTTACAACATGGATTTGAGCTTGAAAGCTTTTTAATTGAATTATAAGTTTTGAGTTATAAGTTATGAGTTTGCTTTCTGAACTCTAAAATCTAAAATCAAAAAAATATGTCGCAAGAGATAGAAGCTCGGATTGAGAGAATACCCGTGGTGCGTTCTTTAGCCCGACTTTTGAAGAGAATAAAATTGCCATGGTTAGGAGGTCTTTCGCTTTATGATTTGATCGAAATGTATGTTATCGGGATTATCGATGGTGCATTTTCATATCATGCAAGTGCGGTTTCGTTCAGCTTTTTTATGGCATTATTTCCTTTTGCGCTGTTTATTTTGAACTTGATTCCGTTTATTCCAATTGAGAATTTTCAGGAAGATTTCTTAGAGTTTGTGCAACAAAGCGTTCCGCCAAACACTTTTGATGCAATCAGTAAAATCATCAGCGATATTTTGAATAATAGTCACTCAGGATTATTATCAACCGGTTTTTTTCTGTCCATATTTTTGATGGCGAACGGAATTAACGGGATTTTAAGCGGTTTCGAATCTTCAAAACACGTTTTTGACAAACGCGGATTTTTGCATCAATATTTAGTAGCGCTGGCAATTTCACTTGTAATGACTGTGATTTTGTTCGTCACGGTGGCAACAATTGTCGTTTTTGAGGTCTTTATTCAGAAAACAATTATTCAAGATGTGCTTAGTGACCGAATTCCGTTGATCATTTTGGGCCGATATTTGTTTGTTGTTTTAATGATTTTGATAACATCTTCAATATTATTGCGTTATGGTACAAAACAGTATAATAAAGTGCCGTTTATTAGCATCGGATCTGTTTTTACGACCATCTTAATTGTTATATCTTCGTTCTTTTTTGGGATTTGGGTTATAAAATTCTCAAAATATAACGAACTTTATGGTTCAATTGGGACATTATTAATTCTAATGTTCTACATTTGGATAAACTGTATGATTCTGCTTTTAGGGTTCGAATTGAACGCTACAATCAGAAAATTAAAACAAAAAAAAAATAAATAAGTATGAAAAATTGGATGTTAACTATTGGTGTTTTTTTCTTCGCGATGACAATGCAGGCGCAAAGTGTTATTGGAAAATGGAAAACAATAGATGATGAAACTGGAGAAGCAAAATCAATCGTAGAGGTTTATGAGAAATCTGGAAAGATTTATGGCAAAGTGGTAGAAATACTTCGTGAAAACCATAAAAAAGATGTTTGCAGTAAATGCGACGGTGCCGAAAAAAACAAACCAATTTTAGGAATGGTTATTATTAATGGTCTTAAAAAAGACGGAAACGAGTACAACGACGGAACTATTTTGGATCCAACAAACGGAAAAAAATACAAATGTTACATCACATTAGAATCTGCTGATAAATTGAAACTTCGTGGATATGTTGGAATTTCTTTAATGGGAAGAACACAATACTGGACACGCATAAAAAACTAATCAAATCATAAATGCGAAAATTAGCTTCGATAGTTTTATTCTTAGTGATTTTTTCAATTGCTTTTGGGCAAACTAAGAATTCGCCATTACAAATAAGTCATCTTACGGGTGACTTTTATGTTTATAAAACGTTTCATGATTATAAAGGAACGATGATTTCTGCCAATGCCATGTATCTGGTCACAGATAAAGGTGTTGTTTTGTTTGATGCGCCTTGGGATAAAACACAGTTTCAGCCTTTGTTGGACAGTATAAAAGCGAAACACAATAAAGATGTCGTGATGCTTTTTGCAACGCATTCACATGATGATCGCGCTGGCGGATTTGAATTTTTCAGAAAAAAAGGAATAAAAACATATTCAATTCAGTTGACAGATGATATTCTGAAACAGAAAAATGAACCAAGATCAGCGTTTATAATTCCAAATGATAAAACTTTTACAGTTGGACAATATACTTTTGAGGTTTATTATCCGGGAAAAGGCCATGCGCCAGATAATATTGTAGCTTGGTTTCCAAAAGAAAAAGTATTTTATGGAGGTTGTTTTATCAAAAGTGCAGAAGCAGCAGATTTAGGATATTTAGGGGATGCTGATGTGAAAGAATGGAAAAAATCTATTTTAAAAGTACAGGCAAAATTTAAAAAACCTAAATATATTATTCCCGGTCATGACGATTGGACCAACATAGAATCTTTAAATCATACTCAAAAATTAGTGGATGAATATCTCGCTAAAGAATCTTTAGGGAAAAAATAATTTTCCAAATCAAATTTAAAATTATTGCATGTTTTTCATCGAAGTTATTTTACCACTTTCCTTAGCTAAGACTTTTACGTATAGTATTTCTGAGGCTGAATTCCATTTTATCAAAAAAGGAATGCGTGTGGCGGTGCCTTTTGGTAAAAACAAAATATATACGGCACTGGTTTTGGATATTCATGAAAATGCGCCAACATTATATGAAGCCAAAGAAATCCATCAAATTTTAGATGAAAAACCAATTGCTACCGAAATCCAAATCAAACATTGGCTTTGGGTGGCTAATTATTACATGTGTGCCATTGGCGATGTGTACCGCAATGCTTTTCCAAGCGGATTATTGTTAGAGAGCGAAACTATTGTCTCGCACAAACCTGAGGTTTTGGTAAATGACAGTGAACTTTCAGATGATGAATTCTTGGTTTATGAAGCTTTGCAACACCAAAGCTCATTGAAGGTTCAGGAAATTGCTTCTATTTTAAACAAAAAAAATATTCTTCCCGTTCTTCAAAAATTAATAAGTAAAGATATTATTGTTTTAGAAGAAGAAATAAAAGAAAGCTACAAACCGAAATTGATTCGATATGTGAAATTACATTCTAAATATGAATCTGAAACTGGTTTGGCAGAACTGCTAGAAGTTTTAAAAAGTGCCAATAAACAAAAAGAAATTGTTTTGGCATTTTTTCAGCTTAGTGCTTCTGAAAAAAAGCCCATCACGGTAAAAAAACTGACTGAGTTTTCAAATGTTTCGCCGGCAGTTGTAAAGGCTTTGGTTGAAAAAGAAATTTTTGAAGAGTATTTTTTGCAACATGACAGAGTTACTTTTAATGGGGAAAAATCAGAAAACGAACTACAGTTAAGTGACGCGCAGGAAAATGCCTTTAAAGCAATAAAAGAAAATTTTGTTGAGAAAGAAGTTTGTCTGCTTCATGGAGTGACCTCAAGCGGAAAAACAGAAATCTATATCAAATTAATTGAAGAATATTTACAGACCGGAAGACAAGTTTTGTATTTGCTTCCTGAAATTGCGCTGACCACACAATTAGTTGCTCGTTTGCGTTTTCATTTTGGAGACAAAGTTGCTGTTTTTCATTCGAAATACAATAATAATGAAAGAGTTGAGGTTTGGAGACAAACACTTGAGAACTCGGAAAAAGCTCAAATTATAATAGGAGCGAGATCGTCTTTGTTTTTGCCTTTTAATGATTTGGGATTGTTGATTGTTGACGAAGAGCACGAGCAAACTTTTAAGCAGACTGATCCAGCGCCAAGATTTCACGCACGAGATGCAGCAATTGTTTTGGCTAATTTTCATAAAGCAAAAGTGATATTGGGCTCGGCTACACCTAGTATTGAAACCTATTTTAATACACAAAACGATAAGTACGGTCTAGTAACACTTAGTGAGCGCTATAAAAATGTTCGTTTGCCAGAAGTAGTTTTGGTTGATTTAAAAGACAAACATTTTAGAAAAAGAATGACAGGTCATTTTAGTGATGTCCTTATTGATGAAATTGCAGAAGCAATGTCTTTGGGCGAGCAAGTTATTTTGTTTCAAAATAGAAGAGGGTATTCGCCTATTATGGAATGTTTGCGATGCGGTCATGTGCCACATTGCCAACAATGCGACGTGAGTTTGACCTATCATAAACATAAGAATCAGTTAAGATGCCATTATTGCGGTTATTCTATTGCAAAGCCTTCTAATTGTCACAATTGTTCGAGTATCGATTTGACAACAAAAGGTTTTGGAACCGAACAAATAGAGCAGGAATTAGGATCGCTTTTTCCGAAAGCCAAAACTGCTAGAATGGATCAAGATACCACAAGGGGCAAATTTGGTTTTGAAAAGATAATAGATAATTTCAAAAACCGTGAGATTGATATTTTGGTTGG
Organism: Flavobacterium mesophilum; assembly: GCF_039581405.1. Lineage (NCBI taxonomy): Bacteria > Pseudomonadati > Bacteroidota > Flavobacteriia > Flavobacteriales > Flavobacteriaceae > Flavobacterium > Flavobacterium mesophilum. The sequence goes on along the minus strand of NZ_JBCPXZ010000001.1, from coordinate 484,711 downwards.
AACGCAAATGCTTGCCAAAGGTTTGGATTTTGAAAATGTAAGCTTGGTGGGAATCATGAATGCCGATAATATGTTGCATCATCCCGATTTTAGAGCTTTTGAGCGCAGTTTTCAAATGATGACTCAGGTTGCTGGAAGAGCCGGAAGATCAGAAAAACAAGGGAAAGCAGTTATACAGACTTACAATCCAAATCATAATACTATTCAGCAGGTTACAAACCATAATTATATAGGTATGTATAAGGAGCAGTTGTATGACAGGCAAATCTATAGATATCCTCCATATTTCCGTATCATAAAGCTTACTTTGAAGCATCGCGACTTTGATCGCTTGAAAGAAGGGTCAATGTGGTTGTATCAGGTTTTGAGCCAAAATCTGACTATGCCGGTTTTGGGGCCAGAAGAGCCGGCAATAAGCAGGATTAGGAACGAGTATATCAGAACGATATTAATTAAGATTCCGCAAAATCTTCATTTAGGAAATACGAAAAAAACGATTCAGAAAATGTTGAATAGTTTTGAAGCTGTCGCACAGTATAGATCAATAAAAGTTACCGTTAATGTCGATTTCTATTAAGACGATGTTGACAATGCTTTTACTAAATCTTCTTTTTTGTTTCGGCTTAAAGGAATTTTTGTAATTCCGATTTCGGCAAACTTGCTGTTGAAGCGTTCTACTTTATCAATATTAATGATATAAGATTTGTGCACTCGGATAAATTTATCTTTTGATAAATCATTCTCAAAAGATTTCATTGTAGAAAGCACAAGATTGCTGTCATCTTCAGTAACCACTCTTACATAATCTCCAAAAGCTTCAATCCATTTGATTTTTGCAGTAAAAATTTTAAGTTTTTTAAGATTACTTTTGATGAAAATATGTTCGCCTTCTTCTTCTTTGACTTCTTTTTTAAGCAAGTGCATATCGATTGCTCTTTTGACAGAAGCATTAAATCGATCCACAGCAATTGGTTTTTGCAGATAATCAGTAGCATCATAGTCAAAAGCTTTTAAAGCATACTCCGCTTTAGAAGTGATGAATATAATTTGAGGCTTTGATTTTAGTCCGTCAAGGAAGTCAAACCCATTGATTACAGGCATTTCGATATCAAGAAATATTAAGTCGATATTATTTAAAGAGATACAGCTTTTTGCTTCTATTGCATTAGAAAAGTCCCCGATTAAGTGCAAACCTGGGTGATTATTAACTAATTTTGCAATAATCGTCCTTTGTATAGAACTATCATCTACAACAACACAGTTTAGTTTCATAACATTTAAATTTAGAATAAATTCAGGATAGCAGTAGTAAATGTATTATTTTTTTTGGAAAAAAAACTAAAATGAGCGAGTATTTTTTGCGGTATGACGAATAAAAGCAAAAAAATGTTGGATATATAAATTTAATGCTTACTTTTGCACCCAATTTTAACAAATAAATTTTTTATTTATGAATCATTATGAAACTGTTTTCATTTTAAATCCCGTTTTATCTGAGGTTCAGGTGAAGGAAACAGTAACGAAATTTGAAGAATTTCTTACTAGTAGAGGAGCTGAAATGGTATCGAAAGAGGATTGGGGGCTTAAAAAAATGGCTTACGAAATCCAAAACAAAAAAAGTGGTTTTTATCACTTATTCGAATTCAAAGTAGCTGGAGAAGTTCTTTTAGCTTTTGAAACTGAATTCAGACGTGATGAAAGAGTTATGCGTTTCTTAACTGTAAGTTTAGACAAACATGCTATTTCATGGGCTGAGAGAAGAAGAGCAAAATTAAAATCTACTAAAGCGTAATTATTATGTCTACAATCGAACAATCTGCAAAAGGAAAAAAAGACGGAGATATCAGATATTTAACGCCTTTAAACATTGAAACTAACAAAACTAAAAAGTATTGCCGTTTCAAAAAATCAGGAATCAAATACATCGATTATAAAGATGCTGATTTCTTATTGAAATTCGTTAACGAGCAAGGAAAAATTCTTCCTCGTCGTTTAACTGGAACTTCATTAAAATACCAAAGAAAAGTTTCTGTAGCTGTAAAAAGAGCTCGTCACTTAGCTTTAATGCCATACGTGGCCGATTTATTAAAATAATTAAAAAAAACTCTAGTCGCTGGTTTCTGTTTTGCAGAACCTAACTTCTAAAATTTAAGGACAACAACATGGAACTTATTTTAAAACAAGACGTACAAAACTTAGGATTTAAAGATGATGTAGTATCTGTAAAACCAGGTTACGGACGTAACTTTTTGATTCCTCAAGGATTCGCTACATTGGCAACTCCTTCTGCTAAAAAAGTTTTAGCTGAAAACCTAAAACAAAGAGCACACAAAGAAGCTAAAATTGTTGCTGATGCTAAAGCATTAGCTGAAACTTTGAAAGCTCTTGAAATTAAACTTTCTGCAAAAGCTGGTGGAGAGAAACTTTTTGGTTCTATCACTAACATCGATATCGCTGAAGCTTTAGAGAAATCTGGTAATGCTATCGATAGAAAATTCATCACTAGTGGTGTTGTAAAACGTTTAGGTAAATACAATGCTACAGTTCGTTTGCACAGAGATGTAATCGTTGAGTTAGCTTACGAAATTGTTGCTGAAAAGTAATAGTTTTTAAAATCTATATAGAAATCCCGATGTAAGTCGGGATTTTTTTTTATAATAAAATATAAATCAGACTTTAAGTGTTTGTCCATAGTTTACGTATGGCTTATTGCTTAAAGCTTAAAGCAGGAAGAAATGAAATATGCAAGATTAACAAAAGAGCAATTTGATGAATTACATGCAGAATTTGCAAGTTTTTTAGCAACACAAGCAATTGATAAAGCAGAGTGGGATTCCCTTAAGCTCAATAAACCAGAAGTTGCTGAGCAAGAATTGGATGTTTTTTCAGATTTGATTTGGGAAGGGGTTTTGGGCAGAGCTGAATTTTTGGAGCATTTTTCTAAAAATCATATTTTCTTGTTTCAGTGTTTTGATACTTATGTTCAGTCAATTGTGTTGAAATCGCTGGTTCCTGAAACTGATTTCTTAACACAAGAAGGTCTGCAGTGGTTGAGTGACAATATGTTCACTGAAACAATAGAAATGAAAGTAGGTAAAAAAGTTTTTACTGATGATCGAAATTCTTCAATTTTCGAATTAATTCAACAAGGAGCTTTTTTAAGCGATGGACAATTGTTCAAACAAATTAATTCGATTATTGAGTCATAATCAGACAGAATAAGTAAAATTCTTAATTAAAAAAGATTAAACAGTTTGTATGTAGATTGTTTAATCTTTTTTATTTTTTTAACATTTGTTTAATCTTTAATTTTTTTTTGGACACGTAGTTTTACGTGTTTATTTCGGATTTGTCAATATTTTAAGATTTTTGTATTAAAATCGCAAGAATCGTATGGCTGTTCGGCTTTGGTGTTAAAACTACAACGTTTGAAATGATATATTTGTAAGTTTTTTATGATGTAATAAAAAATTAACGTTAAATAAACGTCTTTTTAATGCACTTCATAAAGTTTGTTTTTCCTAGTAAAAACGGTGTTTTTTCTTATGTATTTGTGCTTTTTGAGACATTTTGTAATTTTGATCCTGAAAAAAAATAAGAATTTTAGATTGTTTTTTGATTTTATTTTTTTTATTTTTGATACAGAAAGATTAAACAAAATAACTCGGTTTTAGAAAATGCCCCCATTTTTGAATTGTTTTGTTTAACGTTTTGAATTTTGAACCAAAAGTGTTTATCGTTATTATTTTTTAAGTAACTTAATTAATATGCGTATGGAATTGACAATTACTCTCATCAAATTTGCATTAAGTGTTCAAATTATTCTTACTTTAATTTTAAGCTTATTTTTAGCTTTAAAATTCGCCTACAAAGTTTCATTGTATTCAACTTTGGATTTGTTCCAAAAATCTATTCATATTATTTTTAATTTGTTTTTAGGTCCCAATCGGAGACTCTGTTAACAAATAATGTTTTGTTGTATTTATTTTTAAATAGTGCAACTGCATTAAAAGTTTCAATTTTTTTAGATTTTTCTAAAAAGAAAATCTTAAGGAAGCCTAATCAACTTTTTATAGAAATTGGAACTAGAATATTAAAATAAAAATTCCCCCGCACATAGTAATTTAATTTTTCTTTTATGAAAATTAAGCTTCAAACAAATCACTTCATTAGGAAGAATGGTCTAGATCAGTATTTCCTAATTGTTTTGAGGAACTTATTATTCAAACTGAATAACAGTTCTCTATGGTATACATAGTTATGTGTAATCCAAAATGTTTTTTTTAATGGAAATGTAATTTATAGGTAAGCCCCGAATACCTGAATTATGTTTTAAATTGTTGATTATCAGTATTTTTTTAATTGCATAAACATACGTGTTTATCGCAGCAGGTTTTTTATTGTCCATTTTCTAATCTTCCAAATTATGAAAAGAAATTTTACTTTTTGTGATCTCATCTTTCAGAAGAGATTAATGGGGCTATTATTTTTATTCCTATTATGTAGTAATGCTTTTTCTCAGACTGTTTGTAGACCAGTGTCTCAAACAAACAGTCAAGCAGGTTTATTATGTGTAGGTTTAGATGTAAGTAATCCCACATTGGCCTATGACAACGATCCGGGCCTAACGACATTTGCAACGCTGCAAAATGCAGTCGGACTTCTCTGTTTGGTCGAAGAGACCATGACATTGAATCAGACGGTAAAAGCTGGCGATGAAATTGTACTTTATTTAGGAACAGGCAATGGTTTGCTTGATGTTGGACTATTGTCTAACGTATCAATTCAAACCAAACTTTCCGGAACAGATGTAGGTCCAAGAGTGGCGCTTAACAGCCCAGTTTTGAACCTAAGTCTGTTATCAGGCAATGCCATAGGAGAGGTCAGATACACTGTTCCGGGTGATGCCAATCAAGTGCAAATTCAAGTTGGAGGACTTTTAAGTCTTCTGGTTAATTTGAGAGTTTATGATGTTCGGTTGGATTTTGCCAAACCTACTGTAACGGGAGGTTTAAATCAAACGATTTGTTCTGGAACATCAACAACTCTGACTGCTGTGCCAGTAGCTGGTACTACTTTAGCATGGTACAGTTCTGCTTCTTCGACAACTGCACTAGCAACAGGAAATACTTTGGTTACTCCAACTTTGACTGCTAATACTACCTATTATATTGGTGTAGCGAGAGCAGGTGGATGCGAAGGTAATAACCGTGTGCCAGTTGTTGTGAATGTATCAAATCCTGTAGCTCCTGCAATAAGTTCTTCGGGAACTGCAGTTTGTTCTTCGGGAGCAACACAGCAAACTACATTATCATTAATTAACCCAATTCCAGGAACGACTTATAATTGGTATTCATCACCTACGAGTACTACAATATTAGCTTCTGGAAACTCGTATTCTCCAACAGTTCCTCTTGGAACAACTAGCTTTTATGTAGAAGCTGTTATTGGAAGTTGTATAAGTCCGACTCGTGCTCAAGTAGATGTAGTATCAGTTGCAGTTCCTGCGGCAGCTACAGCATTGACACAAAGTGTAACAATACAATCAGGTCAAAATGCGACTTTAAGCGCAACAACATCTGAAGCTGGGGTAACTTTAAATTGGTATGATGTTCCAACAGGAGGAACAGCAATTGCAACTAATACTTCAACTTTTACCACTCCGATTTTAACGGCTACAAAAACTTATTATGTAGAAACGCAGAGTGCAACTGGAGGTTGTGTTAGTACATCGAGAACTGCTATAACTGTAAATGTTGTAAGTACTCCTGCAGGAGGTTGTTTATTGGCAAACAGTCAGCAGACTAGTTTGAATGGTCTTTGTTTATTGTGCAATAGTACAAATCCAGATAATTCTGTTGATGGAGATATTAATACTGCAGCGCGTTTAACCGTACCAGTTGGTTTAGTAAACGGATGGATTCAGCAAACATTACAATTTAACAATCCTGGAAAAGCGGGAGATGTTATTGATGTTGAATTGGAATTGCCAGGTGGAGTTCTTGATTTAAGTTTATTGAATTATATTAGTTTAGCAACTTATAACGGAGCGACTTTTAATAATGATCGAGTTTCGATAAATAATTTAGTAAGCGTTCAATTATTAGGAGGAAATCGTTTTAGAGCGAGTATCACTGCAGGTGCAAATTTTGACAGAGTGGAAGTTCGTTTAGGCGGTTTGGTTTCTGCCTTAACGAGTTTAGATATTTATCAAGCAAGTTATAGATATGGAGATCCAAATGTTACTGGAAATAAAATCATTTGTAGTGGACAAAATACTACACTAACTGCAGGCCTTGCTGTTGGAGAAACCGTTAATTGGTATTCTGCAGCCACTGGCGGCGCTTCATTGGCAAGTACTGCAGCTTTTACAACACCAAATTTGACTGCCAACACAAGTTATTGGGCAGAAATAACTCGAAATGGTTGTGTAAACAGTGTACGTTTTGAGGTTCCAATTACAGTTAATGATCCAGTAGTGGCAACTCTAACCGGAGGTTCTGCAAGTATTTGTGCAGGACAAACAGCTACAATAACAGTACAATCTCCAGTTGCAGGAACAACTTATAATTGGTATGATGCTGCGACTGCTGGAAATTTAGTATTCACAGGAACTTCTTTTACGACTCCAACCTTGAATGCTTCAACAAATTATTATGTTGAATCTGTAATTGGAAGTTGTTCAAGTCCAACACGTGCTCAAGCATTGATTACTGTTAATCCGTTGCCTGCAGCTCCAACTGTTGCTTCGTCAACGGTAATTATTCCTTCAGGACAAGTAGTTACTTTGCAAGTTTCAAATCCGGTGGCGGGTGTAGCTTATGATTGGTATGATGTGCCTACAGGAGGAACAGCATTAGTGACCGATAATCCGAGTTATACTCCAAGTCCGGCTTTAACAGCAGATAAAACTTATTATATCGAAGCAAGAAGTACTTCTAATTGTGTTAGTGCTACTAGAACAGCAATAAATGTTGTTGTAACGCCAGTAGCGCCAATTACTTCTTGTTTGCAAGCAAATGGACAGGTAACTTCACAAGGTGGCGGATTAACACTTTGCGCTACATGTTTTGCTACTACTCCTGGCGCTTCTGTTGATGGAAACAGCGCAACTGCTGCTAGACTGACAGTCCCTGTTGGTTTAGTTGGAGAATATATTCAACAAATGCTTACTTTTTCAACTTCAGGAAAAGCAGGTGACATTATTGATGTTGAATTGGGAATACCAGGCGGAATTGCCGATGTAAATGCTCTTTCTTACATTAGTTTAAGAAGTTATAATGGAGCAACACCAAATAGTGATCAGGTTAATATAGGATCATTAGTGAATGTTCAATTATTAGGTGGTGAGCTTTTAAAAGCAAGTTTTGTAACATCAGGAGATTTTACTGCTGTAGAAGTTCGTTTAGGAGGATTAGCAACAGTACTTTCTAGTTTAGATATTTATGGCGCTTCGTATAGATATAAAGAAGCAACAATTACAGGTGCATCTTCACCAATTTGTTCAGGAACTTCAACAACATTAACAGCATCAACGACGGCTGGTGATGTACTTAATTGGTATGATGTTGCTAGTGGTGGAACGGCTTTGGCTAGTGGCACAAATACTTTAAATACAGGAAACTTAACAGCTTCAAAAACATATTATATTGAAGCTGTTCGAGGCGGTACATGTATCAACAGTGTTCGTCAGCCTGTAACAGTGACAGTACTGCCTTTGTCAGTTGCGGCAGATATTACTATTGCAAGTCCAGTAGTATCATCTTGCGCTGGGACGGCTGTTTTGTCTCCAACTTCAAGCTTAACAGCACCGCAATTTAAATATTATACTGATCAAGCAAAAACGCAAGAAATTATAACAGGTTCAACAGTTGTTGCACAACCTGGATTTACTTTCTCTAAAGATGCATCAACAGGAGCACTTACTATTAATGGATTTACTTCAGGAACATCTTATACTTATTATATTGCTGTTGGGAATACTGCGAGCTGTGATAATGAAGCAAATACATTACAACCAGTAGTAGTGAATTTCCCAGCAACTAGTACAACTTTAGCAGTAACATCACCACTAGTTGCGTGTGGAAGTGCTAATTTAAAAAATGCTATTACGGCACTTGATACTAGTGGAAATACAACATATACTTTCTTTGATCCTTCAGACGCAATTATGACGGATGAAGCGGCAATGAATATAACGATTAGTGGTGTTTACTCGGTTCAGGCTCAGGGAAGCGGAATTGATTGTCCATCTGCAAAACAAGCAGTAAACGTGATGGTTAATCCGCTGCCAAGCTTGACTGTCGATCCAGCACAATCTGTAGCTCAAGGTACAAATGTAACTTTAAATGCTACTTCAAACGGAACATTAGCTTGGTATGATCCACAAGGAAATGCATTGGCAGGTCCACCGTTTATGACTGGAGCACTAAATGTTCCGGGAATTTATACTTACACAGTGGTAGCAACATTGGGTTCATGTTCAGTAACAGGAACACTTTCAATCAATGTAAAAGATCCAGACAATTGTCAATCGTTAATAGAAAGAGTTTATGCTACTGCACAAAGTTCAGGTTCAATCATTACAGGAGGTGTAGCAAATGGAGCAAATGCTGTTGATGGAAATCCGCAAACATTTTCAACTATTGTTACTGGAGTTGGGCTTTTAGGAATTGGCACAACTTGGCAAAATTTAACTTGGCCAGCAAATATCGTTAAAGGAACACCAGTAACTATTAAATTAGGTTCTGAGTATAGTGGATTAGGTGTAGCGCAAGGAGTTTCAGTAATTGGAACTAAAGCCGGTGTTGATATTGGCACATTACAGCCAGTTTCAGGAGCATTATTGAATTTACTTCCGGGAGATAATGCATACGAATTTACTTTTGTTCCTTCTAATGCTGCAGGACCACAAGATTATGATGGAATACGAATTGTTTCAGGTTCTCTTGTAAGTATTGCTCAAAATACTAAAGTATACGAAGCTTATTATAATAAATCAGTTACTACAGTTGCCTGTACACCAGGGGATATTCAAGATATTTTTTATGGAACAACTGATTTAGGACTTCCAGTAGGGGCATTAACTGCAACTGTTGGAGTTAGCGATGCTTGGAATATAGCTGATAATGATGTTACAACTTTTGCAACGATGTATAGTGGCGTTGGCGCCCTTGCTGCTGCGGATATGACGGTTCAATTCAAAACGCCATCTGTAGTAAGCGATACTTTAAGAATTGTGATTTCAAAACCGGGTACAATTTTGAATGTTAATTTATTGACAGGCTTTAGCATTCAACGTTATTTAGGAAACGTTGCAGTTGGAGCACCAATTCAAAATAATAGTACATTATTAAGCCTAAAATTATTATCTGCAAATACAATGGCAATGGTGTTGGTTTCTTCACCAACAGAATCATATGACAGAGTTAGAATCCGTTTTGGCGGTGTTGCAGGGGTTTTAGAATTCTTACGAGTTCATACTGTTGAGCGTGTTGCAAATACTTCGGTTATAGGAGGCGGACCAACTAATAAGGTAACGGTCTGTCCGGGAGGTACTGTAACGCTTCAAATACCGGAAGAAGCTTGTTCTACTTATGTTTGGTATGATTCGCCTACAGGTGGTTCAATCGTAGCTAGCGGTATTTCATATACAGTCCCAGCTACATTAGCTGCAGGAACATACAAATATTACATTCAGCCAGTTCGTTATGGATGTGAAGCAATGACAAGAGGTGAAGTTACTGTTGAGGTTAGAGCTACAAGTCCAGAGAATATTTTAACAGATATTACTTTGAACGGAGGCACAACAACTTCAATATGTTCTCCATCAGGAACAGTAACTTTGGCTACAAGTTTGGTTGGGACATTTACAAATCCAGTATATCACTGGTACAGCTTTGATGGAACTACAAGCCAACCAGTTGCTGGTGCAACAGGACCATCATTAACTGTGAATAGTTTAGTGCCAGGAACATACACTTATTTTGTTGGTGTGAGTTCAGATGAATATTGTGAGACTGCCGAAGCAGATAGAAAACAAATAACATTTACTATTTTGCCTCCATCAGTAGCAACAGATATCGAGGTTGACGATTTAACAGTATGTAATGGAGTTGCAGCATCATTGACACCAACTGCGCCAACATTGACAAATCCTGTTTTCACTTGGTATGCTGACAACAATAAAACGCCACTTGTAGACAATACGCCCGCAGGAGTAACTTATTCAGTAAGTACGACAGGAGTTTTAACAGTTACTGGCTTAACGCGTGCTGTGAGCCCAATAACTTATTATGTTGCAGTTTCAAGCGATGGAACTTGTGAAAACTTAGCAGGAACATTGCAAGATGCTGTAATTATTATTAGTGATCCAAATACACCAACTACAAACAATTCGACTCAGAATTTCTGTTTGATCAATAATCCAACGGTTGCTAGTATTCAAGTTAATGAATCTAATGTAGTTTGGTACAACAGCAATACATCTACAACGCCTTTGTTGTCTACTGATGCTTTAGTGAGTGGGACTTATTATGCTACAGCAAAAGACCCAATTACAAATTGCGAAAGTAGTATTCGTTTGGCTGTTGTTATCAACGTAAACGATCCAGGAACACCGACATTGGTAAATGCGGGAACGCAAAACTTCTGTTTGGTAAATGCGCCGACTTTCGCAAGCGTTCAGTTCAATGAAACAAACATCGTTTGGTATGATGCCTTGACAGGAGGAAACTTGATTCCATCTACTCAAGCATTAGCAAATGGCACTTATTATGCTTCAATAAGCGATCCGGCAACAGGCTGTGAAAGTGCAACAAGATTGAGTGTTATAATAAATGTAAACGATCCAGGAACACCGACATTGGTAAATGCAGGAACACAAAACTTCTGCTTGATTAATGCACCGACTTTCGCAAGCGTTCAGTTCAACGAAGCAAACATCGTTTGGTACGATGGTATGACTGGAGGAAATCTTATTCCATCAACTCAAGCATTGGCAAGCGGCACATATTATGCTGCAATCAGCGATCCAGCAACAGGATGCGAGAGCGCAACAAGATTGAGCGTGACAATCAGCGTAAACGATCCAGGAACTCCGACATTGGTAAATGCAGGAACACAGAATTTCTGTCTGATCAATGCGCCGACTTTCGCAAGCGTTCAGTTCAATGAAACAAACATCGTTTGGTATGATGCTGTAACTGGAGGAAACTTGATTCCATCAACTCAGGCATTGGCAAGCGGCACATATTACGCTGCAATCAGCGATCCAGCAACAGGATGCGAGAGCGCGACAAGATTGAGCGTGACAATCAGCGTAAACGATCCTGGAACACCAACATTGGTAAATGCAGGAACGCAAAACTTCTGTTTGGTGAATGCGCCGACTTTCGCAAGCGTTCAGTTCAATGAAACAAACATCGTTTGGTATGATGCCTTGACAGGAGGAAACTTGATTCCATCTACTCAAGCATTAGCAAATGGCACTTATTATGCCTCAATAAGCGATCCAGCAACAGGCTGTGAAAGTGCAACAAGATTGAGTGTTACAATAAATGTAAACGATCCAGGAACACCGACATTGGTAAATGCAGGAACACAAAACTTCTGCTTGATCAATGCGCCGACATTTGCAAGCGTTCAGTTCAACGAAACAAACATCGTTTGGTACGATGCCATGACTGGAGGAAATCTTATTCCATCAACTCAGGCATTGGCGAGCGGCACATACTATGCTGCAATCAGCGATCCAGCAACAGGATGCGAGAGCGCGACAAGATTGAGCGTGACAATCAGCGTAAACGATCCAGGAACACCGACATTGGTAAATGCAGGAACTCAGAATTTCTGTCTGATCAATGCGCCGACATTTGCAAGCGTTCAGTTCAATGAAACAAACATCGTTTGGTATGATGCCTTGACAGGAGGAAACTTGATTCCATCAACTCAGGCATTGGCAAGCGGCATATATTACGCTGCAATCAGTGATCCTGCAACAGGATGCGAGAGCGCGACAAGATTGACCGTGACAATAAGCGTAAACGATCCAGGAACACCAACATTGGTAAATGCAGGAACGCAAAACTTCTGTTTGGTGAATGCGCCGACTTTTGCAAGCGTTCAGTTCAACGAAGCAAACATCGTTTGGTATGATGCTGTGACGGGAGGAAATCTTATTCCATCAACTCAGGCATTGGCAAATGGCACTTATTTTGCCGCAATAAGCGATCCTGCAACAGGATGCGAGAGCGCAACAAGATTGAGCGTGACAATAAGCGTGAATGATCCAGGAACACCAACATTGGTAAATGCAGGAACTCAGAATTTCTGTCTGATCAATGCGCCGACTTTCGCAAGCGTTCAGTTCAACGAAACAAACATCGTTTGGTACGATGCCATGACTGGAGGAAATCTTATTCCATCAACTCAGGCATTGGCGAGCGGCACATACTATGCTGCAATCAGCGATCCGGCAACAGGCTGTGAAAGTGCAACAAGATTGAGTGTTATAATAAATGTAAACGATCCAGGAACACCGACATTGGTAAATGCAGGAACACAAAACTTCTGCTTGATTAATGCACCGACTTTCGCAAGCGTTCAGTTCAATGAAACAAACATCGTTTGGTATGATGCTGTAACTGGAGGAAATCTTATTCCATCAACTCAGGCATTGGCAAGTGGCACATATTATGCTGCAATCAGCGATCCAGCAACAGGATGCGAGAGTGCTACAAGATTGAGCGTGACAATCAGCGTAAACGATCCGGGAACACCGACATTGGTAAACGCAGGAACACAAAACTTCTGTTTGGTGAATGCGCCGACTTTCGCAAGCGTTCAGTTCAATGAAACAAACATCGTTTGGTATGATGCCCTGACAGGAGGAAACTTGATTCCATCTACTCAAGCATTGGCAAATGGCACTTATTATGCCTCAATAAGCGATCCGGCAACAGGATGCGAGAGCGCAACAAGATTGAGCGTGACAATCAGCGTGAACGATCCAGGAACACCGACATTGGTAAATGCAGGAACTCAGAATTTCTGTCTGATTAATGCACCGACTTTCGCAAGCGTTCAGTTCAACGAAACAAACATCGTTTGGTATGATGCCATTACTGGAGGAAATCTTATTCCATCAACTCAAGCATTGGCGAGCGGCACATACTATGCTGCAATCAGCGATCCAGCAACAGGATGCGAGAGCGCAACAAGATTGAGCGTGACAATCAGCGTAAACGATCCGGGAACACCGACATTGGTAAATGCAGGAACACAGAATTTCTGTCTGATCAATGCGCCGACTTTCGCAAGCGTTCAGTTCAATGAAACAAACATCGTTTGGTATGATGCCATGACAGGAGGAAATCTTATTCCATCGACTCAGGCTTTGACAAGCGGTACTTATTTTGCTTCAATCAGCGATCCAGCAACAGGATGCGAGAGCGCGACAAGATTAAGCGTGACAATCAGCGTAAACGATCCGGGCACACCGACATTGGTAAACGCAGGAACTCAGAATTTCTGTCTGATCAATGCGCCGACTTTCGCAAGCGTTCAGTTCAACGAAGCAAACATCGTTTGGTATGATGCTGTAACTGGAGGAAATCTTATTCCATCAACTCAGGCATTGGCAAATGGCACATATTATGCTGCTATCAGCGATCCTGCAACAGGATGCGAGAGCGCAACAAGATTGAGTGTAACAATAAATGTAACAGATCCAGCGACTCCAACTACTACAAATGCAGCACAGGTTTTCTGTTCTGGAAATGCGCCGACAGTTGCCAATATTCAGGTAAATGAAGCGAATGTAGTTTGGTACAGCACTATAACAGGAGGAACAGTAATCCCAGCAACTACTGCTTTGGCGACTGGTACTTATTTTGGAGCGATTAAAGATCCAGTAACAGGCTGTGAAAGCAGTGTAAGATTGGCGGTAAATGTTACAGTTGGAAACACTATAAATCCAACAACAACAAATGCTTCTCAAAGTTTCTGTTCAACAGCAGCACCAACAATTGCTAATATTCAAGTTAACGAAAGCAATGTTACTTGGTTTAGTACTGCGATAGGCGGAACTGCAATTCCAGCAACAACGGCATTAGTGACAGGTACTTATTTTGGAAATATTATAGATCCTGCAACAGGATGCGAAAGCTCAACTCGTTTACAGGTAACGGTTACAGTAACAAATCCAAGTCCGACACCAACAACAGCAAATGCAACGCAAAACTTCTGTACATTGAATTCGCCTACAGTGGCTAATATTCAGGTTAACGAAGCAAATGTAGTTTGGTATAACGCAGCAACTGGCGGAACAGCAATTCCAGCATCAACGCCATTGGCTACAGGAACTTATTATGGAGCAGTTTCAAGTGCAATAGGCTGTGAGAATCCAGTTCGTTTAGCAGTTGTGGTAAATGTAAATACTCCAGGAGTGGTTACAACGCCAAGAACAACACAAACATTCTGTTTGTCTAAATTGCCAACACTTGCTAATATCTTGGTTAATGAGCCAAATGTAGTATGGTATGCTTCTGCAACAGGCGGAACACCTTTAGCATCAAATACACAATTAACTGCAGGAACATACTACGCTTCGGTTCTTGCTAACACAACAAATGGTTGTGAAAGCGCAACAAGATTAGGAGTTACAATTGCATTCGAAAATGATGCTTTGGTTCCAATTACTACTAGTGACGACACACCATGTGTTTTCCAAGGCGTAACTTATTCAGTAGCAAACGGGAAATCAAATTATGTTTGGTCAATTACAAATGGAACAATTGTTTCAGGTGGTGGAACTGCTGATGGAACTGTGACAGTATCATGGTCTGATATTGGTCCAGGTACGGTTAAGGTTACTTATGTCAACACTTGTGACGAAACCACAACCAAAACATTAAATGTAACGGTGGCAACTTGTTCTGATTTGACAATTACAAATACAGTTAATAATCCGACTCCAAATTTCGGCGAGCAGGTGACATTTACAGTAACAGTAAATAATGTTGGACAAGGAAGTTTTATCAATACGTTGGTTAGTAATTTATTGCCTAGCGGTTATGATTTAGTGAGTACAAGCACAACAGCTGGAACCTATGATACTGCAACACAGCTTTGGACAATTCCAACTCTAAGTGCTGGACAAAGTGTGGTATTGACAGTTGTGGCTGAAGTATTGCCAGGAGGTAATTACTTGAATGTTGCTACAGTTGAAATTTCAACTCCTTTAGATGTTGATGCTTCAAACAACTCGGCTTCGGTTTCTGTCGAACCAATTTGTTTAACAGTTTATAACGAGTTCACTCCAAATAATGATGGAGCAAATGATCTCTTTAGAATTGACTGTATCGAATCGTATCCAAATAATGAATTGAAAGTATACAACAGATATGGTGCATTAGTTTACAGCAAACAACACTATGAAAATGACTGGAACGGAACTGCAAATGTATCTGGAGTTATTAATAGAGGAGATATGCTGCCAACAGGTACTTATTTTTATGTGATAGACATTGGAGACGGAACGGTTAAAAAAGGATGGTTATCTATAATGAGATAAGCAGACATTGTTAATCATCTAAGTAATTAAACTAAATAAGTATCGTTATGAAACTATATATAAAATCATTAGAAGCATATTTTATACTGATATGCTCTTTCATCACAGTCTGTGCCAGTGCGCAGCAAGATCCGGAGTACACGCAGTATATGTACAATACAATGGCAGTAAATCCAGCTTATGCTGGGTCTACTGGCACATTGGAAGCAACACTTTTGCACCGTTCACAATGGGTTGGAATTTCTGGAGCACCAGAAACACAATCGTTCTCCATTCATTCGCCACTTCGAAATGAGAAAGTGGGTTTAGGACTTAGCGTTGTCAATGACAAAATTGGTCCATCAAATGAACTTTATCTTGACGGAAACTTTTCTTATTCCATTCCACTTGGATATGAAAAAAGATTAGCTTTTGGTTTGAAAGCAGGTATGAGAATGTTAAATGTAGATTGGTCAAAAGGGAGATATTATGATCCAAATGATGTTTTACTAAATCAAAACATTGACAATCAGGCAAAATTAGCCGTTGGAGCCGGAATCTATTATTATACTGATAAATGGTATGTTGGAGCATCAGTTCCAAGTTTCATCCAAAATGATTATTATGATGATGTTCAGGAATCGATTGACTATGATCGTTTGCATTATTATTTCATGGGAGGTTATGTTTTTGATTTGAATCCGAATCTGAAATTTAAACCTGCATTTTTAGTAAAAGCAGTGAGTGGAGCGCCACTTACTGCTGATATATCGGCGAATTTTATGATTGCTGAAAAATTTGTAATTGGTGGTTCGTACAGAACAGATGATTCTGTCAGCATCTTAGCAGGTTTTCAGATTTCTAAAAGTTTTTATGTTGGATACGCTTTTGATTACACCGTTAGTGAATTGAATAAATACAACGACGGATCACACGAAATCATTCTCCGTTATCAGTTCAATAAAGGCGAAAGTAAAATCAAATCTCCTCGATTCTTCTAAATCCAAAACCTATGAAAAAACTATATATCCTAAGTTTAGTCTTGAGCATTACGTTTAGTTTTGCTCAAAAGACTAATTTAAAGAAAGCGGATGCCCTGTTTAGAAATTATGCTTACGCAGATGCGTCAAAGGCATACGAAGAAATTCTTCAAAACAGCAAAAGTCCGTCGACACAAACGTTAAAGAATGCCGCAGATTCATATTATTTTATTTCCGATGAAAGAAATGCCATGAAATGGTATAAAAAACTATATGAAGCGCAAGGCAATAATTTAACCGATATTTACTACTTGCGTTATATCCAGACTTTAAAAGGCGTAAAGGATTACGATCAGGCAGATAAAATGACAAAAGAATATCTGAATAAAAAAGGGGATCAAAATGAAGTGAATAGATATGTTGCTCAGAAAAAACAACTTGATAGTTTGTCTAAAGCAAAATCACTTTACACCATCAAAAATTTGGATATTAATACCAGTAAATCTGATTTTGGAGCTACTTTTTTTCAAGACAAAATTGTATTTACATCTGCCAGAGATACCACAAAATTTAGTGAAAAGCTTTATACTTGGAACAATCAGCCTTTCTTGAATCTGTATTTGGCAGAAAGAAATCAAGCCGATGGGAGTCTGCTTAATGAGAGCTTATTTCTTCCAAATGTAATGACGAAATATCACGAAGCAACCGCTTCTTTTGACGCCAGCGGAAAAACCATTTATTATTCTACAAATATTGTAAAGAAGAACAAATTGGTTATCGATGAAAGCAAAACCAATAATTTTCAAATCGTGAAAGGAAGTATTGTAAACAATAAATTAGAAAATCCGCAACAACTTTTCTTTGACAATAACGATTATTCGGTTGGACATCCTGCACTAAGTGAAGATGGAAAATGGCTTTTCTTTGCTTCTGATATGAAAGGCGGAATTGGTGAAACTGATTTGTATTATGTGAAAATTGCAGATGATGGAACAATGGGTTCTCCGGTAAATCTTGGTCCAAAAATCAACACGCTTGGAAATGAAGTTTTTCCTTATTTCAGAAATGGGAAACTTTATTTTTCTTCTGATGGGCATTACGGTTTGGGAGATTTAGATGTTTACGAAAGCAAACTTTTGCCTGACGGAACTTTCTCCGATCCTGTTAATTTAGGTGAACCAATCAATAGCAATAAAGACGATTTTACTTTTGTAATCGATGGTACAGAAACTTATGGCTATGTTTCATCAAATAGAGAAGGAGGAAAAGGCGACGATGATATTTATTCTTTTGTGAAAGGAAAACCAGTTTGTAATCAAACAATTTCTGGTATGGCCATAGATCGCAAAACAAGATTACCACTTACTGATGTTTCGATTATGGCTTACAATTCATATACCGAAATTCTTGGTGAAACAAAAACAAATTTTGAAGGTAAATACGCCATTGAAGTGCCTTGCGGAAAAATCGTTAAAATGATTGCGGCAAAGCCAAATTATGCCAGTGATGAAAAAACGGTTGAAACAACTAAAGAAAATGGAGGTGAAATCAAAGATGTCAATTTTGAATTGAGTAATTATGATGACTTGGTTGTTAAGAGCAAAGGCGTTGAAAAAGTCGATGTTAAACCAATCTATTTTGATTATGATAAATATGATATTACACCTTTGGCTGTTGAAGAATTGACCAAAGTAGTTTTCATCATGCAGAAGTTTCCAAACATCAGAATTAAGATTGAATCACACACCGATTCTCGTGGAAAAGATTCATATAACTTGAAACTTTCAGACAATAGAGCAAAATCAACACGCGATTATATTATTTCTCAAGGAATTGATGCTTCTCGCATTGAAAGCGCAAAAGGTTATGGAGAAAGCAGATTGATTAACAAATGCAAAAATGGAGTAAAATGTACCGAAGAAGAGCATTTGTTAAATAGACGTTCAGACTTTATCATTATCCAGAAATAGTTTTATATTTACAGGCTAATTATTTGATAATCAGTTATAAAAATATAAAACGAAGAAACCATTTGGAAGTTGGTTTTGTTTAATTCTTTTTTAAGAATAATGGACAAGAAGGAAATCAAGTCACATTGTTTTGTGACTTGATTTTTGATTTTTTAAAACTTTAGTTTTTTGATGCTTTTGAAAAAAAATAATCCTAATTTTGATATTCAGTTATTCAAAATTACAATCTGCATCATTTTAATATCTTATGACAATTCAAGAAAATATTCAAGCTTTACGAGAGGAACTTAACCAGCACAATTACAATTATTATGTGCTTGATAATGCTACAATTTCAGACTATGATTTCGATATTAAATTAAAAGAGCTTCAAGATTTAGAAAACAAACATCCAGAATTTTTTGATGAGCATTCGCCAACGCAACGTGTAGGAGGTGCAATTACCAAAAACTTTAAAACAATTGCGCATCAATATCGCATGTATTCTTTGGATAATTCTTATTCTAAAGAAGATTTATTGGATTGGGAAAACCGTATTCAAAGAGTTTTAGGGAATGTAAAATTGGAATATACTTGCGAATTAAAATATGACGGAGCGTCGATTAGTATTACGTATGAAAACGGGAGATTGGTTCAGGCTTTAACACGTGGAGATGGTTTTCAAGGCGATGAGGTAACGAATAACATCAAAACGATTAAATCGGTGCCGTTGCAGTTGAAAGGAAATTACCCTGAAAAGTTTGATATACGAGGCGAAATAATTCTGCCTTATGCCGGTTTTGAAAAAATGAACCAAGAATTGATTGAAATAGGAGAAACACCTTATTCAAATCCAAGAAATACAGCTTCTGGAAGTTTGAAACTTCAAGATAGTGCTGAGGTTGCGAAGCGTCCGTTAGAATGCCTTTTGTATTTTGTTACCGGAAATAATTTGCCTTTTTCTTCTCAATATCAAGGATTGGAATCGGCTAGAAGTTGGGGCTTTAAAGTTCCAACAGAAGCAAAATTAGTAGGCAGTATGAATGAAGTTTTTGATTTCATTGATTATTGGGATACCCACAGACATAATTTGCCCTATGAGACAGATGGTGTGGTAGTTAAGGTAAACAGTATTCAGCATCAGGAAGAATTGGGCTATACTGCAAAATCACCACGATGGGCGATAGCCTATAAATTTAAGGCTGAACAAGTTTCGACTAAATTAAATTCAATTTCATATCAGGTTGGACGAACAGGAGCGATTACACCAGTGGCAAATTTAGCCCCAGTTCAATTGGCTGGAACTATTGTAAAAAGAGCTTCATTGCATAATGCAGACCAAATTGAGAAATTAGATATTAGAATAAATGATACTGTTTTTGTTGAAAAAGGAGGAGAAATCATCCCAAAGATTATTGCAGTTGATTTAGATAAACGCCCAGAAGATTCAGAGAAAACGCATTATATTACACATTGTCCAGAATGTCAGACTGAATTGGTTAGAAACGAAGGCGAAGCAAACCATTATTGTCCAAATTTCTACGGATGTCCTCCTCAGATTATTGGGCGCGTGCAACATTATATTTCAAGAAAAGCAATGGATATTGAAGGTCTTGGAGGTGAAACAGTTGCTTTGCTTTTCAAAAACAATTTAGTACACAATTACGCCGATTTGTATGAATTGAAAGTGGAAGATATTTTGCATCTGGAAAGAATGGCGCAAAAATCGGCAGAGAATTTAGTGAATGGAGTAGAGAAATCTAAGGAAATTCCGTTTGAAAGCGTTCTTTTTGCTCTAGGAATTAGATTTGTAGGGGAGACTGTTGCCAAAAAATTAGCAAAACATTATAAAAACATCGATGCTTTAGCCCAGGCTTCATTAATGGATTTGATTTTGGTCGATGAAATTGGTGAACGAATTGCCAAAAGCGTAATCGAATTTTTTGAAAATGAAGAAAATAAAAAAATAATCGAACGTTTAAAAAGTTATGGCGTTCAGTTTGAAATAATAGAAAAAATTAACCCCAACGCTACAGAAAAATTCATCGGAAAAACATTTGTTGTTTCAGGTGTGTTCACACAGTTTTCAAGAGATGAATTGAAAAAAACAATCGAAGATAATGGTGGAAAGGTAGGAAGCTCAATTTCGGCCAAAACTGATTTTGTCGTTGCGGGCGATAATATGGGACCGGCAAAATTGGAAAAAGCCAATAAATTAAATATTCCTATATTGTCTGAGGAAGATTTTATAACGAAACTAAATGAAAGCGAATAAACCGTCTTTGATTTTATTCTTTGTAGCCTTATTGTTTACAATAATATTGGACTGCACGCAACAGGATATTTTGGCAATTTATGCCAAAGCTGTTGTTTTGCCTGCCATTTTTTTCTATTTCATTATCAGCAGTGATTTTAAAATTGGAAAAACCGAAGGTGTGATTTTTTTCTTTTGCTTCGTAGGGCAGGTTTTTGATCTGAT
Organism: Flavobacterium mesophilum; assembly: GCF_039581405.1. NCBI lineage: Bacteria > Pseudomonadati > Bacteroidota > Flavobacteriia > Flavobacteriales > Flavobacteriaceae > Flavobacterium > Flavobacterium mesophilum. Next base: position 463,750 of record NZ_JBCPXZ010000001.1, on the reverse strand, counting down.
GGATATTGAAATATCAGAACTTGGTGGAGTAATAAGCTTTTTAATCGTGTATTTATTGATTTTAAAGCTTTTTATAATAGACCACGAAAGAATAAAGTTAAAAAGAAAAGATATTCTTCCCGTTTCAATCGTGGTCATATTTCTTGTCTATTTGCTGGTTTCTGTATTAAGTCTTCAACTTGACAACATGAAAAGATTTAATCTGCTTTACACTTTTTACGGAATCGTTTTAAGTGTTTTAAGCTATTATTCATTTGTCACTTATATTACAAAAGGAACACATTTAGCACTTTTGATGTCTTTAATGGCTATAAGCTATATTTTTTCCGACATCTTTTATATTTTCAATCAGTATTTTTCGTATTCGGTTGTTTTAGTTCTCATTCGTGATGTAACACAAATTTTGGGATACTATTTTATGGTCGAATACTTTCTTGAAAAAACAAGGATCCAAAAGAAAATGTTATACAATAATTGATTTTCCTTGGTTTGTATGATTCTTGTTTTTGTCAAAATAAAAATCAATTCGGCCTAAATTAATTCCGTAACAACCTACCTGATTCACCAATACATTTTCACCAGCTTTATTTTTTACAATTGTTGGCTTGTCAAGAAAAGTATGTGTGTGACCACCAATGATTAAGTCAATATCTTGAGTTAATTCAGCTAATTTCAAATCACAAATTTTCTTTTCGTCGTCTCGGTAATTATAGCCAAGGTGTGAAAGGCAAATAACCAAATCACATTTTTCTTGTTTTTTCAATAATTGCGTCATGTCTTGAGCAATTTCTACGGGATCATTATAAACGGTTTCTTGGTACATTTTTTTGTCAACCAAACCATCAAGTTCAATTCCTAACCCAAAAACACCCACTTTGATTCCGCTTTTATTGAAAATTTTATAAGGCTTTACAAGTCCGTTCATGACTGTGTTTTTAAAGTCATAATTAGAATTGATGAATTCGAATTTGGCTTGAGGCATTTGGGCATATAAACCATCTAAACCATTGTCAAAATCGTGGTTTCCAATTGTAGAAGCATCATATTTCATCATGCTCATCAATTTGAATTCCAATTCTCCTCCGTAGTAATTAAAATAAGGAGTTCCTTGAAAAATATCTCCAGCGTCTAGTAAAAGCACATTTGGATTTTCCTTACGAATGCTTTCAATCAATGCAGCACGACGAGATACACCGCCTTTGTTTGCATTTCTCGGATCATCTGCAGGAAAAGGATCAATATGACTATGAACATCATTAGTATGTAAAATAGTCAGGTGCTTAATATCGTCAGATTCAAAACTGCTTAATGATAATCCCAAACCTAACAAAGTAGTACCTGCAGCAGTTTTTTGGATAAATTCTCTTCTTTTCATGGAGTATATTATTTTGCGCGAGCGCGTGTAATTTTAATTTTTTCTTGAAATATTATTCTTCAGTAATTCTGATATCTCTCGGTGCCGGAACCGTATCAACTTCTTTAAAATAATCAATCAATACATCTCGAAGTTTATAGTTCAAATCAAATTTTTGAACACCTTTAGCAAAAAAAGTCATACTGTCTCCGCCATTTGCCAAATAATCATTTGTTGCAACATAATAAATTTTGTTGAGGTCAAGCGGTTTTCCTTGAATTTGGATATTTTTTGCTGTATTATTTTTAGCAATTGTAAAAGTCATTCCAGACAATGGTTGCGGTTTTTTCTCTTTAATGATATAAGCCGCAATATCTTCAATTTGTTGTCCTTTTAAAGCAATAACAACTAAATTGTTTTCAAATGGCATAATTTCAAAAGCAGTTCTGGTCGTCACATTTCCTTTTGGAAGAATAGCACGAATCCCACCGTGATTTAAAAGACATAGATCAATGGTTTTATTTTCACGTTTTTTGAAAACCAAGTTTCCTCTTTGAACACAAACATCAGCCATAAGACACCCAATTGTTGTCTGCCATTTTCCGGTGCTTTTGTCTAAAGTTTCTGGACAATAAGCTAAAACGCTATCTAGATCTTTATTGATGTGATCACGATAAGGTTTGATAAAATTTTCAATTTCTGGAGTTTGACCTCCTTTTTCAGTGATCGGAATTTGTTTTCCTTCGATCTTGGTTAGGTTGTAGTTTTTAGGGCTACAGGAGAAAATAAAAAAAAGTGTTAAGAATATAACAAAAAGTTTTAAAAATACGTTATACTTTTTTAGTTTTACCATCTTAAATGCGACTTAAATAATTAATTTTGTAATCTGGTAAAAATACTATGTTTTTAAATTATATAAAGGAATTATTTGTAAAAAAATCATTAAAAAATAGCCTGAATGATAATATCGAAAACGAAGTCTTTACTAGCAACATACAAACAATTGGTTTATTGATAGATGAAAGCAAGTTTGACAAATCGGAAGAATTGATAAATGAGCTAGTTCAGAACGGAATTGCTGTCAAAAACATAAAAGTTGTCGTTTATAAAGATAAATTTGAGAAGAAAAAAACGTATTCGAAACCTACTTTTGGTGAAAAACAAATCAATTGGAGGGGAGAATTTTCAGAATCTTTTTTAATTGAATTTATAGAAACAAAATTTGATCTCTTGATTAGTTATTACGAAATTGAAAAAACGATTTTGATGATGATGACCAGCAGATCAAAAGCAAAATTTAAAATCGGATTTTCATCGGTGGATCAAAAATTAAATCGATGGATGATAAATACAGGAATTGAAAATTACAAAGTGTTTGTTTCCGAGTTGTTTAGGTATTTAAAAAGTATAAAATAAATTTAATCAAAATATGCAATCATTAATAGGAACTGGTGTTGCGCTTGTAACTCCATTTAAAAAAGACTTTTCAGTTGATATCGAAGCTTTGCAGCGTATCGTTAATTTTTCGATTGACGGAGGAGTTGAATATCTTGTAGTTATGGGTACAACAGCAGAAAATGCTACTTTGACTCAAGACGAAAAGGAGTTGGTTATCAATACAGTAATCGACGTAAATAAAGGGAGATTACCTCTAGTTCTGGGAGTAGGAGGAAACAATACAATGCAGATTGTTGAAGAATTGAAAACAAGAGATTTTTCAGCTTTTGAAGCTATTCTTTCTGTCTCACCTTATTATAATAAACCAACTCAAGAAGGAATTTATCAGCATTTTAAAGCAATTGCTGAAGCTTCGCCAATTCCTGTAATCCTATATAATGTGCCAGGAAGAACTTCAAGCAATATGTTGCCTTCAACTGTGGTGCGCTTGGCAAACGATTTTAAAAATGTTGTTGCAATAAAAGAAGCTGCTGGAGATATGGCTCAAGCCATGCAGATTATTAAAAATGCTCCTAAAGATTTCTTAGTGATTTCAGGAGATGATATGTTGGCGCTTCCAATTGTTTTAGCTGGTGGAGCAGGAGTAATTTCGGTAATTGGACAAGGTTTTCCTAAAGAATTCTCAGAAATGATTCGTTTAGGACTGAATAAAAAAGCTGTCGACGCGTTTAAAACACATTATTTTTTGTCAGACAGTATTGATATGATTTTCGAACAAGGAAATCCTGCAGGAATCAAACAAATCTTCCAAGCTCTTGGAATTGCTGACAATACGGTGCGTTTGCCTTTAGTTCCAGTTGATGAATCATTGGCGACAAGATTGAATAATTTTGTAAAAAGCAGTATTAAAGCAGAGTAAGTCTGACGGTATTTTATTATACAAAAAAAATATTTTGCAGTAGCTAAATTAATAACTAAATTTGCCACCGGAACTTCGGTGCGATTTTGCTTTGGCACAATGTCTAAGAAATCATAATATAAAGTAAGAAAATGAAAAAAATCGTATCTCTATTAATTGTTGTTGCTCTTTTTTGTTCATGTAGTGATTACCAAAAGGTATTAAAAAATGAGGATGTTGCGGCAAAATTTGAAATGGCGACAAAAATGTATGATGCGGGCAAATATTCAAAAGCGATTCGTCTTTTTGAACAATTAGCACCTTCGTATAGAGGAAAACCTCAGGCTGAAAAATTGTTTTATATGTTTTCACAATCTTACTATAAAACACATCAGTATTATTTAGCTGGATATCAATTTGAAAGCTTTGTTTCAGGTTATCCACGAAGTGAAAAAGTACAAGAAGCGGCATTTTTGGGTGCATACAGTTATTCAAAATTAGCTCCGGTTTATAGTTTAGATCAGGCAGATACGGTAAAAGCTTTGGAAAAATTACAAGCTTTTATTGATAATTATCCTAATTCTGAATACATTGCTCAGGCTAATGAAGCTGTGAAGATTTTAAATGGAAAATTAGAGAAAAAAGCATACGAAAACGCTAAAGGATACAATACGATTTCTGATTATAAATCAGCTTTAGTGGCATTTGATAATTTTATTGCTGATTTTCCTGGAACATCTCTTAAAGAAGATGCTTTGTTCTACAAATACGATTCAGCATATCAATTGGCGATAAACAGTATTCCTCAAAAAATGGAAGAGCGTTTAAATGTTGCAAAAGTGGCGTATAATAACTTGATTAAGTTTAAAAGCGATACAAAATATAAAAAACAGGCAGACGAAATGTATGCCCGAGTGGAAACAGATTTACAAAAATTTATTAAATAAAATAAAGTCATGGATTTAAAAAAGACGAATGCTCCTGTAAACACAATAACTTACAATAAAACAGTTATTGAAGAGCCAACAGGAAATGTGTATGAAGCAATTACCATTATGGCTAAAAGAGCAAATCAGATTAATTCTGAAATCAAAAAAGAATTAACTGAGAAATTAGAAGAGTTTGCGACTTACAATGACAGTCTTGAAGAAGTTTTTGAAAATAAAGAGCAAATTGAAGTTTCTAAATTTTACGAAAAATTACCAAAACCACACGCTTTAGCTGTTCAAGAATGGTTAGACGGTAAAACTTACCACAGAAGTTCAAACAAATAATATAGTATAATGTCAGTTTTAAACGGGAAAAAAATTCTGCTAGGAGTTTCTGGTGGAATTGCAGCCTATAAAACAGCCTCATTAGTACGACTTTTTATAAAAGCAGGTGCACATGTCCAAGTGATCATGACACCTGCTTCTAAGGATTTTGTAACTCCATTAACGTTATCTACGTTATCAAAAAATCCTGTACACTCAAGTTTCTTTAATGAAGATGATCAAGACGCGGTCTGGAACAACCATGTTGATTTGGCGCTTTGGGCTGATTTCATGTTGATTGCTCCGGCGACAGCTAACACGTTGTCTAAAATGGCAACAGGAAATTGTGATAATCTTTTAATTGCTACTTATTTATCGGCTAAATGTCCTGTTTATTTTGCTCCGGCAATGGATCTGGATATGTATAAACACCCTTCGACTTTATCTAGTTTTGCTGCTTTAAAGCAATTCGGGAATATTATGATTCCTGCCGAAAGTGGCGAATTAGCTAGTGGATTGTCTGGAGAAGGCCGAATGGCTGAACCTGAGAACATTATAACTTTTCTTGAAGCCGATTTAGAAAGCAAACTTCCATTAGTAGGAAAAAAAATACTAATAACTGCTGGTCCCACATACGAAGCGATAGACCCTGTACGTTTTATAGGAAATCATTCATCTGGAAAGATGGGTTTTGATATCGCAAATGAAGCAGCAAAATTAGGTGCACAAGTAATTCTAATTGCTGGTCCAACTCATTTTAAGGCAAAAAACAGTTCGATTGAGGTTGTAAATGTAGTTTCAGCACAAGACATGTATGATGCTTGTCATTTGCATTATAATGATGTAGATGTGGCAATCGCGGCGGCGGCGGTGGCAGATTACAGGCCGAAAGTTGTGGCTACGCAGAAAATCAAAAAAGAAGCTGAAGAATTTTCAATTGAACTTGAAAAAACAAAAGATATTTTAGCATCGTTGGGGGCTATAAAAAAAGACCAGTTTTTAATTGGATTTGCTTTAGAGACTCAAAATGAAATTGAAAATGCTAAGCTGAAAATTCAGAAAAAAAACTTAGATTTGATTGTTCTTAATTCCTTGCAGGATGAAGGTGCAGGTTTTAAAAAAGAAACCAATAAAGTTACTTTTATTGATAAAAATTTTAAAATCGAACCAATGGAATTAAAATCAAAAGAGTCTGTTGCTGTTGATATTTTAAGCAAAGTGATTTTGCATTTTTCGAAATAATAACTTTTTTAAAGTTTAAAATAGAGTATCAACATCAATTTTACATCAACACAAATCTTTTCTTTATGAATAAAGCAGTTACATTTTTAATGTTTTTATTTTTTGGCTTTACTCAGGCGCAACAATTAAACTGTATTGTTACTATTAATACAGAAAGATTGCCAAATCCCAATCAGCAAGTTTTTAAAACGCTTCAGGCTTCATTGTCTGAATTTGTAAATAAAACAGATTGGACTGGGTCAGTTTTAAAGCACAATGAACGAATTAACTGCTCAATGTACATTACATTGTCTTCAAACAGTTCTGACCAGTTTTCAGGAACAATTCAAGTGCAATCATCACGATTGATATTCAATTCAACATATTCTTCTCCTGTCTTAAATTATAATGATAAAGATTTTAATTTCAAGTACACAGAGTATGAACCTTTGCTGTTTAATCCAACCACTTTTGAATCAAATCTAGTTTCTGTTATTTCGTTTTATTGTTATATGATTTTAGGAATGGATGCCGATACGTTTCAAGTAGGGGCTGGAAATCAATATCTTCAAATGGCGCAGAATATTGCAAATGTTGCACAGCAAGGCGGTTCAAAAGGATGGAGCCAGGCAGACGGTATTCAAAATCGTTACTATTTGATTACAGATATGATTTCGCCAATGTATAGTGATCTTCGCCAAGTAACTTATATGTATCATACAGGTCTGGATAAAATGAGTGACGATTTGAAAGGTTCTAAGGAAAGAATTAAAGCGGCATTGCTGTTGATAGGGAAATTTAATACGGTCAAGCCTAATGCTTTTTTAACGCGAGTCTTTTTTGATGCAAAATCAGATGAGATAACTTCGATTTTTTCTGGCGGTCCAAGTGTTTCTGTTTCAGACTTAACTGATGTGCTGAATAAAGTTTCGCCATTGAATAGTACAAAATGGGCGCAAATTAAGTTCTAGTTGATTTTTTAGTCTTATTTTTACGTTCGCCATTAACTAATATCCTCAAATTTATTTTATGATTACTTCGCTGTCGATTAAAAATTATGCTTTGATTGAAAAACTTTCTATTGATTTTTCAAAAGGATTTTCAATAATTACAGGTGAAACTGGAGCTGGTAAATCGATTATTTTAGGCGCTTTAGGATTAGTTTTAGGGAAAAGAGCCGATTTGACTTCTCTAAAAAATAAAGAAGAAAAATGCGTGATCGAAGCGCAGTTTGAAATTGGAAAATATAACTTAAAAGAGTTTTTTGAAGCAAATGATTTGGATTATGAGGATGAAACCATTATCCGAAGAGAAATTTTGCCTTCAGGAAAATCACGTGCTTTTATAAACGACAGTCCAGTAAATCTGCAGGAATTGCAGGATTTAAGTTTGTTTTTGATTGATATTCATTCGCAGCAACAAACTCAGGAATTGTCTGATGAAAGCGTTCAGTTTAAGATAATTGATGCTATTGCAAATAATGGAGAAGTTATTTTAGGCTATCAAAAGTTATTAAAGACATATAAATCAGATAAGTCGAAACTTAATGCTTTGCTGAAAAAACAGAGCGATTCAGGAAAAGAACAAGAATACAATACATTTTTATTGAATGAATTGGTTTCGGCAAAATTAAAATCGGGAGAACAAGAAGAGCTTGAGTCTGATTTTGAAAAACTGAATAATATTGAAACGATAAAAGAATCGTTAGATAAATCTTTGACAATTGCCAATGAAGAGCAATTTGGGGTTTTGCATAGTTTAAATGAAGTGAAAACGGCGCTTCAAAAAATTGCTCCTTTTTCTGCAGAATATCAAGCTTTGTCTGAAAGAATTGTTAGTTTGACAATTGAATTTGATGATGTTTCGAAAGAACTTCAAAATTGTTCAGAAAAACTGCTGAATGATCCTGCACAATTGGAAATGATCAGCCAAAAATTACAACTGATTTATAATCTTCAAAAGAAACACCAGGTTTCTACAGTTGACGAATTGATCCAAATTGAAGCTGAATTGAGTAATACAGTTTTAGAATTAGGAAATATTGAAGAAGAAATCGCTTCATTGAACAAAGTTATTGATCAGAAAATAATTGAATTGGATGCATTTTCTGCATCTATTCATCAAAATCGTTTGAATGCAATTCCTGTTTTATCTAATAAACTAATAACGATTTTAGAAACTTTGGGAATGCCAAATGTGCGTTTCAATATCGAACTTTTACCATCTGAAACCTATTTTTCAAATGGAAAAGACGAATTGCAATTTTTGTTTTCGGCAAATAAAGGAACCGACTTTGGGTTGCTTAAAAAAGTAGCGTCAGGTGGAGAAATGTCTCGTATTATGTTGGCTGTAAAAGCTATTTTGGCGCAATATTCAAAACTTCCAACTTTGATTTTTGATGAAATCGACACCGGTGTTTCTGGTGAAATTGCCATAAGAATGGGCGAAATCATGAAAGAAATGAGTACAGCAATGCAAATTTTTGCTATTACACATTTACCGCAGATTGCGGCAAAAGGAGATTCGCACTTTAAAGTTTTCAAATCAACAATTGATGACGATACGCAATCAGAATTAAAGCTTTTGTCTCAGGACGAAAGAGTTATCGAAATCGCTCAAATGTTATCTGGAGCCGTGGTCTCTGATTCGGCTTTAAATCATGCTAAAGCCTTGTTGAACTAAAGAAATACTTTATATTTGTCATCTAAAAACGAATTAAACAAAGCTAAATAAGTTAATTAATCGTCTGAATTGAGGATTGCTATATTAACGAATAAACAAGAAAATATGATTATAGAACCTAGAATGAGAGGCTTTATTTGCTTGACAGCCCACCCAAGGGGAGCCGAGCAAAATGTTAAAAATCAAATAGAATATGTAAAATCAAAAGGAGCAATTGCTGGTGCTAAAAAAGTATTGGTTATTGGAGCTTCAACAGGTTTTGGATTGGCTTCAAGAATTACAAGTGCTTTTGGATCTGATGCATCAACAATTGGAGTGTTTTTTGAAAAACCACCAGTTGAAGGAAAAACAGCTTCTCCAGGATGGTATAATTCTGCTGCTTTTGAAACAGAAGCTCATAAAGCGGGTCTATATGCAAAAAGCATCAACGGAGATGCGTTTTCAAATGAAATTAAAAGAGAAACTCTTGATTTGATCAAAGCCGATTTAGGTCAAGTAGATCTTGTAATTTACAGCTTGGCTTCTCCAGTGCGCACAAATCCTAATACAGGCGTAACGCATCGTTCGGTTTTGAAACCAATCGGGCAAACTTTTACCAATAAAACAGTTGATTTCCATACAGGAAAAGTTTCTGAGGTTTCAATCGCACCAGCAAATGAAGAAGATATTGAGAACACAGTCGCTGTTATGGGCGGTGAAGACTGGGCAATGTGGATTGACGCTTTAAAAGCTGAAAATTTATTAGCTGAAGGCGCTGTTACAGTTGCTTATTCATATATCGGGCCTGGATTGACGGAAGCAGTTTACCGTAAAGGTACAATTGGCCGTGCAAAAGATCACTTAGAAGCTACAGCGTTTACTATTTCTGATAGTTTGCAGTCTATTGGTGGAAAAGCTTATGTTTCGGTAAACAAAGCATTGGTAACTCAAGCAAGTTCTGCAATTCCAGTAATTCCGTTGTATATTTCTCTTCTTTACAAAATCATGAAAGAAGAAGGAATCCACGAAGGTTGTATCGAGCAAATTCAACGTTTATTCCAAGACAGATTATACAATGGTTCTGAAGTTCCTGTTGATGAAAAAGGAAGAATCAGAATTGATGATTGGGAAATGAGAGATGATGTTCAAGATAAAGTGGCTAAACTTTGGCTAGAAGCGACAACTGAAAGCTTGCCAGAAATTGGAGATTTAGCTGGATACAGAAATGATTTCTTAAACTTATTCGGATTTGAATTTGCTGGAGTTGATTATCAAGCTGAGGCAAACGAAATGGTTGATATTGAAAGTATCAAATAAGAATATTGAAAAATATAAAATGAAAAACCATCAACCAAAAGTTGATGGTTTTTTTATGAATATAGTCTATCTTTGTTAAAATTTTGAATTATAAAAAAATTGCCATTCTAATACCGCATATCCTGTTATGATTTTTTCTTTAATTATACCCGTGTATAATCGTCCAGATGAAGTTGATGAACTTTTAGAAAGTCTTGCAAAATCTGATTATAATGAACCTTTTGAAATTGTGCTTGTTGAAGACGGCTCTTCGATTCCGTGCAAGGATGTAGTGATGACGTATGAAGGAAAACTGAATATTTCCTATTATTTTAAAGAAAATTCAGGGCCGGGAGATTCAAGAAATTTTGGAATGCAGAAAGCTAGAGGCGACTATTTCATCATTTTTGATTCCGATTGTATTATTCCGCCAAATTATTTGACGGAGGTTAGAAAAGCATTAAACGAAAAATATGTAGATTGTTTTGGGGGTCCAGATAAGGCTTTGGACAGCTTTTCGAGCATTCAGAAAGCGATTAATTTTGCCATGACATCATTTTTGACAACTGGCGGTATTCGTGGCGGTTCTGAAAAAATCAGCAAATTTCAGCCAAGAAGCTTCAATATGGGAATTTCAAAAAAAGCATTTCTGGTATCAAAAGGTTTTGGCAATATTCATCCAGGAGAAGATCCTGATTTGTCAATTCGTTTATGGAATTTAGGTTTTGAAACCAGATTGTTTTCAGAAGCATACGTATATCACAAACGCCGAATTGATTGGGAGAAGTTTTCTATTCAGGTTCATAAATTCGGAATCGCTAGGCCAATATTAAATAGCTGGTACCCAGAGCATAATAAATTGACTTTTTTCTTTCCGACATTCTTCTTATTCGGATTATTATTAGCTTTTTTATTGTTAATTTTCAATATTGATATTTTATTACAATTATATTTCGTATATTTCGTTATTATTTTTCTTACAGCAAGCATTCAGAATAAAAGCATCAAAATTGGATATCTTTCTGTAATAGCAGTTTGGAAACAATTTTATGGCTACGGGACAGGATTTTTGGAATCATTTGTAAAAGTCATTCTCTTGAAAAAGAAGCCACAAGAAGCCTTTCCGAAAATGTTTTTTAAATTATAAAATGACAAAAGTTATTGGCTTGACAGGCGGAATAGGAAGTGGCAAAACAACTATTGCTAACTATTTCAATGAAATGGGAGTTCCTGTTTATATTGCCGATGATGGTGCAAGGGCAGTAATGCAGTCTGAAGATGTCATCGAAAAAGTTAAAGCGACATTTGGAGCATCTCTTTTTGAAAACAATGTTTTAAACAGAGCAAAACTTGCAGATGTTGTATTTAATAATTCAGAAAAGCTCGCACAGCTTAATGCTATAGTTCATCCTGCAGTAAAAAAGGATTTTGAGGCATGGCTTTTGCGGTATAAAAATGAAGAATATGTAATTTATGAGGCTGCAATATTATTTGAAAGTGGCCGATATAAGGATTGTGATTTTATAATTACGGTTACCGCCCCCGAAGAAGTAAGAATTGAAAGAGTCTTAAAACGAGATAATACCACACGAGAACAAGTTTTAAGCAGAATGCAAATGCAATGGAAAGATGAAGATCGCATTTCCAAGAGTAATTTTGTTATTAATAACGTAAATCTTAAAATTGCTAGAGAAGAAGTTGTTAAAATTCTTAAAATTTTAAATATAAAACAAAATCAGTCTTAAATGTTAATATTTGGTTAATGTATTATTTAGTATATTGTTAAAATATTAATTTTGTTTCGATGAATAAATTATTTTTTAGAATACTTGTTTTGCTTATGAGTTTGTCCTTAATAGGGATAATTCTGGTTCAGGTATTTTGGTTCAATTCTTCGTTCAAAAACAATGACGAACAATTCAAATACCACGTTACTCAAGTAATTGGAAATGTAGCTGATAAACTTGAACAGCAAGAAGAATACAGCTTTTATGACAAATATAACCGCATAAAAGACAGTACGGGTAAAATTCCTAAAAAAGAAGATTTACTGGAGGTTTTATACGTTCAGAGAAATACAAAAACAAATAAAACGATTGTATATTCAAATACGCTGACTTCTGAAGATTATGATATAAGCGGTTCGCTTTTCAATAAAAAATTCAGTAGCGAAAGATTTAAGAACTTCAGTTCTAAACGTGTAACTGAAGTTTACAACAACAATAATGGTATTGATAATAATTCTTTAGGACAGACTATCATTCCTGATTTAAAAATTGAAAAATCGGGCAGTTTAGATATCTTAAATAAAGTGCAGCAACAAATTCAGTACAAAGATATCGCTTCACTGACTCCTATTGAAGGCAGAATTACAAAAGACAAACTTTATAAACTCTTAAAAAAGGAATTAGAAGAATATGGTGTTAAGACCAAATTTGAGTTTGGTGTTCTTAGCAGCGGTTTGCCTACAAAAGTAAAATCTGATGGTTTTCATTATGATAAGGATTTAAGTTATCATGTGCCTATTTATACTGATAATGAAGGGAATAGTAAATATGAATTGTTTTTGACATTTCCATATAAAAAGAGATTTCTGCTTTCAGAATTATTGAGCATTACAATATTGTCTATTGTTTTTACGCTTATTATCATTATCGCATATACAAGTGCATTAAATCAATTGTTGCGTCAAAAACATATATCTGAAATCAAAACAGATTTTATAAATAATATGACGCACGAGTTTAAGACTCCAATTGCGACAATAAATTTAGCACTTGATGCTATTAGAAGCCCGAAAGTTATTGAAGATAAAGAAAAAGTATATCGATATCTTCAAATGATTAGGGATGAAAATAAAAGAATGCATGCCCAGGTTGAAAATGTTCTTCGAATTTCTAAATTGGAAAAAAGAGAGTTAGATATTACGAAAGAACCGACAATAGTTACCGATATTATCGACGATGCTATTGAACACGTAAATCTGATTTTAGAAGATAGACAAGGTACAGTTGTAAAACATTACAATGCAGCAAGAACAACTTGTTTGATAAATGAAGTGCACTTTACAAACGTATTGGTTAATATTTTAGAAAATGCTATTAAATATTCTCCAGATACTCCAGAGATCGAAATCTTTACTGAAAATGTAAAAGATATGATTCTGATAAAAGTAAAAGATCATGGTTTGGGAATGAGTAAGATAGCTCAAAAACGAGTATTTGAAAAGTTTTACAGAGAGCATACAGGAGATCTGCACAATGTTAAAGGCCACGGTTTGGGATTGGCATATGTAAAAAGAATTGTTGAAGACCACAACGGTCAAGTATATGTTGAAAGCGAAAAAGGAAAAGGTAGCACCTTTATAATAAAAATACCATTAATAAATTAAAATATGGAAAATAGTAACAAAAGAATACTTTTAGTAGAAGATGACCTAAATTTTGGGGCAGTTCTTAAAGATTATCTAATGTTAAATGACTTTGAAGTTACTTTAGCTAAAAACGGTATGGAAGGTTTCGAAAAATTCAAGAAAGATGTATATGATCTATGCATTCTTGATGTCATGATGCCTTATAAAGATGGTTATACTTTAGCCAAAGAAATTAGAGAAAAAAACAGCGAAGTGCCAATTATTTTCTTGACAGCAAAATCAATGAAAGAGGATGTGTTGAAAGGATACAAAGCTGGTGCAGACGATTATTTGAATAAACCTTTTGATTCAGAGGTTTTATTAATGAAAATAAAAGCTATTATCCAGAGAAAATCTGCGGATAATAAAGCAGAACAAGTACAATTTGAATTCAATATTGGTAAATTCCATTTAAATTCAAAACTTAGATTCTTGACTTTCCAAGATGAAGAGCCGATCAAATTGTCTCCAAAAGAAAATGAATTGCTTAAAATGTTGATTCTTCACGAAAATGACTTAATGCCGAGAGAATTAGCTTTGACAAAAATTTGGAGAGATGACAACTATTTTACTTCAAGAAGTATGGATGTTTACATCGCTAAACTTAGAAAATATCTAAAAGCTGATGAGGATGTTGAAATCTTAAACATTCACGGAGAAGGATTCAGATTAGTTGTAAAAAGCAAAGTGACTGAATAATAAATTCATCTAAATAATATAAAGCTCTGAGAAATCAGGGCTTTTTTTTATGCAATAAACTGAAATATTCTGGGGTGTTCTTGTTTGAAGTTAATTATTTGATTTTTAAAATCTTAGTATTGTTTTTTGGGATTTATAAAAGCTCAATAAATTTTATTCTGAAGAATTTTCTTTAAAATAATTTGGAAAATCAAAAAACAATTATGAATATTTGCACACGAAAAAATTAATAACCCTTTAAAACGAAGAAAAAATGTTTGTATTTACATTGACATCTCAAAGCTTTACACCAAATGGATTTGGTGAAGCAATTCTTCGTGGCTTATTTCAATCTTAGAAATACTTTTTAGATATATAAAAAAGCCCGAAGACAATAAGTTTCGGGCTTTTTTTATTCTAGACACTTCAAAATTTTCCCGAAAATCGATTTTTAGAATTTATCCTTCAGGATAAAAGGTTAAGCCTTCTTGGCTGTTAATTTAATGCACGATAATTTTTTTTATGGAAAATTATACGGTAGATGAGTATGTTTTATATACTCGTTTAAAAAGTAAAAAAAGAAAGAAAAGATTAGTAAAAGAAGATTTTCAAAAACAATTAATTCAACTGAATAAGCTTGAAAAAAAACTTTGGAAGCAGCGTAATAATTTGCCTTGGATCCTGCTTGATGAACCTTATCAAAAAGGATGGCAGCGTCATTTTAAATTAAGGGACGATGTTGTAAGATCAAGTGAAGCAGAGTTTTACAAAACGCTGTTGGAAAAGATAAATACTTGGCAATTTTCTTCGGATAAAACCTTTAAAAAAAGGAAAAGTAAAAAGAGAAAAAATGCTTCTTCTGTGCAAATTCAAATGCTGAAAGAATTTACTGAAAGTGAATGGAACAGTCCGAAATTAGAATTATCAGAAAGAGAAAAAGTACATTTTAGCAAGCAAGAACGTTGGAGTAAAGTTTTTGAGAGATATAGAATTCATTATGTGTTTAACGAGCCTTGGCGCTTTGTACTTCAGGTAAAACCTTACATG
This sequence comes from Flavobacterium mesophilum, assembly GCF_039581405.1. Classification (NCBI taxonomy): domain Bacteria; kingdom Pseudomonadati; phylum Bacteroidota; class Flavobacteriia; order Flavobacteriales; family Flavobacteriaceae; genus Flavobacterium; species Flavobacterium mesophilum. The sequence continues at coordinate 448,532 of NZ_JBCPXZ010000001.1, read as the reverse complement.
ATTACGCACAAACGAATGTTAGATTCTGATTTAGAAAGCGAAATTCAGCTTATTTTAAATTATACTTCAAACTATAATCTTAGTGGAAAAATAAACAGATTAGTAAAGGGGCGGCCTTATAATTGGGGTTATTTTCAAAATGAAAACCCAAGAGAGGTGAGCCCAATAAAAAATAAAAGTCTACATCTGTTGTATCAGCAATATGTAGATGAAATGATATAAAATCATGGGAAATAAATTATCTGGAAAGGACCTGATTAAATTGGGTTTTCCAAAGAACAATTCAATAAACATTGCCTTAGGGCAAATAAATAGATATAGAAAAAGAGAAAAAAAGGAATCTATTCTAACAGAAGCAAAAGACGTATTGCTAAATCCTGAAAAATACGAAGGAAACGGAACGTGGGGAAAAGTAGCGGAAGGTTTGATCAAACCAGTTCAAGTGAGAATGCATCAGCTTAAATCAACGAGAGCGCCTTTTTCAATTTTTGGTGAAAATGAAATCGATCAGCACGCAAAATTTCAATTGTACGATTCGCTAAAATTGCCAATTTCAGTGGCGGGAGCTTTAATGCCTGATGCTCATTCGGGTTACGGACTGCCAATTGGCGGAGTTTTAGCAACTGATAATGGGGTTATTCCGTATGGAGTAGGAGTTGATATTGGTTGTAGAATGAGTCTTTCGATTTTTGATTTGCCAGCTTCCCATTTTAAAGGAAGGGAACATCAATTAGAAGCGATTTTAAGAGATAATACCAAGTTTGGAATGAATGAGGTGCAATCTTCAAGAGTGGATCACGAGGTTTTTCATAAAAGCGAATTTCAAGATATTCCATTGTTAAAGAATCTTTTACCAAAAGCTTACAAGCAATTAGGAAGTTCAGGCGGAGGAAATCATTTTGTAGAATTTGGAATCGCAAAAATTGATAATCCTGAGAACGAATGGAAACTAGAAAAGGGAGAATATTTTGCTGTTTTGTCGCACAGCGGTTCACGCGGATTAGGGGCTAACATTGCAAAACATTACACCTATTTGGCAACAAAACAATGTCCGTTGCCAAAAAACGTACAGCATTTAGCCTGGTTAGATTTGAATACACATGATGGCCAAGAATATTGGTTGGCAATGAATTTGGCTGGAGAATATGCAAAAGCGTGTCATGATGATATTCACAGAAGAATTGCCAAAGCAATCGGAAAAAGAATCGTGGTAACAATTGAAAACCATCACAATTTTGCTTGGAAAGAAATGGTAAACGGTCAGGAATGTATTGTACATAGAAAGGGAGCAACACCAGCAGGCGAAGGTCAGCTTGGAATTATTCCGGGTTCGATGACCGCGCCCGGTTTTATTGTGAAAGGAAAAGGAAATACAGAGAGTTTGAACTCAGCTTCTCATGGTGCAGGACGTTTGTTTTCGAGGGCAAAATGTAAAAGCAGTTTTACCCAAAGTCAGATCAACAAAGAGTTGAAAAAACACGGTGTGACTTTGATTGGTGGAAATATTGATGAAGCTCCAATGGCTTATAAAGACATTGAAAAAGTAATGGCAAACCAAACGGAGCTAGTTGAAGTTCTTGGGACTTTTACGCCTAAGATTGTTAGAATGGACCGTTAAAAAGAAATTTATAATGGAAAGAATAATTCAGATAACAGCGGGTCGCGGACCTGCAGAATGCACTTGGGTTGTTGCCCAAGTGCTTAAAAAAGTGCTGGAAGAAGCACAGGAACAAAGATTGGAAATCGTTTTATTGCAAAGAGAAGCAGGAATTGAAAACGGAACTGTAGAAACGGCATCGATTGCTGTAAAAGGAAAAAATGCAGATCAGTTTGTGAATTCTTGGATTGGAACAATTCAATGGATTGGCCAAAGTCAGTATCGGAAAATGCATAAACGAAAAAATTGGTTTATCGGAATTTTTGAAATCGAACAACAAAAAAGCAGTTTGTTTTCAGAAAATGATATTCAATATCAAGCCATGCGAAGTTCTGGAGCAGGAGGACAGCACGTTAACAAAGTGAGTTCTGCGATTCGGGCGACTCATATTCCTACAGGAATTGCAGTTGTGGCAATGGACAGCCGTTCGCAACATCAGAATAAAAAACTGGCAACAGAAAGATTAATTAAAAAACTAGAAGACGAGAAATTGCTTCAGCTTAAAAGTCACGTAGGAAAACAATGGGAAAATCAGCTGAATGTACAGCGTGGAAATCCCATCAGAGTTTTTACAGGAAGTGATTTTAAAAAGAATAAAGTTGAGAAAAGTTATAAAGGAACTCGTCAGAAATTAAAGAACGATTTACGAAATGAAAACAATAGATAAATACCTTTTTCAAGCATTAGACAATTATCCTTTTTGGCTTGAAGGAACTATAGAATCTTTAGATTATGCTTTTTCTTATGATTCAAAAAATACAATGGTTTTATGCTTGTATGGAAGAATTCAGGCGGAACAATTAATGAATTACGAAGAAGCCAAATCTTATTTTCAGGAAGCTTTATCCATTAATATTCACGCTCTTGAAGTTTATCCGCACTATTTGCAGACTTTGATTGTTAATGAAGATTATGAGGAAGCTCAAAAATTAATTGACTTTGCTTTGACTATAAAAGGAATTAATAAATCTGATATTTACACCAAGAAAGCTATTCTTTTAGAAGTTCAGCATAAATTTAAAGAAGCTTTGAAAGAAATTAAGCAAGCAAAATTATATTCGATTCAGCATGATTATGATTCTGGAATTAACGATGTTGAAAAACGAATCAAAGATAAAGTTGCTTTGTTAAAAAAGAAGAAGCCTAAAAAGGATAAAAAAGATTCTAAAAAGAAATCGAAGTGATTTTGATTAAAATAAAAACGATGTTATTCATTTTGAATTAACATCGTTTTTTGTATCTGAATATATGCATTCCTACGGGACAATTTTATAGGGTTGTCTATTTTTTTTTCTACCAATATTTAGCTTTTAATCATGAAAATTATCTCGTAGAGATTGTATGTCGGTAGAAATATGTCAGGAAATATAAATGTCCCATAGGGACTATATATAAATTATTTCCAATGTAGTTCCAAAGCAAAACAATTTTTATCACCTTTTGTAATACTAAATGTTGTTGCTGAATGGTCTTCATTGTCATTTTCGTGAATCACTACTTGATCGTTTAGCGAAAGTTCTTTTAAGAAATTCATTTCAAAGCTTTTCACTTCTTGTTTTAGGATTCTTTTTGCATCAACATGATCTAGGCACCATTCTAAATATTTTACATTATTAGCATGATTTACAATATCCAAATCGGATAAATAAACTGTTTTTTCAAAAACTGATTCTTTTTCTGGATTGATATTTATTCGTGAGAAACCTTCAATTGTTGCTTTATTTTCTGGGAAAAGTTCGAAATGTTCAAAAGGCAGTGCTAAAGGTTCTGGACGGCGTGCCTTGGTGTTGAAAACGGCCCAATACGTTTCGCTTCCGACAATCTTTTTTCCGTTTACATACATTTCAAGCGCACGAACTGAACGTGAATTTTCAAGACTATTAATCCAAGTTTTTACGGTTACAACATCTTGCCATTTTGGTAATGCAGTTATTTCTACACGCATACGACTTAAAACCCACGCTTGGTCAAATTCCTGCATATCAGTAAAGCTTATGCCGCCAACTTCTGAATGAGCAGCGGCGGTAAGCTGTAAAAGATTGCATAAATCGGTATATTTCAAGTAGCCATTTGGCGTACATTGCGTAAAATTAATTTCCCAGTCTTTGCTTAAAACTGACGTGAAATTTGGTGAAATTGGCATGAGATGGTATTCTTTTAGTATTGTATTTTAAACAAATACAAAATTAATGAATTTTTATTCCAAAATTAAATTGAAACATCTCTGCATTGTCAAAAAATGACACATATTCAGGTGCGGTATTGATATTCAAATTTGATTTTAAATAGCAAAACCCTGTAAAGACAGAAAATCTTTTGGCTAGTTGATAATCAACGTTTAATCCAAATCTAAGGTTGTCTCCCGTTTGTTTACCAAAACTTCTATCCTCAGATTTAAATTTGAGATCAGTGCCTCCATAACCAAAATAAGGCTCGAAATTGAGTTTGTCTAGTATCTTAATTTCATATGAAATATCTCCATAATAGGTATGATATTCGGAGAATTTAATATTTCCAGCCAAGGATACATCAGTTGTAGAATAAGGCATAAAATCATAGCCAACTCCTAGTTTAAAATTTTGAATCCTTAAAAAACTAAAATTTGCCCCAATTCCTACGTGATCGTTACTGGCCTTCGCTAAAAAATTATCGCCAAAAGTCGAAGGAATAATAAGATTTACCCGAATGTCATGATTAAATTTTACTAAACTTTTATTTTCGGTTTCTTGTCCAAATGAAAATTGAAGAAAGAGTAAAAAGAAAAGAATTTTGATCTTCATAATTAATAAGTTATAGCATGGATTACTTTATCGGAATTAATTGCAATATTGGCTTCATGGTTAGTTGTAACCACTTTTGTAGGATCTGAGTAATCAGCGATTGTATAACTTAAAGTTATATTTTGATTTTTAATGACGCTAAACTGAGTTTGAAGATTTTGTTGATTTTCGTTTTTATAATTTAAATCAATATAATCCTCTGCCGCAATTCCGTCAACATGAAGTGCCGTAATTTGTTTATTTGTTGATGTTTTGTTTAGGATGATCTGAAGCTCTGTAATTTCCTCATTCTTGAATAAAGTTACTTTATTGAGGTCTAATTTATAATTGGTGAAATTTTTCCTTAAAGCATCTATTCTTTTATTTTGAAATCCAGTAGTGTTGTTAAGAGTAGAATACTCATCATCAAAATTATAACCATTTAGTTCTGTAGTTATTGTAATATCATCACCTTTAGGCGCAGGAAAAATCATGCGGAATTTCCCTTCGGAATCGGTTTTGGTGAAACTTATTAAATCACTTGGAGTATAAGTTCCGTCAGAATAATTGGTTATTTCAATTCTTTTGTTAGGAATTGGATTGCCATTTCGACTAACCAGTTGCCCTTCAACTACGAGTCTTGTTCCTCCATCGTATTGAATTTCACAAGAATAGCAAATTAAAATAGTAAAAAAGAAAAGTAGTAATTTTGTCATTTAAATATATTTAAAGTGAATCTAAATATATTTAAAATTTTGTAAGAAAATTATATTTTCAACTTTAAATTTATGTAATCAAATATTTTTTGTCTGTCTGTGTTGTAATCAAACCATTTTGTATTTTCATTTCTTCTGAACCAGGTGAGTTGTCTTTTTGAAAATCTACGAGTATTTTTTTTGATTTCTTCAATAGCAAATGGCAAAGTGAATTCTCCGTCAAAATAACTGAATAATTCTCTATAACCCACAGTTTGCAAGGCATTTAATTCTTTGTTAGGATAAAGTGTTTCTGCTTCTTTTAGCAATCCCATATCCATCATGATGTCTACGCGCAGGTTGATTCTGTTGTATATGACTTCTCTATCGGCATCTAGACCGATTAAAATAGGAGTGAAGTTTCGATTGTTTTTCTTCAGATTCAAAAATGAAGAATATGGTTTTTGCGATCCAATGCAAACTTCTACAAAACGCATCATTCGTTGTGGGTTTTGCAAAGTCTGAGGATTTTCGATTGCTATTTTTTGGTAATAATCTGGATCTAGATTTTTTAATTGTTCCTGAAGATATTCGATTCCGAGTTTTTCGTAATTTGAATTTACTTCAGTTCGAACTTCTGGAGCTATTTCTGGAAATTCATCAAAGCCTTTTAAAACAGCGTCAACATATAAACCTGATCCGCCAATTAAAATGGCAAAATCATTGGTTTTATATAGATCTTCTAGTTTTGAAAGTGCTTCTTTTTCGTAATCGCCAACAGTATAGTTTTCAAAAATGGATTTGTTTTGAATGAAATGATGTTGTGCAGCATTTAATTCTTCCTGACTTGGAACGGCAGTTCCGATTGTCATTTCTTTAAAAAATTGACGACTGTCGCAAGAAATAATCTCGCATTTAAAATGTTGTGCCAAAGCAATGCTTAGGGCTGTTTTTCCGATAGCTGTTGGTCCGACAATGGTAATTAAGTACTTCATATTTTTTAGCCCAGATGGAAATGAAAACCCCGGACTTATATTTGTTTGTTTTTTTTGGAATAAAAGAGCGACCAGCGGAAGCTCCTTTTATGACTTTAAAAAACAACAAAGATAAGGAGGAGTTGCAATGTACAGCTGGATTAGCTTCATAAATTAATTATTGGGTAATGTTTTTCCGCATTGATAGCAATATTTTGCATTATCAAAGTGCAGTTGTGCTTTGCATTGCGAACATGTTCTTTTGTTGCTTACCGAAGAACTTCTGAGACTTGCTTTGGCAAATTCAGCCGTTACGATTCCGGTAGGGACTGCTATGATTCCGTAACCCATAATCATAACGAGTGATGCGAGGAATTGTCCAAGAGGAGTTATTGGTGAAATGTCTCCGTAGCCGACTGTGGTAAGTGTTACAATCGACCAATAAATGCTGACTGGAATACTGGTAAAACCACTTTCTTTGCCTTCTACAACATACATTAATGCACCTATGATTACTGCGCTGATGACGACAAAATAAATGAAAACTAGAATTTTTTCTTTACTGGCCTGCAATGCTTCTTTGAGCTGATACGATTGATGCGAAATTTGCGGAATATGCAGGATTTTGAATAATCTGAAAAAACGCAGTACACGCACAATTGTCAAGACATTTGTTGCTGGAAAAAAGATCGACAAATACATTGGCAAAATAGCCATCAAATCTATTATTCCGTAGAAACTAAAAATATATTTTACGGGTTTTTGGATTGCAATTATTCTCAAAACATATTCTATGGTAAAGAATATGGTGATAATCCATTCGCATACAAGAAGTTGGTGATGGTATTTTTGATTGATTCCTTCTACAGTATCGAGCATCACTAAGAGTACGCTAAGCAATATGAGACCCAGAAGAACCAAATCAAACATTCGTCCCAAAATGGTGTTTGTTCCGTAGAGAATGATTTTGATTTTTTCTCGGAAGAGCTCGTATTTTGATTTTTTTGTCATATCACGAAGATACGTAAACTTTATCGTATTAAAAATGCAGGATTTTTATTGATTTGCTTTTGCGAAGGTAACTTTGGATAATATTTTTCACATCACGATTGTGTTGCATCGGAATCAGGATATTTTTTAGAATATCGATATTTGTGATTTGGTAATTCAAATCATAATAAGCGTATCCTTTGTAGATTCCGTTTTCAATCAAAATGGCGCTTCTTTCGTTTACATTTCTACCGCGGTCAATCAGAATCATGCTTTTGTTTTCAAAACTATTGTCTGAAATGAATTCCTGTACTCTTAAATTGTAAACTTCAGGTGTCACTTCACCAATGCAAGCGCCATCACATTCTTTGATTTTATATTGAAAGCACTCTTTTTTAGTGATATATAAACCAGTTAATTTTTGGCACAAATGATATTTGGCTGTATGTCTAAAAAGTGCATTTTTTCCTTCCTGCAAACTAGAATAAGAAGTTATTTCCTTTTTTCTGCCATCAGCTTTTTCCAATCTTAAATTAAGATATCCGTTTGCATCTTTTTCAGCATAAAGCGCATATTGAAAAATTGTTTTTCGTTGTGCGCGGTTATATCTTGGTCTGTTTACTTTTATTTCTTCACTTTCTTTTAGAAGGGCGATTAACTCGCTTCCGGTTTCGTCATAAGTGATGGTGAAAACTTCGGCTTGAATTTTTTTACTTTTGGTTGTAACTCCTGTAAAATGTTGATTGACTCTCTTTTTGATATTTTGGCTTTTGCCGATGTAAATCAAAGTGCCACCTTCATTATAAATATAATAAACACCAGTTTTGGCTGGCATTTGACTTAAAAGGTCGAGGAATTTTGGTGCAATTCCTTTTTCGATTTCTAGTTTTATAAAATCTTTTACGATTGTTTTTTCTACGTCTTTTTCTAGAAGCATTTTGAACAACTTGGTCGTTGCCATGGCGTCTCCGCTGGCGCGATGTCTGTCTGCCATTGGGATTCCGAGTGCACGCACCAATTTTCCTAAACTATATGAAGGTTGTTCTGGAATTAATTTTTTTGCTAACTCTACTGTACAAAGTGTTTTGGCTTCAAAGTCATAGCCTAAACGACGGAATTCTGTACGTAGGATTCTGTAGTCAAAAGAGGCATTGTGAGCAACTATAACGCAGTCTGAAGTGATTTCGATGATGCGTTTGGCAACTTCATAGAACTTTGGAGCAGATTGCAACATAGCGTTATTGATTCCAGTCAGTTTTACTACAAACGGCTGAATCGGAATTTCAGGATTAACAAGGCTTATGAATTGATCAACTACTTCATGCCCGTCAAATTTGTAGATGGCGATTTCAGTAATTCCCTCTTCATTAAATTGTCCTCCAGTGGTTTCTATGTCTAATATCGCGTACAAATTCAGTAATCAGTGTTCAGTTTTTAGTAATCAATTAAAATCTTTGGTAATTTATCTTCCGCCAAAAATGCTGCTTCCAATTCTTACCATTGTGCTTCCGCATTCTATGGCTAATTGATAATCTCCAGACATTCCCATTGAAATTATTTTCAAATCAACAATCTGCAGTTTTTGGATAGAATCAAAAATAGATTTTAAATGTGTGAATTCTTTCTTTATTTGGTTTTGGTCTTCGGTGAAAGTGGCCATTCCCATTAAACCCAAGATACGAATATTTTTCAATTCCTTAAACTCAATAGAAGTTAAAAGTTCGTTTAGTTCATTTTCGTCCAAACCAAACTTAGATTCTTCTTCTGCAATATAAACTTGGAGAAGACAATCTAAAATTCTGTTGTTTTTTAAAGCTTGTTTATTGATTTCCTGTAATAATTTCAAACTATCAACACCATGAATCAAAGTCACATACGGCGCCATAAATTTGACTTTATTGGACTGAACATGACCAATCATATGCCATTGAATGTCCTTTGGCATTTGTTCCCATTTTTCAGTCATTTCCTGAATTTTGTTTTCTCCAAAAATACGTTGACCTGCTTCATAAGCCTGCATCAAATCTGAAACGGGTTTTGTTTTTGAAACGGCAACGAGAGTTACGTGTTCAGGTAAAGTTGCTTTAATTGTTTTTAAATTCGATTGAATCGACATGATGTTTCTTTTTTATGAAAGAATAAACTGTTTCGAAATTTTCTCTGCTTTTTTGCTTTCGCTATAATCGTAAAAACCTTCTCCAGATTTAACTCCCAGTTTTCCAGCTCTAACCATATTTACTAAAAGTGGGCAAGGAGCATATTTTGGATTTTTGAATCCGTCGTACATTACATTTAAGATTGCAAGACAAACGTCAAGACCAATAAAATCAGCTAATTGAAGTGGTCCCATTGGATGTCCCATTCCTAATTTCATTACGGTGTCAATTTCGTAAACTCCAGCAACTTTGTTATATAACGTTTCAATTGCTTCGTTTAACATTGGCATTAAAATTCGGTTTGCCACAAATCCAGGATAATCGTTTACTTCAACAGGAACTTTACCTAATTTTTCAGATAAACTCATGATGATTTTAGTTACTTCATCGCTTGTATTATATCCACGAATGATTTCAACTAATTTCATAATCGGCACCGGATTCATAAAGTGCATTCCGATAACACGCTCAGGATGTGCTACAACAGCTCCGATTTGTGTAATTGAAATAGAAGAAGTGTTAGTTGCTAAAATGGTATTGTGAGAGCAATATTCGTTTAATTGTTTGAAGATGTTTAGTTTCAACTCTACATTTTCAGTTGCAGCTTCAACTACTAAATCAACACCAACAACGCCGTCTTTTATATCTGTGTACGTAATAATATTTGTAATTGTCTTCGCAACATCTTCTTGCGTAATTGTGCCTTTAGAAAGCATACGCTCTAGATTGGCAGCAATAGTTGCCATTCCTTTGTCTAATGATTTTTCAGAAACATCGATTAATTTTACAGTAAATCCGCTTTGTGCAAAAGTATGCGCAATTCCGTTACCCATTGTTCCTGCTCCAATTACAGCTATTGTTTTCATATTACTTTTAGTATATTATATTTTACGATTTAGCCACGAATTCACAATTTTATCGCGAATTTCGTGGCTAATTATTTTTAAAATTCTCTTTTAATTATTTATTGAAGCAGTCAATAATTTGATACGCTACACGCAATGCATCTGTAGCTTGCTCCAATGTTACAACTGGCGTGGTGTCAGTATTGATTGCATTTGCAAAAGACTCTAGTTCGTCCAAAATAGCATTATTCTGCTCTACATCTGGATTAGTGAAATAGATTTGTTTTTTCACGCCCTCGGCATTCTGAAGAATCATATCAAAATCTCCAGGAACTTCTGGCGCATCTTTCATACGGACGACTTCGCATTTCTTTTCTAAAAAGTCAACCGAGATGTACGCGTCTTTTTGAAAGAAACGTGATTTACGCATGTTTTTTAATGAGATTCTGCTAGCGGTTAAATTGGCTACGCAACCATTTTCAAATTCGATTCTAGCATTAGCAATATCAGGAGTATCACTAATCACAGATACACCACTAGCGTGAATATCTTTTACTTTCGATTTAACAACACTTAAAATCGCATCAATATCATGAATCATTAAATCTAAAACCACAGGAACGTCTGTACCACGCGGATTAAATTCGGCCAAACGATGCGTTTCTATAAACATCGGATTTTCGATCATGTTTTTTGTAGCAATGAACGCTGGATTAAAGCGCTCTACGTGACCAACTTGCCCTTTTACATTGTGTTCTTTGGCTAAAGCAATAATTTCTTCAGCTTCTTCTACAGTATTGGCAATTGGCTTTTCAATAAAAATATGTTTTCCAGATTTGATTGCAACTTTTGCACATTTATAATGTGAAAGTGTTGGAGTAACAATGTCAATCACGTCGACAGCGTGAATGAGTTTTGCAATTGTGCTGAAGTTTTTATAGCCAAACTCTTTTGAGATTCTTTCGGCATTTTCTTGATTTTCGTCGTAAAATCCAACTAATTCGTATTTGTCAGATTGTTGTAATAAGCGTAAATGTATTTTACCAAGATGACCAGCACCTAAAACTCCTACTTTTAACATGAGAATGTATTTTAAACAAAAATATAATTTATTTGTTGAAAGTGAAAATGAATGCCAGAAAGATTTATTGATTCAATTCGCATCTGATAATCTTCCGAAAGACATTTTCATGCTTTTAATTATTAAAAATGATGTCTTGTTGATAAATTAAAAAAATAGATAACTAACATAATAAGAAAGCAAATAGATAATGTTTGTAAGTATTTTTTTTCTGTTTTAGAATCTGTTTTTTTATTTATGACATAAGTGTCTGAGTAATCATCATGTAGATTTTTACCGATTAGAAAAGATAAACTCTCGAAAGGGATAAATCGGAATAATGTTCGTTTTAAGATCATCGAAAAAGTTGGTGGATTTCCTTCTTCATCTGTTACATAGCAAGCCGTTAAGAATTTTCCTGGTGTGCTTTTGAATATGGATTCAAATAGCAGATAGTAGATGAATTTAATTGAATAAAAGAAAGCTATAGGTCCAAATTTTTCTCCAAAAGCTAGTCTCAAGTAATTTAAAAATGAATTTATTTGTGAATTTATTTGTGCGTAAGTAATTAAACCAAAAACTACAGAGATTATGATAATGGTGTCTATCAGTAAATTTAAAAAACGTTTGGAGTTTGATGAATTTTGTAGATCGTCATTATCAGGCATGTTAGTGTTTAGGTATTTTGTTATAAAATAAAATGATATGAAAATGTGTATTATAGTTGTTGTTATTATATAACTGATCTCAAGAATGCTAATTTTAATAGTGATAAATCTAAGGAAGGTTGTTACATTGATGATTGAACTTAGAAAAATTAAACTATAATTAAAGAGCAACAGCTTAGTTTCCTTATATTTTGAAAAATAATAAATAATGCTTCCAGCGAGAAAGGTTAAATAAAAAAATAAGTTTAATAGAGTTAGTGATGTGCTACTAAATGAATGTTCACTCGTTCTTTCTGTAACAATATAAATATCGAATCCTGAATAATGATAGGGACTGAAGCAGGATATGATAAAGTGCAGGAGTGGGGATATGTTTGTTGGGTAAAAGAAAACAAAAAAGAAAGCTAAAAAAATGCCAAAGAGAGAAAAAATTAATGATAAAAGTAAAATGATTTTTTTCATAAAATGATTGTGGTTGTTAGGTTTTTGGTTTTAATCAAAAATAGAAATTAAATCATAAAAAAGTAGTTGACTTTTGATAATTTGTTTTCTTATTTTTGCCAAAATAAAACCTACCCATTTTGAAAGACACTGCCAAACATCAAGGACTTCGTAATCAATTAGTAACTACTTTAGAACAAAAAGGAATTACTGATAGAGCGGTTTTGGATGCGATAAAAAAAATCCCGAGACACCTTTTTTTGAATTCAAGTTTTGAAGATTTCGCTTATCAGGATAAAGCATTTCCAATTGGAGCAGGGCAAACTATTTCGCAACCTTACACGGTGGCATTTCAGTCGCAATTGCTTGAAGTGAAGAAAGATCACAAAGTTTTAGAAATCGGTACGGGTTCTGGTTATCAGACTGCTGTTTTATTTATGCTTGGCGCGAAAGTTTATACAGTAGAAAGACAAAATGAATTATTTAAAGCAACATCAAATCTTTTTCCGAAGTTAAACATTCGCCCGAAGCACGTTACTTTTGGAGATGGATACAAAGGATTGCCAAATTTTGCTCCGTTTGACAGTATTATAGTTACAGCTGGTGCACCATTTATTCCACAACCTTTAATGGCTCAACTGAAAATAGGGGGAAGGCTTGTTATTCCGTTAGGGGAAGATGTTCAGATTATGACTTTGTTAATCAGAAAGAACGAAACTCAATTTGAAAAACATGAGTTTGGAGAGTTTCGATTTGTTCCTTTGTTAGAAGATAAAAATTAATAAAAAAGCCCGTTTTATGCGGGCTTTTTTATTTTACATTCGATTGTATTGCGTTTTTGAGGTTTTCTTTTTCGATTTTAAGCACATAGTTTATAAACACCGATTTGTCATTTTTGATTATATATCCATCTAAAGCAGAAAAATATTCATCGGATTTATTTTTATCAGTTTGAGCTACAGCATAAACATAATTGTTTTGAAATAAAATCCAGTTCATTATTATGTTTGCTACTTGAAGAGTTCCTTTTTCGAATGGATTGATATCGAGAATCTTTAAATATATTTCAGATGCTAAAATTATTGGGTTGAGATTGTTTTTGTGTGTCTCATACCAATTTAAAAGTAAATTCATTTCGCGTGAAACGAGAGGATCATTTTTATATTTTCCTGCATTTTCAAACGGAATTCCTTTGAAAATTAAATTATGGATTGAAAGAAATTCTTTTTCGCTTAAACTTGTTTTCTTTTGACTTAAATCTTTTATATAAGCTGCTATTTCTTGAAAATTAATTGCTTCAAGATGCTCCTGCATACTTTTTCCAGAAATTGTAATTCCATCATTAATGACTGATTTAACTTCTTCTAAAGTGAGGGAATTTTCAAGAGAACTGATGCTTTTGAAAATAAATTCTAATTCTAATGTTTTAGAAATTTGACGTAATTCAAAATGATTAAATGATTGAAGTTGATTTTTCAATGCTTCGATTTCATCTAAAATGGTTTGATTAGAAGATATTATTGCAAAATCAATGTCCTTTTTGTTTTTCTGAATTTCTTGTTCCGCAAGAAGCAAAGCCTTCAACGCAAATTCATCATCGCCAATTTCATAAAGTATTTTTTCTTTAAGCCAGGCAACCATTAAAGTTTCATAATCAATCTCAAGAAGTTGAGATAATTTAGTTACTTGTTCTTTGGTTGGTTTTCTAGTTCCAGATTCAAATTTACTTATTAAAGCCTGATCGATACCAGCAAGCTGTGCTAATTCGCGAGTTTTTAGGCCTTTCTGATCTCTCGCATTTTTTAAAAGCGATTTCATTTTATGAAATTTTTAGTCTTGACAAAATTAGTCATTTTTTTGAAGAAAAGAAAAGCAGTATTTTTTGAATACTGCTTTTGATATTTTATTTTGGAGGAAGCGAACCGTCTTTTCTCATTTCTTTTACAACGGCTTGCATTATGGCATCAACGGTTTGTCCTAAATCAGTAACGTACTGTGATTCTGTTGTTCCTGTCCAAATTAATTTGTTTTGTTTTAATGAAAAAATATTGGTTTCAACCATGTAGGATGTTGTTTCTTGATAGTATCCAGGATCGTAGAAATTTGGTGAATACATTCCGTACCAATTTCCAAAACCATAGCCATACATTCCAGTATACATTCCGTCAAATCCTCCGTAATACATTCCCGTATAAGTCCCAGGGACGTAATTGACTTCTTTTTCTTTGCTGACTAAGCGCATTGTAACAACTCCGTCAAAATTTTCATCTTGCAATATTTTTAATTTTTGCTCTTGCGTTAATTGCGAAGTCGCGTTTAAATATTGATATGAAGTTTTGAATACTGGATTGGTCGATGCAATTCTGTTTTCGGTAATTCTTCTTGAAGCTTCATCTTTGACCAAGGCAACGACTAAAACTTTCTTAAATTGTTCCTGTGTAACGGTTACATCTGGGTCTCTCCAGCTATTTACGATAGAAGTATTGCTGCCACAACCTGAGAGAGACAGCACGGCGGTTAACATAAGTAGATACTTTTTCATATTTTACGGTTATATTGTTTGTAGTAAAAATAACGATAAAATATTATAAACGCATCATTTTGAGAAAATTAAAGAAACAATTAATTATAAGCTTTTTTGATTCTGTCCAAATCGCGTTTTGTATCTTGTTCTTTTAAAGATTCACGTTTGTCGTAATTTTTCTTTCCTTTACAAAGTCCTATTTGAAGTTTCGCTAATCCTTTTTCGTTTGTAAATAACTTTAATGGCACAATAGTAAGTCCTTTTGCTTGAACGCTTTTATGAAGTGTTTTTAATTCTTTTTTGTTAAGAAGTAATTTTCGTTCGCTTCTGGATTTATGATTGAATTGATTCCCAAAAGAATATTCTTCAATATAAGTATTGATTGCGAAGAGCTCCATGCCACTGAATTCGCAAAAACTCTCTGTGATATTGGCTTTGCCTAGACGAATTGATTTGATTTCGGTACCTGCTAAAACAATTCCGGCAGTGTACGTATCGATGATCTCATAATCAAATCGGGCTCTTTTGTTTAGTATGTTAACTGATTTTATCATAAGTGCAAATGTAAAACAAAATTGAAAAATTTTAATGCGATACAAGATAATTAAAGATTTTTTTTAATCTATGACTTTAATCAGTATTGAAGAAAAAACTTACAGCTAAGTTTGTTTCATAATTTAAAAACAAACTCAAAATGAAAAAGATTTTTACACTAGTCAGTATTGCATTTTTTGGATTTGCAGCTCAAGCTCAGGATTCTAATCAAGGCTTAAAAGGTGCGTGGTTCGCAACTTCTCAATTTGGCTATCAACAAACAAAAACTGCTGACGCCAAGAATACAAGTTTATCTGTATTGCCAATTGTTGGAACATTTGTTACGCCTTCTGTTGCAGTTGGGGCAGGAATAGGATATATAAATATAAAAGCTGATTCTGATAAGGGAACTGCGGCGAAAACTGATTTGTTTGTTTTTCAGCCATTAGCTCGAAAATACTGGAATGTTGCTGGTTCATTGTATTTCTTTGGGCAATTAGCAGCGCCAATTATTACAGGTAAAGAAAAACAAAGTGAATTAAAAGTAAATCAAGTTGGTTTAGCTTTATCTGGAGGATTTGATTACTTTGTTACAAAGAATTTCTCAGTAGAGTTCTCTTATGATTTAGCAAACTTTACTTCTACAACTTTAAAGCCGGAGAATGGAGAAAAAACAACTGTTACAAACTTTGGATTGGCTCATGTCGCAAATGTAGATGCATTTTATAATACTGCGTTGGGTGGAAGTAATCCTAATTTGACTTCTCCAATTTCAGTTGGATTTAAATTTGTCTTCTAATTTAATTTTGGATTAAGATACATTCCAATTTAGTAATTTTGTACAAAAAGAAAGACCGTACTTTTTTGAGCACGGTCTTTTTGATATAATTTAGAAAGTATAAAATGGAAAATAAATCAAAAGATCCTTTACACGGAATTACACTTCAAAAAATTGTTGAGACTTTAGTCGACTATTATGGCTTTGATACGCTTGGGGAATTGATTCCTATAAAGTGTTTCAATTCAAATCCGAGTGTGAAATCGTCGCTTACTTTTTTAAGAAAAACAGATTGGGCTCGTAAAAAAGTAGAAGATTTATACGTAAAATCGTTGCCTAAGTTTGAGAAGTAATTGGTTTATAATTTATAAGAAATCATAACGCCACCACGATATGGCAACCATTCACCACTTTTGTTCCAGTTTTCTGCTTTGTCGTATCTTCCAGGTGTCCCGTCATTGTAGTACCCATGGTAAAATCCCTGATGCCATCCTCCTCCAGCAAAAATATCAAGTAAAAATTTATCACTTAGCTTAATGTTATAACCAACAGTAACTCCTAAATGATAACCAAAACCATGCTCATAATAAATATTATTCCAATAATTCCATTTTTGAAGTCTGTAAATATCTGGTCCAGCATTTGCTCCAACATAAAAACCATTATATTTTTCTTTAAAATGATAACGGACCTCAGGTGTTAATGTCGCAAATTTCATTGGATTATGTCCATTAATTGATTCCCAGAAAGAGGCCATGACATCTGCACTAAAAGTAGTTTTTTCCCCAATACTAGTTTCTACGCCAATGTTTGGAATTAAAAACAAGGCTGTAGCACCATTAAATTTAATAAAAGTTTGACTTTGTGATTGAATAGAAAAGAAGATAACGGCTAATAAAAATATTTTTTTCATAAAGATGTTTTTGGACGAAATAAATGTTAAAGTGGCTTATTTCGCGTGCAAATATAGCGTATAAACGCATTTTTGAGATTAATAATATTTGTTTTAACAATTATTATTTTTTTGTCAGAAAATAATAGGATTCTATTTTGTTAATAATGAGTAGATTACCTTGTCTAGGAAACGGCCTTCATAAAACTCCGATTCTTTTAAATGGGCCTCTTTTATGAAACCGCATTTTTGTAATACTTTTTCAGAAGCTTCGTTTTCAGGATCTATTACTGCCTCAATAGAGTGTAAATTTAGATCTTGAAATCCATAAATGATTAATCTGTTTACAGCCTCAGGGATAATTCCTTTGCCGTGAAATTCAGGCAACAACATGTAGCCAATTTCGGCGCGGTAGTTTTCGGGTTGCAAGCGGTAGTAGCCAATAATACCTAAAAGTTTTGGATTGCCTTTTAAAGTAATTCCCCAGTTTACTCCAGTATTTGTTTCGATTTTTTCATCAATCATTGCAATGTGAGCCAGAGCGTCTTCATTGTTTTTCACCAATGGACGCGGAATGTATTTCATGGTTTCTGGATTTGAACGTAATTCAAAAACTTCATTGACATCATCGTTTGTGATTCTTCTTAAAAGCAAACGTTCTGTTTCGATTGTTGGAAAAGGATGAAAGTTGAAATCTAACATTTTTATAAAATTTTAATACTAAACTGGGAATGAAAAGTCTGATCTATTTCTAAAATAATAACACCTTCTTTTTCGAATAAATTTCCTGAATTGCTAGCTGTGTCTGAATAGCCAAACCAAGGTTCGATACAAACAAATGGAGCTTGATTTTTGGTCCAAATTCCTAAACTTGGAAAATCTTCAAAATCAACTTGCACATAGGGTTTTGAGTTTTCAAGTATCGTTAATGAATTTGATTCCAATGTTTTGAAAACTAGAGCGTCATTTTCAAAAAGTTTGTAGTTTAGAGGTACTACACTATTAATGGTCTTTAAAGTTTCAGTTTTATTAGAAATTAAATCATTTTCCAAAAGGTTGAATTTCAATGCTTCTTCTTTTTCAAATTTGAAAGCATAATTTTCAAAATTTTCTGGAAGCGCAATTGCTGGATGAGCACCAATAGAAAATGGTATTTTGGTTTCACCTTTATTAATTACGACATATTCTATTTTTAAAGAAGTGTTTTCTAAGGTGTAAATCAGTTGTAATTCAAATTCAAAAGGATACTTTTTTAAAGTTTCTGCATTTGATTCTAAAGAAAAAACCGCGCTGTTTCCGGTTTTCTCGATCAGTTGAAATTCCATATCCCGTGCAAAACCATGTCTTAACAATTGATATTCTTTATTGTCAATAGTATAGGTATTGTTTTTTAAAGTGCCAACAATCGGGAAAAGGACGGGAGAATGTTTACCCCAGAATTCTGGATTTCCTTCCCAAATAAATTCTTTGCCTTGATTGTTTTTTAATGAAAATAATTCGGCTCCAGCATGTTTTATGGAAGCTGTTAATACTGAATTTGATATTGTTGTATTCAAAATAATAGAATTCTAATGGTTAATTTTTATAGTGTCGTAAAGGTATTTGAATAAATTTTATTTTTTTAAGAAAATCGCTTAATTTATTTAATTGATAAAATTTTGCTAAAATTAAATTTAACCTTGGGTATTTCTCTGTAAATAGTATTTTTTTTCATTAATTTGCTACATAAACAGCTAAAAAATATGAAAAAGCAATCTGCAAAAGCCATTTTAACCGCGGCTTTATTTTTTGGGATTTCCTCTTTGTGGGCGCAGCAAACTACGCAGGCGACGACAACAAATCCAACAAACAATTACAATTATCATGATGCCTTTGCTCCGCATTTTTATACTAAAAACGGAACTTCTACGCGTACTGCAAGTGGTCAGCCAGGTCCAGAATATTGGCAAAATAGAGCCGATTACCAAATTACGGCAAAATTGAATGCTACAACAAATGAAATTGTAGGTACAGATCAAATTACATATACAAATAATAGTCCCGAAAAATTAGGATTTCTATGGCTGAACTTGGATCAAAATTTATTTAAGGATGATTCTAGAGGAAATGCAGTTGTGCCATTGACAGGAAGTCGTAATGGAGCGCAAGGGCAGATTTTTGATGGAGGAAATAAAATTAAATCTGTAAAAGTAGTTTCGTCAGGGAAAAACGCTACAGAAGTTGATGCAAAATATATTATTACAGACACTAGAATGCAGATTTTTCTTCCGCAGGAATTGGCTGCAAAAGGAGGTTCTGTAAAAATCAAAATCGAATTCTCGTTTATTGCTCCTTTCGAAGGATCAGATAGAATGGGAGTTTTGGAAACTAAAAACGGAAAAATCTTCACTATTGCGCAATGGTATCCACGCATGTGTGTGTATGATGATGTACGTGGATGGAATACAGCGCCTTATTTAGGTGCTTCTGAGTTTTATTTGGAATATGGAGATTTTGACGTAAAATTGACTGTTCCAGGAAATCAATATGTTGTAGCTTCTGGGGAATTGATAAATGGTGCAGAAGTTCTTTCTGCTGAACAATTGAAACGATATAAAGATGCTTCAAATAGCGACAAAACCGTTATGATTCGTACTGCTGATGAAGTTGCTGCAACAGTAAATAGTAACGCAGGAACAACCAAAACTTGGCATTATAAAATCAAAAATGCACGCGATTTTTCTTGGGCATCGTCTTCAGCATTTATTTTGGATGGAGCAAAAATTAATTTGCCAAGTGGAAAAAAAGCTTTAGCATTATCTGCTTATCCTGTGGAAAGTAATGGGAATGATGCTTACGGACGTTCAAGCGAATATGTGAAAGGTGCAATCGAGCATTATTCTAAACAATGGTTTGAATATCCTTATCCAGTTGCGACAAACGTGGCAGGAAATGAAGGCGGAATGGAATATCCTGGAATTGTTTTCTGCGGATGGAAGTCTAAGACAGATGATCTTTGGGGAGTTACAGATCACGAATTTGGGCATATTTGGTTTCCAATGATTGTAGGTTCTAATGAAAGGTTGTTTGCATGGATGGATGAAGGATTCAATACTTTTATCAATTCATTGAGTACTGCGGCGTTTAATAATGGCGAATACAAAGAAAAACCAACAGATTTGCATGAGCAAGCAGAACCGTTCACAAGACCTGACTTGGAAACTATTATGAGTTCTCCTGATAACATGAAGGAAGCGAATATTGGGATGTTATGTTATTTTAAACCAAGTGCTGGTTTGGTAATCTTAAGAGAACAGATTTTAGGAAAAGAACGTTTTGACAGAGCTTTTAGAACTTATATTGAGCGTTGGGCTTACAAACACCCACAACCAGATGATTTCTTTAGATCAATGGAAAACGTTGCTGGCGAAGATTTAAGTTGGTTCTGGAGAAGCTGGTATGTAAATAACTGGCGCTTTGACCAAGGTATTAATTCGATTAAATATGTGAAAAATGATCCTGCAAAAGGGGTAATTATTACTGTAGAAAATTTCGAAAAAATGCCAATGCCGATTGTTTTAGATGTTAAAACAAAAAGCGGAAAAGTAACTAGAGTTAATTTGCCTGTAGAAATTTGGCAACGTAATAATGATTGGTCTTTCAAACATAATTCGACTGAAGAGATTGAAAGTATCACTTTGGACCCTGATCATGCATTTCCTGATTACAACGAATCAAATAATGTTTGGACAGCTGGAAAAGGCAAAGTAGAACAAGATGTTGTTTTAGATGGTTATTTAGGGCATTATTCAACTTCCAGAGCGCCTGTCAAAATTGAGTTCACGGAGAAAAATAGTGCTTTGTATGCTGAACTGACAGATTATCCTAAGTTTTCAGTAAAACCAGTTGCTGGAGAAAAAGATACATTTGAATCAAAAAGAGCAGGAGTGAAGTTTAAATTTAATGAAGCTAAAACTGCTGTTGATATGATTTTGAATGATGGAAAATCAATTCCGTTTACTAAGAATTAAAAAATAAGATATTTTAAAGTATTTATAACCCGATAGTTATCTTTAGCTATCGGGTTTTGTTTTTCTGTATATTCACAAAACGTAAAAAAAATGTTAGAATTTTGATTTTTTGTTTTGTAAATTAAAAAAAGATGTACTTTTGCACCGATGAATAAAATAAGTTTACATATAACTTCTTTGTCACGGACAAACTCACCGATTACTTCTCCCGAAGTACGGACGCTATTTATATAGTGTTCACTGAGTTTTATAGCCGTATATTTATTCATATCCATTTTTCATTTTGAAATCACATAATTTGTCCATTGGACAAACATATCCTAAAAGTATTTATTATTTTGTAAATTTTCTTAATCAATGTTTTGATTTTGAGAATGTTGCTTCTTTTATGCTTAATTTTATTGGATTCAATTCTGGATTTCAAGCGAATCAATATGCTTTAATTTTTAACTCTAACTTCAATTATTGAAATGAAAATCTCTATTGTTGTTACCCAGGAAGAACACTTCAAATTCGCACAAGAAATTTGCGATACGATAGAATCATCTGCCTTATTGAGAGGTACGGGGATTGCTAAAAGAACTCCTGAGTATATTCAGAAAAAAATGTCGAATGGTGATGCGATGATTGCTTTGGCTGATGGAAAATTTGCAGGTTTTTGTTATATCGAAAGCTGGCAACACGGCAAATTCGTCGCGCATTCTGGTTTGATTGTGCATCCAGACTACAGAAGTTTAGGTTTGGCTAAAAAAATTAAATCTAAAGTTTTTGAGTATTCTTTGAAGAGATTCCCAGATGCTAAAATATTTGGAATTACAACCGGTTTGGCTGTAATGAAAATCAACTCTGAATTAGGCTATAAACCAGTTCCTTTCTCTGAACTTACCACTGATCCAAGTTTCTGGGCAGGATGTAAAACCTGTACAAACTTCCCGATTTTACAAAGCAAAGAAAACAAAATGTGTCTTTGTACTGGAATGCTGTACGATCCAAAAGAAAAACAAAAAACACCGCCAAGACATCCTTTTAACGAGGCTGTTTTAAGCAGACTTAAAAAAATCAAACAGGCTTTATTCTTAAATAAAATATTGTCATTTGTTTTTTTATTCAAAATTTAATCAAAAAGAAATCTCAAACTGCTACATACGAAAGTATTAGCCTAAATTATAAAAAATGAAAAAAGTAGTATTAGCTTATAGCGGAGGATTAGATACCTCGTATTGTTTGAAATATTTAAAAAATGAAAAAGGATACGAAGTTCACACTGTTCTTGTTGACACAGGAGGATTTTCTGCTGAAGAATTAACAGCTATTGAAAAAAGAGCTTATGAATTAGGAAGTGCGCAACACGCAAACCTGACTATCGTTGACAAATATTACGATAAAGCTATTAAATATTTGATTTTCGGAAACGTATTAAAAAACAATACTTACCCGTTATCAGTAAGTGCAGAACGTGTTTTTCAAGCTATTGAAGCCATTAAATATGCTAAAAAAGTTGGAGCAAGCGCAATCGCACACGGAAGTACAGGTGCAGGAAATGACCAAATTCGTTTTGATTTGATTTTCCAAACGATCGCTCCAGAAATCGAAATCATTACACCAATTAGAGATCTAAAACTTTCTAGACAAGAAGAAGTAGAGTACCTTCAAAAAAATGGAGTAAGCTATTCTTGGGAAAAAGCGCAATATTCTATCAATAAAGGACTTTGGGGAACAAGTGTTGGAGGAAAAGAAACTTTAACTTCAGGACAACCATTACCAAGTGAAGCTTATCCTTCACAATTGCAAAAAGAAGGTGAAGAAAAAGTAATGCTTCACTTTGAACAAGGTGAATTAGTTGGTTTAAACGGAAAAACAGATAAACCTTCAAACAATATTGTAGCGCTTGAAAAATTGGCAAACGCTTACGCAATTGGTAGAGATATTCACGTTGGAGACACCATTATAGGAATTAAAGGAAGAGTTGGTTTTGAAGCTGCAGCTCCGCTAATTATCATCAAAGCACACCATTTATTAGAGAAACATACTCTTGGAAAATGGCAACAATACTGGAAAGAGCAGTTAGGAAACTGGTACGGAATGTTATTCCACGAAGGTCAGTTTTTAGATCCTGTTATGAGAAACATTGAAACGTTCTTGCAAGATACTCAAAAAACAGTAAATGGAACAGTTACAGTTTCATTAAAACCATATCATTTCTCACTTGACGGAATTGAATCTGAAAATGATTTAATGAATACTGGTTTCGGTCAGTATGGCGAAATGAACAATGCTTGGACATCTGAAGATGCAAAAGGATTTATTAAGATTTTAGGAAATGCTCAAAATATTTTCTCATCTGTAAACAAATTAGACCATGATTAATGTCGGAATTATTGGTGGTTCGGGCTACACAGCCGGAGAACTCATCAGAATTTTAATGTATCATCCAAAAGTAAACATCGATTTTGTTTACAGTACAACAAACGCTGGAAAACCTCTTTCTGTAGCGCATCACGATTTGATGGGTGATATTGAAATGAATTTCACAGCTGAAATCAATCCGAATGTGAATGTTGTTTTCTTGTGTTTAGGTCACGGAAAATCGATTTCATTTTTGAAAGAAAATCAGTTTGCAAGTCACACCAAAATCATTGATTTAGGTAATGATTTCAGATTGAATAAAGATGCACATTTCGAAGGAAAAGATTTCATTTACGGATTACCGGAAATCAATAAGGCTGAAATCAAAAAAGCAAATTATATTGCTAATCCAGGTTGTTTTGCGACTGCTATTCAATTAGCTTTATTGCCTTTAGCAGAGCATAATTTATTGAATAATGACGTTCATATTAATGCTACAACTGGAAGTACAGGAGCAGGAGTAAGTCTTTCAGAAACTTCTCATTTCAGCTGGAGAAACAATAATTTCTCGCATTACAAAGCTTTTGAACACCAGCATTTAGGAGAAATTTCAGAAAGTTTGGTTCAGCTACAAGATGATTTTGACAGCGAATTGCTTTTTATTCCGAATAGAGGAGATTTTCCAAGAGGAATTTTTGCAACGCTTTATACGTTATGTGATGACAGTTTGGAGCAATTAGTTGAAAAATACGAAGAATTCTATAAAAATGAACCTTTTGTAACTGTTACAACGACTAACATCAACATGAAACAGGTTGTGCAAACGAACAAATGTATCATTAGTTTATTGAAAAAAGGAAACCGGGTTCTCATAACATCAATTATAGATAACTTAACCAAAGGTGCTTCAGGACAAGCGATTCAAAACATGAATTTAATGTTCGGATTAGAAGAAACCACAGGTTTACATTTGAAACCAAGCGGATTTTAATTTAGTTGATAGTTGTTGGTTTTTAGTTGATTGAACATCGACAAATCCAACAACCATCAACCATCAACAAAAAACTAAAAAAGATGAACTTATTCAACGTTTACCCATTATACGACATTACTCCAGTAAAAGCAATTGATTGCACAATCATAGATGACAAAGGAGTAGAATATTTAGATTTATACAGCGGACACGGTGTGATTTCTATCGGACACACACAGCCGGATTATGTAGCAAAACTTAAAAATCAAATTGATCATTTAGGTTTTTATTCGAATGCGATTCAGAATCCTTTACAGGTTGAATTGGCACAGAAATTAGGAAAACTTTCAGGATTAGAAGATTATGAATTGTTTTTATGCAGTTCTGGAGCTGAAGCAAACGAAAATGCTTTAAAATTAGCTTCTTTCCATAACGGAAAATCAAGAGTTGTGGCTTTTCATAATTCTTTCCACGGAAGAACTTCTGCAGCCGTTGCGGTTACGGACAACAAAAAGATTGTTGCGCCGATAAATGCACAACAAGAAGTAACATTTTTACCTTTAAACCAAATCGAATTGGTTGAAGCGGAATTAGCAAAAGGAGATGTTACGGCTGTGATTATCGAAGGAATTCAAGGAGTTGGAGGTTTAGACCAAGGAACGACTGAATTTTTCCAAGCTTTAGAAAAAGCATGTAAAAAACACGATGTGGTTTTAATCTTAGACGAAGTACAGTCAGGATACGGAAGAAGCGGGAAATTCTTCGCTTTCCAACACCACGGAATCAATGCTGATATTATTTCAGTTGCAAAAGGAATGGGGAATGGTTTCCCTGTTGGAGCAATTTTGATTTCTCCAAAATTCGAAGCAAGTTTCGGATTATTAGGAACTACTTTCGGTGGAAGCCACTTGTCTTGTGCAGCAGGGATTGCAGTTTTAGATGTAATTGAAAAGCTTGATTTACAAAAGAATGTAAATGAAGTTTACGAATATTTCTTAGAAAAAATTAAAGAAGTTGAAGGGATCAAACAAGTAAAAGGAAAAGGCTTAATGCTTGGAGTTGAGTTTGATTTTGATGTAGCGGCTTTGAGAAAGAAATTAATTATTGAAAAACACATTTTTACAGGAAGCGCAAACAATAAAAATCTATTGAGAATTTTACCGCCTTTAACAGTGAAAAAAGCGGATATTGACACTTTTGTAAAAGCTTTAAAAGAAAGTTTAGCAGAATTAAAAAACTAATTCTCACCAAATTAAACCCGACAGGTTTTTAAAACCTGTCGGGTTTAAAACAAAGTTTCTGAAAAGAAACAACCAAAAAACAACCAACTCACTTGAAATTATGAAACCATTATCAATTGAAACACGCAATGCGGTTTTGCGGACTATGGCAAAGCTTGTAGAACAAGAGCGGAATCAGATCATTTTGACCAATCAGGAAGATTTGAGCGATTACGACGGTTCAGATTTAGCGATGGAAGAACGCCTGAAAGTAGATGATAAAAAAGTAGATGAAATGATTTTGTCATTGAATCAGTTAGCTTCGCAGGAAGATCCCATCGGCATTGAGCGTTTTCATTTTACTCATGATAATGGAATTAAAGTGGTGAATAAAACCGCAGCTTTTGGAACCATTTTAATTATTTACGAATCTCGTCCAGATGTTACAATCGAAGCGGGAGGAATTGCTTTTAAATCCGGAAATAAGATTTTATTAAAAGGTGGAAAAGAATCTCTAAAATCGAATCTAAAAATTGTAAGTCTTTGGCATAAAGCTTTAGAAGAAAATGGAGTTTCAAAAGACTGGGTAGAATATCTTAATTATAACAGAACCGAAACTCAGGCATTTTTAGAAAAACCAACTCAAAAAGTAGATTTAATTGTTCCGAGAGGAGGAGAAAAATTAATTGAGTTTGTAAAAGCACATGCGACTTGCCCAGTAATTGTAAGCGGACGCGGTAATAATTTTGTTTACGTTCATGAAGATGCTGATACAGATTTGGCTTTAAAAGTAATTTTAAACGCTAAAACGGCTAAAATTTCGGCTTGTAATGCATTAGATAAAGTTTTGATCAGTTCTAAACTTCCCAATTTTGAAGGTTTTACAGCGATGTTAATCGAAGCTCTAATCGAATCAAAAGTGGAAGTAATTGTCGATAAATCGTTAGAGAATTTCGAGAATACGGAAACCATTCAAAACGAAGATATCTGGTACGAGGAGTTTTTAGATTATAAAATCGTAATCGGAACCATCGATTCTCAGGAAAATGCCATTGATATGATTAATAAATACTGCGGCGGACATTCTGCAGCAATTATTACAAGAGATGACGAAGTTGCGCAACAGTTTATGGAATCTATAGATGCAGCAGCGGTTTACCAAAATGCATCAACTCGATTCACAGACGGCGGACAATTCGGCCTTGGCGGAGAATTAGCGATAAGCACTGATAAACTGCATCAAAGAGGTCCGATTGGGTTGCAGCATTTGGTAACTAATAAATGGTACGTTTACGGAGAGGGACAAATTAGATAATTATATAATGTGTCAATTAGATAATTTTAGATTGTAGATTTCAGATTTTAGATTGTGAATTAGTAATTTTTGAATTTGATATTGTCATTGATATTCAATTGGAATTTTGGGATTTAAATTTTTGGAATTTTTTCAACATGTAGCTTTGCGAACTTAGCGTTTATATTCACAAACAAAATCAAAAAAACCTTGCGCCCTTTGCGGTTAAAAAACAAAACATGGGTAAGAAAAGAATTTTATTAAAAATAGGAAGTAATACTTTAACCAAAGAAACCAATCATATTTCGCGGGGAAAGATTGAAGATCTTGGTGTACAGATTGCGGCTTTAAATGACGAATATGAATTTATCATCGTAAGTTCTGGAGCAATTGCGGCGGCGAAGCAATTTGTTAAGCTGGACAATCAAGATAAAGATGTTTTTGTCAAACAGGCTTTAGCTTCAATCGGACAACCACATTTAATGCGGATTTACAATGAAAATTTTAAGGATTTAGGGTTAAATACCTCGCAGTGTTTACTTTCTTATTCTGATTTTGAAAAAGAGCAGACCAAAAAGAACATTGTAAACACCATTAATGTATTAGTTAAAAACAATTATATTCCGATCATCAATGAAAATGATACTGTGGCGACAGATGAGATTCGGTTTGGAGATAACGATAAATTAGCGGCTTTAACGGCTGT
Source organism: Flavobacterium mesophilum (assembly GCF_039581405.1). Lineage (NCBI taxonomy): Bacteria > Pseudomonadati > Bacteroidota > Flavobacteriia > Flavobacteriales > Flavobacteriaceae > Flavobacterium > Flavobacterium mesophilum. The sequence goes on along the minus strand of NZ_JBCPXZ010000001.1, from coordinate 421,010 downwards.
TCTTCTAAATGTTGATATTCTGGTAATTGCAACCAATACAAATGGAATTTATACGAAAGAGACTTTTCAAAATGAAGTTCCTGAAACCATAAAATTGGTAAATGATTTAAAATCGCTCGAAAAAGAAATTGGAGATTCAAAATCATCACACGGAACAGGAGGAATGCAATCCAAAATTGAAGCAGCTGGAATTGCAAAAGCAGCTAATATTGAAACCTGGATCGTCAACGGATTAAATGATAATTTTATTTTAAAAGCATTAAAGAACGAAATTCCATTTACAAAAATAATCTAATGAGTCAATTAGAAAATTAGATAGTGTCACAATTATCTAATTATCAAATTATCACATTTTCTAATTAATAAAAAAGACATGAACTATATCTCAATAAAAGAAATCAACTCATTATCAAAATGGGTAAAACAAGCGATCAAAATCAAAAAGAATCCGCTTAAAAATCAAGATTTAGGGAAGAACAAAACCCTAGGAATGCTATTCTTCAACCCAAGTTTAAGAACGCGTTTGAGTACTCAAAAAGCGGCTATGAACTTAGGAATGAATGTTATGGTAATGAATTTTACCAACGAAGGATGGACCTTGGAATTTGAAGATGGGGCAGTAATGAATTCTGGTGCTTCAGAACATATTAAAGAAGCTGCGGAAGTAGTTTCTCAATATTGTGATATTATTGCAATCCGTGCTTTTGCAGGTTTAGTAGATAAAGAAAAAGATTATGCTGAGACGGTAATTTCTGGATTCAAGAAATATGCTACAGTGCCAATCGTAAACATGGAGAGTGCTATACGTCATCCTTTGCAATCGTTGGCAGATGCAATTACGATGGAAGAATTCAAACCTAGACACAATAAGAAACAAAAAGTGGTGCTTTCGTGGGCGCCGCATCCAAAAGCTTTGCCACAGGCAGTTGCGAATTCGTTCGTAGAAATGATGCAAATGCAAAAAGACATGGATTTTGTAATTACGCATCCAGAAGGATACGAATTGAGCCCAGAAATTACAAAAGACTGTGTAATTGAGTACGACCAAGATAAAGCTTTCGAAAACGCTGATTTTGTTTACGTTAAAAACTGGAGTAATTTCAATGATTACGGAAAAGTAACCAACAGCGATCCAAATTGGACTGTTACAGCCGAAAAAATGGCTTTGACTAACAACGGAAAATTTATGCACTGTCTTCCTGTTCGTCGTAATGTAATTGTTACTGATGAAGTATTAGACGGAGAGAATTCAATCGTAATTGAACAGGCGAATAATAGAACGTATTCAGCACAATTAGTGTTGCAGAAGATTTTGAAGAAAATATAATTTTATAGTTACAAAGGAGCAAAGTAACAAAGGGACAAAGGTTTTATACCTTGAAAAAAAACTTTGTCACTTTGTTACTTTCTATCTGAACCTAAAAATATGCAAGTATCAGTAATAAAAATAGGTGGAAACATCATTGACAATCCGGCAGAATTAGAACAATTTTTAACTGATTTTTCTAAAATTGAAGGATACAAAGTTTTAGTTCACGGTGGTGGAAAATCGGCTACGAAAATGGCGCAGAGTATTGGTTTGGTTCCGCAAATGATTGATGGACGCCGAATTACAGATGCTCCGATGCTAGATGTTGTAGTTATGATTTATGCAGGTCAGATCAACAAACACATTGTGGCACAATTGCAGGCCAAAGACAACAATGCAGTTGGTTTTTCTGGAGCTGATGGAAATTTGATTCAGTCAACTAAAAGAAATCATCCAACAATTGATTACGGATTTGTAGGAGATGTAAAACAAGTCAATACTAAATTACTGGCCACTTTATTAGAAGCTGGAATTGTACCCGTTTTCTGCGCAATTACACACGACAAAAACGGGCAATTATTAAACACAAATGCCGATACGATTGCAAGTGAATTGTCAATTGCATTGTCTGAAGTTTTTGATGTTACGCTGACTTACTGTTTTGAAAAGCAAGGTGTTTTGATGGATTCAGAAGACGATTCGTCTGTAATTACAGAAATCAACGAAGTCTTATACAATAAACTAAAAGAAGAAAAAGTAATTCATTCTGGAATGATTCCAAAATTGGATAACTGTTTTAATAGTTTATCACGAGGTGTGCAGAAAATCAAAATTGGGCATCACAAAATGCTTCAAAATTCTGATGTTTTGCATACAACGATTACATTATAAAAAATGTCGCCACAAATTGACGCAAATTTACTCTGTTAAAAGGGAAAATAATTTTAGCTGAACATTAAAAAGTTATTTTGATTTTAAATCTGGGATAAAAAAATAATGTTTGAAAATCCGTTTAATTAGTGGCGAAAAAATAGAGCGCACAAGGTATTTTAAATAAATTTGCGCAAGTAAAAATGGTCAAAGGAAAGCTCAAAAACTTTGCTGCTTTTCCCTTTGAGCCTTTGAACCTTATTAAAATGAAAAATATAGATACGCTTACCCAGGAAGCAATTGAACTATTAAGAAATCTTATTGAAACCCCTTCATTTTCAAGCGAAGAAGATCAAACGGCTCTTTTAATAGAAAATTGGTTCAATCAGAATGAAATTCCTTTTAAAAGAGAAAACAACAATGTGTGGGCTTTCAACAAATATTTCGACGAAAACAAGCCAACACTTTTATTAAACTCACATCACGATACAGTTAAACCGAATCAAGCGTATACGAACGATCCATTTAAGGCAATCGAAAAAGACGGAAAATTATTTGGTTTAGGAAGTAATGACGCAGGAGGATGTCTAGTTTCGTTATTAGCGACTTTTGTGCACTTTTACGAAAATCAAAATTTATCACATAATATTGTTATCGTTGCTTCGGCAGAAGAAGAAAGCAGCGGAAAAAATGGTTTGAACAGCGTTTTAAAACATTTACCAGAATTAGATTGTGCGATTGTTGGTGAACCGACTTTGATGCAATTAGCGATTGCGGAAAAAGGGCTTTTAGTTTTAGATGTAAAAGTAAAAGGAACAGCAAGCCATGCGGCGCATCAAAACGATGACAATGCTTTATACAAATCAATTCCGGTAATGGAATGGTTTAAAAATTATAAATTCGACAAAATCTCTGATGTTTTAGGTCCTGTAAAAATGACTGTAACGCAGATCAATGCAGGAAAACAACACAATGTTGTGCCATCAGAATGTGATTTGGTTGTAGATATTCGTGTAACAGATTGTTATTCGAATGCTGAAATTCTTGAAGTCGTTAAAGCAAATGTAAACGCCGAAGTGACACCAAGATCAATGCACTTAAATTCGTCATCTATTCCAATCGAGCATGGTTTAGTGCAGGCGGGAATTGCTTTAGGAAGAACAACTTACGGATCTCCAACACTTTCAGATCAATCAGTTTTAAGCTGTCAGTCTTTAAAATTAGGGCCAGGAGAAACATTACGTTCACATTCAGCAGACGAATTTATTTTTGTAAACGAAATTGTAGAAGGAGTCGATTTGTATATTAAAATACTAACTGGATTCTTCAAATTATAATTAAACGAAATTAAACCCGACAGGTTTTAAAACCTGTCGGGTTTGTTAAAAATATTGCCTTATGAAACTTTGGGAAAAAGGAATACCAACAGATAAACAAATCGAACAATTTACAGTAGGAAACGATCGTGAACTAGATTTGGTTTTAGCAAAATATGATGCTTTAGGTTCAATTGCGCACGCCAAAATGTTAGGACAAATTGGTTTGCTGACTTCAGAAGAAACTACTTCTTTAGTTGATGCTTTAAACGAAATTATTGCAGATATCGTAGTAGGTAATTTCGAAATCGAAGACAGTTTTGAAGATGTCCACTCTAAAATCGAATATTTACTAACGGTAAAATTGGGCGATGCTGGAAAGAAAATCCACACCGCACGTTCTCGTAACGATCAGGTTTTAGTAGATGTTCATTTGTATTTGAAAGATGAATTAAAAGCCATAAAAGAACAGGTAAAAACACTTTTTGATTTGTTGATGGAATCGGCAGAGAAACATCAAAATGTATTATTGCCGGGATATACGCATTTGCAAATCGCAATGCCATCTTCATTCGGAATGTGGTTTTCTGCTTATGCTGAAAGCCTGATCGATGATATTACAATGCTGAACGCTGCTTCAAAAATTGTAGATCAAAATCCGTTAGGTTCTGCGGCTGGTTACGGAAGTTCATTCCCAATCAACAGAACTTTCACAACTCAAGAATTAGGTTTTGAAACTTTAAAATATAACGCTGTTGCGGCACAAATGAGCCGTGGAAAAGCAGAAAAAACAGTTGCTTTTGCGATGACAAGCGTTGCAGGAACATTGTCAAAATTTGCAATGGATGTATGTTTGTATATGAGCCAAAACTTCGATTTTATCGGTTTGCCGGCACATCTTACAACAGGTTCAAGCATTATGCCTCACAAGAAAAACCCGGATGTTTTCGAATTAATCAGAGGGAAATGCAATAAGATTCAGGCGCTTCCTTACGAAATTACTTTGATTACTAATAATCTTCCAAGTGGTTACCATCGAGATTTACAGCTTTTAAAAGAAGGTTTGTTTCCAGCGATTCAAAACTTAAAAGCTTGTTTAGATATTGCGATTTTCTCAATAAAAGATATTACGGTAAAAGATCATATTTTAGAAGATAAGAAATACGATTATTTGTTTACAGTAGATACTTTAAACGAAATGGTGGTTGCAGGAATGCCGTTTAGAGATGCATACAAAGCTGTTGCTGAACAATTGGAAGCAGGAACTTATAAATCTCCAAAAGAAACAAAACACACGCATGAAGGCAGTATCAACAATCTATGCCTAGATGCTATCAAAGATAAAATGAAAGCAGCTTTTTAAGATGTAAAAAGTAAGCTGTAAAAAGTAAAAAGGTCATTGATTTGTTTCAATGACCTTTTTGTTTGATTTAGATTTTAATCACTTTAAAAGTTTTAAGCTTATTTTCTAATTGAACTTTGCAGATGTAAACACCTTTGGAAAGATTTCCGACATTCAATTCCATTCTTTCGTCTGTAGAAACGTTTTTGGATTGCGAATACACTTTTGCTCCGCTCGAAGAAAATAAGTTGACAGAAGCCAAACCATTATCATTTCCTGAGAATTCAATATTTAAAAAGCGGTTGATTTTAGTTGGATAAAATTTTAGTTCTAGATCATTTTTATTTTCTTTAACTCCAAGGCCATTACAGCTTGAAGAAATTTTTCCTTCAGCAGAAACCTGTAAAGTCGCTCCAGCTCCACATGAAGCATTTGTAATGTAGCCTGCAACATCATTTACTGATAACGTATTGTATGTGTATGAAGGCTTAGAAACGGCATCACCAAAATCTGTCCCGGGCTTTAAGCAGTTAGAGAATGTGATTCCCACTGTTCCTCCATCTGTACTGATATAACTTTTGAATGCAGTGCCAATTTTTGCAAAATCAGTGCCTTCAACATAACAAGACGTATTGTTGTTTCCACCACCTAAACCAATTGCTAATGAACTTGAAACTGACGTATTGTAGTAGCAATTCAATATATGTAATTCTGCATTTCGCGCTCTTGGCATTCTTTCTTTACAACCTTCTGCCCAATAACAATTTTTGAAAGTAATGCTATAATGACCGTCAGAAGGTGCATCGCTTTTAGAGGAGCCAACTAAATCTGAAAAACGATGGTCATCAGCTCCACCAGAACCTCCAGCTTTTGGAGCTTTTAAATAAGTAAATTTAGTCCATGAAATGGTAACATTATCAGCAGCGCCTTTGTTGTCAAAATTGCCATCCATTCCGTCTTGAAATTCGCAATGATCTACCCAAAGATTTGTAGCCTCAGATGTTAGGTTGTCATGCCCGTCAACATCATAAGCGCCAGGACCTTCAAAAATTAAATTTCTAATAATGATATTATCAGAGCCGGGTTTTAAACTCAGAATTCCTGAACCAGCGGCAGTTTGATCTGTACTCACTAGTCGAGCTCCCGGAAGTCCAATTATTGTTTTGTTGGTAACAAGCAAACTTGTATAAGTACAATTTATAGTTCCCGAAACTAAAATTACTTGCGGAGTGGTTAGTTTTAGTTTTGCGGTTAAATCAGCATAGGTGCTTACTGTTACAGGCGTGGCATTTCCTCCGCCAGTTGCTCCAGCTCCAAATCCTTCAGGAGCAGACATTACATACTGTTGTGCTGAAAGAGATAAGCTCAAGAAAAAAAGGAGCGAAAACAAATTCTTTTTCATGTTTTTATTTGGTTTAAGTGGTTTAAGTGGTTTTGATGCCGATACAATGTAATCGATTACACGAATGTAAGTAATTAATTTTAAAGTCGGTTGTGTTTAAGGAAAAATTGCATTTTTTGTTTAGAATGCATTTTTTGAATTCGATTCATTAAGGCCGAAATTATTTACAAAATTCTGTTTTTTTAAGGTAAAAAGTCTATTTTTGATTTGAATTGTTTTAAATAAAAAATATGAACAAATTTGACGAACAGGCAACTAAAGCGCTTTTGGATAAAAACTTAATTACTGAAAATCAATCCCAAGAAATTATTGCTTATAGAAGTCTGAATATTTTTTCCTTAAATGCAGAGCTAAAGTTGTTTTTGTATTTATCTGTTTTACTTTTTACTTCGGGAATCGGAGTTTTAATTTACAAAAACATTGATAGTATTGGTCATATTGCCATTCTTTCAATTTTATTAATTGTTATCGCAGTGTGTTTTTATTACTGTTTTAAAAATTCAAAAGGTTTTCAAAAAACAGAAACTGTATTTGAAAATCCAGTTTTAGAATATCTGGTTTTGGCAGGTAATATTTTGACTTGCATTTTTATTGGATACCTTCAATTTCAATATAAAACTTTTGGCGAGCATTATGGATTAGCTACTTTGATCCCGACTTTAGTCAGTTTCTTTTGTGCTTATTATTTTGATAATCGTAGCGTTTTGACTATTGCGATTACTGGTTTGGCTGCCTATATTGGTATTTCAGTAACGCCACAGGATTTAGTTAGCAATAATGATTTTTATGCGAATCAAAATTTGAGTTATTCTGCCATTATTCTAGGTGGTCTACTGATTGTATGGACAATTTACAGCCAGAGAGTCTCGTTAAAAACGCATTTTGCCTTGATTTTTCTCACTTTTGCATTGCATATTATTAGTATAGCTTCTATTGTCAATATGATTGATGATGATGTTCTTGTTTGGATGGCTTTTACTCTTATTTTAGCTGGTTTTACCTATTATTTTTATAGAGTTAGTTATGAGCAAAAAGCAATTTCGCTGTATGTGTTTATGATTATTTATGCCTATATAGGAATCAATATCCTTTTGTTTAGAATCTTTGAAAATGTTGATTTTTCAGATATTTGGGAATTGTTTGTTTTCTTGCTTCCTGCTTATTTTGTGGGTTCAATCGTAATGTTTGTTAAGTTGATTAAAAACTTTCATAAAGAAATAGTAGAATGATAGTATACGATAAAAAAGTATTGGAAAACGAAGCTTTGGTAGATGAGGCCAACACTTTATATAAAGGTGGTTTTATAAATAAAGATCAAAAAAAAATCATCGAAAAAGAATTACCTGTTTTTAAAAACCACAGTAATGTTTTGGTCCAAATTGGTTTCTTTTTGTTGGGAAGCTTGCTGTATGGCTCGATTTGCGGTATGGTTTCTCTATTTGGAATACATTCGGAGGATATTTACTTCCAAATTTGTTTTTACATTTTTGCTGCTATTGGTTTTGGAGGATCGGAATTACTCGGAAGGCAACATTATCACGGACATGGTTTGGATGATGCCTTTGTCTTAGGAACAATTTTGAATGTAGGATGTGCAATCGGAATTACAACAGAGGGTTACGAAATCATCGTTGCGCTTTTTGTTTCAATTGTTGCTTTATTTATGTTTTTAAGATATTTACATGTTCTCTCAATGCTTGTGTTTTGTATATCAACAACTGCTTTTCTATTTTTTGGAATGTTTGAATTTGGCGAAATTGGAAAAGCTATTTTGCCTTTTACAGCAATGTTATTTGCAGGAGCTTTTTATTTTTTAACCAAAAAAATGATCAACAATTTAAAGGAGCGATATTACTACAACGGGCTTTTGTTAGCGAATGCTTTTTGCTTGGTTTTATTTTACCTTTCATGTAATTATTTGATCGTAAGAGAGCTTTCTGCGGAACTTTTAGGAACAGAAGTGCAACCAGGAACCGATATTCCGTTTGCATTTTTCTTCTACGGATTTACTTTTGTAGTTCCAGTAGTTTACTTGGTTCAGGCGATAAAAACAAAAGATAGAATAATGCTTTGGATTAGCTTTTTAGCCATTGCATTTTCAATTTATACGATTCGATTTTATTATTCCGTTTTGCCGATAGAAGTTGCGCTTACGCTTGGCGGAATAGTTTTATTTGGAATAGCTTATTTTTCAATCAAAAAATTAAAAGAAAAAGAAAGAGGTTTGACTTTCAAGCCAGACAGAATTAATCATTCAGATGCATTTTTAAATGCTGAGGCCTTAGTGGTTGCATCAGCTTTTGGAATGAAACCAGAAGTAAAGCCACAAGCTTCTCCAATGGAATTTGGAGATGGAGGTTTTAGTGGAGGAGGTTCTGGAGGAAGTTTTTAAGTTTAATTATGAATTATGAGTTATGAGTTATGAATTGTGGCTCATTGAAATTAAATTTCATTGTAGTTTAAGCTGAGTAATCAACTCATAACTCCTAATTCATAATTTATAACTTAAACCTTGCTTTTCAACGCTTCAGCATCAATATCGCTGTGCGAAACATCATAAACCGCTTTTCCATTTTTGATTAAAATCAATTGCGGTGATTCGTGGTAAACATCAAACTTGCTTGCAATTTCATTTGAAACATCTCTGTGTGCTATTAAATCTAAGAAATAGGCATCAACTTCACCTTCAAGATCATATTCTCTTTCAAATTGTTTTAAAGCCATTCGACTTATGCTGCATCTTGTGCTATGTTTGAAAATTACAACTGGTTTTTCATTAGAAATAGCTTCGATTTCCATTAATTGAAGCTTATCTGTTAATTCCGTCCAGTTTACTTTACTTTTTGGGGCTTCTGAGTTCTCTGAACTTCCGAAGATTGAATTAAAAAAACTCATATTTGGCGCTTTTTATGACTTTTTGACGTGCTAAAACGATAAAAAATCGGATTTAACAGTCATTTTGTCTGTTTTTTTACTATGGAATATAATTTGTCTATTCGAATACAAAGTTAAATCATTTGAGTTAAAAATCTAACTCGATAAATCGTAACTTTAATCTTATAAATTTTGAACAAATAAAATCAATCAAATCAAAAAAATATGAACATAAATAAATTTACAATTAAATCACAAGAAGCCATTCAGTTGTCGCAACAAATTGCACAGCGAAATGGCCAGCAGCAAATTGAAAATGAACACATTTTCAAAGCTATTTTTGAAGTTGACGAAAACGTCGCGCCATTTATTTTGAAAAAATTAAACGTAAATGTGCCATTGTTTTTGCAAATTTTAGACAGTACAATTCAGAGTTTTCCAAAAGTTTCTGGAGGCGAAATCATGCTTTCAAGAGACGCCAATAAAGCTTTGAACGAAGCTGAAATTATTGCACAAAAAATGAACGACGAATATGTTTCGATCGAGCATTTAATTCTAGCCATTTTTGATTCTAAAAGCCGTGTTTCTCAGATTTTAAAAGATCAGGGAGTTACAGGAAAAGGTCTTAAAGCAGCAATTGAAGAATTAAGAAAAGGCGAAAGAGTGACTTCGGCTTCAGCTGAAGAAACATATAATTCGTTGAATAAATATGCTAAAAACCTAAACGAATTAGCACGTACAGGAAAACTGGATCCCGTTATTGGTCGTGATGAAGAAATTCGTCGTGTATTGCAGATTTTGACTCGTAGAACCAAAAACAACCCAATGCTTATTGGTGAACCTGGAGTTGGTAAAACGGCAATTGCAGAAGGTTTAGCACATAGAATTGTGGACGGAGACGTTCCAGAAAACCTGAAAGAAAAAATCGTTTTCTCATTAGATATGGGAGCTTTGATTGCAGGAGCGAAATACAAAGGAGAATTCGAAGAACGTTTGAAATCGGTTGTAAAAGAAGTTACAGCTGCAGAAGGTGATATTGTTTTGTTTATTGACGAGATTCATACGCTTGTTGGCGCGGGTGGAGGTGAAGGCGCAATGGATGCCGCAAACATCTTGAAGCCAGCTTTGGCTCGTGGAGAATTGAGAGCAATTGGAGCGACAACTTTGGATGAATATCAAAAATATTTTGAAAAAGATAAAGCGCTTGAAAGACGTTTTCAAAAGGTTTTAATTGATGAACCAGATACAGAAAGTGCGGTTTCGATTCTTCGTGGAATCAAAGAAAAGTATGAAACACACCATAAAGTTCAAATTAAAGACGAAGCAATTATTGCTGCAGTTGAACTTTCGCAAAGATATATTACGAACCGTTTCTTGCCAGATAAAGCGATTGACTTAATGGACGAGGCAGCTTCTAAATTGCGTATGGAAATCAATTCAAAACCAGAAGAATTAGATGTTTTGGATCGTAAAATCATGCAGTTGGAAATCGAAATTGAAGCTATTAAGCGTGAGAAAGAAGAAAGCAAGCTGAAAATTTTAGGTATGGAATTGGCCAACTTGAAAGAAGAACGCAACGAAATCTATGCTAAATGGAAACAAGAAAAAGATATCGTTGACGGAATTCAAGCGGTAAAGCATGAAATCGAAGACTTTAAATACGAAGCAGAACGTGCAGAACGTGAAGGTGATTACGGAAAAGTAGCCGAGATCCGTTACGGAAAAATAAAAGAGGCTCAGGAACGCCAAGAAACTTTACAAAAACAATTGCAGGAATTCCAATCTGGAAATTCTTTAATTAAAGAAGAAGTTACTAGAGAAGACATTGCAGAAGTTGTAGCTAAATGGACTGGAATTCCAGTTACTAAAATGCTTCAGACAGAAAGAGAAAAATTATTGCATTTAGAGGATGAATTGCACAAACGTGTAGTAGGTCAAGAAGAAGCAATAGAAGCGGTAAGTGACGCCGTTCGTAGAAGCCGTGCCGGTTTACAGGATATGAAAAAACCTGTTGGTACTTTCTTATTCTTAGGGACAACCGGAGTTGGTAAAACGGAATTAGCAAAAGCTTTAGCTGAATATCTTTTTGATGATGAAAATGCTATGACACGTATCGATATGAGTGAATACCAAGAACGTCATAGTGTGAGCCGTTTAGTTGGTGCGCCTCCAGGATATGTAGGTTATGATGAAGGTGGACAATTAACAGAAGCGGTTCGTAGAAAACCATATTCTGTTATTTTGTTAGACGAAATCGAAAAAGCGCATCCAGACACTTTCAATATTTTGTTGCAGGTTCTTGATGAAGGACGTCTAACGGATAACAAAGGACGTTTGGCTGATTTCAAAAACACGATTATCATCATGACTTCTAATATGGGAAGCCAGATTATTCAGGAGAAATTCGAAAACCTAAAAGGCGGTGTTGAAGCAGCGACAGAAGCAGCTAAAAACGAAGTTTTAGGATTATTGAAACAAACTGTTCGTCCTGAGTTTATCAATCGTATCGATGAGATTGTAATGTTTACACCGCTTACAGTTGATAATATTTCAAGAATCGTAGGTTTACAATTGAAAGGCGTGACCAAAATGCTGGCGCAACAAGGCATTACAATGGATGCAACTCCAGAAGCAATTGCTTACTTGTCTGACAAAGGATTTGATCCTCAATTTGGAGCAAGACCAGTAAAACGTGTGGTTCAGAGAGAAGTTTTAAATCAATTGTCGAAAGAAATTTTGGCAGGAAATATAACGACAGACAGCATTATTTTGTTAGATGCTTTCGATGGCAAGTTGGTTTTTAGAAACCAGACAGCTAATTAATTTTTTTATGTTACTTTAAAAAGCATCAGTTTTTCAGCTGGTGCTTTTTTTTTGCCCAAAATTATGAAACTTTTCGTCCAATTCTTATAACAAGATATTTGTAAAAAAGAATCAATTTTAAACAAGTAAAAATCAGCAAATTATTAATTAAAATTTGAAATTATGAATAATATCGTTAGAGGTTTAATTGCAGGATATGGAGCTAAAAAATTAGGGTGTGGCTGTTTCAGCACAGTGCTTATTTTTTTAATTATTTGGGGAATACTAGGGCAATGCAGTTAGAATTAAATCCCATATTCGGCTAAGAAATTAGTATAAAAGTGTTAGATTCGCACAACTAAAAAAATAATTAAAAAATGGGTTCAGGTTTTTTCGCTTTATTGGATGATATCGCAGCAATTATGGATGATGTAGCAGTAATGAGTAAAGTTGCCGCAAAAAAAACTGCAGGAATCCTGGGAGATGATTTAGCGGTAAATGCCGAAAAAGCTTCAGGATTTGCTTCATCAAGAGAGCTTCCGGTTTTATGGGCAATCAGTAAAGGATCGCTTTTGAATAAAATCATTATTCTTCCAGTTGCATTTTTATTGAGTGCCTTTTTTCCAATTGCTATTATGATAATTTTGGTTTTGGGAGGATTGTTTTTGGCTTATGAAGGAGCAGAAAAAATCTACGAATTCTTTTTTCCTCATGCACACGAAGAATCTGAAGGAATAACGGAAGAAGAATTTACAGAAGAAGAGATTTTATTGATCGAAAAAGACAAAGTAAAATCGGCAATTGTGACTGATTTTATTTTATCAGTAGAAATCGTAATTATTGCTCTGGGTACTGTAATCGGAAAACCATTAATATCGCAAATTGTTACCGTTTCTATAATCGCAGTAATAGCAACTATTGGAGTTTACGGAATTGTAGCGTTAATTGTTCGTATGGATGAAGTTGGTTTCAAAATGATTCAGCACAGTAAAAAAGAAAAAAGTCTTTTAAAAAGTATTGGAAATATTTTAGTTCAAGCACTTCCAAAAGTGATTAAAGCCCTAACAGTAATTGGGACGATTGCGTTGATTTTAGTTGCAGGCGGATTATTTGTTCATAATATTGAATTTTTTCATCATCTTTTGCCTAACTTTCCTTCAATCATAAAAGAGTTTGCAATAGGGCTAATCATTGGTTTTATAGTTTTGGCAATTGTAAATCTTTTCAAAAAGATATTCAAAAAGAAAGAACCAGCAGTTTAATTCCTGCTTTTAAATAATAGAAACACTAGTCGAGAGGCTGGTGTTTTTTTTTGGAGCAGAAATATCATTTTCAGTTCAAGTTTAGTCCCGCTATCCGCTATATCTTTTGTGGTGAACCTCACCACAAAAGGATGCCGCTTCTATCGGGGCTAGACGAGAATTTTTTATTTTCAAAAGGAAAAATATGCTTTTTTTGAAAAAAAAATCAAAAAATAAGTTTTTGATTTTCAAATGCTTGAAAGGGGAATGAAACTATTTAACATTTTGTATAAGCAACCTTTGCAACGATGCTACATCTTCATAGTAATTAACAATTAATTATTATTTTATATGAAAAGGTTTAGATTAAAATCAGTTTTAGTAGTATTATTTTTATCAACTGCATTAATTTCTTGCAGCAACGACGATGATAAAGCAGAAAGCGCTGTAAAAACAAAAACAGCTTTTGTAACCAAAATTGAAGGTCCAGCAACAGGAAAAGTAAACGACGAATTGAGCTATGATGTAACTTATTTAGTAGATAACGCTTGCGGAGAATTTGATAAAATTTCTGAAACAAAAATTGGTGATGTAAGCGGTTTACAAGTTGTAGCAAAATATCCATCAGAAGGAGTTTGCACACAACAAGTACCAGATCCTAAAAAGACAGTTTACAAATTCAAAGCAACTGCAAAAGGAACAATCGAAATCAAATTCAAAAAATCAGAAACTGAATTCTTGACTCAAAAAGTCGTAATCGAATAACAACTTTCTTAGTTGATATTTTTTTAGGTCGAAAGCCATTTTGCAAAAGTTTAATTTTAAGCTGATGTGAAATGGTTTTTTAGTTGTTTGAAATGTAAGAATTAGTGTTGGCGTATTTATGCCATTTTATTGAAATATAAGTTTTTTAATTATTTTTTCTTACATTTGTAGTCAATTCGAAAACAATTATGGAAAAGACAATAATCATAAAACCAAACTCTAAGACAATTGAAGTTTTAAAGAAAATGGTAGATTTGAAAGAAGAACATCGCAAAGAAGTTTTGGCGAAAGTAAAGAAAAAATAAAGTTATTTTTTAATGTATCAATATATTTCAGAAGAGGGTTTAGACCCTCTTTTTTATTTTATAACAAAATATGATTTAAAGTATTTTGTCAGTTTTAGAAAAGTAGATTTTGAGAATAAATACTTTGAGAATCTTTATTTTGTTGATTTTTATGAATCTAATAATCAAAAGTTTTACAACGATCCTAATATTGAAATTACGATAATTAAGATTATAAATGATTTTTTCACAATAACTCCCGATATAATAATCAGCTATGTTTGTGACATTGTAGATTTCAGACAAGATTTTAGAAAAAGATTATTTGACAAATGGTATTTGAATTCTAAAAGTGATGAATTATACAAAATTAATTTTCAGTACGAAACTCAAGAAGCAAGTTTGAACTACCATTTGGGTTTTATTTTTGATAACAAGTTTTATAATGAAGATGAATTAATTGAGAATGTTAGTTTGCAGTTAGAAAAATTTACAAATTTAAAATGATCTTAATTTAATATGGTACATAATTGCATACTTTGCCATTCCTTCAAAATTTACTATTTTTGCACTCTAAATTTTATGTCATGCCGAAAAGAAAATATAAAATATCGGTTATTCAGTTAAATCTGAATGATGTTGCCGAAAACAATTTAAAAAAATGTATCAGCTGGGTAAGAGATGCTGCAAGCCAAGGAGCAGAAGTGATCTTGCTTCCTGAATTATATAGCAGTCATTATTTCTGCCAAAGTGAGGATGTTGATAATTTTGCCTTAGCAGAACCGCTTTACAGCACTTCATTTATTGCTTTCAGTGAATTGGCAAAAGAATTAGGAGTAGTTATCATTGTTCCTTTCTTCGAAAAAAGAATGGCTGGAATCTACCACAACAGTGCTTATATCATCGATACTGATGGTACAGAGGCTGGTTTGTATCGTAAAATGCACATTCCGGATGATCCACATTTCTATGAAAAATTCTATTTTACTCCAGGGGATTTAGGTTTTCAAGCAATTGAAACTAAAAAAGGAACTGTTGGAACTTTAATTTGTTGGGATCAATGGTATCCAGAAGCAGCTCGTATTACGGCGCTTAAAGGAGCAGAAGTTTTATTTTATCCAACAGCAATTGGATGGCATCCTAAAGAAAAAGAGCAATACGGTGAAAACCAATATGGCGCTTGGATGAATGTAATGAAAGGCCACGCTGTAGCAAATGGTGTTTTCGTTGCAGCTGCGAATAGAATTGGTCTTGAAAAATATATCGAAGGAACTGAAGGAATCCAATTCTGGGGAGCTTCTTTCATTGCTGGGCCACAGGGTGAAATCTTAGCTCAAGCTTCACATGATAAAGAGGAAATCTTAATTGCTGAGGTTGATTTAGATTTGCAAGAAAATGTTCGTCAAAACTGGCCATTCTTCAGAGATAGAAGAATTGACGCTTTTGGAGATATTACAAAAAGAGCAATTGATAAATAATTAGATTTATCTCAATATAAAAAAGGCGGTTTCAATACTTTTGAAACCGCCTTTTTAACTATATAGCTAAGATTTATTTCACTTGGAAAGTAACTCTTCTCACGATTTGACGCGCTTCTTTAGAGTTTTTGTTAACCGAAGTATCTTCTCCGTTAGCAATTACATTCAATCTTGAAGCATCAATTCCAGCATTTATTGCTACTTTTTTCACAGCTTCAGCTCTTTTTCTTGATAATTCAGTATTGTAGCTTGAGCTTCCAATTTCGTCAGCATAACCTATAATATCTGCTGATTTTCCTGGATTGTTTTTCAGATATTTCACTAAGAAATCAACACCAGACAATGAAGCGTTTGTAGGTTTAGACGAATTGAAATCGAAATAAACATTTACATAACCTCCGTTGATTAATTCCTCAACAGTATTGTTTGTAGCCGCACTGCTGCCACTGCCTTTCTTTTCATAAGTTTTGTCCAAATAGCTTTCTAACTCATCTGGCACACCATTTTGATTGGTATCAATAGATTGTCCTTTAGTATTCACAGCAACTCCAGCGATAGAATTTGGTTCTAAATCATACAAATCTGCAACGCCATCTTTATCAGTGTCTAATAATCCTGTTTCAATTAAATCCACTCTTTTTTCTAAGTCAGTAATTCTATCTTCTTCACCAACCCAGTCAGCGTGTTTTTCGTTTTTACCTAAGTAGAAAGTTAAACCGACAGAGGCATTTAATAAAACTCCGTCAAAAGCACCAGTTGAGGTAGTTCCCATTCCGTCAAAATTCCAGTTTTGTTTTCCATTAACAATTCCGGTAAGGTCTCCAGTCAAAGCCACTCTGTTGCTAAGTTTTACTTGTCCGGTTAAACCTAAAATTCCGTGTCCCATATAATCTTGACCTCCCGGACCAGTTTCGGTGCTAATTTGCGAAACCCCGAAACCTCCATGTGCTAATACGCCAATAGTATTTGTCCAAGTTTCAAAATTTAAAGCACGACCGATGTTTACAACACCTTGGATACTTGCTCTAACATATCTGCTTTCAAAATCTGGGGTGTCATCACGTTCTGTGAATTGATCGTATCCAACATCTAATTTTACCCCAAATTTCGGGCTAAACATATATCTCACTCCTAAATCGGCGTGAAACGGATTTAAAGTTGCTGTGGAATAACCAGGAGTCATTGTTCTCGTTGGTTTGTTGACTCCGCCATTTAATTCTAAAGACCATTTGTTGTATAATTGCTGATCAGAAGTTGGAGTAGTAGTGGTCGACATATCTTGAGCGCTTGCAGCAAACGCAAATATTAGAAAGGACAGAGAAGTTAATTTCTTTTTCATGATATTCAATTTTAGATTGGTTGTTATTATTAAACTCATGACAAAATTATAGGGTGGGTTTTAGAATGTGTTCTATTTGCTCTTACATAATTCCCACGTTTTGGCTTTTTATTATGTAAAATCGTTAATGAAATCAAAAATGTACGCATAAAAAAAGGACAAAATTTATATTTTGTCCTTTTCTTCCTTTTTTAAAATAAGATTTATTTCAAGTCTGGCTGATATATTTTAACACTTCCATCGCCTTCGCTGCTTACTACTAGCAAACTTCTTTTAGTAGGGCTTTTTGAAGCAGGAATAAACAGAATTCCTTCTGGCGCGTCACCAGTTTTTACCGTTTGTAGATATTGTGGAGAAGTTGGGTTTGTAGCATCATAAACCATAAAAGCATCAGATCTTTCTAAACCAACAAATATGATGTTTTGATTTCCCATTTTAGCTACCACAACAGCTTCTGGTTCAGAACCCTTATCGTCGCTTCTTTTATCGTCGTATGTTCCAATTTCGTTTGTTTTTTTGTCAACGTCATTTTTGCTGTCAAAAACGATTTTTCCTGTGTTTCCATTCCAAATAGAGAAAGATCGAGCTCCAAAACTTACCATTTCGTCTAAGTCTCCATCTCCATCAGTATCTCCCATGTCAGCAACAAGGTTTAGTCTTCCTACATTAGCATCTAATTTTAGAGTAGCGGCATCTGGAAAAACTGTAGCGTCTAAAGTCATGCTTTTCATGCGCTTCACATCTGTATAAGCAGTATATTCTCTTGCATCACCTTCGTTAGCAGTAACAAAATAAGGAGTATTGTTTACCGTAAAATGGCTAATGGCATCTGGCATATAAAGTCCTTTTACTTTCCAAGGATTAAAAGCAATTTTGCTGTCGCTGTCGCTTACGTCAATTGCATTATCTGCAGTATTGTAATCTTTTAAACCTAAAGGATAAATAGCGGTAATAGTTTTTGAGGTTAAATCAACTTTTGCAACACCATTGTTTTCTTGTAAAGTTACCCAAGCCGTTTTAGAATCGTCAGAAATTGTAATGTATTCCGGTTCGATATCTTGAGCAAAACTAGTTTTAGCAAATTTTGAAATTCTGAATCCGTCTTTTGCTAAAGCTGCAGCTTGGCTAGCAAATGAACTGAAATCTAAAGTTGTAACATTGTAAGTGCTAGTTTCAATAATAGAAATTGTTCCGTTTGGATCTTGTGAATAATCGGTATTTGGTTCTCCTTCATTTGCTGTCATAATGTATTTTCCGTCAGGAGAAAAAGTAATCATATCTGGCAAGGCTCCAACAGTAACTTGTTTGATCAAACTATAATCTGAAGTGTTGAAAATAACAACTTTCCCGTTTCCTTGTTTGTTTGCAGTCGATTCTAAAGCAACAGCAAGTTTTCCATCAAAAACAGAAACGCTATTTGAAGCTCCTTCGTAAGCTGTCAAATCAATTTTACCGATTTTTACTGGTTTTGTAGGATCAGAAATATCGATAACATCAATTTGGTTTGTTCCACTATTGTTTACTGTAAAAAGTCTTTTGGTTTTTTCGCAATAAGCCGAAATTTCAGCAGCAGCTTCACCACCAATTGTGATAGAACCAATTTCTTTAAAAGTTCCAGGGTTTTCATTTACAACAACTTCGTTGCTAGCGTTTTCATCGTTATTACAGCTCGTCATAATTACAAGAGCCACTAATAATGAGACAGTTAATTTTTTCATTTTAATTAGTTTTTAGTTGGGCAAATGTAATTCGTGGATTTCTGTCAAATATTAAGCCTTCATTATTTAATCTTTAACTTAATTTTATAAGATATTTTCCTTATAAAATTGATTTAACGGAGGAATGTTTAAAACTTCTTTTTATATATTTTGAGAAGAAGCTATTAAAAGTATTGCTGATGAAAAGCCATGCAAGAGAAAATATATTCCTATAATGATAAAAATAAGTGGGAGGTAAGATTTTCTCCATTTAGTATTGCTTAGGATCTCATAACTATTTTCTTTTTTGAGGTAAAGGATATCAATCAAATCGTTAATTTTCTGTGGATTTGTATTTGCATCTGGCATTTGCTGTGTTATCGAATTGCCGTTAAGGTCTGTAAATACTATTATTGGGTAATAAAATTTAAGTTTTTGACGGCCACGCATTCTTGTTTTGCGAAAGTGACTCCATCTTTCTATTATGTGAAAATCTATTATTTTAGCTTTGGTACGAATGCCATTCGTTTCCATGTTACGAATGTGTTTTTTCATACTGATTCCTCCGTAAATACAACCAATTCCCATTGCCATATATAGAATAGTTTCACTTACTCTAAAACTGCAAGATAGAAACAATATGGACAATGCTAGGAATATAAGAAGAGCTGCGTTTTGCTTGAAATTTTTATTTGTTCTGTTGAACGGTTTGCTTTTAAAGAAATTCACAAAAGCATTTAGTATAATTTTGAAAAAATCAGTTATTCTCATGAATGGTTATTGAAGCTTGGTTTGAATCTGAAACAAATATAGATTTTTTTAGAAACGATATTATTCAAAATGAAGGTTGAGTCAAAGATTTAGAATCAATCAATTCGAGTTTTCAAAATCCTTATGAATGATTATCTTTGTAAACTTTTAAAAATAGAATCAATTTATGTCAACAAATAATAGAAGATTTCCAGCAGAGTGGGAAAAACAACAAGGAATTGTTTTATGTTTTCCGCATAATGGCAACGATTGGCCGGGAAAATATGAAGCTGTTCAATGGGCTTTTGTAGAATTTATTAAAAAAGTAGCCACTTTTGAAACTGTTTTTTTGGTTGTAGCCGATGAAAAGCTAAAGGAGAAAGTTGCAGATATGATTGAAAGAGCTCGCGTAAACATTAAAAATGTTTCTTTTATTATTCATAAAACCAACAGAAGCTGGATGCGTGACTCAGGACCGATTATTGTAAAAAACGGATCGAAAAGAGAAGCTTTGAACTTTAATTTCAACGGTTGGGCAAAATATAAAAACTATCAATTGGACAAATTCGTTCCGGGAAAAATTGCCGATTTTATTGATGTTCCTTTGACGCAAGTTATGTACAAAGGAAAACCAGTAATTGTTGAGGGTGGAGCAATTGATGTAAACGGAAAAGGAACTTTGTTGACTTCTGAAGAATGTTTGATGCATCCAACAATTCAGGTGAGAAATGCTGGTTTTACAAAAGAAGATTACGAAGCTGTTTTTAAAGAATATCTTGGTGTTACCAATGTAATTTGGCTTGGAGATGGAATAGAAGGTGACGATACACACGGGCATATCGATGATTTATGCCGATTTGTAAATGAAGATACGATTGTAACAATTGTAGAAACAGATAAAAACGATTCAAATTACAAACCTTTACAGGATAATTTGAAACGTTTGCAAAACGCAAAATTAGAAAACGGAAAATCTCCTGTAATTGTAGCATTGCCAATGCCAAAACGTGTTGATTTTGAAGATCTACGTTTGCCAGCAAGTTACGCGAACTTCTTGATTTTGAACAATTGCGTTTTAGTGCCAACATTCAACGATAGCAATGATAGAGTAGCTTTAAATATTTTAGCAGAATGTTTCCCGGATCGCGAAGTGATCGGGATTAGCTGTATTGATTTTATCTGGGGATTTGGAACATTGCACTGTTTAAGCCAGCAGATTCCAGCGTAATTTGAGAAAAAATAAAACCATATAAGTAAAATATAAGAAAATTTAAGTTTGAATTAAATGAACTTATATTACTTATATGGTTTAAAAAAATGTATCCCTGCAACTTTGCCATATTAAAACAAAACATAAAAAAACCTTGGCCATACATAACCAAGGTTTTTTATTTTCTATATCTCTTCAGAGATTCTATCTTCTCTTCATTGTCTGATAAACGGAGGTAAAAGCTGGCTTGAAACCTCTCCAAAACCAATTCTTACTTCTGCATTTTCACAGAAACCGCGAATAATAACAGTATCGTTGTCTTCGATGAATTTGCGTTCAGTTCCGTCTTTCATTTTTAACGGATTTTTTCCGCCCCAAGTCAATTCCAACATAGAGCCAAAACTATCAGGAGTTGGACCAGAAATTGTTCCAGAACCCATCATGTCGCCAGAATTAACACGACATCCATTTGAAGTATGGTGTGCCAATTGTTGACTCATTGACCAATATAAATATTTGAAGTTCGATTTTGAAACAATCGTTTCTTCCTGTTCTTCTGGTTTTATTGAAACTTCCAAGTGAATGTCAAAAGCTTTTTTTCCTTTAGTTTGTAAATAAGGAAGTGGAGTCGGATCTTGTTTAGGTCCTTTTGTTCTAAAAGGTTCCAAAGCATCCATAGTTACAATCCAAGGCGAAATTGAAGTCGCAAAGTTTTTTGCTAAAAATGGCCCAAGTGGCACATATTCCCATTTTTGAATATCGCGCGCGCTCCAGTCATTTAGCAAAACCATTCCGAAAATATAATCCTCAGCTTCGTAAGTTGGGATATTTTCGCCCATTACATTTACATCGGTAGTAATAAAAGCAGTTTCAAGCTCAAAATCGACTAAACGTGAAGCGCCAAAAACAGGAGTGTCATGTCCAGCTGGCAAAGTTTGTCCCATTGGTCTGTGAACTGGAATTCCAGATGGCACAATTGTAGAGCTTCTACCGTGATAACCTACTGGAATATGAAGCCAATTTGGCAATAAAGCGTTTTCTGGATCACGGAACATTTTTCCAACGTTTGTTGCATGTTCTCTGCTTGAATAAAAGTCAGTGTAATCACCAATTAAAACTGGCAATTGCATCTCTACATCTTCGATTTTAAATATAACAATATCGCGATGTTTTGTTGAATCTCTAAGTTGTGGATTGGTTGCATCAAAAATATCAGCAATACGATTTCGGACCAAACGCCATGTTTTTTTTCCGTCAGAAATAAAATCATTCAGCGTGTCCTGCATAAACATATCATCAGTCAAATCTATTCCCTCAAAATAGTTTAACTGTTGTAAAGCCCCTAAATCTATAGCATAATCACCAATTCGTGTTCCTACAGTAACGACATTTTCTTTAGTAAGAAATACACCGAAAGGAATATTTTGAATAGGGAAGTCGCTATTTTCTGGCACTTCTAACCATGATTTTCTTTTGGTATCGTTGGCGGTTATTGGCATGTTAGATGTTAATTATTTGTTGAAAAATTACATGTCAAATATATCATAATCTAACTGTATGACAAACGTTTTTTTGTATTTTTGCATCAAATTAACGAAAAACGAAAAAATGCAACGCGACGAACAAATTTTTGATCTTATCCAAGAGGAAAAAGAAAGACAAATTCACGGATTAGAGCTTATTGCTTCTGAAAACTTCGTAAGTGATGAAGTAATGGCAGCAGCAGGGTCTGTTTTAACGAATAAATATGCTGAAGGGTATCCTGGCAAAAGATATTACGGAGGCTGCGAAGTAGTTGACGTTATTGAGCAAATTGCAATTGACAGAGCTAAAGAATTATTTGGTGCTGAATATGCAAACGTACAACCACACTCAGGTTCTCAGGCAAATACAGCTGTTTATCACGCTTGTTTGAATCCTGGTGATACTATTTTAGGTTTCGATTTATCTCACGGTGGTCACTTGACTCACGGTTCTCCAGTAAACTTCTCAGGACGTTTATATCGTCCAGTATTCTACGGTGTAGATGCTGAAACTGGTCGTTTAGATTATGATAAAATTCAAGAAATTGCTACTAAAGAACAGCCAAAACTAATTATCGCTGGAGCTTCTGCTTATTCTCGTGATATGGATTTTGCTCGTTTCAGACAAATTGCTGACAGTGTAGGAGCAATCTTATTTGCTGATATTTCTCACCCAGCAGGTCTTATTGCAAAAGGATTATTAAGCGATCCAATTCCACATTGCCACATTGTTTCTACAACAACTCATAAAACATTAAGAGGACCACGTGGAGGTCTTATTTTAATGGGGAAAGATTTCCCAAATCCACAAGGATTAACAACTCCAAAAGGAGAAATCAGAATGATGTCTTCATTATTGGATTTAGCTGTTTTCCCTGGAAACCAAGGTGGGCCTTTAATGCACATTATCGCTGCTAAAGCGGTTGCTTTCGGTGAAGCGCTTAAAGATGAGTTCTTTACTTACGCAATGCAATTACAAAAAAATGCAAATGCAATGGCTGATGCTTTCGTAAAAAGAGGTTACAATATCATCTCTGGCGGAACTGATAACCACATGATGCTTATTGACTTAAGAAATAAAAATATTTCTGGTAAAGAAGCTGAAAATGCATTAGTAAAAGCTGAAATTACAGTAAACAAAAACATGGTTCCTTTTGACGATAAATCTCCATTTATCACTTCTGGAATTCGTGTTGGAACAGCTGCAATCACAACTCGTGGTTTAGTTGAAAAAGATATGGAAACTATCGTAGCTTTAATCGATAAAGTTCTTACAGATCATACAAACGAAGATCTTATCGAAGAAGTTGCTGAAGAAGTAAACGAATTAATGAGCGAAAGACCAATTTTTGCATATTAATTAAGATAAAGCCTTAAAGTTTTTAAAATCGAAAGTCAAAAGTCTTATTTTTGACTTTCGATTTTTGCTTTTATAACTCATAACTTTTAATTCATAACTCATAATTTAGAATGGGCGTATTAAGATTACAATTGCCAACCGACCCAAGATGGGTAAATATTGTTGAGAAAAATATCGAAGAAATCTTAACAGATCATGCTTGGTGCGAGCAGAAAGCAGCAACAAACGCGATTACAATTATCACTAATAATTCTGAACATCAAGATTTAGTTGTGGACTTATTGGCTCTTGCCAAAGAAGAAATTGATCATTTTGAGCAAGTTCACAATATCATTATCAAGAGAGGATTAAAATTAGGACGTGAGCGTAAAGACGATTATGTAAACGAACTATACCAATACATGAAGAAAAGCGGAGATGGAAGTCGTGTTTCAGGGCTTGTTGAAAGACTTTTATTTTCTGCAATGATCGAAGCAAGAAGCTGTGAGCGTTTCAAAGTTTTATCTGAAAACATTCAAGACGAAGAATTAGCTGTTTTCTACAGAGAATTAATGGAAAGCGAAGCTGGACATTATACCACTTTCATTACTTACGCGCGTAAATACGGAATAGGTATTGACGTTGAAAAACGCTGGAGAGAATGGTTGGCATTCGAAGAATCAATCATTACAAATTACGGAAAAGGAGAGACGATTCACGGGTAAGTTTTTTGTTTGTTTTGTTTCAGGTTTAAAGTTTCAAGTTTCAAGTTTGTCAGACTGAGCGAAGTAGAAGCTGGCACAAAGTTTGGCAAATTTCAAAAAATCCGTTTTTAATTTGCGCTTTCGCGAAAGCGAATCAGGAACTCAATTGTTCAAAAGTTCAAGTTTTTGTTAATCTAATAATCTGAAATCTAAAATCAGAAATTCTTACATTTGAGAGTAACCAAAATCTCGAATCATGAGAATAGAAATGGATTTAAAATTGGGGTTTAAAGATGTAATGTTTAGACCTAAAAGATCAACGCTTAAAAGCAGATCTGAAGTTTCTCTAGAGCAAAATTTCAAGTTTTTACACAGTACTTCAAATTGGACAGGAATTCCAATTATGGCGGCTAATATGGATACTGTTGGAACTTTTGAAATCGCAAAAGTT
Source organism: Flavobacterium mesophilum (assembly GCF_039581405.1). Lineage (NCBI taxonomy): Bacteria > Pseudomonadati > Bacteroidota > Flavobacteriia > Flavobacteriales > Flavobacteriaceae > Flavobacterium > Flavobacterium mesophilum. The sequence goes on along the minus strand of NZ_JBCPXZ010000001.1, from coordinate 396,314 downwards.
TTGGCAAAAGAGAGGCTTTTTACCGCTGTTCATAAACATTACACTTTAGAAGAATGGAATTCATTTCTAAAAAATGCAGCTCCCGATATTTACGATTATATTGCGGTAAGCACGGGGATAGGAAAAGAAGATTTTGAGAAAATTGAAAAAATAATCACTGCAAATCCGTTACTGAAATTCATTTGTATTGACGTAGCAAACGGCTATTCAGAACATTTTGTTCAGTTTTTAAAGAAAACACGCAAACAATATCCAGATAAAATCATTATTGCAGGAAACGTAGTTACAGGCGAAATGACTGAGGAACTATTGTTGGCAGGAGCCGATATAGTAAAAGTCGGAATTGGACCAGGTTCTGTTTGTACGACTCGTGTAAAAACTGGAGTTGGTTATCCGCAACTTTCTGCTATTATTGAATGTGCAGATGCTGCACACGGTTTGGGCGGACACATTATAAGCGATGGTGGTTGCACAACTCCCGGAGATGTTGCAAAAGCTTTTGGTGCCGCGGCTGATTTTGTAATGCTTGGCGGAATGCTAGCAGGACATACCGAAAGTGGCGGAGAACTAATCGAAGTAAAAGGAGAAAAATTCAAACAATTTTACGGAATGAGCTCTAAAACCGCCATGGACAAACATTCCGGAGGTGTTGCAGAATACAGAGCAAGCGAAGGAAAAACAGTTCAAGTTCCGTTTAAAGGAGATGTAATTCACACTGTTTTGGATATTTTAGGTGGCATACGAAGCACTTGTACTTATGTTGGGGCTTCAAGATTAAAAGAATTAACCAAACGAACGACTTTCATCCGCGTAAGCGAGCAAGAAAATCAAGTTTTTAAAAAATAATATGATTCAAATTACTGAAGCATCTATTGATGATATTGCTAAAATTCAAGAGATTGCACACATTACTTGGCCAATTACATATGGCGAAATTTTAACGGCAGAACAATTAGATTATATGTTAGATCTTATTTATTCTGATGCAGCACTTTCAAAACAAATTCAGAATAAAGAGCAGTTGTTTTATTTAATTTCAGATACTGATTCCGTAATTGGTTTTATCGGAATTGAACACAATTATAAAAACGAAGCAGTGACGAAAATTCATAAAATTTATCTTTTACCAGAAACACAAGGAAAAGGTTACGGTAAAATTGTTTTTGAAGAAATCGGAAAAATGGCTTTAGAAAATAACTCAGAAGAACTTTTATTAAATGTAAACCGCTTTAATACGGCTTTGAATTTCTATAAAAAACTTGGTTTTGAAATTAAAGAAACTGTTGATATAGAAATTGGGAATGGGTATTTGATGGAGGATTATGTGATGGGGAAACAATTATAGTAAAGGTTTAAAAATAAAACAAATGAATTTTATTAAAAGCCTGCTAGGCATAACAAAAAATTACGAATTCGAATTTAACGAGACCGGAAAACATCAACTTGGAGGTGAAATACCAGCAGAATTTGTAATCCCAGATAATGAATTTAAGTCTAACTTTCAATATTTGGGTTTTATAGATAATAATGACGAGCTTTTTAATTGGTTGCCATTTAAATTGAACTTAATATGTCCAATATATTTAGATTTTGACCAAATATTTCTTGATTATGAAAAGCCCAACGAACCCCAATTAATCTTTCCTAAAAATACATCTGAAATTGGAAGTGCATATAAAAGTTTAGATATAAATTCAAAAGTAATTTACGAAGCTCAGAAGTTTTCTTTGAGAGAATTTGATGGTGTTACAGAAGATAATGAATTTGATATTAAGGGAATTGCAGGACGACCTCATTGGGATCAAAAACAAAATATCCCAATTTGTCCTAAGACAAATAATAAAATGAAATTTGTTTGCCAATTAACGAGTTGGAATGATGTGCCAACAAAATATACCAATGTTGTGGAAGAAAGCGAGTACGAACAAAAGTTGTTTTCTAAAATGAATTTTTGGATTGATGGCAATTTGTATGTTTTTATAGAGCCTAAAGCAAAAACAGTTTGTTATTTTATACAAAACACTTAAGGATTTAAACTAGGTTTATTAGCTCACAATCACATCATGCTTAAACAACAAACCTTTTACTTCATTCAAAGAAAAAACAGCTTTCTTCAATTTAGTTTTTGATGGATCAATGGTGTAGTTAAAACTCGTTTTAAAATCGGCTTTATTGGCAATGGCTTTGTCAAATTCTGAGCGGTATAAATCGCAATTGTAAAAAACGACATTAGTCAAATCTGCAGCCATAAAATCGACGGCAATCAAACTGCAATTGGTGAAAAATGTTCCTTTTAATTTTAGAGTATAAAATTTGGAGAAATCCAAAATGCAGTCATTGAATTCGATTTCAAATATAAGCTTGTCGCACATCGCAAAATTAACGTCTTTAATTTCACATCGATTGAATCTGGCTGTTCTAAAAGCCACATAATTGATTTTGGCTTCGTTAAAAATGCAATCATTAAAAACACAATCGATAAAAGTAACAGCAAGAAAAACGCAAGCAGAAAAATTACAATTATTAAAAATACAGCCTTCGAAATCCTTGAAATTTAAGTCTTCTTTGGTGTAAATAATGTTATTGTATTCTTTGTCAAGAAAATATTCGCTTTCTTTTTTCAACTCTTTTCCGATAATTATTTGAGGCTGAAAAGGTAATAATTTGCTGTAGAATTTTCCATGAAATTCATAAATCATTTTGAAATTATTAACGACTTTCGAATAAATTTAATGTAGCTTTACACTTATTATTAAGCCAAAATTTATCAATTTCACAATATGGAATCAACAAGAAAAGAACATGATTTTCTGGGGGAATTAGAAATTCCAAATCATTTATACTACGGAATCCAAACTTTTAGAGCGGTAGAAAACTTCAATATTACCGGTATTTCAATTTCGAAAGAACCATTGTTCATCAAAGCTTTAGGCTATGTGAAAAAAGCTGCCGCTTTGGCAAATAAAGATTGTAATGCAATCGATCCTAAAATTGCCGAAGCAATCTGTTACGGAAGCGATCAAGTTATTGCAGGTAAATTTGATAAGGAATTTGTTAGCGATTTGATTCAAGGTGGCGCGGGAACTTCCGTGAACATGAATGCCAATGAAGTTATCGCGAATATCGGGTTGGAATATTTAGGTCATAAAAAAGGCGAATACCAATTTCTTCATCCCAATAATCATGTAAACTGTTCACAATCTACAAATGATGCTTATCCATCTGCATTTAGAATTGCTTTGTATTTGAAAATGGAAAGCTTTATTAAAACTTTTGCAGGTCTTGAAGTTGCTTTCGCTAAAAAAGGTGAGGAATTCAAAGAGGTCTTGAAAATGGGAAGAACGCAGTTGCAAGACGCTGTTCCGATGACTTTAGGGCAAGAATTTAAAGCTTATGCCACAACAATCGGCGAGGATATTCAGCGTTTGAAAAATGCTCAGGAATTATTATTGGAAATCAATATGGGCGCAACGGCCATTGGAACAAAAGTAAATGCGCCAGAAGGTTATCCTGAAATTTGCGTAAAATATTTGGCTGATGAGGTTGGAATTCCATTGACGCTTTCTCCAGATTTAATTGAAGCAACTGTAGATACAGGAGCTTATGTGCAGATTATGGGAACTTTAAAACGTTCTGCGGTTAAGATTTCCAAAATCTGTAACGATTTGAGGTTGTTGAGTTCTGGACCAAGAACAGGTTTGAATGAAATTAATCTTCCGGCACGCCAACCAGGATCTTCAATTATGCCAGGAAAAGTAAATCCGGTAATTCCGGAAGTTGTAAACCAAACTTGTTTTTACGTAATCGGGCAGGATTTGACAGTAACAATGGCAGCAGAAGCTGGACAATTACAGTTGAATGTAATGGAGCCAGTTATTGCTTTTGCGATGTTTACGTCGTTAGATTATCTTTCAAATGCCATTCAAACTTTAATTGATAAATGTATCAACGGAATTACTGCAAATGTAGATCACTGTTATAATATGGTAATGAACAGCATTGGAATTGTAACACAATTAAATCCAATAATTGGTTATGAAGAAAGTGCTAGTATTGCTGGAGAAGCTTTAAAAACAAATAAGAGTGTGCATCAGATTGCAGTTTTGGAGCGAAAGCTTATCACGCAGGAAAAATGGGATGAAATCTATTCTTTAGAAAATTTGATCCATCCAAAATTTATCACAAAATAGTATTTGGTATAAATAATGTTATAAGAAGCCGTCATTTTATTGACGGCTTTTTTTTATTTTATATTTATTGATTTAGTAATGTAAAATCTTGAAAATAAGCTATATATTTACATATGAATTGATTATTGTTTCCAAAAATTAAAACTTTAGTATGGTAAAATTTTTAAAAAATAATTACTTTCAGAATAAATATGGAATCATAGGATTGCTCTTTTTTATTCAATTTAGTTTAAAAGCGCAGACCGAAATTGACTCTTCTAAGATTTGTCCTCCGAAAACAATTTTAGAAATCTTTAAAAAAAAGGATTCTGCTTACGTGGTAAAGCCCGTAAAAAACAGTTTTTTTCTAATTATTCCAGCAATTGGTTCTCAACCTGCAACAGGTTTCTTTTATGGTGCTGTTGCTCAATATACTTTTAAGGGAAAAGAAAAAACAGATAAATATTCTATTGCGAATGTTGGAATAACATATACCACAAAAAAGCAATGGCTTATTAATGTCAAGAATAATATTTTGCTGAAAAACAATAAGATATTTTTGAGTGGCGACTATCGTTTGTATATATTTTCACAACCCAATTATGGTTTAGGAACAAATATTATTCCGCCTAGGCGAGATGAAATTCCTGGTTTCAGCATAGATTCGATTGCGCAACCAATGGATTATAATTATTTTAAGTTTCATCAGTCGGTTTCTTTTCAGGTGCATCCCAATTTTTATGTTGGAGGTGGAATCAATATCGATTGGTATTCTAGTATTGTAGACAAAGATCTTGATGTTGCTAATGGGAAGTTTACCTATCATTATGATTATAACCAAAAATACGGTTTTGATGACAAAGAATATTTTTTGAACGGAATGAGTCTTAACTTGGTTTACGATTCTAGAGACAATCAAGTAAATGCCTCACATGGATGGTTTGCCAATATAAACTATCGTTTTAATCCAGTTTTGTTTGATAATCAAGAAGTAAGCAATGTCTTGTATGCTGAATACCGAAATTTTATTCCGGTTTCGAAAAAAGATAAAAGATATATTTTAGCACTTTGGACCTACGGGCAATTTGTCACCAAAGGAAAAGTTCCTTATTTGAATTTGCCTGCAATTGGCTGGGATCAGCGAAGCCGAAGCGGTGAAGGATATACCCAAGGATTATTTAGAGGAACAAATTTGGTTTATGCAGCAACCGAATTTAGATTCCCAATTACGTGCAATCAAATGTTGAGCGGAACCGTTTTTACAAACTTTGTGACTACAAGTAATCCAGATACAGACACCAAACTTTTTCAATATATTCAGCCAGCATTTGGTTTTGGTCTGCGCGTTTTAATTGATAAAGCTACAAGAACCAATTTGATTATGGATTATGCTTGGGGGAACAGTTCTAAAGGTTTTTACCTAAATGCAGGCGAAACTTTCTAACCATTTTTATTCTTGCCTAATATCGACAGAGGCTTTTGTTCATAATTAAATCATAATTTTTAATTATTGTGATTTATATTTCTAAAGTCAATCCTTATTTTTGTTGTATACAGAAATTTAGATGAAGTTACTCATAGTCGAAGACGAACCAAATCTTTTGTCGATTTTGCGAAAAGGATTTGCCGAAAACAATAACGAAGTAAGTGTGGCTCTCGATGGCAAAACAGCTCTCGAAATGATTCACAATTACCATTTCGATGTTGTTGTTTTAGATGTCATGCTGCCAGATATTAATGGAATCGAAATTTGCAGAAGATTGCGCGCAGCCAAAAACTTTGTACCCATATTGCTTTTGACTGCCTTGGGAACTTCTGAAAATATTGTGACAGGCTTAAACGCAGGTGCCGATGATTATTTGGTGAAGCCTTTTAAATTTGGCGAGCTCGATGCGAGAGTTAATGCTTTGAATCGAAGAGCAAATCAAGATATTGAAAAAATTGACACGATAACAATTGGCGATTTAGAAATAAATGGAAAAGCCAAATCTGTAAAAAGAAACGGTGAGGCGATTGTTTTGACAGCAAAAGAATTTAAACTGCTCTATTATTTGGCAAGAAACACAGGCCGAATTGTTTCCCGAGATCAGATTTTAGATAATGTCTGGGACATTAATTTTGATATGAACACTAATGTGGTGGATGTTTACATCAATTATTTAAGAAAAAAAATAGATAAACCTTATAAAACCAAACTCATTCATACCATGAAAGGTTTAGGTTACGTAATACAGCCCTAGATGGATATCAGAAAACGAATTACTTTTACATACGTAGCACTTTCTACCTTTAGTACATTGCTATTGTGTATCGTAGTATTTGTCCTTTTTAGGGAAAATAATCGCTATCATTTCTTGAAGAGATTAGAGGACAGGGCGAAAATTGTTGCTTCAATACATTTTCAAAATGATCCTGAAAAAATAAAGTATTACAGCAATCTTAAGAAAAATGGTCTTGAAGAACTTATTGAAGAGGAAGAATATGTGTTGAAAATAAACAGTGCGAACAGTTTTGATTACAATACAAAACTGAATTTGCCCAACTCATTTTATTCAACTGTATTAAGTACTGGAAAAGATTATTTTGAAATCAACAGCAAATATTATTTAGGCCAAGTTTTTACAGAAAACAACCAAAAATACATTGTTATTGTTGGTGCGCGCGACAGACGCGGTAAAACGACTACAATATACATTATCAAAATATTAGTTTTTGGCGGTATCGGATTTATATTGCTGGCTTTCTTTTTAGGCCGATTTTTAGCAAAACGTGTTATTAATCCGGTAGCGAGAATTACAAAAGAGGTAAATAGAATTAGTGCTTCGAATCTTCATAATAGATTGCCCGAAGTCAAAAACTCTGATGAAATTTCAGATCTTACCGCTACATTTAACGATATGCTCGATAGGCTTGAAACGTCGTTTGAAATTCAAGCCAACTTTATCAATAATGCTTCGCACGAATTAAAAACGCCAATTACGACTATTATTGCCGAGTCTGAAATTATGCTTTTGAAAGAAAGACAGGTTTCAGAATATATTCAGTCTTTAGAAAACATTTACAGCCAAGCATCAAGATTAGGAAATTTGACCGAAAGTTTGCTGAAATTAACCCAAACAGGTTACGATGGCAAAAAACAAGTTTTGGATATTGCCAGAATTGATGAATTACTATTGGAAGTAAAATCTGATTTGGATAAAATTTTTCCAGATAACAGAGTGAGTATTAAACTTAATTTTGCACCAAAGGATTCTAATTTGCTTTTAATTCCTTGCAACAAACCACTTTTAGAATTGGCAATAAACAATATTATTACCAACGGAGTTAAATATTCTGATAATAATGAAGTGTTTGTAACACTTTCTGCAAACAAAGAAATGATTAAAATTGCCATAAATGATATCGGAATTGGAATCCCGCCAGAAGATATCCCGCATTTATATGAACCTTTCTTTAGAGGAAAAATTGCTACCAAATATATTGGTTACGGTTTAGGATTGCCTTTGGCTTCAAAAATCATTCGCATGCATGATGGCGAAATTCAGGTGCAGTCAGAACAGAATAAAGGAACGATTGTGACCATCATTTTCAACAAATCAAAAATCAAGAAAAACAACATTAAAAATTCTAATGTTGAATCTTAGAAAAATCTAATTTTAGATTAATACCCATCTAATTTTCAAGGAGTTATTTTGTATGTATAAACTAAACGATTATACTTATGAAAAATATCCTTATACCCACTACTTTAAAAGACGATACAATTTGTGCAGTTAAATCGGCAGTTAATCAAACTAAGGATTCGGCTTGTGAAATCATTTTATTGATGGTTGCTGAAACGCCTGATTCATTTTCTTCTTCATTTTATTTGCGCGAAATGAAAACCGGACTTTCAATTAGCCAGGAAGAAGTTTTAGAAACTTGCAGATATATTGTGGAGCATGCTCCAAACTGCAAAATCAAAGTTCACAATCAATACGGACTTTCTTCGCCAATTTTTAAACGCATTATTGATCATTTCGCAGTCAAATTGGTGATTTTAACCCATTCATACAAACAAGAAACAAAACGTATTCATCAATATTTAATTCAATTGGCAGGAAATCAAAAATGCCCGATTCTGCATCTTGGAAACGAACGTTTAAAAGAAGATTTTACAAAAGCACTTTATATTGAAAGTGGCAGCGCCAATGTACATGTGAAAGATGTGCAACAGTTTTTAAATGAGAATTTCTCTTATGAAATTGTAAGCCAGACTTCTAAAATTGATGATGATTACGAAAATCTAGCACCTTATTTATCGGAAGCAATATCAAAATATGAAATCGATTTGCTTGTCGAAACGAGAAAAAGTGAAAAAATCAAATTCAAAAAGAGCAAAAAAGAAAATATCAATGAAAAACTAGGACTTCCAGTTCTTTCATTGTACGAGGAAATGGTTTAATAAGTGATTAGTAAAAGGTGGATAGTAATTAGTAATTAATAATTGTTCTTGATATAGATTTTACTAATTTTTTTTACATGATTCGATTTTGCAAATGTAATTTATGCCATGGCTATTCACTAATTACTAATCACGTAAACCGTTGTAATATTAATTTAATTTAAAACCGAAAATATGTTATTAAAGAAAAGAATACCAATGAAGTACGTTCTCGGAAAAATTAAAGTAGAAATTGTACTAGTTCTTGCTTATACCATTTTGTTTGAGGTATTTCATTATTATTTCATCAATTTGCCGGTCGATATTCCGATTGCAATTCCAACAATGATTGGAACTATTATATCATTATTATTAGCCTTTAAATCTAATCAGGCCTACGACAGATGGTGGGAAGCCCGAATTGTTTGGGGCGCGATTGTAAACGACTCGAGAAGTTTGATTCGCCAAGTTTTGACCTTTTATAAAGATCCCGATTTTTCTGTCGAAGCAAGCGAATTCAAAGAAAATTTTGCAAAAAGACAAATTGCGTGGTGTTATAGTTTAGGTCATGCACTTCGAAATAAAGATGCGATAAAACCCATCGAAGGCTTGATGAGCGATGAAGAAATAAAATACATTAAAAATCATCAAAATGTTCCAAATGCGATTTTGATGCTTCACGCAAGAGATCTAAGAAACGCAAAAAACGATAAGCGATTCAATGCTTATCAACAAGTTGAAATTGATAATACATTATCGCGATTATGCGATCATATGGGGAAATGTGAGCGAATTAAAAACACAATTTTTCCAACAACATACAGCATGTACATTAGATTGACATTGTGTTTATTTATTTTATTGTTGCCTTTTGGTTTGACAAGTGTGTTGAGTTGGTTCGCAATTCCGTTGATTACCGCAATTGGAGCAGCTTTCTTTTTGATTGAAAGAATGGCGATTCATTTACAGGATCCGTTTGAAAACAGACCAACAGATACTCCAGTAACAGCAATTGCAAACACAATTGAAAAAAATATCAAACAAATGCTGAACGAATATCAAAGTGAATTTGATATCCTGAAAGAATTTGATTTAAAAGAAGAACCTAAAAAGGCAGAGCAAAATGCCTACTACGTTTTATAAAAAATAATTGACTTGGTTTCTCAATTTGTTCCAGGCAGCGTTTTAATTAGTGGCGCTGTCTGGTTTTTTTGTTTTAAAGTGAATATTTTTTGAGTAAATTCCCTAAAATTTGAATCGATTGGCGCAATTCATTTGTCCAAGGAAGACCAAAACTCAAACGCATACAGTTGGAAAATTGATTCTGAAATGAAAAAATCCTGCCCGGTGCAATACTGATGTTGTGTTTCATGGCCAAATGATAAAAAGCAGCAGTATCAATTTTTTTATCCAATTCTACCCAAAGGAAAAATCCGCCTTGAGGTTGACTCACTTTTGTTCCGGCCGGAAAAGATTCTAAAACGGTATTGATGTAATTGTTACAATTTCGATTTAAGATTTGACGAATCTTTCTAAGATGATTTTCATAACGTCCGTTTTTCAAGAAATCGCCCACAACTTCGTGCGTAATAGTAGGAGAGGAGATGGTGTGATATAGTTTTGTGCGCAGCATTTCTTTTTTGAATTTTCCCGGTGAAACCCAGCCAACGCGGTATCCCGGTGCCAATGTTTTGGAAACCGAACTACAGCAAAGCACAATACCACTTTCGTCATAAGTTTTGCAATTGGTTGGTCGGCTTGCGCCAAAGTACAAATCGCCATGAATATCATCTTCAATCAACGGAACATTATAAAAATCCATTAATCGGACAATTTCTTTTTTATGCTCGCTTGGCATCATACTTCCAGAGGGATTGCTGAAATTGCTCATCAAAACACAAGCTTTTACTTTATTGCTTTTGAGTGTTTTTTTTACGGCTTCAAGTTCAATTCCTGTTGTCATGTTGGTCGGAAGTTCCATAACATATAAACCTAAAGATCTTGCCAATTGCAGAATGCCGAAATAAACAGGACTTTCAGTGATAATTGTATCTCCCGGTTTTGTCAAAGTCAACAAACAATCCGAAATAGCAGAAATACAGCCTGGAGTGGTAATAATATCATCTTCAGTTAATGAACCACCCCATGTAAAAGACCAGCGCGCAATTTCTTTTCGCAGATTGCTATTTCCTTGAATTTCCTCATAACTGGTGCCGCTGTTTGGCAATTGGCGCATAGCCTGAACCATTCCTTTATTCAGTTTGGCAATTGGCAATAATTCATTTGAAGGAAAACCGAGCGAAAGCATCGTAACATCTTTTACTCTCATATCGCCGTAAACCAAGTCAAGTAAATCTTCACGGTCTATATTTTCAACTTTTAAAATTGGTTTGCTGGCAGAAGGTTCTGCAATATTTCTGGCCGAAATATTACTCACATAATAACCCGATTGAGGACGCGATTCAATCAACGATCTGCTTTCTACTTCATAATATGCTTTGCTTACCGTACTCATGCTGTAGCCAGTTTCTGCACAAACTTCCCTGATTGAAGGCAATTTGTCTCCAACATTCAAAAGACCAGATTTTATTTGTTTTTCAATAACATCTGCAAACTGTAAATACAAGTAATTCGAACTTTTCATAAAATAAACTGTTATGCTGCAATTTACAAAAACTGTATCTGTATTGCTGTATTATTTTTTAGAAATTTGTCTCAGAAAAAAAGAAGAAATAGAAATCGTGAAAACAACAAAATATTATACAGCTGCGATTACCGCTTATACTATCTGGGGATTTTTCAGTTTGGTCTTGAGGCCAATTCATGATTATCAGTCCTTAGATATTTTATTTTTTAGAGTTTTCAGCTGCAGTATTTTGATGCTGTTGATTGCTTTTCTTTTCAAAAGAAGCAAAATAAAAGAAACCGTGGGGAGTTTCGCTGCGCTTTCTTCTTCAGAAAAGAAGAAAGCAGTTTTGCTTAATATTAGCGGAAGCTTCTTTTTAATGGCCAATTGGTTCACATATATCTATGTTATGAATCACGTGAGCGTTAAGGCGACTTCTTTAGCCTATTTGGTTTGCCCGATTTTGACCACTTTATTGGCTTATTTTCTGCTTAAGGAAAAGCTTAACAAAACACAATGGCTTGCTGTTGGATTAAGTATTTTAGGCTGTCTTTTGCTATCATATGCCGATATTATGGATATGTTTTTCAGCATCATCATCGGATTAACGTATGCTTCTTATTTGGTAAGTCAGAGAATTAACAAAGGTTTTGATAAATTCATTGTACTGACATTTCATATTACATTGGCGGCATTGGTTTTATTGCCTTTTTACCCAGCTTACAGCGGTCCAGTTCCAACAGAATTTAAATTTTATTTCTGTATTGAAACGATTGCCATAGCGTTTACCATAATTCCGTTGTTTCTGAATTTATATGCGCTTTCAGGGCTTCCGTCTTCAACTGTTGGAATGTTGTTGAATATTAATCCAATGATTGCTTTTATGTTAGCGGCTTTTGTTTTCAAAGAGAAAATAAGCACTTTGCAGATTGTAGCTTATAGCATCATTTTTATGGCGGTGTTAGTTTTTAATTCACATCATATTTTTGCATTAAAACAAAAATATATCCTGTCGTCTAAAGATTCTCAATAGTTGGTTTTGCATTTTTTATTGGTTTAGAAAGTAAAATTACGAGAATCTTAACAGGGTTTTAAAACAGGAATGAAAAATAATCATTCCTGTTTTTTTGTTTTTTATGATGAAAAAAGGCCATTGTGATAGTACCGGGAATAAATAAAAATTAAAATAAACTGAATACGACTTTTGTTAACGCATTTCAGTTTCGTCTAATTTTATAAAATCAGTCACGAACTTCACGACGTTTCCATTTTTATCATATCCAACGTATCTTGTGTAAAGGCCATCACCATAACCGGAGCCAAACATAATCATATTGCTTTTGGAGTTTTTAGGGGTGTAATTTATCCAATCTTCTCCTCTTGAACTTTTCGGAATGTTTTTGTTTTTTGCGAATTGAAATGCGAGTACATCATTATAAAAATTGGCATTTTTATCATTTTTGTAAAAATTAGTCATTTCTTCTTGGTATTTTTTGAATGTTTCAAAATCAGAAAAGCTGCTAAGGCCTGTTTCTACGGGATACCATCCATTCATTTTTTTTTCAAAATCATCAGACAAGAACTTTTCTGAAATTAAAGAGATTTCCCAGTAAACAGGAATTTCATCTTTAATATTCAATTCTGCATAGGCAATACGTCCTATATAATCGTCCTCTAATCCAATGTATAAATAAACTGGATATTCTCCTTTTTCTATAATCCAATTTTGAGGGTATGCCAATTCTTTAAACAAAGGATCTACGCATACAATTTGACCAGATGTAATACTAAGTTTTCCAGCAAAAAAGCGATCATAATATTTATTGTTTTTTAAATCATTAAAATCATTGTAGTTAAAAGTGCTTTTTTCGTCGCAAATAATTTGTGTAACAGTTTTGTTTTTAATGTCTTGTTTGGATTGAGGCTTGAATTCTGTTTGTTTAAATTTATCATTACATGAAAAAAGTGTCCAGAAAGAAGCCATAATTAGTGTTATTTTGAATTTGTTCATAAAGATTAAATCAAGAATTTCTTGAATAAACAAATATAGTATTTAACTTGTTAAATAATGAATTTTTTAATAGTTTTTAATAGTGGTGGCAAACCTGAAATATTGTTTTTTATATTTTTATTAACGTCTGATAAATTATTTTAATCACTATTTTTTTTAATTTAACAAACATAAATTTTGCATCAAATATGAAAAATACCAAACTTCAAGCCTTTCTTCCTTTGTTTTATTTAGTGTGGTCTGATGATCTTTTGACTCAGAAAGAATTTTCGACACTAAAAGAGTTTATAAATTCCCTGAATGTTTTATCAGAAGAAGAAAAAGCGTTTTTGCTCTCAAAAGTTGATGTTTCAAATCCGCCTTCTCGAAATGAACTCACACAATGGAAATTGGATATTGAAAAAAGTATTCAGGATAAATCGTCTATAAAGTCCATTTTTGATATTGCAAAAGCACTTTCTGGCAGTGATTTGGATTTAACTCCGATAGAATCAGACTTTATAAAACTGGAAAATGATCTTGGAATTTTGGGCGAAGAAGCGCTTCAGAATTTCAAAACGAAAGCCGATTCGTTTACAGCAAATTCCCAAACAACAAGCAATTTCGATATTCAAAAAATAACGGAATTACTGGATGGAAAAGAAGCTCCAATCATAAAAAGAGTAAAATCAGTTATTTCGAGACCTGAATTTGCTTATGAAACTTCAACAGATATAAATGTTTTTCGTCAAACGGTTTACAATTGGTGTAAAATTTTAGCCGAAGAAAACTTTGGAAATATGGCCTATCCAAAAGAATATGGAGGAGGAGGAAACGTAGAGGATTATTTTGCAATCATGGAAACGCTGAGTTATCACGATTTGAGTTTGGTAATCAAATTTGGCGTGCAATTCGGGCTTTGGGGAATGAGTGTGCAATCACTTGGAACCGAAAAACATTATGCTAAATATTTAAAAGATATTGGTTCTCTGAAACTTCCTGGCTGTTTTGCCATGACCGAAACCCATCACGGTTCAAACGTAAAAGGTTTGGAAACTACAGCAACTTATAATCATAACGATCAGACTTTTACGATTCATACACCAAATAAAAATGCTCAAAAAGAGTATATTGGAAACGCTGCAGTTCACGGACAAATGGCAACTGTTTTTGCAAAATTATTTATTGACGATCACGATTATGGCGTAAATGCTTTTGTGGTGCCATTGCGCGATCCAAATGGAAATGTCTTAAAAGGCGTAACAATTGGTGATTGTGGACATAAAATGGGATTAAATGGCGTTGACAACGGAACTATTAGTTTTGATAATGTGGTAATTCCAAAGGATAATATGCTGGATCGTTTTGCTTCTGTAAATGAAAAAGGAGAATTCGAAAGCCCGATTCCGAGTGATAATCGTAGATTTTTTACCATGTTGGGAACTTTGGTAGGAGGAAGAATCGGAATACCGCGTTCAGCTTTGGCAGCAACCAAATCAGGATTAACAATTGCCATTCGCTACAGCGATCAGAGAAGGCAATTCGGACCAGAAGGCGGGTCAGAAGTTCCAATTTTAAATTACAGAATGCATCAACGTAGATTATTGCCACCTTTAGCCAAAACATACGCAGTTCATTTTGCACTTCAATATTTAACGAATCGATTTTTGAATAGAACTGAAGCTGAAATGCAGGAAATCGAAGCTTTGGCTGCAGGATTAAAATCGTATTCTACTTGGAGTACAAGAGATATTTTGCAAGAATGCCGCGAAGCTTGTGGCGGAAAAGGATATTTATCTGAAAACCGAATCGATGCTTTGAAAAACGACACAGAAATTTACACCACTTTTGAAGGTGATAATACAGTTTTGATGCAGTTGGTTGCTAAAAATCGTTTGTCTGAATTCAGAAAATCGTTTGGAGAAATGGGTTCGCTCGGAATCATCAATTATGTTTATGAAAATGCCAAAACGGCTCTTGCCGAGAAAAACCCAATCGCAACCCGAAGAACTGAAGACGAACATTTATTGGACGCAGAATTCCATCATCAAGCTTTTGTTCACAGAGAAAAAACAATTTTAGCTTCGGCCGCGCGACGTATCAAAAAACTGGTCGATAGCGGTTTAGAAGCTTATGACGCATTTAATGTGGTTCAACATCAAATGATCGATGTGGCGCAGGCTTATTTGGAACGCATCGTTTTAGAACAATTCCAAGAAGCTTTAAAAACAATTAAAGACGAAAAGTCAAAAGAGATTTTGACCAAATTATATCAATTATTTGCGCTTTCGCAGATCGAAAAAAACAAAGGCTGGTATCTAGAAGACGGTTATATGGAAGCCGTAAAAACAAAAGCCATAAGAAAAATGGTCAATCAGTTATGTTGGGATATTCGCCCAGATGCAGTTGCGCTCGTAAATGCTTTCGATATTCCAGAAAGCTGTTTATCGGCACCAATTGCTAGATATTAAGGTTTTTTAGCCACAAATTATACGAATTTCCACGAATTGTACTTTAAAAAGAAATTAGTGCCAATTCACGTAATTAGTGGCAAGAAAAAACTTAGTCCCTTAGCAACTCAGAACCTCAGAACCTTTTTTCATATATTTGTTTCCCTATTAAACTATCTATCTTTTACCAGTGAAGAACCACCTTTTACTGTTTTGTGCTTTTTTATGCAGCATTCCAACTTTCGCATTGGATAGTGAGGATGTTATATTGTCCAAATTAAACGATGCACTCAAAAACAAACAGCACTACGTTAAGCTCAAAGAAGAGCGCATTTTAAACTTTAAGAAAATAAAATCGGAAGGTTTAACTCCTGAGCAAGAATACAATTACAATAAAACATTATATCTCGAGTATCAGAAATTCAATTCAGATTCGGCTATTCGATATGTAAAAAAGAATGTTCATATTGCGGAAACACTTCAGAATAAAGACCTTTTGCATTTAGCGCAATTGGAATTGGTTACGCTTTATTCTTCTTCGGGAAAATATCGCGAATCGGAAGCGTTATTAAAAAGCATAAATAAAAAAGCTTTGCCTCCGAATTTATTGCCAAATTATTACATTTCGTATCGCGAATTTTTTGAGCATTATGCAGCCAACAGTTATAATGATGAATATCGCCAGCAAATTGGGAAATATCGCGATTCGCTTTTAATGGTTTTAAAACCAAATACTTTAGATTATCAAATCAATAGGATTACCCAAGACATCTTTTTAAAGAAATATGTCAACACTGAAAAACAGCTAAAAGTTTTATTGAAAACTACGAAAGAAGACAATCCGCAATATGCGATGATTACGTATCTTTTGGCAAAAATATATGAAGCGACCAATAATCTGGAACAAAGGAAAATATATTACGCCCTTTCTGCCACATCAGA
This sequence comes from Flavobacterium mesophilum, assembly GCF_039581405.1. Lineage (NCBI taxonomy): Bacteria > Pseudomonadati > Bacteroidota > Flavobacteriia > Flavobacteriales > Flavobacteriaceae > Flavobacterium > Flavobacterium mesophilum. Next base: position 379,714 of record NZ_JBCPXZ010000001.1, on the reverse strand, counting down.
TTTGAAAAACGCCAATAAAGACAATGCTTCATTACAAGAATTAGCCTCTGTTTTTTATGAAATTGGTGATGTCGATATGGCGTACAAGCTCACACAATCGGCAATTGAAGATGCACTTTATTGTAATGTACAGTTCCGAACGCTTTTAATGTCTGAAGTATATTCGATCATAAATACTGTCTATTTAGAAAAGGAAGCCAAACGAAAAACCGAATTACAGGTTTATTTGCTCTGCATTAGTTTGTTGTCTTTATTTTTGATCGTAGCCATAATCTATGTCTACAAACAAATGAAGAAGGTTTCTAGAATTCGAGGAGAATTGTATGAAACCAGCCAGAAATTAGCCGAATTAAATAAAGACATAACAGAAACCAACGAACAACTTCAAGAAAGAAACTCGCAATTGTCTGAATCCAATCACGTTAAAGAAGAATATATTGCCCATTTTTTCAGTCTTTGCTCAACTTACATCAACAAACTGGAAAACTATCGCATTATTTTAAATAAAAAAGCGACCGCAAAACAGTTTGATGAAATTTACAAAATTCTGAAATCGACGACTTTGGTTGATAATGAATTGGAAGAGCTGTATAAAAACTTTGATATTATCTTTTTGAATTTGTATCCAACCTTCGTTAAGGACTTTAACGCCTTGCTAATTCCGGAAGAACAAATCGTTTTAAAACAGAATGAATTACTGAATACTGAGTTAAGAATTTTTGCTTTAATCCGACTTGGAATTACGGACAGTGTTAAGATAGCGGCATTTCTTCGTTATTCTTTAAGCACAATTTACAATTACAGAACCAGAGCTCGAAATAAAGCAGCAGTTTCCCGAAATGATTTTGAAGAAATGGTCATGAAAATAGGTTTAATTACTTTGAAATCATAAAGAAAAATTTTAAAAGCACTACTTTTTTTAGTGCTTTTTTTTATTTATTAAATTGATAATCAGTTATTTGATTTTTTAATTCACTACTTTTTTCCGTTTAAAAATGTAACTTGTACGATAACGTTTTAGTTTTACAATATTATTAAAAGGTACAACTGACCACTAGACCTTTTATGTAAATTGAATGCTTAAATAAATAATAATAGTTATGTTTAAAAACGTTAAAACAATCGTTGTTTTAGTTTTATTGAGTTCATTCGGATTGAATGCGCAAAATAAAGTTCCGGTTTATCTTGATGATAAAAAGCCAATTGATGAGCGTGTAGAAGATGCGCTTAAAAGAATGACAACTGACGAAAAAATTGCCATGATTCATGCGCAATCTAAATTTAGTTCGCCAGGTGTAAAACGTCTTGGAATTCCAGAAAACTGGATGACCGATGGACCACACGGAATTCGTACGGAAGTAAAATGGGACGAATGGGATCAAGCAGGATGGACAAATGATTCTTGTATTGCTTTTCCTGCGTTAACAGCGCTTTCTGCAACTTGGAACAAAGAATTGGCTTCTTTATATGGTAAATCTATTGGAGAAGAAGCACGTTACCGTAATAAAAACGTATTATTAGGACCTGGAGTAAACATTTACAGAAGCCCATTGAATGGTAGAAATTTTGAATACATGGGAGAAGATCCGTTTTTGACTTCAAAAATGGTGGTTCCTTACATCAGAGGAGTTCAATCAAATGGAGTTGCTGCTTGCGTAAAGCACTTCGCCTTAAACAATCAAGAAACAAATCGTAATACAGTAAATGTTGTAGTTGATGACCGTGCTTTATACGAAATCTATCTTCCAGCTTTTAAAGCGGCTGTGCAAGAGGGCGATGCATGGGCTATCATGGGATCTTACAACAAATACAAAGGACAACAATGTTGCCATAACGAGTTTTTGTTAAACGATATTCTTCGTAAAGAATGGGGTTTCAAAGGTGTTGTAATCTCAGATTGGGGAGGAGTTCACGATACCAAACAAGCTATTCATAATGGTTTGGATATGGAATTCGGTTCTTGGACAAACGGACTTTCTTGGGGAACAAGCAACGCTTATGACAACTATTATTTAGCAAAACCTTATGCTGAAATGATCAAGAAAGGCGAAGTTGGAACAAAGGAATTAGACGAAAAAGTGCGTCGCATCTTGCGTTTGGCTTTCTTGACTACAATGGATAAAAATCGTCCTTTTGGTTCTTTCGGAACACAAGAACATGCTGACGCAGGTCGTAAAATTGCTGAAGAAGGAATTGTTTTATTACAGAACAACAACAACATTTTGCCAATCAATCTTTCTAAAACAAAGAAAATCGCTGTAATTGGGGAGAATGCAATCAAAATGATGACTGTAGGAGGAGGAAGTTCTTCTCTTAAAGCAAGATACGAAATTACCCCTCTTGAAGGATTAAAGAAAAAAATCGGAAATCAAGCTGAAATAGTTTACGCTCGTGGTTATGTTGGTGATCCAACAAGTAATTATAACGGAGTTGTAGCTAAAGTAAGTTTAGAAGAAAAACGCTCTCAAGCGGAACTGACTGCGGAAGCTTTAAAAGTAGCTAAAGATGCTGATATCGTTCTTTTCATTGGAGGTTTGAACAAAAGCCCTAATCAAGATGATGAAGGCCATGACCGTACTGAATTAAACTTGCCATACGCTCAGGATAAATTAATCAGTGAATTGGCGAAAGTAAATAAAAACATTGTTTTCGTAAATATTTCTGGAAATGCTGTGGCAATGCCATGGATTAAAGAAGTTCCAGGAGTTGTTCAAGGATGGTTTTTAGGAACAGAAGCTGGAAATGCTTTGGCAAATGTTTTGGTTGGAGATGTAAATCCTTCTGGAAAATTAACGTTCACTTTCCCAGTAAAATTAAACGATAACGGAGCGCACGCTTTAGGACAATTCCCAGGTGGAGATGAGGTAGTTTATAACGAAGGAATTTATGTTGGATACCGTTGGGCAGACAAGCAAAAAATCAAATCTTTATTTCCTTTCGGGCACGGATTAAGCTATACAACTTTTGCTTACGGAAAAGTTACTGCTGATAAAAAAACAATGTCAGCTGGGGATAAAATTACGTTCTCTGTTACAGTAAAAAACACTGGAAGCCGCGAAGGTTCTGAGATTGTACAACTTTACATCAGCGATTTAAAATCTTCTTTGCCTCGTCCGGTAAAAGAATTAAAAGGTTTTGAGAAAGTTTCGCTTAAAGCAGGTGAAGAAAAAACTGTAAGTATTACAATTGATAAGGCAGCTTTAAGCTTCTTTGATGATAAAAAACACGACTGGGTTGCTGAACCAGGAGCTTTTGAAGCTTTAATTGGTGCATCATCTGCAGATATAAAATCTAAAGTGGGATTCTCACTTCAATAAGTTTTATTATTTCTAAATTGGTTGGTTTGTAAAGCTGTAAATGTAAAAGTTTACAGCTTTGCTTTTGTCTTGAAATAGAGGTGAAAAAACAATATCTTAGATTTTTGCTTCAACTATAAAGAATTTATAAAATGAAAAAAATACTATTATGCACACTTGGTTTTGTTTTGTTTCAAAACCTTTCGGCGCAAAGCCTTAATAAAATGCAGTGGTTTAATGAACCTGAAAAATGGGAAATTAAAAACAACGCATTGATTATGAATGTTACTCCAAACAGCGATTACTGGCGAATTTCGCATTACGGATTTACTGTTGATGACGCACCTTTTTATTATGCAACTTATGGCGGAGAGTTTGAAGCCAAAGTAAAAATCACAGGAAATTATATTGCCCGTTTTGACCAAATGGGATTAATGATTCGTATTGATGAGAAAAATTACATCAAAACCGGAGTAGAATTTGTTGACGGAAAATTCAATATCAGCACTGTTGTCACACATGAAAAGAGTGACTGGAGTGTTACTACGCTTGACAAAGCGCCACCATTTGTTTGGATAAAAGTAGTAAGAAGACTGGATGCAGTTGAGGTTTTCTTTTCTTATGATGATAAAAACTACATCATGACCAGAAATGCACCTTTGCAAGACAATACACCAGTTATGGTAGGCTTAATGGCAGCATCGCCGGATGGAAATGGTTTTGAGGCCAAATTTGAAAACTTCACCGTAAAACATCTTTCAGATCAGCGAAGATTAGAATGGTTGAAAAATCATCAGTAAATTTTTGAAATTCCAATTTTAAAATCCCAAATTACAACACAACTTATTACTTATCTTAACCAAAAACAAAAATGAACATTCAACCAAAAAAACATTATGAAATTCTCGACGGTTTGCGTGGAGTTGCGGCTATTTTAGTTGTGGCTTTTCATATTTTTGAAACCTTCGCAGGCGGAAACCGATTTAAACAAATTATCAATCACGGATATCTTGCAGTTGATTTTTTCTTTCTTTTATCAGGATTTGTTGTCGCTTATGCGTATGATGATCGTTGGGGAAAAATGACACAATGGGAATTCTACAAACGCCGATTAATACGCTTACAGCCAATGGTCATCATGGGAATGATTATTGGAGCCATCTTTTATTATTTCCAAGCTTCAGATATACTATTTCCGCAAATTGCAGGTATGGAGGTATGGAAAGTAATTGTAACTATGTTAATTGGTTTTACTTTATTGCCAATTCCGCCTTCATTAGAAATCAGAGGCTGGGGTGAAATGCATCCTTTAGACGGTCCGGCGTGGTCACTTTTTTTCGAATATATTGCAAATATCTTGTACGCCCTAATCTTTCGCAAATTTTCAAAAAAAGTACTGTCAGTTTTTGTGCTGATATTTGCCGGACTGCTAATTAATTACCTTGTTTTTGGGCCAAAAGGAGACGTGATAGGAGGATGGTCTTTAAACCTAGAGCAAATGAACATCGGTTTTACGCGTTTATTATTTCCATTTTTTGCCGGAATTTTGCTTTGTCGTCTAGGGAAATTAATCCACGTAAAAGGCGCTTTCTGGGTTTGCAGTATTTTAATCACAATTGTTTTGGCTTTGCCGAGATTTGGAGATGAAAACAGTCTTTGGATGAACGGTTTATACGAATCATTTTGTATTATTTTAATCTTTCCTTTAATTGTTGCAATTGGAGCAGGAGGGGAAATCAAAAATCCTTTATCGCTCAAAATATGCAAGTGGTTAGGCGATATTTCATACCCAATTTACATCACGCATTATCCGTTAATTTACTGGTACACTGCATGGGTCGTGAATAACAAAGTTTCGCTACAAGACGGTTTGATTCCTGGAATTGCTCTTTTGATTGCTAGTATCGTTTTGGCTTATGTGTGCTTGAAATTATACGATGAACCTGTTAGAAATTGGCTTCAGAAGAAATTTCAAAGTAGCAAAGTGACAAAGTAGCAAAGTGACAAAGTAACAAAGGCCTTGAGGAAACTTTGCACCTTTGGAACTCTGTTACTATGTAACTGGAAAGAAAATATTGAATTTCTAATTTGTTAGTTATAGATATTCAAAAAAAGGGATAAACGTAATTGTTTATCCCTTTTATATTTTAGCAAAGATTGAAAAAACTTTGTCACTTTGTTACTTTGAGCCTTTGTACTTATTCGATAACCAACTGACCTAAAGCTTCTTTACTAAACCCTTTCAACTCAGAAGTTTTTCCAGCTTTGATTTTCGCAACCCAATTTGGATCAGATAAAAGTGGTCTTCCTACGGCAACTAAATCAAAATCGCCCCTGTCGAAACGTCTGTTTAGTTCTTCTAAAGAAGTTGGCTCAGAGCTTTCTCCAGCAAAAGCGCCAAAGAAATCGCTTGAAAGTCCAACAGAACCTACTGTAATTGTTGGAGCTCCGGTTACTTTTTTAGCCCATCCAGCAAAATTCAAATCAGAATCTTCAAATTCAGGTTCCCAAAAACGACGTTGTGAAGCGTGAATAATATCAACTCCAGCATCAACAAGAGGTGTAAGCCAAGCTTCTAGTTCTTGTGGATTTTTAGCCAATTTATAATTGTAATCAGAAGGTTTGAATTGAGAAAAACGCATGATGACAGCAAAATCATTTCCAACTTGTTTTCTCACTTCTTTTACGACTTCAATTGCAAAACGATTGCGTTCTGGCAACGTTTTTCCGCCATAAATATCTTCACGTAAGTTGGTTTCAGCTCTAAAGAATTGGTCGATCAAATAGCCGTGTGCACCGTGAATTTCAACAGTGTCAAAGCCTAATCTTTTAGCATCAGCTGCTGCTTTTCCAAAAGCCAAAATTGTGTTTTCAATATCTTTTTCAGACATGGCAACACCATTTCTAAAATCAGGACGGTTCAATCCAGACGGACCTTCAAATGGAACAGGAGGAACCCATCCAGAATGGTGGTTGTCCATAATTCCCATATGCCAGATTTGCGGGCCCATTTTTCCGCCAGCGGTATGAACTTCATCAATAACTTTTTTCCATCCGTTTAAAGCTAAATCGCCGTAAAAATGAGGAACATTAGCATCATTAGAAGATGATTTTCTGTCAATAACAGTTCCTTCAGATAAAATTAAACCAACTTCACCTTCAGCTCTTTTTTGGTAGTAAGCTGCTACATCATCAGTTGGAACTCCATTTGGAGAAAAAGAGCGCGTCATTGGCGCCATTACGATTCGGTTTTTCAGATTCAACGATTTTAAGTTAAATTCCGAAAACAGGTTGTTTGTACTCATAGTAATTTTACAAATTAGATTGAATTAATTTACTAAGTGCTTCAAAGGCACCTTCGTTGCGTTTATAATAAGTCCATTGTCCAACACGTTTGGCTTCGATAAAACCAGCGCGTTGTAAAATAGACAGGTATTCAGATACTGTAGATTGTGTCAAACCTGCTTTGGCCTGAATTTGTCCCACGCATACGCCGTGTTCAAATCCGCCATGCTCAAGTTGACCGGGAAAGTTAATTTCGGGTTCTTTTAGCCACTCCAGCATTTGCAATCTGGATTTGTTTGAAAGGGCTTTAAAAAGTTCTATATTTTCCATGACACAAATATATCGACTTTTCCCGATATATCAATTAAGAGAAAAATATTTAGGATAATTTTGTGATAGAGGAGAGGAAATAATGAGAATTTTAATAAAGAAAAATTATATTTGTTTGCAAAATTTTAGCGTTGAATGAAAAAGGAAAATCCATATGAGCAAGCTATAAAACTAGGAAGAACAGTTGATTTTCTATTAGGAAGAAGAGAGTTTTTTTATGAAGAAGATGTGTTTTCTAAAGAGTTGCATGATTGTTCCAGAACATTTCTAGATATTTTGGATTATAGAAAAAAATATGGAGAGGTTAAAATGTTGAAACGCTTTGAAATCGATATTAAAAAAGTTTTAAAAAAAGAGTTAACTCCATATGATTTCTCTATTATTTCTTACTACATCTTTATTTATATGCGACATTTTTATGAAGAGAAAGATCTTGAAATTGAATGGTTTCCAGATAGAAAAACGAAAAGATTAATTAGAAAGCATTATTATAATTTTTATGGGAAATTTAATTTTAAGGATAATTTTAATTACAAATTTCCAGTAGAAAGCAATGGTTTTTTTCTTTCTAATATTATGGCAAATTTTCAATTTATAAAGGAAAGGTTTGGAGTTGATTTATTAAAAGAAGATCTAAATGAATACAAAGAAAGTTGGCTGTGCCGATTGTTCAATACTTATAAATTAAAATTTTAAATATACAGATAGTCCCTAATTATATAAATAAACTTAATCGATTATGAAAAAAACTTTACTTATTGTAGCATTCTTATGTTGTGTCGTTACCAGTTCAAAAGCCCAAGTTGTAGGCGTTGATGTTGGAGATATCGCTCCAGAAATTGAACTTCCAGATACAAAAGGAAATCTTGTTGCGCTTTCATCTTTCAGAGGTTCGCTGGTTTTGGTTGACTTTTGGGCTTCTTGGTGTGGACCATGCATCAAAGAACAGCCAACTTTGCTAAAATTGCATAACTCGTATCCGGATAAATTATCAATTTATGGTGTTTCTATGGATACAAAAAAGCCTTTATGGACTGCCGCAATTGCAAAAGGAAAATTGCCTTGGACAAATGTAAGCGACTTGAAATATTGGCAATCACCAGTGGTTAGTGCTTATATGCTGCAATCTGTTCCATTGAACTTTTTGATTGATAAAAACGGAATCATTTTGGCCAAAAACATTCACGGAAAAGCATTGGAAGATATGGTTAACGGTTTGTTGACTAAATAATTTTTGTTTCAAGTTTCAAGTTATCTCAGTTCAAAACTTGAAACCTGAAACGCGAAACAAAAAAAGCCCATTCGATAAGAATTGGGCTTTTTTGTTCGTTACTCGTTTTCTGTGTTTGCCTTTTTGACGCCTCCAAAGCTTGTTTTCATCATTTCCCTAATCTGGAACTGCGATTTGTTTCGTGTAACATTTTTCCATTCGTCAAAATCATAAATATGAATTTTATCGGCATACGGATTTGTTACAAAGAAAAGTCTTGATATAGAGAATTTATAATATTTTAATTCATGCGAAATGTGGCGATCGGGTACGACAATAAGAATCGTATCCCAGTCCAGAAAATCTTTAGGAACGTCCTCTCTTTCAGTTAATCCAAGAGAATCAAAAAAGGCAACTATCTTTTGATCATTAATTTTATCGATCTTTTCATCGATACGTTTAATGGTGCTCAGAAGCTTTTTTTCATCTTTAATAACACTCATATAATCCTTGTTTTTTTTATTTTAATATAAAATTACATCAAAAGAAAATCATTTTTGAAAGTATAGCCAATAGAATGATTCTAAATTTTTGTTAGCCTTTTTCAATCAATCCTACAACGTTTATACTTTATGCTTTTGATAAAATACTATTAATTTAAATCGGTTTTAAAACCTAATTTTATCACTTCACGCTTTTATCTAACCAAACCACTTTTTCATGAAAATATCTTTTTTCAAAAAACTTCCTTTGTTTATAGGCTTCTTGATTCCGATTTTGGCTTTCGCCCAAAGTAAATCAGACCGAGAGTTGATTTTAATCGATAAGGATTGGCGTTTTTCTTTAGGACATTTGTACGATACTGAAAAAGACTTTGGTCATGCTACAGGATATTTCTCCTATTTGACAAAAACAGGTTTTGGAGACGGTCCAGCGGCGAAAGATTTTGATGATCGCGCTTGGCGAAAACTCGATTTGCCTCACGATTGGGCGGTCGAACAACCTTTTAGCGAAAGTGGCAGTTTTAGCCACGGATTTAAAACAGCTGGAAAAGGTTTTCCAGAAAAAAGCATTGGTTGGTATCGAAAAAAAATCAATATTCCGGACTCTGACAAAGGAAAAATTATTTCTTTGAAATTTGACGGCATTTTTAGAAATTCAAAAGTATTTTTCAACGGCTATTACCTCGGAACAGAGGAAAGCGGGTACAACGGATTTGAATATGATGTGACGGCTTATGTCAATTATGGAGGAGAAAATACAATCGTCGTACGTGCTGATGCTTCCATGGAAGAAGGCTGGTTTTATGAAGGCGCCGGGATTTATAGACACGTATATCTTCAAAAAACAAATCCAATTTATGTTGCTTTGAATGGGACCTATGTAAAGTCTGAAATTCAAAATAATAAAGCGCTAATTACAGCTGAAGTTTCAGTTCAAAATAAAGGAAATTATAAAGGTTCAATTGAACTGGTTGAGACGATTTTTGATGCTTCGAATAAGCAAATTACATCCGTTTCTGAAAATGTTGTAGCTCCTGAATTTTACAAAACAACAAATCTTGTTTCGAAACTAAGTGTCGAAAATCCGATTTTGTGGGATGTTGACTCGCCAAATTTATATCGTTTAGTTACTGAATTAAAGCAAAACGGAAAAATAATTGACCGTTATGAAACGCCATTCGGAATTAGAACGATAAAGTTTGATGCTGAAAAAGGTTTTTTTCTGAATGGAAAATCATTGAAATTAAAAGGAACCAACAATCATCAAGATCACGCCGGAATTGGAACTGCTTTGCCAGACGAAATTCAGTATTACAGAATCAACAAGTTGAAAGAAATGGGTTCGAATGCGTATCGTTGTTCACATCACCCGCCAACACCCGAATTATTGAAAGCTTGTGATGAATTGGGGATGCTTGTAATTGACGAAACCCGATTGATGGGAATCAACGATTATCATTTGAATGATTTGGAACGAATGATGAAGCGTGACCGAAATCATCCAAGTATTATTTGCTGGTCAGTTGGAAATGAAGAATGGAATATTGAAGGCAATATTGTGGGTGAACGCATTACAAATGTGATGCAGGATTTTGCAAAAAGCATTGATGATACAAGACCAGTGACAGTTGGAATCAGCAGCGGATTTAGAAGTGGTATTTCATCTGTAGTAGAAATTATGGGCTACAATTATCTTGGCAATGGAGATATTGATGCGCACCGAAATGAATTCAAGCAACAACCCGGAATGGGAACGGAGGAAGGTTCAACTTTCACCACGCGAGGGGTGTATTTTACAGATGATGCAAAACACTATAAAAGCGCTTACGACCAAAAGCCTAGATCAACTTTTTACAGTATTGAAGAAGGTTGGAAATTCTACGCAGAAAGACCGTATTTGGCGGGAATGTTTATCTGGACTGGTTTTGATTATCGTGGCGAACCAACACCTTATGGATGGCCATCAGTAACTTCATATTTTGGGATGATGGATGTTTGCGGTTTCCCGAAAGACAATGTTTTTTATTTGAAATCTTGGTGGGGGGATAAACCTGTTTTGCATCTTATGCCACATTGGAATTGGGCCGGAATGGAAGGGAAGGAAATTGATGTTTGGGTTCAGTCTAATTGTGATGAAGTGGAGCTTTTCTTAAACAAAAAAAGTTTAGGCAAAAAGAAAATGGAATTGAACAGCCATTTAGAGTGGAAAGTCAACTATCAGCCCGGAACTTTGGAAGCTGTTGGTTATAAAAATGGAAAGAAAGTTTTGACCGAAATTCAGAAAACTACAGGAAAGGCCGAAAACATTAAGCTTTCTTCAGATAAAGAAAATCCGTCAAAAGGCAATGTTTCAGTTGTTACAGTTGAGCTTACAGATAAAAATGGCTTGCATGTTCCAACAGCAAATGATGAAATTCAGTTTTCGATAAAAGGCGGCAAAATATTAGGAGTTGGAAATGGTGATCCAACTTCGTTAGAAAATGATCAATTCTTGGATGAGATTTCATTAGTTAAAATAAACGATTTAAAGGAGCAAAAAGGAATTTCAGCCACTTTGCCTGATCAATTGCAAAATTATCCAGAAAACGATTGGAAAACAGCCTTTAAAGACCGAGATTATAAAAACCAAGCACCGTCATATATTTATAAAGGCGAATTTAATTTGGAAAACGATTCAGCTTCAAATGTGGTGAGTTTCTTTTACAAGAAAATCGGAGTTGAAAGTGTTGTTTTTGTAAACGGAAATAAAATCGCACCAAGCGCTGAAGATCCTCAAAAATATGTCATTAATTCTTCCATTTTAAAAGAATCTAAAAATACAATTCATATTATCGCAACACCATTGCAAAAAATCAAAGATTGGGACGTAATGAACACAGATCCAGGCGTTATCCAAGTTTTGAAACCAGCAGAACCATGGAATCGAAAGTTGTTTAATGGCTATGCGCAAATCATTGTTCAAAAAGACGAGAACAGCAATGAAGTTGCATTAACTGCTTCTGCAAAAGGATTACGAACTTCAGTTTTAGTTGTGAAATAATTAACCGCAAAGCACACAAGGAATTACGCAAGGTTCGCAAAGTTTTATAGGCAAAGCTTTGCGAACTTTGCGTTTGTCAAAAATCCCAGAGAAAAAATCTTTGCGTGCTTTGCGGTTAAAATAAAAATAACAATATAATAATGTTTGATTTTCATAACTTTGCAAAATGAATAATCAGACAGAAATGAACAATTGCGATTTTAATACTACCGATTTAAAACTAAAAGGCTTCAAAGTATATGAAGTAAATGGTGATGTAAGCAAAATTCCGACCTACAACAGAAGGGATTTTTATAAAATCTGCATCAATACCAGCAAGAGCCTTATTCAGTATGCCGACCGCGGTATAGAAACTGATGGCACTTTCTTGTTTTTCGGAAATCCGATTATTCCTTATTCTTGGGAATTCATTTCTCCAGATCATCATGGCTATGCTTGCGTTTTTACCGAAGAATTTCTAAAATCCAAAGAACGTTCTGAAACGCTTCATGAATCGCCTTTGTTTAAAATTGGCGGAACTCCGATCTTTTCTTTATCTGCTGAACAAAAGGTGTTTATAGATTCATTATTTCAGAAAATGATTGAAGAACAAGATACAGATTATGCGTTTAAAGACGATTTGATGCGTAATTATATCAATTTGATTTTGCATGAATCAATGAAGATGCAACCTTCGGAGAATTTCTTTAAGCCTAAAAATGCATCTTCTAGAATAACTTCTTTGTTTTTAGAATTATTAGAAAGACAATTTCCAATTGAAACTAAAGATCAGCCACTTTTATTGAAAACGCCTCAGGATTATGCGCAAAGCCTTGCAGTGCATGTGAATCATTTAAATCGTTCGGTGAAAGAAGTTACAGGAAAACCAACAACATCACACATTACAGAAAGAGTAATCAACGAAGCAAAAGCACTTTTGCAGCATACAGATTGGAGTATTTCAGATATTGGTTATTCATTAGGATTTGAATATCCGAGTTACTTTAATAATTATTTCAAACGACTTACAGGTACGGTTCCAAAATCGTTAAGAATGTAAATTGTTTCATTTTCATAATTTTTTGTTTGAATATTGTTATTTCTGGACTGAAGTATTGTTCTACATTTGTCCCAGATTAACAAACAAATCATTTATCGGTTTTTAAAGACTAAAAAATACTTCTTAAAAGCAAGGTCCCAGCTTTACGGTTTAGTTTTAAATGCTTGATATAAAATAATATAAAGTTTTAAAGAATTAATTACATGAAAGTCTCTTTTTGAAGAGATCGACGTTCTGATTTTGCTATCGAAAGATAGTTTGCGATAACTTTTAAAATAAATTATTAACCTAAAAACAACTAAATTATGTCGACACAATACACCACAGTGACCGAAGAAGGAAGAATTCCAAATACTTATATGACAGGTGAGGTGTCATATAAAAAGCAAACCAGCGAAATTCATCCCGAAAATACAACGATTAAAGAAGTTTCATTTGAACCAAGCGCTAGAAGCAATTGGCATAGTAATGCAAGTCTGCAATTGCTGATTGCAACAGATGGAATTGGATATTACCAAGAAAGAGGAGGCGAAATTAGAATGCTCCACAAAGATGAAGTGGTTACCATTTTGCCTGGCATTGAACATTGGTATGGCGCAACTCCGTTTAATAAATTCTCGTATATCGCTATCATTACAGAAATTGACAAAGGTTTTGGAACTTGGCTTGAAAAAGTATCAGACGAAGAGTATTTTTCTTTTCAAAGAGCTTAATTTTTTAGGTGCTAAGATTCTAAGGTTCTGAGGGACTGAGATTTTACGTGTGTGGTAAAGATTTTTTAACATCACAACAATGAAATATTTTTGTAACTTTCATGTTGTCAATTTTTTACAGGAATAAATCTGTCTAAATCTGCCAAATCTGCGTGCCATTTTTCGTTCCAAATAAACCTGAGACCTGAAACTTCAGACTTCAAACTTGAAACTTCAAAAAACAACAACAAAAAACAAATTATGGAAACAAAAGACATCAAAGCCTTTGGTACTGAAGCTGCCGAAGCACCATTAAAAACATTAGATATTAAAAGAAGAGCGGTACAAGCACATGACGTAGAAATTGAAATTTTATACTGCGGTATTTGCCACTCTGATTTGCATTCTGCTAGAAATGAATGGCACGGAACTATGTATCCAATTGTTCCAGGCCACGAAATAGTAGGGCGCGTTACTAAAGTTGGAGATCACGTTAAAAACTTCAAAGTTGGACAATTAGCAGGGGTAGGTTGTATGGTTGATTCTTGCAGAGAATGCGATCATTGCAAAAACGATTTGGAGCAATATTGTGATGAAGGAAGTATTTTGACATTCAATTCTCCAGACAAACATTTGGGCGGACATACTTTTGGAGGTTATTCTCAAAGCATTGTAGTGGATGAAAATTATGTATTGCATATTTCTGATAAATTAGATTTAGCTGGAGTTGCGCCATTGCTTTGCGCTGGAATCACAACATATTCTCCACTAAAACATTGGAAAGTTGGTCCAGGCCAAAAAGTTGGGATCGTCGGGATTGGAGGTTTAGGACATATGGGAATCAAATTGGCTAAAGCTATGGGTGCTCATGTGGTCGTATTTACAACTTCTTTGTCAAAATTTGAAGCTGCAAAAGAGCTTGGGGCTGATGAGGTAGTTTTATCTACAGATCCAGAACAAATGGCAAAACATGCAAAAAGCTTGAACTTTATTTTAGACTGCGTTTCGGCGGAACATAATATCGATTCTTACTTGAATTTGCTAAAAGTTGACGGAACTCTAACGCTTGTAGGTGCGCCAATGGAACCGCTTCCGGTAACATCTTTCAGCCTTTTATTAGGAAGAAGAAGTTTTGCTGGTTCAGCTATCGGTGGAATTGCTGAAACTCAAGAAATGCTTGATTTTTGTGCAGAACACAATATTACGGCAGACATCGAATTAATTGGCGTAGATCAAGTAAATGACGCTTACGAAAGATTGCTTAAAGGAGACATCAAATATCGTTTTGTGATTGATATGGCGTCTTTAAAATAAGATACTAAGGCACTAAGTTGCTAAGGTTCTAAGTTTTCCATTTTAAGCTTAAAATCTTTGTCAATAAAATATTAAAAATTAAGATGTTAAGATTAGCGATGCTGAGATAAAAACTTAGTTTCTCAGAATCTTAGCATCTTAGAACCTTAAAAGGAATGAAAACACGCAAACTAGGAAATAGCGGTCTTGAAGTCTCAGCATTGGGACTTGGCTGTATGGGAATGAGTTTTGGATACGGTCCAGCTCATGATAAAAATGAAATGATAAGTCTGCTTCGTTCGGCTTATGAAAAAGGAATTACTTTTTTTGATACTGCAGAATGTTATGGCCCACATTTAAACGAAGAGTTGTTGGGAGAAGCTTTAGCGCCTTTCCGCGATAAAGTAGTAATTGCTACTAAATTCGGTTTTTTGGAAGGTGATTCTAAAAAAGGTTTAGACAGCCGTCCAGAATGGATTAGACAAAGCATAGAAGGTTCATTAAAAAGATTAAAAACAGATGTGATTGATTTGTATTATCAGCATCGTGTTGATCCAAATGTGCCAATCGAAGACGTTGCTGGAACGATAAAAGATTTAATTCAAGAAGGAAAAGTAAAACATTTTGGACTTTCAGAAGCAGGAGCAGAGACGATTCGTCATGCGCACGCAATTCAGCCTGTGACGGCACTTCAGAGTGAATATTCACTTTGGTGGAGAACGCCTGAAGAAGATGTTTTTCCAACATTAGAAGAACTCGGAATTGGTTTTGTGCCTTTCAGTCCGTTAGGAAGAGGTTTTCTGACCGCAAAAATTGATGAAAACACACAATTCGACAGCACAGATTTTAGAAATTCTTTACCACGTTTTGCTCCAGAAGCGAGAAAAACAAATCAACAATTTGTTGAAGTATTAACCAAAATGGCCGAAGAAAGAGGTGTAACAAATGCTCAAATTGCACTTGCGTGGAATTTAGCTCAAAAACCTTGGATCGTGCCAATTCCAGGAACTACAAAATTGCATCGTTTAGAAGAAAATTTAGGAGCAATAAGCCTAGAACTTTCTACTAAAGATGTTGAAGCAATCAACGAAGCAGCCTCAAAAATAACAATCGAAGGCTCAAGATATCCAGAACAACTTCAGAAAATAACTGGAAAATAAAATAAGGTTCTAAGGAACTAAGTTACTAAGGAACTAAGTGCAAAAAAAACTTAGAACCTTAGCCCCTTAGCATCTTAGTATCTTTAAGAAAAGAGAAACCCCTCAAGCAATTCAACTCTTGAGGGGTTTTTGAAAATAAATAATAACCAATTAAATTTATTTTACTTTTAATCTTAGCATCTTAGTTCCTTAGTCCCTCAGCACCTTAAAAAATTACTTTTTATCTAAATTTTGTTTAAGCATTTTGGCGTGTTCCAAATGTGCTGTCAGGCCGGCAATATTATTTGAAGCCCACATTTTCACATCATTATCTGTGGCGTCTTTTGAAGCTTTTTGAAGTTTTTCAATTGCTTTTTCGTGACCGTCAATCATCATATCGGCAAATTTCTTGTCGAAATCCACACCTGATTTTTCGTTTAGTTTGTTGTATTCATCTTGGCCTTCTTCTGTCAATGAAGTTGGAAGCGTAAAGTTTTTGGCTTTCGCCAAAGCGCTAACTTCAGAAGCCGATTTTGTATGTTCGTCAACAAGCATTTTACCAAATTTTTTCACTTCGGGATTTGTGCTTTTTTGTTGTGCCAATTTTCCAATTTCAATTTCTGCCAAATTAATTTCAGCCTGATCTACTAAAAACTCAGAATCATCTTCTTTGCTGTTGATTGTATCAAATTTGGCTTCATTTGCATCTTCTGCAACTTCTTTTGGATCCTCTTGTTTCGTTTCGTTTTTACAAGAATTCAGAAATATAATGATCAGTCCTGCTCCTAAAATTGCTTTTCCGGCTAATAGTATCTTTTTCATGATTTTAATAGTTTAAAGGTTACGATGTAAAATTATTTAGGAAACGCAAGGAATGCCTTACAGGATTTTAAGAGATTGTTATATGATTTGAATTAATCGTACAACAAATGTGGTTTCCCGTAAAATGAATTGACAATTATTTAGCATATTTGTTTATAAACCCATCTACAAAACCTACTTTACTATGTCATTGAAAAAGGAAAACCAAGGGCAATTGATACTTCTTGGAATTGTTGCATTAGCTTCTGCATGGTTCTTATATGATAAATTCAATACGTTTGAAACTAATGGCGGAAAAGTTTCTGCACCTTTAATTTTAATGCTTATTTATGATTTTTTTGGAAAGTCGGCGGCTTCAGGAATTCTGCTTGTGAGCGGTTTATGGATGATTGTGAATGGTATTTTGAATATTAACAATCAAAAGAAATGGGATGCAATTGAAATTGAAAAGAAGAAACCTAAATTTATTTCATTTTCTGATGGTGAAGAATTTGAAATTATCAGAACATTATCAAATGATGAGGTTGATTATTTCGAAAACATGAATTTTGAAATAAAAGAAGGCTTACTTTTTAAACATTATTGGACTGATAATAGTATTGACAACAAAAATGATGAAAATTGGCTTAATATTTCAACCTATTTTTGGAAAGTTGATACACAAGTTCAAGATGCGCTATTGTCTGAAAATTTCAACAATTATCAACAGTTGCAGTTTTGGTTTTTGAATCAAGTTGATCAAACCAATATTAAATCGGAAAAACTCACTAATGGTAATGAGAAGTACTATTATGAAGAACAAAATGAAAAAATAACGATCAATAATTTAGTAGAAAGAAGCATAATTGAATATTGTGAAATCCAAAGTTTAGGTGATGATGCAATCAATGATTTTAAGTATTATCAAGATGAGCTTTTCTTTTTGATCACAAATTCAAAAGTAAAATTCCAAAACAACGAATTGTACATCAATGAAGATAAAATTTCAATTGAGATAGCGTATGCAATAGGTGCAATCGAACTTTTACGAACAAAAAAGAATAAAGTAGTATTGAATTATTAAACGAAAATCTATTTAGCCAACCAAAACCAAACTTTAATTTATGAAATCAACCACAAAAATTAAAATTACTGCCGTAATGCGAGTTTTAGTCTTAACTGCATTTATTTTTTTCGGTGCTACATCTAAATCATCTGCGCAGAAATTGACTTTTAATCCCAAGACAACATCAAACGGATTGATTTTCGGTTCCATTACTTTTCCAAAAGAAAAAGCAAGATTTAATGGTTATTATATGCTTATCAGCTATAAGTCTACAGATCCAAAATTGGTTAGAAAGTATTCAAAAGAGGTACATTTTATTCCGGCGCAAATTACTAGAATGAAACATAAAGGAGATTTAGATAACGGATTGACTTATCTTTTTGCAGTTGAAAAACCGGAAGGAGAATATGTAATCACCAATATTAGACTGTTTTCAAATAGCGGTTTTCAAGTGCTTCAGAAAACGAGTAATGTTAATGGCTTTTCAATTCCTTTTAAAGTGAATAAAGGCCAGATTCAGTATGTTGGAAATATATTATTTAATGAATATGCCGAAGAAGGTGAAACGATTATAGGTTATCAAAACAATTTTGAAAAAGATCTTGCCGGAATTAGAATAGAAGAACCATACGTTTTTTGGGATGCAGCAAAAAATGATGAGACCATAAAACTTTCTTTTGAGAAGGAATCGTAAAAAGTTTTTTTGGATGAAAATTCCAAATTCCACATTTAAAGTTTTATTTCAAAACATCATATTCAAAATGAAAAATATAATTATCCTAATTTTATTTTTAAGCTTTATGGTTTCATGCAAACCGAAATCAGAATTTAAAACCATCGATTTTGGTAATTTTGAAATAACTGTTCCGCAAGAATGGGAAAAATTAGAATTCCAAGGAATTGATAGTTATGTTGGAGGAATAATTACACCTGAAAAAGATTCTTTAATTTTTGACATCGGAAGATATTCTGAAGATGTGAGTAAGAATGCTTTGCCTTTAGTTTTTGATAAAAATGGTTATAATGAATTAACTAAAAAAGAGAAGCAACTTTTAAAAAACACAAAACATTTAATTGTTGATTCATTATCAGGTAATATTGACTTCGGAAAATATCCAAAATATAAATTTGTATTTTATCCGATAGATTGTTTTAAAGCAAAAATAATTACACCGGCCAATCAAGGATTTGGTACGACAGGTATCTATATTGATAGTTTGAGGGGAAACACTAAAGATTTTAGTAAGGTTGGGATGTGCTTTTATGGTCGGAATCTAAAAAAGAAACCCCAACAACAATTTATAATTGCGTTAAAAACAATTAAGCTAAAAGAATATTGTCATTCTGAAAAATGAAATCATAGAAAAATGATCAAAATCCCAATTCCAAAAAAGAGTTGGGATTTTTTTTAATATTTCGGACAAAATTAAAATTCAGAATCCGTATTTTCGTTTAGTAAAATCTAATTGTAAAATAGTATGAAAGAGTTAGTTAAGTTTGGAAAGTTGCTGTTTCAAATCATTTTATTATTTCCTTTTATTTGCTTTTCTCAGATAAAATCAGATAATCAATTAAAAAGTAAATTAGATTCTCTCGTTGATCAAAACGTTCAAAAATATTTCAAAGACCCAAAAGCCGTTGCATTGTCAATTGGAATTGTATTAAATGGGAAAAATTATTTCTATAATTATGGCGAAACTGAAGTTGAAAATTCAACTTTGCCAACAAAAAATACGATTTACGAACTAGGATCTATCACTAAAACATTTACGGGTATTATGCTTGCTCAGGCAGTTATAGATAAAAAAATCAATTTAAATGATGATATTCGAAAGTATCTTAAAGGCGATTATCCAAATCTGGAATACAACGGAAAAGCAATAACAATTCAAGATCTTTCAAATCATACTTCAAGAATTACCAGAATATTTCCTAATCTTTGGAAAAGAGCTGAATGGGATTCGTTAAATCCATATAAAAGTTATACAAAAAAGTTATTGTTCGAAGGGCTTCACGATTTTAAAATGGATACTTTGCCTGGCGTAAAATATACTTATTCCAACATGGGAACGGGAGTATTAGGAATCATAATTGAAGATGTATATCACGATGGCTATTTTAATTTGGCATCGAAATATATTCTGAAACCACTTAAAATGTCCAATACGACAATAGATCTTTCAAAAGTAGCCAAAAGCAATATTGCGATGCCTCATAACAAGAAAAGAGAAATAATTCCGCTTTGGGATAATGCTGAAATTTATGCAATTGGCGCTTTGCGTTCAAATGCTGTAGATATGGTGAAATACATTTCAGCTAATAATGCTGAAAAAATGCCAAGTATTGCGTTGTCTCACAAATTCACATTTAAAGGAACAGAAGGAGACATGGGATTGAATTGGTTTATGCATACGACTTCGGAAGGTATCAAAATTTATGAACATGGAGGCGGAACTGGAGGTTCGAGATCATCCCTAGACTGCTTTCCAGACCTTGATTCTGGCTTTATAATTTTGACAAATAGTTTAGCAAATCGGAATGATTTGGAAAAAGACTTAAGAACAATGATTATGGATTTAAATAAGAATTCAAACCCATAAAGATTTTATCAGTAAAAGAAAAACTCCCAATTCCAAAAGGATTGGGAGTTTTTTTATTTAAGACTTTCCAACTTTCGACTTTAAGATTTTCGACTTTAAGATTTTCGACTTTTGACTTTCGACTTTTGACTTTTGACTTTAGCGACTCAAATTATGAAAGTTATAGCCAAAATTATATAACAGAAAAATCTTGCTTTTCGATGAACTTTGGGAATACCATACATCTCTAATCATTAACCTAAAAAATTAAAGTCATGCCAAACCCTAGAATCAAGAATGAAGCACAATATGAAGCATTGGTGAAAAAAGGCTACAGCAAAGAAAAGTCGGCCCGAATTGCAAATACACCTGATGCAGGAGAAAAAGGCGGAAAAGCAAAGCCTTATGAAGAATGGACAAAAGATGAATTGCTCAAGCAAGCTGTAAAAGTTGGCATAAAAGGGCGTTCGTATATGAATAAAAAAGCTTTAATAAATTCCTTGAGAAATAATTAATTCGAAACAATTAAAACAGAAATTCATGCCTGTAAAAATCGCGCAGCAAAAACTTATGAATCAGTTGATCAAGTCGCCACAAGCGGTTCTTGCAAAACTGGATTTGGTTTATGTGAGCAATCAAAAATTGCCAATTGAGAGATGCGCAGGTGATGATGGATTTATTTATAAAAAGAATGGACGTTGTATCAAACAGAAAAGCGAATTAAAACGCTTTAATAGTTTGGTCTTGCCACCAGCCTGGGTAAATGTCAGAATTTCTGATTTAGCAAATGGGCATTTGCAGGCTGTTGGTTTTGATGTCAAGAACAGAAAACAATATCGTTATCATCCAAAATGGAATTCCATTCGAAATCAAACCAAGTTTTATAAAATAGCCGAATTTGGACAAAAATTACCTTCGATAAGAAAAAGGGTCGATAAAGATTTAGAAGAGAAGGAGTGGTCTAAAAACAAGGTTATAGCGCTTGTAATTCGGTTAATGGAGGAAACACATATCCGAATTGGCAATGAAAAGTATGCAAAAGACAATAAATCATACGGACTTTCGACTTTGCGTAAGCGTCATATCAATATCAATAAAAATGCACTTCGATTTGAATTCATTGGAAAAAAAGGAAAACAGCACACCATTACAACTCGAAATAAGCAATTAATAAAATTAGTAAGCCGTTGCGAAGAAATTCCGGGTTGGGAAGTTTTTAAATATTACGACAATAATGGTGAAAAAAAGGTACTAGACAGCCATATGGTAAACGAGTATCTGCATGCAATTTCGGGAGAATATTTCAGTGCTAAAGATTTCAGAACCTGGGCAGCGTCGATTATTTTTTTCGAAAATCTAATGGAAATCGGAACAACATCAGATGAAAAAGAAATCAAAAAAAATATTCTGACGGCCTATGATGCAACGGCAGAAGCACTCGGAAATACAAGAAATGTCTGCAAGAATTATTACGTTCATCCTTTGTTGATTTCAACGTATGAAAATGGAACAATTCAGCAATATTTTGACAAGGTAAAAAAGAGCAGGAGTACTAAAAAGTATTTTTCGCCAACTGAATCTGCATTTGCGGAATTGATAGAAAAATATACGGTAAACTTACTCTAGTCAGTAATTTATAGGGTTAGAAATAAAATATTTAGAGTTAATGCATCTCTTTTAAAAGCATGAAATTTGAGAAACAAACAAATCGTTATTAACTAAAAATCAATTATTATGTTACGTTGGACAGTCATATTTATTGTTCTTGCAATTATTGCAGGAATATTTGGTTTTGGCGGAATTGCCGCTGGAGCAGCTAGTATAGCAAAAATTTTATTTTTCATATTCTTGGTATTGTTTATCATATCGCTAATTAGCGGAAGAAGAAGTGTTTAATACTGATAGACTCAGTGAATTAGAACAAAGTAAAAACGACACATCTATTTCGGTAAATGTGTCGTTTGCCTTTTAAATAAAAATAAAAATATCATGGGAACAAAAAGCGGTGCTTATCAGGACGTTTACATTAAAAGGGAAGACGAAATGGTAAGCTTGAAAAATGATGTAACAGATTTTTGTGAAAAATACATCAAACCAGTGCATCCTAAAAATTGGGATTGGAGTACTCGAGATTTCGAAAATCCTGAAAATGACCCAACAATTGATGAAGCGCGAGCTGTTGCAAATGTAGTTTACAAAGATTTGATGGACAGCAAACAAACGGAAGTAGATCTTTCGACGATGAATAATGTTGAAGCGATAAAAGCCTATTTAAATCCAAAAAGCAAACACGAAAAGTTTAATATGGAAGAATTTGCTTTTGCGTTAAAAGTAGAATTGGAACACGGTCGTGTCAGAGACGTGAATGTGACCAATAATCATCCGTTTTTGACTGCGATGATCGCACTTGCGCATATGACTGAAAGCTTGACGTATTACAAACGTTTGAAAGTAATGGAGGCCGAAGGAGAAATCTTTGAAATCCTGCGTAAAATCGAAAATTCAAAAACAGGAAATGAGGAATGGTATAAAGAACTAGGCAAAGCCGAAATCGAATTAAGAGAAGCCAAAAACGAATTAGCAGAACGCCTTCAAAAAATGGATGATATTCCAGTATTAGAAAAAATTGGTGATTAAAACATTTACTTACACGTTGATTTTGGGATATTCCCATTCGTTTTAGTCACAAAAAAACCGTTAAAGCAATTTAACGGTTTTTGATTTTTGTCTCCTTTCTAAAATTTAAAATTTGCGAGGATCATTATCGGGATAATTGTCTTCATCATCTTCCTCTTGTACATCATCTTCGATATAAGTATTGTCATCGTCATCTATGTCGTCGTCCATATCGTCTTCGTCATCTTCATCATCAAGATCCTCTAAATCATCTTCGTCTTCATTAAAATCGTTTTCAAAAGTATCTGCAGGATTGTCAAATTCATCGTTTTCAACATCTTCATCAAGATCATCTTCTAAATAATCATCGTCATTTTCCAATTCGACTTCATAAATGTCATCATTGTTGTCTTCTAAATCTCGGTCATTATGGAAATCATCGTTATAATCATCTAAATCATCATCATACCCAATGGCGTCCTGATCAGGATTTGGTTTGTTTGGGTTGGAGCCATTTCGTACCGTATAACCGCGATCAGCAGTTGCTTCAATGCTGTTATCTGTGTCTTTTTGATCGTCTAAATCATAAAATTCTTCGTTCATAGTAGTATTTCTGTCCGAAGTATTTTGATTTTTTGGATTTCTGTTTAAAGTGCTGTTAATTCTATTTATAGTATTCATGATATCGAATTTTATAGTTTATAGATTACAAAGCTACTCCCGAAAGCAAGAGTATTCTTTATAGAATTGTTTTATGTAATTGTATAATTAACAGATGTTTAGAATGAAATTTAATCGTCAAATCCTATAACCCTGCTGAAATTACGGATGTTAATTTTATCATCTATTAATCATTAAAAAATTTACCATGAAAAGTACAGATCATAAAACCGAAACTCCGACCGTGAAAAGGGGCGTTACAAAACCAAAATCAAATGCAGCGACTGGTTTGACAGAATTATTTGAAGAAAGCTTAAAGGACTTATATTGGGCCGAAAAAGCATTAACAAAAGCGCTTCCAACAATGGCGAGAAATGCAACCTCTGAAGAATTGATTTCTGCTATAAACAATCATTTAGTTGAAACAGAAGAACATGTTTCCCGCTTAGAAAAAGTTTTTGAGCTAATTGGCAAAAAACCTTCTGCTAAGAAATGTGATGCCATGGAAGGCTTGATTGAAGAAGGAAAAGGGATTTTGGAAGAAACTGAAATTGGCGTAGTGCGTGATGCTGGAATTATTGCCGCAAGTCAAAAGATCGAACATTACGAAATTGCAACTTATGGAACTTTGAGACAATTTGCCGAAACACTTGGCTGGGAAGAAGCCGCTTCATTATTAGAACAAACTCTTGATGAAGAAAAAGGAGCCGATAAATTATTGACAGAAGTTGCTGTAAATGCCATAAATCTTGAAGCTGCTGAAGCAGAGTAAGATTAGAAAATCAAGTAGAAAAGTGCAGTTGAAAAACTGCGCTTTTTTTTAATTAAATCTAAAAAGAAAAATATGCCCGAAGGTCCATCGATATTGATATTAAAAGAAGAAGTGCAGCAGTTCTCTGGACAAAAAGTTATTGATGTTTCAGGAAACAGCAGTGCTGATATTCAGCGATTAAAGGATAAGAAAATCTTGTCATTCAAAACTTGGGGAAAACACTTTTTGATTTGTTTTGAAGATTTTACCGTCAAAATTCATATGCTGATGTTTGGCACGTACCGTGTGAACGAGCAAAAAGAGACAAAGCCAAGAATGCATTTGCAATTTGCTAACGGAGAAATTAATTTTTACACCTGTTCGATCAAGATCCTAGAAGGAGCGGTCAATCAATATTACGATTGGAGTGTTGATGTTCTAAACGAAAATTGGGACCCAAGTAAAGCAAAACAAAGTCTGGAGAAAATTCCGAATGAAATGATTTGTGATGCCATTTTAGATCAAAATATATTTTCAGGAGTAGGGAATATCATCAAGAATGAAGTTTTGTACCGCTGTTATATTCATCCCGAATCATTAGTTGGAAAAATTCCTTCTGAAAAGATTGATGAAATTATCTCGGAATGTTCCATTTATAGCTTTGAATTTTTGTATTGGAAAAAGAAATACGAGCTTAAAAAACATTGGCTTGCATACACAAAGACTCTTTGTCTACGATGTAATTTGCCTATCATTAGAAAACCGACAGGAAAAAGGAACCGCAGAAGTTTTTTCTGCACCAATTGCCAACAACTTCATATATGAAAAATCAAGTTTTAATAGGATGTTCCAGTTACAATAACCGTTTTTGGAAAGGTGTCTTCTATCCCGAAAACTTGCCTTCTTCAAAATGGTTTGATTATTACTCCCAGCATTTTGATACCTATGAGTTTAATGGGAGTTTTTATAAATTTCCGACCATAAGAATATTTCAAAATTGGTACAACAAAGCACCAGAAGGCTTTTTGTTTTCGGTCAAAGCGCCCAAAGAAATTACGCATATTCGAAAATTTGAAGCCTGCGAAGATTTACTAAATGACTTTTACAATTGTTGTAAAGAGGGACTTAAGGAAAAGCTGGCTTGTGTTTTGTTTCAATTTCCGCCAACTTATACTTTCACTTCGGAGCGATTACAGCATATTATTCAAAATTTGAATTTGGATTTCAAAAACGTAATCGAATTTCGACACGAAAGCTGGTGGAATCAAGAAGTTTGGAATTCATTTTTAGAAAACAATATTACGTTTTGCAGTGTCAGCCACCCAAAATTGCCTAGAACTATTTTTACTGATTTTCCGTTCGTTTACATACGTTTTCACGGTGTTCCAAAAATGTTTTATTCGAGTTATTCTTTTGATGAATTATTGGAAATCAAAAATGAAATTGCAGCAAAGCAAGGTTTTATTTATTTCAATAACACAGCGAGCGATGCTGGAATTTTAGATGCTTTAGAGATGAAACGGATTGTTTTTTAACCGCAAAGCACGCAAAGGTTTACGCAAGGCACGCAAAGTAAAAACAAATCTTTGTGAACACTGCGTAAACCTTTGCGTGCTTTGCGGTTAAGCTAAATCTTTATTCACCTGCAAATTCCCTTGAATACCGTCATCCATAGTTTTTCCAGTAATAAAAGCGGCGGTCATTTTAGCAATGGCAACCATTTTGCCGTGTTTATTGTTCCAATAATAACCATCTTCAGGAACGACTTTTATGACGCTTAAATTTGGATCGTCAATGCCTCCTGGCATCCAGATTTTTACAATTGGATCGTATAATTTTTTTATCGTTTCTCTATCGTAAGCAATCGTTGCTGATCCGTGAAGCG
Source organism: Flavobacterium mesophilum (assembly GCF_039581405.1). Classification (NCBI taxonomy): domain Bacteria; kingdom Pseudomonadati; phylum Bacteroidota; class Flavobacteriia; order Flavobacteriales; family Flavobacteriaceae; genus Flavobacterium; species Flavobacterium mesophilum. The sequence goes on along the minus strand of NZ_JBCPXZ010000001.1, from coordinate 353,529 downwards.
TTAAGAATTTATCATTTGGTTCAGAAAAAAATAATTCTACAGTTGGATTTAGAGTAATTTCGGCATTTTGACTGCTGTTTCGGTCTGATAAAAACCATAAATTCCCCAAGTCATCAATTTTCTGTACAGACATTGGTCTGGATTGCAAACGGTCATTGTTGTATGTGCAGAACATGCATATTTTTATGTTTTCTGCTAATTCTTGTATCTTGTTTACCGCATATTCTTCGGTAAGGTTTTTATGATCTCCCATGGCGCTTTGATTTAAATTGTAATAATTAATGTGCTGATATGTTTGTGTTTAAAAAATCAGCTAAACAAAGTTGAGGTTTTTGTGGTGGAAAGATTTATAGAATTATATTTTAAAATTATTACATTTCAATTCTTCTGTATTGTCAGAATATTTTTCTAAAATCTTGTAGGGCAATAAATTTATCTTATCTTTACGGAAAACCAGATTTAACCCGTCTCTACATGAACAATTTTACAATTTTCTATACCGATGATGATGAAGATGATTTAAGCATATTTGCAGATGCGGTTGATTCATTATCAAAAGAGGTTAACTTGCAGATGTTTTCTGGCGGAGAAAAATTGTTAAATACAATCCATAATTCTTCCCAAAAGCCAGATGTCCTTTTTTTAGACTTAAATATGCCTGGAAAAAATGGATTTGATGTACTTAAAGAATTAAAAGGTTCAACGGAAAATAGCGATATTCCGGTAGTTATTTTTTCAACCTCAAATGAACCTAGTATTATCGAAAAATGTTTGGTTTTAGGAGCCAATTTTTTCATTACAAAACCTGTTTTTATGAAAGATATTGTAAAAGCAATTGAGTTTGTTTTGAGCATCAATTGGCAGGAATTTGTGCCCGACCGAAAGACTTTTGTCTATAAAAATTAAATAGACAAGAAAAAACACCAAATTGATTTGCTAAAATGAATTTGGTGTTTTTTTATAATTCGGGCAAGAAAATTTTAAAAGTTGCTCCTTCACCTTTTTCGCTGTGTGCCTTGATTACGCCTTTGTGGTTTTCGACAATCTTTTTCACGATCGCTAATCCAATTCCGGTTCCTAAAAATTCACTTTCTGTATTCAATCTTTGGAAAACTTCAAAAATGCGTTCTTTATAAGCGTCGTCAAAACCAATTCCGTTGTCGGAAATCCTTAAGCAGAAATAGATTTTATCTGGATAATCGACTTTGAAATTCAATTTGTGGCCAACAACTCTGCGGGCTTTGATTTGAATTTGAGGAGGAACATCTTTTCGTGAAAATTTCAAAGCATTTCCAATCAAATTATGCAGTAATTGTCTGAATTGAAAAGGCATAACAGTTCCTTCGCCTAAAGGATGCAGATCAATAACTGCATTTTTCTCTTCAATTCGATCAGAAAAGTCCATGATTACTTCTTCGGCAATTTCGTCCAAATTTGTTTTGACAAAAGTTCGATCAGCTGAATTCGTTCGAGAATAGGTAAGGAGATCCTGAATTAGTGCTTGCATTCTTTTGGCCGAAAATTCAATTCGTTCCAAATATCCTTTGGCTTTTGCCGAAATGTTTTGTTCGCCCAAATCATTCAATCGACTGGCAAAAGTTTGGATTTTTCGAAGCGGTTCTTGTAAGTCATGGCTTGAGATATAAGCAAAAGATTGAAGTTCAATATTCATGTTGATCAAATCCTTGTTTTTGCTTTCCAATTCTTCGGTACGTTGCAAAACCTGTTTTTCTAAAATGTCGGTAGAATCTTTTTGTTCCTGAATATCGGTACTGGTTCCGACCCACATTTGGATTTTTCCATCAGTATCTTTTTGAGGAATTGCATGGCTGGCGTACCATCTGTATTTTCCATCATGACGCAAAAAACGATGTTCAAGTAAAAACTCTTTTCCTGTTTTTATCGAATCCATCCAGCGGTTTATGTTTTCTTCACGGTCATCAGGATGAATAATTTGAAGCCATCCGTTTTGGTTTATATTGATTTTTGATTTTCCAGAAAAATTATAAAGCGCTTGATTGAAATAATTTAGATTTCCCATTGCGTCGCTGGTCCAAACAAATTGCTGAATAGAATCGGCTAGAAGCCTGAATTTTTCTTCGCTTTTCATTAAAATTTCCTGATTGTTTTTTTCGTCGGTAACATCCATTACGATTCCCAGCATTTTTAACGGATTTTTTAATTCGTCAAAAAACATTTTTCCATGAACTCTAATCCAAGCCATTGAATGGTCGGGTTTGATAATTCGGGCTTCGTATTTATAAATATTAGTTTTTAGTGCTTTAGTGTAAGCTTTCTCGATTAATGGAAAATCGTCAGGATGTATTTGTTTTAAAATGTCGGCACGAATTATTTTTTTATTTTTATCTAAACCAAAAAGTGCTGCCATGTTATCCGAATAAATTAATTCCTGCGTAGGAACATTCAAATCCCAAGTTACAATTTCAGCAATTTCTGATGCAAGTCGAACTCGTTCTTCTGCGTCTTCCACTTTTTTTCTGGCTTCCACTTTGTCTGTAACATTGTTAACGGTAACCATTACAGCCGAAATTTCACCATTTGTTTCATAAAGGGGCGTGTATTGATAATCGAAATAGAATTTTTTCATTTCGCCAGTAACATCTATATAGGCAACCGACTCGTTTTCTCGAATAATTTTTCCATCTGTCAGGACTTCTCGCAATAATAAAGGATATTTCTGATTCAGTAATTCAGGAAAAACCTCTAAAGCTGGCCTGCCAATTACTTCACTTTCTTTTTTCTGCCAAATATCATTTAGCATCGTTGTATTGGCTAATTCTATAATATGATCTTCTCCCTTCACAAAAGTCATTGCAATTGGCGACTGCATCACTAGATTTCTAAAAGCTTTTTCTTGTTCGGCCAAAAGATGTTTGGTTCGTACAGATTCTGTAACTTCATAACCCACAACAATAACTCCGGAAACTTTTTGGTTTTCTTCTCTCAAAGGATGAAAAACAATATTAAAATAGCATTGTTCTTCTTTGTTGTAACGGTTTAAGGTAACTGGCAATTCATTTGTGGAAAACGGAATTCCTTCTTTATAAACCTTCGAGATTAAAGGATATATGGCCTCTTTGCTTTCTGGAACAGATGCAAAAACAGGTTTATGAAGTGTTTCTTCTTCTGTTTTATCAACAATTTGGTAATAAGTATCGTTTGCTAATTCGACAATTAAATCTTCGCCTTTCAGTATTGCAATTCCAAGAGGCACCTGCTGTACAATGTTTTTGAATTTTTTTTCGCTTTCTTCAATGATATTTCGAGCGTTTACTAGAAGCGTAACATCATTTGCAATGGCTACGATTCCAGAAATGGTTCCATCAGGTTCTTTCAAAGCTTCATAAACCACATTGATAAAAGTATTGACAACTTTGCCATTTCGGGTTAATTTTACCGGAAGTTCATTGGCAGTAAAGCGTTCGCCTGTTAGGTAAACTTTCATTAATAAATCTTCTAGACCCGCGCCTGCGGCTTCTGGAATAGCCTCAAAAACGGGTTTATTAAGTACTTGATGTTCTTCACGTTCCCAAATTTCGAGCATTAGCTTATTGGCAATTTCGACAACAAAATCTTTTCCTCTAAAAATGCACATAGCATTTGGTGTCTGTAGAATATTATTGCGATAACGTTCATTGCTTTCTTCAAGCCCTTTTCTAATATTTACTTTATCTGTTGTTTCGGTACAAACTACAAGAACACCTGAAATTGTACCGTCGTCATTCGTAACAGGGCTATAACTGAAAGTCCAATATACATCTTCAATTTTTCCGTTTCTGAATATTGGAACTAATTGATCTTCATGCCAAGTTGGTTCTCCATTGGTCAAAACCTGATCAATAAGTGGGCCGATGAAATCCCAAATTTCGGGCCAATATTCAGCTCCTTTTTTTCCTAAAATATCTGGATGTTTTCCTTCTTTTCCAAGACTCGGACGATAAGCGTCATTGTAAAAACAAATATGATCTGGTCCCCAAAACAAAAACATGGGAAATTTTGAATGCAAAAGAATTCCTAAGGTTGTACGAAGGCTTTGAGGCCAAGTTTCAACCGCCCCAACAGAGGTTTTGCTCCAATCTTTAGCGCGGGTTAGGGCACCCATTTCACCTCCATTTGAAAGAAAATCGTAATTTGTATTGTTCATTAAAATTCGTTTTTGCTGAGTTGAAAAATAAATTTTAGGTAATTAAATATAGTACTTTTTATGTTTTTTGTGATTTAAAATTAAAATTAATAAAAATTTCCAGCATTGAAAAAGGCCTTTTTTGAATGAGGTAATTTTAAAATCTATTGAGTTAATTTTATTTGAAGGGTATGATGAAATTTGATAAAAGTTAGATTGCAAAAAAGGTAATTCAAATTTGAAATCATGAAAAAAGAACAAAAACACGAAACCGATTATATACAGAAATATCAAGACGAAGGCTACACGGCTAATTTTTTATTTGACGAAGGCACGCTGATAGATTCTGATACAAAATATGCTTATCAGCCGGACGAAATTTATATTGTAGCCCATCATCGTTATGAAGGTATGAGCAATCCTGATGATATGTCCATTTTATATGTTATTGAAACAAAGGATCATATTAAAGGAACTCATTTATTAGGATATGGCCCTACAGCGGATTTAGACGAAGCGGAGTTTTTCAAAGATATTCCGAAGAAAAATTATTCGAAAAATGCTGATATCAGCGAACTTACTTAAGATAAAATAAATAGGTATTTTTATTTTGCTGAGGAGCAGTCGTTTCAGAGAATTCTGAGGCGGCTGTTTTTTCTTTTTTAAGGGACAATGGAACAGAGTAACAAAGTGACAAAGGCTTTGTTACTTTGTCCCTTTGCACCTTTGTCCCTAACAAAATAAAAATTATGAAATATCTGACTGAAATTCTGTAAAAGTTTGATTTGCAATATGTACGAAATTTGGATTATAGAAAATGAGGAAAATTATTCACTCATTATTATTTGACAAATCAAGTATTGACCGCTTAATAAAAAATCAAACCATAATGAAAAAACTATACTTAAATAATGGTGAATTTGATACTGTTTTTAATGATCTTAAAGATAGTTTTCATGGCACATTAAGTGCAAAAGACAATGACTATAATCTTGACATTAAATCAAAATGGACGAAAGGATCTATAAAAGGAACTCGTTTTGATGATAAGATTTTGTTTATGCATTTTGATTTGGTTTTTCATCAGGATGTAAGCTTGAGCATTGAAGCATTCCAGTCGGCGCCTGTGTTTTTTGTTTATTGCGAAAACGGAAATGTATGCCACAGTTTTGGAGCAAATGGCGAGAAAAAGATTTTGCATAAAAATCAATCAGCGGTTTTAAACAATTCGTCTGTTATTAATAGTGTTTTGTATTTCGAAAGCCATAAACGAATTCAATTTACATTATTGGGAATGCCAACAATTGAAAGCAAAAATGAACCTTTAGTTTCGCAGGTGAAGCAACATTTTACAAATGATTCTGGAAACTACATTTATATTGGAAAGGAGAATTCAAGAATTTCAAAAAAGATTCATCAATTCAAAACAATGCCAGAAAAAGGCTTAGTAGGAACGATTCTTAAAAAAAGCATTCTGAATCATATTGTAGAAATGGAGGTTGAGCAACATGCTTATAATTATTTGAAAACATTTGAGCCTATTGTTGACATTGCGGTAAAACAATTACATGAAATCAAAAGAATCTCGTCAATTAGTTTTTCAGATGCACTTGCGTCTATCAAGCTTTTTAGAGCAAAACATCATTGGTCATTCAAATTATACAACCAGAAATTAGCTAGCTAGCCAAGCATTATATATTATTAGAAGATTCTAAGTACAAAGATTCTGAGATTCTAAGTTTTTAAACTAGTATCTCAGAATTTTTTTTGAAGTTGAAATTCACTTATTAGCTTAGCCTCTTAAAGCCTCAGAACCTCATTCCTTTTCGAAGTAAATTATAAAGTAAATCATGATTAGATTTAAGCAAAAGGAAATGCTGTTTGTAATTATTATAGGAAGATCTTTTTTTAGAATTCCATAAATAATCCAAATGAAAATTCCGAAAGTAAGGATTCCGAAAGTTCGAAGCGAAATGTCTTTTACTTTCTTGGTTTTCCAAACCTTCAGAATCTGTGGAATTGTCGAAAACGTAATACAAGCTCCTGCGAAAAGTCCGATGATATCGAGGTAATTCATTTTTTGTAAATTAAGTTGCGCTAAAGAATAATCTCGCAAAGGCGAGAAGACGCAAAGTTTTTGTTTTTTAGGTTAAATGCTTAAAGTAAAACTTTGCATCTTAGTGACTTTGCGAGCCAAAAAACACAAAGAAAAAACGTAGCCCCGAAGCTTCGGGATAGCATCTCAGGCTCTCAGAACCTTAAAAAAAAACTAGCCGACCATTTCTCCGCCATTGATATGAATAAACTGTCCCGTAATATAACTGCTGTCTTCACAAGCCAAGAATACGTAAGCAGGAGCAACTTCAGAGGGTTGTCCAGCTCTTTCCATAGGATTGTCCTTTCCAAAATCTGAAATTTTATCAAAACTAGCCACGATTAAAGGAGTCCAGATTGGTCCAGGTGCAACGCCATTTACCCTAATTTTTCTTTTAGCAAGCATGGTCGATAATGACTTTGTAAAACTTACGATTGCGCCTTTTGTACTGGCATAATCGGCTAAATGTTCACTGCCGCGGTATGCCGTTACAGAACTTGTATTTACAATGGTGTCGTTTTCATTTAAAAAAGGCAAAACTGCTTTTGTGATATAGAAATACGGATAAATATTGGTTTCAAAAGTTTTTTTAAGTTGTGTCGCCGTTATTTTTTCTAATTCGCTTTGCGGAAATTGGACGGCAGCATTATTGACTAGAACATTGATTTTTTTAAATGTAGTAATACAATTTTTTACGGCACTTTTACAGAACTTTTCATCCTTCAAATCACCACTTATCAGCAAACATTGTTGGCCTTCTTTCTCAATTAATTCTTTTGTTTTCAAGGCATCTTTATCTTCTTTTAAATAAACAATCGCAATATTGGCGCCTTCTCGGGCAAAATGAACCGCCACACTTCGCCCAATGCCGCTGTCGCCGCCCGTTATAAAAGCAACTTTGCCCAAAAGTTTGCCGCTTCCGGTATAATTTTCTCTGATAATTTCGGGTTCTGGATGCATTAAATATTCATTTCCGGGAAGTTCCTGTTTTTGCTCAGGAAATGTTTTTCTCTTTTCCATAATAATTTAATTTAAAGCAATTTATGAGGTTTTTTGCAACTCTTTTGACTGAAATAATTATAAGATTGCCTCAAAAAAATGTGCTTTTTTATGTTAAAACATGGGAATTATGTAACGAATTAGATTTTCAATGAAAGAGCTTTTTAACTTTTCTTTATAAATTTGAAAGTTGCGGTAAAGCTGTTTGCAAAGTAAAATCAGATGCTTTTGAATAGCTCGCATAAAACATTTCAAACCAAAAACATTTAATTCATAACTTTTTATTCCCCCGCAAAGAATGGTATTAATTGTAGACGATATAAAGGCAAATATCATTGCCTTAAAGAAAACTTTGGAGCTGCATAATATTGATGTCGATTCTGCCGAATCTGGGGAAGAAGCACTGAGGAAGATTTTAAAAACAAATTATTGCCTCATTATTATGGATGTCCAAATGCCGGGCCTTGATGGCTTTGAGGTAGTGAAAATCCTTTCGGGAAATAAACGAACAAAAGATATTCCGGTTATATTTCTTTCGGCTTTAAATATCGAGAAAAAATACATTTTTAAAGGCTACGAAACTGGCGCCGTGGAATATATCACAAAGCCTGTAGATACTGATTTGCTGATGCTGAAGGTAAAAACCTTCATCAAGATTTATGAACAGCAAAATGAATTAAAAGGCATCAAGGATCTTCTTTCCAAAGAAATAAAAATCAGAAAAGAAGCGCAGGACAATCTCGAAATCAAAATTGCTGAACGAACTAAAGAATTGGTTTTAAAAAACGAAGAATTGGAGCTGAAAAACCATGAATTGCAGCAATTTGCCTGGGTAGTTTCGCATGATTTGAACGAGCCAATTCGAAAGATTCAAATCTTTATTAAAATCATAAAAGATCTTTATTTAACTACCGATGCGAAAGCAATTGATTACGTAGATCGAACAATAAAATCGGCTGAAAGAATGCAGACTTTAATTACTGATCTTTTGGCATATTCTCGATTGTCAGCTCAAGTTAAACCTGAAACTACTGATTTAAATGTTGTTTTACAAGAAGTATTATCCGATTTTGATTATTTGATTGACCGAAAAAATGCAATAGTAAAAACTTCGGAACTTCCAACAATTGACAGTATTCCGAGCCAATTGCGTCAGGTTTTTCAAAATCTTATCGGGAATGCTATTAAGTTTTCGGGTGGAAATGAACCACCATTGATTGAAATTACTTCAGAATTAATAGTCGAAAAATCTTTTGATAGTCCTACTTCTCCAGATGGCAAGTTTTGCAGAATCACGGTAAAAGACAACGGAATTGGATTTGACGAAATTTACCTGGACCGCATATTCATCATTTTCCAAAGTCTGAATGACCGCCAAACTTATGAAGGAACAGGAATTGGATTGGCGATTGCCAAAAAAATCATCGAAAAACATAACGGATTAATCACTGCGAAAAGCAAGGTAGGCAAGGGTGCGAGTTTTATAATTGTACTTCCTTTAAAATACGAGTAAAATATAAATTATATCTATGAAGAATAACTTTAAAAGAAATCTGCTAATCAGTTCTTTAGTTTCATTGTTAGTGCTTACAATAAGTTCTGTGGCTTCATTTATCAGCATCAAAAGTTTGCTGAATAGCAATTTTTGGGTGAATCATACACAAGAAGTAATTTATAACTTAAATGAAGGTTCTGCAATCATTACAGAGGCGCAAACCAGTATGCGTGGCTATCTAATTACAGGTGATGAGCAATTTGTTGAAAGATATCGCGATTCTGAATCCAGATCGAATAGTTATTTTGAAAAAGTAGAAGAACAAACTATTGACAATCCTTCACAGCAAAAGCACTTGGAAGAATTAAAAGTTCTTCGCGAGAATTTTTTCAAATACCTAAATAATCAGATTGTTAAAAAACGTTTGAACAAGGAAATATTGGTTTTTGATTTGAATGAAGGCAGGCAAATGATGAATCAAATGCGTGCATTGATTAAAAAGATTGAAACTACGGAGCAAGGACTTTTAGCAGAACGAAACGCAAATTCAGAGCGTTATGGAACCTACAGTTTAGTCTTGATTATCGTTGCTTTTTTGATTGCACTTATTATTTCGATTGTTTTCTTGTTCCGAATTTTGAAAGATTACAATGAGCGTTCTGCCTTACAACAAGAATTGGAGAAAAAAGATTTTGAAACCGCTCAAAGAATCGAAGCCATCAGTACGATTGCCAATAATATTTCAAATGGAAACTATGACATTCGCGTAGACGATACAAAAGCTGATGCACTTGGAAGTGTAGGCGAATCGTTAAATACGATGGGGGTTAATCTTAAAAGTTCGTTTGATTTGCTGTCACAAAAAGAATGGCTTCAAACAGGTATTGCCGAATTAAATAATACCATGCTTGGCGATAAAGCATTGGAAAAATTGGCAAAAGATGTTATCGAATTTTTATGCAATTATACCAACAGCAGTGCAGGAGTACTATATGTGATTGATGGAGAGGAACTTTTAGCTGCTGGTGGTTACAGCTATATACCGAGCAAAAACAGAGAACGCATAAGAAAAGGAGATGGCCTTATTGGACAAGCAATTTCGTCTCGCCAAATTTTGGAATTAAAGACTTTAACTTCAGACGATATCCAAATTAATTATGCGTTAGGGCAAATTAAGCCAACGCATATTGTGGCTTTGCCTTTGTTGGATAATAAAATTGAAGGTGCAATTGAGTTAGCGAGCATTTATGGATTTTCTGAACTGCATTTGGAGTTTTTAAGACTTGTTGCTAGTAATATCGGAATTGCGATCAGATCGACTCAAAATAGACGACGCGTAATGGAGTTGCTTGAAGAAACAAAATCGCAATCTGAAGAATTGCAGCAACAACATACCGAATTAGAAGCGATTAATGCTGAATTAGAAGCGCAAACGGAGAAATTACAAGCTTCTGAAGAAGAATTAAGAGTACAGCAAGAAGAATTGGAACAAACCAATGAAGAATTGTCGGAAAGAAGTGTTTTATTGGAAGAAAAAAACAATGAAATTCAGAAAAAATCTGAAGCTTTAGAGCTTACTACGCGTTATAAATCTGAGTTTTTGGCCAATATGTCGCATGAATTGAGAACGCCTTTAAATTCAATTCTTCTTTTAAGCCGTTTACTGTCTGAGAACAACAATAAAAGTATGAACAATGAAGAAGTTGAGTTTGCAAAAGTGATTCAGAGTTCAGGAAACAGTTTGTTGGGCTTGATTGATGAAATTCTAGATTTATCAAAAATAGAAGCTGGAAAAATGGAATTGGAATTCCTAGATGTTTCTACGAAAGAAATAACAGATACGCTTTGGAATTTATTCAACTTGGTTGCCAAAGAAAAAGGAATCGAATTCGAGATTATTTCGAAAGAAGCACCAATTGTCATCAAAACAGACAAAATGCGTTTGGAACAAATTCTGAAAAACCTGATTTCAAATGCTATTAAATTTACAGAAAAAGGAAAAGTTAGTCTTGAAATAAAAGTCGATACAGATGATGAAAAAATCATTTGTTTCATTGTAAAAGATACCGGAATTGGTATTCCGTTGGAAAAACAGCCACTTGTTTTTGAAGCGTTCCAACAAGCTGACGGATCGACAAAACGCAAATATGGCGGTACCGGTTTAGGATTGTCAATCAGTCGAGAATTAGCAAAATTATTAAAAGGCGAAATTGTACTTCATAGTAAAGTCAACGAAGGTAGTTCGTTTACCTTATGTCTTCCCGTTTTTGGCTCTGCTTATAACAAAGTGAATGTAGAGAAAATTCCACCAACTGATTTTACAGAAATTGAGCCTGAGCAAGAACAAGTTGTTGCCACAAAAAAATATATTAGCCCAGTAATTCCTGATGAAATTGAAGATGATCGTAATGCGGTAAAAGAAGGCGACAAAGTAATTTTAATTATTGAAGATGATGTCAATTTTGCCAAATCACTCTTGACTTTTGCTCATAAAAAAGGATATAAAGCCGTAGTTGCGGTTCGAGGAGATCATGCTTTGAATTTTGCATTATTGTATAAGCCAGTCGGAATTTTGTTGGATATTGAACTTCCTGTAAAAAGTGGATGGGAAGTTTTAGAAGAACTGAAAAACAATTTAGAGACGAAACATATTCCCGTGCATATTATGTCTTCGCATAAATTGAAACAAGAAAGTTTGTTGAAAGGCGCAGTAGACTTTTTAGACAAACCTGTTGCTTTTGATAAGATTCCAGAAGTGTTTTTGAGAATCGAACATATCATCAATAAAGAAGCGCAAAAAGTTTTGATTATTGAAGACAATCCAAAACACGCAAAAGCATTGGCTTTTTTCTTAGAAACGTATAATATTAATTCGGAAATAAAAAGTGAAGTTTCTGAGGGAATCCAAGCGTTAAATAAAACAGAAGTAGATTGTGTAATTCTCGATATGGGAATTCCAGACAAACAAGCGTACCAAATTTTGGATGGTGTAAAGAAAAATCCAGGTTTGGAAAAATTGCCAGTAATTGTGTTTACAGGAAAAAGCTTGTCGCTTAAAGAAGAGGTGAAAATTAAAAAATATGCCGATTCTATTATCGTAAAAACAGCGCATTCGTATCAAAGAATGCTTGATGAGGTTTCGCTTTTCTTGCATTTAGTAGAAGATAAAAAAGAAGGGAAAAACAAGAATGAAGGCCATAAAAAGCTAAATTTACTGAACAACATTCTGCATGAGAAAAAAGTGTTGATTGTTGACGATGATGTGCGTAATATTTATTCATTAACAAAAGCTTTGGAAGTTTTTAAAATGAATATAATTACAGCTTTTGACGGGAAAGAAGCGATCAAGATTTTGAATGAAAACGCTGATACAGATATTGTTTTATTGGATATGATGATGCCAAATATGGACGGATACGAAACTGCCGAAAAGATAAGAGCAAATCCTAAATTCCTTAATTTGCCATTGATTGCTGTTACAGCAAAGGCAATGACGGGAGACAGAGAAAAATGCATCAAAGCAGGAGCATCAGATTATATTACAAAACCTGTAGATGTGGATCAATTATTATCGTTATTGCGTGTTTGGTTATATGACAAGGTTTAAAATTAACGATTTCAATAAAGACCTAACAGATTTTTAAAACCTGTTAGGTCTAATAAATAATATCAAATGAGCAAAAAAAGACTTTTGATTATAGATGATGATTCTAGAAATATTTTTGCGTTAGAGAACACTTTACGAGCCAAATCATTTGATTGTCTGTCTTGTTTAAGTGCTGAAGATGCTTTAAAAATTTTAGAATCAGACGAAAATATTGATGCTGTTTTAATTGATATGATGATGCCTGAAATGGACGGCTATGAAGCGATTCCGTTGATAAAAGCAATTCCATCTAGGAAATCTACTTTTGTCGTCGCGGTGACCGCTCAAGCAATGAATGGAGATAAAGAAAAATGTTTAGAAGCTGGGGCAGATGACTATATTTCAAAACCGGTTGATGTTGATAAGTTACTGCTTGTTTTGAGCAAAATTTGAATAAAAATATGATTGAGGATATTGAGCTAGAAACACTTATCAATGAGGTTTACGAATATTATGGATTTGATTTTGGAAGTTATTCGCGTGCTTCGCTGAAAAGACGGGTAAACCGAATTTTTCAGTTGGATGGATTTACAGATTTCACTGAATTTCTTTCAAAGGTTCGTTCAGATTCAGAATATTACAAGAGAATGGTTGATGAAATTACGGTAAATGTTACTGAGATGTTTCGCGATCCGTCATTTTATAATGTGCTCAGAAAAGAAATTCTGCCATTATTGGGTACAAAACCTTTTATCCGTTTATGGCACGCTGGCTGTTCTACAGGCGAAGAAGTATATTCTATGGCCATCATGCTCAAAGAAGCCGGACTTTTGCATAAATCCTTAATTTATGCAACCGACATTAATGCAACAGTTTTAGAAACTGCAAAAAAAGGAATTTTCCCGCTCAGAATGATGAAAGAATACTCTCAAAACTATCGTGATGCCGGCGGTCAGGAAGATTTTTCAAATTATTATACAGCCAATTACGGAATTGCAAAGTTTAATGAAGAGCTGGCAGAAAAAATGGTCTTTTCACAGCATAATCTCGTTTCAGATACTTCCTTCAATGAATTTGATATGATTTTGTGCCGTAATGTTTTGATTTATTTTGATGCTGATTTGCAAAAACGTGTCATCAATCTTTTTGATGAAAGTCTAGCCGTTCTCGGATTTTTGGCTTTAGGCACAAAAGAAACCATAAAATATTCTATAGCTCCAGGCAAGTACAAACAATTGGATAAAGATAAAATATGGAGGAAATTAAAATAATATCAGATTGTAAAGTGGTTATTATTGGCGGCTCTGCGGGAAGTTTGAACGCTTTGATGCAGATTTTGCCCGAATTGATAAAACTCAACGATTTTGCGCTTGTAATTGTGTTGCATCGAAAAAGTACCGATGATCAAACTTTAGAAGATTTAATAAGCCTGAAATCAAATATAGAAGTAAAACCAGTTGAGGACAAAGTGCCATTGTTACCCGGATTTATTTACATCGCGCCATCCAATTATCATTTATTGTTCGAAAAAGAAGAAATTCTGGCTTTAGATACATCAGAGAAAATTAATTACAGCCGTCCAAGTATTGATGTTTCTTTTGAATCGGCTGCAGAAATTTATGGATCTTCCTTAGTCGGAATTTTATTGTCAGGCTCAAATGCTGATGGAACCGAAGGCTTGAAAGCCATAAAAGCATCGGGCGGTATTATCGCGGTTCAAAATCCGCTTTCTGCCGAAATGCCTTTCATGCCTAATAATGCCATATTATATACTAGTCCTGATTTCATTTTGCATACGCAAGAAATCCTTCATTTTATTGCTTCGATAAATTCTTAAAGAATTTAATTTTTAGGTTTTGGAGCCTCTTCTTCTGGTAAAATTACACGATTTAGTTCTTCAGCTTCTTTGGCTCTTTTTTGCGCTGCTTTTCCTTTTCCAATAGGAATTCCTGCCGTAATATACCAAGATCTGTTGAATTGATTATTTGGACCGTCGCCTTTCATTACGGTAACTAAGCCGTAATAATATTGCACGGTAAAATTAAGTCCGTTTCCAACATTCAAATGATAGCCAAGACCTGCTGCAAGCCCAGCATCAATAACATGAATTTGATCGCGGATGTTCTTTTTGTAAACCACATCGTTGTCATCAATTTCATTTTTAAATTCATCAAAAGCTTTAGCCAACAGTCCAAATTGAGGTCCGGCTTTTACATAAATATTATTTTTGAATTGATACTTGATTAGAATGGGAACATTGAAATAACGAATTTCACGATTCACACTTCCGCCTACAAAAGTATTGTCAAGGGTTTCGTTGTTTAAAGAATAAACCGGAATGCTTTGCGCTCCCATAGGCGATTTTACAATAACTCCAGTATTGATCATCCATGCTGGATTTTTTCTTGATCGAAGATCAAAATAAAAACCAAGATTAAAACCTGGATTTGTTGCAGAAGATTCCATATTTGAAATCGTAGAGAAATTCACACCTCCCTCTAATCCAAATTCTAAAAACTCTGAGTTGAGCTTATCTCCAAAAATCAAGGAAATCAATACTTGAGATTGCGCCGATGTAATACAAAAGAAAGTGATGACGATGAATAAACTTTTTTTCATATAAAAAGGGGATGAATTATAGTCCAAAACGGTACTGCAAACTAGCTAAAACTTGAGTACGAGTACCTAAGAAACCACATTCTGCGCGAAACATAAAATGTTTGTTGTATTGATATTGCGAACCGATGATAAAGTTCCACATGTCTTTTGGTCTTTTTTGAAGCGAATACTGTACAGATGAATCTGCACCTCTCGCTAGAGCATTATCAAGAGTTCCTAAAATATTACCAGCACTTTCTAAAGCACGATTTGCTGTATTATGTTTTGCAATATTAGACGGTTGTTTTTGCTCAGCTGGAGTCAAACCGTCCCACCAATTGTCAACTTTTGTTTGGTTTTCTTGTACTTTTGCTAAACCGGCGTCAACCTTAGCTTGCGCATCATCTAAATTGATGAAATCAGAAAGTGGAAGATCTCCATTTGTGTCGCCCGCAATATGAACTCTAAATCCACCAACCCAAACGGCAATATTTTCATCTTGTTTGTTAAATTTAAACGTCTTTCCTAATCTTGGGCCAAATACATAAGAAAATGCAGGTTTGTCTAGCGAGCTAATGTCTGTCCATGCCATGTTCATATCTAGCGCAAGCCAGCCTCCTCCAATACCAATTGTAGGCGTCATACCTAGACCAAATGTGGTAGCATCAAAATTTGCTTGCGTATGGAATGAAGTAATTTGCGACCAGTTGTTGTCTGCATCAGGAATCCAAATTTCGGCATTTATTTTAGTTGCTGTATTTGCTTTTCCAAAAATTCCGTAAATATTTAAAAAGGGAAGAAGCCAAATGTCTGGTCTGATGGTTAAAGCAGTAGCTTCTACTGATGATTTATCAAATCTTACAATTTCATCTAGATTGTATTTTGGGCCGTTGTTAAATCCCACTTCAAGGTTATTGATTACAATTTCAGATTCTTGCCAAAACCAGTTTACAGATAAACCTGCTGAGTAAGGGAGTTTATATCCTTTTTGTGCTACTTTTTCACCCCAAATAGGAAGTGCATATGGATATTCTTCTGTTTTAAGACTGTCTTTAAGCTTTTCGTTACTTTTTCCGACAACTTTATCGGTATAAACTTGCCCGAAAATCTGCATGCTAAATAATAGTAAAAAGGCTGATATTAGTGTATTACATTTCATTGATTAGAGTGTTTTAAAATTAATTAAACTGCGAAAAATAAATATGTACTAATGTGTATGGAAATCTTTTTATCTTATCTGCTTATAGTGTAGGTTTTTGTAATTAAGAATTGGGCTTAAATAGATGTTAATTTATGTTAAAGTTAACGAAATTTTCTTACCACAAACAATATTTTTCCAGAAAGTGTTAATTAAGCTAAAAATAATTTTATCGTTAGTCATTCAGCGTTGATTTTTTTACATTTGTCACTATCAGTAATTTATCTTGTTTGAAAAATAAATAGTACTTTTATAGTATGAAATGGATTGCAGTATTTTTGTCAATATACTTGATGGCACTTTCAAATTTGCCTTGCGCAGATATGGAAGTGAATAGTGCTTTGCATAAGACTGCTCAGTTTTCATCTGAAGCAAATCATTCTCATGATAAGGATAACGATTTGTGCTCTCCATTTTGTGCGTGCAATTGTTGTGGCGCGCAGGTTTTAAGTTACTTATCTGCTACCGTTTTTGAATTCCCTAAAACGTACCATCAAATTTCAATTCCGTTACCAAGTTATAATTCTGTTTTTATTTCCGATTTCTACGGAAGTATTTGGCAACCCCCTCAAATAGCATAATGATTATGCCTGTTCGATAAAAGATCGAAAACAGGCGAGAGAGTTGTGGACTTTCCACACATTTACAGACAATTTAATTGTCTAATTTCTCACGTCATTATAGATTCAAATGTTAGATAAAATCATTCAGTTTAGTATACGAAACAAATTCGTCATACTATTATTTACCCTTGTGCTTATTGCCTGGGGAAGCTATTCGCTTAAAAAATTACCGTTGGACGCATTGCCGGATGTAACCAACAATCAAGTTCAGATTATTACCACTGCACCAACATTAGCAAGTCAGGAAGTCGAACAATTAATTACGTATCCACTAGAGAGAGCCGTTAAAACAGTTCCAAATGTGATAGAACTTCGTAGTATTTCCCGTTTCGGGTTATCAGTTGTAACCGTTGTTTTCGAAGATGATGTTGATATTTATTGGGCACGTGAACAGATATTCCAACGCTTAAAAGAAGCCGAAGAAAACATTCCAGATTACGTAAACACGCCAGAATTAGCTCCGATTTCAACCGGCTTGGGAGAAATTTACCAGTATGATGTTTATGCTAAAAAAGGCTACGAAAATAAATATACGGCAGTTGAATTGCGAACCATTCAAGATTGGATTATTATTCCCCAATTACAAGGCGTTCGCGGTGTTGCCGAGGTAAGCGCTTGGGGAGGAAAATTAAAGCAATATGAAATCGCAGTAAACCCCAATATGCTCAATAGTTTGGGTGTAACCATTACCGAAATTTTTGACGCTTTAGCAAAAAACAATCAAAATACAGGAGGAGCTTACATTGAAAAAGATCAATATACCTATTTCATTCGTGGAGTCGGAATGGCAAAAGGCGTAAAAGATCTTGAAAATGTTGTGGTGAAAAACCGAAACGGTTCGCCAGTCTTGGTTCGGAATGTAGCGCAAGTTCGCGAAGGCGTTGCATTGCGTTACGGAGCATCAACAAAAGATGGTAAAGGAGAAATCGTTTCTGGAATGGTTTTAATGCTGAAAGGAGAAAACTCTAGCGCAGTTGTAAATCGCGTACATGAAAAAATGGCTCAGATTAATAAAAGTCTTCCAGAAGGTGTTGTTGCCGAAGCTTTTATCGATAGAGGAAAATTGGTTGACAATTCTATTAAAACCGTCGCTAAGAATTTACTAGAAGGCGCTCTAATCGTGATTTTTGTTTTGATTTTATTCTTAGGAAATCTTCGTGCAGGATTAATAGTAGCTTCGGTTATTCCCTTAGCAATGTTGTTTGCTGTTATTCTGATGAATGCCTTTGGCGTAAGCGGCAATTTAATGAGTCTTGGCGCCATAGATTTCGGAATTATAGTCGACGGCGCCGTCATAATTGTCGAGGCTACGATGCATCATCTGCAGAAATTCAAGAATAAAAAAGAATTAACGCAGCAAGAAATGGATGAAGAAGTCTATAACTCGGCTTCAAAAATCAGAAATAGCGCTGCTTTTGGTGAAATTATCATCTTAATCGTATATCTGCCAATTCTAGCTTTAATCGGAACCGAAGGAAAAATGTTTAAGCCAATGGCCATGACGGTTGGTTTTGCGATTATCGGTGCCTTTATTCTTTCGTTGACGTATATTCCAATGATGAGTGCTTTGTTTCTTTCGAAGAAAACTGAACACAAAGAAAATTTCAGCGATCGAATGATTACTTGGCTGGAAAGTCATTATACGCCTTTATTGAAAAAAGCTTTAGAATTTAAAAGAGTCGTGCTTTCTATTGCAGTTGGATTATTCGCTTTAGCATTTTTTATTTTCCAAAATATGGGAGGCGAATTTATCCCAACAATTGAAGAAGGCGATTTGGCAATAAATGCGACAATCATGACGGGAAGTTCGCTTACGCAGATGGTTGAAACCACAACGAAATATGAACAAATTTTGAAAGCTAAATTTCCAGAAATTAAAACGATCGTAACCAAAATAGGGAGCGGTGAAATCCCAACTGATCCGATGCCTATTGAAAGTGGCGATTTGATTATTGTTCTAAAAGATAAAAAAGAATGGAAAGGGAAGTATCATAATTGGGAAGAAATTGCCAATGCGATGAAAAAGGAAATGGAAATTATTCCGGGCGCGAATATTGAAATCTCTCAGCCCATCCAAATGCGTTTTAACGAATTAATGACAGGAAGCCGATCGGATATTGCCATTAAGATATTTGGCGATGATTTGGAAATTCTAGACGCCAAAGCAACAGAATTAATTTCGAAAATAAAAGGAATCGAAGGAATCGGAGATTTAAAAGCCGATAAAGTAACAGGTTTGCCACAAATCACAATAAAATACGATTATGATAAAATTGCCCTTTACGGATTGAATATTTCAGATATCAACCAAATCATTCGTTCTTCTTTTGCGGGTGAAGTTGCCGGAAAGATTTACGACGAAAGCAAAAGATTTGATGTTGTGGTAAGAATGGACGAAAATAATCGTGGCGATATAACCGATGTGAGCAATTTGTTTATTCCACTTCCAAATGGTCAGCAAGTACCGCTTTCTCAAGTTGCTTCAGTCGAATACGAACAAGGTCCTGTGCAGGTCATCCGCGAAGACGGAAAACGAAGAATTACTGTTGGTTTAAATGTTCGCGGAAGAGATATTAAAAGTGTTGTCGAAGAAATTCAGGCAAAACTGGATAAAAGTTTTAAACTTCCTGCGGGCTATTACGTAACGTACGGCGGACAATTCGAAAACTTGATTGAAGCTTCACAAAGACTTTCTGTTGCGTTGCCAATTGCTTTGGGACTGATTTTAGTTTTACTGTATTTCACTTTCAAAAGTGTCAAACAAGCATTGTTGATTTTTACAGCAATTCCGTTATCAGCTATCGGAGGCGTTTTTGCGCTTTCGCTGAGAGGAATGCCGTTTAGTATTTCGGCAGGAATTGGTTTTATCGCCTTATTCGGAATTGCAGTTTTAAACGGAATTGTACTGATTTCGTATTTCAACCAATTAAAATCAGAAGGTATTTCAGATGCATTCCAGAGAATTATTATCGGAACTAAAACTCGTTTGCGACCAGTTTTGATGACCGCAGCTGTAGCTTCATTAGGATTTATGCCAATGGCGTTATCAACAAGTGGAGGAGCGGAAGTTCAGAAACCACTAGCAACCGTAGTAATCGGTGGGTTAATCTCAGCGACTTTATTGACCTTAATCGTTTTGCCGATTTTGTATTTACTATTGGAGCGTGGGTTTAACCGCAAGGGGAAATTAGTAAATGAGAAAATATGATAATTAGATAATTTATTACTGCGTGTAAAAAATAATTTCTCTCGCTCCCGATAGCTATCGGGACAGCAGATATGGCAGATTAATTTTAAAGAAAAAATCTGCTTAATCTGCTTAATCTGCGAGAGGCAAAAAGATTTTTCACGCAGATTTAAAAAGATTAAAGCAGATTTAATATGATTTTATAAATAATAATCTGCGTTCATCAGCTTAAATCAGCGTGAAACATAAAATATAAAAATGACAAATTCAATGTATAAAAATCAATCGAAAAAGCTTTGCTCCCGATGGCTATCGGGATTGCGTTTAAGTGCATTTCTATTAGTAAGCACTGCAACATTTGCCCAACAATCCATCAGCCTAGAAAAAGCAATAGAATTGGCCAAATCAAACAACATCGACTTAAAAATTGCCGATAAAGAGATCGAAAAACAAACCGTTCTTAAAAAAGCCGCTTTTCAGCCAGATCCGCTGCAGGTGCAATATCAAGGCGGTCAGTTCAATAGTGCCGATTATGATCATAATGTTTCGGTACAACAGTTTTTTCCGTTAGGAAATATTACAAAAGCCAACCGACAATTGCAGGAAGAATTAGCAAAATTGGCTGAAAAACGAAAAGCATTGTCTTCCTATGAAATTGAAAAGGCTGTAACATTGGCGTATTATCAATATTTGTATGGCGTTTCGATTCAGAAACTCAATTCAGAATTGAATGAGATTTATACGAAGTTTCTAAAGAATGCCGAATTGCGTTTCAAAACTGGAGAAAGCGGTAACATTGAAGTCATTAGTGCCAAAGCTAAAGTAAAAGAAATTGAAACGCAGAAAGCGCAGTTAGAATATGATTTGGCGATTTATCAGAAACAATTGCAATTTTTCATTCAGACGGATGAAAATATTGTTCCTGATTCAAACACCGCTTTACAATACACTTTGATAGAAAATCAGCAAAATACAAAAGCTGAAACATTAATGACCGATTTTTACAATCAGCAAATCTCGGTTTATCAAAAAGAAGTGGGGACTTTTAAAGCGTTACGCACACCGAAAGTTGGTTTAGGCTATTTTGCTCAAACCATAAACACCGAATCTTTGTTTCAAGGTTTTACAGCAGGATTGCAGATTCCGTTGTTTGGAGGTGTAAATACTACTAAAGCCAAAGCGGCCGAAATCAGTATTTCGCAGTCGCAATTAGCTTTAGATAAAAACAAAATGATCTTGAATTTGCAAAGAGAAGAATTGAAAAATAACTTCGAAAAACAGCAAAAGAATTTAGCATATTTCCAAAATGAAGGATCACAATATGCGAATCAAATCATTGAAACTGCTCAGAAAAGTTATGCTAATGGCGATATGAGTTATTGGTCGTATATCAGCTTTTTAAATCAGGCAATTGATATTAAAAAACAATTTGCAGAGGCAACGCATAGCTACAATCAAAGTGCAATCGAACTTCAATTTCCAACCATCAAAAACAATTAAAAATGAAAAATATATCGATTAATTTAACCGCAAAGGACGCAAGGGAATTTACGCAAAGAACGCAAAGTTTAATTTTCTTGCGTGCCTTGCGCTTTGTCTTTGCGTGCCTTGCGGTTATTGCTGTAACAAGCTGTAATGAAAAGAAAACCGAAGAACCGCAGGAAGAAGAAAAAGAAACTACAGAAGTTGCTTTAACGGCTTCTCAGTACAAAACCGTCGGAATTGAAACGGGAATCGTAGAAGATCGAAATCTGAATAAAATCATCAAAGCAAATGGTTATACAACCGTTCCTCCGCAAAATTCTGCTGAGGTTTCGACTTTAATTGGCGGAACTGTAAAAGACATTTTTGTTTTGGAAGGAACATTCGTAAACAAAGGAAAAGTTTTGGCAACGATTCAAAATCTGGAAGTGATCGGAATGCAAGAAGATTACCAATCCGCTGTTGCGAACGTGGAATATTTGCAATTGGAATACAATCGTCAAAAAACATTGAGTGATGAAAATGTGAATCCGAGAAAGACTTTTCAGGAAGTAAAAGCCAAATTAGCTACTGAAAGAGCTCGCGCACAGGCGGCAAAAAATAAGTTGGATGCTTTACATGTAAACACAAAAGGAACAACATCGGTTGTGCCAATTGTTTCGCCAATAAATGGTTTTGTGGGGAAAATCAATATTGCGAAAGGCGCTTTTGCCAATACAGGAGTTTCGCTTTTTGAAGTGGTTGACAACAGTCAGATGCATTTGGATTTGAATGTCTATGAGAAAGATTTAGGTTCTATTTCGATTGGTCAGGTTATTGATTTTGTATTAACAAATCAATCCAATAAATCGATTAAAGGAAAGATTTTCGGAATCAATAAATCTTTTTCTAACGAAAGTAAAACCGTTGCCGTTCACGCTAAAATCGATCCTGCCGATGCAAAAGGTCTGATTCCTGGAATGTATGTTTCGGCAAATATCAATATTGTGAATGCCACAGTTCCGGCATTGCCAAAAGATGCGGTTGTCAAAAATGCGGATAAATTTTATGTTTTCATTCAAGAAGAAAATCATGTTGAAGAAAAACACGAACACAAAGAAGGTGAAAAAGAAGAAACTCACGAAGAAGAAATTCATTTTAAAGCAATTGAAGTAATTCCAGGAACAACTGATTTAGGTTTTACCGAAGTTAAGTTTGTAAATGATGTTCCGGCTAATGCTAAAATTGTCACGAAAGGCGCGTTTTATCTGCTTTCAGCAATGAAGGGCGGAGGAGAGCATACACACTAGTTTTTTTTAAGGTACTGAGGTTCTAAGATACTAAGGTGCTGCGTTTTTTTATTGAAGTCAAATATGCTCGCAATCCCGATAGCTATCGGGAGCGAAGCGCGAAGTTTTTGAATTGCCTCCAGCTTCAGCTCGAGGTATTTAATAGAAGAATTTAAATGGCTTTAGCCAAACTTGCGATTTTAGGCTAAAGCCATTTACACTAGATTCAAATAACCTCCAGCTTCAGCTGGAGACAATTGAAAGAGAAATTTTAGCAGATTTAATTTAAGATTATCTGCATAAAGCTTAAATCTTTTTTATCCCGATAACTATCGGGAGCGTGAAACAAAAAAAACTTACCGTCTTTGCGTCTTTGTGGTAAAAAAACGATGCAAATTGCTTAAATTTAGGACATTATTTTAAACAAAGTTTCATCGAACTTGAAACATGAAACTTGTAACCTGAAACTCAAAAATGATACATCAAGATAAAGAAGTAAAAAGTACAAAAAATAAAACCAAACCTTCCTGTTGTTGCTCTCATGATGAACCCGTGCATTCTGATAATGACGGACACGATCACGAAGGACATGACCACGAACACAATGCTGAAGGAAGCCTTTTTAAACTGTTCCTGCCATCCATTATATCTTTTATTTTACTGATAATCGGAATTGGTTTTGATAATTATTTTCCGCAAGACTGGTTCACAGGATATGTTAGAATTGTTTGGTATGTCATTGCTTATCTTCCAGTTGGACTTCCAGTTCTTAGAGAAGCTTATGAAAGCATTATGAAAGGAGATATTTTCTCTGAGTTTTTCCTTATGTGTATTGCGACAATTGGAGCGTTTGCGATAGGCGAATATCCAGAAGGTGTTGCAGTAATGCTGTTTTATACGATTGGAGAAACCTTTCAAGGAATGGCAGTTAACCGAGCAAAATCGAGTATTAAAAGTCTGCTCGATCAACGCCCTGATGAGGTACATGTTTTAGAAAACAATGTTGCTGTGAAAGTTAAGGCCAAAGACGTTCAGATTGGAGCTATTATTCAGCTAAAAGCAGGGGAAAAATTAGGTTTGGATGGAGAATTATTATCTGATTCGGCTTCGTTTAATACCGCAGCTTTAACAGGAGAAAGTAAACCCGACACCAAAAAGAAAGGTGAAACTGTTTTGGCCGGAATGATAAACGGAAATACAATTGCTGAAGTAAAAGTCACGACCGCTTACAACGATAGTAAATTATCTAAAATTCTGGAGTTAGTTCAAAATGCCACAACTAAAAAAGCGCCGGCAGAATTGTTCATTAGAAAGTTTGCTAAAATTTATACGCCAATTGTAGTGTATTTGGCCATTGCAATTTGTTTGCTTCCAATGTTTTTTGTGAATAATTATGTGTTCAGTGACTGGCTGTATCGAGCTTTGGTTTTCTTAGTTATTTCTTGTCCATGCGCGTTGGTAATCAGTATTCCTTTGGGATATTTCGGAGGAATTGGTGCGGCAAGTAAAAACGGAATTTTGTTTAAAGGAAGTAATTTTCTTGATAGCATTTCGACGATTCAGAATGTTGTGGTTGACAAAACGGGAACGATGACCGAAGGCGTTTTTAAAGTCCAGGAGGTTATCATAAAACCTGAATTTGATAAAACTGAAATTTCAAAATTGATCAATGTTTTAGAAAACAAAAGTTCACATCCTGTTGCAACAGCAATCCACAATTATGTCGGACCAATTGATTCTTCTGTGGAATTGAAAGATATTGAGGAAGTTTCAGGCTACGGATTAAAAGCAATTTATAATGGAAAAGAACTTCATGTAGGGAATTTTAAATTGTTAGATAAATTCAATATTTCATACGATATTGATCCATCTTCAATAGTTTATACGACAATTGCGATTGCTTTTGATGGAAAATTTGCAGGTTATTTGACTATTGCCGACGAAATTAAAGAAGATGCCAAAGAAACGGTTTCGAAACTAAAATCTTTAGGCGTAAAATTAACGATGCTAAGCGGTGATAAATCGAATGTTGTTCAATTTGTTGCTGATAAACTCGGAATTACAAGGTCTTTTGGCGATTTGCTTCCAGAAGATAAAGTCAATAAAGTCAACGAAATAAAAGCTAAAAACGAAACGGTTGCTTTTGTTGGCGATGGTGTAAACGACGCTCCTGTAATTGCTTTGAGTACAGTTGGAATTGCAATGGGAGGTTTAGGAAGCGATGCCACAATCGAAACTGCTGATATTGTAATTCAAGATGATAAACCAAGTAAAATTGCAATGGCAATTAACATTGGTAAACAAACTAAAAAAATTGTTTGGCAGAATATTACATTGGCATTTGTCGTAAAAGCTTTTGTGTTAATTCTAGGCGCCGGCGGACTTGCAACGATGTGGGAAGCTGTTTTTGCTGATGTTGGTGTGGCATTATTAGCAATTTTAAATGCCGTTAGAATTCAGAAAATGAAGTTTTAAAATATTATTTTAGGGATTGGAAGAAGATTTATTCTTCTTCCCATTCTTGATCTGCGAATAAAAGCAACTTATTTGCTCGAATATAATCGTATTGCTCTTTGGTAAGAAAAACAACTTGTGCATCTTGTCCGCCGGTATATAATTCGTAAAACTGCCCTTTTAGCTTATGTTCGGTTGCAATAGATTTTATAAAATCAAAAAAATCAGTGTCAATCCAATCATTATCTATTTTAAAAACTTTAGTATAATATTTATTGTCCATCTTGAATTTTAATGTCGTTTTTTTGCCTTTTTCAATATCAAATGAATTTGAAATTTGAGTTGGATTAAATTCATTGTTAGAGATTGTAGCAAATTCTTTAATTAATTCTGCATATGGATCTTCAAGGTTTCCTAACTCTGTATCAAACCAATAAATCAGGTTTGGGAAAGCAGAAAGTATTTGGTTGTAATTGCTGTTTTCTTGTTGGGAAACCTTTTCTTTCCCAAGATTAATTTGTTCTGGTGTTAAATTTGAAAACAAGCCAATTTTTGTATACGCTTCGATAGCTTTTTCAATTTCCGAAGTTGTAGGTTTGTTTTTGAAATCTTCCGAACTTGGTACCAAATAAGATTCCGGATTTTGAAATTCTTTTTCCTGTTCTTTAGTTAAAGCCATTATTCCAAAAGTCTTTTCCTCAGTTGTATCTTCGTTATAAGCTGTAATTTGATGAAGTCTGTACGGCGAATGTTGGTCAGTAAGGATTTTATTGAAAATTTTATAATATTCCTGAGAATCTATAAAACCTGAAGAATATTTATTTTTAGAAGGAGTGTACATACGGTAAAAGCTTTTTTGCTTGTATTTTCTCCCATTTGATTGTATTGAAACAATAAAATCGTAGAATTTATCATCTTCATCAGACATGATACTGTCAAGTGCAATTTGAAATTCAAAATTGGTAAAAGGAAGTTCTGGTAATATTGCCGCTGTTTTTTGATGAACAAGTTCCAAATACTTTTCAGGTTCGCTGGAATAATTTTTTGGATCAATGATAACAGCTTTAGAACAATACGAAAGCATTTCAATTGGGTTTTTAATTTTTTGATTGTCTATAGCAGTAATAAGATTTTGGTCTTGCATTTCGATAATTCCATTTTGTTTTAATTTATGGGCAAATTCCTTTAGTTTATCGGGAACCATATAATCTGCTTTGAAAGCTTTAAAGGTAATATCGTTAATAAATTGGAGTTTATAAGTATACGAATTGTTGTTTATTTCCTGCTGAAAATACTGTACTTGCTCTTTAGTAAGTAAATCACATTTTTTAAGTTTAAAAAGATAATCGGTAAGTTCTTGATTTTCCTTTTTTTGTTGTTCTTCATTCAGTTTTTTGGAGTCAAAAATATCATGCGAGCCTATCTCAGAAAAAAAATTACCGGTTATGCTTTTATATTCGCATTGAAATAATCCATACAAATATGAAGTGGTATTTTTTGTTTTTAATCGTGCTTGACTTTTTTCAAAATCTTTTATTTGTTTTTGTTCAATAAGATTATTGTCGATCAGTTTTTGCAAAATTGGATCTTTTGATTGTGCGTTTACAATGTGAGTTATTAAAACTGTAAAGAACAGAATTTGCTTAAGATTTATCATTTAATTTCTCAGTCGTATAAAATTTAAATTTCTTTTTTGTCAAATACTGGAATTTTCGATTGAAAATTAGTAAAAATAAATAGATTGTTTACATTAAGAAAACTTCTTTGGTAAACTTAATCCCAAAGATCTTTCCATCTAGCTTCAGAATAAAAAGAGACAAAATCTTTATTAGCTAAAAGCGTTTTTAAGTTTAAATCTCCTCTCAGTTTATTTAAACTTAAAAAATCAATTGAAATACTTCTGTACTGTTCCTCATGATTTTGATTGTAAATTTTAGCAAAAAGTTCGGCAGCTTCAAAGTTTTGGGCACTGGTCATTCCGCCTAAAATCATCGAAGCGTTGTTGTAATTATCGTATACTTTTTGAAAATCTTTTAATTCGTAAAATTTCTTTGCTTCATTAATAAGTTTTAAAGTATCATCTGTATCCTTTTTGTCTTTTTTTGAAGATTCTTCGGCTGTTGGAAGTGTATATTGAAAACCATAATTCAGAGCGTAAATTTTTAATGGAAGAAGCCCAAAAACAGCTCGTCTTTTATCGGTTTCATTTTCTTTTAAAATTGCTCTAAAGCTTGAAGCTTCGCCGTTGTGCGTCCAGTTAACTTGTGTTCCATAAAGTTGTTTATAATTGAGATTGCATTGCACACGGTCATACAAAAAAGCATAGTTTTCCATGTCCAATTCTTTTGTTCCTTTCAATTTATCCATTTCATGCAAAGCTGCTTTCTGAAACAAAATATCTTGATCGGCATGTTGCACAATAAGCCAGAAATTGTGTGCGCCATCTTTGCCAATTTGCGATATTTTAGGCCAACCGTATTTTTTTAGAATTTCTTTTGCGGCAGAAAGATTCTTAAAATCTAAGTCGTTAATTTTCTGCCGTAATTCATTTAATTGAGCAGGATCAGAAGTCTGAATTTTTGAATATCTTATTTTTTGATCTTCAATTCCCATTGCGTTAATTTGTTTTCGAAGTTCAGGAAGCTGCAATGTTTTTTCATATTCCTGCTCTCTCAAACGTGCTTTTTGTATTGTCAATTTCCAATCTTCTGGATATCTATTTCGGACAAAATCAAAATATGGATCGATCAATAATTGGTCAGCCTCGGTCCAGCCTTTATCCAATGACAAGTTTAAGTACCGAAATATTTTTGTTTTATTTTCGTCAAGCGAATACATTCCAGCGGCTTTGTATGCATTGAGAGCATCAGGCTGTTGAATTGAAAATGCTTTTTCGAGTTTTGGAATAGCATTTTTATAGTCTTTTTGAAGATGTAGCAGAGAAGCCTCCGCGATTAGGGTTTCATAATCGAGATTAATTTGTGCCTGAGTAGCAGAAAAATTGACGAATATTAGTGCAAGAAAGAAATAATGTTTCATGTCCTTTACAATTATATTGAAAGCATTTTTTGCAATGATGAAAGTACAAATTTATATTTTTATCTATTTGATATAAAGTATTTTAAAAATGTAATTCAATCAGGTTTTCATTGTTTTCTAGCGATATTTTCACAGGATTACTTTCCGAAGGAATCTGAGTTGGATACCAGTTTCTGGTTGGTTGAACCAGAATTAATAAACCTTCATGATCGCCAATTGCAGCAAATTTATCTGTATTTGTGTTTTGGGAAAAGAAATGAAGTCCGTGTTCTTCAATTAATTGGTTTCCTAATTGTAACGGACTTTCGGTAACAATTCCGATTTCGCTTATGCATAAAATAGAAGCAGCGTTAAATTCGCCAACTTGCTCGTTATTGAGATCATGTCTGGCAATGAATTCCAATAAATTTCCGTTTTGATCATAGAAATAAATAGAATGTGCATTCCAATTTTCGAAATTAGTCACTACACTAGTATCTTCTAAAACAATCAAATCAACTTTGTCTTTGCACCATTGAATGGCTTCTTCTAACTGATTTTCGGGAATGTTAAAAGCAAAATGATAAATGGAATTAAAGTGAGGATCTTCAACAAATTTTAAAATGGAGGTTCCAGCCTGAAATGTTATCGATTTTGAATCATTTTCAAGAACAAAAAGCCCAAAAAGGTTCTGATAAAATGCTTGCGCTTTTTGAATATCGTTTGTTTTGATTTCAATTTGATCTATTCTCATAACAGTATTTTTTATAAAAAGAGAAATCTTCTTTTGAGTTACAGTCAAATTTAATAAACGCCTATAATATCAAGACTAAAACGATAGTTTATGTTTCAATAAAAGAATAATAAATAATTATGAATTGATATAAAATGGCATTTTTAAATAGTGTATTAAAGTTACAAAAGGACGAATCCCATTTGTTGTAAGATTATCAAAAAATCTTTCATATTGAAATTGTCATTTTTAAATAAAAAAGCCCGATTTTAATCGGGCTTTGTGTTTTAGTAAGTTGCAGGTTTTCTAACATTTTTTCCAACCTTGTTATTCAAATCATCACCAAGATCTTCTCTCGCTGTATCGGCAATTTTCTGAATTTGGGCTACGATTTCAGGATATAATTGCTGTACATCGCGAACTTCTCCCGGGTCATGCGCTAAATCGTAAAGCGCCATTGGAAATTCTGCGGAAGCGCCTTCACCACGATAACCGTCTTTTCCTTGCAGTTTTTTATTGTAAGTAGTGCCTTTATGTGGAAAAACCAGTTTCCAATGTTTGTATCGAATGGCTTCTAAATTATTGCCTCCATTTGCGAAATAGTAATAGAAAACGTCTCTTGGTGCAGAAGTTGTTTTTCCTGTTAATAAAGGAAGAAAATTCAAACCGTCAATTTGGTTTTTAGGCAAAGTTGATCCTGTAATTGAAGCAATTGTAGGCAGTAAATCCATATTGGTCATAAGTGAACTGTTTACGGTTCCTGCATTTATTTTGCCCGGCCAACGGATTAAAAATGGAACTCGCGTACCACCTTCCCAAGTAGTCGATTTTCCTTCTCTAAATCCACCTGAAGAACCTGCATTGTCACCAAAAACAAGCCATGGACCGTTATCGCTGGTCAGAATTAAAACGGTGTTTTTTGCAATTCCTTCGTTGTCCAAAGTTTTCATTATTTCGCCAATCGACCAATCCAATTCCATTATAACATCACCAAAAAGGCCTAAATCGCTTTTGCCTTTAAATTTGTCTGAAACGGCCAAAGGCGCGTGTGGCAAAGGATGTGTGAGATATAAAAAGAAAGGGTTTGATTTGTTTTTTTTGATAAAACCAACAGCTTTTTCTGTAAAAAGAGTCGTTAGTTTTGAAGCATCTTTTATGTTTTCAATCGTGTCAATAATAGTCGTATTGCTGATCAATGGAAGCGGAGGGAAGCTCGAACGCATGTCTTTAGCATCCGTAACTTTCGAATAGCCATCATAATCAATTGGCCAAACATCATGCGAATATGGGATTCCGAAAAATTCGTCAAAACCATAATTTGTGGGCCAATAAGGCAATTCGTTGCCTAAATGCCATTTTCCATAATTGGCAGTTTTGTAGCCGTTTTTCTTTAAAAGCGTTGCAATAGTTTCTTCATCCGGATTTAAAGCGCGTTTTGCCCCTGGAAGCAATACGCCCGACATTCCAATTCGATTAGGATAACAACCAGTTAATAATGCCGCTCTCGATGCGGTACAAATTGCTTGTCCGGCATTAAAATTGGTAAATCGCATTCCTTCTTGTGCAATTTGATTGAAATGGGGCGTGGCGACACCTGTCATTCCGTAGGGTTCAGTGTCTCCGTATCCCATATCATCCATGTTGATGATGATGATATTTGGTTTGGAATTTGGTTTTTTGCTTTGTGCAATACTCACAGAAGTAATTGCAGAAAGCAGGATTAAGAAGAAACTTCTTTTCATGATTTCTGGTTTTTTGGATAATAAATAGTTTAAAGGCGTGTAAGTGTAAGTTTGGTTGACTGCAAATATATTTCTAAAGTTGGTAATAAAAATAAAAAAGCCTGTTTCATTTATCGAAACAGGCTAGAAAATTTGTGAACTTTAGGGCACATTCACGAACTTTTACATTTTAATTATTTTGGCATTTCTGGAATTATAATTCTCCGTGTTGGTGTACTTAAAGTCTCAATAAAAGCTAATAAATCATTGATTTCTTCTTTGGTTAAATCTAACTTTTTCAGCATTGGATCAACTTTTGGAATGAGAGAATCTCGAGCTGTTCCCAGATATTTTTTTTGGACCGGAGAAGGATTTCCCAAATTATACAATTCGACAACATCCAATAAACTAGGAAAATGCCCGTGATGCATCCATGGTTTTGTGTTCGCTACTTCACGAAGCGTTGGCGTTCTAAATTTGCCAATATCTTTTACATCTTTTGTCACATTATAACGTCCAAAATCCTCATTTTTTGTTCCGAATAAGGTCTGTCCGTCATTATGAAATTGATTATCGCTGAAATAAGGTGTATTATGACAATTAATACATTGTGCTTTTGTTCTAAACAAATGCAAGCCTTTCACTTGTGCATCTGTATAAGCATCTGGTTTTCCGCTTACAAATTGGTCAAATTTGCTTTTCGGACTATTAATGGATCTTTCGAATGTGGCAATAGCATATTGAATGCGTTCTAAAGTCACGTTTTTATCTCCAAAAGCTGAAATAAATAAGGAATTATAGCCTTTGATTTTAGCAATTTTATCAACCGCAATGGTCAATTTTTCATTCATTTCCAAAGGATCTTGAACAGGAAATTGTGCCTGATCTTCTAAACTTTTGGCTCTTCCATCCCAAAATAAAGATGTGGCATACGCCGAGTTTAAAATCGTCATCGAATTGCGTTTTCCAGTTTGACGATCATGACCAAAAGAACGCGTTAAATTATCTGTCCATCCTAATTCTGGATTGTGGCAAGAAGCGCACGCAATTTGCCCACTGCGAGACAATCTGGGATCAAAAAACAAAATTTTGCCCAAGCTTTCTTTTTCTTGAGAATACGGATTATAAGATGGATAAGAGACAGCGGGAAGAACTCCAATATCTTGAAATTTAGTCTTATCGATATTTTCATGTAATTCGGCCTTAGGCCATTTTGAAGCATCTCCACTGGAGTACAATTTTCGCAATTCCTGAATATCGATGTACTCAGGGTTTTCCACGCTTTTATAAGCCGTCAAGCTCAAGAGGAATAGGAGAGGGATTAGTAGTTTTTTCAATTTTATTTTTGTTTTTTTTTTATTTGTTTCAAGTTTCAAGTTCTGCAACAACGTGAAACTTGAAACATCATCGAGACTAAAGATCAACTTCCTTCGGACAATCAATACTCAACGTCGCTGGTTTTGGATATGTTTTGTTATTGTACATTCTGTATTGTGTAGAAACCGTTCCGCCGAAAAGTTTGTTGTTGGTAAGCTTTAATTCAAAAGAAATTTCAAATAGACCAGTGCTGATTTCTTTATACGTTCCTTCGCCTGAAATAGCAATTTGATAGGTATTGTCTTTATCTTTTCCGATAGTTAGATTCTGTGGAATTACCAAAACGGTTCCTTGCGTTTTGCTATTTCCGTTTTCAGGGAAAAATTCTAAAGCTGAGGTAATATTGAATCCGGGAGAGACCGACGCAGAACCGCTTTCGTTAGAAAACCATCTTTTCAAACCAAAAGAATTTACCGTATTGGTACCGCTAGCTACATTAAATCCAATTTTGAACGCATCGTGATACACATCATCATTTGGATTTGTAGTTCCTTTATCGCTGTAAAGTATTGCATTTGGGTGGTCTTTTGTTACTACGACAGGAAAAGTCAAAGCGTTGAAAGTTTGCCATGCACAAGTACCGCTTTTGTCAAACCAATGTTCGCCATAGGTCAAATAAAAAGCATTTGTTGGATCGGTAAATTTTGAAGCTGGATTCGATTGATTGTCTCTCGTTGTTTTAATAGGTTTTTCAATTGTCAAGCTAGTATTTCCTGTCGCTCGGTAATTGCTGGTGCTTACTAAGTCGATTTTGCTCTGAAAAAGAACGTCATCATTCTGTAAATCTTCCAAAAGCGTAAAGTGATAAGTCACGGATTTTTTGTTAAGTTCAAAAGCATCATGCGTCAAAGAGTACTCAAAACCGTTTTGAAATTCAAATATTTCAAGATTCTCTAATTCAGAAGGGAAATAGCCATTCGGAAAATTGACAACAAAGTCAAATTTTTCTCCAACTTCACCTTTAATCGAAAATGTATTTACAGGAAACGTATAATTAGTTGAAATTGCGGCCAATTCAACTTTGAAAGTATCGTCTACATGTTCTGTATTTAAATTTCCTATGTGGATAGAGGGATCAGAAACTGTTTCTAGTTTCAGGGTGATATCTTGATTTTCGGTCCATCGTTTATTAAATGAAATGGAAATAGTATCAGTCAATTTTGCACCTTGAAATTTTAATTCATTTATCGGATTTATGATAAAATCGCTAGTGTTTCCTGTTGACGAAACAGCAGAAAAATTTACAGATACAGCATCTTTTAAGGAACGCGCTGTTAAAGCGACGGGTACTTTTAAAGTTCGGATCGCACTGTTGGTATATGTGGATTGCGGTACAAGATTACCGTTTACAACGGGATATTCTAAAGGCGTATTATCGCTTTTTACCAAAAAATTAAATCGTACATAAGGATCAATATCAGAACCCAATTTATAATCGTCTTTTGAACAAGAAGCAGTCAGCGAAGCTATAATTAAAATAGCAAATGTCTTAATAAGATTCATTTTGTTTTAAGTTAGGGTTAAGATCAGTATTGTAGGTTGGTATTGGTAATACAAATTTTAAAGAAGGATATTTTATGCTGCAGTTGGTCGAAATACAACCATCATTTCGTGAAATATCTTTATGATTTCGAACCAAATCAAAGAAAAGATGTCCTTCAAAACAAAGTTCTTTTCTGCGCTCCAAAAGAATTTCTTCTTTAAGATTAGAAGTATTTGTTGCTAAAGTTGCATTGGCACGAGCACGAATGGTGTTTAAATCAGCCAAAGCAAGATCAGATCGGTTGTTTCCTAAAGCCGCTTCGGCACGTATTAAATACATTTCGCTTAATCGAAAAGCTACGTAGCCAGGATTATCTTGAAATTTCTTAGTAAAGCTGTAATTTACGTTCGTTAATACTCCATTTACCAAAGTAGAAAGTGGTCTTTCAAGAAACAATTGTTTTCTTAAATCAGTACTTTCGTATAAATTAACAAGATCGTTTGAAGCCACATATTTCTGAAAACTTGTCGCCGATGTATAGCCAAAACTTTGTGACATTGATCCTCCAACGATTCCTTCAGAATCTTTATGAACTGAAAATTCCAATAAGATTTCTGATACAGGAAGATCTGTTTTTTCCCATTCTGCAACCAAATTTTCCTTTGACATCAGCGTTACTCCAGAATTGGTGATAACATCATTTGCCATTTGATAAGCGTTTGCCCAATCATTTTTTTGAAAATATACTCTCGCTAGCAATGCTTTTGCACTGTTTCTATTAAAAAACGAATACGAAGGACCGAAAAGGAGCGAACTGTCTGAATACTTCTCGATTGCCGTTTTCAAATCGACTATGATTAAATCGTAGGTACGTTTTGCAGTTTCTCGAGCTGGATATTGTATTCCAGATTTTATTGAATTTGTATTGTAAATGATTCCTAGGTGAGAAGCATCTGTTGTGTAATTGTAATCTTGACTGTAAACCAACGATACAAGAAAATGCGCATACGCCCTGATAGTTGTAGCTTCTGCAAGAATTTGATTTTTTTCGGCTTCTGTTGCATCTTTTAGTGCAGGAGTATATTCTAAAATTAGATTGGCTTGATTGATAATGTCGTAAGAGTCATCGTAAAAAGACTTAAAATCGCTTGTTAAGGCTATGTCGTCAAAAGAATATACTTTTTGCGTATTTGTAGAAGGATCAATTATTCCACGATTTGAACCCGAAGAAATAGGCGTAAATTTTAAATTACCACCTTGCAAATCAGCATAAACAGCAAAACGCTCGCCTCTTAAATTGGCTTCCACTTCAGTATAAAGACCACTTAGCGCAGTTAAAACGCCTTGTTTATTTTGCAAAAGCTCATCTATAGAAGTTTGTGTTCCAGGTTCCTGTTCCAAAAAATCACTACAACTTTGTAATGATAAAAACAGGAAAAATAGTGTAATGTATTTTGAGTATTTCATTTTCTTAAAATTTAGCTTTAACCCCCAGTGAAATTGTTCTGGCTTGTGGATAAGTGTAACTGTATTCTCGTATTCCGTTCATTCCTTTCGGACTCTTTTCTTTGTACCAATACGCTACATTCGATGCATCTACAAACACATGAAGAGCGCTCAAGAATTTGTTTTTTAAAGGAACATTGTAGCTCAAATTAATATTGCTGATTCGTACATAAGTAGCATCATACAAATATTTGGTCAGGTTGGGAATGATAGGAGAAAGTGTTACAGCAGATTGCGAAACATTATCACCTGGATTTCTCCAATAATCGTATGCATTTACAGAAAGATTTCTGTTTGATGTATTGTTATATTGATCGATCAGAAGATTTGAAGCTAAAAAATCTCCTCCAATCTGAAAATCTCCTCTTACAGATAAAGTAAGATTGTTATAAAAGGTAAAAGTGTTATAAAAACCTCCGTAAGCATCAGCTTGCTTGTCTCCAATTGGTTCCCAGTCAGCAATCGTATAAAGTCCGTTATAGGTTTTGGCATCGTAAACTTTGCCATTTTTTTCAACTAAATCTCTACCTGTTGCTGGATCAACTCCAACCCATTTTACACCCCAAATTGTAGTAGTGCTATAGCCAATTTTTTGTGCCAAAGCCAAATTTGCTTGAGAATAGTCGCTTCCTAAACCTTTTAAATCAGTTACTTTGCTGTCTATAGTAGAGATATTGAATGCTGTTGTCCACTTAAAGGCATTGCTTTTTACCCATTTTATTCTGGTAGTAAGTTCAAAACCTTTGTTGTACATGTCTGAAGCGTTTAATTGCATCGAATTATAACCTGTTTCAGTTGGAATATCTCTTGTTGTAATCAAATCGGTTTTGTTGTCGTAATAATATTCTACTGTCAATTCGATTCGATTAAAAATATTAAAGTCAAATCCGACATTGAATTTTGTATTCTTTTCCCAGCTTAAGTTGCCGTTTGGAGCCTCTCCTGTAGTAGCACCAATACTGCCGTTATAATTATTATTGCTTACATTGTAAAGGCCTTTTGATCGGTACGAACCAATTCTGGAGTTTCCTGTAGTACCAAAACTGGTTTTAAACTTCAAGAAATCAATCCATGTATTTGACGCAAGAAAATCTTCGTTGCTTGTAATCCAGCTAATACCCGCACCGCCATTGTAAGCCACATTTGTATCATCTCCAAAAACAGAACTTTCATCACGACGAAAATTTGCCAACAGATAATAACGTTTTTTATAGTTATAATTTACCTGAGATAAAAGCGAAACTCTAGAGTTGTAACTGATTTCGCTTCTATAAGTCTGGCCGGCTTTGGATTCATCTACATCTGGTGTTGCCGGATTATCATCGCGTATAGCATCAGTAACATTATTAATTCGATTTGGATTAACAAATCCAACTCCTGATTTATAATTGAAATCGGTTTTGTCTTCACTCAGTTCAAAACCTACGATACCATCTACAGTATGACTTTCGTTTAATTGTTTGTTGAACAAAGCTTGTCCCTGCCAATTCCATTTTGTTGAATTTCTTTGGTTGATCAAACGACGTCCCCAACCTGGATAAAGCGTATTGTTAAGCGTAAAAGAACCATTAAACTGACCGCTTTCATTTTCGGCAGAAAAGTAACGATCCTGGTCTTTGTCCGTATAATCGAGACCAAAAAGCGTCGAAAATTTGATGAATTTGTTTAATTCATAAGATAAATTCAAACTTCCTAAAATTCCATAGGTCTGTGTTTCATTTTTATTTTGTGCAATCGCAGCTAGAGGATTTCCACGCGTTTGACCGCTAACACCCAAATCAGCAAAAGAACCATCTGCATTATAAGGCGCATTGGTTGGCAAATAAGCGAAGCCATAAAAGATATTCGGAGCGTCTTTTTCTACATAACTCGGATTAAGCATCAAGTTTGCCGACCATTTTCCAGAATTAAAGCCTAAATTAATGCCTGCATTTAATTGTTTAGTGCTATTTCCAATTTGTGGTTCGTCAATTTTTAAATAACTAATATTGGTGCGATACGAAAATTTTGAAGTTGCACCTGATACGTTGAAATTGTATTTGTTGTAAACGCCGGCTCTGTTTAATATTTCAAACCAATCTGTATTTACACCATTGTAGGCCACAGGAATATAACCAGATGTAGTGTTTTTCATGAACTCATTTCTAAGCTCAGTATATTGTTCTCCATTCAAATATTTGATTCGGTTGACAGCAGAAGAAATTCCGAGCTGGTTTGAAAAACCAAATTGCGCTTTTCCTTTTTTACCTTTTTTTGTAGTAATCAAAATTACTCCATTTGCTCCGTCGGCACCATAAATACCAACTGCCGCAGCATCTTTTAAAACGGAAATCGTTTCAATATTTTCAGGCGCAATTTTCATTAAAGGATTGGCCAGATTTTCAGCCGAATCACCAGAACCATCAAAGACACTGCTATCGATTGCATATTCCTCGCTCATCACGACACCGTCAATAATGATTAATGGCTGTGAAGATGTTC
The DNA here is from genome assembly GCF_039581405.1 of Flavobacterium mesophilum. Classification (NCBI taxonomy): domain Bacteria; kingdom Pseudomonadati; phylum Bacteroidota; class Flavobacteriia; order Flavobacteriales; family Flavobacteriaceae; genus Flavobacterium; species Flavobacterium mesophilum. The sequence goes on along the minus strand of NZ_JBCPXZ010000001.1, from coordinate 316,081 downwards.
CTGTAATAGCTCCAGTTAAAGACGGTAATGTACCTTGACCGCGAATGTTGATTTTTACAGGACCACCAACACCAGTAGTATTTTCTACTAAAACTCCGGCAATTTGTCCTGTAATCATTTTATCAAAACTTTCAGAAGCTTGTTCTACCGCAATGTCTTTTGCGTTTAAAGTCGAAATACTTCCAACAATTTCTTCTTTTAATTTGGTTGTCCCATATGATGAAGTAATCACAATCGGATTTAGTTCATCAGTAGTTTCTTTAAGGTTAAAAATGAAATTATTCTTATTGTCAGCTTTCTGAGATTGCGTTTCCATTCCGAGAAAGCCAGCTTCAAGTACTATATTCGGAATATCATTTCCTTTTAACTGATATGCAAATTTTCCGTTTGAATCTGTTATAGCGCCCATTCCAGTACCTTTTATGCGTATTGTCGCGCCAGGAAGAGGCAGATTATCTTTTGCATTATAAACAATTCCAGTTATGAATCTTTCTGTTTCTTGAGGAGCATTTGGAAGAGCAGGAGCAGCGCTTGTCAACAAGACTTGTTTTTTCTGAATGTAAAATGAAATGTTTTTGTCTTTCAATAACTGTTTTAAAGTGGTTTCTAAAGTCGCATTGTTAACCTCTAAATCAGCTAATTGTTCAGCATCAATTTTTCTGGCATTGTAAATTATTCTAAAATCTGTTTGTTCTTCAATCGTTTTGATAATTAGGTTTATAGGTTTGTTTTTGGCATGTATAGTGATTAATTTGTTTTGAGAAAATCCTTTAAAACCAGATATGAAAAGGGCTAAGAAAAACAGAATTTTTCTTAAAACGGGCTGTATCGTAAATGTCATGTTTGTTTATTTATCGAGGATTGGTAATGGTAATGGTTTTTTGTTCAATAGAATAATTAAAAGGCGTGTCGCGTTTTAGAAGATCTAAAATATTCTCGACACTAGACTCACTGATTTTTATCGTTCCAGTAAAATTCTGTTTGGCCAAATCAGAATTTTGGTTGATAATTTCAACGTCATAAGTACGCTGAATAATTTTAGCGATGGTAGAAAACGGAGTGTCTTTAAAAGCAAGTTCACCTTTTGTCCAGGCAGCGTAAAAGGCTGGATCTACTTCTTTTATGACAATCTTTTTAGAATTATTTTGCCAAGTTGCCATTTGGTTTGGAACAAGCAAAATTGAATTTGTAGGATCAACCGCTTCAGACATTTTAATGCTCCCTTCAAGCAATGTACTGTTAACGGTAGGGTTTTCAGAATAAGCACTCACATTAAACTTAGTTCCAAGAACTTCAATATTTGCCTGATTGGCGTGTACGATAAAAGGGGGTGTTTTGTCTTTGGCAACTTCAAAAAATGCTTCACCGGTCAAATAAACATTTCTATTTCCGTTAATGCCAAATTGTTCCGGATAACGAAGTGTTGTTCCTGAATTTAAACTAACGACAGTACCATCTGAAAGTGTAAGTTTGAAACGTTTCCCGTACGGAATTTTAAGCGTATTGTAATTAACTTCTTGATCTTGAACTTTGCCAAAATAAATGATTTGGTTCGGAAATTTTTTAGCAATTAAAACGCCTTTATCATTTAAAAGATCAATCTGTTTTTTTTCACTAAAATACTCCAAACGGCCGTCGCCGAGAGCTAGAGTAATTTCTTTAGAAGTTTCAGATTTATTTTTAAGCAAAGAAAAAGTTGTGGCGAAGGCCATAAAAACCAAAATCGCAGCTGCATATTGCATATACTGACCGATTCGTTTTTTTGGCTGTAACTTTATAACTGGAACATCTTCAATAGATACTTCGGTAAGCGTGCTTAAAACCCAAGCTTTTTTTGCCGTTAAAAATTCTCTTTTGTTTTCTTCTGATGCTTCAATCCATTCAAAAAGTGCCTGAACTTCTTGCTCTGAAGCTTCATTAGAAAGGTATTTATGTAATATTTCCGATGTCATAATTGCGTTTTAAAACTTCTCGCTACTATAAGTACACCTCAGAATTAAAATACCCTATCTTTTGTTTTTAATTATTATAAATAAAGATAAAAATTAAGAACATATAATCTGATAATTTCGTTTTTAAAATCTTTAAAGCCTTTGTCATATGGGCTTCGACAGCTTTTAATGTTACTCCCATTTCTTCAGCGATTTCTGCATTTTTTTTGTTTTCAAAGCGTTTTTTTATAAAAACTTCTCTAGTTTTTGGAGGCAGATCGCCAATGGATTCTTGAATTATACGTTCTAATTCGGTTAATTCTAAAGTGTCAAACTGAATCGAATTTAAAACTTCGATATCCAGTTCTCTTTCTTTTTGATTCAATACATCATTTTTGAATTTGTCTTTCACCTTATTATGGCGAATCAAATTCAAGCATTTTGATTTAGCATAAGTAAACAAGAAAGCTTGAATTCCGTTGATAGATTCAATGTTCTCTCTATTTTGCCACAAATGCAATAATGCTTCCTGAGCCAAATTTTCGGCTTCATCCTCATCGTAAATAAACTGAAAATTGAAAGACTGAATTCTTCTGAAATATTTATCATAGAAATACTTAAACGCAGTTTCATCTCCTTCCTTAAAGGATAGGAAAAGATTTAATTCGAAACTGGCATTTTTGTTCATTAAACGGAATTTACTTTGGAAAGCAATATTAATTGAATTTGCTAAGAAAGCGGCAAATATAAAAGTTTATTTATATTAATTCTAAATAAAATTCAAATAAAGGTAGATTGAAAAAAAATTATTCAGAATTGGTTTATTTAACTGCAATCCCGATAGCTATCGGGAGCGAAGATTTTATCTATTCGCGAGTTGTAAAAACGCAAAGTTCACAAAGCTTAGTGTGGAAAAAGCTTTGCGAACTTTAGATAAAACATAGCCCAAGGTTTCAACCTTGGGAATATGTGTTAAAATTTCAATTAATGAATTGTGTAAAATGATTGCGTTAAAATTATTTTGAAAATTCGTTGCGACCCAAGGTTAAAACCTTGGGCTATGTTAAAAAAACTTTGCGAACATTACGTAATTCCTTGCTCCCGATAGCTATCGGAATTGCGGTTAAATTATACGTTTAAAATTATACCATCCAATACAAATCAACAAAACATTGAAAAGCAACAGTGGCAAAAATGCTTTTAAAAAGCTAATTTCTGTCATATCATTAAACGTTTCTACTTTAAAATCTTCCCATTTTTGTTTATTAACCGGTGCATTATCAAAAATCTTTGGATAAAAATAAAGACGCAGTTTTTCATGAAACTTTGTTGTTTCTTTTAAGAATAAAAGTTGATTCCGTAAATCCGATTTTGCGATTTCGTTTAATTGGATTTGCGTGTGCAAAGTCGGAATAAATTGTGCGATCGCTTCGCTTGCATTATTTCGCTGTTCCAGTTTTGTTTCCAATTCTCTTGATTGAACCGCCGATTCGTCGTCGCCCATTTGTTGCATTGCGTAATACCAAAGCCAGCTGAATTCTCCTTGTGGCAAAAGATAGTTTTTGAATTGCGGATAATGTTCGTAGAATTTATTTAATGTCGTTTGCTTGTCCATATCCCACTTTTCATGATATGCATTTCGCTGTTTTAACGTCAAGTCTAAAGCTTCTGGAACCTTATATTTGTTGATGATATAAGTGTTTATTGCGGCCGGAAGAATGATAATCAAAAACAACCAAATTGTCAGCAAAATGACTGCATTGAAATTTGAACTTTTTTGGAGCGAAACAATAAAAAAGCAAACCGAAAACCAAAATAAGATATACAAAACTGCAATTCCATAAAATACCGCAAATGATTTATCGACAGGAATCTGCAGAAAAATAATCGCAATTATAAGTATCAAAGTCAAAAGAGCAATCAAACTCAGAATTCGGACATAAAACAATTTTAAAATATAAAAAAACGTGTTTGAGCTTTGCGTAGCGACAATTTTCCAGGTTCCTGACTCTTTTTCTTCGGAAATTAGATTATACGAAAAGGCAATAATCAAAAGAGGAAAGAGGTATAAAAGGACAAAGCTAAAATCGATATTTCCCGCCAGAAGATTGCTCGGATTATTGAGTTCCGAATCATATTTCTGCCCTTCTAATCCACGAATAGTAACACTTTGAATCGACGGATTGACATCGCGTTGCCCAATGGCTAAACTGTTTATTGGCAGGGTTTTGTTGACCAATGAAAATTTGACGTAATAGAGCAGAAGCCCAATTTCATCTTTATGAAAAGAAGCATTTCTGGCAATGTGCTCTTTTTGATAAACAGTTGTTTCTGCAATATTCTTTTGCCGTTTTTCTTGAAATTGATGTCCAATTAAAAGACTTATGAAACCAATAATCAGTAAAAAAAGCAATCCAAATTTGGTTCCTTTTGAGCGTATAAAATTTTTAAATAAAAGTTGTAACATAATTAGATTGCTTTAAGGTTTTTAGCAGCAAAACGAATAAGGACAAAGAGAATAATTATCCACAGCGTAATGGAAATTATAGAAAGAATTTCGGTTTTTAGAATGTCTGAAATTCCTTTTGGCTCATAATGAAATTCTTCCACATCGGCCCAATGTTCTTTGCTTATGGTAAGCGGTTTTTCATTCGGCGCTGGCTTTTTATTGCTGATGTATTTAATTTGCAACGCATTCATTTTCTGCGCCATATCGTAGCGGTAAATTTCAGCTTGTTTTTGGAAATCGATATACGAATCATAATCCGTATTTGACAATCCCATGGACAAATTCTTCATAGCGATATACGGATTCAGAAATGAAACTGCTTTTGAAAAACTGTTTTGTTTGTCATAAATTTTTAAAAGCTTTTCTAAATGATCATTGTAAATTTTAGAGCTTATGCGTTCGCCTTCGGTCATAATAAATCCCGAATAATTGAACGGCAGTTTTTGTACCGAATCTACCTTGTAAGTTCTTAACAACGAATCTTTTATCGATTTATAATGAACGTCATTTGGATTATGGCTGTCGCCTTGTTTCAAAATATCTTGTTCGATATCACTATTAAATTGGACTTTTGACGGAGCTTCATACAAATAAGCGCCAATTGCCTGCGTAGTTCTTGGTAAAATAATGGTCAGAATCAGCCAAATTCCAATCAAGGAAACCAATGCTTTTTTTGATGTTTTGCTTGACGCTGAAACCAAAACGGCAATTACGCAAAAGAACATTAGATAAATAAAATGAAACAGAATAAACAAGATCATTTTGAAAGTCTCATCTGCTGAAATCGTAAAGTTTTGTAGCAAAAGCCAAACGAAAACCAGAACAAGAATTGTTGGAATAAAAAGTAACATGATAACGCTTGCAATTCCGAGAATTTTTCCAAATAAAAGCTGTTTCCAACTGATTCCTTGGCTTAAAAGTAATTTTAAAGTTCCATTTTCTCTTTCGAAAGCTATGGCGTTAAATCCTATGAAAAATATTAAAAGCGGTAATAAAATCTGTAAAACCATTCCAATGCTGATTTCTCCAAAGCGAAGCATGCTGTTTGAAAATCCGGCTTCAGAGAAATTTACTGTGTTTTGTTTGTGTGCCTCAAGGAAAATAGCATTTCCGAAAAACGGTTCCATTCCAAATTCAAAAACACTTAAGGATGTACTTTTTCTAAACGCAAAATTTCCGTAATGCGCCATTCGATGTGGATTTTTATCTGGATTTTTCAACCAGTCTTCACGTGATTCGTGTTGGTATTTTTCGCTTGTTTCGTTTTGGCTGTTATAATTGTCCCAACCCGAAAAAGTAGCGTACAAAAGCAATATTCCAATAAAAAGTGTTATGATATATACAGCCGAATTTTTAAAAACTGAATTTCTAAAATGTTTGGCTATAAGGATTTCTGTATGTAATAATTTCATATAAATTAAAATTTATAAGTTACGGTAAGACTTGCATTTCTAGGGCTTCCCGGAAATAATCGCAAATAATTCTGTGCGCCTAACCAATACGTTTTATTCAATAAATTGTTTGCATTTACCGCAGTTTGAACGTTACTTTTACTTGGTTTATAAAACAAGGTAGCATCAAAAATGGTAAAATCAGGAAGTGTAAAATCTCTTGTAAACCAAGGAATTTTGCTGCTTTGATATTGAACTCCAAAACCAATTCCGAGATCTTTTAAACCGGAATCTGAAGCAAAGTTGTAGCGTGTCCATAAATTAGCGCTGTTTTTTGGTGTATTTTGTTTTCTAGCGCCAATTAAAGCGGGATTGCTGTCTTCCATAATTTTTGCATCGATGAAACTATATGAAGCATTAATTTGCCAATCTGAAGTAATATATCCAGATAAATCGCATTCAAAACCACGGCTTCTTTCGGCCCCACGAGTGACCAATAAATCTGGATTTGCAGGATCATTGGCATTCATTAAAATATTACGCTGATTGATCTCGTAAATCGCCGTATTAAAAGTCATTGAATTATTAAAAAAAGTAGTTTTGATTCCCGCTTCTTTCAAATCACTTTCAAGTGGATCGAATAAACTTCCGCCGGGTAATGAACCCGTTTGTGGCATTAAAGTCACCGTATTCGATTGCGGTTGATAACCTTCTAAATAAGTCGTATAAACGTTTATGGCGCTGTTCACGGCATATGTAATTCCAATTCTTGGCAACAAAGCCGACTTTTTGACGGTCAATTCGTTACTGGTTTCATAATTGGTAATATCTTTAAACCATTCGTTTCTCAATCCCAATAAAAAAGTAAATTTTTCCCATTGAATCTGATCCTGAATATAAATTGCATTTGTAGTCGTTAAAGCTGATGGAAGCGCTGTTCTAACGTTTAAAGTGTAATCTTCTGGACTTGTAAGCAAATATTTAGGATTATTTAAATTGAAGTAATTCACATTTGGTTTCGGCAAAACAACGCCGTCAATCGTCACGGTTTGATAATTTGAAGCGTTTGCAGGAACAAAAGAACCAGCTACAGTTCCGTCTTTCAGTAAATAACCTCTTGCAGCGTTTTGTCCACCGCCTTTGTTTTTGTTCCAACTACTTAAATCATATCCAGCTAATAGTTTATGTTTTAATTTTCCAGTTTTCAAGTCGAAATTGAAATAAGCACTTAAATTGTCAATATCCCAATTCTGCTGGCGTTGTACAAATTGCATCATCGCCAAACTGGTTACAGGCTGGTTGTTCATATCGACGGCAAAAGCATTTGTAGTTCGATGTTCTTGAAGATCTTCTGTCCAAGTTTGTTTCATATAAGTGGCATTAAATCCAATTTTTGAATTGAATTTATGCGCAAAATTGGTTGTCAGAATCATTTCTTTTGATTTGAAGAAATCACTCGGCGCACCTAGATTTAAGCTTATTGGTGTTTTTGTTAAACTCGTTTGACCAGCAACAGCGCCAAAAATAGGTTGGCCTCGGTCAAGTATTCCCGTCATGTTGCTTAAAATCAGCTCAGTATTGATAGCCGTTTTCTCATTAGGAATATAACTAAAAGAAGGAGAAATCAGGAATGATTTGTTGTTTACCAAGTCACGAAATGACTTTGCCTGCTGATATGCGCCGTTAACACGATATAAAAGTGTTTTAGATTCATTTAACGGTCCCGTAAAATCTAAAGTTCCGCGTAAAGTACTAAAACTCCCAACACTCATACTGATTTCTTTTCGATCAATTGCAAGAGGTTTTTTTGTTACCAAATTGATGCTTCCACCTGGATCAACAGATGAAAACGTGGCACTCGACGGGCCTTTGATAACTTCGACGCGTTCAATATTGCTTGTTAAAGGTTGTAAAAAATAATATTGACGTGTTCGCATGCCGTTGATGATTTGGCCTTCTTCATTTTGGCTGATACCGCGAATCGTATATTGATTGTAATAACTCGTCGGAATTACGCCACTAGCCATTTTTACAGCATCTGCAAGATAAAAAGCGGCTTTATCTGCAACTAATTCCTTCGTTATTGTTGAAATAGATTGCGGAATATCTTTGTTGAGCGTGGCTGTTTTTGTTGCTGCAAAAGAATAATCACTGTTGTATTTTTTGGTCGAACGACCAACAATTTCTACAGTTTGTAGTTCATTATTTTTCATTTTGATCGAATCCTGAGCAATGCTGTCTGTACTTTTTTTGTTGGCATTCTGAGATTGTGAAGTATATGAGACAGCTACTAGAAATAGAAAAGAAAATAGATTTTTCATTTTTATAGAAGATGGAAAAGTAATTCCCTTTAAACGGTTTGTAAATACAGATCTTCAAGTTCGTTGGCCGAAATTTTATCGGCTTCGATTACTGTCACTAAATTTCCTTGTTTCATTATTCCAATGTGCGACGCGACTTCTCTGGCTCTGAAAATATCATGCGTTGCCATTAAAATAGCGGTTCCATCAGCAGAAAGTTCCTTTAAAATTTGAGAGAATTCATTTGACGCTTTGGGATCTAATCCACTTGTAGGTTCATCGAGCAACAATACTTTGGCCTTTTTTGCAATCGCAATCGCAATTCCAACTTTTTGACGCATTCCTTTAGAATATCCACCTAAATTTTGATTATGTGCCGTAGTCTGCAATCCGGCTTTGTTTAAGAAATAGGTCAGTTCACCTTTTGAATACTTGAAACCAGCTAGAGAAGAAAAGAATTTAAGGTTTTCTAGACCTGTCAAATTTGGGTAAAGCATTACGGTTTCAGGAATATAAGCGACATGTTTTTTCGTTTCCTGATTATTTTCAATCACTGAAATATTGTTGATTTCCAATTCTCCCGATGTTGGTTCAATAAAGCCTAAAAACAAATTGATTGTTGTGGTTTTTCCGGCTCCGTTTTGACCTAAAAGAGCAAAGATTTCTCCCTCGTTTATAGTTAAGTTTAAGGAATTTAAGGCAGTATGATCGCCGTATTTTTTAGTCAAATTTGTTGCTGTAAGCATAGTTTTATTTGTTTGAAAGATTTTGATTTTTTTAATAGATATAGCAAAATCAGGCTTTTGCGAGCGTGCAAAAGCTAATTTTGTAATTAGAAACGAAGTGGATTTACTGAAGTAAATAGAAAAGCGAATTGGATCTGTTTTTGAAAACAAATCAATTTTAACCTAAAAGAAATACGCTTGCTTTTTATTAATCTTGAAGAAAAATAAAATGCAGTTTTAGTCTATAAACATTGTAAATTAAAGAAGTGTGGGAGGTGCACGAAGTGCAAAAAGACTTCCTTTGAAAAATGTTGAAGCAGTCTTTGAATAAAAGAAATGCGAAGAAGCTTCAACTGTTATTTTGTGAAATGAAAGCGCTTCAAAATTATTAGGAATGAAGCTACTGAATGCAAAATGACAAATAGGACAGTGGTTCTCAACAGAATGACTATGAGTTATTTCTTTTTGTCCAGGTTTGTGTTTGTGTACGCAGTGTTTTTCAGAAAACTGCTTGACAACGTGCTCATACGAGTGAATGGTCTGGAACAGCATCGCGAACAATACTGCAAAAGACATCAAGAAATTTACAACTACTATTTTCTTTTTCATTCAGTGGTATTTCTGAGCAATTCTTAAGTCATTAGAAATGAAAAGAATAAACGCAACAGTGTTGCAAATATAATTATCTTATTTGAAAAGCCCTAAAATTAGACTGTTTTTGTCAAAAAAATGAAAAACTAAAGATTGCTGTATAACAATTGCAACGTATGAAAATCTGAAGATCCATCAAAATATTTATGCAACGCTTCTTGAAAAACCGGTTCTGTATTTTGAACGCTTGCGAATAAAGTCAAGCACGACTGGAGTCTTTCGTCATCTGGATTTCCAAATATTTCTGTTGCAGTTTTTTCTTCTGTTTTGATTAATTCAGATGTAATTTCGATCAGATGTTTTCCTAAAATCGGATGTTCCAAAAAAGCGATTGCTTCATCTGCGTTTTTGATTTCATAGAATTTTGACGTATCGCACGATCCTGATCCTTTTATCTGTGGAAATACAAACCACATCCAAGGGGATTCTTTTTTACCTTTTTTGATTTCTGCAAGTGCAGATAGGTATAGCTTGTTTTGTGCGTCTAAAAAACGCATTAATTCGTTGTTGTTGTAGGACATTCTGTACTGATTTTATTTGGGGCAATCAGGCCATAAAACTAGTCAAAAATTGTTTAGTTGTATGCGCAAGCCTCTTTTTTTTGAAGCTATTTTTAAAGAAATGCGAAACTAAAAATTTAAGCTTCGTTTTAGCTAAATAAACTGATTATGATTTCGGATAAAAAGCAGAAAAAGTAAAAAAATTGCAAAATCAGAATTTCAGTGGATTTTTATTTTAGCACTAATATTCTGATTAACGGCTTTTTTAATTGTTATAAAAATCATTTTTTGCTGGTATTCCTGTTGCAAAATTTTTATTTTAGCAAAAGACCATGATTGTTGCAATTGCTAAAAATCATTTTTACGTCGGTATTTGTTTCAGAAATACCAATTTCTTCTAACGGGTATTTTCTCCCATTAAAAAATAAAAAATATGAAAATAGGATTAATCGGATTCGGAAAGACTGGAAAATCAGTGGCTTCAATATTGTTGGAAAACAAGAAATTTTCTTTAGAATGGGTTTTAAGACAAAGCAAAGTCTTGCAACATCGATCTGTTCCTGAATTTTTTGGTGTTGAATCAGACGAACCCGGATTAATTTATTCAAGTTTGGAGACTAATGCGGCCGAATTATTAGAAAAGCACCCAGTAGATGTTATTATCGATTTTTCGTCAAGCGAAGGAATTTATACTTATGGAAAATCTGCCGCCGACCGAAACGTCAAAATCATCTCTGCAATTTCGCATTATAAAGATAAAGAAGTGAAATTTTTAAAAGACTTGGCGAAGAAAACGACAGTTTTTTGGTCGCCAAATATTACATTAGGCGTTAATTATTTATTATTTGCTGCTAAATTTCTGAAGAAAATTGCACCTTGGGTGGATATAGAAGTCAATGAAGAGCATTTCAAAACAAAGCAAGGGACTTCGGGAACAGCAGTAAAAATTGCTGAGGCTTTAGATGTAGAAAAAGAAAGCATAAATTCGGTTAGGGCGGGAGGAATCGTCGGAAAACATGAAGTCATTTTTGGTTTTCCATATCAAACCGTTCGATTGATTCACGAATCGATTTCGAGAGAAGCGTTTGGTAACGGAGTTATTTTTGTAGCCGAGAATTTAAAAGAAAAAGAAAAAGGTTTCTATAATTTTGAAGATATTTTGGCGCCTTATTTTGCGGTTTAAATGCGTAATTAATTAATCAAAAGTACTGTTTGTCATTTCGACTGAAAGGAGAAATCGCACAAGAAACTCCGCAAAGTTTATCTTCAATCTTTGTCGATTCACTAGTGCGATTTCTCCTTTCAGTTGAAATGACATAAATGTTTATTACTTAAGTTGTTTTTTACTTTACTTTCTAAGAATAACCGCTTTAGTATATTCATAATTCATTTTTGCGATTGAAAGTATTGAAATTCCTTGCGGACATTCGATTTCGCAAGCACGTGTATCGGAACAATTCCCAAAACCTTCTGCATCCATCTGTTTTACCATAGATAAAACTCTTTTAGAAGCCTCAATTTTTCCTTGTGGAAGCAAAGCCAAATGTGTGATTTTGGCACCAACAAATAAAGCAGCACTCGCATTTATACAGGTTGCAACACATGCGCCACATCCAATACAAGCCGCAGCATCAAACGAAGCTTCAGCAGTTTCATAGGATATTGGAATGCTGTTGGCCTCCGGCGCCTGACCTGTCGCCGCGCCAATATAACCACCAGAGGCAATTATAGAGTCAAATGAAGAACGATTAATTTTTAAATCACGAAGAACCGGAAAAGCTTTTGCTCTAAAAGGCTCAATATAAATGGTATCACCGTCTTTAAAACTACGCATATGAAGCTGGCAAGTAGTAGTGTTTTTTAATGGACCATGCGCTCGTCCGTCGATCATTACACCACATTGCCCGCAAATTCCTTCTCTGCAATCATGATCAAATTCGATTACGCGTTCTCTTTTTTGGATTAAAGATTCATTCAAAAGATCCAACATCTCCAAAAATGACATATGTTCCGAAACATTGTCTATTTCATAATCGACCATTTCTCCTTTTGAAGCAGAATCAAATTGACGCCAAATTTTAAGATAAAGTTTCATGGTTTTGGGTTTATAGTGGATGGTTTCAGGTTTCAAGTTTTAAGTTTCAGGTTTCAAGTTTGTCAAGCTGAGCGAAGTCGAAACCCCTTTTATACCCTTCGACTTCGCTCAGGGTGACAATTTTTATAAAGTTTCAGATTTTTAAGTTTCATCTTTCATCTTTCATCGTTCATCTTGCTTCTAGCTTCTTTCTCTATCGCACAATTAACAATTTACTTATAGCTTCTCACCGCAAGTTCAACGGATTCAAAAGTCAAAGGTTCTTTATGGAGTTCTGGCGGTTGTTGTTTTCCTTTCCATTCCCAGGCCGAAACGTAGCAAAATTCAGCATCGTTACGGACAGCTTCGCCATCGGCGGTTTGATATTCTTCTCTAAAATGTGCGCCACAAGATTCTTCGCGTTGCAATGCATCATGGCACATTAATTCGGCTAATTCTAAATAATCAGCGATTCGGCCGGCTTTTTCTAATTCGCTGTTGAGTGTATCATCGCCTGTAATTAAAAGATCTTTCTCAAATGAGGCTTTTAGTGTTTGAATATCTTCGAGTGCCTCTTCCAGATTTTTTCTGCTTCTTGATAGTCCACATTTTTCATAAAGCAGTTTTCCGATTGTTTTATGAAAATAATCAGCGCTAAGCGTTCCTTTTGTATTTAAAAACGTATCTAGTTGATTACGGACTGATTTTTCGGCTTCTTCAAAAGCGGGATGTGAAATATTATTTTTAGAGGCATTTAATTCTCCAGAAAGGTAATTCGGAATCGTATAAGGCGCAATAAAATAGCCGTCTACGCACGCCTGTAAGAGTGAATTTGCACCAAGACGATTTGCACCATGATCTGCAAAATTAGCTTCTCCAAGAGCAAATAAACCCGGAATTGTAGTCATTAATTCGTAATCAACCCAAAGTCCGCCCATCGTAAAATGCGCCGAAGGAGAAATCAACATGGGTTCTTGATAAGCATTAATGCCTGTTATTTTTTCATACATCGCAAAAAGATTGCTGTATTTGGCTTCAATAGCGTCTTTTCCTTGCGCTTTTATAGCATCTGCAAAATCAAGATAAATGGCATTTTTCATTGGGCCAACGCCATGTCCGGCGTCAATTCTTTCTTTGGCCGCTCGGGATGAAATATCTCTTGGGGCCAAATTTCCAAACGAAGGATATTTTCGTTCCAAATAATAATCTCGTTCTTCTTCAGGAATAACATTTGGATTTCGATCGTCTTTGGCTGTTTTTGGAACCCAAATTCGGCCATCATTTCGAAGCGATTCCGACATTAGCGTGAGTTTTGATTGATTCTCCCCATGCTGTGGTAAAGAAGTAGGATGAAACTGAATCCAGCTCACGCCCGCCATAAAAGCGCCTTTTTTATGAGCGCGCCAAATAGCCGAAGAGTTACAGCCCATAGCTAATGTAGAAAGATAATATACTTTTCCGTAACCTCCAGAAGCCAATACAACAGCATCAGCGGCATGACGTTCAAGAACTCCGGTTTCTAGATTTCGTGCAATAATTCCTTTGGCTTTTCCGTCAATGACTACTAATTCGAGCATTTCATGACGGGTATATAATTTGATTTTTCCTAATGCAGTTTGACGTTCCAAGGCTTGATAAGCACCTAGCAAGAGCTGTTGTCCGGTTTGTCCGCGTGCGTAAAATGTTCGTGAAACCTGAACGCCACCAAAAGATCGATTATTGAGATAACCCGCATATTCTCTGGCAAAAGGAACGCCTTGAGCCACAGCGTGATCGATTAAAGCGGCAGAACATTCGGCAAGGCGATATACATTAGCTTCACGTGATCTAAAATCGCCACCTTTAATCGTATCATAAAACATTCTGAAAGTACTGTCGCCGTCATTTTTGTAGTTTTTGGCTGCGTTAACACCGCCTTGAGCCGCTACAGAATGCGCTCTTCTGGCAGAATCCTGAAAACAAAATGATTTGATGTTATAGCCTTGTTCGGCTAAAGAAGCGGCGCAGGAAGCACCCGCAAGTCCTGTTCCTACTACTATAATGTTTAATTTTTTTCTGTTGGCTGGATTGACAAGTTTAGCTTTTGCCTTGTAGTTGTTCCATTTGTCAGCAAGAGGTCCTTCAGGTATTTTTGATTCCATTCTTTTCAGTTGTTTAAAATGAATTGAGACAAAATTTTAAAGAAATCGAAATTGTAAGGGCACTCTAATTTACTATAAATTATTAATTTACGTGTTAATAAATGAAGATTTTTGATTTATTATAGGTCACAGATAATGCGGATTGAACGGATTTACACTGATAAAATTTGTTGTTTGATAAAATGAATTAAAAAATTTAAGTTTTGCATCACCAGCTTGAACAAAAAATCAGTGTTAATCGGCATAATCTGCGTTATCTGCGAGCCATTTTTATTTATTTCCCGATGATTTCTCTTCTATGAAGTTCTCCCCATTCTTTTAAAGCCATAATGACATTTCCTAAAGATCGGCTATGTTCTGTTCTTCTGTATTCAACAGTAGGAGGAAAGGTGTCATAAACCGTTCGTACGACAAGTTTATTTACTTCTAAGTCTTTAAGCTCTTTAGAAAGCATTTTGTCTGTAATTCCATCAATATCTTTAGAAATCTCTTTAAATCGTTTTGGACGATCTCCCAAAGCAATTAAAATTGGCAACTTCCATCTTCCGTTTAAAACCTCCAAAGCATCTCTTACGGGTAATAAGGACGCTATACAAGCTTCTTTTGAGCATTCAGTATCATCTGTTTTATTTAGCATTTGCTTGTGTATTACGTTACTATATCAAAGGATAGCGCTATCCTTTAGGATAGTACTATAAAATGTATAGCAAATGTAAATAAGTTTGTATTGAAAACAAATTAATAATAAAAACAATGAGCCAGAAAATTTTAAAAATAATAACGAGTACAAACGGAGAAAATTCATTTAGTACCAAATTATCTGATGCAGTTATTGAAAAACTGACAGCGTCGCATCCAGAAAGTCAAGTGCAAACCTTAGATTTGACGAAAACGCCTTTGCCATATTTGACAAATTCACATATTAGTGCCGTTTATGCGCCTGTAGAAACGCATACAGCAGAGCAGACCGCAGCAATAAAATATTCAGATGATGCCATAAAAAGCTTGCTAGAATCTGATATTATTGTGATTGGTGTTCCATTATATAATTTCGGAATTCCTGCAGTTTTAAAAGGATGGATCGATCAAATTGCAAGAGCTGGAAAAACGTTTAGTTATGGTGCCGAAGGACCAAAAGGTTTGGTAACCAATAAAAAAGTGTATTTGTCAATCGCTTCTGGAGCAGTTTTTTCAGAAGGACCAATGAAAAGCTATGATTTTTCAGAATCGTATTTACGAACTGTATTTGGCTTTTTAGGAATGACAGATGTTACCACTTTTAGAGTAGAAGGAACTGCAATTCCCGATTTTGCAGCAAATGCGTTGCCAAAAGCATTGACTTCTGTTGAAGAATTTGCTTTTTAATCACAAAAAAAATCTTTGTCAAAGTTTCAAACTTTGACAAAGATAATTATGCTTGAGGATATTCTTATTTCTCAATAATCATTGTTACGCCTTGTCCACCAGCGGCGCAAATGGATATAAAACCTTTTCCAGAACCTTTTTCGTTCAATAATTTAGCCATTACGCCAATTATTCGGCCTCCGGTTGCAGCAAAAGGGTGTGCGGCTGCCAAACTGCTTCCTTTTACATTTAATTTTTCTCTATCAATTGCTCCAAGTGTTTTCTTTAAGCCAATTTCAGCACTTAATTCCGGGCTTTCCCAAATTTTTAAGGTTGCTAAAGTCTGAGCAGCAAATGCTTCGTGAATTTCATAATAATCAAAATCCTGAAGATTTAAGCCTGCTTTTTCCAACATTCTTGAAGCAGCAAATAAAGGCGCTAAAAGTAGATTTTGTTGTTTTTTCACGTACTCAATTGCGGCAATTTCTGCAAAAGTGATGTAAGCCAAAATAGGAAGTCCGTTTTCCTTTGCCCATTCTTCGCTGGCTAAAAGAACGCAAGAGGCTCCGTCTGTCAAAGGTGTTGAATTTCCGGCTGTCAGCGTTCCGTTTATTTTGTCAAATGCGGGTTTTAGTTTGGCTAGTTTTTCAATCGTACTGTCTCTTCTTAAATTATTGTCTTTTTCAAGTCCGTTGAAAGGTGTAATCATATCATCGAAAAAGCCTTCATCGTATGCTTTTGCCATTTTCGAATGACTATTCAGCGCAAATTGATCTTGATCTTCTCTCGAAATTTTATAATATTTGGCCGTAATTTCAGTATGTCCGCCCATCGAAAGTCCGGTTTGAGATTCTTCGTTTTGAGGAACTAAAGGTGCTAAATCTTTTGGGCGAATTTTTAAAAAACTTTTGATTCTTCCACCTAATGATTTTGCTTGTCGGGCTTCTAATAAAATCTTTCTCAAGTTTTCACTCACCGACATCGGAATATCACTGATGGAATCAACACCGCCAGCAATTCCACAATCAATTTGTCCGAGTGCAATTTTATTGGCAATATAAACAGCGCTTTCAATTCCGGTGTCGCAAGCTTGTTGTAAATCACAAGCCGGCGTAGCAGGGTCAAGAGCGGTTTTCATCACACATTCTCGCATCAAATTATTGTCGTAACTGTGCTTGACAACAGCGCCACCAGCTACTTCTCCCAATAATTTCCCCGTCAGATGGTATTTATCGATCAGTCCGTTTAAGGCTGCCGTCATCATATCTTGGTTTCCTACGTTTGAATAAGCCGTATTTGCTCGCGCAAACGGGATTCGGTTATAGCCGACAATGGCAACTTTTCTAATTGTTGTGGTATGGTTCATAACTGGATTTTTGTTTCAATTTTCCACACTAAAGATAAACATAGTTAGCCAAAAGTCGAAAGTCAAAAGTCAAAAGTTTTTCAGTGATTGATTTATTGCCCACAGATGTGACGGATAAAACAGATGGACACAGATTTTTTATTTACGCTAATTATAAAAAGAACCATTGTAAATCCGTTTAATCCGCCCAATCCGTGGCCAATTCATCATTTTTATTTATTCGCGGTAATATAATCAGACGGCGACATGGAGAAATGTTTTTGAAAGTTTCTTCCAAAACTGGTTTGTGATTTATAACCCACCATTTCCGCGATTTCGTACATTTTGTAATTTTCGTTTAAAAGCAATTCTGCTGCTCTCTTTAAACGGACAATGTTGATCAGCTCATTCGGACTCAAATTAGATAAATCTTTGATTTTTCGGTACAAAGTTGATCGGCTCATGTTCATGATTTCAGCCAAAGATTCTACGCTTAAATCAGGATCGGTGATGTTTTTTAGGATTTCGTCATCGAGTTTTTTCAGGAATTTCTCATCCGTTTTATTATGTGCAATGCTTTTAATATGCGAAAGCGGAGAACTTGCATAATAATTCATAATCTGCTTTCTGTTTTCGATCAAATTATGCGCTTGAACTTTCAAATAATCCATTGAAAAAGGTTTTGCCACATAAGCATCAGCACCGACTTCTAGTCCATCAATTTGTGATTTCAGCGAATTTTTCGCTGTCAATAAAATAACTGGAATATGACTCGTTTCAAGATTGGTTTTAATTTCTTTACACATTGTAATTCCATCCATTATTGGCATTGAAACATCACTGATTACAAGCTGAATATTTTGATTATGAATTACTTTTAAGGCATCTTCGCCATTTTCGGCCTTTAAAATGCTATAGTTTGAAGCCAATTCTGAAGTTATAAAACTTAAAAGATCCAGATTGTCTTCAACAACTAAAATCTGTGGTTTTTCTTGTTTTGTTTCCAATTCCGTTTTTTCCGTTTCAGCCTGATTCAATTCTTTTTCCGTATCAGTATAAAGCATAAATTCTTCTTCCTGATGCAAAGGAACGATCAATTCAAAAATGTTTAATTTTTGATCCGCAATGAGTTGCAGATTTCCGTTGTGAAGTTGTGCAAGCGAATGTGCGAGCGAAAGCCCAATTCCGGTTCCCGAAGTATTATCCATATTGTCCACTCTGAAAAACGGCTCAAAAATTTTGTCTTTCAGTTGAAACGGAATCAAATTGCCGTCATTTTTTACTACTAAAGTCAATTTTTTGTCGTCTCTATAAAGTGTCAACGAAACTTTATCTTTTGAATATTTAATAGCATTGCTAATCAAATTGCTCAATATTTTTTTGAAAGCTTCTTTGTCAACAAATGCAAAAATGTCTTTTTCGCCCAATTCCAATTCAAAATCAATGCCTCGTTCTTCAATTAAAGGCGTAAATCGTAAATGCAGATTTCGGACAATGGATGAAATATTCGCTTCCACGAAAGTCAATTTCAATCCACCAATTTCTGATTTTCTGAAATCCAACAATTCATTTACTAATTTTAATAATCTCGACGTGTTTTTCTTCATTATCGACAGATTCTGAGGGACTTCGGTCGATTGGTATTCCATCGCTAAAAGTTTTTCTAGAGGGCCTTTTATCAACGTCAAAGGCGTTCTGATTTCGTGTGCTACATTGGTGAAAAAATCAATTTTTGCCTGATAGATTTCTTTTTCTTTTTCGTCGTTTAAATGCTTGATTTTACGATTATTTTTGATTTGTGTCAGATTTTGAGAATAACGAATGATGTAGTAAAACGATCCGCAAATCAATAGAAAATAGAAAAAGTATGCATAAGAACTTGCCCAAAATGGAGGAAGAATCACAATTTTCAATTCGACTTCTTTGCTCCAAACGCCAAAACTATTCAACGATTTCACTTTGAAAACATAATCGCCTGGCGCCAATTCTGTAAAGAAGACTTTATTGTTTCTGCCCAAATAAACCCAATCATTATTGACGTTTTCCAATTTGTACCAATATTCGGTAAGCTCTGGCGCAGTATAGTTTAAAGAAGCAAATTCCAGATTGAAAGACGATTGATCGTTATTTAATTCTAATTCATCCAAATGCGAAATAGATTGTTTTATCGGCGAATCCGTTTCGTTTGCATCAATATCTTTATTGTTGATTTGAAGATTGGTAATAAAAATGGAAGGCGTGTATTTGTTTTTGATGAAATTTTTCGGGTTGAAACTGATCATTCCATTTAAATTTCCAAAATACATATCGCCGTTAGCATCTTTAAAAGCCGAACTATAATTGAACTGATCGCTCAACAATCCATTGGCAGTGGTGTAAATTTTAATGCTTTTGTGATCGGGCCCAAATTTCATCAAGCCTTTAGAAGTCGTCATCCATAAATTGTGTGCGTCATCTTCTAAAATAGAATAAACAACATTACTCGGAAGTCCATTTTTTGTGGTGAATTTGGTAAATGTTCGTGTTTTCTTGTCGAATAAATTCAGTCCGTTTTCAGTCGCAAACCATAAATTTTTATGGCTGTCCTCAAAAATAGAATTGATGGTATTGTTGCTTATTCCACCAGCATTTTTATAATCATATATAAAGACTTCTTTTTTATGCGTTTTCGAATTGTAAAAGAAAAGTCCGTCGCGATAACTTCCTGCCCAGAAATTTCCATCGCTATCTTCTTTGAAATTGGTGTAATGCGTCGTTTCAGGAAATGTTTTTAGAATTTCAAAATTATCATTTTGTTCATTATAAGAATAAAGTCCCATTGTGGTAATGACGATCAATTCATTCTTTTTTGTTTCGGCAAAAGAAAAAATGAAATTACTGTGTAAACCCGTAGAAGGATCATTGGCACTATAATGTTTGATAACCGCTCCAGAATTCCGATCTAGAACATCCAAACCATGCTCAAAAGTTCCTACCCAAATTTTGTTTTTTCGAGGCATTAAAGCGTGAATATTGTAATAGGAAACACTGCTTTTGCTTCCGTTTGGCAAATAAGCTGTGAATTGCTGTGTTTTTGGATTAAAACGATTCAAACCAGCATCTTCAGTTCCAATCCATAAATCGCCCGAATCATCTTTATGAATTTCTCTTACAGCGCTTCCGCTAATGGAGTTTTGGCCTTTCTGCGGAAAATATTTTTTGAATTGTGTATATTGTTTTTGATGGTAATTGATGCCACCAAAATAGGTCCCAATCCAAATTCCGTTTTCTTTGTCAATCGTAATCGAGTAGGCCGCGTTATCTGAAATCGCATACGGGTCGTTGTAGTTTTTACGAAGATTGACATTCTTTTTAGTTCTAAAATCATAAACATAAACACCAGATTCGCTGGCAATCCACAATTCATTAGTTCCTCGTTTCCTGAATTGACGAACAAAAACAGGCTCTTTCGAAGAAAATTCCAAAGCCGTTGTTGTTTTGTTTTTTCGGTCATAAACCAAAACGCCGTGGTCTTGCGTACCTATAAGAATGGTATTCTTATCAAAAGCATAAATTGCCGTAATTCTAAAATTTGATTTATTTGCTGGCGGATTTAAAGCAATATTCTCAAACGAAAGACTTTCTTCAGAATAATGGTATAATTTATTTAAAGAAGAAGCCCAAATTTCGCCGTTTTCATCTTTTGAAATAGAAGTCGTTATAAAATACTTATTTGGATTAAAGGTTTTGGTTTCTTTATTAGAAGGTGAGTATTTATAGAGAATATTTCCCGAAACAAACCAGATATTTCCCTTTTTATCGTGATTGATGTCGTTAATTCTGTCGTTTATGGCTTCATTTAAAACCGTAAACTGATCTGTTTTTTTATTGTATTGGTACAAACCTTTATCAGTTCCTACCCAAATAACGCCGTTAAAAGCATGAATGGACTGAATATAATTACTTCCAAGACTACGAATTGGGTCAGATTGGCTTCGATATGTCTTAAAACGATAGCCGTCAAATCTGTTCAAGCCATCTTTTGTGCCAAACCACATAAAACCATCTTCGTCTTGCGTCGAAGCGATAACCGTGTTGTTTGAGAGTCCTTCTTCAACCCTAAAATGCTTAAAATAATATTCTTGAGCCTGAATAAAATTTATTGAAAAAATAAATAAAAATTTAAAAAGAAAGAATTTACGCATTGTTGTGTTTTTTTATAAAAAAATAAATTTCTTCAAATCGTGTCAATATTCTACCAAATGTTGCAAGCCTCGTATTTTCTGACCTTTTTTCTACAATTTGAATCATTTGAGAGAGATATTGACACAAATGAAGCATTTTATTTTGAATTAAAATCATCTACTTTGAATTTTCAAATAAATCATATTGATAATTTTTAGGCTGAAAAAATATAGCATCAATAATATTTTGTTTGAAAAATAATATCAAATATAATTTTGAAACCAAATGAACACATTATTATCAATGAGCAGAATGAATTGCTTTTTTGCTCGAATCAGAGATGATTAAAATTCGAAGTATTTAATTGTAAAACCAACCAAGAAATGAAAACTATCTAAAATGAAAAATCAATGAAAACAAAGTTCACTCAAATTTTAAAGCAGAGATATTACCTCTTGTTTTTCTTTAGTTTATTATTACAGCAAACCTATGCACAGCAAATTTCGATTTCAGGAAAAGTTTCTGCGGCATCGGGAGAATCAATTCCGTTTGCGAATGTTGTAATCAAAGGCACAACAAATGGAGCAGTTACTGATTTTGACGGAAGCTACAAAATTAGCGCAAGCGGTAACCAAACCTTAATTTTCAGCTCACAAGGCTACAAAACAACAGAAATTGCTATTAACAACCGAACTTCTATAAATGTTATATTAGAAGAAGATGCGATGAAACTAGACGAAATTGTCGTAGTAGGGTATGGCTCACAACAGAAAAAAGACCTTACAGGAGCAGTTGCATTAGTTAAACCAGATGAAATTCAAAAAAGACAAATTACAACAGTTGCAGACGGATTACAAGGTTTGGTAACTGGGGTTAAAGTGCGCGGTGGCGGACGTCCAGGACAAGAAGCTAGTGTTGAAATTCGTGGTTTAAAAAATCTTCAAAATACAAATCCATTATATGTTATTGATGGATTGGTAACATCAGCAAACAGAGATTTTAACCCAAATGATATCGAAAGTATTCAAGTTTTGAAAGATGCATCGGCAGCTGCGATTTATGGTTCACGTGCTGCAAATGGTGTAATTATCATCACAACTAAAAAAGGTAAAAAAGGACCGCTTCAAGTTGAAGTTTCAGCAAAAACGAGTTTCCAAGTGATGCCTCGTTATGATTTAATGGGAACGGAAGAGTTTGCAAAATACAACAATATGGCGTATGACAATGCTGGATTTACGAGACAAAACTTAAACATGTCAGTAAATACAGATTGGCAAGATGCTGTTTTCAAAACAGGAATGATGCAGGATTATAATGCGAGTTTTTCAGGAGGAAATGAAAACTCAACATTCTTTATGTCTGGAAATTATTTTGGAAATGAAGGAACTGTTGTTGGAACTGATTTTGACAGAATTTCATTCCGTGTAAATTCAAGCGGTACAAAAGGAATTTTCAGCATTGGAGAAAACTTGGCAATCAGTAATTCAAAAACAGATGAAATGTCTGGAAACCCAATCATTGATGTGTACAGAATGACGCCAACAATTCCATTGTATGATCCAGCTAACCCAGGTGGTTACGGTTACGGAAAACAAGGTGTTGCAGATACTTTTGGAACAAACCCTCTTGCAATCGCTGATTTTGCGAATACAACAAATGAAAATTTCAGAATTAGAGGAAATATTTGGTCTGAATTGAAATTTGCACCATGGTTGAAATACCGTTTCAATTTTGGATATGAAACTAGTTTCGACTCTTATAAATTCATGAGAAAAGTTGGGAACTGGTCTTTAAATCAGCCAATAGATCAGTCATATACAGATCAAAACAAAGGAAGATCAGAAACATTGTTGTTTGAAAACACGCTGACTTTCAAAAAAGCATTTGGCAAACATGATATTACTTTCTTAGTGGGTCAAACGTACCAAAAAGACAACTACAACCAAATTTACGGAACAAAGAGAAATCTTCCAATGAATTCAGGAACTGGTGAATATTATGAAGTTCTAAATCAAGGAGATTCGCCAGTAGTTGGAGGTTTCATTAATGAAGCGGCTTTGGCTTCTTACTTAGGAAGATTAGAGTACAATTATGATAATCGTTATTTATTCAATGCCGTTTTAAGACGTGACGGATCTTCAAGATTCAGCGATGCAAACAAATGGGGGAATTTCCCATCGCTTTCTGCTGGATGGAGAGTTAGCAACGAATCGTTCTTCAAATCAGAATTTATTAAGGATTTGAAATTAAGAGCTAGTTACGGAGAGTTAGGTTCAGGAAACATTGGAAATTACGAATATAAAAGTTTCGTAAACAACTTTGGACAGATCGTAATGGGTAACGAACAAAAATTATATCCATCTGCAACTCAAGTAAAATTATCAAACTCAGAATTACGTTGGGAAAAATTAAAACAAACGAACGTTGGTTTAGATCTAGGTGTTTTAAACAATGATTTACGTCTTACAGCAGATTATTTTATCGCTCGCACAGAAGATGTATTATTCGGTTTCCCAATTTTATTAACTACAGGAAATGATGGAGGAAATCCAATTTCTAATGCTGCAACTGTTGAAAACAAAGGTTTTGAATTTGAATTGGCTTACAGCAAAAAAATCAATGAATTCTCGTTTAATGCTTCTGTGAATTTCACGAAAGTAAACAACAAACTGGTTTCTTTAGGTAACGGACAAAACGAAAACTTCTCTGGAAATACGGTTACAAGAGCTGGTATGCCGGTAGGAATGTGGTACGTTTTGGAAACAGATGGTTTGTTCCAAAATCAACAAGAAATTGACAATTATAAAACTGCAGGCGGAAAAGTAATTATGCCAAATGCTGTTCCGGGTGATATTCGTTTTAAAGATAATAATGGAGATGGACAAATCACGAATGAAGATAAAGCGGTTGTGGGAAGTCCTTGGCCAGAATTTGAAATGGGATTCAATGCAGGAGCAGATTATAAAGGTTTTGATTTTTCTATGAACTGGATCGGTTCACATGGAGCTACTGTTTATGACGGATTTAGAAGTGTGGTGGATCGTTTTGACGACAATAGTAACTACAGAACAGGAATTCAGCCTTGGACGCCAGAAAACCCAAATACAGATTTTCCTAGAATTACAAAAGGTTCAACTTTAAACTCAAGAGGCGACAGTGATCGTTTCTTAGAAAGCGGTGATTTTATCAGATTGAAATATATCGGATTTGGATATACTATCCCGCAAAGTGTTTTAGCAAAATCTGGAATTACAAGAGCGAGATTAACGCTTTCTGCACAAAACATTATCACAATTACGAAATACCAAGGATTGGATCCTGAGTTTACAAACGGTAATATTTTTGAAAGAGGTGTTGACAACGGTGCTTTCCCGAATCTTAAGACATATTCTTTTGGTGTAGAGTTTAGCTTTTAATTTTAAAAAAATAGCATAATGAAAAAAATAATAATTATAACAGCAGCTTTTTTAGGTCTTGTTTTTACAGCATGTGAAAACGATCTTGACCTAAATAGCCCAAATGATATTACAGTAGATCAATATTGGAAAACTGAAAGTGATGCACAAGCTGGAGTAAATTCAATTTATGCCATGTTTTACAAAGATGGTCTTTGGGCAAGATGGATTTATTTCCGTTTGGATTTGACTTCTGATGAAGGATATAGCGTAAGTCCTTGGACAGAATTGGCAGATTGGACAAGATTCAATTACATCAATTATAATTTCTGGGAAGGAAACGCTGTAACATGGAGAGATACTTACAAAGCAATTTTTAGATGTAATCAAGTTTTGGCGAATGTTCCAAATATTACTTTCCAAAATGAAGACACAAAAAAGAGAATTATTGCTCAAGCTAAATTTTTAAGAGCCTTGCATTACTATTATGCAGCAGTGATTTGGGAAGATATTCCATTGGTTTTAGATCCGTCTACGCCAGCCGACTTGCCACAACAAAAAAAGGTAACTGAAATTTGGGCACAAGTTGAAAAAGATTTAACTGAAGCATACGCAGATTTACCAAGAGATTGGTCAGGTGCTGATATTGGAAGACCAGACAAAGGAGCTGCACAAGCTTTTCTTGCAAAAGTATACATGCAACAACACAAATGGGCTGAAGCAAAAACAGCTTTAGAGTATTTGATTTCTGGTGCTGGTGCAAAATACAGCTTGCAAGCAAATTACAGAGACAACTTTACTGATTTACATGAAAACAATAGCGAATCTGTTTTTGAAATCCAATTTGGAGATCAAAGAAAAGGAGGAACTGGAGAAGATCAAAACGCTGCAGTTTCGAGCAACCGTTGTCAGTTTTTCGCACCAAGAGGAATTGGATGGTCTGACGGGCAAGCACGTTTCTGGTTAGTAAATGCTTTCAAAGAAGAAAAAAATAAAGACGGAAATCTTGATATTCGTTTAAGATGGACTTTGTACTATCCTGATTTGTTGGCTGATTTTGGAGACAAAACATACAACAGAAATTGGGAATGGAACAATAACGAAGCATGGTTCAGAAAAGGAAGCCGTGATTATTATAGAGATAATGAAGATTACTATTCTCAAGTAAATTACAGATTAGTTCGTTATGGAGATATTTTATTGCGTTACGCAGAAGTTTTGAACGAATTAGGAAATACAGCTCAGGCATATCAGTATGTTGATATGGTAAGAGCGCGTGCAAACATGAATACGTTAGCTGTTGCACATCCTGAAATTGGAAATAATCACGATTTGTTCTTGGAAAGATTGAAAATGGAGAGAGTTTTAGAACTAGCGGGAGAAAGTGTTCGCTGGGAAGATCTAAAACGTTGGGGAGATTTGAATACTCAAGCTTCTGTTGATAAAATTGCGCTTCGTGATCCAGATTTCAAAAACTTCAAAGTGGGTAAAAATCATAGAATGCCAATTCCTCAAACGGATGTTGATAATAATCCAAATCTAGATCAAAACTCAGGATATTAAAATCATTTTTTAAGAGGGTCAGATGTTTTCTGTCTGACTCTCTTATCATAAAACGAACGATTGTTCATATTTAAAAAATTTGTAATGAAAAAAGTAAAATTGTGTCTGACATTTATGTTGGCAGGACTTGTATTGCTTAGCTGCAATAACAAAAAAAGCAACGCTGAAGAAAGTAAAAGTGAAACCGCTTCAGTCGAAAAAAGAGAAATCTGGACAAAAGATCAGGCCAATAAATGGTACGCAGAACAGCCTTGGTTAGTAGGGGCAAATTATTCTCCTAGCACAGCTATAAATCAGTTAGAGATGTGGCAGGAAGATACTTTCGATCCAAAGAGAATTGATCAGGAATTGGGCTGGGCTGAAGGTCTTGGCATGAATGTAATGCGTGTTTATTTACACGATTTATTGCACCAACAAGATGCAGAGGGTCTTTACAAAAGAATGGACACTTTTTTAGGAATTGCTGATAAACATCACATCAAAATACTTTTCGTTTTGTTTGATTCATGCTGGGATCCGTTTCCTGTATTAGGAAAACAGCGTGCTCCAAAACCGCATACACACAACTCAGGATGGGTTCAGGCGCCAGGCCAAAAAGCACTTCAGGACAAAACGCAATATCCTCGTTTAGAGAAATATGTAAAAGAAACGGTAGCAAAATTCAAAGATGACAAACGTGTTTTAGGTTGGGACGTTTGGAACGAACCAGATAACATGACTGGACCATCTTATGAAAAAGTAGAAATTAAAAATAAAGCAGAATTGATTTTGCCTCTTTTGAAAGATGTTTTTGCATGGGCAAGAGAAAGTAATCCGTCACAGCCGTTAACTTCCGGAGTTTGGGTTGGCGATTGGAGCGATGAAGCTAAAATGGCGCCAATGCATAAAATGCAAATTGAACAGTCAGATGTAATTTCTTTCCACAATTACAATACGCCACAGGATTTCGAAAAAGTGATTAAACAATTGCAACGTTACGGAAAACCATTAATCTGTACAGAATATATGGCAAGACCTAACGGAAGTACTTTCGCAGGATTTTTGCCAATCGCCAGAAAATATAATATCGGTATGATCAACTGGGGTTTTGTTGATGGAAAAACACAAACGAAATATGCGTGGGATAGCTGGACAAAAACATACACTGCAGAACCAAAACTATGGTTTCACGAAGTATTGCACACAGACGGAACAGCATACATTCAAGCTGAAACTGATTTGATCAAAAAAATGACAGCTGAAGCGAATAAAAAGTAGATAATTTATTGGCCACTCCCGATAACTATCGGGATTCACAGATTAAACGGATTTTCACTGTATAATTAAATCATTTAATAGAAATAAAAATCAGTGAAAACCTGTTTAATCCGTTTAATCCGTGGGCTAAAAAAACTTAAGCGAAATGAGAAAAAATACAATAAAACAGCTTTTTTTAGCAAGTATATTGTGGTGTGGTTTTTCTGCGAACGCGCAACAACCGGATCCTCCCGGACAAGTAAAAGGAAATGAAAAACCTAAAAACGAAGCCTATCTTTTCGCGCACATGACGCACAAGGATTACGGTAGATTGTATTATTCAGTTAGTTTGGATGGACTTCATTGGGAAAATCTAAACGATGGAAAACGCGTTTTTGAAGAATACAAAGGTCATCCCGATATCTGTAAAGGTCCTGATGGAAAATATTACATCGCTGGAAATACAGGTGATGATGCAAAAAGCATTAATATTTGGGTCTCGGACGATTTGATTACTTGGAAAAAACATGCTGACTATACGCCAGATTTAAAGAGCACACCAGATTATTCAAACGCCTTGCAGCGAATTGGTGCACCAAAATTATATTACGACAAAGATTCTGAAAAGTTCATCATGACTTGGCACACGCCACATTTAGAAGGAACTAAAGAAGACGGAGAACGTTATTGGGCAAGCCAAAGAACGTTATACGTTTTGTCTAAAGATTTAAAAACTTTCGAAGGAACGCCCCAACGTTTGTTCGATTGGGATATGGGAACAATTGATGTGTTTATTCGTAAAGTCGGCGATTCCTACTACGCCGTACTTAAAGACGAAACCTATCCAACTTTGTATTGGACAACCGGAAAAACCATCCGAATTGCCAAATCAAAATCATTATTAGGACCTTATTCTTTGCCCCAGCAATCTATCAGTCCAAACTTCAGAGAAGCTCCAATGTTGATTCCTTCTCCAGATGACAAAATATGGTACATGTATTACGAACAATATCCAGGAGTTTCGTACGGATTATCAATTGCAGATAACCTAAACGGCCCTTGGTATCAAGCTTCAGGCTACACTTTTTTCTCTGATTGGGACAAATACAGTCTTCCAGAAAAAGTGCGCCACGGCTGTATGATTACAATTTCAAAAAAAGAATACGACAGTTTGGTTAAGAAATTTGGCCTCACGAAGAAATTATAAGTTATGAATTATGAATTATGAGTGTTTTACTTTGGTGATTAGCGAGTTGTTTGTTAAGAAATATAAGTTATCAATAGTCAACTTATAATTTATAAATCATAATTCATAACTAGAAAATTTGGTTAGTTAAGTTAGTTTGAGAATTACCAGGCTTAAGTGGATATAAGTCTGGTAATTCATTTTGATTAAGAAGAAACATTATAGTGTAATATTTTCACCATATAAGTCATATAAGTTAATATTAAGCCTTGCTTTATTTTTAAGCAAAAACTTATATTCTCTTGATGCTGTTTAAAAACTGTTAGTTAAACTAAAATGAACTTACATGACTTATATGGTAAAAAAAAATAATGAGTGTAAAATCTCAAAATATATAGAGCATGAAAAGAAAAAGCATCCTTTTTTTAGTCTTGTTTTCAGTGTTGGCAGTAAACGCGCAATGGAAACCGCAAGGAGACAAAATAAAAACAAAATGGGCAGAACAAGTTGACCCAAAGAAACCGTTACCTGAATATCCCCGTCCGATTATGGAGCGTGGCCAATGGAAAAACCTGAATGGATTATGGAATTATGCCATTCAAGAAGCTGGAAAAACAGCACCTTCAAAATATGACGGACAAATTCTGGTTCCGTTTGCAGCGGAGTCAAGTTTATCTGGCGTGATGAAAAATGTTGGGGCTAAAAATGAGCTTTGGTACGAAACCAATTTTTCAATCGAATCAGGCTGGAATGGCAAAAATATCTTGTTGCATTTTGGTGCAGTGGATTGGAAAACAGAAGTTTTTATTAATGATGTAAAAGTGGGTTCGCATACTGGCGGATATACGCCATTTTCATTTGATATTACACCATTTATCAAAAAAGGAAGCAATCAAAAATTGGTTGTAAAAGTTTGGGATCCTTCAAACGATGGGCCTCAGCCAAGAGGAAAACAAGTCAAAAATCCAGAAGGAATTTGGTACACTCCAGTTACAGGAATCTGGCAAACGGTTTGGATTGAACCGGTAAATGCTAAAAACATTACCGACTTAAAAACAACTCCAAATATTGATCAAAATACCATCAGTATAAAAGCAGATGTAAAAGGAGCAGAAGCTGGCGATTTAGTAGAAATTTCAGTTTTTGAAAATGGAAATGAAATTGCTAAAGAAAAAGCTGTCGTTGGAGAAACGAATGAAATTGCTTTGAATGCACCAAAATTGTGGTCACCGGAAAATCCGTTTTTATACCAAACAAAAGTTCGCCTAATCAGCAAAAATAAAGTAGTTGATGAAGTGAAAAGTTATTTCGCAATGCGAAAAATATCTTCAAAAAGAGATGAAAATGGTATTGTTAGAATGCAATTAAACAACAAAGATTACTTCCAATACGGACCTTTAGATCAAGGCTGGTGGCCAGACGGATTGTACACAGCACCAACTGACGAAGCTTTAAAATATGATATCGTTAAAACGAAAGAATTAGGTTTTAATATGATTCGTAAACACGTTAAGGTTGAACCGGAGCGTTGGTACACGTATTGTGATCAGTTAGGAATTTTAGTTTGGCAAGATATGCCAAGTGGAGACGATCAGCCGATTTGGCAAAACAGAAAATATTTTGAAGGAACAGAATTACAGCGTTCGGCAAAATCAGAAGAAATCTACAGAAAAGAGTGGAAGGAAATTATGGATCATTTGTATTCTTATCCAAGTATTGTCGTTTGGGTTCCGTTTAACGAAGCTTGGGGACAATTCAAAACGGTTGAAATTACAGAATGGACAAAAAAATACGACCCAAGCCGTTTAATAAATTCAGCAAGTGGTGGAAATCATTTCCAAACGGGAGATATTTTGGATTTGCACAATTATCCAGGCCCAGAAATGTATTTATACGATGCTAGAAGAGTTACGGTTTTAGGCGAATATGGCGGAATCGGTCTTCCTCTTGAAGGGCATTTATGGAGAGCAAATGACAATTGGGGTTACATCAAATTTAAAAACCAAGCTGAAGTAACTGCTGAATACATCAAATACGCTCAAATCCTTAAAAATTATGTAAAAACAGGATTTTCTGCGGCGGTTTACACCCAAACAACTGATGTTGAAGGCGAAGTAAACGGTTTTATGACTTATGACAGAAAAGTAGATAAAATGGATTTCAAAGCGGTTAATCAGATTAATACAGAAGTTATAAACGCCTTAAATCAAAAGTGATTTTTTTGGCTCTCGCAGATT
The DNA here is from genome assembly GCF_039581405.1 of Flavobacterium mesophilum. NCBI lineage: Bacteria > Pseudomonadati > Bacteroidota > Flavobacteriia > Flavobacteriales > Flavobacteriaceae > Flavobacterium > Flavobacterium mesophilum. Next base: position 285,389 of record NZ_JBCPXZ010000001.1, on the reverse strand, counting down.
TAGCAGATTCAGCTGATATAAAAATCTGCATAATCTGTATAATCTGCGGGAGAAAATTCAAACGCTCATAATAAAAATAAAAAGATGAAAAAATACCTTGTCTTTTTTCTGCTCACAACAATTGCTTTTGCACAGCAGAAAACTTTCACAAATCCAATTTTGCCATCAGGTGCAGATCCTTATAGCACGTATTACAAAGGCTATTATTACTACACGAATACACTCGGAAATAAACTGACTTTATGGAAGACAAAAGACCTTTCTGATATCAAAAACGCCGAAAGTAAAGTCATTTGGACACCACCAAAAGGAACTGCTTATTCAGCTGAAATCTGGGCGCCAGAATTTCATATCATTAACGGAAAATGGTACTGTTATTTCGCGGCCGATAATGGCGATAATAACAATCACCGAATGTATGTTTTGGAAAACAAATCATCAGATCCATTTAAAGGTAATTTTGAATTCAAAGGAAAAATCGCTGCCAAAACCGATAAATGGGCAATTGACGGAAATGTATTTGAATACAAAAAGCAATTGTACATGATTTGGGCTGGCTGGGAAGGCGACAAAAACGGACAACAGAATATTTACATCGCCAAAATGAAAAACCCGCTTCAAATTGATGGTGATCGCGTAATGATTTCGGCACCAACAAACGATTGGGAAACACATGGTGCATTGCATGATGATGTAAATCCGCCACAAGTAAATGTGAACGAAGGCCCTCAGTTCTTAGAAAAAAATGGAAAAATTTTCATCGTATTTTCTGCAAGCGGATGTTGGACTGATTTCTATGCTTTAGGATTATTATCGTTTAAAGGCGATGGTGATTTACTTGATGCTTCGGCTTGGAAAAAATCTCCTGAACCAATTTTCAAGCAATCGGATAAAAATAAAGTATACGCGCCGGGACATAATTCCTTTTTTAAATCTCCTGACGGAAAAGAAGATTGGATTTTATACCACGCGAATTCAAATCCGGGAGAAGGTTGTGGCAATAAAAGATCACCAAGAATGCAGAAAATCGAATGGGATGCAAATGGATTTCCCGTTTTAGGAGAGCCAGTAAGTGAAGACACAAAATTGGTCATTCCATCAAAATAATATAAACATTTTAAAAGCTACAAAATGAAAAATATTCAAATCGCTGCCGTTGTTATGCTGGCACTTTTTCAATTTAGTTGTAAAGACAATAAAAAAGAGAATGCAGTTTCAAAGGAAACCACTGAAATTAAAGCTGATTCGGTTAAAACAGTTTTAGAAACTAAAAATTTCGATACCATAATTGATGGCAAAAAAGTCAATTTATATTGGATCGAAAATAAAGGAATAAAAGCCGCTTTTACGAATTATGGCGGAAGATTAATTGGACTTTGGGTTGCGGATAAAAACGGAAAACAGACTGATGTTGTGGTGGGAATGAATAGTGCAAAAGGTTTTAAAACTTCAACAGAACCTTATTTTGGAGCAACAATCGGAAGAGTTGGAAATAGAATTGGAAAAGGGCAATTTACTTTGGAAGGGAAAAAATACCAAGTGCCGTTGAACAATGGAAAAAATGCTTTGCATGGTGGTATAAAAGGTTTTCAAGATGTAGTTTGGAATGCTGAAAAAACAGATGAAAAAACGTTGGTTTTCACGTATGTTTCGCCAGATGGAGAACAAGGATTTCCAGGGAATTTATCTGTAAAAGTTACTTATACACTTACCGATGATAATTCGGTTAAAATGGAATATGAAGCGACTACTGATAAAACGACAATTGTGAATTTAACCAATCACGCCTTTTTTAATTTGAATGGAGAAGGAAGCGGCACAATCCTAAACCACGAATTGCAGATTTATGCCAATGAATTTACGCCTGTTGATGAAGGTTTGATTCCGAGTGGCGAATTACGACCTGTAAAAAACACCGTATTTGATTTTACTTCAAAACATACAATTGGAGAAAGAATTGAAACCAAAGATGAGCAGTTAAAATTCGGAAAAGGTTATGATCATAATTATGCTTTGAACGGAACAAAGAGAAACGGATTAAATCACGCCGCAACAATTTCAGGAGATAAATCTGGAATTACAATGGATATTTTCACCGAAGAACCGGGATTACAGTTTTACAGCGGAAATTTCATGCAGTCTAAAAACACCTTTAAATCAGGTGCAAAAGATGATTTCAGAACGGCTTTTGCTTTGGAAACACAACATTTTCCAGATGCGATTAATCAGCCAAAATTCGCTCCGATTGTATTGAAAGCAGGAGAGAAGTACCATACGGTTTCTTATTATCAGTTTTCTGTGAAAAAGTAATATAGTTTAACGAATTTAACCACAATCCCGATAGCTATCGGGAGCAAGGAATTACGCAAAGGGCGCTAAGTTTTTATCACTTTATCATCCTGAGCGAAGTTGAAGGAACACAAAGTTATTCCCTCATCTCCTTTGCGCGCTTCGCGCAACCTTTGCGTCTTTGCGGTTAAAAAAAAACAATAAAAATGAAAAAACTACTATCCCTTATAACCTTGCTATCTGTTTTCGCTGCCTGTTCGCAGGAAAAAAACACAGACAAACCACAAACAAAATCAAATGCGATTTTGTTAGCAGATCCCACAATCTTCTACAACAACGGATTGTATTATTTATATGGCACAACAACCGGCGATATTCCAAATGGTGAGGGTTTTCAAGTTTATACTTCATCTGATTTAAAAGATTGGAAAGGTCCGACTGGAGCTCAAAATGGACTTGCTCTTAAGAAAGGAGATGCTTTTGGCGACAAAGGTTTCTGGGCGCCCCAGATTCTTCAGTATAAAAACAAATTTTATATGATTTATACGGCAAATGAAAATATTGCAATTGCAAGCAGTGATAGTCCGCTGGGGCCATTTAAAAGTGAATCAAAAGAGCCAATTATCAAAACCGGAAATCAAATTGATCCTTTTATTTTTATTGATGAAGATGGAAAAAAATACCTGTATCATGTTCGTTTGACAAATGGAAACCGAATTTTTGTCGCTGAAATAAACGATGATCTCCAAAGCATAAAACCAGAAACTTTAACCGAATGTATTTCAGGAGTTCTTCCTTGGGAAAACACACAAAACGTAAGCTGGCCAGTTACAGAAGGACCAACGGTTTTAAAACACAACGGTTTGTATTATATGATTTATTCGGCGAATGATTTCAGAAACATTGATTATGCTGTTGGTTATGCAACAAGTAAAAGTCCGCTTGGGCCTTGGGAAAAAGCGACAGATAGCCCAATTATCAGTCGAAAAAATACCAAACAAAACGGAATAGGACATGGTGATGTATTTTGGGATAAAAACAACAAAATGCATTATGTTTTGCATACACATTTTAATGAAAGTGCTGTTTCGCCAAGAAAAGCTGGAGTAATTTCGATTGAATTTAGTGGAGACAAAATAATCGCAAAACCAGAAAGTTTTCAGTTTCTAGAAACGAAATAGGTTAATAATCAATTATATAATTGAACTCTTCTCAAATTCGAGAAGAGTTTTTTTTTATAACTAAATGAAAGTAAAAAATTATTTTTATTTAGAATGGTTAAAAATAATTTGGAAAAACAAGTTTTAGAAAGTACTTTTGCCAACGAAATTTTAAACCAGACAAAATGAATAGCTTAACCATTAAAAAAATCTGTCTTTTTGTATTTTTCTTAACGTCATTTACGATGTTAGCGCAAAATCAAAATACAGGAAGAGTAACCGGAAAAATTACATTAAGCGGTAATGTTCCCGCTGAAGGTATTTCTGTTGCTCTTAAAGGAACAAAATATAGTGCTGTGACCAATGAAAATGGACAGTATGACATTAGAACCATTAAACCGGGTTCTTATACCATCAGTATCCATTCAGTTGGTATTCAAGGAATGGAAGATGTCATTGTGGTAACTGCCGGAAAAACAACTACTAAAAACTTTTCGCTTTCTGAAAGCCAAGAAGATCTTGATGAAGTTGTAATTACCAAAAATAAATACAAACAGGACAAGCCTTCACTGTCATTACGTCTTCAGACTCCAGTTTTAGAGATTCCACAAAACATTCAGATTGTGAGCGGTCAGACTTTAAAAGATCAACAAATAACGAGTATGAGTGATGGGGTAATCCGTAATGTGAGTGGTGCAGTGCGTTTAGAGCACTGGGGAGATTTATACACAAATATTACTATGCGTGGTTCTCAAATTCAGGCTTTCCGTAACGGATTCAATGTGGTTTCTTCTTTCTGGGGACCATTGACAGAAGATATGAGTTTTGTAGATCATATTGAATTTGTGAAAGGCCCGGCAGGTTTCATGCTTTCAAGTGGTGATCCAAGCGGACTTTATAATGTGGTTACCAAAAAGCCAACCGGAATCACAAAAGGTGAAGTTTCTGTTCTTGGCGGAAGCTATGATTTTTACAGAGTTAGCCTTGATCTTGACGGAAAATTGGATAAAAAAGGAAAATTGCTTTACAGATTCAATGGAGCAGCACAAAAGAAACGTTCTCACCGTCCGTTTGAGCACAATGATCGTTACGTAATTGCACCAGTTATTTCGTACCAAGTTGATGATAAAACAAAAATTACTGCTGAGTACAATTTTCAATATGCAAATATGACTGAAGTTGGTTCATACTATGTTTTTGGACCAGCATCTGATGGTTATGCAACTTTACCAGTAGGTTTCACAATGACGCAGCCGGGTTTGCCAGACACTAACATTCAAGACCACAGTGGTTATTTGATGTTTGAACATAAGTTTGATGATAATTGGAAACTTACGGCACAGACTTCTTATTTTAAATACATTCAGCAAGGATATAGTTCTTGGCCGGGAGTAGTTGGACCGGGCGATGCTGATAGAGATTTTGATGGAGTTCCTGAGGGAACACTTTCACATGGTGAAATCATTAGAAATGTCGGGATTTGGGATGCTGAAAGCAATATGTATTTGGGGCAGATATTTGTTAATGGAAAATTTAATACAGGTGCTGTAAGCCATAAAATATTAGGAGGAGTTGATTTAGGAAGCAAAGATTATATGGCTGACTGGGGACAATCTCATGACCTTGACACTGTTGACAGTCCTTTTAATGTTTATAATCCAAATTATGGAACACCTTCTAATGGGTTTCCAATGTTTGATCACACCACACCACTTTCTGTAAGAGCTAAAAATATTGGCGGATTAATGAGTACAGATTATGCTGCAGGATATCTTCAGGATGAATTAGGCTTTTTACAAAACAAACTTAGATTGACGCTTGCGGCGCGATACACTTGGATTAGTCAGGCAAGCTGGGGTGGCGCTCCAATAGCAGACAGTCATATTACACCACGTGTTGGGTTAAGTTATTCTGTAACAGATGATTTTGCAGTTTACGGATTGTATGATCAGGCATTTACACCACAATCAGGGATTATTAAAAGCGGTGAAAAAGTAAAACCATTAACTGGAAATAATGTTGAGGTTGGTCTTAAAAAAGATTGGTTTGATGGTTCATGGAGTACAACTTTAGCAGCTTATAGTATATTGAAGAAAAACGAATTGACTTCTGATCCAGCGAATACACCAGGAGAACAATACAGTGTCGTTTTAGGAGAAAAAAGAGCTCAAGGTTTTGAATTTGATTTAAGAGGGAAAATATTCGATGGCCTTAATCTTATTGCGAATTATGCATTTACAGAATCTATTGTAAATAAAATTGATCCAGACGTTTCTGCAGCAACAGGAATTAAAGAAGGCGATATTGTTCCAGGATACGCAAAACATACTGCAAATGCTTGGTTGAATTACACACTTCAACACGGAAAATTAAAAGGATTTGGAGCTTCGATTGGAGGAACTTTCCTTGACGGAAGACAAACTGATACTTGGAGCGCAGGTCTTCAAAGATTGCCATCATACTTTAAGTTAGACGGAGGTTTGTCTTATGAAACGGGCAAGGTAAAAGTAACGGCTAACGTATTTAATATCTTGAATAAATATTTATACAGCGGTTCATTTTATAGCTGGTTGAATGCTTATTACTGGCAAACGGAAGCTCCAACAAACTTTAGAGTTGGGGTAACTTATAAATTTTAAAAAGCATTTTTGTCATAGGTGCAAAGGCACAAAGGTTTTTATGAATTGCCTCCAGTTTTAACTGGAGGTTATAGATAAAGATTAAAAAAAGGCTTTAGCCGAACTTCACTAGTTTGGCTAAAGCCTTTTAATTTATGTTATACTTCCATCCAGCTAAAGCTGGATGCTATTAAACTATTGTAATTTTAAATCGGCTAAATCTGCAAAATCTGCGTGAAGCAAATTTTTGCCAATGCTTGAAAACTATCCTTTCTTAATCAACGGAATCAGTTTTGTTCCAATGAGTTCTATGGAATTCATTAATTGAGAATGCGTCAATCCTGCATTGTCCATTTGAAAAGTAAAACGATCAACACCTCCAAGTGCTTCACTATGACGCAAGATTTTTTCAGCAGCTCTTTCTGGACTTCCAACAATTAAAACTCCTAGATCATCAACTAAGCCGTCAAATTTTCCTTTAGTTACAGGAGGCCAGCCACGTTCGTAGCCTAATTTTGTCCAAAGTTCAGCATAACCTGGATAGTATTCTTCAATTGCTTTTTCGGTTGTGCTTCCAACAAAACCTGGTGAATGCAAACCGACTTTTAATTCTTCAGGTTTGTAACCTGCTGCTTTTCCTGCTTCTCGATATAAATCAATTAACGGGCGAAAACGATGTGTTTGTCCGCCAATTACAGCTACCATCAAAGGCAATCCCAAACTTCCTGCTCTGATAAAAGATTCTGGAGTTCCGCCAACGCCTAACCAAATCGGCATTTTTTCTTGCAAAGCTCTCGGATAAACAGGTAAATTATTCAAAGCTGGACGAAATTTTCCTGACCATGTCACAAACTCATTATCACGAATTTGAAGCAACAAATTTAATTTCTCTTTAAAAAGCGCGTCATAATCATTTAGATCAAATCCGAAAAGGGGATACGCTTCAATTGCAGAACCTCGGCCGGCAACAATTTCGGCTCTTCCTTTCGAAATTAAATCCAAAGTCGCGAAACTTTGATATACTCTTACAGGATCTGCGGCACTTAAAACTGAAACCGCGCTTGATAAACGTATGTTTTTTGTCCGCGCAGCTGCAGCACTTAAAATTACTGCGGTAGCCGAATCTAAAAATTCTTTTTTGTGATGTTCTCCAATTCCGAAAACATCAAGACCAACTTGATCTGCAAGTTCAATTCTTTGGAGCAATTGTTCCATTGCATCAACACTGCTTAGAGTGTTGTTGTCGCCATACATTGCCGAAGCAAAACTGTCAATTCCTATTTCCATTTTTTTTTAATTTAGCTTTAAGCTTTAAGCAATAGGCAATAGGCTTTCCAAAAGAGCTTAAAACTTACAGCCCAAAGCCTATAGCATTATTTAATGTGAGAATCCGAATGAAATACTCGTTATAATGATCATAATAACTATCAATGTAATTGCTACATAGAGATAATCTTTTTCAATAAGAAAAGAAAATAACGATAGCAATACTCTAAAAACGGGCGTCAGGAACAATAATATAATGCCAAAGAAGATTAAAAATTCTCCATTTCCATGAATGACGCCACGATAAACATCGGCAATTACTTCAAATATATTTCGGTCGTTTTCTTTAAAAACAGAATAATCTTCAATGTCATTTCCGTGATGCAACAAATAAACAATTCCGCCAATAAAAGCTACTGACAACGAAATCCATACACCGTAGCGCAATAAGTTTCCAACAATAGCTTGAAAGTCTTTTTCTCCAAATTTTTCGTGTTGCATAGCTTTAGATTTTTCCATTTAATCCGTTATAAATCATGTTAATTGCAAGTACAAAAATTAAACAAGCAAAAAAGATTCTCAGTTTTTTAGGGTTTGTTCGTACTAATACTTTGGCTCCAGCCATAGCTCCAAAAAGAACTCCAATTACAACCGGCATACAAATTCCAGGCTCAATATATCCTTTTTGAATATAAATAACAGAACTCGCCATTGCGGTTACACCCATCATGAAATTGCTGGTTGTCGTTGAAACCTTAAACGGAATTCTCATAATATTATCCATTGCAATTACTTTAAAAGCACCAGAACCAATTCCGAGTAAGCCCGACATCATTCCGGCAAGTCCCATCATTCCAAATCCGCCTAGAACATTTTTAGTTCCGTAGCTTACGACTTCTCCGTCGTGAGTTGGATACGTTCCGTTTAACTTTAATTTTTTTGCCAATGGACTAGATTCTAATACAATATGTTCTTCTTTTTTTCGAAGTGAATTGATTGCTGAGAAAATCAAAGTAAGACCAAATAAAACTGCTATGAATGAAGTAGGAGCAATCGCAGAAAGCAATGCGCCTCCAACAGCACCAATAGTTGTGGCGATTTCGAGGAAAATTCCCAATCGCATATTGGTAATTCCTTCCTTAACATAAGCCGCCGCCGAACCAGATGAAGTCGCAATTACAGAAACTAATGCGGCACCAATTGCATAATGAATATCAACTCCCAAAATAACAGTCAGTAGCGGGATGATGATTATACCGCCTCCTAATCCTGATAATGAGCCAATAAAACCTGCTAAAAAAGCGCCAAGAATCATAATCAGGGTAAACGTAAGTACTGTCATTCGAAATAAATTTTGTTTTGGCTAATTTACGAATTGATATTTGGCAGAAGAATTTTTAGGAGCTTAAAAAATCCTTAAAAATCCGAAAACGTTTTTGTAAAATGTTTTTTAAGAAATTAAATCAATAGAGTAGTTATATTATAAAAGCCGTGAAGAATTAATTCTCTCCACGGCTTTTCTTATAAGTTATTCGATTAAGAATTTTTAAATTTGCATCAAAGATAATTTTGATTCCCTTGATATGAAGCCTCTTTCTAGTTTTAATGTAAGAACTTATGCTATCTGCGAAAATAGCAATAAGATTTTAGCACTTTACGAATACCATAAAAACCAAATATACTGCAAACTTCCAGGTGGAGGAGTTGAATTTGGCGAAGGTGTTCTAGATTGTCTTCACAGGGAGTTTCTAGAGGAACTCAATGTTAAAATCGAAATTATTGACCATCTGTATACTCAAGAACATTTTGTCGAATCAATTATAGATGATGGGCGACAGATACTTCTGATTTATTATATCGTCAAAATCGTGAATGTTGAAGATATGAAAATCAGCACTCCTGATATTAGCAGGTTTGAATGGATTGATATCAATGAGAATCCTTTTATACTCCCAATTGACAAAATTGCATTGAACAAATACAGAGAAAAAATTAAAATTTTGAATTCTTAATAAGTTTACTTTTTGCTGTAAAGCGAACCATTTTTTATCGATTTTTTGTTCAATAATCCCTTTTCATGCAATTTTCCAAGAATCATTCGAGCATCAAAATAAGATTTGTTTAAAATCACAGCGTATTCTTTTGGAGTCAATGTCGGAAAAATTTCAAAAAGCGATAAAGGATCTTCTTTCGGAATCATTTTCTTTTTTGCATTTGGAAATACGGCAAGCAATGCATTTTCATATTCAGAATAAGATTTTGATCCATAAACTACAAAACGAGTATTATTTTTGTCTGCAAAAAATAGTGTTGGAAAACCTCTTACGCCAAGTTTTTTGGCATAATCCAAATCTTCTTGAAAAAGTTCCTCAGCATCATCATAATCAGCTTTTAGTTTCTGAATATCAAGTTCTGCCAATTTTGCGGCTTCTTCAATGTTTAGCCATTTCGCAATATTTTTCTTTTCTAAATATAATTTTTCCCGAAGTATGCGCATGAAATGAACTGCTTTTTCTTTGTCTTGCATTTGAGCACCTTTCATAGAAATGCACGAAGGATAAGAAGAATCTAAAGGATCTTCAATCCATACATTTCCATCAATTGGCATTTCGTAGTGCAAGCTTGCTTCGTCCCAATGATGCGCAACATCTGAAGGTTTGCTGATGCCGCCACTATTGTAGCTCCAATCTGGAAGTAAACCGCCCATTCGATAATCAATTTCAAAATAATCGCCATACTCTAATTTTAGTTTTCGGAGTTGTGGCTCGATACCCCAGCAAGAAGAACAAATAGGATCTGTATAATATACTATTTTGATCGGTTTGTTTTCTGTTTTAATGTTGGCGGTTTCATTTGATTGTTGGTTGGAAGGCATTTCGCATGTCCCAGTTACAGGATCACATAGTAAAGGATTCGAATTGTTTTCGGTCATTTTTAAATTCGTTTGTGACTTACAGTTTATACTGCAGATCAGGATTAATATTAACGGCCATTTTTTCATAAAAACTGGTTGGAAAACGTATGTACAATCTTTCAATTTTTCATACTTTTATATCAAAGTTCGCTAGTGTTTAATCAAAAATCAATTAGTCAAAAAAATATGACTACAGAAAATAAAACTCCAAAAGAAACTGAATGTCCTGCAGCGGGACTTTTGAAATTGTTATCAGGGAAATTTAAACCGCAAATCTTTTTATTAGCTGTTGATGGCCCACTGCGCTTCAACGGTCTTTTGAGAGACATTAAAGACTCAAATAAACAGTCAATTGCAGTTGCTTTGCGTGAGTTGGAGGAACATGGACTTTTGGATAGGAATGTCGTTAAACTAAAACCACTTCATGTTGAGTATAATTTATCAGAGAAGGGAAAATCTCTGATTCCGATTTTTAGACAATTGGAATTTTTTTCAGAATGATAAAATTACGAACTCATATAATTCCAGCTATTTTTTGAAAACATAAGTAATAATTAAAAAGCATAAAGAGTATGAAAAAGCTATTTTTAATTTTAGTGTTATTGTTGCAAATTCCTGCATTCTCGGGAAATTATCAGGAAGAGCCTTCATCCAAAAAAATTATTGGGACTTGGTATGCCGACTTAAATAGAAATACAAAGTGGGTGTTCAGTCAGGATGGGAAAGTTTATAATTATGACAAGGACATTTTTAAGGTAATGTATCGTTATACTATTTCAAATAGTTGTCAGAATTATTCGGATGCTACTACGGAGTATTTGACCTTAATGGATAAAGACGGAGATCAATATTGCTTTAGAATAAATGGAATTAATAAGAATAAAAATGGTGTATTATCCCTTACTAAAATGGATGATATGAAACCTTTGGTATTTGTGAACAACCTAAATGTAGTAGTGTCTCCTTTTAATCAATAAAGCCATTTATAAAAGCTTTTTTTATATTAAACTTTCATTAACAAAAAGAAAGTTTTCATTCATTTATATTTGTAAGAGACAAATATCCTTAATCCTGTTTCTTATGAAAGCTAAGTCGTTTTTATGCCTTTTTTTATTGGTCGCTTTATCGACAGTTTCGTTTGGTCAAAATGTGAAATTGATTACCGTTAATCAACTTCATGAACGAATTAAAAATGGTAAAGACAGTACTTATGTCGTAAATTTTTGGGCAACTTGGTGCGCGCCATGCGTTAAGGAACTTCCTCATTTTGAAAAACTTCAAGCCGATTTTAAATCTGAAAAACTCGCCGTTTTATTAGTAAGTGTTGATTTTAAATCGAAATTGAATTCGGCTGTAATTCCATTTGTCAAGCGAAAAAATATGAAAAATGAAGTATTTCTGCTTGATGAAAGCAGTCCACAGGAGTATATCGACCGAATTGACCCTTCGTGGTCTGGAAGTATTCCAGCAACCTTATTCATCAAAAATGATAAACGAAAATTTGTCGAAACCGAATTGACATACGAACAACTATTAACTGAATATAAAAAACTGTAAATTATGAAAAAGATTATCATTTTATTGGTATTGACGTTCACAGCTTGGCTTTCTCAGGCACAAACTGCAACGCTTAAACCTGGAGATCCAGCACCAGATTTTAAACTTAAAAATGTGGACAATAAAGAAGTTTCATTTGCAAGTTTTCCTAAAGCAAAAGGGTTTATTGTAGTTTTTACATGCAATACGTGTCCATATGCCGTTGCTTATGAACAAAGAATTATTGAATTGGATAAAAAATTCAGACCACAAGGATATCCAGTAATTGCAATAAATCCAAATGATCCGGAAGCTTCAAAAGCAGATGCTTTCAATAAAATGCAGGATTTGGCAAAAGAGAAAAATTATCCATTCCCATATTTATTTGATGCAGGACAAGTAATTACAGATCAATACGGAGCAAAACATACACCACATATTTTTATTGTTTCTAAAACTTCAAAAGGAAATGTCATTGAGTACGTAGGCGCTATCGATAATGATCCAGAAGGAACAAAAGCAGAAAAAACAAAATACGCTGAAGATGCGATTGCAGCTTTGCAAAGCAACAAAAAGCCAGCAGTTACTCAAACTAAAGAGATTGGCTGTACGGTAAAAAGAAAAGCGAAAGCTTAATTACCAGAATTTAATTTGTTAAAAAACGCCTCATGAAAATGAGGCGTTTTTTGTATTATAAGCTTTTCAGTTTTTTCATAAACACAGGAAAAACTTCATTTAATTCGTCAAATAAAGGATTTTTGCGGTGCTTTAATTTTATTTCGCTGAATAATTTTAGGCCAATGGCAAATTGTGTTGCTTCAGAAGGATCATTAAATAAGTTTTTGTCTTTCATTTTTTGAATAATGCCAAAAATCTCATCGTGATTAGAAAATTCAATTCCGAGTTCTTTTGCGGGTTTGGTATCGCCGTTTGCGTATTCTTTTAGACTTAATGTCAAATAATATTTGTTTGATCTTTTTTCCATGGTAATTTTTATTCTATTTTATTTCAACCATTTGTCTACAATGGTTTTAAAAGCTTCTTTGTATTGCTCGCCAACCGTAATTTCGGTTTTGCCAATTAAAATTGAGTTTTTAGTAATTGCGCTAATCTTATCAAGAGAAACAATAAACGAACGGTGAATTCTCATAAATTTTGCTGATGGCAATTTTTCTTCCAATGCTTTTAAAGAAATTAGTGAAAGCACTGTTTTTTGAGAATCGTCAAGATGCACTTTTACATAATCTTTCAAACTTTCGATGTACGAAATGTCTTTTAGAGAAATTCGGACCCATTGGTATTCAACTTTCAAAAAGATGAATTCGTCATCGGCAGTAATTGGATGGTATTGATTTGAAGCTTCTTCGGTAATTTGAAGTACTTTATTGGCGGCGCGCAAAAATTCCTCGTAACTAAAAGGTTTTAAAAGATAATCAACGGCATTTACTCTGTAACCTTCAATTGCATAATGATTATATGCTGTCGTGAAAACTATTTTTGGAAGTGAACCAGCCTGTTCTTGTAAAAGTCTTGCCAATTCCATTCCGGTCAAATTCGGCATATTAATATCTAAGAAAACCAAATCAGGTTGTTTTTCCCTTATCAAACTCATTGCTTCTACGGCATTATCACAGCTTGCTGTTAATTCCAAAAAAGGGGTTTGTTCAATAAAAGTTTCCACAAGTTTTAATGCAAGTGGTTCATCATCAACTGCTATACATTTTAATACTGTCATTGTTCTAAAGTTATTTGCAGTTTTACATTATACATTCCGTTTGGAGCGATTCCAGCTTTTAGGGAATGTTTGTTTGGATAAATTAATTGAAGTCGGCGTTTTGTATTGGTTAAACCAATGCCACCTTCAGTTGTAGTCGAAGATTTTTCGAAATAGGTGTTCTCAACTTCAAACTCTAAGTTGTTTCCATTTTGCGTAAGCGTAATGTGTATTTCACTTTTATCTGTTGCATGAATTCCATGTTTAAAGGCATTTTCTACCAAAGGCAAAAGCAACATCGGAACAATTGGATAATCGTGAATCGTTTCAGGAATATCAGTAGTAATCGTCAGTTTGCTGTTTGCACGAAGTTTCATTAGGGCAATAAAATCACGCATAAATTCGGCCTCTTTGAGCAAAGTTGTTCTTTCTTCGGTACTATACAAAAGGTAACGCATCATTCGGCTTAAAGTATGAAGCGCATTCCTAGAATCTTCAATATTTGAATACGTAAGCGAATAAATACTATTAAGCGAATTGAAGAAAAAGTGCGGATTTATCTGCGCCTTCAACATTGCCAACTCGGCCATCGTTTTGTCCTGTTCCAATTTTTGTTTGTGTTGCGCGGCTTTTTGCCAATATTGCAACATGGCCCAGCTGGTGCTAATTCCTAAAACAAGAAGTGTAAGCATTAAGACGTAATTGTCAAAATAGGGATTTTTATATTTTTTGAATCCTATAATCGCACTGATTTTGGCGTGAAGATCGGTTTGCGAAGTATAGAGATATGCGATAAATTGCATGGCAAAAATGGTGAGAAATGCCCAAACCAAAAATGGCGATGTATTGTCTTTGATGATGGTTTTTGGAACTATGATTTTGGCATTAGAATAAAATATCAGTATCAAAAGGGTCAGTACAATCATCTGCCAAAGCCAAAATACAGATGGAAGCACCACATTCCAAGTTAAAGGGATGTAAAACAGCATGATAAATCCCAATAAAAACCAGCCGAGAATGTGTAATCCGGTGAATAAATACGGTCTGTAAATGTTTGATGCCATTATAATTTTTGATTTTATAAAGACAATATTACATTTTATTTAAATACAATGAAGAACCAATCGCCCAAAATACATTTATAGTCTTTAAAAACCATTTTACAGCCGATAAGTCATAAATTAAACGAGTGTTTAATTTTTGAAATAATTTCATCGGGTATAAAACTATCTCTATCGATTGTCTCTTGCTGTACGTCTATTCGAAAAATTTTGCGTGTACTATTTTAGTTCTTTTGCTTATTAATAAATAGAAAATCTCATATTTCATCAAAATGAATAAGCAATCTTTTTTTAGTATTCTAACCGCTGCAGTGATTCTTTCTTCATGCGGAAATAAAAATGATAAGTCGGCTCAGGCCGGAGGTGCTCCACAGGTAAAAGAGTATAAAACTCTAACCTTACAGCCTGAATCTGCAACCATGTACAGTGATTATCCTGCAAGCATTCAGGGACAACAAAACATTGAAATTCGCCCAAGAGTTGAAGGCTATATAGATAAAATTTTTGTAGATGAAGGAGCAGTAGTAAAAGTTGGACAGCCTTTGTTCAAAATTAGTGCGCCAGAATATGAGCAACAAGTTCGTACAGCATCTGCAAGTATAAAAAGCGCACAGGCGGATGTTAGTGCTGCAAAATTGGCAGTTAATAAAGTAAAACCTTTAGTAGAAAAAGGAATCATCAGCAAATATGATTTAGAGTCGGCGCAATATACGTATGAATCAGCTTTGGCTACTTTGGCTCAAGCCAATGCAAGTTTGGTGAATGCTAAAACCAATTTAGGCTATACAACTGTTACAAGTCCGGTTAATGGTGTTGTAGGTTCAATTCCGTTTCGATTAGGAAGTTTGGTAAGTTCAAATACCGCTGAACCTTTAACAACTGTTTCAAGCATCGGAAATGTGTATGCTTACTTTGCTATAAACGAAAAGAAACTTTTAGATTTTACACAGAGCTCATCTCCGGGTTCGACATTGGCACAAAAAATCCAGAATATGCCAGCAGTTTCCTTATTGCTTTCTGACGGTTCGCCTTATCCAGAAAAAGGACGTGTAGAAACCGTAAACGGATTAATTAATACAGAAACGGGTTCGGTTACTTTTAGAGCGCGTTTTGCAAATCCTAAAAGCATTATCAGAAGCGGAAGCAGTACAACAGTTCGAATTCCGACTGATGTAAAAGGCGCTATGATTATACCGCAAAGCGCAACTTACGAACTTCAAGACAAGCTTTTTGCAGTTGTGGTTGGGAAAGATGGAAAAACAAAAAGCACCAATATCAATGTTATGGAAAATGGTGCAGGAAATTATTATGTAGTGACAAGCGGTTTGCAAGCGGGTGATCAAATTGTTCTTGAAGGTGTAGCAACACTAAAAGATGGAACAGAAATTAAAGCTCAAAGTGAAAGCGCTGAAAAAGTTTACGCCGATTTAAAATAAAAACAAATGTTTAAGAAATTTATACAACGACCTATACTTTCAACAGTAATCTCGGTTATTATTGTTATTCTAGGTGTTTTGGGGCTTATTGAGTTGCCTATTTCTCAATATCCTGATATTGCACCGCCAACCGTAAATGTTTCGGCAAGTTATACAGGAGCCAATGCCGATGTGGTATTGAAAAGTATCGTAATTCCGCTTGAAGAGCAAATTAATGGTGTAGAAAACATGACATACATGACTTCTACAGCTACTAACGACGGAAATGCTTCAATCAAAATCTTTTTTAAAGTAGGTACAAATCCAGATTTAGCTGCGGTAAACGTACAAAATAGAGTTTCGAGAGCAACAAGTTTATTGCCGGTAGAGGTAACTCAGGCAGGGGTTACTGTAACTAAAAGCCAGAGCAGTAACTTGTTGATCTTCTCGTTATATAGCGATGATAAAACGTACGATCAGACTTTCCTTCAAAATTATGCTAAGATCAACTTGGTACCGCAAATTCAGCGTGTAGTTGGAGTGGGTGATGTAACGGTTTTTGGTGCAAAAGATTACTCGATGCGTATTTGGTTGAAACCAGACGTAATGCAACAATACAAGTTGATTCCGAGCGATATTTCTGCAGCTTTAGCAGAGCAAAATATTGAAGCCGCGCCGGGTAAATTCGGTGAAAACGGAGATCAGGCTTTTCAATATGTAATCAAATATAAAGGACGTTTAACAAGCGCAAAAGAATTTGAAGATATTGTCATCAAATCGGTTGGAAATGGCCAAATGTTGCGATTGAAAGATATTGCTAAAGTAGAATTAGGATCTTTGAGTTATGCTTCAACCATTAAAACAAATGGTGTAGAATCTGCGGCAATGGCAATTAGCCAAACGCCAGGATCAAACGCGCGTGACGTAATCATCAATTCTAAAAAACTGATTGAAGAAGCGGCGAAAAGCTTCCCCAAAGGAGTAAAATATACTGTTTTAGTTGATGTCAATGAAAATTTGGATGCTTCTATTGAAAAAGTAATTCACACTTTGATTGAAGCTTTTATTTTGGTTTTCATCGTAGTTTTTATTTTCCTTCAAGATTTTAGATCGACTTTAATTCCGGCAATTGCGGTTCCGGTTGCGATTGTAGGAACTTTTTTCTTTCTGAATTTATTCGGATTTACGATTAACTTGTTGACGCTTTTCGCGATGGTTCTTGCCATTGGTATTGTCGTCGATGATGCGATTGTGGTCGTTGAGGCTGTGCACGCCAAACTCGATCATGGTTATAAATCGGCTAAAAAAGCGACAATTCATGCCATGAACGAAATTTCTGGAGCAATCATTTCGATTACTTTGGTTATGGCCGCGGTGTTTATTCCGGTAACTTTTATTAACGGATCTACAGGAGTTTTCTACAAACAATTTGGTATCACGCTTGCCGTTGCGATTATTCTTTCGGCAGTTAATGCCTTGACTTTGAGTCCAGCTTTGTGTGCGCTTTTGCTAAAACCACATGCAGACGATCATAAACATAAAAGCTTTTTACAGCGTTTTTATACTTCATTCAACGTTGCTTTTGACAATGTAACCGAAAGATACAAACGCTCCATAAGTTTTCTTTCTGTAAAAAAATGGATCGCTTTGGCATCCATTGTAATTGCAGGTGTTGCATTGGTTTATATGATGAAAACGACGCCTTCTGCCTTCGTGCCTTCAGAAGATCAAGGAACTGTTTTTGCAAATATTAGTTTGCCACCTTCAGCCTCAATGGAGCGTTCTGATGTAATTGCTAAAAAAGTAGATAGCATTGCGCAAACTATTCCTGGAGTTAAAAATACACTTCGTATTGTGGGGCAAAACTTTACGGCAGGAGCGGGTAGTGCGTACAGTATGGTAATTGTGAAATTGAAGCCTTGGGACGAACGTGATTTGAGTGTTGATGATGTAATAGGCCAATTATTTGCCAAAACAAGCGGTATTCGCGAAGCTAATATTTTCTTTATTTCTCCACCAACTATTCAAGGTTTTGGACAAAGTGGCGGATTTGAATTCCAATTGCAAGATAAAGGCGGACATACAACTGCAGAATTCTATAAAGTTAATAATGAATTTTTGGCAAAATTATCTGAACGCCCAGAAATTCAATATGCAACAACTCCTTTTAATCCTGGTTTCCCGCAATATATGATGGAAATTAATTTGGCGAAAGCCAAAGATGCAGGAGTTTCGGTAAATACGATTTTATCGACAATGCAAGGCTATTACGGAGGATTGTATGCTTCGAATTTCAATAAATTCGGGAAACAATATCGTGTTATGATTCAGGCTTCGCCAGAGTTTAGAACCAATAAAGAAGGATTGAATAAAATATTTGTTCGAAATAGTGCTGGAACAATGGCTCCAATCACAGAATTTGTGAATATGACCAGAGTATTCGGACCAGAATCAATTTCAAGATTCAACTTGTTTACTTCTATTTCGATTACAGGAGCACCAAAACCGGGTTATAGTTCTGGAGATGCCATTAAAGCAATTCAAGAAGTTGCGGCAGAAAGTCTTCCAGCTGGTTATGGATATGAGTTTTCAGGATTAACGCGTGAAGAATTGGCTTCAGGAAGTGAAACGATTTTCATTTTCTTATTGTGTTTGGTTTTCGTTTACTTCTTGTTAAGTGCGCAATATGAGAGTTATATTTTGCCTTTTGCAGTATT
This sequence comes from Flavobacterium mesophilum, assembly GCF_039581405.1. NCBI lineage: Bacteria > Pseudomonadati > Bacteroidota > Flavobacteriia > Flavobacteriales > Flavobacteriaceae > Flavobacterium > Flavobacterium mesophilum. The sequence continues at coordinate 266,699 of NZ_JBCPXZ010000001.1, read as the reverse complement.
GTTTTCAATTCCGTTTGGATTGGCGGGAGCGTATTTGTTCTCGATTATTTTCAAATTGAACAGCAATATTTATCTCCAAATTTCTTTAATCATGTTGATCGGACTTTTGGCGAAAAACGGAATTTTGATTGTTGAATTTGCTTTGGATAGAAGGCGAAAAGGCTTGCCAATTGTTCAAGCGGCAATTGAAGGAGCTGTAGCGCGTTTGCGACCAATTTTAATGACTTCGTTTGCCTTTATCCTCGGACTTGTGCCTTTGATGTTTGCTACAGGAGCAGGAGCCGTTGGAAATAGATCTATTGGAACTGGAGCAGTTGGTGGAATGTTGATTGGAACCATTTTAGGAGTTTTTGTAATTCCGGTTTTGTTTATCATTTTCCAGACGTTGCAAGAAAAAGTCAGTGGTCCAGCCAAAGAAAGTTATGATGATGAAGACGATGATGATGACGAGATTCATTTATTGGAAACGCACAAAGAGTAAAATTTAATTAAAAAAGAAATGACTAATAGTTCAAATAAATATATTTTGTTGGTAATGACGGCCGCACTTTTGAGTGCGTGCTCGGTTACCAAAAAGTACGAACGTCCTACCACAATTTCGACAGACAAATTGTATCGTGATCAGGCTTCCGCCGATACGACTACGATTGCTGACATGCCTTGGCAAACTGTTTTTAAAGATGAAAAACTAAATGCCTTAATTCAGAAAGGATTGGATCAAAATCTAAACTTGAAAAATGCGATTGAGAATATCGTGCAGGCAAGAGCCTCGTTACGTCAAAGCAAATTGGCTTATTATCCAACTTTACAATTGGATGCCAATGCAACGCATACCAAACAATCTGAGGCAGGATTAAACTTTCCGGCAGGAATTAATATCAATACGCTTACAACTACCTATAAATTAGGTTTAAGTACTTCTTGGGAAGCTGATATTTGGGGAAAATTAAGCAGTTCAAAAAGAGCAGCCTTGGCAACCTATTTGGCTTCTGATGCAGCAAAACAAGCTGTTCAAACACAGTTGATTTCGGATATAGCCAATAATTATTTTCTGTTGTTGGCTTACGACAAACAATTGAAAATTACTGAAGAAACATTAGAAAGCCGTATCAAAAATGTTGAAACGATTAAAGATTTAAAAGAAGGTGCCATTGTTACGGGCGCAGCGGTTGTACAGAGCGAGGCGAACCAACATGCAGCAGAGGTTTTGATTCCGGATTTAAAACAAAACATTCGTGAAACAGAAAACGCGATAAACATCTTGCTTGGGCAAGCTCCTGGACCAATTGATAGAGGAGAATTAGGAACGCAAATTATTCCCGAGAATCTTGCGATTGGAGTTTCGTCACAATTATTAGAAAATCGTCCCGATGTTCGTCAAGCGGAATTTAATTTCAGAACTGCTTTTGAAATGACCAACATGGCAAAAACCTATTTTTATCCAAGTTTGACACTTACAGCAAGCGGCGGATTTTCGAATTTAGAGTTGAAAGATTTCTTTTCAAATTCGGTTTTCTATTCTTTGATCGGAGGATTGACGCAGCCATTATTTAATCAAGGCCGTAACAAATTGAGATTGACAACGGCTCAATCGCAACAATTACAAGCTTACAATAATTTCCAACAAAGCCTTTTAGTGGCAGGTCAGGAAGTTTCGAATGCTTTGTACACGTATCAAATGGCGGTTGAAAAAGAAGATTCAAGAGCAAAACAAATTGAAGCTCTAATAAAAGCGGTTGATTATACACAACAACTTTTGGAATATAGTTCGGCTACCAATTATACCGATGTTTTGACTTCGCAACAAAACCTTTTAGCCGCTCAGTTGAGTGGTGTCAACGATAATTTACAGAAACTGCAGGCGGTTGTTAATTTGTACCGCGCCTTAGGCGGAGGCTGGAAATAGTAATTTACCTGTTGGGTGAAATAGAAAAAAAATCAATTTTAACACATAGAAGCATAGGTTTTATTGCTTTTGTTGGAGGTTATTGAAAAAGCAAGCTTTAACACATAGCTATGTGCATTGAAATTAGTGAAACGCCTTTTTTTGAAGTTTACAAAAGCTATGTTTCTATGTGTTAAACTAATTTCACGCAACGGGTGGTAATTAATTTATAATGATAAAAACGCCTCAAATCTTGAGGCGTTTTTTGAAATGTATATCGGCTAAAAATTGCCCTTCGTCGATTAGTTTTCCGTTTCCGTATAATGCATGCGAGATGCACTAAATATTGGCATTACTTTCGATTATTATATACCGAAATTAATATTTAAAAACAAAAAAGATGAAAAAGTTAGTATTCGCCGCAGTGCTTTTTATGAGTGTATTTTTTGCTCATGCACAAGTTTCGATCAATGTAAATATTGGAACACCTCCAAATTGGGGGCCACAAGGGAATGACGACAGCAGATATTATTATTTGCCAGATATTGATGTTTATTATGATGTGAATCAAAGCGTATTTATTTACGATAACAACGGAAAATGGACACGTGATAAAAGACTTCCATCAAGATGCAGACAATATGATTTGTATTCTGGATATAAAGTTGTTTTAAACGATTATAAAGGAGATGCTCCATATAATTATCATGCAAAACACCGCGCAAATTATCCAAAAGGATATCAAGGAAAACCTCAGAAAAATAGAGGAGAAAAACCGGCAAAAAACAATAACTCTAAGGGACAGCAAAAACACGAAAAGAAAGAGTATACAAACAAAGAGTATTCTAAAGGATATTCAAACAAAGACCACGATCGATCACATGGTGATCACCATTAATTAGATTTAAACATGATGAAGAAAAACGTCCCGAATTTCGGGACGTTTTTTGATTTTACTAGATGTTAATGTTTTAATTTCAACTAGAAAAAGTTAGTCCTTTTGACTTAAAATTGCTGAACAAAACCTGACGTGCACTACTTATTGTTTCTTCAGTACGATAAATGCTGCACCAGAATTTAATCACTATTTTATATTTTCCATCCGAAATTGAGTTGTAGAAAATTTGAGGTGCTTTTTCAAGATTAATTAATGACATACTTTCTAGGGCTTGCATTATAATTGTATTTATAGCATCTGGAGTTGTATCTCCATTAATCTCGATTGAAACTTCAACAAGTTTAAAGTTGTCTGTGTAAGTCCAATTTGTAATGTTTTGAGATAATAAATTTCCATTTGGAATAATGATTTCGGCACCATTTGGCGCATTGATTTTTGTAGTTCGTAATCCCATTGATTTCACTCGGCCAGAGTCAGAACTGATTTCAATAACATCGCCAATTTGAATTGGTTTATCGAAAATTAAAATTACACCCGATACAAAGTTATTTACCACATTTTGAAGTCCAAGTCCAACACCGACTCCAAGTGCGCCTAAAAGAATACTTAGTTTGTCTAATGGCATTCCTGAAGCTGCAACAGCTAGAAGATAACCGGCAATCAAAACGAGAAGTCTGGTGATTAACAGTTTAGAATGTTGTCTTTTGTTGACGTTTTCTTCATTTTCATCATCAATTTCACCAAAAAAATAAGCCACATATTTTTGAAGAAGATGTGCAATCCAAATAATGATAAAAAACAAAACAATATTTCCTAAAGTAAAAGTAATGCTTCCAATAGTGTTTGGATGGCTTAATAAATTTCCTAATGAAGTACGAAGCGATTCCCAAATATTTAGATTAGAGGCAATTACTACAAACCACATGTAGCTGATTACTAAGATAAAAGGCTTTTTTAAAGTATCTGATAGACTTTCGTGGTCAAAAATCTTTTCTATACCGCGCTTAATTCTTGTAGTATAAATTTGAAGCAGAATAATTTCAAGAATAATCTTTAATAAAACACTCAGCGCAATAATCTGCGTAAGCGAAATAAAAGCCGTAAGCGTCAGCATATTTGAAAGCGACACTCTTCCAAAAAGGTTATAAAGTATCGATAAACCATTAAAACCAATGAAAAGGATACTTGCCCATTTAAAAAATCCTTTAATATACAGTTGATCCTTAATGCTTTTGATTTGTACCAAACCATATCGTATACCAAGAATATTAATTACAATGAAAGCACAGCGTTGCATAAAACCTACTTCTATAAATAGATCAAGAAAACAAAGGGTAAAGAAGAGTCCTAGAAGCAAAACCCAATTTTTCATTGACTGTGCTGACCATTTGTTTTTGAAAAGGATGGTTAGAACTCCCAGCAAAATAAGCTGAAGCATTTCCAAAAACAGGGCAGGAGCATATAAATTACTGACTACTGCAATATTAAGTCCAATAACGAGAACAGGAACTAATACACCTCGGTTTAAATATTTAAAATTAAAATGTAACAAATTTTCGGCGTATCCGTTTTCTTTCAGATATTTTAAGTTTCGGAAAATGTACCAAAACAAAATCCCCATAAAGAACAGTAATGTGATTAAGCCACCAGCGCGATAACTTAGATAATAGGAAGCCACGCTTTTTTCAATAATTACCTTTGCTCTAATGTTTTGTGATACTTGTTTTTTTGGAACAGAATCGTTTGTACTCCATAAAAACGGATATTCTTTTCTAAGAATACTAATTCCAGATTGTTCCAGTTTATTTTCAACAGTAATTAAAGCGTTTGATACCGCAATTTTTCTTTCAACAGTCAGTCTTTTTTTATTATTTAAAATGCCTTGATTTTTAGACATCAAGCTATCAGTAGCCAGATATCTTTTTTTAAGATTTGCAAATTCTTTTTTGAATTGTTTACGACGAATCGTATCTTTTATGAGTTCCATAAAAGTTTTGTCTTTATGCAAATCAATAAACCTGTTTTTGATTTTTTCAAGATTAGCATTTCGGGAATTAATGGCCGTGTTTTGGTCTTCCAGTTCTTGCTGAATTTCTTTCAGTACAATGCGATACATTTGTTGGTTTCGAACATTTGGATTTGCTCCCTTCAGACTTGTCAGAATAAGATCAAGTTTGCTTTGTGTTCTTTTGATTTCACCAAATAAATGATGGGTTCCACCATCAAAATCGGCATCGTTGTAGGCAGATTCCATTACTTCACTGGCTTTTTCAATTGCCATCAAGTAATCACTGTCGGTTGTGGTTTTTTCAAATAATTTTGAACGGGTTTCTTTTTTTTGTTGTGTTGTTTGTGAGTAGACAAATGAGACAAAAAATAAGGCGAATAAATAGAGGTAACTTCTTTTTAAAATCATAATTTATGAATAAAATTTGGGTCCTCAAATTTAAAGTTTTTTGCTTATTTCTAAGCCCAAATTAAGTAAACATTAGGAAGATTTATCTTGTGTTTTGATTTTCATTTCTAATAAAAGAAGTAAAAATGTCAGTTAATTAGCTTCTTAGTTACTTAGTACCAAAAAAATTAAAACTTTGCCTTAAAGTGTTTAATATTGAAGTTTTTAGATTTGATGACTTTTCCTTTATCAGTAATCATCAAACAGGAATATTCAGGGAATTTTTGAATTAAAAGTAAACCTTCTTTTTGACCTAAAACCATTATAGAAGTGCTTAATCCGTTTGCGCTTTCGGCATTGGGACCAAAAACCGTTACACTGCACAATCCAGTTGCGGGATAACCCGTTGCAGGATTTATAATGTGTGAATAGCGTTTACCGTTGAAAACAACAAATTTTTCATAGCTACCAGAAGTGGTAACAGCTTGCTGTTCAAGAGGAACAACAGCTAAAAGTTTTTCAGGATTAAACGGATTTGTGATTCCAATTTTCCATGGCGTTCCGTTTGGCTGTTTTCCCCAAGTGCTCATATCGCCAGAACCATTAATAATTCCGGCTTTTATGCCTTTTGCAATCATCATGGCTCGGCATTTATCGGTAGCGTAACCTTCGCCTAAAGCGCCAAATCCAATTTTCATTCCTTTTAATTTCAAGAAAATCGTCGATTCTACGCTATCCAAAATAATGTTTTTGTAGCCAACTTTCTCAACGGATTTTTTTATGGCTTCCGCCGAAGGCATTTCGGTCATGGAACCGTCAAATTTCCAGATTCGGTCCATTGCGGCAAAACTCACATCAAATCCGCCGTTGGTAATTTCAGATAATTTTAAAGCTCTTTGTGTCAATTCAAAAACTTCGCGATCGACTTTTATGGGTTTTATTCCTGCATTTTGATTTACTTCTGAAACTTGAGAATCTGGTTTCCAATCGGATATTAGTTTTTCAATTCGTGTAATTTCTGCAATAACTTCATCTATGTTTTTTTCCGCGTCAAGCGAATCTTTTCCAACAATGGTAATGTCAAAACGCCCACCCATCAGCAAAGTAGTTCTTTTTCGTAAGACTTGCGCATTTGCTGAAAAGCTAAAAATCAGGACTAAAAGAAATAAAATTCTTTTAAAAATTGATTTCTGAATTGACATAAAATTATTTTTATAGTGTTTAGTAACAATCGGTTAAAATCTGGCCGTTGTTTTTAAATTCAGAAAGATTTTTGATGTTTCTCTCTAGACATAAAGTATCCAGAATTGCTTCAACATCTTTTTGCATCGCAAGCGAACCGCAAATCATGATAGCACCGTCATCTTTCAATAAATCAACAAAAAAATCGGCATCGCGTTTAATCAAATCCATTACATAAAAATGATTGTTTTCACGCGATAAAGCTAAATGGAAATCTTGAAGTTGTTTTTTTTGAATCATTTCAGAAGCAAACTTTTTATACCCCAAAACCATTTCGGTTTCCATTCTAAATCCAGAATATAAATGTGTTTCTATTTTTTTCTTGTTTTGTTCAATCATTCCAAGAAAAGGTGCAATTCCAGTTCCGTTCGAAATCAAGGCAACTTTTGATGTTTTTTTCGGAAAATGAAAAGCTTCGTTATTGATAATTCTAGCTTTAATAACATTTCCTGGCGTTAAATTATTCAAGAAGCCAGAACCCAATCCTTGGGGATGCAGTTTAACAACCAATTGTATATTTCCATTGTGATTTCCAATCGAATAAAGACGCTCTCTGCTGTCGTTCGCAGGATAAATTGCCAATAAATCTCCCGAAGTAAATTTGGCTCTCATATTCGCACGCAAAGTCACCATAAAAGTCTGTTCTGATTCAGAAACTAACGTTTTATCTAAAACCATTAATTTCTGCAAACCTTTCGGAACGTGATTGTAAACAGAAGGTGTCGTTGATAATGCAATTCCAGTTTTGGCACTCCATAACTTGATCCATTCCACAAACTCTGTAGCCGATTTATCGTTTACCGTTTGTAATTTTAAAAAGCGCTCAGACCAATTTTGTTGTTCTAAAAGTTTGTCAATTTCAATAGCAAAACCACAAAAATCTGGATATGATTTTGATCCAAAACCTACTACTGAAAAATTGATTTTTTGTTGTTGATTATGTTTCTTTAAAAGAGAAATAAATTTTGTTCCGTTTGAAGGCGCGTCGCCTAAACCGTGCGTTGAAGAAAAAACAATAATATGTTCTGCTTTTGGAAAAACCGTAAAATTATTCAGTTCCGAAATATGTGCTTTATGTCCTTGATCTACCAATTGTTTCAGAATAGCATTGGCGAAACGCAAAGTGCTTCCGTTTTCAGAACCAGCCAAAAGAATAATCGAGCTTTCTGTAGCTTTGAATTTGTTTTTAATTCGGCTCGCTCTTCTTTTCAACGTAATCGCAAAACCAGAATAAATAAAGAAAAGAATATTCAGGCACGCAATTGCCAAAATAACAGCCCAAATCGCATTGATTCTTCCTGTATGAATGTCCAAACTTAAAGCGGCCAATTGAATTGTCATTGGCGAAAGTTTTTCAGAAACTATAGCGCCAGTAACTTGATTCACTTCAATTTCGCGATCTTTCAGTTCAATGATATAATATTCCTCGGGATCATCAGTAAAAGGGAATTCAATTTTTTTGACATCAGATAATAAAGTCGTATTAAAAATGGAAGTTTTTTTTGCTTCCGCCGAAAGTTCTGTTTTTACGGGTTTTGCTTTTTCATCTCCCATAAAGAAGTTGAATCTTTCCAGAGATAAATAAGTTCCCGTAAGCGCAATAATCAAAATCGGAATTAAAGCTAGTCTTCCAAAAATAACGTGATAATATTGGGCAAAATATTCTTTTACAACTTTCGAAAAGAAATTTCGAATTCCTCTTTGCCTGCTCAAAACAAGCATAAATCCTGAAATCGAAATTAGAAATAATAAAAACGAGATCACACCAACAAAAAAACGCCCCGTTTCATGAAGAAATAAGGAGCGGTGAAGACTGGTGATCCACTGAATAAATTCGCTTTTTTTTGCAGGAGTTCCTAGTACTTTTCCAGTTCTGGCGTCGATAAAAGATTTAATGTCATTTCCATCTTCATCAATCGCCTGAAGCGTTACAAACTGATTGTAATCAACGCTTAATTCAGTGATTTCAGTATATTTCTTTTTTAAAACAGGAAGGGTTTCTCCCAAAGTCAAGGCATTAAAATTTTCTGTTTTGTAAGGCAATGTTTTTTCCTGAACCGCATCAACAGCAAGAATAATTCCTGTTACAGAGGCAAGCAGTAAAAACAAAGAAGAGAACAAAGCCAAAGCTAAGTGTGTGTAACGCCAAAAAGAAAGAGTCATTGAATGTAAGCTAAAGGGTAATCAAATGTAAAATTAGGAAATGTAGGAGATTAAATTTTGTTTAATCTCACATATCTGATGTAACCTTTTCCTTCCGTTTTATCAGCTAAACCAGCTGTTGTCAACGGAATTTCAAGATCGCTTACATAATATTTTTGATCCTCAACAGCCGATTCAAATCGTAATTTGTATCCTTTGTTGATTTTAGAATCGTCAATTTCGATAGTTGTTATACTGCGGTCGCCGCCAGTAACTGAAGCTCCAGTTTTAGCACTGATATCTGAAGGTTTTGCAGTTTGGAATTTATTCCATTCTTTCAATGATTTATACCATTTTTTATCGTCACCCATTACATAAAGCGTCTTTTCATATTCGCCTTGCGGATTGATCAAAGACACAACGATATAGGCACCTTCGCCCATATAATTTGCCATTTGAAGCATGCATTTGTATTTGCTGGCTTGTGCATTAGACTGAAAAGAAATTAGGCAGATAAGAGCACTTGTAAGTGCGATTTTTAGTATTGATTTCATGTAATTAATTATAAATTATAAGTTATGAATTATGAGTTTTGAATTAAGAGTTTCACTTATAACTCATAATTCATAACTCATCATTTTTATCATTTTAAAAATTCGATTGATATGTTTTGTTTTGTCAAAGACTCATTTTCTTTTGCTAAAGCATAAGCACTTTCGTCAAATTCTGTTGTAAGCTCTTTTTTAGCACCGATTGAAAGCAAATATTTTAGGATTGTATCATTTTTCGCAACCATTGCCGCCTTGTGCAAAGCTGTAATTCCGTCTTTGTTTTTCGCATTTACATCAATATTTAAAGATGCTAATTTTTTAAGCAAAGATAAATCGTTTTTCGCTGCTGCGAAATGATATAAAGTACTTCCATCTTTTTGCGGAGCGGCAAGATTTAAGCCTTTTTCTTGAAGCAGTTTTGCTTTAGCGTCAAAAGTATCTTGTTTTGGATCTGGTCTGTACGATTGCACTAAATAAAAACCTAGATTATTTCCGTCTTTGTCTTTTACATTAACATCTGCACCTTTTCCTAAAAGAAGCGCCACAGCGTCTGGAGTTCCAGATTTAACCGCCATTGTCAAGGCTGATTCACCTTTAGCATTTTGTAAATTAATGTTTTTTGCAACTGGCAATAAAACCTCTAAAGAACCATTTTCTCTTGCACCTGCAGCAACCATAAACGGCGTATTTCCGTCGCTGTTTACTTTGTTTGCATCAACACCTTTTGCAAGGAAATACGAAATGATCTCTTTCTGATTTGGTTTTCCAGCCAATAAATGCAATACATTATCACCAGATTTAGATGTTACGGTTGGTTTTAGTTTTAATTCTTCAACTAAAAATTTATAAGCGTCAAGAGAAGTTGTTTCTCTACGGTTTCCTTGAGTTGCTATCAAAAGCGCATTATCTGTGTATTTTACTTTTCTGTCCAATAATTTTTTCAAAAGAGCAATGTTTCCAGTTTTTGCGGCATAATCAAAAGCAGTGCTACCATTATTATCAACGTCTTTTAGCGATAAACCTTTTGTAATTAAATAGTCAGTCAGTTTTAAATCTTTATCAGATGGGATTGCTAATAAAAGCAAGTTTTCTCCATCTTTATATTTTTTCTTCGCACTGATTCCAGCTTTAAAAAAGGCTTCGTAAAGCGCTGGATCAAATTGTCCGCTAGTAGCAGCGAAAACAAGTGGCGTAGTGCCATGACTGTCTTCAAGATTGATGTCTGAACCTTTACTGATTAAATATTGTACAAGTTCAGTATTTCCTCTGTAAGCCGCCCAGTGCAAATAAATACGATTATCGTGAGTAGATTTGCTTACAGGATTTCCAGGCTGATCTAGTAAAAATTTGATGCTTGCTAAAGGTGCATCATTATTGATGGCAAGAGTCGTTACATCAAAAGCATTTGCATTAGCCTCTGCCGGATTGTTTCCTTTTTCAATTTCGGCTTTAACGGTATTTACATCTGGAGCAGTTTTCCAAAATGAAGCGTCTAATAAAGTGTTTTTTTGTTGGGCACTAGCAAATAATGCAGTAGTTAATGCCAAAGAAAGAAAGAAATTCTTTTTCATATTTTGGTATTTGTTGTTTTTCAATCAGTTAAAAGTTATAAGCTTTTTTAAGATGAAAATCTTCTTGAAAGCTGTTCTATTTAGAATAAATAAAAATAACGCAAATGTAAAAATTAATCTCAGTAAATCAATTTATTTGGCATAGAAACTTTGCTCTTAAGCGTATTTTAAGTCTTTTTTCTTGATTTAGCTTTTATAAGACTTATAGTAAGAACAAAAGTTTAATTCGGATTAAAATTTTTTTAGGTTGCAAAAAAGCTATAATTCTGATTAAATATTAATTTAGTAGCCGTTTCCCAAATTAAAATCCTAAAATCGTAAACATTTGTAAATGGAGAATATTACTGTAATCATAATGTTGCTGTTTGGCGTTGCTTTTTTGAGCTTAATAAGCAAAAGATATAATTTTCCTATTCCAATAGTATTAGTGCTTTGTGGTGTTGCAATTAGTGTAGTTCCTGGACTTCCAGTGGTTGCCTTGAATCCAGAAGTAGTTTTTATTATTTTTTTGCCTCCGCTTTTATATCATGCGGCATGGTACACCAGTTGGTTTGAATTCAAGAAAACGATCCGCCCAATTACACTTGCTGCTGTAGGATTGGTTTTGTTTACAACACTCGCAGTGGCGATTGCAGCGCATATGTTGATAGATGATATCTCTTGGCCGTTAGCGTTTTTGCTTGGCGCAATTGTTTCTCCACCAGATGCTGTTTCTGCAACTTCAATTACAAAAGGATTAGGACTGCACCCGAGATTGATTGCCATTCTTGAAGGTGAAAGTTTATTGAATGATGCCAGCGGCCTTGTGGCTTATAAATATGCACTTACCGCAATCGTAGCAGGTAATTTTGTGTTGTGGGAAGCCGGATTGAACTTCTTTATCATGTCAACATTAGGAGTAGCGATAGGTTTGATGGTAGGATATGTTATGAGTATCATCCATACCAAATTTGTTTGTGATGATATTATCGAAGCTACATTGACACTTTTAACACCTTTTGCTTCGTATTTGCTTGCAGAGCATTTTGAATGTTCGGGAGTACTTGCGGTTGTGACTACGGGACTTTTTCTTTCTGCGCGATCTGGAAAGATTTTTACGCATGAGAGCCGTATGATGGCTGGTACGATCTGGAATATTTTGACTAATATATTAAATGGACTTATTTTTATTTTAATCGGCTTGCAGCTTCGACATATCATTTCGGGAATAAGCAATTATTCTGGAACCGCTTTGTTTATTTGGGGCGCGAGTATTAGTGTCGTGGTAATTTTGGTGCGTTTTTTATGGATTGTTCCTGCAACCTTGCTTCCGAGGTTTCTTAGCAAAAGAATCCGTCAAAATGAAGAATTTGATTACCGCAACATGATTATTTTTGGCTGGTCCGGAATGCGTGGTGTTGTTTCTATGGCCGCTGCATTGGCTTTGCCTTTAATGATAAATGAAAAAGAAGGATTCCCGCTTCGAAATTTGATTATATATTTGGTTTTCTGTGTCATACTTTCAACTTTGGTCGTTCAAGGGCTTACGCTTCCTTGGTTGATTAAAAAGCTGAAAGTACAACCGTATTCGATTTTGGCCGAAGAATATCAGATTCGGAATATCATTGTTTCCGAAACTATTGCCCATATTGAGGATAATTTTTCGCTTTTAAATGATGATTTGCTTCATAATATTAAAAGTAAATATGAGGTGAAATTTAATCGTTTACAGAAAACAGAACTTCCGGCTAATTTCTTCGGAAAAGGAAATGTAATGGGAGGGGAGATTTTTAATGATTTTACCAAACTCCAAATTGATTTGCTTAATGTCGAAAGGGTAAAATTAGAAGTAATGCACAAGCAAGGTTCTGTAAATGAAGAGATTTTCAGAAAAATAGAAAAAGAACTTGATCTAGAAGAAACACGTCTTTGGATGGAAATGTACGAAGAGTAAAAATGCTGTTATTGCGATAGAAACAGTATCAGTAATTGTTAATTTTTGAGAAGAATAGTGTTGTAAAATAACTTATATTTACATTTCATATTATTTATTTCATGGAAGAGAATAAACATGTCACGATCTACGATATTGCGGAGAAGCTGAATTTAGCGACTTCCACAATTTCAAGAGCTTTAAAAGATCATCATTCAATAAGTGATAAAACGATAAAAAAAGTCAAGAAAGCAGCCAAAGAAATGGGGTTTGTTCCCAATACTCTGGCGGCAGGATTGCGTGGCAATAAAACAAAAACAATTGGAGTTTTGATTCCGACTGTTACACAGCCCTTTTTATCATCGCTAATTAGTGGTATTGAAATTACAGCGCAAAAATCGGACTATTCGGTTATCATTATGCAGTCGCATGACTCTTATCATGACGAAGTAAATATGGCCAAATCATTGTACAGCAACCGTGTAAGTGGAGTAATTTGCTCTCTTGCCATGGAAACTAGAGATACAGCGCATTTTGAGCAATTTTCAAATAACAATATTCCGCTTGTATTCGTCGACAGGGTTCCTAAAGAATACAATACTTTTAGAGTTGTTATTGATAATTATTCGGCTGGATATAAAGCAACCAAACATTTAATAGAGCAAGGCTGTTTGAGAATTGCGCATTTGACTGCTGGTGCTGAATTTGGAAATCTATACAATGAAAGAAAACGTGGCTATATGGAAGCCTTGAGAAATCATAATTTGCCAATAATTGACGAATTGATTGTCGATTTGAAATCGGTTACTTATGAAGATGGAGTAAAAGCCAGCAATAAATTGTTTGATTTGAAACCATTGCCAGATGGACTTTTTGCTTCTGGAGATATTATAGCAGTAAGTGCGATTCAAACAGCGAAAAAAAGAGGCATAAAAGTTCCAGAAGATCTTGCGATTATTGGGTTCAATAACGATCCAATTTCTGAAATTATTGACCCAAATTTGTCAACAGTTACTCACCCAGCGGAAAAAATGGGAAAAGCAGCAACAGAAATCATTATAAAAAATCTTAAATCAGTTAAAGAAAGTGATGCACAGGAAATAGCATTCTTAAATACGGAAGTTCTTGTGCGTGAATCTTCAAATAGGAAAGATTTATTGTAAGTTTTTTTAAGATTCTCAGCGGAAATTTTACTTTGCTTTAATGAATGCTGAATTAATAAGAATCCGAAAAACCAGCTAATCCTTATTAATAAATTTAGTATTTTAGCGACCTAATTTTGAATAAATAATAAAATGAAACTAAACGAGAAAATATCGCTTGAAAAGGTATTTGAAAAAGAATATAAAATCAAACTTGTTGGAGCTGAAAACAATAAGGAAGCGGTTATTACTCATTTTTTGCATAATAATAAAAATGGAGTTTCACAATATTTTAAGATAGATGCGATAAAATATACTAAAGAAATTTTAGAGTATAAATATCCTGAAGAAGAAATAACCAATATTGTAGCAGAAGAAGCTTTGCAATATGGGATTTTTGATACTTTTGATATTCCGTTTCCTCCAATTGAAAATCAAAAATTTAAGTTTATTGACTTGTTTGCTGGAATTGGTGGCTTCCGTTTAGCAATGCAAAACCTTGGAGGGAAATGTGTTTTTACAAGTGAATGGGATAAAGAAGCAAAACGAACATATAAAGCAAATTTTGGAGAACGACCTTTTGGTGACATCACAAAAGAAGAAACAAAGGCATTTATTCCTGATGGTTTTGACTTACTTTGTGCAGGTTTTCCTTGCCAAGCATTTTCAATTGCAGGAAAACGTGGCGGTTTTGAAGACACAAGAGGTACTTTATTTTTTGATGTTGCAGAAATTATAAAACGCAAAAAGCCAAAAGCAATTTTTCTTGAGAACGTAAAAGGTTTACGAAATCATAATGGAGGAAAAACTTTGGCGACAATTTTAAATGTTTTACGAAACGATTTAGGTTATTTTGTTCCCGAACCACAGATTGTTAATGCAAAAGATTTTGGTGTACCACAAAACAGAGAACGAATTTATATTGTTGGTTTTAGAAATGATTTAGGAATTGAAAGTTTTGAATATCCAAAGCCAACAAATATAAAAGTTGCATTTTCTCAGGTAAAAGAGAAAAATGTGCCACCAACAAAATATTTTTTATCGACACAATATTTGCAAACCCTAATTGAGCATAAAGCAAGACATGAAGGAAAAGGTAATGGTTTTGGCTACGCAATTATTCCTGATGATAGCATTAGTAATGCAATTGTAGTTGGAGGAATGGGAAGGGAAAGAAATTTGGTTTTAGATCATAGAATTACAGATTTCACACCAACAACACACATAAAAGGTACTGTAAATCGAGAAGGAATTAGAAAAATGACCCCAAGAGAATGGGCACGATTACAAGGTTTTCCAGATAATTATATAATTCCCGTTGCTGACGCATCAGCTTATAAGCAATTCGGTAACTCTGTTGCAGTTCCTGCAATACAAGCAACCGCTAATGAAATTTTAAAACTACTTGGCATAAAAAAATGATAACAGGGAATAAAGGAGAATGGAGTGAAATATATGTTTTGTTCAAACTTTTAGGCGACAAAGAATTACATCCAGGAAATAAAGAAATTAGAAAAATACAAAATCTTGTTTATCCAATTTTAAAAATACTTCGTAATGAAATCAGTGGGAATTTCGAGTATTCAATCGAAGATAATATTGTTTTAATTTCAGGAAACGAAGAAGTTTTTCGTATTCCAATTTCTGAATTCAAAGAACGAGCAAAATATTTATTAACAAAAATAAAAACTAACACTGGAGCGTTTTCAGTCCCAGAAATTGAAGAATTTATGCAAAGCATAAATTGTCTTTCTTTAAAAGCAAGTTCTTCTGCCAAAACAGACATCACAATTGTTGTTCATGATCAAAGAACTGGATTCCAACCAGCATTAGGGTTTAGTATAAAATCACAATTAGGAAATCCTTCTACTCTATTGAATGCAGGGGAAACAACAAATTTTGTTTTTAAGATTATTGGATCACAAATTAATAAACAAGACATTCTCGAAATAAACAATATATCATCAAAAAGTAAAATTAGAGATCGTATCGCAGAAATTAAGCGTAGGGGTGGGGCGTTTCAATTCTTAAAAACTCAACGAACTATTTTTGGTAATAATTTAACTCTAATTGACAGTTTGTTGCCACAGATACTCTCAAATGTAATTTTAAATTATTATTCGTCTTCGTATTCGAATATTGAAGAATTAGTTAAATTGATTGAAGAAGAAAATCCATTAAAATTTGATGTAACAAATAAACATTTGTTTTACAGTTACAAAATCAAACGATTTTTAACCGACATTGCTTTAGGTATGATGCCATCAAAAGTTTGGACAGGCGAATATGACGCAACTGGCGGTTACTTAATTGTAAAAGAAGACGGAGAAATTTTATGCTATCATATTTATAATAAAAATGAATTTGAAAACTATTTAATTGCCAATACAAAGCTGGAAACTGCAAGTAGTTCAAAACATAAATTTGGAGATATTTATGAAGAAAATAATGAGCTTTTTTTGAAATTAAATTTACAAATACGCTTCAAATAAAGTGATGTATAACTAAATTATAAGAATCCACAAAAAAAACTCCTTTCTATTGAAAGGAGTTTTTTGTTTCAAAGAAACAATCGGTTGTCTTTGTGCTGGAAATTAAGAATAATATATTATATGATTACATCTTGATTAAGAATGTGTATAAATACTTACATTTTGAAATTTGCCATCTTTGTAATCTTCACTTTGGCTGAGATACGCTTCTTTTACATTTTTTTTATTTTTTTTAATCAGATAATGTAATATCTATAACGTTTTCGTGTTGATTTATATTGAATTTGGGATATTTTTAAATTTTTAAGGTTTTAAATGATGATATTGTTTTTTTTTGTTGCTTTTTTTAGGTTATTAATATAATTTTTTTACACAACCGATTGTGTGTTGTTGTATTTTATATATATTTGTTCAAACAAAGATTTCTTTTTGGCTTTCATTATGATTCAGATGCAAGCTGTAAAAAGTCCTGTTTAAAATGACCAACTAACTAACCAAACTATTAACTAATTAAATTAACCATTTATGACTAACTTTTTAATTACTAAAAGCAAATGGAAATATTTTAAAAATCTGGGAATGTTATTCCTGATGTTTGTATTTTCTGCCGCAGTAAATGCCCAAACCACTGTCTCTGGAACAGTTTCAGATGCAAATGGACCAATACCTGGAGTTAATATCATTGTAAAAGGAACAAACATTACAACAGTTTCGAATTTTGATGGAGCTTATACCATTCACACTTTGCCTGCAAATGGAGTCTTGGTATTCAGCTTTATCGGTTATAAAAGCAAAGAAGTAGCTGTTGGCAATCAAACTAAGATAAACGTAACGCTTCAAGAAGATTTAAATGACCTTAAAGAAGTAGTGGTAGTAGGTTATGGTACCATGAAAAGAGGCGATTTGACAGGAGCGATTTCTTCAATTTCTAGCAAAGCAGTAACAGAATCTGTTGCAACGACTGTCGATCAACTTTTGCAAGGACGTGTAGCAGGGCTTCAAATGCAAGCTAACAGTGGTGCGCCTGGAGCAAGTTCTTCGGTTCGTATTCGTGGTATAAGTTCGTTAAACGGATCAAATGAACCTATATATGTAATTGATGGTGTTATTATCGATGGTACGGCAAGTTCTGCAAATTCGAATCCGTTGTCTTTTATTAATCCTTCAGATATTTTGTCGATGGATGTTTTAAAAGATGCTTCAGCAACTGCAATTTATGGATCACGTGCGGCAAATGGAGTAATTATTGTTACAACCAAACGAGGAAAAAAGGGAGAAATGGCAGTTAACTTTGACAGTTATGTAGGCTGGCAAGAGATTCCAAAACACTTGGATTTGCTTAATTTAAAACAATATGGCGAACTTAAAAACACCCGTGCCGATTTAGGAATTGTACAGCGTGACAATACTTTCATCAGAACTGATTTATTGGGAGAAGGAACAGATTGGCAAAAGGAACTTTTTGATACCGCATTGATGCAGAGTTACAATTTATCAGCTTCAGGAGGTACAGATGCTACTACTTATGCAATGGGAATTGGATATGTGGATCAAGAAGGTATCGCAATTGGGTCTGGTTTTGATCGTTTTAACTTAAGAGGTGTTGTAGATTCTCAACTTAAAAGCTATTTTAAAGTAGGGGTAAATTTTGCATTGAGCAAAACAAATCAAACTACAACAGTATCTGATGATGCCTTGATTTTGACTGCTCTTAAGCAAACTCCAAACGTGGCAGTTCGTAACGCAGATGGAACTTTTGATGGTCCAGATACAACTGAATTTGTGCAAAATAATCCAATTGGATTGGCTTCAATCAAAGACAATCACAATATCAATTATAATATGAGAGCCAGCACTTATGCTGAAATCAGTTTTACTAAAGACTTGAAATTCAAAACACAATACTCTTTAGATTATAGTTTTGTGAATAATTATACTTTCAGTCCGTCATATACTTTTGGAGCACTTGTAAATGACGTTCGTGAAGGAACAAGAACAAAATCAAATAGTGATTTTTGGCTTTGGACAAATTCGTTGAATTATAATAAAACGTTTGGTTCGCATAATATTAATGCAACCGTTTTTCAAGAGATGCAAGAGTCGCATTGGGAAAATCTTTACGGTTACCGTTCAGGATATTTGACAAATGGTGCAACAGACTTAAATGCAGGTGATGCGACAACGGCAAAAAACTCAAATGCAAGTAATACAAGCGCTTTGAAATCGTATTTTGGTAGATTGATCTATACGTATAATGACAAGTATATATTGACAGCAACTATTCGTCGTGATGGTTCTTCAAAATTTGCTGAAGAAAATCGTTGGGGTTGGTTTCCATCTGCAGCTGTAGCTTGGAAAATTTCAAATGAAGAATTTTTAAAAGACAGCAAAGCAGTAAGTAATATGAAATTACGTGCTGGTTGGGGAGAAGTAGGAAATCAAAATGTACCAAACTTTGCTTATACGTCAACTTATAATGCTTCTGCAACAAATTGGGGAACAGGACTTCTTGCAGCAAATACAGCAAATAAAGATTTAAAATGGGAAACATCTTCTCAAACAAACGTAGGTCTTGATTTAGGTTTCTTGAACAACAGAATCGAATTGACTACAGATGTTTACTATAAAAAGACTGATGATTTGCTTTTGGCTTTGCCGCTTCCAGCTTATGTAGGTACAACTGGCCAAGGTGCTACATCTTCTCCTTGGGTAAATGTTGGTTCGCTTGAAAATAAAGGTATCGAGTTTACATTGAATACCTTGAATATGGATAGAAAAAATTTCACTTGGAAATCAAATGTTACTTTTTCAATGAACAGAAGCAAAGTTCTTGCTTTGAATACTGAAACAGGAATTTTGAATAAAAGCATTCAGCAAGGTTCTGATGTGACAACTGTTACGCGTACTGCTGTTGGTCAGCCAATTGGGCAATTCTACGGTTACAAAGTAATTGGACGTTTTGAAAACGCTACTGATTTTTATTATAAAGATAAAAACGGAGTAGTACAGCCAACTGCTTTGCCAGAAGGAATGAAAATTGGTGAAAATGGTGTTTGGATTGGAGATTATATTTTTGAAGACATCAATAAAGACGGTGTAATCAACGAGAAAGATCGCGATTATATTGGTAATCCAAATCCTGATTTCACTTTTGGTGTCAATAACACGTTTTCTTTCTTAGGTTTTGATGTAAATATTTTTGTTACCGGTTCTTATGGAAATGATGTTGTAAACTATCAAAGAAGATGGTTGGAAAATCCTAGAGAAAATACCAATTTATTGACTTTGGCTTTAGGATATGCACAATTGGAATTAATTGATCCAACGGGGCCAAATGATTATCGTAATGTTCAAATCGTTGGAGGAGATCCTTATATGCCAAGAATCGCGGCGTCTTCAGCTTCTTCTACATCAAATTACCGTTTCAGCAATCGTTTTGTAGAAGATGGTTCTTATGTGAGAATTAAAAACATTTCAATTGGATACAATCTTCCTCAGAAATTATATTCTAAATACGGAATTTCAAACATCAGAGTTTATTCAAATGCTCAAAATGTCTTGACTTTTACAAAATACAAAGGATATGATCCTGAAGTAGGTTCTCTGAATCAAGATGCGCTTTTAAGTGGTATTGATAACGGACGTTATCCTTCGCCAATGATTACGACACTTGGATTAAATGTTAATTTCTAAAATTTTGCTGACAATGAAAACAAAAAAAATATTATACTCGGTTCTTTTGATCGCATTACCATTTGTTTGGACTAGTTGCAGTGATCTTTTAGATGTTGAACCTGAAGATCAAATTACAAAAGAAAATTTTTATCAGTCTGAAGCCGATTTTCAGGCTGCGACAGGACCACTTTACAATAAAGTTTGGTTTGATTTTAATGATAAATTCTATTATGGTTTAGGTGATGGTCGTTCGGACAATTTATATGCACCCTATTCAGATTACGTTTACCCGTTTACTGATTTATCTGAAACTGGATTGACAGGACCTTTAGTTTCGGCGTGGGGATCATTGTACAATGTGGTACAGCAATCAAACAATGTTATAAACGGAATCACAGATAGTAATGTAAATGCAACTATTAAAAACAAATACATTGCCGAAGCTCGTTTTATGAGAGGAACTGCTTATTGGTATTTGGCATCGCTTTGGGGAGACGTAATTATTTCTACAGATCCTAGAGAATTGGTGAAAAATCCAGTAGTAAATAAAAACCCGATGAAAGATGTTTATGAATTTGCGATTCGTGATTTAGAATTTGCTGCAAAATATCTTCCAGAACAAGCGGGTCAAGCTGGACGTTTAACAAAATACAGTGCATTCGGAATGCTTTCTCGTGTTTATCTATCTTTTTCAGGAGTAAGCGATAATCCAAACAGTGGCACTCGCAAGCAAGAATATCTTGATTTGGCAAAAAAAGCGGCAGAAAAAGTAATCAATTCTGGTCCGTATAAATTAATGTTAAATTATGCTGATTTGTTTAAAATTGACAATAACAACAATCCAGAATCAATGTTTGCGCTTCAATGGGTACCAAATGGTGATTATGGCGTAAACAATACGCAACAAGCCTATTTTGCGTTAGGGTCTGATATTACAGGAGATGATGCGGCTTGGGGATATTGGACAAGAGCTTCATATAATGTTTTGCAAGAATATGAGTCTAAAGATTTGCGTCGTAAAGAAACTTGGATGGGAAATAAAGATCATTATGCCGACATCAATAAAGCAAATGGAGGTTACACAGTTGATCACGGAAATGATTTCCTAACAGTGAAAAAAGGAGTTGTAGGTTCGACTAAAGATAATCCTAAAACGACTCGTATGAATTCAGGTTTAAATACTTATATGTTGCGTTTGGCAGAAGTTTATTTGAATTATGCTGAAGCTACATTAGGAAACAGCACTTCAACAGCCGATGCAAATGCGGTAAATGCTATTAACTTGCTTCGTTTTCGTGCAGGTCTTGATCAAAAAGCAACATTGACTTACGCTGATATTATTCATGAAAGAAGAGTTGAATTGTGCATGGAAGGGCAATATTGGTATGATTTAGTTCGCAGATCATATTACAAGCAACAAGAAGTAATCAATTATATCACAGCTCAAAACAGAGGAACTATTGTACCAATTTTGTATGATACAGCAACAAATACAGTTTCTGTTGATGCTTCTAAAAGCAGTAGCCCACGTTCTATTGGCGTAATTGATGCAACGATTTTCCTTTTGCCTTATCCAGAATCTGAATTGGTTCAGAATCCATTGTTGAGAGAGAATCCAGTTCCGTATCAATTTACAGAAGAAAAAATCAAAGACTTATTCTAATAATCTGAAATAACTAATCTAAAAGAAAGATTAATATGAAATATATTTTAAATAAAAAGTTTTGGGCACCCATTGCACTTCTTGGAATAATGGTTTTTAGTATACTATTTACTTCCTGCGATAGTGATGATGATGCAAGCAAACAAATAGTAATAAGCAAAGTGTTTCTGGAAGATGTAAACTCATCTGTTCCAGACAGAGAAGTAAATTTTGCTCGTTTAGGTCAAACATTGCGTATCGAAGGTTCTGGATTTACAGGTTTAAGAAAAGTATTCATTAACGGATATTCGACTTATTTTAATGTGGTTTTTGTTTCTGATAATTCAATGATTGTTAGTGTTTCATCTGATACACCAACAATCGAAGCAGATCCTTCCGTAAGAAATACGATTCGTTTTGTAAATGATAATACGGAAACGACATTCAACTTTGATATTCGTTCAGGAAAACCTGTTATTGATGGTATTTCGAATACAATGCCAAATCCAGGTGAAATAGTGATGATACATGGTAGTGGCTTAACTGAAATTAAAAAAGTAGTTTTCCCTGGAAATGTAACCGTAACGACAGGAATTGTTTCTGATCCTGATGGAGAATTTTTTACTGTTACAATGCCAAATGGTGTTTCAGATATTGGAGGTTCATTATTTGTAGAAGGTTCAAACGGAGGTGTTTATTCGCCAGCTTGTTTCAATTTCAAAAAAGGATTGTTGCTTAATTTCGACGGGCAAGGACAACATGGATATTGGGGGACAAGTACAAGTATGATTCAGCCAGCTGATTTAGAATCTGCTACTATAGGATCTATAAATATTTCTCAAGGGAAATATGTACCACATCGTCCAGCTCGTATCGCTTCTTTTGATGCAGGTAAAAACCGTTGTTCAGAAGTTTGGACAGCAGGGAATGGTGTAGACAACTGGAGAGCACAATTAACACCATATATTCCAGCAAATACGCCACTTGACAAAGTAGCATTGCAATTCGATGTTTATGTTCCAGATGCTTGGAAAGATTCTGGTTTCTTAAAAATATGTATGATCAACAATTTTAATGGAGGAGAATGGGCTGGTGCAGTTTACAATTGGGTTCCATGGATTGTAGATGGAAAATCTGTAGATTTCAAAACAACAGGTTGGACAACAATTACAATTCCGTTGAATAAATTCTACGCTTGGTCTAAAGAAGCTTATACTTTCGAAACTGTCCTGGCATTTAGAGAAGCTGCAACGTATCAAAATTTCGGAATATATTTCGAAAATTCAAATGTTAAGCTGAAAGATGTTACAGGAACTGCAAGCGAAGTGGAGTTTGCTGCAAAAGCAACTTCTGTAAAAGTGTACACAGACAATTGGAGAATTGTATCGCTGAATACACCAGTTTATAACGATTTTAACTAAAAAAGCATCCAAATGAAATATAAAAATATACTTCCAATAGTTGCCTTGTCTTTAATGGTTTTGTCATCTTGCGATGATAATTTAATGGACTGGGAAAAAGATCCTGAACATGGTGCTGTAACAGGAGCAGAGCTTCCGCTAGAATTAGTAGAAAAAATTAGCCGTTACGAGCCTTTAAAAAATTATAGTGATTTCATTCTTGGAAACGGAATTGGAGCCGATTTATACATGAGCGACGCGGCGTACCGCAAAATCGTAAATGAAAATTTTGATGAAGTAACGCCAGGTTATGCTATGAAACACGGCGCAATGGTAAACTCAAAAGGTGAAATAAATTTTGCAACGATTGACGCATTTATTGCCGAAACAAAAAAGGCTGGTTTAAGCGTTTTTGGACACACATTAGTTTGGCATTCCAACCAAAATGCAAGTTATTTGAATGGTATTATTGCTCCAACAGTAATTCCGGGTTCAAGCGGTACTAATATTTTGGATATTGCAGGCTTAAAAAGCGGAGCGTTTACAAATTGGGCAAGAAATAATCCTGGAAAGGGAATAACGGTTGTTGCAAATTCGGGACTTACCAGTACTTCACAGGCTGTTCAATTGCAGTCTAGCGCAACTTCTTCCGCTGCTTACAATTTGCAGTTGACATCACCAAATGTTCCAATTGTTTCTGGACATAATTATGAGATTTCATTTTACATTAAATCTGATGTTGCAGGCAAGGGACGTCTTTCTTTTAATGCATCTTTATCAAATCAATATCCGTACAAAGATTGGTATAATACGGGAGGATCTTGGACAGAAGCTTTTGCTACAACATCTTCTTGGCAACAAGTTAAAATTAAATTGGCTCCCGGCGATTTTAAAACGGGAAGCACAAGTTTTCAGTTTAATATTGATTTAGGTTATTTGCCAAACGTAACCTATTTGATTGATGTAAATACTTTAGCGGTTGTTGATTTGGATGCTGCCGCAACGGTAAGTAACTTAATTGCAAATGGCAAGTTTGATACTGATTTGACAGGTTGGTCAAGATACAATGGAGCGACTGATGCTTTAAGTCAAGCAACTTCGGCAAATGCTTATGAAGGAAATGGGGCAATGAAAGTCGTAAATGCAACAAGTGATGCAGCAAATCAATGGAAAACACAAATTCATGCTGATTTTACGACGAAGATGACTTTAGACAAAGATTACACAATTTCGTATATGATTCGTTCAGAAGCACCTGGTTCTGTACGTTGTTCAACAACAGGAACAACTGCTCATTATCAAGGGGATCAAGCGACTTCTACAACATGGAAACTTGTAGAGTGGAAGTTCAAAGGAAACGGAACTGAGACAGGATTAAACTTTGATTTAGGAGGAGCTGCCGGAACATATTATATTGATAATGTTGTAGTAACTGACGGAGCTACTTCAGGAGGCGCAACACCACCGGTAAATATCGACAAAACTGATGCTGAAAAAACAAAAATCATTGGTGATGCAATGGCAGATTGGATTTCTAAAATGATGAACCATTACAAAACAAGTGTTTTTGCATGGGATGTTGTAAATGAACCAATGAAAGAAGATGGAACTTTAAGAAATGGAAGTGAAGGTGACACTGCAACAGATTATTTTTCATGGGTGAAATATTTAGGAAAAGATTACGCTGTAACGGCTTTTAAATTAGCACGTACAAATGGTAATGCAACTGATAAGCTTTTCATCAACGATTATAATTTAGAGTCAAGATTAGACAAATGTGATGGTTTAATCGAATACGTAAAATACATTGAAAGCAAAGGAGCACAAGTTGACGGAATTGGAACGCAAATGCACATTTCGCTGACTACTGATAAAGATAAAATTGTTCAGATGTTCCAAAAATTAGCAGCTTCAGGAAAATTAATTAAGATTTCTGAATTAGATATCAGATTAGGAACTGCTACGCCAACAGTGGAGCAACAAGCATCTCAAGCGGCAATGTATCAGTATGTTATTGATATGTATAAAAAATACATTCCAAAAGCACAACAATACGGAATTACAATTTGGGGAGTCTCAGATAATGCTAAAGAACATGAATTCTGGCTTCCAAATGAATCTCCGAACCTTTGGGATGCAAATTATGCGCGCAAACATGCGTACAAAGGAACTGCAGACGGACTTGCAGGAAAAGACGTAAGTGCTGGATTCTCTGGTGAGTTAGTAAAGAAGTAATATTTAAAAACGATTGAGAAAATTGAATCGTCTCGATCAAAATCAAAAAGGCTTTGTCAAAGTTTCAAACTTTGGCAAAGCTGCTTTGTTTAGTTTTAATATCAAAATTAAAAGCATGTTTAATATTCTAAAAAACAGTTTTCTTTTGAGTGTTTTATTGATGATGCAGTTTGCTTTTGGCCAAAACATTCCGCATCTTCAAAAAAAAGGAAACAAAACACAATTGATCATCAACGGAAATCCTTTTATAATCCGAGGGGGAGAATTAGGGAATTCTTCTGCAACAACCATGGAAAGTATGGAGCCAATTTGGCCCAAACTGACTGATATGAATTTAAATACAGTTTTGACCCCAATTTATTGGGAATTAATTGAAAAAGAAGAAGGCAAGTTTGATTTTTCATTAGTCGATGATTTGATTCTTAGAGCGAGAAAAGAGAATTTAAAACTAGTTTTTCTTTGGTTTGGATCTTGGAAAAACAGCATGTCAAGCCACGCGCCAGAATGGGTTAAACTGAATCAGAAAAAATATCCAAGAATTAAAGACGACAAGAATAAAAGTCATGAAATCCTGACGCCTTTCAGTGATAATAATTTAATGGCTGATTTAAATGCGTTTCAAAAACTAATGAGACACATTAAAGATTTTGATCAGAAAGAACAAACGGTTATCATGATTCAGGTTGAAAATGAAATTGGAATGTTGCCAACTGCCAGAGATTTTTGTACTCAGGCAAATAGTGCTTTTCAAAAAGAAGTACCAGTCGAATTATTGAAATATTTACAACAAAACAAAGAAAAGCTAGTTCCCGAATTTTTAGAAATTTGGAAAAAAAATGGTTTTAAAACAAAAGGAACTTGGGAAGAAGTTTTTGGAAAAGGACTTCAAACGGATGAAATTTTCATGGCTTGGTATTTTTCTCTGTTTACGAATAAAGTCGCCAAAGCAGGAAAAGAAGCCTATTCTATTCCGATGTTTGTAAACGCCGCTTTAAATGCGCCAGAAAAGAAGCCGGGCGAATATCCAAGTGCAGGCCCATTGCCACATGTAATGGATATTTGGAAAGCGGCAGGAAATTCAATTGATTTTCTTTCTCCCGATTTTTATAATCCTAACTTCAAGCATTGGAACGATCTTTTTACGCGTCAGGGTGATCCGTTGTTTATTCCGGAACATCGTTTTGATGCGACTGCTCCGTTCAAAGGTTTGTATGCAATCGGACATTACGAAGCCATTGGTTTTTCGCCTTTTTCTATCGAATCTGTTGTTGATGCAAAGAAAGAACCTCTGGGCAAAATTTATGAATTAATTGCGCAATTAACCCCTGTTATTGAAGCAAATAAAGGACAAGGAAAAATTGATGGAGTTTTGTTGGACAAAGAAAATGCCTCGCAAATTATTCAGCTTGGGAATTATGAATTTACATTTAAACACGATTATACCTTAAATTGGTCAGATGGAGCCAAAGAAGCAATTTGGCCGATGACCAGCGCTATCATTATAGAAATTGCTCCAGACGAATTTTATATTGCAGGTTCTGGAATTGTAGTAACTTTTAAATGTTTAAAAGATAAAAATCTAAATGCCGGAATTTTAAAAACCGATCAAGGAAAATTTGAAAATGGAAAATGGAAAACCATTCGACATTTCAACGGAGATCAAACCCATCAAGGGAGACATCTCAGAATTGCCGTTGATGATTACGAAATTCAGAAACTAAAACTATATTCTTATGAATGAAATTTGAGGCTCAAAGGCTCAAAGGTTCAAAGGAACAAAAGTTTTTTTATAGCAAAACCCGACAGGCTTTTAAAACCTGTCGGGTTTAATATTTTGTCTCAGAAAAGAAACCTTTGCAACTTTGTTACTTTGTCTCTCTGTTACTTATCTAAAGAAAAAGAAGTTTTCTCAATTGCAGAAAGTGTCAGCGCAGCAGCAAAACTGGTAAAAACAGAATAATCTAAAGGCGCTTTTATAGAAATTGCTATTGTCATAGAAATGGCAAAAAGCAATATTAATCCTGCAGTTCCTAGTGCTGCATATCTCGTTTTAAACCCTATGATTAAAAGCAGGCTAAAAGCGATTTCGAAAAAAGTAGCAACAGCACCCAAAATTTCTGCTAAAGATTTGCCTGCAAATGAGTTTAGGGTTTGCGTATAAGCAATAAAATTGTCCCAATTTCCCCATGCTACGCCAGGTGCTCCGGGCGCACCCCAAAAGCCAAAACGATCTGCAACAGCAGAAAGCATCGTAATTCCTAAAAAGATTCTCAATATAAAACCGGCATTTGATAAGGATATATTTTTCATTTGGATAATTTTTTATGTAAAAGTAAAAAGATGTTGGGTAAATTTGTGTGCCAATTTTAATAAAAACCACAGCCCAGATGTTGCCATATAAATCATTAATTCAAGTGGACCGTGAATCTTCGATTTCGCTTTACATTCAGGTTTGCAATACGTTTATTGCCTTGATTACCAATGGAACGTTGAAACCAGCAGATATTTTGCCGAGTTCTCGCGTATTGGCAGAACTTATCGGAATTAACAGAAATACGGTAAAATTGGCTTATGAAGAATTAATAAGTCAAGGTTGGGCCGAATCAATTGATAGGAAAGGTGTTTTTGTGCTTTCTAAGCTTCCGATAATTTCAAATATAAAATTGCCAGAGAGCAGTAATCAATCTCAAGAAGGTTTTATTTGGGAAAATAAATTTCAAAAAGAGATTAGTACTTCTGGAAAAAAACTGAGCAAAAATCCATTAATTATTGATGATGGATTTCCAGATGTTCGCTTGGCGCCAATTGATCAATTAATGCGCGAATACAGAAGTTTGTCTCGAAAATTCTATGGGAAAAATTTCTTGAAATATGGCAGTTCATTAGGATCAGAAAACTTGCGAGTTGCGATTTGCAATTATCTTTCAAATACTCGCGGTCTATCAATTTCTCCTGAAAATATTATTATTACGAAAGGCAGTCAAATGGGAATTTATTTGGCTTCGCAGTTGCTTTTGAATGTGAATGATACAATTGCTGTTGGCGTTTCAAGTTTTACTACTGCCGATGAAACGTTTCAATATTCGGGAGCAAATTTGGAACGTATTCCAATTGACGAAAACGGAATGGATACTGATTATTTGGAAGAAATTCTGAAGCATAAAAAAATAAAAGCAGTTTACGTCATTCCGCATCATCATTGTCCAACGGGCGTTACAATGAGCATGGAACGCCGTTTGAAATTACTGAATCTTGCCAAACAATATCGTTTTGCGATTATTGAAGACGATTATGATTTTGATTTTCATTACGAAAACAAACCTTATTTGCCTTTGGCAAGCATTGATCACAATCAAAATGTGATTTATATCGGATCGATTTCTAAAACTTTTGCACCTGCTTTGCGAATAGGTTTTATGGTTGGGCCATCTGCGTTTATTGAAGCAACATCATCTCTGAGAAAAATGATCGATAGGCAAGGTGATACACTTTTAGAAGAAGCATTTGCCGTAATGTTTGAAAACGGAGAAATGGAACGGCATTTCAGAAAATCATTAAAAATTTACAAACAGCGGCGAAATCATTTTTGTAATATACTGCAATCGGATTTTAAAAATGAAATTGAATTCAAAATTCCCGAAGGCGGACTTGCAGTTTGGGCCAATTTTCATGAACGCATCAATTTGATAAAAATGTCTAATGAAGCTTCTGAAAATGGACTTTCCATCAGCAATGGGAGTTTTTATAAAAATGACTTTTTCAATACAAATGCCATCAGAATGGGATTCGCTTCTTTAAATGAAAATGAAATGGAGCAAGCTTTTGCAATTTTGAAAAAAGTCTTTTTATCAAATATTTAGAAATCCCTCCCGTTACATGGGTATAATTTTTTATAGCTCACAGATGACGCGGATTGAACAGATTTACACTGCTATTTTTTTTATTGTGCTAGCCAAGCTTATACTTTACAATGATTAAAAAAAAAGCTAAATTTATCAGCGTAAATCCGTTCAATCCGTGTTATTCGCGGCCCATTGTACTATTTCTGGACCACTATTGATTTTAAAATTGGGTTATTTTAAATTTTGATGACTGTCATAATTTTGAATAAAAACAGAATTATGGACACGATTTATCAAATCAAAAAAATTGAAACCGAATTAGAAATTGAACAATGCTGGGATGTTGCTTTTGTTTTAAGACCACATTTGGATAAAACAAAATGGCAACCTACAATTGCAGAAATGATGCAAAACGAAAAATACAGCATTGCAGGAATAATAGACAATGATAAAGTAATCGCATTTGCTGGTTACAGAATTATGACTTCATTGCACAGCGGCAACATCATTTATATTGATGATCTCTGCACTTTAGAAAGTTATAGAGGTAAAGGTTTAGCAACAAAATTATTGAAGCACGTTGAAGAAATTGCGATTTCGCTCAACAAAGATTATGTAGTTTTGGATACTGCTTTCACAAATAATACAGCGCAAAAAGTCTATTTAAAAAACGGATTTGCTTTAACGGCAGTTCATTTATCAAATAATTTGAAGAGGTAACTAAATAAGGTTCAAAGAGACAAAGTAACAAAGGGACAAAGTTTCCTTTCTTTCACAAAATATTAAACCCGACAGGTTTTTAAAACCTGTCGGGTTTGCTATATAGTAAAAGCTTTGTCCCTTTGTCCCTTTGTCCCTTTGTTACTTTGTTACTTTGTTACTTTGAGCCTTTGCCCCTCTAAAGAAACCCTTTTTCCCTATCAATAAACGCCCATTCTGCCATGGCTTGAATTACAGGCATCAAACCATTTCCTGCTGGACTTAAGCGATACGTTACAAAAGGAGGAACTACAGGTTTTGCTTCTCTAATAATAAGATTATCGGCTTCAAGTTGTTTTAGATGTTGAATCAACATTTTCTCACTAACAGCTGGAATTGCCCTTTTTAATTCGCTATAACGCTGACTTCCACCAGAAAGATGATATAAAATAATAGGTTTCCAATAGCCACCAATTTTTTCCATAACATACGTTACAGGGCATTTTTCCAAGGCATATTGCTTGTTTTCCTGAATAGTCGAAGATTCTTTTATTGCTGTCATTTGTGCATACTTTAGGGTAAGTACTTGTCTAAAAGTAAGTACAAATATACCTTTGTTCCAGATAATAAAAAAATATATCATTATGAAAATTACAATATCAGGTTCTTTAGGGAACGTAAGCAAACCATTAGTACAAAAACTTGTAGCTTCTGGACATGAAGTAACCGTTATTAGCAATAATTCTGAAAGAAGCGAAGCAATTGAAGCTTTAGGCGCAAAACCAGCAATTGGGTCTATGCATGATGCTTCTTTTTTAGAAAAAGCATTTACGGGAGCTGATGCAATTTATGTGATGACACCTCCAAATATGGGCGGTTCAAATATTTTAAAAAATATGAAAACAGCAGGTCAAGCTTTTGCTGAAGCAATTCAAAAATCAGGTGTTAAACGTGTTGTTATGTTAAGCAGTATCGGTGCTGATTTGCCAAATGGAACTGGGCCAATTGCAGGACTTTATTCTATTGAAAAAATATACCAAGCATTAGAAAACACTTCGATAACTTTTCTTCGTGCTGGATTTTTTTACACGAATTTTTATCACGATGTTCCAATGATAAAAGGAGCGGGAATTGTAGGATCTAATTTTCCAGCTTCGACTGTAATTCCGTATGTGCATCCAAATGATATTGCGATGGCTGTTGCCGAAGAATTGCAAAAAACAGGTTCTGGTAAAAATGTTCGTTACATTGTAAGCGATGTTCGTACGCCGGCTGATGTTGCAAAAGCATTTGGAAATGCTATTGGAAAACCAGAATTGCCTTGGATCGAGTTCACTGATGAGCAAGCCTTAGACGGTATGGCTCAAGCTGGATTGCCAGAAGAAATTGCAGGTTTATATACCGAAATGGGAACAGGTTTAAGAAGCGGCGCAATAGCCGAAGATTTTCTGAAAAACAAAACGTCAATTGATGGAAAAATCAAATTAGAAGATTTCGCTAAAGAATTTGCATCAAACTTTTAAATTTATTTAGGTCCAAAACAAAAAATCACTATTTATAGTGATTTTTTTAGTTTCACATCTTGCTACTTTCGCCAACGGATATTTTTTTTGTTTTTTTATTTTAAGTAGTAAGCCTAAGAATAAAATAAGCCTTTAAAAAGATTTTTTATAAGCCGATTTTAATTTTTTTGAGCAATAAAAATGGGCAGATAAGTTGCTGCCCATTTTTTAATTTCTTTCGTTATGCTCTATTTTAGATGAAAGCTCCAAAATGTTTTTATTAATAATATTTTTATCCGATTGTGTTTTGGCCAGACCTAGAGCCATTTCAAAATTATTCTTTGCCTTCAAATTGTCAATATCAGTATACAAATTGCCCAGTAATGAATAATAGAAATGATTATCAGTCAAATTCAGTTTTTCAGCTTCGATGATGGCTTCTTTTTTTCCCATTACTTTTGATAAGGCAAAAGTTCGGTTCAACGCTACAATTGGCGAATATTCTAAAATAATCAAATGATTGTAGAGCTCCAGTATGTTTTTCCATTTTTCCGAAGTATCGCTTTTCAGCGTATGCCAATAGGCGATTCCAGCTTCAATATGATATTTTGAAAGCGTATCTCCAATGGATGATTTTCCTAAGAAATAAGTGCCACGATCAATCAATTCTTGATTCCAAAGAGTTTCATTTTGATCTTCATACAAAATAATTTCGCCGTTTTCTGAAGTCCTAGCTTCAAATCGGGAAGAATGAAAACACATCAACGCCATCAAAGCATTTGTTTCTGGCAAATTTGTTGCCGAATTCTGAATCAATAAATAGACAAGGCGCATAGCTTCGGCACAAAGATCCTTTCGTAAGGTCGTATTTTGAGAAGTCGAGTAGTAGCCTTCTGAGTAAAGCAAATAAATCGTTTTTAAAACTGTATCGATTCGATCTTTTATTTCAGCAATATTCGGACTTTCGATTTTGATGTTTTCTTCTTTGAGTTTTTCTTTGGCTCGATTTATTCGTTTGTAAATCACCTCTTTATTAGATAAAAAAGCATCTGCAATTTCATTTATTCCAAAACCGCATAATAAATTCAACGCCAACGCAATTTGCGCTTCATCTGAATTGCAAGGATTACAAATGGCAAAAATCATCGCCAGCTGACTATCAGCTATATTTTGTTCAGATAAATCAATTTCGATTTCAGGATTATGAAGTGGCGAATTGTATTTGATTTCGGTTACAATTTTCTTCTCAAAAATATCATTTCGCTTAAAATGATTTTTGGTTTTGTTTTTTGCAACGGTATAAAGCCAAGCAGTCGGATTATCTGGAATTCCTTTTATAGCCCAAGTTTCAGAAGCAGCCAAAAAAGTATCGCTTACAATATCTTCGGCAATTTCAATATGATGAATGCCAAACAAATTGCAAAGCACAGAAACAATTTTCTGGTATTCAGTTCTGAATAAATTGGGTATAAGTTCTTTTTCCAAAAGTGTAAATTTTGAGTTACGAGTTATGAATTATAAGTTTTAGAAAAGAAATAACATATAATTCATAACTCATAATTTATAATTATTTAGACCGCCATTCTAATTTCAACATTTCCGCCAAAATTCAGGATTGGACAATCTTGTGCAATTGCCGCAGCTTCATCATAATCTTTGGCTTTAATAACAATTAATCCACCAATCGATTCTTTGATCTCTACAAAAGGTCCGTCTGTAATTCCTTTGTTTGAAGTGACCAGTTTTCCTTTTCCGTCCCAACGTTGTAAAGGTCTTGCAAGTTTGTCTTGTGCGGCCAAACTTCCAAACCAGTTTTGCCATTGTTGCAAATGCTGCTGATATTCTTCCGGTGACGGCTGAAGTTCTTTAGTTGAAAAATCTCTTCTGAAAATTAATATAAATTCGTTCATTTTGATTCGTTTTAATGATTTATAAAAAAGAAGCTCTTTTTATAATGATATAAATTTAGTGTTTTTGTCAAAATAAAAACAGCCCAGATTATTTATCCAAATTGGCCCACTCTGTAAGTTCCTGGAGTATTCGCAAAAGCGATATTAAGGCGATTCCACATGTTGATTGTTCCGATTGCTAGGGTAAGATCGATTAATTCCTCTTCAGAAAATTCGGCTCTTGCGATTTCATAGATTTCGTCTGGCACATCGCAAGCATTTACGGCTTCAGCATAAGCAAGTGCAACTCTTTCTCTTTTTGTAAAATAAGGAGTTTCTTTCCAAGCACTTAAACCAAATAAACGTTGTGTGGTTTCGCCGTGGGCAATCGCTTCTTTGGTGTGCATGTCGATGCAATATGCGCAATTGTTGATTTGTGAAATTCTAAATTCGATTAATTCGAAAAGTGATCTTTCTACATTTGATTTTTTCAAATAACCAGTGATTCCAAATAATGTTGATACTGCTTTTTGACCTTTTTCGAATACGTTAATTCTAGTTTCCATGATGTATAATTTTAAATGTTATACTCTAATGACAACTGAGTTTTCAGAATTGGACAAAATTTTGAAAAAAAATATAAAAAAATTATAATCTCAATGTTTTCGGGCTAATTTGAAGGTGTTCCAGTCTTTTTCCAACCAAAGTTTTTTCGCCAGCAACTTGAAATCCGAGTTTTAAATAGAGATTTTTAGCCAGCGGATTATCTTCTTCAACTAATAATCCTAAAGTTTGATTGTTTGTAATTACATATTCGTCAATTAAAAAGCGAAGTATTTTTGATCCAATACCTTTTCCTTGATATTTAGGATTCACGCCCAAGGAGTCAATGTAAAACTCACCAGCTCTGGTTTCCCATTCGGGATCAAATTCGGGACTAAAATTGCTTCTGACGTATTCAATTATTGGATTTCTTAAAGCCTCTAAATCGGAGCCGTTATAAATATTTACTGCACCAATGATTTCATCATCTTCTTCGGCAACAAAGCAATTTTGATACGAATATTGATTGTTTTCTTTTTGAATGAAATACTGCAGAAAATCTTTTGCAGAATCGTAATCTTCTTTTTTGATGAACTTGTAAACGATATCTTCCATTGCCAATAATAGAATAGGAGCAATGGATGCTGCATCGGATAGTTTGCCTTTTCTTATAATCATTTTGAAAAATTTTGTTTGGTAAATTTACTTTAAAAATAGCTTTATACATTTTTAAAATGTCTCTCGCAGATCTCGCAGATTGTGCAGATTTTTATTTATCACATAGAATCATAGTTGTTTTTGAATTATTGTTTAAATCTGCGTAATCTGGTAAATCTGCGAGAAAAAATTAAAATCAGCGTGGTATAAAATTATTTAAAATAATTCTAAATAATATTATTTGTAGTATAACAAAATGTTGTATTTTAGATTTTTTATAAATCGAATTTACATAAACTTTAAAAGCCAAATAAAATTATTATGATTTCAAAAAACTCAGACTTAGGAGTATTAGTATTGCGCATCAGCGTTGGAGGTTTAATGCTTTTTCATGGTATTGCCAAATTGATTCACGGAATTTCATTTCTTGTTGAAAATATGGGAGCCTTTGGTTATGCAGTGTATATTGGTGAAGTTTTAGGGCCAATTGCAATCTTATTAGGTTTCAGAACCAGAATTGCGGCTGTTCTTCTAGCTGTGACTTGTGTTGTAGCAATTGCAACGGCTCACGCTCAAGATATTTTCTCCATTAGCGAACATGGAGGTTATGCAAATGAATTGCTTATGCTGTATCTTTTGGGTTCTATTGCCTTGTTTTTTACTGGCGCTGGAAAATTTGCGGTTTCAAAAACAAATCAGTGGGATTAATTTTTTCTAAAATATAGCAAACCGAAAGCTCTAGATTTTTGATTTAGAGCTTTTTTATTTTTACCCCTTCCATTTTGAATATATGTTTATCATTTTGATAGACTTTTATAAATTGATTCCGATTCGGCTTTTGTTATTTGTTTTATAATGAAATGTTTAGGCTGTTTTGAGTTGCTGTGGCACGCCTTTTGTTTTTTAAAGGTTAATAGCGTTGTTATTTTATAAAAACACGCTTTTTAATTCTAAAACATTTAACGATGAAAACAAATAAAAACAGAAGTAAAGAAATCACAAAAGCGTATTTTTCAAATAAATCGAGACGAAATAAAGACAGATTAGTCAACTTAATGGTTTTTACAGTAGTTTTATTTATTACGGTTATGCTTATTACTAAAATAGCTTAGTATTAAAATGAAAACCTTTCCGAATAGAATAAACACACCAAATTTTTCTTCAACAGAAAAAATTAATGGAGCTAATGATATTTTAATTGAAGAAGCAAGAGCCGAACATACTCTTTATTTAAATGAAATTTGCAAAGAAACTTTATTATCTGCGAAAGCCCGCGGAACTGGCATCTCAGGCCGATCTCCTGAATTGCTTTCGAAAAAAATGAAAGAAGGTGAAGCCGTTATCGCATTTGCAAAAAATGGAAAATGGGCTGGTTTTGCTTTTATTTCTTCATGGGAAAATGGCTGTTATGTTTCGAATTCTGGATTAATTGTCGCACCTGAGTTTAGAAATACAGGATTAGCCAAAAAAATCAAGAAAAAGATTTTTGAACTTAGTCTAAAAAAGTACCCGAATTCAAAGGTATTTAGCTTAACGACAGGCCTTGCCGTTATGAAAATGAATCATGAACTCGGTTTTGAACCCGTTACCTATTCTGAACTAACAAAAGACGAACATTTTTGGGAAAACTGTAAAAGCTGTATCAATTGCCCGATTTTATTAAGTAAAGAAAGAAAAAATTGTTTGTGTACTGCAATGCTTTTTGATCCAAAGAAAAACGAAGATGAAATTTAAATCATAAAAAAAGCGAGACTTCTCAGAAGAGAATTGTCTCGCTTTTTCAACTAAATCAGAAATTTAAATTATCCGTGCGCTTCAACAGAAACGTCTTTCCATTCTTCCCACGTTTTTAATTTTTGCTCGTAAGTTTGTTTTACAAATGGCAACGCCACTCTTCCTAAAAGCAAACGCAATGGAGGGTTTTCAGTTTCAACAAGTTTCAAAATTGCAGATGATGTCGCTTCAACTTTTCCAAAATCATTTTCTGATTCTGATACCGCTTTTTTAAGTCCGTCGTAAACCGGATTGCTTTCACTTCTAATTTCGTTGTGCCAAATATTTGAAGCGTAACCGTTTGGTTCGACTAAAGTAATATTGATTCCAAATTGTTTCACTTCTGTCGCCAAAGTTTCACTTAAACCTTCCAACGCAAATTTTGAGGCATTATAAAGTCCCATTGTTGGTAAAGTTGCTAATCCTAAAATTGAAGAAACTTGAATGATATGACCGCTTTTTTGGTTTCTCATAATTGGCAAAACAGCTTGCGTAAGCCATAAAGTTCCAAAGAAGTTGGTGTCAAATTGTGCTCTTGCTTCATTTTCAGAAGCTTCTTCTATGGCACCCGTTAAAGCATAACCAGCATTATTGATTAAAATATCAATTGAGCCAAAATGTTCTTGCACTTTCTGAACTACCGAAAGTGATTCTTCGCGTTTGTTTACATCAAGTTTTAAGGTCAAAATAGCGTCTCCATATTGTTCTTTTAGATCATTTAAATCGTTAATATTTCGCGCAGTTGCAGCTACTTTATATCCTTTTGCTAAAAAAGCTTCTGTCCAGGCTTTTCCAAATCCTTTTGAAGCTCCTGTAATTAAAATTGTTTTTGACATGGTGTTTGTAATTAAATTATATTAAATATGTTGTTATGATTTTTGTTTTTAGTGATCAGAAAGGATCATGTTTGTTTTTGGTTTTTTTGATTTGCTCATTACAAACAACAATAAGGGAAGTGTAATGGCAAAAAATAATCCTACAAAGAGAAATGCATCTCTGTAACTCAATAATGAAGATTGTCTTGTCACAATGTTTTCCATAAGTTTTAATGCTTTTGATCTTGCTTCGTTGTATGCAAAACCTCTGTTTTGGAAGTAATTGATATAACCGTTTATTCGGTTCATGGCTTTGATATTATTTGGCGTAACATTCGAAATCAAAACATTTCGATGTTCAGCAAAACGGTGCGCGATGTAGGTATTGATGATGGATACACCAAACGAACCGCCCAATTGTCGCATCATATTGTTAAGCGCCGCACCTTGGCCAACATCTTTGTCATCAAGTGAAGAAACTGCGAGCATGGTTAGCGGAACAGTTAATAAAGCCATTCCTAGGGCGCGGAAAATTAATGATGTCGATACCTCAAAAGCACTGGTTTCTAGTGTTATTTCAGACATTCTCCAATTGAAGTAGATGAATAGCAGAAACCCTGTAGCAATTATAATTACAGGAGAAACGCCTTTTTGAAGTAATGTTCCGCAGGCTTTTAAGGCGACTAAAGCAAATAATGCTCCCGGAAGTAAAAGCAAGCCCGTTTGATAAGGTGAAAAACTTAAAAGTCGTTGCGCGACAACAGGACTTATGTAAATGGAAACAAACATTCCGAAACCAGTTACAAAAGTCAAAACTGCAGCAATACTTAATGATTTGCTTTTTAGCACTCTAAGATTTACGACAGGCTTATCGATTTGTAATTCCCAATAAATGAAAGTCAATAAAGCAATTGATGCAATAACGGCAAGAACCACGATATAACGAGTTTCAAACCAATCTTCGACTTCGCCTCTTTCTAAAACCGTTTGCAGGGCGCCAACTCCAATTGCAAGCAAAGCAATTCCTGTCCAATCGACTTTTGAAACCTCGGGTTTTACAGGTGGTTCTTTTAATAGTAAAAGGCACGAAATGGTTACTAAAATCCCAATTGGGATATTAATTAGGAAAATCCAAGGCCAATCATAATTTTCAGTAATATAACCACCAAGCGTTGGCCCAATCGTTGGTCCAATAAAAATTCCAGCTCCAAATAATGCCCCAGCCGTAGATTGTTTATCTTTTGGAAAAAGCTCAAAAACCACAACTTGCGATATTGATAGTAAAGCACCTCCGCCAATTCCTTGAAAGAATCTGAAAAATACAAGCATCCAAATATTTGACGAATGACCGCACATAAAAGAGCAACAAGTAAATAAGATCACGGACCCTATATAATAATTTCTTCGCCCGAGATTGGCACTTAAAAAACTCGTAATCGGAATGATAATTACATTGGCAATTGCATAAGCCGTTATAACCCAAGAGGTATCTTCTAAAGTTGCACCAAGATTACCACTCATGTGCGAAAGCGCAACATTGACAATTGAAATATCAATAAGTTCCATAATCGCGGCGAGGATTACGGTTAAAATCAGCAGTTTTCGTTGTAGAGGTGTCATAATTTTATTTTGTACCGATTGGTATATTTTATGGTAAAAAAAAGCCTTTTGGTATTAAAGGACTTTTTTAACCACATTTGTTTTGAATAAATTAGAATATGCTCTTGCAATTAAGCGAGTTTCGGCTTCGTTCCAGATTTCGCATTGTGCATTTACAAACTGTTTTCCTTTTTTGATAATTGAAGATCTTGCAATTATAGTGTCGCCAACATGTGCCGGAGCAAAATAATCAACATTAAGATTGATGGTGGTATAGAAGTTTTCTTCATCGAGCGAGAACATTGTCGCACCTATGCAATCATCTGCAATTGCGGCTGTTATGCCGCCGTGTAAAGACTGAATCGGATTTGACATTTCATGTCGGATTACATATTTAAAAGTAACGGTACCTTGTTCTGCAGCTACAACAATTGGATTCATCCAAAGCATGAATGGAGAAGGGGAGACAGAAAATTCTCTGCCAATATGATCCTGAAGGACTTGTAATCTGGTTTTTGTTTGCATTTTTTTGTTTTTAGATGATTGTTGATTGTTAATGGTTGATTGTTGGAATTTTGAGTTTTGAGTTTTGCAGCTGTTAGCCTGAGCGAAGTCGAAGGGCACAAAGAAGGGCTTCGACTTCGCTCAGCCTGACAAACGCAAATTTGGAATTTGGATTTTTTTAATTGTTATTTGTTTTTTTTGTACCAATCGGTATATTTTTAATTAATAAAAAAAGCAATTTTTTTGATTGCTTTTATTCCAGTTCTTCTATTGTTTTGCGTACTGAAAACATGACATTGTTTAAATCGGCTAAATTTCCAGTCAATTTGCTGATCATAATAGCGCCTTCAATAAGTGCTAAAATAGTTAAAGCTGTTCTTTCCGCGTCTATATCTTTTGCTTTGAATTCTCCCGCTAAGATTCCTTGTTCAATGAAATAAATTATTTTTTCCTTCCAAGAAATTAGAGTTCTTTCAGCGTATTTTTTTAATATTGGGTGCGTATCGTCACATTCTGTTGCTGTGTTTAAAATTGGGCAACCGCCTTGAGTAACATTTAAATCTGAATACTCGCAATAAAGTTTTGGATAGGCCAATAACTTCCCTTTAAAAGTACTTTCTTTATCAATTTCTCTCGAAAATGCATCCTGAACTTTCTTTACATTATATTTAAAAACCGCAATCGCCACTTCATCCTTGCTTTCAAAATTACCATAAATACTTCCTTTCGTAAGTCCGGTTATATCGGTAATATCGCTTATCGAAGTACCGCTGTATCCTTTCATATTAAAGATTGGAGCCGTTTTTTCAATAATAAATTGCTTTGTTTTTTCTGCTTTGCTCATGACAAAATCATTTTGACACTGCAAATATATACCAATCGGTATAATTAATTACGTTTTTTTTGATTTATTTTTAAATAAACCTGAAAAACAGCTTTTTAAGTAGTATTTATTGGATGAAAAAACTCCCATTTAGGTTAGAATGGGAGTTTTAGGGGCATTATAAATTATTGGGCAGTAAAAGTCAAATAATCAAAATTCATGTTACCGTTTGAAACAATATGAAGCTTTAAGGTTTGTCTGCCTTTTTGCAGCTTTATAGTTCCAATTGTTGCACTGTTCCAATGATGCCATTGCCGCCAATCAATTGGATCTTTGTCATCATGCGTTGAGACGATTTTCATTTTTCCTGTAGCATCTTTTCCGCCCACTTCAATCGAAATTTCACCATCGCCGTTTGCGGTATAAAGTGCTTCTATCTTATAAGTTCCAGATTTAGTTACTTCTACCGTATAATTAATCCATTCTGATGGCATGGTCCAGCCGACATAAAGCGAACCAATACTTCTCGGGACTTTATTATATGGATTGTTGTCAATATCTCCATCTTTAGAATACGAAATATCGACACCTTCATTTATTCTGAATTCATTTAGTGGATTTCCGTTTACCGGATTTAATTTTCCGCTTCCATTATTCTCGGCATCTGTATCATGATAAGCGACTCCTTCGCCACCTAAATCATACAATTCGCATTCGATTTTACCAGGAATATGCTGTAATGCTTTAGCAGTGGAAGTCTGCGAAAAACACGACGACCAACTTATGAGTGCTAAAACATAAAATGTTGCGATTTTTTTCATAGTTATTGAACTTCTAAGGTTGCAATTGAATGTGCTACACTAGTAATTTTTGTCGCTTTTCCTTTTATCCAAAGAAAATAATCTACATCGGCATCTGTTTGATTCATAACTACAACTTCTAGTTGATTGTTTTCATTTACAAATGCAGTCGACAAAAGTTTGTTGCTGCTTGATGAACAAGCAATGCGTTTTGCTCCGGGACGAATAAATTTTGAGAAATGTCCCAAATAGTAATATCCGTTAGTATAAATCAGATTTCCAGTTTTTAGATCAGCGTGAATAGGAGCCATGCAGAAATTCTGAACATGATTTGGACCTCCTTTTTCATCTAATAAAACATTCCAATCTGTCCAAGCCACAGTTCCAATGTTGAAATCATTGATCATTGACATTCCATATTTTTCTCCAAAACTCCAATCGGTCAATAATTTTTGATCAAAATCAGCAGCACAACCTTCCGTTAAAATTAATGGTTTGTCAGGAAAAGCTTCTGCAACACGACGTTCTGCCTCAAAATTCATTCCGGCTTTCATCCAGTCTTCATACCAATGATAGCCAACACCCCAAACATATTTTGCAGCATCTTTATCTTCCAAAACTGTGCTTACACGCTGATACATCAAATCGCGATTGTGGTCCCACATGATCAATTTCTTTTTAGAAAGCCCTGCTTTTTGCATGGTTGGTCCAAGAAAGTTTTTGATAAAATCGCGTTCTTCCTCGGCAGTAAAAATACAAGATTCCCAGCGCTGCACTGCCATTGGTTCGTTTTGGACTGTATAACCCCAAATCGGAATGCCTTCTTTTTCATATTCTTTGATAAATTTGACAAAAAAGTTAGCCCAACTTTGATGGTATTCTGGCTTTAAAGTACCGCCTTGCAAAACATTATTATTGGTCTTCATCCAAGCCGGCGGACTCCAAGGCGAAGCATATAAAGTGATTTTTCCGCCTGCTTTTGCAATGACTTCTTTAATAAAAGGAATACGATATTTTCTATCATGGCTAATGTCAAAGGTTTTTAAGGCAACATCGTTTTCAGCAATATAACTGTAAATATCGCTCGAGAAATCACAGCTTTGCATGTTGGTACGTGCTAAAGTGTACCCAATTCCTTTTTCTTTATCATAATAAGCAGTCAGGATTTCTTGTTGCTTATCTTTTGGAAGCTGATAGAAAACTTCTGCGGAAGCGTCAGTCAAAGCACCTCCAATTCCTAACAAAGTTTGATAGGTTTTAGCTGGATCAACAAAAACAGCAATTTCTTTTTCTGTAGTTTGTGGTTTTGCAGAAAAAGAAAGTGTTTCTGTCTTGCTTAGTTTTTTGTCTGAGTTTTTAGCTGTTACATAAACCGTAACATTTTTATACTCTTTTTGTTGCGCCGAAATATTCGCAACTAAAAATCCAGATAACATGATGGTCAGGCATGTTTTGTTCAAGGATAAATTCATAATATAGTTTTTTGGTTAGAGCGTTATGCTAAAATTTGGTCGATAGCTTGTAATTCATATTCTGAAAACGAAGTATTTTGAAGACAGCCTAATGAATCAAGAACTTGTTCTGCTTTGCTTGCCCCAATGATTACTGATGTAATGCGTTTGTCTTTCAAAACCCAAGCCAATGCCATTTGTGCCAAGCTTTGACCACGTTCTTCGGCCATTTTGTTTAATCGGCGAACTTTTGCAATGTTTTCTTCAGTGATAGCATCTTTTTCCATTGCGCCGTTGCCGCGATTGGCATTTGCTCTTGAATTTTCTGGGATGCCGTTCAAATATTTGTTGGTCAAAAGTCCTTGAGCAAGTGGAGAAAAAGCGATTCCGCCAATTCCGTTTACCTCTAAAACATCTAATAATCCATCTTCAACAGAACGCTCAAACATGGAATATTTCGGTTGATGAATCAAGCAAGGAGTTCCTAATTCTTTTAAAATTTGATACGCTCTTTCGGTTTCGGCAGGACTGTAGCTTGAAACGCCTACATAAAGCGCTTTTCCTTGACGGACAATCAAATCCAGTGCTGCCATGGTTTCTTCCATCGGCGTATTTGGGTCGGGTCTGTGATGATAAAAAATATCTACATATTCCAATCCCATGCGTTTCAGACTTTGATCCAAACTAGCAATCAAGTGTTTTTTAGACCCAAAATCGCCATATGGGCCGTCCCACATTGGCCAGCCGGCTTTGCTTGAAATCAAAAGTTCGTCTCTGTAACTTCTAAAATCATGTTTGAATATTTCGCCAAAAGTGCTTTCGGCAGACCCAGGAGGCGGACCGTAATTATTGGCAAGATCAAAATGTGTAATGCCATTATTAAAGGCAGTATGTAAAATTTCGCGTGCATTTGAAATATCGTCAATAGCGCCAAAGTTGTGCCATAATCCCAAAGAAAGTGCCGGCAATAATAAACCACTGTTGCCGCAACGACGGTATTCCATTTTTTGATAACGATTTGAATCGGGTATGAAAGTCATTTTTAATTATTAATTGTCAATTGTTAATTTATTTAGATGTTTTCAAAAGCTTTTGTCGCGATTTCTAAATCGGTTGTGCCTCTGAAGCCACTGAAACCTACAGATAATTTTGTTCCGTTATTTAAAGTTATAGGTTGTCCGCCTTGCCAGCCAATTAAGTCTGGAGCTTCGATTCCGTTAGCATTTTCATCGAAAATTCCGTTAAAAACCATTTTTTCATATTCTCCCGTTTTTATTCCAGTAAGCCAAACTTGGCTCGCTTTTGTCCAAGCAATTTTGTATGATTGCCTTTGGCGTGGTTTGTCATTTCCATACATTCGGCCATATACGGCACCATCTTCATCAATAATGCAAATCGCGACATTTCCGTTTGAGATTTGTCGATCTTCTTCAATTTGAAGATATTGCGGTATTAGTTTTTCAATTTCGGCGAAAGCCAAAGCAATTTGTGAATCAAGAGTTTGTTCGTTCATTTTTAGGTTATAACAAATAATTTTTTCAAAATTGCAGGAATAAATTATTTCATTTCTTAAACTAGATCAAGAAATATTAATAAATAAAACCTCTTATATTTACTTTTTGTTTGTAAAAGAAGTCATTGCCAATTCCTAAAAAAGATAAAAAATGTTTGCGAAAATTCACGATTACCTTTCCAGATCTGCTCGTCTTTCAAAAGAGGAAGTGAAAATCTTTGAAAAAAGTCTTGAATTTAAATTGGTTCCGAAGAAAACGATTCTGCTCAAAGCCGGAGAAATCTGCAATTTCGAAGCCTATATCAATAAAGGATGTATCAGAGAATATTTTATCGATCGAAACGGACAAGAATTAACGCTCCAGTTTGCTATTGAAGATTGGTGGGTAAGTGATATCACCAGTTTTGAAGATCAGGTTCCGAGTGATATGTATATTGAAACTTTAGAAGATTGTGAACTATTGGTTTTGACCCGACAATCCAAAGAAAATCTAATCAATGAAGTGCCGAGTTTAGAAAGAATGTTTCGATTGATGATTCAGAGGCATTTATCGAAACTCCAAAAACGATTATTCAAAACAGTTTCTTCAACGGCGATGGAGCAGTATGTTGAATTTATAACGCGTTATCCTTCGATTTCACAGCGTGTGTCGCAGCAATATATTGCGTCTTATCTCGGAATAACCCCCGAATTTTTAAGCAGGTTGCGAACAAAACATTTGAAA
This sequence comes from Flavobacterium mesophilum, assembly GCF_039581405.1. Classification (NCBI taxonomy): domain Bacteria; kingdom Pseudomonadati; phylum Bacteroidota; class Flavobacteriia; order Flavobacteriales; family Flavobacteriaceae; genus Flavobacterium; species Flavobacterium mesophilum. The sequence goes on along the minus strand of NZ_JBCPXZ010000001.1, from coordinate 222,383 downwards.
AGCTTAAAAACTCAGGAATAGAAAATTAGTTTTTTTCTGCTTGTCTGTTTTTAATATGATTTCGATGTGAAATGCCCCATTTAATCATTTCCGAAATTATCGGTCCAAAAGATTTACAATAGGGTGTCGATTCATATAAAATAGGAATCAAGGCATCTGGATCTTCAGTTCTTTTAACCAAATTATTCAGTTCCATATCTTTTAATTCTTTAGACAACATTCTGGATGTGATTCCAGGAATACTTTCCTTGATATCTTTAAATCGGTTATTTCCGTTGCAAATCGAATTGATGATTGGCAGTTTCCATTTTCCTCCCAAAACGTATAAAGTATCTTGAAGTGCTTGAAATTCTTCTTTTTGATTTCTCGCCATGACTTGTATTTGCTTAATTTCTAATTAAAAAATATTTCACGCAGATTCTGCAGATTTAAGCTGATGAATGCAGATTTATTATTGATGATTTTGCATTTCAACTTAACCAAAATCAAAACAAATCTGCTACAATCTGCAAAATCTGCGTGAAACAAAAATATAAATAAATCATAAATAATTGCATTTATGTATTTAACTACGTAGTTTTGTAATATAAAATTTTAAATGCATGAAAACAGTAATAAAACCCATAGCAAACGAATACGAAAATGAAGCTGCGAATTTAATAATCAACATTCAGCAAAATGAATTTGGTGTACCAATTACTTTAGAAGATCAGCCGGATTTATTTAATATTCAAAACTTTTATCATGCTGGAGGTGGCGGTTTTTGGGGCGCTTTTATCGAAGATGAATTAGTTGGAACCATTGCTTTGGTAAAGTTTGATGAACACGAAGCCGCAATCCGAAAGATGTTTGTTAAAAAAGAATTCCGAGGAAAAGAATTTTCGATTGCCCAGAAATTGTTAGAGACTTTAATTCAATATTCCAAAGAAAACGGAATCAATGATTTATATTTGGGAACCGTTTCGATTTTAAAAGCGGCGTTACGATTTTACGAAAAAAACGGTTTTGAATATATTGAAAAGGAAGCACTGCCAGAAAAATTTCCGTTAATGAAGCCCGATACGGTTTTCTGCCATTTAAATTTAAAGAAATAAGAGATGAATATTATAGACGAATCAGGAATATTGGCGATTTCAACGCGATTACAGCGTTTGAGCGAGCAATTGCGAAAAGATGGCGCATTAGTTTATAAATCATACGGAATTGATTTTGAGCCCAAATGGTTTCCTGTAATCTATACGCTTCATCATAAAGATACTTTGAGTGTGGTCGAAATCGCTAATGAAATAGGCTATACGCATCCGTCAACAATTAGCTTGCTGAAGGAATTAGAAAAACAAAAACTGATTCGCTCTAAAAAAGACAAAATCGACGAACGAAAAAGGTTGATTCAGTTAACAGCAAAAGGGCAGGAGCTGATTGAACAAATGAAACCTGTTTGGGAAGTTATGAAAAATGCATTGACTGAAATCACTAATAATCAAAACAATTTATTACGAGCAATTGAAGAAGCCGAGAATAAAATTTTGCATCAAAGTTTTTTGCAACGGGCTTTACAGTTGAAGGGTCAAGAAGAGAAATAAACAAAAGCGATCTGTTTAGGATCGCTTTTCTTATTTATAAATCGGCTTAGAATAATTTGATATTCAGGATGTGATAAATTTCGATATGCTCCAAAAACTACTCCATTCTAGTTTACCACATGCCTAAAAATCGTTTCTATTATGTACGATAAATTTTATCTTTTGGTTTCTTTAAAAATGTTAAAAATTTGGAAAAAAATCCTGCTGCGTAATTTTGTCAAAGTTTTAAACTTTGACAAAGTTGATTAATAAGGAGTTATGCTTTCGTTATAATTTAAATTGATATTTATGTATCTTTATAAAATAGAATTATAAGCGTAAAAGCTTAGTATCTTAGCGACTTAGTAGCTTAGTACCTCAAAAGAAAAATCATGACTATCCAGCAATTAAAATATATTGTAGCACTTGACGAAGAACGTCATTTTGCACGCGCCGCCGAAGTCTGTATGGTGACGCAGCCTGGACTTACAATTCAGCTAAAAAATCTGGAAGAAGAAATCGGAATCAAGATTTTTGATCGCAATAAAGTGCCGCTTACGCCAACCGTTTTAGGAACTGAAATTATTACCAAAGCCAAAAAGATTCTGCGCGAAGCTGATGAAATTCGGGATTTTGTGGTGAATCAGAAAAATCTATTAGAAGGAGAGTTGAAGCTCGGTATTATTTCGACTTTGTCGCCTTATTTGATTCCGCTTTTTATTCAAGCGATGAAAGAAGCGGCACCAAAAGTACATTTCATTATCAAAGAAGGTTATACCGGACATTTAATGCGAGATCTAGAAACCGGAGCAATTGATGTCGCGATTATGGCAACGCCAACAGGAAATCCAAATTTAATTGAACATGTTATTTTTAAAGAACCTTTTGTGGCATATTTGAACCAAACGCATCCAATGGCGAATGATGAATTTTATGAAATGCAACCGGGAGATAAAACTGAATTATTGTTGTTGCATCACGAATATTGCTACAACGCACAATTGCTAGATATCTGCGGATTAAAATCATCCGATAAAATAAAAGAGCAATTTACATACGACATTAATTCGATTGAAACTTTAAAAAATCTAGTTCGTGCGCATTTGGGATTTGCCATTATTCCGAAGCTTTCTACATTGAACGAATCAGGCGGACTTTTCAAACCTTTTAAAGAACCGGTTCCGGTAAGGGAGATAAGCTTAGTAGTTTCGGATTCATTTTCAAAAAAGCTTTTATTAGAAAAAATGAACGAGGCCATTTGGAATTGTCTTCCCGAATCCCTCAAAAAAGATTTTAATTATAGAAAAATCCGTTGGAATGATTCGCCTTATTTTATTAAAGAGGTTAGTAAGTATTCTTAAGAAAATCCAATAAATGAGGAAATTCCAATACAAAAATTCCAAATTCCAATTTGAATAGTTATGTGTTCAAATTGGAATTTGGAATTTATTTTTAGAAATTTCCCCCCAAACCCTTGGAATTTGGAATTTAAAATATTGAAATTTATTTCTTAGATGCCTCAATAATCACATTCGCCACTTTCTCAGGTTGAGAAATAAACACCACATGGCTACCTTTGATTTCAGTGATTTTAGTGTTTGAACGTTTGTACATGGCACGCTCGATATCTGGATTGATGCTTTTGTCTTCTGTAGCAACTATTCCGTATGAAGGTTTAGTTCTCCAAGCCGCTTTAGTGATTGGTGTTCCAAAACCTTTTGCGTAGAAAGCACCTTGAGAAGCGAACATAAAATCAGCATCTTCTTTGCTTAAATCGCCCGCAAAACCAGCGCGGAATTTCGCTTTGTCATAGTATGCAATACCTTTGTCGTCTGGAGCCAAAACACCATTTTCAGGAGCTGGGGGAGCAGTTTGCAACCATTGAACAGAGTTTTCGCCATTATCAGGCTGTAAAGCTGCAATGTAAACCAAAGCCGCAACTTTTGGGTGATTTCCAGCTTCAGTAATTACAGTTCCTCCCCAAGAATGTCCAACCAAAATTGTTGGTCCGTCTTGTTTGTCTAAAGCTAAATTTGTAGCTCTCACATCATCTTCCAAAGAGCTTAGCGGATTCTGAACGATTGTTACATTATACCCTTTTTTAGTCAAAATTTGGTATAAACCTTTATACCCTGATCCATCTGCGAAAGCACCGTGAACCAATACAACGTTTTTAATTTGAGAAACTGTTTTTTGAGCGTTTGCATTTACTGTTGTAAATAATAAAGTAAGAATTAGTGCTCCGAATGCTAAAAAGCTTTTAAATATTGTTTTCATTTTATTTAGATTTTAAATTTTTATTGTTGATTTAATTAGAAATTCCAATATTGAAATTCCAAATTCCAAGCTTTAGCTTGAGGTGTTTTTTAATTGGAATTTGGAATTTTAAAAATTGGGATTTGTTTATAATAAGTTGATTGATAATGTAATTTCAGTATTAAGCAATTTAGAAATTGGACAAATCTCTTTTGCTTTTTGAGCTGTTTTTTGGAAATCTTCTTCAGAGATTCCTGGAACTTTTCCAGTAAGCTCTAATTGGATTAAAGTAATTGTTCCGTCTTCAAAAGTTACTTTGGCTGTTGTATCTAAATCTTCTGGAACAAAACCAGCTTCAGATAATAAAAAGCTCAATTGCATAGTAAAACAGCCAGAATGTGCTGCTGCGATTAATTCTTCAGGATTAGTTCCAACACCTTGCTCGAAACGAGTTTTAAAAGATAATTGTGCATTATCTAAAGTTGTACTTTGAGTACTAATGGTTCCTTTTCCTTCCATTCCTGTACCTTTCCAGTTTGCGTTTGCTCTTCTTGTAAATTTCATGATTTCTATTTTTTAAATTATTTTTTAAGATGTTCAAATCATTTCTTTGATTTTGATGAGACAAAGGTATAGCGATGGCTATTATTAATCAAATTAATAATTTTTAGTATTTATAAAAATAATTTATAATTATTGATTTTACTGGTATAGATTTAAACTTTGAGTCGAAACTTTTTTTGTTCTTAAATTTTCAATAAAAGAAATAAAAGAGGGGATTTACTTACTATTTGGTTTCAGATTAGAATTTGAAACAAACTAAATCGTTGATTTTTAGTTTTATAAAAGCATTGAAATTATTTTTATCCGAAACAATTTTTTATAAGTAAACCAGAAAAATAATTTTTGAATGAATAACCTAATTTTTAGATTTATGAAAAATGCTTTTCTACTAATTACAGTTTGTTTGAGCGCTATTTTGTTCTCTTGCAAGAAAGATAAAGATCAAGTACCGACAGAAACTGAAAAGTCTGAAACTGTCGATTCCACTTTTGCGGATAACGGTTGGCCACGCGAAGCTGAAAATAACGGAACAAAACTCGTTTATTATCAGCCTCAGGTGGATGACTGGAAAGATTTTAAAGAATTGACAGCTCGAGTGGCTTTTTCTTTGACACCGAAAGATGGAAAACAGGTTGTAGGAGTGGCTTCTTTAAAAGCAGAAACTTTGGTTGATAAAGACAACCGAAGCGCTTTTATTAAAAATCTTCAAGTAACCGATATTCGATTTCCAGCTTTGGATGAAAAGAAAGTTCCTGAAATGACAAAACTTTTCAAAGAAACGTTGCCTCAAAGTGGTGATCCGATTTCGGTAGATCGAATCTTGGCCGATTTAAGCCATACGAAAGCGCCACCAAAAGGAATTGCCGCTAAAAACGATCCGCCAGCTATTTTTTATAGTACGAATCCATCGCTTTTGTTGATTGTACAAGGAGAGCCGGTTTTAGTGCCAATTGATAAATCGGATATGCAATATGTGGTGAATACCAATTGGGATTTGTTTTTTGATAAAACAACTAAAGATTATTATTTGTTAGCCGAAAATATTTGGCTGACTTCAAAAGCGCTTGACGGTAAATGGACAAAAACGACGAAACTGCCTTCAGGATTAACCAATCTGCCATCAGGACAAAATTTTGATGAAGTCAAAAAAATGATTCCGCCTCCATCTTCAGGAAATGCTCCAGAGGTTTTCTACAGCAATAAACCAGCCGAATTGATTGCCGTAAGCGGAAGTCCGAAGTTCATTAAAATTGACGGAACTAAATTAATGTACATCGACAATACGGAAAATGATGTTTTTGCCAATGAAGCCGATGGTCAATATTATGTATTATTATCAGGAAGATGGTTTAAATCTAAAGAGTTAAAAGGACCTTGGTCGTATGCAGGAAATAGCCTGCCTGCCGATTTTGCTAAAATCCCTAAAGATTCTCCACGTGCAAATGTGTTGGCATCAGTACCGGGAACGCAAGAAGCCAAAGATGCTGTAATGTTAGCGCAAGTTCCAACAACGGCTATTTTGAAAAAATCAGATGCTGAAGCAAAAGTAAAAGTGACTTATGATGGCGGAACAGCTCAATTTAAACCAATTGAAGGAACAAAAATGCAATATGCGAGCAATACACAAGAGAAAATCATCAAAGTAGGCGATTTGTATTATTTATGTTTTCAAGCGGTTTGGTTTATGTCGACAAGTCCAAACGGACCTTGGAAAACAGCGGATTCTGTTCCGAAAGAAATTTATACAATTCCGCCAAGTTCGCCTGTATATAACGTGACGTATGTAACGCAAACCACTACGGATACTACTGTAGAAAGCAGTTCAACTGCGGGTTATTTGGGTGCTTTTATTATTGGAGCTACTTTTGGCGCGATATTGACATATGGTACAGGCTGGTATTATCCGCCTTATGTATATTATGGAGGATTATATCCAATTTACCGTCCGTGGCCGTATGCGTACGGAGGCGGAGCGGTTTACAATCCGTGGACGGGTGGCTACGCAGCCGGAAGACGCGTTTACGGACCTTATGGCGCTGCAGGAACTTCGGCTTGGTACAATCCAGCAACAGGAAGATACGGGCGTTCTGCAAGTGTGCAAGGTTGGTATGGTGGTCGTACTGCGGCAAGTACATACAATCCGTGGACAGGAAATTACGCCAGAACCAATCAAGGTCATAACGCTTATGCACAATGGGGACATTCTGCCGCTACAAACGGAAATCAATGGGCACAAACCGGACATATCACAACCCGACGCGGAACAGCAGTTGCGTACCAAACTTCGGGTGGAAAAGAAGGTGTAATTACACATCACCGTGGTGGCGGAACGACTGTTCGTACCAACAATAATCTATACGCAGGCCATGACGGACATGTTTATAAAAGAGATGCCAACGGAAACTGGAGTCATTACAACAACGGAAACGGTGGCTGGACGCAAGCAGGAACTTTAGGTTCGTCAAAAAAAGCAGGTGAAGGCATTCAGAATAGAGCGAATCAAGGACTTGGTGCCAATGGAGCAGGGGAGCGCATCCAGCGTGATAACCCGAATCAGGGACTTGGAGCCAATGGTGCTGGCGAAAGAATCCAACGTGATAACTTGCCGAACAACCAAAATTTAGGTGGCGAAACCCGATTAGGTGACAGAACGCAAGGAAATAATTTGAATAGACCGGATCAAACGCTAGGACAACCAAACAAACCTCTTGGAGAACCTGGCCGTGCTGATGTTACAAATGATCTTGACCGTTCTGCTTTTTCAAGAGACCGTGGCGAATCGCAAACGCGTAATTTCCAAAACTTCCAACGCCAAGGTGGTTTTAATGGTGGCGGATTTGGCGGTGGTGGATTTCGTGGCGGTGGTGGCGGATTTAGAGGTAGAAGATAGGTTTTTAGGTTAGTTATTAATTCATAAAAAAATCAGGTTTGGTAGTTGGATGCCGGGCCTGATTTTTTTATTTTAATTTATTTCATCAAAGAAATCCATATCAATTCGTTTTAGTAGAATAGTTTCTTCTACTTGAACGCCTACATTAAATTCTATTGCTAGATTAGCTAATTTTTTGCCATCTATAAGGATTATTTTATGCTGTTTGCTTTCCAACGCAGTCTTTATAGCTTCTGGTGAGAAAGAAGAAGTTGTTAAAAACACCCCTTTATTAAATCCTTTAACTGCTAAAGAACCTATGAAATTTCTAATATCTGGTGAGCCTACATTTCCTTCTTTAAATCTTTTTGCTTGAATACCGACAGATTCGAGACCTAATACATCTTGCATTATTACTCCATCTATACCATTATCGCCACTGGTGCCAGTTACCAAACCAGTAATTGAGGATGAAGTAAAAACGGCCAAAGCACTTGGTCAGCTTATTTTGAGTATCAGGCCGGATGCCAAGATTTTATCGTACATTCAGAGTATTGATGGCGCTGTGACTTATTTGATGGAAAACGATCAGCCGGACTTGATTTTTATGGATATTCAGCTGGCGGACGGACTTTGTTTTGAGATTTTTAAAAACGTTGAGGTCTTGTCTCCGGTTATTTTCTGTACTGCTTTTGATGATTATGCTATTGAAGCTTTCAAATCTAACGGAATCGATTATGTCTTGAAGCCTTTTTCAAGAGATAGCATTTCGCAAGCCATTAAAAAAGCAGGCGAATTGAAGAATTTCTTCCAAAGAAATAAAAAAATGATGCCCGATTTCGATTATCTTTTAACGAGAACTGGGGAAAACACGGGTAAAAGCAGTTTCTTGGTTTTTAAAAACAATAAATATCAAACGATTCAAACCGAGAACATTGCGTTTTTCTTTATCAAAAATGAAACGCCTACGATTATGACTTTTGATAAAAATGAATATCAGCTTACGCAATCGCTAGACGAGGTTCATAAGTTATTGTCACCGATTCAGTTTTTCAGAATGAACCGACAATATTTGGTCAATTTTTCTGCAATTAGAGAAGCAGAGCATTACTTTTCGCGTAAGCTGATCATCAAACTAACAATTCCGACAGAAGAAAAGTTATTGGTTGGAAAAGAGAAGGCAACGGCTTTTTTAAGCTGGCTGGAAAACCGATAATAAATTTGGGTGATTTAACCGCAATCCCGATAGCTATCGGGAGCTAAGATTTTTTTACATTCAAGACTGAATATAACCGCAAAGTTCGCAAAGCTATATGTTTTAAAGCTTTGCGAACTTTGCGGTTAAAAACACGTTGCGTTATATTTTAAGTTTTTGTTTATATAATTGTTTTTAAAGTAAACTAATATAGCTGTTTATATTTATTTCTTTAAGAAATATTTCATCGTGCGAAACCACAATCAAAGTACCTTGATATTCATTCAAAGCGGCAGTCAGAATTTCGATATTTTGAATGTCAAGATTGTTTGTTGGTTCGTCTAAAATGATTAAATCTGGCGCTTGATTTTTTATTGTCAAACCGCAGAGCATTAAGCGCATTCTTTCTCCTCCGCTTAAATAAAGGCAAGGTTTATCCCAATCCGATTGTCCAAAAAGGAAACGGTTTAATCGCATTTTGACATCGTGTTCTTCTAAACCTGAAGTATTGTTTTGTTGCGCTTGCTCGTAAACTGTCAAAGAATTTCTTATTAGCGAATAATCCTGGTCGATATAAACGCTTTCGCAGTCTGCAACCTTAAGAGTTCCTGTTTTTGGCTGTAATTCGTTTAAAAGTAGCTTAATTAACGTGGTTTTACCAGATCCGTTATTTCCTTTTAAAGCGATTCGTTCGCCTGAAAGAATCTGAAAATTCAAATCGGTTTTCCAGAGTTTTTCTTCGCTGTAGCTGTAATTCAGTGATTCGGCGGTAAACATTACTTTTCCTTTGTGCAGGCGTGAATTATCTAATCCGAATTTCATTTTGTCCAAACTGGAAACATTATCGCGCAATTCCCTTAATTCTTGTGCAATGCCACCAATTTTTTCCGCATGAACACTTTTGGTTTTCGAAGTGCTGTTTTCGGCCTTATTTTTCAAAGTATTCATCATAATGCGGGCAACTCCAGCTTTTTCCTGTTTCTTTTTGCCTTTCGCATCTGATTTTTGTTGTCTTTCAATCGTTTCTCGTTGTTTTTCTTTTGCTTTTTGAAGTGCTTTTTCTTTCGAATGAATATCCTGCGCTAATGCATTCTTTTCGACATTCTTTTGTTCCAAATAAAAATCATAGTTTCCGCCGTACGTTTTGATTCCGTTTGACTTTAACTCGCAGGTTGTGTCGAGCAAATTCAGCAATTTGCGATCATGGCTTACAATCAGCATCGTTAAGGACGAATCTTTGATGAATTGATACAACAGATTTCTTCCTTCAACATCAAGATGATTACTGGGTTCGTCCAATAAAATAAGTTTCAGCTGATGAATTATAATTCCAGCAAGAAAGACTTTTGTTTTCTGGCCTCCGCTCAAAAACTGCATTTTTTGATTCAAATCTAAATCAGTTAAATGCCAGTATTTTAAAGCTTCGTTGCATCGATCTTCAATCGTCCAGTCGTCGTTGAGTGTATTTAAATTGGCTTCGCTAACATTTCCTTCTAGAATCTCTCTAAAAGCAGTAAGTTTTGGCCCAATTTGCAACGCTTCAGCAATTGTCAAATGATTGTATTGCCCGAAAATCTGCGGAATATAATACGGTTCCGACTCCATTTCGATTGTTCCGCTTGACGGAAATAATTCTTTTGCAATAATTTTAAGCAAAGTTGATTTTCCAGAACCATTATGTCCTGTTAAGGCAATTTTATCGCCTGTATTTACTGTTAAACTGACGTTGTTGAACAGCAATTCTGTATTAGAATGTGTATATGAAATGTTTTGAAGAATGATCATAATTTCTTTCTTAAGCATTAATAAATGAGCAAAACCAAAGTCTGGCTTGCTGTCTCTATATCTGAAAGAAATTATTTATTCACATTTACTTGAAGCGTTCGTTTGAAAGTGCAAAGATAAGAAATGTTTTAAAAATCAAAAACGACTTTTAAAGCTGCGGCCTGGGCGCATTTTAAATAATAGACCACAGATGAAACAGATCGAACGGATTTTCGCTGAAATTAATCTTGAAAACATGCTTTAGATATTTAAATAAAAATCCGTGATAATCAGTACAATCTGTTTTATCCGTGGCCCATTTAAAAATTAGCCTACAATCATGTTTTTAGAATAATTAGCGGCATATAATTGTCTAAACATAGCATAAGTTACGCTTACCATCGTAAAAGCAATAATGGCATCGATGGTTGCTGGGAAGCCTAAAACTGCCAATTTTGAAAAGAAAGCAAAGATGATGTCAAAGAAAACTCCAGCAAATACCCATTCTTTCAATCGCAATAATTTGTTCGGAATCAATAAAGTGATTACGCCAGAAACTTTAAATACGCCCAAAATGTAAATGAAATGTGCTGGGTAGCCCAATTGTTGTGTTATTCCCCAAACAATTGGGTTAGATGTTAGTTCGAAAAACCCGCTGGCACCAAACCATAAAGAAGTTAAAATGATTCCTGTCCAGTAAATAATTTTTGTTGTTTTTGTGTTCATGATTTTAATTTTTAAGTTGTTAAACAGGACAAAATTGCGTCAGATACAGCAGAAAACATATCAGATTTTAGGTGAAACGGACAATTTGATTTCTCAAATAGACATTCTGAAAGTTCAGCCGATTTTATAACTTTACAGTAGACTTAAAAACCGAAACTAAACGATGGAAGCCAAAGCCATTTTGCAACAACATATCGCCAAGACCGCTGTATTGACAGACGAGGAATTTGATTATTTCTATTCTCATTTCAAACCTTTGTCTTTCAAAAAAGGGCAAACCATTATTAGCGCGGGCGATAAAGTGAACTGCGAATATTTTGTGATTTCAGGCTGTTTAAAGTCTTTTTTCATCAATGATGAAATCAAAATGTATATACTGCAGTTTGCAATGCCAACTTGGTGGGCATCAGATTATAGTGCGTTGTACAATCAAACTGAAGCGACCATAAATGTGGATTGTATTACAGATGCCGAGGTACTTTGTCTCTCAAACGAAGACCGTGAAAAACTCTGCAAAGAATTTCATCAAGTGGAACATTTCTTCCGTTGGCGAACGAATAAAGGATATATCGCTTCCCAAAAAAGGCTTTTATCGTTTATGAATAATAATGTCAAAGTGCGTTACGAAGAGCTTTTGGCGTTATATCCGCAGTTGTATAATCTTGTCCCAAAACATTTAATTGCCGCTTATTTAGGCGTTTCCAGAGAAACCTTAAGCCGACTTTATAATTCATAATCTTTTTTGCCCACGGATTTGAGGGATTAAACTGATTTAGATAGTTTGTTTCACGCTCCCGATAGCTATCGGGATTGCTGATTTAAGCTGATTATTTTTTATCTGCCTAAATCGGCGTGAAACCAAAATTATGCGACACAATATGAATCTGTTCAATCTGCAAAATCTGCGAGAGCTTAAAAATTATGCAGCATTTGACATAAAAAATCTGTGAATATCAGCTTAAATCTGCTATCCCGATAGCTATCGGGAGCGTGAAACAAAAGCCTTTATGCGTGTGCAAAATAAACCTTTGCAACTTTGTCCCTCTGTCTCTTTGTCCCTCAAAAAGTGATCTAGGTCACGTAACCAATTTTGATAACCGCCGTTCCTTTGTATTGTACTTTTAAATACAATAAAAATGGAAACAACAAATTATAAAATCGTAAGTTCAAACAGCAACGTAGAATGGACCGGAAGAAAAGTAACCGGTGCGCATAATGGTACAATTGGTATCAAAGAAGGTAATTTCATCTTGAATGATGGAAAAATAAAAGGAGGAAATGTTGTCATCAATACTTCCAAAATAAAAATTTTAGACATTACAGATCCAGATGCAAATGCACAATTTGCTGGACATTTGGCTTCAGATGATTTTTTCTCAATCGAAAAATTCCCTACAGCATCTTTTGACATTCTTAGTGTAAAAGAAACTGGAAATGGAGTTTATCACTTAGAAGGAAATCTTACCATTAAAGACATTACGCATTTAGTCGGTTTTGACGCCAAAATAGAAAATGGCAGAAATGCAATTTCGCTTAGCGGAAAACTGCTTATTGATCGTACCAAATATGATATTAAATTCCGTTCAGGAAATTTTTTCAAAGATTTGGGCGACACTTTGATTTACAATGACTTTAAGTTGGATTTCAATATCACTGCCGAAGCCATATTTTCAGAACAATCTAAAAACTAAAGACATGCCTTACGTAAAATTAGAATTGACTCGCGAAGGCGTAACACGTGAGCAAAAACAGCAATTAATCAGCGGTATCACCAATTTGATTACCGAGGTTTTGAATAAAGATCCGCATTTGACCCATATTGTGATTCAAGAAGTTGAGTTGGACGATTGGGGTTATGCAGGAGAACAAGTATCAGTATTAAGAGAAAAAGGCATTACAGCCGATAAAAAATAAATACCATGAAAAAACAAACTATAATCGTTACAGGAGCTGCTTCTGGAATTGGAAAAGGAATCGCAAAATACTTTTTGGACAGAGGAGATAATGTTGTTATTAATTCATTGACTCCAAGTGCGCTAGAAAATACATTTAATGAATTTGGAGGAGGAAGTAATCTAGCAATGTTTGCTGGTGATGTAAGCAATAAAGAAACAGGAAAACAATTAGTTAAATTAGCAATTGAAAAATTTGGTTCGGCAGATGTTTTGGTTAATAATGCTGGAATTTTTGATAGCAAGCCATTTTTAGAAGTTGATGAAACGTATTTGGATAAGTTTTTGACAACCAATTTAAAAGGAACCTATTTCACCACGCAAGCAGTAATTCCTCAAATGTTGGAACAAAAAGATGGTGTTGTCATCAATATTGGGACACCCTTGGTAAATCACGGTTTGGGCGGATGGCCGGCTTCAGCACCAGTTTCGAGCAAAGGCGCAATTCATGCACTTACAATTCAATTGGCGGCTGAATTTGGGAAACAAAATATTCGCGTAAACACTGTCGCTCCTGGCGTAATCAGAACGCCAATGCACGGTGATAAAGTTGACGCAAACGGAGGTCTGCATTTACTAAACCGAGTTGGAGAAATTGACGATGTTGCCGAAATGGTTTATACTGTTGCTAAAAGCAATTTCATTACCGGCACAATCATCAATGTTGACGGTGGAAAAGGAGCAGGACACAACTTAAATTAAAATGAAACCTATTTTATTAATTGCTTTTATGCTCTGGACTTTTCAGGGCATAAAAGCTCAAAATACAATTAAAATGGAAAATCAAGCCGAAATTGCTGCTATTAAAGATGCAGTTGAGAATTATTATTTTAAAGGAATTTACGAAGGCGATGTGATGCTTTTGGGAAGTATATTTTATCCGGGAAGCTTTATTTTTGGAGATGTGAAAGGGCAACCTTATTTTAAAACTGCTGATCTTTACTTAGATGGAGTGAAAAACAGACAAAGTCCGAAAGATTCAGGAAAACCTTTTAAAGGCGAAGTATTAAATATAAAAGTCGTAAATTCAATCGCCATTGCAGAAGTTAGTCTGAAAATGTACGATTTTAATTATCGGGATTTTTTATCTTTCCATAAAGTAAATGGAAAATGGCTTATCGTCAACAAAATGTTGACTGACTTAAGTGAATAATTTTAAATTTTAAGTGATGTGGTACAATACAAAAGCATCGGAATTGTTAGGAATTCAGTACCCGATTTTGCAAGGGCCATTTGGCGGAAATCTTTCAACACCAGAACTAACCGCGGCAGTTTCTAATGCTGGCGGTTTGGGCGGTTATGGCGCATATACGATGAGTCCGCAGGAAATTTATGAAGCAGATAAACAAATAAAAGCCTTAACCAGCAAACCGTATAACTTAAATCTTTGGGTTTCGGATTCGGATATGGATCCAAACGGAATTACAGATGGACAATATGATAAAGCAAAAGAGCTATTCAAGCCTTATTTTGATGAAGCGGGAATTCCGTTGCCAGAAAAACCAGCGCCGTTTCAATCCCGATTTGAAAATCAATTGCAAGTGCTTCTAGATATTCGTCCGAAAGTTTTCAGTTTTATGTTTGGAACACTTTCTCCGGATGTTTTGGAACAATGCAAGAAACTTGGAATTGTAACCGTTGGTGCGGCAACAACTTTAGATGAAGCTATTTATTTAGAAAATTCAGGTGTTGATATGATTATCGCTTCTGGATTTGAAGCGGGCGGGCACCGGCCTTCTTTTTTGGCTTCTGCCGAATCATCAGTAACGGGAACTTTTGTTTTATTGCAATTAATCAGAGAAAAAGTAAAGGTTCCGGTTATTGCAGCAGGAGGAATTGCAAATGGCAAGGGAATTGCCGGAGCATTAGCTTTAGGAGCGAGCGCCGTTCAGATCGGAACTGCATTTTTAGCCACTGAAGAATCAAACGCATTGCCGATCCATAGAGAAATGTTATTTTCAGAAGGATCAAAATACACCACTTTATCGCGCGCTTATACTGGAAGGCTAGGGCGTGGTATTTCAAGCCGAATTGCAAAAGAAATTTTAGGAAAAGAAGCATCAGTGTTGCCATTTCCATTACAAACTACTTTTATGTCTCATTTACGAAAAGCGACTTTAGAACAAAAAAAATGGGATATGATACTTTTTTGGGGAGGCCAAATTTCGCCAATTTTAAAGCATAGAAGAGCAGGGGAGTTGATGCATTCTTTAATTGAAGAAACTACAACGTATTTTGACGAATTGAAGAAATAATTACTTAATAATGCTATTCTTGAAGATTAAGTAGAACTCATTTCAGTATCGAAATGAGTTTTTTTTGTGGGTTCCTAGTAAGTTTTAATCTTAAAAAACAAACATTTAAAGGTTTTTAAAATGTTGTTTTTAAGATGGTTATTTCATTCTTTAAAAAATAATTCAAAAAAATCAATTTAAAACTATACTAATTCGGTAGAATTAATATATATTTGTAACGCAGAAAACATCTGCAATGATACTTATCCAGAAAGACTGAGGGAGTAGGCCCAATGATGTCTTAGCAACCTGTTGCTAAATAAGGTGCTAAATCCTTCCCGCCTTGCGGGACAGATAAGGAAGATTTCCAAAGTGAATCTGAGTAAGGTCATCAATATTAAAATTTATTTTTTCAAAAATGAAAACCAAGTCAGTTGCTTCTCGAACTTATTCAGATCGTTTGAATTTATTCTTTCCAGAAAATAACGTTATGGTTTTCCGAATGCGACCACGTTAGATTTTCTTCTTTTTCAATTCTTTAAAATTATATAAAAAGGACTTTGAAATAAAGTCTAGGAGAATTCTATTGCCCAATTTTAAGTAAAAAATCACATTTAAAAACAAAACATATTAATCACTAAAAATTAAATTACCATGAAAAAAATACTATTAGGCTTAGCGTTCTGCTTTGGAATCGTCCAAACTCAGGCACAAGAAAACAATTTGCAATTAAAAGGAACTGTTGTTGATACGGTTGCGCAATATGTATATCTGCAAAAATTTCACAATAAGATGTTTACCACAATTGATTCGGCAAAAGTGAAAGATGGGAATTTCAGTTTTAAAACCAAAGTTAAAACCCCAGAATTATACGGATTAAGCGTGAATACTGCCAGTTCTCCATTGTATGTTTTTCTTGAAAAAGAGCCTATTACGGTAAAATTGAGTCCGAAGAAATATTATTCTACTTCAGTTGTAACAGGTTCAGCTTCTCAAGATTTATTTGAAACGTACAAAAAGAGCAACGATATAGAAATCAGCAAATTCATTACGTCAAACCCTAAATCTATAGTTGCAGCTTATGTTTTGTACAGAAACTGGTCATATCGATTGACTCCAGAACAAATCACACAAAACATTGCTTTATTGGATAAAAGCCTTCACACGACTTCTTATGTGAAAGAACTAAAAGATCTTGCTGTTGTGTTGGATGGACTAGCAGTTGGAAAAAAAGCTCCTGATTTTACTGCCAATAATCCAGAAGGAAAGCCAGTTCGTCTTTATGAAAATTTGAAAGGCTATACACTAGTTGATTTTTGGGCTTCTTGGTGTGGACCTTGCCGAAGAGAAAATCCAAATATTGTGGCGGCGTATAAGGAATTTCATGATAAAGGATTCAATATTATTGGAATTTCATTGGATAAAAAGAAAGAAAACTGGGTTAAGGGAATTCAGGATGATAATTTAACCTGGACACACGTTTCTGATTTGCTTTTTTGGAATAGTGCCGTTGCTAAATTATACGGTGTACGTGCAATTCCAGGAAATTATTTAGTGGATTCAAAAGGAATTATCGTTGCTAAAAACCTGCATGGAGAAGAATTGCAAGCGACATTAAAAAAGCTTTTGGAAAATAAAATCTGATCATCTAAAAGAATTGAAATTAAGAATACAATCGTTAATTAAAAAATGACAAGGAAATGAATGCTATTGAGCCAACAACAAAACCAACAGAGCCTGAATGTTACTTTTCTAAATTTAGAGAAAACACACTAGGAGTTGAACATACTTTCGAATCGGTTTACGGAGAACAGAATCTGATTTATGCAGATTGGGTTGCCAGCGGAAGATTATACGTCCCGATTGAAGATATTATGCTCAATAAAGTTGGTCCGATGATTGCCAATACGCATTCGCTTTCAAGTCAAACAGGAAAAGCTTCCACTTTTGCATATCAGCGCGCTCGAGAGATTATTAAAAAAGCAGTAAATGCTCATGATTCAGATGTTTTGGTAGCAACTGGAAGTGGCATGACTGCTGCTTTGTCCAAACTGCAGCGTATTATGAAGTTGAGAAATAATTCTGAAAATGAAGCAGACAAACCTGTCGTTTTTATTACGCACATGGAGCATCATTCGAATCAGGTTTCATGGTACGAAACGAATGCGGATGTTGTGATTTTGCCTCCAGACGAAAACAATTTGGTTGATCCTAAAATCCTTTTAGAAGAAATAAAAAAATATTCTGATAGAAGTTTGAAAATTGGTTCGTTTACCGCTTGTTCTAACGTTACTGGAATTATAACGCCTTATCACGAATTGGCTAAAATAATGCATCAAAACGGCGGATTATGCTTTGTAGATTTTGCAGCTTCGGCGCCTTATGTAAAGATTGATATGCATCCAAAAGATCCAGAACAACATTTAGATGCTATTTTCTTTTCGCCACATAAATTTTTGGGAGGTCCAGGAACTTCTGGAATTTTGGTTTTTAATGAACAACTTTATAAATCTGATTTTCCTGATAATCCAGGAGGAGGAAATGTAAAATGGACGAATCCGCTAGGGAAGTATTGCTACAGTGATGCGATAGAAGTAAAGGAAGATGGCGGAACTCCGGGATTTTTGCAAGTTATTCGAACGGCTTTAGCTTTGGAGCTAAAAGAAAAAATGGGAGTCGAAAACATCGCCAAAAGAGAAAAAGAATTATTGGATATCTGTTTTTCGAGACTTCAAAAAATACAAGGATTGTCTATTTTGGGCGATTTAAAAAGCAAACGAATAGGCTGTGTTTCGTTTGTGATTGAAGATATTCACTATAATTTGATTGTGAGGCTTTTAAATGACCGTTTCGGAATTCAGGTTCGCGGTGGCTGGTCGTGCGCGAGTACGTATGCGCACTATCTTTTTAATATCGACGAAAAGCGATCAAAAGCCATTACAAATGAGTTGCTTCAGAAAAACCAAACCAATAAGCCGGGTTGGGTTCGTTTGTCGCTTCATCCGATAATGACAAATGATGAACTGCTGTTTGTTTGCAATGCGATTCATCAAGTGGCTTCCAATTACAAAAAATGGCAAAAAGATTATGAATATAATGCAGCAACAAATGAATTTGAAAATCCTAGAATTCAAGATACAATTGCTCGAGAAGTGAATGAATGGTTTGTTTTAGATTAGAAATTTGATCCTGTTTCGATTTTGATTTAAAGAATGTTTCACGCAGATTTTTGTTGATTTAAGCAGATTAGCACAGATTTGTTTTTTAACTCAAAATGCAAAATTTATTTTCTTTCAGGTTTAGTAAAAAATCTATTTGAATCTGCTGAAATCTGTAAAATCTGCGTGAAATCTTAATACATAGTATTATGAAAAAATCAGATGGGTTTCGTGCTGATAGTTTTGAAGAAATCAAATTAATCTATTATTTTGATAGGGTAATAAAAGTTTTTGTGTTTTTTGTATTAAAATTGGAAATTAGTGTTTAAATTTGCAACCGAAATGAAGAAAAATAACCGCAATATGAAGAATTATTACAACAGCAACATGATGTGCTGTAATGTTGTAATGCAATTCATTGAGCTGGCTTCTCTATAAAATGATATTATTTATTTCGAAAAAGCCTTTCATGAACCGTTGAAAGGCTTTTTGTTTTTAACCTTGATTATAAAATGATTGAATTAAAAAATGTAACCAAAACTTTTCACCAGAAAGACAGGATTGTTACTGCTCTTTCTGATGTGTCGTTACACGTTCCACCAGGGAAAATTTTTGGTGTTATTGGAACTTCAGGTGCAGGGAAAAGTACTTTGATCCGTTGTGTGAATTTGTTGGAAAGACCCACTTCAGGCGAAATCATTGTGGATGGAAAAGCTTTGATGCAATTGTCAAACGCCGAATTGGCAATTGAAAGAAGAGAAATCGGAATGATTTTTCAGCATTTCAATTTATTGTCTTCTAGAACTGTTTTTGAAAATGTTGCATTTCCACTGGAATTGGCAGGAACTTCAAAAACTGAAATTAAAACCCGCGTTTTAGAATTATTGGAATTGGTTGGTTTAGCTGAAAAAGCAAACGATTATCCGGCAAGTCTTTCGGGCGGGCAAAAACAGAGAGTTGCGATTGCAAGAACATTGGCAAACAATCCTAAAGTTTTATTGTGTGATGAAGCTACAAGTGCTCTAGATCCTGCAACAACACGGTCTATTTTGAATTTATTGAAAGACATCAACAAACGCTTGAACATTACCATTTTATTGATTACGCATCAAATGGAAGTGGTAAAATCAATTTGTGATGAAGTGGCCGTAATCAGTCACGGAAAATTGATCGAACAGGGAAGTGTAGGCGAAATTTTCGCAGATCCAAAACATGAATTGACAAAAGAATTTATTTCGTCTTCGCTTCATATTGAAGTTCCATCGGTTTATCAGGAGAAATTGCAGAAAGAAGACAACGGAAATTTGAATCCGTTATTGAAACTAGAAATGACAGGAAAATCAGTTAATGAACCGGTTATTTCAGAAGTTTCAAGACTTTTTGATACTGATTTCAAAATCGTAAGTGCACAAATGGATCAAGCGGGCGAAGTTAATTTTGGCGTTATGCTGATTGAACTTTCAGGAAAACGCGAAAATTATGATGCTGCAATTCAATATTTTAATTCAAAACACATAAAAACAGAAATTATAGGTTATGTCTGATTCAATTATAGATTTATTATTAAAAGGAACATGGGAAACCATTGTTATGACCTTTGTCTCGGGATTTTTTGGTTTTGTAATTGGTTTGCCAACAGGAATTTTGCTTTTCTTGACGCGTAAAAATCAAATACTGGAACAACCCGTTTTAAACAGAATTTTATCGGTTTTGGTAAATGTATTTCGTTCTATTCCATTTATCATTCTAATCGTTTGGATGATTCCGTTTACACGTGCTATTGTTGGAACTTCTATTGGTGTTAGTGCGGCATTGGTTCCATTAAGTATTGGCGCGGCGCCGTTTATTGCGCGTTTAGTTGAAAACTCTTTGTTGAGTCTTCCTTCTGGATTGATTGAAGCTGCAAGAGCTTTAGGAGCGACACCTTTTCAGATTGTATATAAAGTATTGCTTCCAGAAGCGTTGCCATCGTTGATAAATGCCGCATCGATTACATTGATTACTCTTGTAGGCTATTCTGCTATGGGTGGAGCAGTTGGAGCTGGCGGATTAGGGCAAGTTGGTTATCAGTATGGATACATTGGTTATGATGCCGTTACAATGAATTCGGTTTTGGCTTTATTGGTAATATTAGTATTCATCATTCAATTTACAGGAGATAAATTATCAAAACGATTTGATCATAGATAATCATCAATTAACAATTTATAATTAACAATTTATAATTATTATGAAATTAAATATTTTAAAAACTGCTGGGTTTTTGGCTTTGGCCCTTATATTGTCTAATTGCGGAAAAGCAAAAAATAATGATCCACATTTTATAAAAGTTGGAGTTGCTTTGGGACCGGAATTGAAAGTGGCTGAAGCAGCAAAAAAAGTAGCGAAAGAAAAATTCGGATTAGAAGTTGAATTGGTTTCTTTCAACGATTATGTGATTCCGAATGAAGCTTTAAGCCAAGGTGATATTGATGCTAATGCTTTTCAGCATAAACCTTATTTAGACGAACAATCGAAGCAAAGAGGTTACAAATTGGCTATTATTGGCAAAACATTTGTTTATCCGATTGCGGCCTATTCAAAAAAAATCAAAACCCTTTCTGAATTAAAAAATGAAAGCACCATTATTATTCCGAATGATCCGACAAATGGAGGACGCTCGTTGTTGCTTTTGCAGAAAAATGGCTTGCTGAAATTAAAAGATGGAGTAGGTTTGTTGCCAAAAGTAACAGATATTATTAGCAATCCTAAAAACTTGAAAATTTTAGAGTTAGAAGCGCCTCAATTGCCACGTGCTTTAGATGATGCAAATGTTTCTATTGCCATTATCAATAATACTTTTGCTTCTGCGGCAGGATTAGTTCCTTCTCGTGATGCTTTATTTGTTGAAGACAAAGAATCTCCATACGTAAATTTGGTAGTGAGCCGAGAAGACAATAAAAATGAAGAGAAAGTAAAACAGTTTTTGCAGGCTTTTCAATCTCCTGAAGTCGAAAAAGCGGCTGAACAAGAATTCAAAGGAGGTGCTGTAAAAGGCTGGTAATTGTAAAAGCCATATTTTATAATTAAAGAGAAAGATAGATTATTTGATTTATTTTTCTCTTTTTTTATTGATATAAACTTAAAAAGGGCAAGTTTTTTCTATTTGGAGAATAGATTGGAAAAATAATGAATGGAAATTATTCACACAATTTTTAAAAATTTCAGTTTTGACAAAGAGTTAAAAACAGCGTTCGATTTTTAATTTTACGAATTGAAAATTTCTGATCAGTAGCAGAGAAATAGCCACTTTATGTTAAAAATGATCTTATAAAATTCTTTTTTGTTCAAACGATGCAATTTAAGCTGTTAAAAATCAAAAGGTTTCATTTTATAATATGGAACAGAGTTGTGTTAAAAAAAAGATATTTTAAGTTTTATTCCTGCCTAACTTTATAAAATATTTAAATGTGTATCGAATTAAAAATAGTTGGGTAGCTTTTTGAACAAGCTTTTTTTGATTTTCATTTTGTTCTCACTAAAAACAAGGATTCATTTAATTTTATAAATTGTATAGTATGTCTGTTCCCAAAGAGTTATATAATTTAAAATTCTCAGAATATTTAGAATCGCTTAAAGTTTTATATCTGGTAGATGATAATTTTAAAGCAATCTGCGATGACTATTGTTCCAATATGCTAAAAACCGAGAAGTATAAGAAGAAATTTGAAATGTATTTTCAATATAAGTTAGAGGCGGAAAATTTAGCAAAAGAATTAGAGGAAGAAATTTTGATTTATCTTATCAGGAATGGCTGGGATAAAAAATAAATATTTTGTTAGTTTTGGTTTATATGGTTAGTTTTATAAAATCCCATTTCCAAGAAATGGGATTTTTTTTTTAATGCATATGGTAATCTCACACACTTATTTTAACTAATGTTTAAGCTTTTTCAGGGTGCTTTTTTTCTTTTGTTTTTAGGTAAAGCTTTAAAAACCTTTCTCTATAAGGATTTTCAAGACTATTTGTCCAAAAAAAGATCCTTTTATTTCATGTTTCAAATTATAAAATGAAACAAAAACATCTAATTCTCAATTGATTTACTTTGTAATTTTATCATGATTTAACATAATATTTTAGAAATACAGTATTTTCATCAAGAAAAGCAATAATTATTTATGATGATTTGTACTACATAATATAATTTCAGTTTTAGAGCATTTGATATACGCCAGTTTTTTATGCAAAAATGATCGGCATCCCCCTGCAGATTGTCGAGAGATACACGCCAGATTAAGAATGTGGTTTTAATTAACTAAAATAATCAAACAATTTAAACTAGAATCATTATGAAAAAAAAGTGTTTACGGATGGTTACGATCAGGTATCTGGCCATTACCATTTGCTTTGTGACCATAAACCTCATACATGGTCAGGATAATGAAGCAAAGAAAAGCATGGAAATCTGCGGATTTGTCATGACCGATGTAGGTTATAAATTTAATCAACAACAAGACTGGTGTTCTTTAGTTAGATCTACTAGTTTGAATACAACTTCTCAGAATTTTTCTAAAGAAAAAACTAATAGTTGATAGCTGTAAAACGTTGTCAATAAACAAAAAAATAGAAAACATGCTAAAAAAAATTAAATACATAGTACTGTGCGGTTTATGTATTACCTCTCTAAAAGCCCAAACCAGAACTGAAAAGGATTTGTTGGGCGAAAAACAAATTCCGTCTAATGCTTATTATGGAGTTCAAACAGCTCGTGCATTAGAGAATTTTCAGATAAGTGGTATGACGACACAGTTTTATCCAGATTATGTTAGAGCTTTTGCAATGGTAAAATTAGCAGCCGCTCGAGCAAATGCTGACGTAGGCCGACTAAAAAAAGACAGACTTGCAGCAATAGAAAAAGCTTGTCAGGCTGTTATTGACGGAAAATACCACGACCAGTTTCTCGTTGATTTGTACCAAGGAGGTGCAGGAACATCAGCAAATATGAACGTTAACGAAGTTCTCGCAAATATTGCCTTGGAAATGAGTGGTCATAAAAAAGGAGAATATCAATTTATAGAGCCTCATGACGACTTAAACATGGGACAATCTACAAATGATGTTTATCCAACTGCAATAAAAGTGGCGCTTTTGCTTCATAACGACAAACTTATAAAAGAAGCAGATTTACTGGCTAAAGCATTTCATAAAAAAGGTGATGAGTTCAAAGACGTTTTAAAAATGGGACGTACAGAAGGTCAAGACGCTGTTCCAATGACAGTTGGACAAGAGTTTCATGCTTTTGGAAATCAGCTTGATGCCGAAGTGAATACATTGCGTAAAGTTGAAGTCTTTTTATGTGAACAAAACATGGGAGCTACGGCTATCGGAACTGGAATTACAGCTTCACCGGGATATGCTGAAAAAGTGGCTACACATTTAGCAAAAATCACTGGAAAACCTATTGTCATGAGTAAAGATTTAATTGCGGCAACTACAAGCCAGCAAGGATTTGTGCTTTATTCATCGGCACTAAAAAGTATGGCGGTTGCGGTGTCTAAAATAAGCAGTGACCTTATTATTTTGACTTCAGGTCCTCGTACCGGTATTTTCGAAATCAATTTGCCTGCGCTTCAGCCTGGATCTTCAATCATGCCAGGAAAAGTTAATCCTGTAATGCCAGAGCTTATGAATCAGCTTTGTTTTAAAGTAATGGGTAATGATCTTACAGTAACGCTTGCGGCACATTCTGGTTTATTGCAGTTAAATGCTTATGAACCTATTGAAGCTATTGCAATGATGGAATCGCAAGGATTGTTTTTTAAATCGTTCCCTTTGTTTAGAAAAAATTGCATTGAAGGTATTACGGTAAACAAAGATATTCTGAACCATTACATGGAAAGAAGTGTAGGTATTGTAACTGCATTGAACCCTGTTCTAGGGTATGAAAAAACAACAGAATTAGCTAAGGAAGCACTTGCGTCTAATAAAGGAATTCTAGAGCTTATTCGTGAAAAGAAATTGCTTACAGAGGATCAAATCAAAAAACTTTTAGATCCTGCAAGTTTAACAGGCCAAAAATAACCATAAACTAAAACGTATATAATCATGAAATTAAATATAAATTTTTACAATAAAATGATTTTGCTGGTGATGTTATCTTTAAGCATCAGCATGTTTGGACAAGCAAAACCTAAAGTTTTAATTCTAGCAACAGGTGGTACAATTGCAGGAGCTGCTAAAAGTGGCGTTCAGTCAGGATATACTTCTGGGCAAGTTACAATTGATGCGATGGTAAATGCTGTTCCCGATGCTTTGAAATTAGCAGATATTAAAGGGGAACAAATCGCTAATGTTGGATCTCAGGATATGTCGTTTGATATTATGATGAAAGTGGCTAACAGAATCAATGAATTGGCTTCTAGCAAAGATGTAGACGGTTTCGTGATCACACACGGTACCGACACTATGGAAGAAACTGCTTATTTTTTGAATCTTGTAGTCAAAACAGATAAGCCAGTTGTACTTGTGGGTTCTATGCGTCCTTCAACAGCTATTAGTGCTGACGGACCTTTGAATTTATATAACGCAATTGCTGTGGCAGCAGATCCAAATGCTAAAGGGCATGGCGTACTTTTGGTGATGAACGATTGGATTCACTCTGCTCAATCCTTGACAAAAGTAAGTACTACTGCTGTTCAGACTTTTATGTCTCCAATTCGCGGACTTATTGGTACTACAGCTTACGGAGTAAATGATTTTTACCATTATCCTGACCAAAAATTCGGAAAAACCTCTGAGTTTGATGTAAAAGGAGTTACAGCATTTCCTCGTGTAGATATTATTTACGCAGATGCTGACATGAAACCTGATTTGATTGATGCTTCTATTGAAAGAGGCGCAAAAGGGATCGTAATTGCAGGAGTTGGAAATGGAAACATGAATAAAGCATCGCTTGAGGCATGCGCCAGAGCCAGCAAAAAAGGAATTATCGTTGTACGAAGCACTCGCGTTGCAACTGGTTTAGTTGGCCGAAATGTGGAATGTAATGATGATGAATTGGGGCTTATCGCATCTTACGGATTAAATCCGCAAAAATCTAGAATTCTATTAACGGTTGCTTTGCTTAAGCCAAGAAAGCTTGACGAGCTTCAAAAAATATTCATGGACTATTAAGAGGCCAATTAAAAAAAATTGTAATGGAGTTTGATTTGATCTTGAAAAAAGGTCAAATCAGCTCATTTTTTGAATTATCAGCGACGGATTTTTGTAAATGATTTAATTCGAAGCAATTCTAAGACTAAAAAATATATTCTTGATCAAAATGGTTTGATATAGAATTTAAGCATAGAATAATATAAGTTAAAAATTGGTTTATTTTTTTTGTTTTGGTTTAGTTTAGTTTAGTTAATGATAGCTTAATAGGTTTTATTATATGAGGATTAATAAAGCCTATGACGCTGTCTTAGCTATTAAACGAATTAAAAGCTGAATGTCTAAAAAGCTTCCCCAATTCTAAAATAAACTCCCCAATCACCTTTACCAACAGCACCATCCAATCCTACATTAAATTTTTCGTTTTTGAAGGCTCTATATCGGTAACCAACGCCGGCGCCTGGATATAATTTCCAGTCAAAACTAGGAGTGTCAGAACCGTAAATAGTTGCAACTCCGGCAAAACCTACAACGCCCATTCTTTTATGAAAATTATAACGATATTCACCTTGAATGGCCATTAATCCATCTCCACGATATTTTCCTTCAGAATAGCCTCTAATATCATCGTTTCCAATAGTGACTTGTTGTTCAAAAGAGATGTTTCCTAATCCAAATTTGCCTGCAAAACGTGCCGCAACAACATCTTTTTTATCTCTAACAGAAATATAAGTATTGTACTCTGAAATAATTTTATTTGCATTTACTTCATTGCCAAACCATTCCGGATAAGTGATCCATCTTGCTCTTATTTTGCTTCCCTTTGTTGGATAATAAACAGCATCGCGAGTATCATATAACAAAATTGTCTGTAAGCCATTTGTATGCGACACAGAGGCTGGCTGTATATCGTCTTGATACGTAGTGTCATAATGTGCGTAAGAATAGCCGATTCCGCCATAAAATGATTTTACTATTTTCCGCAAAGCACTCACGCTTACCAAAAAGGTTTCAGTTCCGTAATCATAAAATCCAGAAGAATCAAAATCATCCATAAAAAATTGCGCATTTTGATTCCCTGCCATCGCAAAAAGCTGCGCGCGCCATTTGTCTTCATTAAAATGCCATTTGTTGAACGAGCATACAAAATAAGATTTGTTCGTAGTGTAAATTGCCGTTATTCCAGACAAAGATTTTGGAGAAATCGTGTCGGTTTTGTCTGTTTTATACATCATCATCGGGATGGCTCCAAACATGAAATCCAATGTTCTATTGTAGCTGATGTACGGCATTACATTAAAATCGATATTCTTGTTTTTAGACTGTGATGTTTTAGTGCTATCTGAGGTCTTTTCTTGAGCCAAAGCGCCAGAAAAATAAAGTGAAAGAAGTATAACAAAAATAGGCTTTTGCATATGGTTTGAAATGAGGTGATTATATAATATTTAAAAGTAAAACCAATTTGTTTTCCATGAAACTTAAGAACGATTTAAGATGTTTCATTTTATAAAATGGAACAAGTTCTTGAAATTTTCCTTTTAAGAATTATCTAAATTTATTTCTTAAAAAAGTCCTAAAAAAGTTAAAATTTAACGGTTTGATTTTGACTAAAGGAAAGAAAAGCAATTCCAAAAAAAAATCAATCTAATAGCTATAGAATTCGATGAGGTATTGGCAACTAAAAGATTTAAAATTAAAGTTTTTGGCCTTGATGTGCTGTTGTGCCCATTTGAGTTTTGCGCAACGCGATACGCTTGCTACAGCAAAAACAATTAAGCTTGAAGAAGCCATAACATTAGGAATCCAAAACAATCGACAACTTAAAATAGCAAATACTGATTTGGCTATTGCCAATGAAAATATCGATCAGGCAAAAATTGCAAAAATGCCTCGAATAGGCGTAAACGGAGGTTATAATTACATAGGGAATCCTAAAATTTATGAAGGGTTTTATGAGAGCAATGTTACTGTAGATTATTACAATCATCAGGCCTTCGCTAATATTATTTCGTCGTTACCCATTTACAACGGAAGCGCAATCAATAAACGAATTGATCAACAGGAACTTATCAGCGAAATGCAAAAATCTGTAGTTAAGATGACCGAAGCGGATGTCAAAAATGCTATTACCGAGCAATATTTCACACTTGAAAAGTTGTACAGACAAATTGAAGTAACGAAACAAAACATCATTAATACCGATTTGCGAATCAGACAATTGAAATCACGCGTAGAAAATGGACAGAATATAAAAAGTGATTTGCTAAGAACAGAATTGCAACAATCTAATTTTAAAGTTTCGGTATTCAGAAGTACCAATACAATCGAATTGATCAGTAATTATTTGGACGTTTTAATTGGTTATCCAACGAATACCATTTTGAAGCCCGTTGTTGCAGAAAGTATGATTCCGACAGAAAATATAAACCTGCAGGAAAGTTTGGCAGAAGCTTTTCAAAATAGAGAAGAAATAAAACGTGCCGAGGTAAAAATCAAATTGTCTGAATCGTCTTTGAGTTTGACTAAAAGTGGTTTTATGCCAAATGTAAATGCTAATCTTATTTTAAATACCGAATATCCAGCACAATGGCCAAATTATGTCAATATTCTGAATTATTGGGCAGCTGGAGTTTCCTTGAATTGGGATGTTTCTAGTTTTTACAATCTTAAACACCGAATTTCAGGTGACAAATTAGAGGTTGATAAAAGCAATACTGCACTTCAAATGACAAAAGATCAAATTAGTACAGAAGTGAAAAATGCTTATGTAAGATATGCTGAAAGCAAAGAAAATATCAAAACGTATAAAAAAGATGTTGAACTTTCAATGAGCAATTATAAAATTGTGAAAAGCCGATATGATAATGATTTTGCTTTAATCAGCGAAATAGTCGATGCTGAATTGCAACTCAACAATTCCAGAATTTCATTAGTCAATGCCAATTTAGATTTAATCATTCAATATTATTCTCTGCAATATGCAATGGGGAAACTTTAATATAAAAAAGTATGAGCGAAGCAAATGCACAAAACGAAACAATTCAGAAAGATAAAAAGAGAAATACCATTCTTACCGTGCTGTCTTTTGGTTTTTTGATTGCTGGTGGTTTGTGGATTTTGAGTTTGTTTTTTGATTTCAGTACTTATGAAACGACTAATAATGCTCAGGTTGAAGCTTATATCAACAGTGTTGCAGCGAGGGCGACGGGGCATATTAAGGAAATTAGATTTGAATCGAATCAATTGGTTCACAAAGGTGATACGCTTGTTGTTTTAGACGATTCTGAATATGTCATTAAAGTAATGCAGGCCGAAGCTGATTTGGCTATAGCTGAAGGTAATCTTCATTCATTGGAACAAAATATTACAACGTCAGCATCAAATCAGGCATCAGGAAAGGAAAAATTGGCTGGCGATATGGCTAGCCTTGAAAAAGCCCAAAAAGACTATCAGCGTTTCAAAAATATGTATGCAGATTCAGCTGTGACTCGAAATCAATATGATCAGGTAATTTCAAAATTAAAATCGGAAGAAGCTTATGTGAAAGCGGGGCAAAAGAATCTGGAAGCTAGCAGTTCGATAACCAAGCAAAGTACGATTAATCTTGAAGCATCACGAGCAACAGTAGAAAGAAAGAGAGCTGATTTGGCCGCCGCAAAACTGCAATTATCATATACCAGCATTATTGCGCCGGGAGACGGATATGTGGGGGAACGCAATTTATCGATTGGAGAATTAATAAACTCAAACCAAACGGTTGCCACAATTGTCTTGAGTCAAAAATTATGGGTTTCTGCCAATTTCAAAGAAACGCAAATTGAAAAAATTAAAAGCGGACAAGAAGTAACGATTACAATAGATGCTCTTGACGGAAAAGAGTTTAAAGGAAAAGTAGTTGGATTTTCTCCAGCAACAGGCGCAAAATTTTCTATGGTTGAACCAGACAACTCCACAGGGAATTTTGTAAAAATAACACAACGAATTCCCGTTAAGATTGAATTTGAAACGCCTGCCAAAGAATTGCAGGAAGTTAGACCAGGAATGAATGTTACAGTTGACGTAAAAAAATAAGAGATGTTTGCAGGAAAAAAAGGAAGCGTTTTTACTCTTATAGGATTATACATCCTTACCATTCCTTTTTTTAATGGGCTTAATGTAACCACTTATGACAATTCCCAAATTATGGGACATTTTGGAGAATCGACAACCGTTTTTACGTACTCGATTTACATTCCCATTTTTGCTATGCTTGGTTTTATGCCTTTGGGACTAAAATTAGGAAAGCAAATCAAGGTGAGAACTATGATTTTATCGGCGTGTTTTTTGTCTTTGATTTTCAATACGGCTTTATTGTTTGTGTCTAGTATTGAGTGGTTTGTGTTTTTTAGATCGCTTTTGGCTATTGTTTCTGTAATTGGAATATTCGCTTCAATGGTTCCGATTTTGATGAAATACAATCCGGCTTTTAATATGGCTTTGTTGTATGGAATTTTGCAGTTTATTCAAAAAGGAAGCCAGCATTTGTATCAATATTTAGGAACTAATTTTACGAGTATGCACAATTGGACTTTCGGGATTTATTTTCTGAATGCCAATTTCTTAGTTGGAATTCTGCTCGCTTGGTTTTTTTATAAAGCCGATGTTGCTCCAATGAAAAATGCTTTTCAATTTGATTGGCGCGGTTGGATTATCATGCTTTTATTCTTTCTGATTATTCTTTTTTTGTGTGCCGAAGGACAAACCAGAAATTGGCTGAGCGATCCTAAAATAGTATTGGCAATAGGTTTATTGTTGATTATGGCAGGAATTTATCTGTTGCATGCTCGTTTTACAGCCGACCCGATTATCAATCCAGATGTTTATAAGTACAAAAATGTAGTAATTGGCGCTTTCTTGATGTTTTACATTGGCGTAATGAATGGCACGGGAAGTGTTGTAACAGGCTATATGACTAATGTGTTAGGTTTTGACCCAGTTCTTAATGCTTTGACCCATTTAGCCATATTATTTGGGTTGTGTATTTCGATTCCGCTTTCGACTTATCTTTTGTACAAAAGGATTTATTTGGCAACGATTTGGGTCATTGGGTTTGCCTGTTATGGATTTTATCATATTATTTTATTTTTTAGATTTTATCCCGGAATTGATTCTACTGATTTTTTTGTGCCGCTTGTTTTTAAAGGTATGGGAATTGGTTTCCTCTTTCCTGTTTCCTTGCTTTATATTTCAGAAGGTGTTCCGCCGCCATTGAGCACATCACGCATGATGACAGGAATTATTTCGCAAGCCGTTTTTGCATCTCTACTTGGAAGCGCAATTCTTGGAACTTTTATTTCGAATATGAATGTCCAGCATAAAACAGGTTTAAGCCAGCAATTGACAGCGATTAATAAAACGGCTGAAAACCAATTAGAAAGCTCCAAAAGAAATTTTATGTATATGGGATTATCAGATGCTGAGGCCCAAAAAAAAGCAGAAAAAAGCCTTTCGAATCAAACCTCGCAGGCAGCAATATTATTGGCTTACAAAGATATTTATCTCGTGATGTCAGCGATATGTTTTTTTCCCATTTTAATAATTCTGCTTTTCAAACTTTGGCGAAGACCAATTGGAAGAGTAGAAGTAGAGCCGATACCAATTTAATCTTAAAAATTGAATACAGTTATGAATGTAAAAAAAGATCGCTTTTTATTTGGCTTATGGAATAAAGAAAGTGGACTCCGTGGAATGCTTATTTTGCTTTTCATTATGCATTTTATTGCCATTCCATTTTTTGGCAATTATCCGCATTTTATGATTGTCTTAAATATTTTTTGGATGTTGTTTCTGTTTGCTGGTATTTTTTCACTTTCCAAGCATAAAAAACAGGCCTTTCTTATTTCAGTAATTCCAATTCTATTTGTTCTGATACAATGGATTGATTATTTCAACCGGAATATCATCATATTGTTTGCTGATCTTATTTTATCAGTAGCAGTTATGGCGCTTTTGATCATATTAGTTTTAAAAAAGGTCTTAGAGCCCGGACCCGTCAATACCTATAGAATAATAGGCTCAATTGTGGTGTATATGCTAATGGTTCATTTTTGGTGTACGCTATATTTATTTCTTTTTAGACATATTGAAGGATCTTTCAATATCGCAGACTCACAATTTGAAAGCAACAGCGATCAGGCGAGTTTTATGTATTTCAGTTACATTACCATGACTTCTACAGGTTATGGCGAAATTGTGCCACTTCATCCTATAGCACGTTCTCTTGTTCAGATTGAAGTGCTCACAGGAGTTTTGTATCCAGTAATTTTAATAGGAAGATTGGTTTCAGACGCTAATTTTTCTCGAGATAAACAAAAATAATTTAACCAATCACATCTAAATCAAAATAAACATGAAAACATCTTATTCGAATAAACGCAAAGAACTCTTTGACACTATTTTACAGTTATTTTTCATATTTCTGATTGTCGGATTCTGTCTCAAATTATTGTTGCCATTTTTTATGCCAATCCTTTGGGCGGTTATACTTGCCGTGGCATTTTATCCCATGTTTGATTTTCTGCAAAGAATCTTAAAAGGAAGAAAAACATTGGCTTCGATTATAATAACACTTGTGATTATTGCAGTAATGCTGGTGCCTGTCATTTATTCTTTGAAGGCGGCTATAGCCAATTTTTTAGAATTGAAAAATAATTTTGAAGCTGGAACCTTAAAAATTGCACCTCCCGGGCAAAACATAAAAGAATGGCCGATAATTGGTAAACCTCTTTATGAATTTTTACTCATGATGTCAACAGATATTGAGCAAGGCGTAGTAAAATATCAGGATCAGATTAAAGAGTTTTCGTCAAAAATTATGGGAAGTATTTTGAGTTCTGGTGCAGCATTTTTGCAATTTATTTTATCCGTAATTATTGCTGGGGTTTTATTAGTAACCTCTGGAGGAAAGGAATTTGCAATGAAATTTCTTGGGAAAATTGCAGGAAATAAAGCAGACGAAATTATGACAATTTCAGTATCAACAATTTTTCAAGTAGTTAAAGGAATTTTGGGCGTAGCGGTAATTCAAACGATTATTCAAGCTGTTGGTTTGTTTATGGCAGATATTCCGTATGCGGGAATTTTGACTTTAATTTGCCTTGTGTTTTCAATTCTGCAAATTGGGCCAATTATCATTAATATTGGTGTTATCGTTTATTTATTTTCTACAGGCGATTCTGGTCATGCTATTTTTTGGACGATATTTTTCATCATCAGCGGATTGTCAGATAATGTCTTAAAACCACTTTTGTTAGGAAAAGGAGCTTTGGTGCCAATGCTGATTATTTTCCTCGGTGTTATTGGAGGATTCATCATGTCAGGATTTATAGGGTTATTCGTAGGACCGATTGTATTTTCAATAGGCTATAAATTGTTTATTGCATGGTTGGATGATAATTCGGCTCCTGTTGAAGAAATTGAAACAGAAGATGTTATTGAGCCTACGGTTTAGGCTTTAATTTAGAAATAACTAAAAATAAAAAATCCCATTCCTAATGAATGGGATTTTTTTTACGGTTTTGTGACAGTAAAAATATCTTATTCTGTTGCAAAAATGTCTTTTAGGGGCTAAACGGAGAGTATTTGTAAAGATATATTTACAAATACACCAACTCAACTAAAAGCCAGTCAATTATGTCAAAATTATTAGAGCAAGTTCATATTTCGATAAGTTCATTCGAAAAAAACATCATTTATTATGATCTGCAACTTTCGCAGAAAATGGCTGATCACCATTATTTTTCCTTTATCTGGCAGTACACAGGAAAAGCCATTATCGATCCCGAAGACCAGGAAAAAGCCATCAGTAAATATATTGGAAGCGAAGTGATTTTTACCTTCAAAGTCAATGGAATCAGACTGATGTCTAAAGGTGTTATTAACGCATTAAAATCTGTTGACCTTCACGGGAGCCCCGCAGGTCTTCATGTTTATGGCATCAGCCATTCTGTACTTCTTGACGATCAGAAAAAATCTAGAATTTTTCTTAATCGAAATCTGCAGCAGATTGCTCTTGAGATTTTTGGAGAAACCAATTCAGGAGAATTTTATCAAAGGGATGCCATAGTACCAACTCATTCTAAAGTTTTTTCCAATAAACTGCAATACAATGAAACCAGTTTTGATTTTCTTAAAAGACTTGCTGCACGATATGGACAATGGTTTTATTTTGATGGTATGCGGATGCAGTTTGGCCAGACAAAAGCCAGCAAGGTAAAACTGATTAATGGATCATCACTTCATAAATTTACGATCGAAACAAGTTTGGTCTCCCGTAAAATTTCTTTCGGCGGATATGATTATTCTGTCGCCAACAGTATACGCAATTCATCTGAAAGGACTAATACAGGAAGCAGAGACAGATTTGCCGTTTCAATGGGATTCAACCAGCCTTCAGTTGCTCCGAGGGAGCTTGGTGTTGGGATTTACACCAACAACGCGCAGAACAAGGAGGAAATTGAAGAAATGGTAAAACTGCAGACTCAGTCAAAAGATGCAAACAGTGTTTTCTATAACGGGATTTCCTATTATCCAATTGGCTTGGGACAGGCTTTTACTATTCAGAACAAAACTGTCGAGCATGAATTGATAGCCGTTGAAGTAATCCATCATTCAGAAGTAAACGGTAATTACAGTTGCGAATTCAAAGCCATTCCTGCAGATGTTGCCGTGCCACATTACACTAATCCACAAGTTTTTGCACTTGCGGAGAGCCAACCTGCAAAAGTGATTGACAATAACGATCCCGAAAAAATGGGCCGCATTAGGGTTGAATATTATTGGAACGGCCGTGGGAACGAAAGCGATTGGATGCGTATGGTTCAACCTTACGCAGGTTTGGGAAAAGGAATGTATTTCAGGCCAGAAATTGGTGAAGAAGTCAGAATTGGTTTTGAAGGTGGCAATGCCGAATGCCCTTATGTTTCAGGAACATATTATAACGGACGTGAAATGCCTGAGTTTTTTGATGAGAACAACAGCATTAAAGGTTGGAAACTTCGTTTTGGGATGTTGTTCAAGTTTATAGAAAAAGTGGGAATCTGGCTTTCTGACCCTAGCGGGAATGAACTACATATGGATGAACAGTCTAAAAGTACAACCTTGACTGTGCCAGAAACTTTTACGATTAACTGTAAAAACTTGATTATAAATGCTTCTGAAAGCATTACTACGACTGCAGGGGGTGATATTACTGAAAGTGCAGGAATGAATCATAAAACTGACGCAGGTTTAAATATTATACAAAGTGCAACAGAAGATTATCTTTTAGCGGCTAAGAATATCACAAAACTTGCAACTGAAAATTATTCGTCTGATGCGAAAGATATATCAAGAAATGCTTCGGGAAAGATAGAGTCTCTATCGCAAGAAAATCACATTCAAAACAGCAAAGGAAACATTGAAAATAATTCCGGCGAAAATACAATTAACTCTTAATCATGGGAAGGATAACTATAGTAGCTAAAAATATTCTTGAGGAAGCTTTAGGAACTATCAGAAATGATGCTTCTCATATTGTTAATCGATCAGGTGGGAAAATAATTCAGAATGCAGATAAAGCAATAAATTATAATGACAAACAAGATCGACAGCCTCCAACAAATATTAGAATATCAAAAGTTGAAGGTCCTTTTGATGATAATGATAAGTTAGTGGATAAAATTGAGCTTGGCAAATCGTATAGTTTTAAAGCTACGCCAACTAGAAAACCAAGTATTACGGAAGTAGCGCTTCTAAAATGGGCTATAAAGTTAGACGACAATAAAAAAGAGATTATTGGCGGAGTAGCTTCATTAAACAAATTAGAAGACAGTAAGATAACGATTGCTTTTAAAATAAATCATGATTTTGAGACAGGCAGAATTTATGCTTTTTATCAAAAGACAGATGATTCCGTTAGTGTTACATTGAGTTTAAAGAAACTTAAATTTCCAATTTTAATTTTGCAAGGTTCCAGACGAAAAGGAAAGAGAGCAATTAAAGTTGGCGATAAAATAATAAGCACTAACGAAACCGCGCCAGATATGCTTCATGGCGATTATCCTGAAAATGAAATAGGCTTTAATAAATTGCAAAACGAGCTGTATTTGGAAGAATACAATAAGTTAATAGGAAAAAAGAATTCTGTAGAATCCTCTCATTCCAGAGCAAAATATTTAGCTGAAGATCGCTTATCACAAATTAAGATTTTTTGCAAAAAAAGCAATGATGAATTGTTTGAAATTTTTAAAGATAAAATGTGGATTTATGCTTCGGGAGATATTAAAACGGTGGTTAGAGATATGGTTGAAAAAGTTAGATCTAACAATGGAGGAGAATATACTAATCAAACCTTAACAAATGCAACTATTAAACATGATAATTCAATTGAGTTTATAAAAGGAGTAAAAGATGCAATAAAAGAATACTTAAAATCAAATTCAGGTAAAATCGATGACTTAGAAATTAAAGATGATTCAAATGGGAAGATTTATAAAATTTTACTTAAGAATGACATAAAAAGTCCAAAATTTGATGACAATTTTAGCGGATTAAGAATCGCGATGAATGATATTTGGACTTATCAAATTTATATTACTCGTTACAAAACTAATGGAACGAATTTTGAAATGGGGCTCGAATATATTTATTACGACCATTTTGGGCTCGATTTCCCGGATATTCATAAATACGACCAAGACATTTTTTATGTTTGGTTTGTATTACAGCACTTTAGAAATTTCAAACCATTTATTACTAAGATTGATATCGTAGGTGAGTTCAAAGGAAATATTTAATTTTATTAAAATGAAAAATCAAACTATATTTTACATCGGATTTATATTAATGATATTAACATCATGCTCTGACAATAAAATCAAAATAGAGCCAATCAATTCTCATTTAAATGAAAGATTAAAAACCGGCAAGAGTTTATCTGACCCTAATTATTTTACATCAGGATTTGTATTTCAATATTATCAAATTTCTGACTATAGTAATTTATCCGATGAGAAATTATTGGATAAATTGGAATCTTTCGTAAATAAAAAATATCCTTATCAAGAAATAAAGAAACATGATGATTTTATGGTGTTTTTTTATAAAAAAAAATTTTTCTCGGATTATGATTATGACACAGTTTATGAATCAGCTCGAGACAATGAATTTGGTGAGATTGACGGTTTTGATAATAATCTAGTATCTAAAATTTATTATTATAAATATGATGGAATGGATACCAGAAAAATATTTGGAAGGGTTATATACAAAAAAGACAAACTCGTTTTCAGTAAAGAAGATACTATAAGTTTTTGAGTTTATAGAGTCATGTAAACAGACATTTTTGCAAAATTGAAGATTTGAAGTATTTGCATTTTGTAAATTTAAACGGAGTAAAAAAAAAAAGACACTTTTTCTTTAATTTTAATCAGTAAGGATTTTAGCACGAGAAAAATAGATATAAAAAAGACAAAAAGCTAGAAATTTATTACATAGATGATCAAGTATTAAAGACTGATACTTTACTAATTAAAAACATAAATAATTAAGGAAATTAAAATATATGACTTTAAAAACAAGGCTATCAATATAAGAGCAGGAAAAAGAAAAGGAGAGCAATATTGTACTCTTATTTATAGAGATAATTTTCATAATGAGAATTACTACAATGATGATTAGGAGTCTATTAACTATATATCTGCAAATCTTTATTAATTCGAAAAACCTCACATACATAAGTACGACCAAGACATTTTTTATGTTTGGTTTGTATTACAGCATTTTAGAAATTTCAAACCATTTATTACTAAGATTGATATAGTAGGAGAACTTAAGGGAAATATTTAATTTATGCTAAAAACAATAAAAATAATAGTTCTTCTTAGCTTAGCAAGTTGCACTAAAAATAGGTCTTTAATAATCGAATCGATCGATGATAGTTACAATAAAAATAGTATTTGTCAATATTATCAACTATCTAACTATGATAATTTATCAAGTCAAGAATTATTAAATGAACTTGATGATTTTGTTGAAAAAAAATATTTTGTTGAAAAAAAATACGAGTTTACAACTTATTATTATAAAAAATGTTTTTTTGTAGATTATAAAAAACATTTAAATGAAGATGAAATAGATTCGGAACTAGGTTTTTTATCAAACTATAAAAGTAAAAACATAGCTTTATTTTATTCTTATAGATATAAAAAAAATATAGTATACAATAGAATAATTTACAATGAAAATGCTGTTGTTTTAAAAAGGGTAGATACTATCGTGCTAAAATAATTTCTATTTTATGAATAGTACGTAATCCGATCGCGCGAATCTTCTTCGCAACGATCGCGCGGATTTGCAATTCGTGCCCATAACGACAAGCAAACATTAAAAGTAAAAAGTCCAAACCAATCTTTGCGGGCACGGATTGTAAATCCGCGCGGTCGAGTTAAATGGGATTTTTTTTTTATTTTTTTAAATCAAATACAGTGTGCTTGATCAGCTTTCGATTATAAGTATAAAGAATATGCACTTTTTTATCTGAAGTCTGAATAATCGCCGGATAACTAAATTCTCCTTCTTTCTGATTTTCTAAATCGAAAAGTTTCTCCCAGTTAATTCCATCATTTGAATATTCAACATCCAGAACATTTCTTCCGTTGAACCAATCTTTCCCCATTTTCAGTGGATTATTAACCAATAAAAAAGATTTATTTGAAACCGTTAAAGCATCAATTCCCGAATTTGAATTGACAACATTTATACTGTCCGTTTTCGTCCAGTTTTGTCCGATATCGTGTGACCAGCTTGTGATAATTTTGTTATGTTTACTTCTAAAAAGCATTTGAATATCGCTTTTAGAATGAACCAAAAATGTTGGCTGAATAATATCAAAATTCTGATTGTCTTCTATATTGATTTTTGTCCACTTTCCGGTCGCTTCGTCAAAAGTTTCAACATGACTTCTCCATAAATTGTTTTGTATACTTTCAGTGCTGCTTCCGCATAAAATAAGTCCGGAAGTAATTTCAATTGGTTTATTTTTTATTGGACCTAAAATTCCGTCTGGCAGATATTCAGGATTGCTCCATGTTTTTCCGTCATCATTTGAAGAAATCATCGCACCAAACCATTCCCTCGGATTTTTTCCAACCTTATAAAATAAATACAGTTTTTTGCTTTCACTCTTGAATAAAACCGGATTCCAACAAGGCAAAGTGTCTTGTCCTTTTATTAATGGTTTAATTAAATTCTCCGGTTTAGACCATTTTTTGTCCTTATAAGAAGCCACATAAATACCTACATCTTTTGCGCCTTCATATTTACCGCCAAACCAAGATGCCAAAATCTCATTTGGTTTTGTTTCAACCAAAGTGGCAGCGTGACAACTCGGCGTTACAGGTTCAGCTGTAACAAACGAATTAGTAATATTATCAGCTTGTGGTTTTTGTTTTAGGCTTGTACAGGAAATAAAACATCCAAAAATTATTGTGCACAAAAAAGTAAACTTCGAATTCATATTTTAGATTTATAAGACAAATATAACATTCTAAAATTCTTTATTTTGATAAAATTTCTACGCTGCTTTTTTGCAAACCTAAACTACAGTTTGAGCTTTGTTTTAAAAACAGTTATAAATAAAAAATCCCATTTCATCAGGAATGGGATTTTTGGTTTTTAATTACAATTTTTACTTATTCTTTATACAAAACAATTGTGGCTTTATAGCCTGTACCAACATTCCATTGGCTTGATTCTATTACAGCACCTTTGTCATCATAAACTTGGAATTCGGCAGTGTTTGGAGAGGCAGAACCTTCGTTTAGGGCTTCAAAATCAATTTTGTTTATTCCCGGAACTAGCGTTATTTTAATGCTTTGATATTCTCCTTTCATGCTTACTTCTGGTTCAATTACTTTATCATTCAAATACACTTTGATTTTATCTCCATCTACAAAAGCTGCGTCACGATAACGAATTGTCGAAGTAAAAGTCGAGGTTTTAAAACTTCCTAAAAACTGATTTTGTCTGTAAAAAATACCCGGAACATTTGCTTCTTGTTTATACAAATTAGTGTCTTTGAAAAGTTCCTTCGGATCAATTTTTGACGGATCCGGTTTCTCGACAGGCGCGGGCGGATTCACTTTTGGTGCTTCTTCTGTTGGAGGAAGAACCTCTTTCGTTTTTGGCGTTTTTGACGGAATAGGTTTGAATTTATTCTCCAATTCTTTTTGCGCATATCCTTGCATCGAAATGCAAAAGATAAAAATCAACAATAAAAAAGGGTTTCTATTTTTCAGTTTTATTAAATACATATACTCTTAAAATTAAAATGTTTGTCTTTTAATTATAAACATTTAATTAGAGTATTTATTGCCTTGGCAAAGAATTGAAACTAAAGAAAGACCCAGCAGTGATTCTTTAGCGCTTCTTCAGAAGAAAAACTTAGAACCTTAGAATCTTAGCACCTTAGCATCTTAAAAACTACATTTTAGTGATTATAAATTCGCTTCGTCTGTTTATTTGATGTTGTGCTTCTGTACAAGGAACTCCATTTGAACAATTATTAAGAAGTTGTGTTTCACCATAACCTATAGCGCTTTCTATGCGTTCAGGAGGAATTCCCTGCGAAATGATATAATCTCGTGTTGCTTTGGCTCTTCGGTCAGAAAGTTCAAGGTTGTATTGGTCATTGGCTCTCGAATCGGTGTGTGATTCTATTTTTATGACTACTTTGCTGTATTGGTTCATTAATAAAACCACTTTGTTCAATTCGATTGCCGAATCATAGCGAATATCTGATTTATCAAGATCAAAATAGATAATTCCAATTTTGATTTTTAAAACTCCATTTTCGCGCAAAACAAGTCCTGCATCAAGTCCAACAGGAACTTCTGTAATTCCTGAATGCTCTGGCGTTGCAACAACAACTGAATTGCTATTAAAATTGTCTTTTGAAACGTCAATTGTATAAGATGTGGAACAATTTATATTTTCGCTGAATTCAAACTTTCCATCAATTTTAGAAACCGTTTCTTCTATTTTTATGCCCGCATTATTTTTAAGCGTTACGATCGCGCCGGCAATTTTGTTGTTTGAAATGGCATCAAAGACATACCCTTCAATAGCTTGTGTACAGCTTCTTTCGAAAGAATAAATATCATCGTCGCCTTTTCCGGTTTTTCGATTAGAACAAACAAAACCTTTGTTGGTTGATTCATTTACTATGTAGGCAAAATCATCCATACTGCTGTTCAATGGCGCTCCGAGATTTGCGGGTGTGTCAAAAATTCCGTCGTTTATTCGGCTTTCAAAAACATCAAGTCCGCCAAGTCCTAAAAATCCATCAGAGGCAAAATACAAAGCTTTATCGGTTATGTACGGAAACATTTCGCGTCCGCTGGTATTTACTTTTTCGCCTAAATTTTTTGGATTTGAATATTGATCTTCGCCTAAAATATCAACAACAAAAATGTCGCTAGAACCGATTGTTCCTGGCATATCAGAAACAAAATAAAGTTTTTTACCGTCTTTACTAACCGAAGGCTGTCCGACAGAATAATTATCACTATTAAAAGGTAGTTCTTTTACATTTTCCCATTTCACGGTTCCGTTGCCGTTTTCTACCGCTTTTGCCGAATAAATCTTCAAATTGTTGACACCTTTGCTGTCTCTTTTTAATTTTCCGTTATAATTATTTCGAGTAAAATAAATTGTTTTTTCATCTGGGGAAAAAGCAACGCAAGCTTCGTGATATTGTGTGGTGATTTCTTTTCCAAAACGTTCTTTAAAAGTCACATTGGTTTGTGATTCACTAATTTTTCCGAGTTGTATATTCAAGTACGGTTGATCGTTCCAGCCATATTTTGCAGTTTTGATATACGAAGAATCAGAAGTTGTTGAATAAACCAAATCTCCTTTGTAAAACATTGGAGCAAAATCAGAATAGGCCGAATTGATTTCCAGATTTTCAAGGATAAACTGTGGTTTTATTTTTTTGATGTCTTCAAGCGTCACGGTTTTTAGCGAGAAATTCTGGCCTCTGGAATCTGTAGATTTTTGCTTTTCAGAAAAGCTTTTCATCCATTTTTTTGCTAAATCATAATTTTGGATTCCTTGCAAAGACTGCGCATATCGGAAATAATATTCTGGTGAAACATCATTTGGATATTCAGACAAAAGTTTGCCATACCATTCGCTGGCTCTTTGCATTTGGGTATTAAAATAATGTGCATCTCCTATGCGTTGCAACATCTCTTTTGAACCATCTCCATTTTTTATCGACATTTCATAAGATTTTGCGGCATCGATATAATGCATTTTATCAAAAAGAGCATCGGCAGCTTTGTTTTTTGTTTGCGCGTTGACCAGCTGTATCGTCAGTAGTATCAGTATAGTAATTCTTTTTTTCATAAATTAAGTATTAAAAGAATCTAGGTGATTTTAAGCCATTTTTGCGTGATATCAATTCAAAACGAAGTACAATTTCATGCGTTCCGCTGTTGTAATTTTGCAATTCTGTTGTGGTGTAATCATATGCATAACCAATCATAAACTGAGGAGCAATTTGTAAAGAAGCCAAAGCACTTACAGAATCGGATGTACGATATGACGCACCAAGAGTAAAGACATTGTTGAACATGAAATTAGCCGAGAAATCAGCGATTATAGGAGCTCCTGCGACATATTTGACTAAAACTGCAGGTTTGAATTTTGTATGCGCAGAAAGATCAAAAACAATTCCGCCGATGAGGTAAAGATGCATTCTTTCATTTACAAGGTCATCTGCAATATCATCGTAATTGTATCGCTCTTTTGTCAAGAAATTCGGAACCGCTATACCAATGTAATCTCTCTCTCCATGCCAGTACATACCAGCACCAACCACTGGAAGAAATTTATTGGTAACATTTTCACGAAATTCAACATCAGGATCTCTGTGACTTCCTTTTGACCAATCGATATTGACTACTCGTCCGCCTCCTTTAATACCAAATGACAATTTATGTGTATCACCAGATTTAATGGTATAAGAGAAGTTGGCATCAATATATTGCTCTTCTGAAGGGCCAATTTCTTCGTTAACGATAGATAAACCAAGTCCAACGTTTTTTGCCACAGGAGTGTCCAGTGTAAATGATTGCGTTGTTGGCGCTCCATCGAGACCAACCCATTGTGTTCTATAAAGTCCGGTTACCGTTAAATGCCCCAATGAACCCGCGTATGCAGAGTTTACCGTGAGTGTATTGTACATATACTGCGTGTACTGCGGGTCTTGTTGTGCAAAAACTGCAGTGACAAAAAGCATCGTGACGATTTTGAAAATCTTTTTTATATTTTGAATCATAGCCAATTTTGTTTTGGTTATTCTTAATTATTTAATGTAAACCCAGCCTGAGATTTTTGGAGAACCATCACCGAGATCAAGAATATAGAAGTAAGTGCCTTCTGGAAGTGTTTTTGCAGATCCTTCGGCCTTTCCGTCCCAAGTATTATCGTAGCCTTTTTTAAAGTAAACGATATTTCCCCAACGGTTGAAAACTTCAAGTTGATTATCTGGAAATTGCGTGATACAATCAATGTAGAAAGTATCATTTTGTCCATCATCGTTTGGAGAGAACTCATTGTAAATTTTCAAGCAATTTGGTTTTACAGTCGCATTGTCTTGATTG
Organism: Flavobacterium mesophilum; assembly: GCF_039581405.1. NCBI lineage: Bacteria > Pseudomonadati > Bacteroidota > Flavobacteriia > Flavobacteriales > Flavobacteriaceae > Flavobacterium > Flavobacterium mesophilum. The sequence goes on along the minus strand of NZ_JBCPXZ010000001.1, from coordinate 179,285 downwards.
TTTGATGCATTAGTGTCAATTTGATCAAGTTTGATAAGACGAGCTGTATTTAAATAACTATTTACATCAACTACTTTAGCAGTAATCGTCAAAGTTTGAGAGCCTTTTGCATTAATAACCGGAATTAACCAAGTTCCCGTTTTACCGTCATAAGTTCCTGATGAAACAGTATAACTCGTAAGTTCATATCCTTTTGGAAGCAAGTCTTGAATTTCTACATTTGTTCCAGCTAAATTTCCAAGATTGTCCGCTGTAATGGTGAAAACCACACTTGAATACATTGGAACATCCGTTTTGTCGACTTCTTTTGTAATGGCAATATCTGTTGACGGAATGTTTATGAATTCAGAATCTTCATCATCTTCGCTTTGATCTCCGTTATCATTATTTGGTTTACTATCAGGATCAAACTGGTTGCTTGCAGTGACTTGTGCAATATTCAGATAATCGTAACTGTCAAGTCCGTGCGGATTGACCACGGTAGCTTGATAGGTTAGGGTAATACCGCCAACAGGAACAGTCAAATCAACCCATCGTATTGTATTACTGCTAAAGATTCCACCTTGATTGATATTCGAAATATTTTTATATCCAAGCGGAATTAAATCTTCAACCGCGACACCAGTTGCTTGCGCAGGTCCGTCATTTCCTAATTGAAGAGTAAATGTTACAACCTCATCTACATTGGCGTTTTTATTATTGATGGTTTTTTCAAGGCTTAAATCGGCAATGTTGACATTGATTTGAACGCTATCGTAATCATCTTCTGTGGTTACTCCATTATTTGGTGTTGAATCAGGGTCGGGTAGGTTGCTTGCGGTAACTTCTGCAATGTTCAAATATTCGCCCGAAGTGCCCGATGGCGGATTTATAGTAGCATAAATATCTAATGTTTGCGTATTGCCACTGTTTACAATTCCTGCGCGCCAAACTCCTGTAACAAAATTGTAGATTCCGCTAGTAGCTGAACTTGTTACATATTTGAATCCCTTCGGAAGTAGATCTTTTACCTCAACGCCTGAAGCATCGCCCGGACCATCATTTGTGACTGTAACATTAAAGACTACTGTATCACCCACATCATAACTAGTATTTCCAGTTAGTGTCGTTTTATTTACAGATAAATCGGCCATTACAATTACTGGTGTTACAGCAATACTATCATAATCATCTTCTGTTGTAATGCCGTTTCCAGGTGTACTGTCAGGGTCAAATTGATCAGAAGTCATTATTTCGGAAGTATTCAGATATTCATTTGCCGAGCCAGTTGGATTTTTTACAAAAACATTAATGATGAGTGTATGACTATTTCCTGGCAAAATAATTCCGGGATTCCATATTCCAGTTACACGATCATAACTTCCTGATGTCGCACTGTTGAAGATGTAATCATATCCTGGTGGCAAAATATCTTTTATAGTAACTCCTGTAGCAATGCTTGGTCCATCATTTCTTACCGTAACCGAAAATGAAATTTGCGAACCAACTGCTGGAGTTAGGTTGTTGTTTATTACTTTTTTCTCTATTGAAAGATCTGCGACTGCTAGTACAGGAGAGATGAGAACCACGCTTAAATCATCTTCACCAAATACACCATTATTAGGTGTTGAATCAGGATCTTTTTGGTCAGAAGCATAAACTTCAGCAATGTTTTCATAATTTCCAGTTCTATTAATTTTTGCAGTAATCAATAAAGATTCGGTTGTTCCGTTTGGAAGGCTTCCAATATTCCAAATTCCTGAACCATTTAGATATTGACCTTTTGTAGCGCTATAAACAATATATTCATAACCACTTGGCAGAAGATCTTTTACTTGAACTCCAGTAGCATCTTGAGGCCCAGTATTAACTACTAGAACTTCAAAAGTAATCGTTGAACCAAAAATTGGATTGAAATTACCGCCAATAATAGTTTTCACAACGGCTAAATCAGCTAATGCTTCTTTAGGAGTTATGGATATGGTTGCATAATCATCTTCAGTTGTGACACCATTATTTGGCGTTGAATCTGGATCAGGAAGACTACTTGCTGTTACCTCAGCTACATTGGCATAGTTTCCTGTTGGATTTACAATCGCTGTAACTTGTAAAGTTTGAGAGTCGCCATTTAATAATGACCCAATGTTCCATTTACCTGTTGTTGGATTGTAAGTTCCTTTGGTAGCCGTAAAACTTGAATATGTATATCCCGAAGGCAATAAATCAGTGACTTCAACTCCAGTTGTATTTTGTGGTCCACTATTAGTAATCACAATTTCAAAAGTAATCTGTGAACTAGTCAATGGAGTTACATTATTTACGGTTTTGGTCAGAGATAAATCTGCAACTTGAATAATTGGTGTTGTGGTTGCCGTTGCATAATCATCTTCAGTTGTTACGTTGTTATTCGGAGTCGAATCTGGATCAGGAAGATCGCTTGCTGTTATTTCGGCAATGTTTAGGTAATCTCCTGTTAGATTAGCTGTTGCCGTAATTTGTAATGTTTCAGATTTTCCATTGATTAAGTTTCCGACTGTCCATAATCCAGTTGTTGGATTATAAGTTCCTGTTGAAACTGTAAATGCGTTATAAGTATATCCAGACGGAAGCAGATCGGTGACTTGAACGCCTGTATTATCCTGCGGACCACTGTTGGTTACCACAATTTCAAAAGTAACTTGTGAACCAACTAATGGAGTTGCGTTGTTTACGGTTTTGGTGAGAGATAAATCTGATGCTTGCGTCGTCGGTGTTATGGTTGCTGTTGCATAATCGTCTTCAGTTGTAACGCCGTTATTCGGAGTTGAATCTGGATCCGGAAGATCGCTAGCACTAATTTCTGCTATATTAGTATAATCTCCAGTAAGATTTACGGTTGCAGTTACTTGCAAGGTTTCGGAAGCTCCATTGGCTAGATTTCCAATTGTCCATAAACCGCTTGTTGCATTATAAGTTCCGCTAGAAACTGTGAAACTGCTAAACGTATATCCTGACGGAAGAAGATCTGTAACCGTAACTCCCGTTGTGTTTTGTGGGCCATTATTGGTTACTACAACTTCAAAAATAACTGGCGCACCAACTAAAGGCGTTGTATTGTTTACCGATTTAGTTAAAGATAAATCAGCAGATTGTGCAATCGGCGTTATGGTTGCTGTTGCATAATCATCTTCAGTTGCAACATTATTGTTTGGAGTTGAATCCGGATCAGGAAGATCGCTTGCGGTTACTTCTGCAATATTTAGGTAATCTCCTGAAGGATTTACAATTGCTGTTACCTGTAAAGTATAAGCGGTAGACACAAGAACTGCTCCAATTGTCCATAATCCAGTTGCAGAATCATAATTTCCAGCAGTTGCACTATATGAAACGTAGTTATATCCAGAAGGCAATAAATCGGTTACAGTTACGCCATTTGTGTCTTGCGGACCTGCATTGTTAATCGTTACACTAAAAGTAACTTGTGAGCCAACCAATGGAGTTGTGTTGCTTACAGTTTTAGTCAAAGACAAGTCGGCAGAAGGAGCAACTGGAGTAGTTGAAGCTTCGGCATAATCATCTTCAGTTGTAATTCCATTGTTTGGAGTTGAATCAGGATCAAGCTGGTCGGCCGCGGTAACTTCCGCTATATTAGTATAATCTCCAGAAGCATTTACAGTTGCATAAAGTTGCAAAGTCTCTGAATTGGCGTTTAATAAATTGCCGACAGTCCACAATCCTGTTGTTGGATTATAAGTTCCTTTAGAAGTGGTATATGACGAATATGTATAGCCAGAAGGAAGTAGATCAGTTATCTGAATACCCGTATTATCATTTGATCCATTATTGGTAACTACGATTTGGAAAGTAACTGTTGAACCAATCAAAGGCGTCGCATTATTAACCGTTTTAGTTATGGAAAGATCTGATGATTGTGGTATTGGAGTTGTTGAAACAGATGCATAATCGTTTTCCGTAATAACACCGTTATTAGGCGTTGAGTTAGGGTCCGGAAGATCAGCGGCTGTAACTTCTGCTACATTCAGGTAATTTCCTGTAGCATTTACCGTTGCAACGAGTTCAAGGGTTTCTAGATTCCCACTAATCAAATCTCCTATAGTCCATATTCCAGTTATAGGGTTGTAAGTTCCTTTTGAATTGTTAAATCCTACAAAAGTATATCCAGATGGAAGTAGATCAGTTACTTGAATACCCGTATTATCGTTAGGGCCATTATTAGACAGTATAATTTCAAAAGTAACTTGAGTGCCTACTACAGGAGTCGGATTGTTTACGGTTTTGGTTATTGACAAATCAGAAGATTGTACAATTGGAGTCGTAATTGCCGATGCATAATCATTCTCTGTCGTATCTCCGTTATTTGGAGTTGAATTCGGGTCAGGAAGATCTGCAGCTGTTACTTCAGCAGCATTAAGATAATCACCGGTATTATTTACTGTGCTTACGATTTGCAAGGTTTCAGAATTGCCATTTAACAAACTTCCAATATTCCATAATCCAGTCGTTGGATTGTATATTCCAGTGGTAACAGTAAAACCAACAAGAGTATAACCCGAAGGCAATAAATCGGTAACCTGAATTCCGGTATTGTCTTGTGGACCATTATTGGTTACAATGATTTGGAAAGTTGCCAGAGAGCCTACAACAGGTGTTGGATTGTTAACGGTCTTCGTTATTGATAAATCGGAAGAGAGCGGTACAGGAGTTGTAGTTGCAGTTCCGTAGTCATCTTCTGTTGGGACACCATTATTTGGAGTTGAATCTGGATCTGCTACACTGCTGTTTGTTATTTCAGCAATGTTTGTGTAGTCGCCAGAAGGATTTACGGTTGCGTTGATTTGTAGCGTTTCAGATTCCGTATTTCTTAGAATATCTAATGACCAAATACCTGTCACGGGATCATAAGTACCACTAGTTGAATTGAAATTAAGAAAAGTATAACCTGAAGGAAGTAAATCTCTAACCGTTACAAATGATGCATCTTGAGGTCCGCTGTTTGTTGTGACAATTTGAAAAGTAACAAGAGAACCGACTAATGGCGTTGGATTACTGACTGTTTTTGTTAGCGATAAATCTGCTAGAGGCTGAACAGGAGTAAGAGTAACGCTGTCTTCATCATCTTCACTTTGATCTCCGTCATCATTATTTGGCGTACTGTCAGGATCAGGAAGACTGCTGGCAATGACTTCAGTGATATTTTTATAATCTCCTGTTGGAAGCACTTTTGCATCTATGATAAGAGATTCTGAAGCACCATTATCAAGCGTTGCAACATTCCAAACTCCTGTTGTAAAATCATAAAGACCATCAGTAGAACTATAATTCACAAATTCATAACCAGAAGGCAAAAGATCTCTCACCAGTACTCCAGTGGTATTATTTGGTCCTTTGTTTGAAATAATAAGTCTGAAAGAGACTTGAGTGCCTATTACAGGACTCGTATTTCCAGCGACTACTTCTTTGGTTAGTTCAAGATCGGCTGTTGGACCTATAAAGGTTAGCGGAGCGTTAGCTTCGTCATCTTCGCTTTGGTCTCCATCATCATTATTTGGTGTACTATCAGGATCGGGAAGGTCACTTGCTGTTACTTGTGCTATGTTTACATAAGTTCCTGAAGGGTTTACAGTTGCTCTAAATGTCAAATCTATGGAAGACCCAGTTGTCAAGACTAAATTCTGCCAAGTTAGACTGCCATCGGCAACATTATAAAAACCACTATTGGATACTGAGCCTGGAATTATAGTAAAACCTTCCGGTATAATATCTTTTACAGCAACTCCAGTCGCGTTTCCAGGACCATTATTTAAAAGATGCAGTGTAAATGAAACTTGATCTCCAGCGGCCGCAGAAGTTGGTGAAACCGCTTTAGTAAGTTCTAAATCAGCTAATTTTAAATTAACGGTTGCACTGCTCATATCATCTTCCGGAAGTCCGTTTCCAGGTGTGCTGTCAGGATCGAATTGGTGAGAAGTTTGTATTTCTGCAACATTTACATAATTTGCTGCAGAAGCTTTATTTACCTTCGCTGTAACTTGAAGTGAGATCGTATTTCCATTATTCAGATTTCCAACATTCCATATTCCAGTAGTGTTGTTATATCTTCCTCCACCATTATCACTTACATAAGTATATCCAGAAGGCAAGTGATCTGAAACGGTAATTCCAGTAGCGTTATTTGGCCCACTGTTCGTAACAGAAATGGTAAAAATTACATTGTCATTAATACTTACAGTATTTGGTGAAACTGATTTTTGAAGTGATAAATCGGCAACATCAAGTACTACAATTGCATCATCCTGATCGTCTTCGGTAGGATTTTGATTATTTGGGGTACTGTCTGGATCATATTGATCTGAAGCAATAATTTCTGCTATGTTTAAATAGGGGCCTCCGGCTCGAATAGTAGCTTTAAAAGTCAAAACAGTTATATTGCCACTTGGAATTGTTAATCCTGTCCAGGTAATTGTATTGTCCCCTACATTGTATTGTCCTGCTAAATTTACTGAACCAGGCACAATTGCAAATCCTAAAGGAATGTAATCGCGCACAGCAACATTAGTTGCAGTTACAGTTCCGCCTTGGGCATTATTATTGTTAAATACTGAAATATTGAAGGTTACAACATCGCCAACACTACCCGTTGTTGGCGTTACTGTTTTAGTCAATTCCAAATCTGCGACAGCTAGTATAGTAAGTGTCATGGTATCTGATGAAACCGCGCAATTTCCGTTGCTTACATTCCATTGAAGTGTGTAAATGCCAGGAATGGTTCCGGTTACAGCAGTAGTTGGACTTGAAGGATCTGAGAATCCAATTGTACTTGGTCCACCAGTTTGTGTCCAAGTGGCGGTACCAATTGTTGGAGCGACAGCGTTCAGATTAATAGGCGAGAATTGAGGTACAATTTGATTGGGTCCCGCATCGGCCGTTGATGGATTTTGATAAATTGTTACAAGAACATTATCTTCAGAAATACAACTTGTTGAAGCAGTTGTAGTAACAGTCCATTTAAATTCATAAACACCAGGAATCAGTCCAAGCATTAAGGAATTTTCAAGATTTGGCGACGCAATATTAGCTGTGTTTGGACCAGAAACCTGTGTCCATGTACCTACGCCCGATGTTACTGCAACGGCATCCATTGTTGTGCTGGCTAGATTACAGAGTTCTTGATCAGGTCCAGCATTTGCAACAGATGGAGGGACATCATTAAATGTTATTTCGACAGTATCTGAAGTAGGTGCACATAATGATGGACTCGTAAAAGGTCCATTAGTAACAGTCCATCTTAAGATATAAGTTCCTAAAACATTAATATTGGATAAAGTTGTAACAGGACTGTTTGGATTATCAATTACAGCGTTTCCACCTGGAGGTTGGGATGCAAATGTCCAAGTTCCAATACCAACTGCAGGCGGTACAGCAGCTGTTTTGTAAGTAGTTTGACAAGCAACGGTGTCATCAGGTCCTGCATTTGCTGTGCTTGGCGGCGCATTCATTTGGATTCGGACAATATCAGAAAGAGAACGGCAGTTGTTGCTTTCAAAAACCCACTCCAAAATATAAAGACCAGGAACAGTCAGATTTGAAACGGTGGTTAACGGTGCCGAAGGGGTATCGATAACAGCGACACTTCCCGCAGGTTGATAAACAAAACGCCATGTAAAGGTGGTAACATCAGGAGGAGGAGCATTTCCACTCATTGTAGCAACTCCACCAACATCGCTGATACATAAAGTTTGGTCTGGTCCAGCATTTGGATCAATACTTGCGCCATTGTAGATGGTCACATTCATAGAATCTGATGTTCCAACACAAGAACTTCCATCTGGAAATGTTGTAGCTATTGTCGTAAAAGTAAAGACATAATCATTTCCAGGAACAACGGTTGCATTTGCTATGTAACTGTCCGGTGGTGATTGCGTAATAACAACATCATTTGCATTTCCTGTTGTACTTGTAAGGGTCCATGTTCCTCTAGAATTTTCACTGGCGATAAGTTGCACACTGGTCACATCGCAAGAAGTTTGATCTGGCCCGGCATTCGCAGCAGGGTCAACCACAACGATCATATCGTCAAAGCTACCCGGACATAAAAAGATACTTTTTGCTGTTATAGTCCATCTAAAAGTATATGTACCCGCAATAAGTCCGTTAATAACTGTATTTGGATTTGATGGATCAACAATCGTAGGCTGATTAGGAGCTCCTGTCAGTACTGACCATTGGCCTAATTCAAAGAAACTATCGTAACTATTTCCAGCCATCGTAACACTGCTGTTGTTGCAAATGTTTTGATCGGGTCCTGCCAATGCTGGGTGAGGCGGAATTCCAATTGTCAGATTGATATCGTCAAAAGCCTGACCACAAATATTAGCATCAACTGTCCATCTAAAAATGTAATAACCACTATAATTAAATGTAAAAACGGCATGAGGATCGTGAATATCGCTGATTGTATAATTTCCCACACCAGAAATTCGTGTCCAAGTACCTGTTGATCCGCCACTTTGTGTCGCAGCCATCGTAATAGTGTTGCCACAAATTTCTTGATCAGGACCAGCATCAGCTATTGGAGGAGTTTCTGCAACTGTTACAGAAACACTGCTTTCACTTGGAAGACAAGTTCTAAGTCTTGAAGTGATTGACCAAGTAAAGACATAAGTTCCATTTCCAGGTACTGTTACCATTGTGTTAGGATCATTAGCGTCAGTAAAAACTACTCCCGCCGATGGTTGCACTGTCCAAACACCAATATCACCAAAATCTGGTGTATTTCCGCTAAGATTAAAACTAGTTGTTCCAGATGTATAGCAGGCATTTGGACCTGCGTTTGAAGGAGTAGGAGCAAGACTGCTGCTGGTATTTATTATAACATTATCAGAAACAGAAGAACCGCAAGAAGGGCCAGGGTGCAAGTAAGAAACGGACCATTGCAGTTCATATGTTGCTGTTGGTGTTGCAAAACCGGAAGCAACTGCATTAGGATCATTTACATCAGAAAATGTAATGGTATCCGGTCCTGAAATTTGGCTCCACGTTCCAATTTCACCAGCTTCAGGCGCAATGGCTGTTAAAGGGACCTGCGAGTTAGCACAGACGACCTGATCTTGTCCCGCATCAACATTGCTTATGGAACTGTCGGATACATAAACAGTAACCGTCGCTACAGAAAAACCACACGTAGCACCACCACCTTTTGTAATATACTGAAAGACGTAAGTACCAGAAATAAGATTGCTTACTTGCGTATCGATAGCGAAATTGTCAGCAATAACTGCTGTATTTGGACCGCTGAGTTGGCTCCAAAAATGCAATCCATCATCAGTGGTTACACCCGATAGAATAGTTGAGGTGTCACCGCAGGGCAAACTGACATCGGTTCCAGCATTTGAAGGTGTAGGGTCTCCAGAAACTAAAATATTTAAAGTATCAAAACCGTAATCACATTCTACAGTTAATGCCCCAGTCTGTTTTCTAATAAATTCAACCGTATAATCTCCTGGTGCTGTAAGCGTTAAAGTCAGCGAATTTCCAACATCTTGCAAAGCGGTTGGAAATGGACCTAAAGGAGAAAGTGCAGGGCCGCTTACAATTCGGTATTGATTTGATCCAGTTCCGGTGACAGCAAGTGGAATCGTAAATACGGTAGCATTACAGCTTCCGACAATATCATTTCCGTTATTGGCAATAATCGTTCGGGTTGGGCCATTGTATTGTACAATATAATCTTTCGTAAAAACACAACCCGTATTGTTATTGGTAAGTGTGTATCTAAAACGGTATGGAGCTCCAGCTGATGAAATATTGGTTACTAAGGTCGTAGGGTTTGTAGGCGAAACAATAACAGCGCCAGGATCTCCTGAAACTTGTGTCCAAAGAACAGTTTCTCCAGCATACAAAGGAGTTTGCGCCACAAGAGTAACTTGATTTATAGTGTTGTCACAAAAGAAGATATTTTCATCTCCACCTGGTAATTGAGTTACATCTTGAGTAGCAGGTGGAACAGTTATTACCACTAAATCATTACCAGAAGCACAAGGTCCGTTAACAGTCCATCTAAAAGTATAAGTTCCTTCCACTAAATTAGAAATCCCCGTATTGTTTGAATTTGGGCTGCTGATTGTGGGTACATTTGGTCCAGAAACAAATGACCATTGACCATTTTGTCCATTAAGTCCACAACCACCATAAGTTCCAGTAAGGTTAGTAGATTGGGTTGTGGTATAACAATTGCTTAAAGTTTGGTCTGGTCCTGCCGAAACCGGTTTTACACCTCCATAATTTGTTACCGTAATCTGAGACGTGGTTCTACAGCGTTGGCCAGGTGCAAATTCTGGACCTTCAATAACCCATTGAAGCGTTGTAACACCACAACTTGTTGTAGGTAATGTTATGGTTGAGGTAGCTAAATTTGGAAAATTGATTACAACTCCTGCGTTATTGGCTCCAACAATTTCCCAAAAACCAGTTTCTCCACTGTTTTGGGGAGCGTTTCCTATAATTGCCAATGTGCCATTATTATTAGGGCAACTAGCAATATTGCTTCCGGCATTTGCAATTGTAATAGGCTTAACATTAACAACTTTATCTTGATAAGACAAAACTCCGTCACCACAAGTAGCGCTATATCTAAAAATATAAGTATTACCGCCAGTATAACCTGAAATTGTTGTACTCGAACTAGTAGGTGAATTTATGGTTACGGCGGGTCCTGAAATTTGAGTCCATTTTACTGTTCCAATTATTGGTGTTGGGTTATTACCTGTCAAGACCAAAGCATCAGTTTCACAAATCGTAACGTTTAATACTCCAGCATTTACGGTACAGTTTTGTGCATTTGTTTTAAAATTTGCTAGAAACAGCAGAGCAAAGATAAAACACAGTTTTGTAAAGGATTTTTCAATTTTCGGAAAAAAGTAAAATTGTGCCATAAGCAATCAAGGTCTTATAGGCGGTAAAAAGATTAAATAACCACCTAATTATTAATTAATGATGATTTGCATTTAATTTGCTGATTTTGTAGGAAGAAAAAAGGAGGGCTTTTCAAAATTAAAAAAAGAAAGCGCTAAAATACTGGTCTTGATGTTTCATATTATAAAATGAAACAATAAATTAGATGTTGCAACATCATCATTATCTGGTATTTATGTTAAAATAAGCTGTAAGAAAAATAAAAACAATGACTCAATTTAAGCATCAATTTCATTAAGAAAAAAATAACAGATACAGATTCAATTCTAATGTTATTTTAATGTAGCGCTGAAAATTTCGACCTAAATTGCGCCTTCAAATTTAGAAGATATGTTAAGCCAAATCAGAAATAGTTTTTTATGCAAATGCCTGCAGGTGTTGCTTATAGGCTATTTTTTGATTAGCAGTATAAACATATCAAACAGTTTTGGCAGAATCATTAAAGAGAATGCTGAAATGCATTCAGTAAAAGGAATCACTTGTCACTTTTTAAAAAAAATATTCAATTGCGACAGTATCTCAGAAGAACTGGATGATTATGAAGCAAAAGATACTAAAACAACAAAACTGGCAAAAGGAATTCTATTATTAGAATACATAGTCCCTTTAGACACTGCATTGCCAGATTTATATTTCTTGATTAGATCAAATACAAAAAACTACATAAGCAACCCGGTCTTCTTGTTTGGGTTTTATGGCAAAATTCATTTGCGCCCTCCTCAAATTGCGCTTTAATTAAAAAAGACTTTTTGAATTTAGAAGCGATTCTAAACCTCATAATATGGCTACTCGCCATGTTTTGATCTATCTATTAATCTTGTATTTACATAAAATCATGACACCTTTTAAACGTTTTTATAGTTTGCTAAAACTAGATAAGCGCGATGTATATCAAATTATATTTTACGCCGCTTTTGCAGGTATGGTAAACCTGTCGTTGCCTTTAGGAATTCAGGCGATTATTAATTTTATTCAGAGCGGACAGCTTAGTGTATCTTGGATTGTTCTTGTAATTTTAGTTACCGTTGGAGTTGGTTTTGGTGGTGTTTTGACCATCCTGCAACTTCGAATAGTAGAGAATTTGCAACAACGAATTTTTGTTCGTTCTTCTTTTGAGTTTGCTTACAGGATGCCTTTGATCAAATTTAAAGAAATGTATTCTGAATATGCGCCAGAAAAAGCCAATCGTTTCTTTGATACTTTGATGGTTCAAAAAGGTACGGCTAAGCTTTTATTGGATTTCTGTACGGCATTTTTGCAAGTTGGTCTCGGAATCATTTTATTGGTTTTGTATCATTCTTTCTTTATGGTAATCGGACTTTTGTTTATTGTGATTCTATATGTCATTTTTAAATTCTCTTATCACGACGGACTTGAAACGAGTCTTAATGAATCAAAATTCAAATACAAAGTTGCCGCTTGGCTTCAGGAAATTGCACGCAATCGTGAAAGTTTCAGGAAAAAAGGCGGTTTTGAATATGCCTTAAAACGCAACGATGGTTACGTAACGCAATATGTGAATTACCGCGAAAAGCACTTTCAGGTAATGAAAAAACAATACATTCAGCTGACTATTTTTAAAGTAATTGTTACGGCTGCCCTTTTATCTATTGGTGGTTTTCTGGTAATTCACCATCAAATGAACATTGGGCAGTTTGTAGCAGCTGAAATTGTAATTGTATTGTTGATCAATTCGGTAGAAAAAATCATTTTCGGACTTGAATCATTTTATGATGTGTTGACTTCTGTAGAAAAAATAGGGCAGGTGACCGATATGGAAATTGCATGTATTCCTGAAAAATCAGCAATAAACGAAGCAGGAATTACAATTGAAACCGAAAGTGTAGCTTACAATTATCCAGATCATAATAAAAAATCGCTAAAAAATATCAATCTGAAAATCAATCAGAGTGAAAAGATATTATTAAGAGGAACAAACGGTGCAGGAAAAAGCACCTTGTTGCGATTGCTCGCAGGTTTATTAGAACCAGAAAGCGGTGCTATGTATGTTACAGATACGTTTATGAATCGCCTTGATGAAGACAGTTACAGAGCGCAGGCGGGAACGTATTTGCAAGGTGACACATTATTTGCAGGCACAATTAGAGAGAATATTCTTTTTGGGAATGAAGAATTGAATAACGACGACTTGAAATGGGCTTTAGACAGTGTTGGCTTAACACCAGACATTAAAACATTTCCAAACGGTTTGGAGCATCAAGTGCATCCAGGCGGACATGAATTATCTGCTTCGGATATTCAGAAAATACTTTTAGCAAGAAGCATTGTTCATAAGCCAAACATATTATTCCTCGAAGATCCGGTTGATAAAATGGATGAATTGACTTCGGGTAAAATTGTTGATTTTTTACTTTCTGAAGAAAATGACTGGACGGTAATTGTTACTTCTAAAAATGATATTTGGAAGAACAAATGCGATCGTATGATTACAATCGACGACGGAAAAATTATTAATGACATAAAGCTTTAATCATGCTCAATATATCTAAAGATAACAATATACTTATAACGCCGGGAAAGTACGCTTCGATTACAAGTGTCGCGCGCCGTCCGCATTATAAAATTTTAAACAGAGTAATAATTGGTTTTTTGGCTTTTTCGGTAGCTTGTCTTTTCTTGCCTTGGACGCAGAATATTTCAGGAAACGGATCAGTAACAACTTTAAAACCAGATCAAAGACCTCAAACTGTACATAATGCCATTGCTGGAAGAATTGAAAAATGGTATGTGCAGGAAGGTGATTATGTGAAAAAAGGAGATACCATTGTTTTTATTTCTGAAGTAAAAGAAGATTATTTGGATCCAAATCTTGTTGACAACACAAAACAGCAAGTTGATGCTAAAAAAATGGCTGTGGAATCCTATGGAGACAAAGTGAATTCTCTTGAAGTTCAAGCAAAATCGCTGAATACAGAAAGAGAATTAAAACTCCAACAAGCGCAAAATAAAATAAGACAGTCACAGCTGAAAATCAAAAGTGATAGTATGGATCTTGAAGCTGTAAAAACACAATTGCGAATTGCAAAAACGCAATTTGATCGTTCGACAGCATTGAATAAAGAAGGTTTAAAACCGCTTACTGATGTGGAGCAAAAAAGATTAAAACTTCAAGAATCAGAAGCTTATATCATTACGCAACAAAATAAACTTTTGAGCAGTAAAAACGAATTGATAAACGCTAAAGTCGAGATCAATAGGATTTCTGCGGAATATGCGGAGAAAATCTCAAAATCAAGAAGTGATAAATTCACGGCTCTAAGTACGCAATATGACACTGAGGCGCAAGTGAATAAACTTCAGAATCAATATGTAAACTACAGTCTGAGAAATGGTTTGTATTACATTACGGCGCCACAAAGTGGTTATGTAAACCGTGCTTTATTGGCAGGTCTTGGAGAAACTATTAAAGAGGGAACTCCAATTGTAAGCATCATGCCAGCAAGCTATGATATTGCGGTTGAAACCTATGTTGATCCAATTGATCTTCCGTTGGTACATCGTGGAGCAAAAGTCAGAGTCTGGTTTGATGGCTGGCCAAGAATCGTATTTTCAGGATGGCCGGGATTATCTTATGGAACTTATGGCGGAAGAATTGTTGCAATTGAAAATTTCATCAGTTCTAATGGAAAATACCGAGTACTTATTTCGCCAGACGGCCCAGATAATAAATGGCCAAAAGAATTGAGTATTGGAGCAGGAGCGCAAAGTATCGCTTTGTTGGAAACAGTTTCAGTTTGGTATGAAATATGGCGAAACCTGAATGGTTTTCCGCCAAATTATTATAAGTCAGATGTAAAGGAGGCAAAAGATGGAAAAGACAAAAAATAAATTGAGGACAGCTATACTGTTTTCTCTTTTATTTCTATTTGGCTTTTCTAACCTATACAGTCAGGATTTTAATAAAGAAGAACTCAGTTACAGCGAATTTTTAGGATATGTAAAAAAATATCATCCGTTGGTAAAACAGGCGAATCTTGAAATCACAAATGCACAGGCAAAATTGATGCTTGCGCGTGGTGGATTTGATCCGAAAATTGAAGTAGATTACAGTAAAAAAGAGTTTAAAGGAACTGAATATTATTCGCTTTTAAACAGCAGCTTCAAAATTCCGACTTGGTACGGAATCGAGATAAAAGCTGGTTTTGATGATACTGACGGACAATATTACAATCCGCAGAATAAAACGCCAGAAGCAGGTTTGACTTCTTTGGGGGTAAGTGTTGCTTTAGGTCAAGGAATGTTTATCAACCAAAGAATGGCGGATGTAAGAGAAGGAAAATTACAATTGAAATTAAGCGATGCGCAACGAAAATTAAAAGCAATTGAAGTTTTGTACAAAGCCAGCGAAGCGTATTTTGAATGGAGAAAAAGTTATAACGAAGCACAACTTTACAACAAGTATTTAGGATTTGCAAGTACTCGTTTTGAAGGTGTAAAAAAACTGATTGAGCTGGGTGATGCGCCGTCGATTGATAGTGTTGAAGCGGGAATCACCGTTAGAAACAGACAATTGAATGTTGAAAACGGAAATTTGAAATTGGCTAAAGCCAAATTATATCTGGCTAATTATTTATGGATTGAAAATGTTCCAGTAGAGTTAGACGAAATGGTAAAGCCAGAAGAAAATCTAAGTCAAACAGTAGAAGGAACGCTTAAGACAGATGCCATGATGGTGAATCTTGAAAGTTTGGAAGCACACCCGAAAATTCAAGCTTTGGAAACAAAGATGGATATGTTGGAAATCAACAGAAAACTGAAAGCAAATTCAATGTTGCCAAAGTTAAATGTAGGTTATAATTATATTTCTGAGCCGTCGTATTGGAACTCTTTTAACGCTGATGACTATAAGTTTAATGTGGATTTCAGTATTCCCATTTTTTTAAGAAAAGAAAGAGGAAGTCTTAAAATGGCTAAGATCAAGATTCAAGATTTAAAATTCGATATCGACCAGCAAAGGCTTGAATTGAAAAACAAAATTAAAGCACAGCAAACCGAAATTACATCTTTGAAAAAGCAAAAAAATGTGATTGATCAATTGGTTAAAGATTATTTGACGATGCTTAATTCTGAAGAAAAGCTTTTTTCATTCGGCGAAAGCTCTATTTTTTTAATCAATTCGCGAGAAAATAATTTGGTTAGCGCAAAATTATCTCAGATTAGTTTGGAGAACCAATTTTACATTTCAAATGCTGAGTTGTACAAAATATTGGCAAATCCAGATTAAGTTAGGGTTTATTTGTTTACTTAGTTGTTGGTTATTTAGGAGAAAACAGCAGTAATTATTTTTACTGCTGTTTTTGTTTTTTATAATGCTGAACAAATATAAAAAATTAAAAGACAGGATAGTACATGACGGATGAATTGAAGGTATTGGATAAATTTGAATTTAATGAAAAATGATTTTCAGTATTATTTCTAACTATCCCAGACCAAACCAAAATGTTTTATAAGCCGTTATTTTTAATTTTTTGCATTAGCATAATCGCAGGTTGTAGCAGTTTGAAAAATAGTCATACAGATACTTTATCGAGTGCTAAATTCGGTTTTTACAATCCACAAGATAGTACACGAACTAAAGCCTGGTGGTTTCATGGAGAGACTGAAACGACAAAAGTAGGAATAACAGCCGATTTAGAAGCTTTCAAAAAAGCAGGAGTTGGAGGCGTGATTTATTATGATCAAAGCCATGGAAAAGCAATCAATGCTTTAGAAGGTTTTTCAAAAGAATGGTGGGCGATGTTGCGATTTTCGGCAGAAGAAGCAGCGCGTATCGGACTTACGTTTGAACTGCATCTTTCAAATGGTTATGTTGCAGGAGGTCCGTGGATAACTAATGAGACGAGTATGAAGCGTCTCACTGCGACTGAAATTGTTGTTGAAGGAGGAAAGAAATTTTCTGCTAAATTACCAGAACCGAAGAACAAGTTTAATTTTTTCAAAGATGTAGTTGTATTGGCTTTTCCAACGCAAGCAGGAGCAGGTAAAACCTCATTTTCCGAAGAGGTTAAAATTACCTCTAATAGCAAGGAAATAAATTTAAAATCCCTTTTCAATCCAGATTCACTCTCAACAACAAAAATTGCTAGAAACGATTCGGGTGTTTACATCAATTTACTATTTTCTGAAGATTTTGAAGCTCGTAGCATAACCTACAAAATGCAACCGAGAGGCAAAGCTTCTTCAAGCGCTACAAATGTTCCTGGTCCTCCAGGTGAAATTTTTGTTGGTACAGGATATCGAGTTCTGCCAGATTTTGGACAGTTGGAAGTTTCTTATGATGGTGTTCACTATGAAAAAGTTTGTGATCTAAAGCCTATTTATAAAGCGCACGAAAGCTGGAGACAAAAAACAATTTCTTTTAATGCCGTAAAATCACGCTATTTTAGATTGAATCTGCATGATTGGTGGGAAGAATCAGAAAAAAATCAAGAACTGCTTTTGAATTCGATTGTATTGAATTCGGTTGCAAAATTGGATCAATACGAAGAAAAAGCAGGACTTTTTGCAGAATATATCGAAGCAGACAAAACACCAAAATACAATAGCTCCGAAGTTATAAAGTCAGAAAATATTATAGATTTAACTGAAAAGATGGATGCTGATGGAACATTAAAGTGGGATGTGCCATCAGGAAATTGGGTAATAATGCGTTTTGCTTATGAACCAACTGGAGCATCAACTAAACATGGAAGGGCAAATTTAATTGGAAGAGAATGCGATAAACTTTCAAAGGAAGCGGCAGAAATTCATTGGAATAATTATGTTGGTGTCATTGCCGATTCTTTGAAAAAATCAAATAGCGGACATCTTTCAGGAATTGCGATGGACAGTCATGAAGCCGGAGCGCAAAATTGGACCAATAATTTCATACAAGATTTTAAAAATTATCGAGGTTACGATCCGACAAAACATTTGCCATCCATGATGGGCTATGTTGTTGACGATGTAAAAAGCTCTGATGGTTTTCTTTTTGATGTTAGACGAAATATAGCAGATTTAATTTCCGATAATTATTACGGAACATTCGATAAACTGGCAAAAGCCCGAGGATTGCATTTTACAGCCCAAGCAATTGGCAATGCCTTGTGTATTGTTGGCGATCCTATTCAGGCAAAAGGAAAAGTTGAAAAGCCTCAAGGCGAATTTTGGGTAATACATCCGAATGGGAATTACGATATAAAAGAAAGTTCTTCGGCGACACATCTGTACGGCAAGAAAATTGCTTCTGGCGAGGCTTTTACAGATGCCAAATATTCAACATCGCTTGCAGAATTAAAATCACTTGCAGATTATGCATATGCTTTTGGCATCAATGAATTTGTTATTTGTGCCTCTGCGTATCAGCCTTGGCTTGACAAAATACCAGGAAGCACAGGAGGCGGAAGACAATATGCAATTAACAGAAATAATACTTGGTGGAATTATAGTAGTCCGTTTTGGGATTACCAAGCTAGAAGTTCTTATTTGATGCGCCTCGGCAAATCGACCGCTTCAATATGTGTTTATCTTGGCGAAAATGCTCCTGTGAAAATTGTTACTAATCGTCTTCCTGAAATACCGGGAGGTTTTGATTTTGATGCATTTTCAACTGATGCTTTGCTGAATAGGATGGATGGAACCGATGGTAAAATAGTGCTTCCTGATGGAGTTGCATATCAAATGATGGTTCTTCCACGAAATGGCGATATCACACTTGATGCCTTAAAGAAGATTGAAAAAATTGTTGAAAAAGGAGGTTCTGTTTACGGTTCTAAACCTCTTGTTTCAAAATCAGCTAAAGATATTGGAAAAGAGCAGGAATACACTAAAATTAGTAATCAATTATGGGGTGGAAATCCTTCTGAAAAAGGTAATAATAACTTCGGAAAAGGAAAGGTATATTGGGGTGGCACATTGAAAGAAGCACTTGAATCTGCAAATATTCAGGCAGATTTGTCTTTAGAAAATTCAGATTGTAAAAGTTCAGCTATTTATTTTACACATAGAAAATTGAAAGATGCTGATGTTTATTTTTTGGACAATCACAAAGACGAAGCAGAAAATAATCTTTTCACATTTTCTTCTAAAGGAAAACAGGTGCAGTTTTGGAATTTGATTACAGGCAAACGTTACGCTGTGCCAATCGAGAAAAACACAAACAATTGCGTTTCTGTTCGATTGTCTCTTGCGGCGCGTGAATCGGCTTGTATTATCATTACTAATGTGTTCGAAAACCTGCCTTTTTTGACTAATCTAAAACCTTCTGAAATTGATGTTTTAAAGGGACCATGGGAAGTTGATTTTGACCAAAAACTTGGCGGTGTCGGCAAAATAACATTTGAAAACCTAAAAGATTGGACAGCATTTAATGATCCCAAAATAAAATATTATTCAGGAACAGCAATCTATAAAAAAATCATATCTATTGATCCTGATGGAAAAAAAGTAACGATTGATGTTGGAAATCCAAATTTTGTTGCTCAAGTTTTTGTAAACGGAATAGATGCTGGAACTGTTTGGTGTTCGCCATGGCAAGTAGACATTACTTCATACTTGAAAAAAGGACAGAATGATTTAGAAATTCGAGTTGCGAATTCTTTGATGAATAGAATGATTTACGATTCTCAACTTCCAGAAAATGAAAGAATAACGTATTCGTATCCAAGTATTGCATCTTCATCAGATAAACTAGAAAATTCTGGATTGAAGAATGTAAAACTTATTATAGAAAAGCTTTAGGGAATTTTTATCATTGTTTTTGCATCTTAATATTTATTCGGAGTTTTCGACGAAATGCTGTACCTTTATGCACTTTACCACTAAATATAATGAGCAAAGAAAACCCCATTCCTGACAATGAATTTGAGCGTTTAGCAGCTTTAAAACGTTACAATATATTAGATTCACTTCCAGATCATGCTTTTGATGATGCCACAAAACTGGTTTCGTATATCTGTGGCGTGCCAATTGCCCATATTTCTTTTATCGATGAAAGCAGACAATGGTTCAAATCTGAAATCGGAATTGGAGTTTCTGAAGTACCACGCGAAATCAGTTTTTGCCAATATACCATTATGGAAAAAAAACTGGTCGAAATCGATGATACATTATTGAACGAACGATTTAAAGACGATCCGAATGTTACTGGCGGTTTTAAAATAAGATTCTATGCCGGAATTCCACTGACTACTCCTGATGGATATAACATTGGAACAATCTGTGCAATTGATCATGTCACTAAAAAACTGGATGAAAATCAACGTAATGCACTTTCAATCATTGCAAAACATGTCATCAATCAGTTAGAAGTGCAAACAAAAAATATTGAATTAGACGCTCAGAAAAAAATTGCGGAGCGAGCGGTTCACGCAAAAGACAGTTTTTTGGCTAATATGAGCCACGAAATCAGAACGCCTTTGAACGCGATTATTGGTTTTACGGATCTTTTGGCACAAACAGAATTGGATGAAGTACAGCGTGATTATATTGATAGTGTCCAAATTGCTGGTGAAAATTTGCTTCTAATTATAAATGATATTTTGGATCTTTCTAAAATGGAATCTGGAAACTTGACAATTGATTCCGAGCCATTTAATTTAAAAAAGACACTTAAGCATGTTTATAATTTGCTAAAAGTCAAAGCGCATAAAGAGGTCGAATTCAATCTGTTTTTAGATGCTGATATGCCAGACATGGTTATTGGAGATCAGGGAAGATTAAACCAGATTTTAGTAAACCTTGTTGGAAATGCATTAAAATTTACTGTTGAAGGTGATGTCACGGTTTCGGTAAAAAAGGTTGATGAAACAGAAGACCATTATTCGCTTAGATTTTCAGTGAAAGACACCGGAATTGGAATTCCGGAGGAAAAACTTAATAGCATTTTTGAACGTTTTACACAAGCTGAAGAAAGTACAACAAGAAGATTTGGAGGTACTGGACTTGGATTAAATATTGTAAAACAGTTGATTGAATTGCAAAAAGCCGAAATCAATGTGAAAAGCAAAGAAGGAAGAGGCTCAGAGTTTTCTTTTGTTATTTCATATAGAAAAGCAGATAAAGCTGTTGATGAAATAAAAATATTATCAAAAAATGATCTTGGAAACCTGAAAATTTTGCTTTGTGAAGATAATCCACTGAATCAAAAATTAGCAAAAAGCGTTATCAATAATTTTGGTTTTGAATTGGATATTGCTGAAAATGGGGAAGAAGGAATCGAGCTTTTGTCCAAAAACAAGTATGATTTGATTCTGATGGACCTTCAAATGCCCATAAAAGATGGGTATCAAACGACTGAGCATATCAGAAATGAAATGAATTTGAATATTCCGATTATCGCTATGACCGCACATTCGCTTGTTGGAGAACAAGAACGCTGTTATAAATCGGGAATGAATGCTTATGTGCCAAAACCTTTCAAACAAGCAGCGCTTTTAAAAGCGATAAAAACAGTAATGAGTCAAGACCCAGATCAAGTAAAAAGAAGATATATTGATTTTTCTATTTTAGATGAAATGGCTTGCGGAAACCCAGATTTCAGAAAAGAAATGATTGATCTTTTTATTGAAAAAATTCCAGCTCAAACGGAGAGTTTAGTTGAAGCATTTAAAAATGAAGAATACGATATAACAAAAAAACTGGCACATAACATGAAATCAAGCACAGACATTTTCATGCTGACCGATTTGACAGAATGTTTGTCCATTATTGAAGAAGAAGCTTCGCAAGGTGAATTCACTTCTGAAAGTGCCGATAAAGTAAATGTTTTACAATGTGGCATCGAAGAGACCGTTAAAATCCTTAAGGAGCTTTGATAAAAAAGAAATAAGTTTTAGCTTTACATATACGCCTAACATAAATAACATTTTTGCCTCAAAATTTAATACCAATGAGAATAGTTTTAGCTGAAGATAATGATATCCTACGCAAATCATTATCATTTTTCTTAGAGTCCAAAGGATTTGATGTCGATCAATTTTCTGATGGAAAAGATGCGCTTGAAGCCATCGAAAAAAACAATTACGACTTGATTTTAACCGATATAAACATGCCCGGCATTAGCGGAATGGAAATTACGCAATATGTCAGGGAAACTATTAATTCAGATGTTCCTATCATAATACTGACTTCTTCTGGTGTAGAACAGACTGAATTGGATTCTTTTGATCTTGGCGCTAATGAGTTTATTGCCAAACCAATTAGTCCTGCTGTTCTTTTAGTACGAATTAATAAGTTGTTAAAAATCAAAGCTTAATGAAATTTCTATATTATTCGATTGTTTTGCTTTTTGTTTCTTCCATTTGTTTTGGACAAGAAGTAAATGTAGACGCCGTTTTGGAACAGGTAAAACAAGAAACAGAGAAGAAAAATTTTGATAAAGCTTTATCATTAATCGAACCTTTGCGTGCAAAATTCCCTGAAAATGAAGATATTCAAACCTACACAGGCCGAATTTATAGTTGGAAAAAAGATTATGCCACATCAATAAAAATATTGAGCCCGTTGGTGGATAGAGCAAATCCAAATCCGGATGCTTTGTTGGCCATTATCAATACCTATTTTTGGTCAGAACAATATGAAAAATGTATTTCGTATTGCGATAAATATTTGGCAATCGAGTCAAAATCAACAAATGTGATCAAAATAAAAGCGACTTGCCTTGAAAAATTGAATCGAAACCAAGAAGCTTTAGAACTTATAGAAAGAGCATCGATTGCAGATAACAGCACACAACCTTTTAGAAGTATTCGAACGCTTATCGGGCAAAAAGCAAAAAATGCAATTGCAGTATCTTACCTTAATATTTCTACGTCAGAGCCTGGAACATCGCCATTGCATTATGGATATGTAGAGTATTCGCACAAATTCAGCAAATCGGCAATTGTGGGGCGTGCAAACGTCGGAAACACAAGCAACGATACGCAAATGCTTTTTGAAACCGATTTTTATCAAACCTTTTCAAATAAAAGTTATTTGTACGCTAACGCTGGACTTTCAACAGGAGAAACGATATTTCCAGTTGCAAAGGCTGGTCTAGAATACTATTTTGCACCAGTTAAAAAATTTGATTTCGCATTTGGAGCCCGATTTATGCATTTTGAAAGTGATGATATAACGTTGCTTACAGGACAAGTTGCATATAATACTGGAAATTATACTTTAGCCTATCGACCATATTATGATACCGGAAATTCGCTGTTTTCTCATGTTCTGAGTTTACAGAAAACCAATGAAGAAAAAGAAAGCATCATAAGACTAGAACTTCAATACGGAACAGTTCCGTATTTGTATCTTTATAATGGTTTCACTCAACCATTAGAAGCATTTAGAGTTGGATTACAATACCAACATCGTTTTGGAGATTCATTTTTCGTTCGTCCAATTTTCCTTTATGAACGCGAGGAATACATTCCAGGAGAATATAGAAACAGGTTTAATGTTCAGTTAATCGTTACGAAGCGTTTTTAATATGGAAAAAGTTTGGGAACTATATGAAAAAGGCGATTGGGTTGTACCATTTTTGATTTTTTCGATATACTTGTTTATTGGATTGTCTTTTGCTTTATATCTGTTCATTATTTGGAGCCGAAATAAAAATATAAAAAGAGAAAAACGCAGAATTGAATACAGCGCAGCAATAGAAGAATTAATGGCAGCCGTTGTGTTTGAAGATAAGACTTTTGCCGTAATTAAAGAAGAGCGAAGTTTGAATTTGTTTTTAAATAATGCATTTTTCAGGGAAGTTGTAATGGAAACGATCATAAATCTGCATAAAAATTATGACGGCGTTTATGCTAAAAAATTAGAGCAACTTTATAAAGATTCGGGGTTGATAAACGATTCGTTTAAGAAACTTCGAAACTTTAGATGGGAGGTAAAGTGCAAAGGAATCACAGAACTTGCTGAGTTTAATATCAATGAGGCATTTGAAAACATTATAACATTTTCAAAAGCAAGAAAAAAGACTCTAAAAATTGTCGCAATTAATGCTTGCATCAAACTTGCGGGAACAAAAGGTATTGTTCATTTGGCAGAACATCGTGATCCTATTGATGATTGGACGCAACTGAATATCATTGGTGCTTTTAAAAAACATGACATTGGTGATACAAAAGGAGTAGAGCTTTTATTGGAATCAAAAAACACTACTGTAATTACACTCGGCTTAAAACTGATTAAGGAGTTAAAGCTTACGCAAAAAGTGCCTTATGTTGCAGAGTTAGTAGATCGGGCGCCGAATACTGTAATTAAGTATGAAGCACAAAATGTATTACAGACCTTAACCGTATAATTATTAGCTAATGGATTTTTTAAATAATGATTTGATATGGTTTGTAGATTGGTATATAGTCCTCATTTTGGGCTATGCTATATTAATCATGTCATCGTATCTTATATTAGCTTATTTGTCTACAAAAGAACTTACGAGCTACCTTAAAAAAAATAGTTTTGTCGATTATGAAGTTTTACTTACAAGCGAATTTGGACCAAAACTTTCTTTGATTGCGCCAGCTTATAACGAAGGTTTTACGATTGAAGAAAATGTAAAGTCTTTGCTTTCATTGAATTATAATAATTATCAAGTTATTGTGGTGAATGATGGTAGTAAAGACAATTCAATGGAAATTCTCATCAAAACGTATGATTTAGTTTTGACCGAACTTGATTTTCACCCCCAAATAGAAACCAAAAAACTAAAAGGAATTTACACTTCCAGAAACGCCGCTTTCAAAAAATTAATTGTAGCCGACAAGGAAAATGGAGGTAAAGCCGATGCTTTGAATGTAGGGTTGAATATTGCTCAAAATCCGTATGTGGTTTGTATTGATGTAGATTGTATTTTGGATAAAGATTCACTTTTGAAATTAGCAAAACCATTCTTAGAATCTCACGGAAAACGAATTATTGCGACTGGTGGTGTAGTGAGAATTGCGAATCAATGTATTATCAAAAATGGGCGTTTGGTCGAAGTGAATATTCCGGATAGTATGATTCCGAGGATTCAGGTTTTAGAATATTTACGTGCTTTCCTTTTAGGAAGAATGGCATGGGGAAGATTGGATGGTTTATTGTTAATTTCGGGCGCTTTTGGCGCTTTTGACAAAGAAATTGCATTATTGGCTGGAGGATATAGCACAAAAACGGTAGGAGAAGACATGGAACTTGTGGTGCGTATGCGCCGTTATATGCTTGAAAATAAATTGCCATATTCCGTAAGTTATATTCCAGATCCGCTTTGTTGGACAGAGGCTCCGGAAGAGTTTAAAATATTCAAAAAACAACGCAGTCGTTGGATGAGAGGAACAATTGAGACATTGAGTTTTCATAAAAAAATGTTCATGAATCCTAAATATAAATTGCTAGGAATGATTAGCGTTCCATATTGGACATTGTTTGAGTTTCTGGCTCCAGGTATTGAATTTATTGGCCTTCTGATCACCTTAGTTTTTATAATTTTAGGAATGCTTAATTGGCATTTTTTCTTTTTGCTGGTATTGTTTGTTTATACTTTTGCCGTTTTCTTTTCAGTTTTGGCATTGTTCAGTGAAGAAAGAACGTTTCACAAATACCCAAAACAAGCCGATTTTTTTAAATTGCTTTTGGCAGCATTTATTGAACCGTTGTATTTTCATCCAATGGCGGTTTATGCGGCTTTAGTAGGTTATAAAGAAAAAATCAAAGGAACGCATGGTTGGGGCGAAATGACCAGAAAAGGTTTTACCAAAAAGCAATAGTTGTTTTTGGATTTTCTTAATCTTCAAAAAAGGAATTTCAGCTATGAAAATTGAATTAGAGAAAACCGATTTTTTAGGAAAAGAAATAAACGAACCGTATTATTATATCTTGATGTTCGACGGAAAAGTTTCTTTTTCGGTTGATCTTGTCGATTATGAGTGCAATGGAAAAAGCCTCATTTTTTTATCTCCTTATCAGTTATTCAAATGGCAAAATTCTTCGGCAGCTTTCATAAACGAATTAAGTTTCCACGGCGATTTTTATTGTATTGAATATCATAAAAAAGAAGTCGCCTGTAACGGAATTTTATTTAACGATATTTATAGCGAACCTTTTGTAACGATTTCTGATTTCATTTATGAAGAAATTAGAAATATTTTTGAAAGAATGAAAAGGGTAGAAGATTCTAAGCTTGATTATGATGATTCGATTCTTAAATCTTATCTGCAAGTTGTTTTGGCATTGAGCAGCAAAGAAAAACAATTGAAAATGTCTTCTGAAATTCAGGAATCTATCGGTAATGCAACGATTTTACAATTTCAGCAATTACTTGATGAACATTTTCGTGAAGCAAAAGAAGTCGCTTTTTATGCTTCAAAATATAAATTGACCGTTAATACATTCAGCAAAAGAATTAAAAAGCATTTCGGGAAATCGCCAACACAACTTATACAGGAACGTATCGTTTTAGAAGCAAAAAAACTGATGCATTTAACGGTCAAGCCGATTAGGGAAATTGCCGTAGATCTTAATTTTGAAGATGAGTTTTATTTTAGCCGATATTTCAAAAAGAATGTTGGAATTTCTCCTAAAGACTTCAGAAAAAAAGTCGGTATTTCTATTGTGGCAAAATAGTCCATGTAAACTCCTTTAAGTCCATTTTTATCCAGACACTTGTAAACTAATTTTGGTGTGTATTTAAAACACAATCAAAATGGAAAAATTTATAAGATTTATTGCTGGCGGACAAAACAATTTTGTTCACTTTTTAAGAATAGCCATCTTCGTTGTTATGGCTTGGATTGGCGGATTAAAAGCCTTTAAATATGAAGCTGACGGAATTGTTCCGCTTGTTGCAAATAGCCCTTTTATGAGTTTCTTTTATAAAGATGCCAATAAAATTGTGGTAAATGAGGAAGGGAAACAAGTTGCTGCTTATACATTACACAAAAATCTAGAAGGCAAAACAGTAGAAAAAAATATTAAATGGCACGAAGAAAATGGCACTTACATTTTCTCATACGGCTTAGGTACTGTAATTGTGTCAATTGGCTTATTGGTTCTTTTAGGAATTTGGTTTCCAAAAATTGGACTTTGGGGCGGACTTTTGACGTTCGGAATGTCATTTGTCACGTTATCTTTTTTAATCACAACGCCTGAAGTTTACGTTCCAAATTTAGGAGGCGATTTCCCAACGCCAGAGTTTGGTTTCCCGTATCTTTCTGTTGGAGGACGTTTGGTTTTAAAAGATATAATTATGATGGCCGGCGGTTTGATAATTGCTTCTGACAGTGCCAAAAGAATTCTAAGCAAAGCAAAAAAATAATTCAGTAAGAAAATAAAAAAATCCCTGCATATTAAGAGTGCAGGGATTTTTATAAAGTCCTGTTTTAAGGAATTATGGCATAAACAAAACCGTTCCACCATTTGCGGAAAGCTCTAGATTGAACGATGCATTATTTAATTTTGTCGTACTGAATTTTGATTCCTGACCTTCACCGTCACTTATGATAGAAACGTTTTTGCCTTTTAACATCGGAAGATTTACTGTGATGTTTTTTGGTGCATTTTCGCCATTAATTGCAGCAACATACCATTTCGTGTTTTTTCTGCGGGCAATTACACAATATTTTCCAGGATAACCGTCTATAAAAACCGTTTCGTCCCAAACTGTTGGGACAGCTTTTAAATAATCGAATAAATACGCTGGTTTTTCTTTTAAGTTTTCTGGTGTCAACCCCCAATGTTGAACGGCAGAAAAGAAAACAACTGCTGTTGCCATTTCAAAAGCATCAGTAGTTTTACGAATTGTACCTTTGTTGGGCTCACGATGCAAACGTTTATTTAGAAAAACTGGACCAAAATCCATTGAAGCCACAGCATTTCGTGTAAAAGGATAAATCGTTGCCGTTGAAGGATATTTGTCGCTGAATGCTTGTTGGAAAACCAAATTTTCTGAAGCAAGAACAGCCTCGCTAGTCATGTAATTTGGGTACATTCTTTCCCAACCACGCGGAAGTGTAGCGCCATGAAAATTAATATTCAAGCCAAATTCTGCCGCATCAACAAGTATGTCGTGATACAATTTCATTGTGGCTTGTTTGTCTCCGCCAAAAAAATCAATTTTTAATCCTTTTACACCAATTTGTTGCAACCATTTCATTTCTTCACGACGTGCTTCTGAAGTATTCATTTTGTTTTTTGGCGTTTGTGGCGCGGTATTCCAATTTCCATTTGAATTGTACCAAAGCAAAACGCCAACATTTTTTGATTTGGCATAATTCACCAATTCAGCCATTTTTTCTTTCCCAATATTGACATCCCAAAGCGCATCAATTAAAATGAATTCGCATTTCATGTCTGCTGCAAGATCAATAAACGTTTTTTGATCGTTGTAATTACAACTTTCATCTTGCCAAACAATCCAGCTCCAACTTGCACGGCCAGAATCAAATATTTTTGAGGTTTTTACCAACGGTTTTACAACATCTGTAGAAGCTGTCGATTCGACAATTGGCTTTAAATTTTTTCCGATTGTAATTGTTTTCCATGATGTTTGCATAGGCAAAGTTGCTGTTGCTGTAATTGGGCCATTATGATTGTTCTCGCCTTCTTGCGGAAAAGTAACAGTGTAAATTCCGTCTGCACTTGCATCACTTAGGCGAGTTCCAACATAATTTCCACTGATTCCAGTTTCAGAAATCAACATCCAGCCTTTATCTTCTACATGAAAAAGTGCAGGAAAAGTAAAACCTAATCCATATTGCGATTTTGTTCCAACAGAAGCTTCTCTAGTATATTCTTCTTCATAAGAAGGTTTTGTTTTTTCCCAACCGCTTAATGGTGGTGCTTGAGGGGTAATAAACGTGGTCGATTGTAAAGGAAGCTTGAAACCCGTAATTTCTTTTTCAATAGTACAGTCTCCACTATTTTTTTTGCTTTTCGGAATTAGATAACTGAAAGCAATATCTGTATTTGTAATTCTAAAAATGACATTTAAGGTATCGTTTGCATTGTTTGTGAAAATGCATTTTAATTGGTTTGCCTTATAATTCACTTGGCTGGTTTTAGAACGATCCAGTTTATAAGACTCTTGGATTTTTTCTTTGGTACTACCAACCAATTTTAGGTTTTTAGAAAAATCTCCGGCAGTACTTACTAGACCAAGGGGAGACTGGCCAAGAAATTCATTGTTTTGAAAATGTATATTATAGAAAGCATTTCCATTGGTTACAGAAATTTCGAGTTTTATGTTTTTATCAGGACTAAAAGCTTCTGTTTTTTGTGCTTGAAGCGAATATGTAATTGAAAATAAAAAGAAACTAAAAAAAAGACATCTCATTTTGGCGGTTTTAAATAGGTTAGTAAAATATAACGGTTAAAAAATAGTTATAAGTGTAAAAATAACACTATTTTTGAAATGTTTTTTAAATGAATCATTTTGAATGAAGATTTTATTTGGCAATTTTGAAGAATAGTTTTGAAAACCCAAGTGTTTAAAGGCGTTTAAGCGTTTTGATTTTCTTTAAAAAAAATTCCAGAACAACCCTATAAGTTGTGTATAAATGATCACGACTAAAATTTATTTACCCAGAGAAGATGCTGTTTATTTTTGAATTAAATATTGTAGATATGATTCTTGAGATTGTATCGCAAAATGTAATAGTTGAAATGATGTTATTGCTTTTCATCTTTTTTGGATACGGAGTTTGCTTATTTATTATTAGAAAAACCATTTTGAATTCTAAAAAAAAGCAATAAGGATTAAAATTCCATTGGTATGATTTCGGTAAAATTAAACTAGAAAATTCTTATTTTGAAATTGTTTATTTTTCTATTAAGTTTATAATCAGATTGTTTAACGATGATTGTACTTTAGAAAAGCTATTTAAAAGCTTAAGTCGGTTGTCTGATAAAAATCGAAAACAGGCTAATCTTTTAATAACTTTAAAATGAGAAAAATTCTTTTGATTACTTTTCTTGCAGGTCTTTTTTCTATGTCTGCCCAAAAATCTACTTCAATTCATAAACTCGACGGAACTTCTATTTCCTCGGATTCTTTAACCAACAAAATCAAAACCTTAATGGCAAAAGCCGATGTTAAAGGATTGGCTGTAGCAGTTTTTAATACAAAAAAGCCTGTTTATATGAAGGCTTTTGGTTACAGTGATGTCGAAAATAAAAAAGAATTGCAATTTCAAACTAATATGTACGGCGCTTCTTTAAGTAAAGCGGTTTTTGCTGTTTTAGTACTGAAAATGGTTGAAGAAGGCGTCATAACTTTAGACAAGCCATTACAAAGTTATCTTCCAAAACCAATTTACGAATATGAACATAAAGTATGGCATGAAGATTACACTGATTTGAAAGCAAGTCCTAATTATGTTAAAGTTACAGCCAGATTGTGTTTGGATCACACTGCTGGATTCCCAAATTGGCGTTGGTTCGAACCTGATGAAAAATTCCGCATAAAATTTGAGCCCGGAACAAGATATAGTTATTCAGGCGAAGGGCTTACATATCTTCAAGTTGTGATTGAGAAAATTACAGGAAAACCCTTGGAAGAGTTGGCTCAAGAAAAAATATTCAAACCATTAGGAATGACAAATTCCAGCTATAAATGGCAGGAAAAATTTGAAAAAGATTATGCTTATGGTTATGATAATGATGGAAAAAAACAGGAAAAGGATAAAGATAATGCACCAAGAGGAGCAGGGACACTCGAAACAACTGCAGAAGATTACAGCAAATTCCTTACGGCAATTTTGAACAAAAAGATTCTTAAACCGAAATCGTATCAAGAAATGTTTAGTTCGCAGATTCGCATTCGTTCTAAGAATCAGTTTGGGCCTGGCGCAACAGAAGATGGCAATTGGAATGATGCAATCGATCTTTCGTATGGTTTAGGATGGGGCGTTTTAAAATCACCTTATGGAGTTGGCGCTTTTAAAGAAGGGCAGGGTTCTGGTTTTCAGAATTATAGTATTGTTTTTCCAGAAAAGGGAATCGGAATGCTGATTTTGTCTAATAGCTATAGTACGGGAGAAATCATAAAATATCTATTAGAAACGGCAATTGCAGATACATATACACCTTGGGAATGGGATCAATATATTCCATATGATGCAAAAAAATAATTTTTATTCTTAAAAATGGCCTTTTAAGCAAAGTGAATTGAGACGTTTAAACAAAGTTGAACCAATACCTTGATAATACCTTTGTTCCAGTTAGAAACAATTAAAAAATTTCAAAAAATGGAACAAAACAATTATCAAGGTGCATTACAACAGCCAATCAATTCTGGTTTTAATGCTTTATCAACAGCTAGCGAAGTCATAAAAGGTATTGATCTTACTGGAAAAATTGCAATAGTAACAGGTGGAAATACAGGTATTGGCCTGGAAACCGTAAAAGTACTTGCAGCTGCAGGAGCAACAGTAATAGTGCCAGCAAGAGATTTAGAAAAAGCAAATAGAAATTTGTCAAATATTGCAAATGTAAAAGTTGAAGCAATGGATTTGTCAGATTCTAAATCAATTGATGCTTTTGCGGAGAAATTTTTAGCTTCAAATAAAACACTTCATTTGCTTATTCACAATGCAGGAATTATGTGGGTGCCACTTCGAAGAACAAATGATGGTATTGAATCACAATTAGCGACAAATTATTTAGCCCAGTTTCAGCTTACCGCAAGACTTTGGCCGGCGCTCAAAAATGCAAATGGCGCAAGAATAGTAAATGTATCTTCACAAGGACATCAATTTGGGAATTTCGATTTTGAAGACCCAAATTTCTTTAATAGAGAATGCGAAACACTTCAGGCTTATGGACAATCAAAAACGGCAAGCAATCTTTTTGCGTTAGAGTTGGATCAAAGGGCAAAAGAATTCAACGTAAGAGCCTATTCGGTTCATCCAGGAGCTATTGGCGGAACTGAATTGGCTAGAGAAGCTCCATTGGAATTATTTATTAAAATGGGATTTTGTGATGCAGAGGGTACTATTTTGCCTGAAGTAGCGGCATCTTTAAAAACCATTCCGCAAGGCGCTGCAACTACAGTTTGGTGTGCTGTAAGTCCTAAACTCAACACTATTGGTGGCGTTTATTGTGAAGATTCAGAAATCGCCTCAGTAACAAATGCTGACCATATAACTCCCGGCGTAAAAAAATATGCATTGGATGAAAAAAATGCCAAGAAATTGTGGAGTTGGAGCGAAAAAAACACAGGAATCAAATTCAATATTAATTAAAGCAAAAAAAGACTGCTGCTTATTTTTTTAATATCTTTAGAAGAAATAAACAGCAGTTTTTCCTGTTAGAAAAAGCAATGGATTACGAAGCAAAATATATTACCGAAGACATCAAACTTTCCTGTTATGAAGATAAGTTTTTCAAATTAGATGTTATGTTTGAACATCATATGCTAATATGGTTTATCTCGGGCGAAACAAAAATTGTACAGGCAGATGCCACATATGTTTATAAAAAAGGAGATATTTTTTTAATTCCGAGAAATCAACTGGCAACTATAATCAATTACCCTAAAGACGGACAACCGCACAAAACCGTCGTTATGCATTTATCTGTAGCGAAATTACGTGATTTTTATGCGAAAATTGAGGTAAAGCCTAAAACGATTGAATCTCATAAAATATATAGCTTTAATGCTCATCCTTTGTTAGAAAGCTGTTTGGCCTCTTTGATTCCATATTTTGATATTGATAATCTTCCGGATGACATTGCTTCCCTTAAAATCACAGAAGCGATTACTATACTTAGAACAATCGATAAAGAAATTGACTCTATTTTGGCGAATTTTGAAGAACCAGGAAAAATAGATTTGGCGGGATATATGGAAAGAAATTTTATGTTTAATCTGCCGTTAGAAAGATTTAGTTATTTAACAGGACGAAGTCTGACTACTTTCAAAAGAGATTTCAGCAAAACTTTTGATATGACGCCACAACGTTGGCTTACGAAAAAACGCTTGGAATTAGCACATTATCAATTTTCTGAAAAAAAGAAAAAACCAATTGATGTTTGTTATGAAACAGGTTTTGAAAATCTTTCGCATTTTTCAACCGCATTTAAAAAGAAATTTGGATATGCACCAACAGATTTATTAAACCGATTAAATAAAGATAACTTATAAATAAAAATAGATATGCCTTGGAATCCAGAAATATACAATAAGTTCAAAGATATCCGATTCAAACCTTTCGTAGATTTAATGGAGCTTATAAAGCCTGCAGAAGCTGGAAATGCAATTGATTTAGGTTGCGGCACTGGAGAGCAGTCGATTTTTTTGGCCGAGAAATTCAAACAGCTAAATTTTCTTGGCGTTGATTCTTCTGCTGAAATGCTGGTAAAATCAAAAGCATTTGAGACAGAAAATCTTCATTTTGAACAATTTTCAATTGAAGCAATCGCTAATTCGGATAAAAAATGGGATTTAGTTTTCAGCAATGCCGCCTTGCAATGGTCGGACAATCACGAAGAATTATTTCCAAAACTCATCAATTCACTTAACTCGGGCGGACAGTTTGCTGTACAAATGCCAGTTCAGAATGAAAATGTATTGAATAAAATATTGCATGAGCTAGTTGATGAAGAACCTTTTAAAAGTTATTTGAAAGGCTGGAAAAGAAATTCCCCTGTTTTAAGTATGGATCAATATGCACAGCTAATGTTTGATGGCGGACTTGAGGACATACAGGTGATTCAGAAAGTATATCCAATTATTGCTCAAAATCACGACGAGCTTTATGATTTTATTTCAGGCTCAGCATTGATTCCGTATATGGAACTTTTGAATGAAGAGCAGAAAAAACTTTTTACAGCTGTTTATAAAGA
This sequence comes from Flavobacterium mesophilum, assembly GCF_039581405.1. Taxonomy (NCBI): domain Bacteria; kingdom Pseudomonadati; phylum Bacteroidota; class Flavobacteriia; order Flavobacteriales; family Flavobacteriaceae; genus Flavobacterium; species Flavobacterium mesophilum. The sequence continues at coordinate 145,526 of NZ_JBCPXZ010000001.1, read as the reverse complement.
AAGAATAGCAGTCAATTTCCCGAAACTTCCTGCTATTTACGCTTTTAAAAGGATCTTCCTTTACGGAACAAAAGCCTAAATAATATAAAATTTGAAAGAGGCGATATTTAAATTATTGCCTCTTCTAATTTTTTATGCGTCTTTTTTGCAGGAGCTTTTTTCTTTGATTTTTTCTTCTTTTTAAGCCAAATAATAAATCCTGTGATCGGTAAGCTTGCCGCAATCAAACTGGCAAGAAAAGCAATTATTTTACCGAATAAGCCGAAAAATCTTCCCGTATGGATATCATAATTCGAAGCTTCTATTAGGTCTGCAGTATTAAAATCTTCATATAATTTATAGCGCAGCATTTGCCCAGTTTCGGCATTAAAAAAGAATGTATTTTGCTTTCTTGACCATTTATAAGGGTACAACATTCTCAATCTAATTTCCTCGCTCTTTTTTATAGAAAAGGTTACGGTATTTGCACCAGGATAATTCTGATTTTCTGTTTTGTAAATTCGGTCGTATCGTGCGGCTGAAGATTCTTGGTGAATCATTTCTGAATGTACTTTCCTGCCTTCGCTAAGTTTTGTTCCGGTAACAAAAGCGGCTGCATTTTTTACCTCTTTAAAGGCAAAAAACAGACCAGTAGATACAATGACAATCAAAAAGAAAGAACCATAGAATCCTAAAACATTATGCAAATCATAGTTCACTCTTTTAAAAGTTCCTTTCCATTTTACAGTCAACGACTGTTTTAAAGATCTGATTTGTTGTGGAAACCATAAGATTAATCCCGTCAAGAGCATTATGGCAAAAATCACCACAGCCCATCGCTGAATGAAACCACCTGTTTCGCCTAAAAGCAAATTGGTATGAAGTTTTCGTACTACGGTAAGCCAATCTTGTTTTTCGCTGTTAATTAAAGTGGCATTGTAAGGATTGAAATAAAAAGTCTTCTTTTTGGTACCGATTTCTACGGCTGCGTTTGGAATTTTTTGGTTTATCTTAATTAAAGTAATCTTTTGCTTTGGAACTTCTTTTTCAAAACTTTCGACAATTTTTTCGAGCCCGATAAATGGTTTTTCTTGAACTGGAACATATAATTTTTCTTCTTTTGAGAAACTTCTTATTTCTTCTTCAAAAACATAAATGCAGCCTGTTATACTAATGATGAAAACGATAATTCCAGTAGCTAGTCCAAGCCATAAGTGAATTTGGCGAGTGACGTTTTTTATTTGCTTTAGACTCGGAACTGAAATCATGATCGAAATGTATTTATTAGAAATAATAGGGCTTAGCGCGCAAATATAGTTGTATTTTAGAAATAGTCCAAATAATAATTAGAACGTTTTAAGAATTTGATTTAGTGTTTTTTTGACGCTTATTTTTGGTGATTTTTTTCTAAAAAAATATGGTGATAGAGTTGATAGATTGGAATAAATATTGTTCATTTGCGCCTTAATTTAGAATAAGTATAAATAAACACAATATGAAAATAGCACTACATTTAATATCCTTTTTTATAAAAATACCCCGTTTAAAAATATCATTGTTCAATAATATTGCAGTGTTATTAGTGGTTTTATTTTTCAGTTTTGGCTCAGCTTTTGCTCAGAACGGACAAATTTCTGGAAGTGTAATTACTAACGAAGGAAATGCAGGTCAGGGAGTTTTGGTCAAATTGATTGAAATAAATAAAACTGCTGTAACAAACTCAGCGGGAAATTATGAGTTCAAAAAAGTTCCATTTGGAAAATATACTTTAGAAGTTTCAATGTCAGGTTATGAATCTTCGTTGGAAACAGCTGAAATTACAGAGCAAACACCTTCAATTTCCATTGATATTAAAGTAAATACATCAATTGAAAATTTAGATGATGTTGTAATTCGAACAGGAGGAAACCGATTTGCGAAAAAAGAGAGTTTTGATGTGGCTAAAATGCCTTTGAAAAACATTGAAAATTCACAAGTTTATATCGTAGTAAGCAAGGAATTAATGAAAGAACAAGTTGTCACAGATTACAACAGCGCTTTTAAAAATGTTCCTGGAGCGGGTATTGCCGAAGTTCGTAATCAAGGTCGTACAACTTCAATGTCTCGCGGTTTTCCTACACCACAAGTAGTTAGAAATGGTGTTGGAAGTTTTACTTATACTACAATTGATCCGGCAAACTTAGAGCGTATTGAAGTAATTAAGGGACCATCTGCAACACTTTTTGGAAGTACTTTATCTTCTTTTGGAGGTTTGTTTAATCGCGTTACTAAAAAACCTTTTGACACTTTTAAGGGCGAAGTTTCATATTCTGCTGCAAGTTGGGATTTGAACCGATTGACTTTTGATGTCAATACGCCAATAAATCAAGACAAAACAGCTTTATTGAGAGTCAATAGTGCTTTGCATAGTGAAAGAAGTTTTCAAGATGCTGGTTTTAATAGAAACTTCTCAATTGCTCCAAGTTTTTCATACAAAATCAATGACCGCTTGGATCTTTTGATTGATATTGAATTCGGTTTATACAAAGCAACTTCTCCAACAAGACTTGCGCCATATACAAAAGGAACTGCGACAAGTATTAAAGAACTTGAAATTCCGTACAAACTGTCTTATGCAAATAATACAATCAATTATACAAGCCAACAGTATAATATATTTACACAATTAAAGTATAAAATATCTGATAATTGGACCTCACAGACTCTTTTGTCTCGAACAAGATCCTCTTCTGATGGCTACGTAGTGGCTTTGCAAATGATGTCAAATACTACTTTGAGACAACAGGTTACGTATCAAGAATCACCATTTTATGGAACTGATATTCAACAGAATTTCATTGGACAATTCAATATCGGAAAACTTAAAAACAGAGTTGTAGCAGGTTTGGATTTTTATAGTCTGCGCGCCACTCGAAATGATGCAACAGTAAACATGCCAGCAATGGATTATAAAAAACCAGGTGCTGCATATAACAATTTCAATATTCAGAAAGTACAACCTATGTTTGCGAACGCGACATTCACTAATTTTGTTTCCAATGACGAAGATACCTACAGCGCCTACGTTTCGGATGTGTTGAATGTAACAGATAGATTATTGGCAATGGGAGGTTTACGCGTTGATAAATACGAAAATCATGGAACTTATTACCCAAGTCGTGATTCGATCGCAGGAAATTACAACCAAACGGCTTTGTCTCCAAAATTTGGTTTGGTGTACCAAATCATGAAAGATAAAATTGCTGTTTTCGGGAACTACATGAACGGATTTAGCAATGTTTCTGGTTCTGATTTTAACGGGAATACGTTTAAGCCGAATCAAGCAAATCAATTAGAAGGTGGATTTAAGTTTGATCTTCCTAAAATATCGGCTACGCTTAGTTATTATGATATTGCCGTTACTAATATTACACGCGACGATCCAGATCACGCTAATTTCTCGATTCAAGATGGAACTCAGGTCAGCCGAGGTTTTGAAGCTGAATTGATTGCAAACCCAATTTCGGGATTAAATGTCGTTGCTGGTTATACTTATAACGATAGTAAATACGAAAAAAGCAACCCAAATGTTGAAGGTTTACGACCAAGTACGGCCGGATCACCAAGAACGGCCAACTTGTGGGCAAGTTATAGAGTTGTAACTGGACGTGCACAAGGATTTGGAATTGGTTTTGGAGGCATTTACGGAAGTGAATATTATCAAACGAATACGACTACATTTAAGTTTTCAATTCCGTCTTATACCGTTTTGGATTGTTCGCTTTTTTACGATCAACCAAAGTATAGAATTGGCTTGAAAGTCGATAACTTGACAAACGAAAAATATTGGTCATACCGACTTGCGGCGCAAAACCCTACGCGCTTGACAGCAAATGTGACATTTAAATTCTAAGTTTTTATAATCTTATAAAATCAAAAATGGGATTAGTTCGATGAGAACTAATCCCGTTTTTATTAGTTTATGTTTTATATTATTTAAAATTCTTTCTCAAATCGATGATGGTCTGATTTGGAACATCCAGATTTACAAAACCCCTTCGTGGTCGGTCTAAATCGAGCGTAAATAGCATGACCAAAGAGATTAAGAGGCAAAAACCGATTTGTACCAACCAATCAATTCTGCCACTTCGTCCATCCGAATAACCACCATAAAATGCTGTTATAATCGATAGAAAAAATAGCATGATCAAAATACTTTGCGGTACTTTTGATTTTTCTCCAGCGAGTCGGGTGGAGGTAACATCAATCATGATATTTAAAGCAGGAATCATTTGTTGTGTTGCGGCAAGATTATTAGGGTCTTTAGAAAGATCTGTTGCACGCTTCCATAATTTCGCTGAAATGACTTGAGACAAACTGTCGGCGGCTAAAATTCCTTTTAAGTTTGCACCAGCTTCAAAATAAGCTATTCGAGCTTCAACATAATCCTTAAAATCTTTTCTGAAAAGCGTTCTTGTAGAATCTGGATACAAATCGCTTCGCAATATTGCTGTTCCAATATCATTTGCTTCTTCAACAACAATTTGTCTTCGTGAATTGTAACGATCACTGCTCATTCCGAATGTAAAAGCCAGCAAGAAAAAAAGCAAGGCAACGAGCGCTGATGTTTCAGTAGATTTTTCTTTTGGAGGCCTTTTGCTCTGAATGTAATTCCCAATTTTTTTTCCAATAAAACTTGAAATAATCATTAAAACAAATAGCAAAAGTGCAATTACCCATGCTTCAGTCTGAATTAGCGCATTGTTTTCCATATATTGATTTTAAAATTATGTTTTTGGACATTTTTTATTCTAAATCAATATAAAGATATTGTTTTTATTTTGCTTCAAAAGTATAAGTTCCGCCTTTTTTTGTTTCAAAATCAAATAGTTGTGTTTCTGGAACAACAATTCCTTTCAATTCCGCCTTTTCTGATATTAGAGGTTTTGTAATAGGATTTACTTGATAATATTCATTTGGATTTTCACCTTTAGCGGTTTGTAGTTTAGTTTTAAGTTCCACATTTTTAGCAATTCTGATTCGCGCATTTCCGCCTAAAGAAGATTTGATTACGAATTTTGTCAATTGTGAATTTTTCCATTCAATGTCGATTTCAAAGCCACCTCTTGCTTTTAAACCTTTTACGGAACCATTTGGCAAGGCATCAGGAAGTGAAGGCAAAATATAAATATACCCGTCATAACTTTGAACCAGCATTTCAGCGATTCCCGAAGTACAGCCAAAATTTCCATCAATTTGAAATGGAGGATGAGCATCTAGAAGATTAGGATAGGTTCCTCCAGATTGTCCTTTTGATTCTAGAGGCGCTGGAGTCAATTGGTCAGAAATTAGTTTAAAAGCTCTATTTCCATCCAACAATCTTGCCCACCAATTTACTTTCCAACCCATGGACCAACCTGTTGATTTGTCGCCGCGATAGGTCATGGAGTTTTTTGCAGCTTCCATCAATTCAGGATTTCTAAAAGGCGAAATTTGCCCAGACGGAAATAATCCATACAAATGCGAAATATGTCGGTGTTTATCATCGGTTTTATCCATATCGATCAACCATTCCTGTAACTGAGCATATTGACCAATTTGCATTGGGGGTAATTTACTCAATGCAATTTTTACTTCATCTGAAAGACTTTTATCTTCGTTTAGAACTTTTGAAGCATTTATGAAATTATTAAAAACATCAAAAATCAACTGATTGTCCATCGTTGTTCCGGCAGTTATGCTAACATCTTTAAAGTATTTATTTTCTGGCGACATAGAAGGCGAGACGACAAGATATTTATTTGAAGGATCTTTTTGCAGAACATCTAAATAAAATAGTGTGACTCCTTTTAATGCTTCATAATGCTTTCGCAGAAATTCTTTGTCGCCTGTATATAAATAATGATTCCAAAGATGCTGTGTCAGCCAGGCACCGCCCATCGGCCACATACCATAGAAACCGCCATCGACGACACCGGTAATTCTCCAGATATCTGTGTTGTGATGCATATTCCAACCTCTCGCATGGTACATTTCTTTCGCTGATTCTTGTCCAGTTATGGCCAAATCATCAATCATATCAAACAAGGGCTCGTGCATTTCGCTTAAGTTCGTGTTTTCAGCAGGCCAATAGTTCATTTCAGTATTAATATTGACGGTGTATTTGCTGTCCCAAGACGGATTAAGCTGGTAATTCCAAATTCCTTGAAGCGTTGCAGGTTGTGTTCCAGGTTGTGAGGAAGAAATTAGAAGATAACGGCCAAACTGAAAATACAATGCTACAAGTGCTGGATCGCTGGAATTTGCAAATTCCTTTATTCGTATATCAGTTGGTTTTTTGGCTTGTTCAGACGTTCCCAAATTCAGGCTAACGCGATTGAAGTATTTCTGATACGTTTGAATATGCGCTTTCAGTTCATCATTATATTTTTTGCTAAGCGCATTTTTTAGATATTTTGAAACTTTTTCATCAGGATTTCCCGAAATATCATTGTACTTTTTAAAATTAGTACCAATTGATAAGTAAACAACCACTTCATCTGCTCCAGAAATGGTCAATTGATCTGAAGAAGAAGTTAGTTTTCCGCCTTTTAAAACAGGGATAATTTCGGTTTTAAAATTGATTTTCCCAGTTTTATTCTCCCAAGAACTGCTGGTTCCAGTCGCAATTAAGTGATGGTCAGAAGTAAAGATTGATTTCTTTAAATGAGGAGAAGCAAGACTAATATTAAAATTAAGTTTCCCTTTTTTACTAGAAGATAATTTAATCACAATGACATTATCTGCGAAAGAAGAAAAGATTTCACGTTTAAAAATTACTCCATCAACTTCATAAGAAACCGTGCTGATTGCATTTTCAATATCTAAAGTTCGGCTGTAATTCTTAAAATTTTGGTGTTCTTTAAAATCAAGGTATAAATCGCCCATCGTTTGATAAGGCACTCCATAATTTAGGTCTTTTGGAACAGCTCTAGGATAAGTCTTGTTTGATAGATTTTGAGCTTCTTCAAATTTGCTTTCATTTAAAAGTCTTCTAATTTTCTGAATGCTGTCAAAAGTATTTTTCGGAACGTTATTCCCCGGTTCTCCTGCCCAAATCGTTTCTTCGTTAAGTTGCAGATGTTCTTGTGAAACGCCTCCAAAGACCATTGCGCCTAATTTCCCGTTGCCAATTGGCAAAGCTTCGTTCCAGTTTGTAGCAGGTTTGTCGTAGGTTAATTTCAGGTTTTGCTGCGCATATAGTGGGATTGTAACCATAGCGGTCAAGACGAATAAATAAAATTTATTTTGAATCATATTTGAGTCATTTTAAAGTGAAAATGTCGCAATGAAGTTTTATTTTTATCCAAAATAAGGATTTTGATTCATTTGCTTTTGAAGCATTCTCAAAAATAATATTAGATAATCAGCAGATTATCCTGCAGTGTCCTGTGATTTTAATTCTAAATGAATATTTTTACACAATTATAAGTTGATTTTTATAGATTTGTAAAATCAAAGCATTTCCCAAATCGATGCCGAGAAACAATTAAAATCCAAAGACGATGAAATCTGTAACTTCAATATTTTTATTTTTAGTTTTTGTCTGTTCAAATACCTACGGCCAATTAAGTTCTGATAAAATATTTGAAAGCTTTAAGCAGGGCGAACGCACAAATTGTTCGTCAATTGCATTTATTAAAGCTTCTTTAAATATTTATGGCTTAGACAATCTTTTTGTGACCGAACAAATAAACGAGAAAGAGCAAAAAATAACCTTAAAAAACAATGACTCTTTCCATATTAATAGTGACGAAATAAGCAAAGCCAAAATATCAGCCGATTTTGTTTGTATCAAAGATAATTGTGAGAACGAAAAAATAATCGAATATGCAATTCTGACCTATGCTGTAATGGCAAAATACAAACAGATTATAGATAAAGAAGATACTTTTGACAAAGCATTGGAAGATTTAGAAAGCGGTGAAGTATATACACCAACAATCTATAAGTATTTAGGATTTCAAAAAGGCAAACAAATCGAAAAACTAAAACGCGAAGCAGGAAGTGAGTTTTGCGGTGTGGTTGCATGGTCAACTGCACATGCTGTATTTGTTTGCGAAGAATATATGGACTATTATGGCAACAAGAAAAGCATATGGATTAAATATCCAGGACGCTTCAGAATCATAAAGTCATAAGAATTTAAGATTGAATTTTTAATAATTTGTAATATTTAACCTATAAATTAATATAAACGAAAATTTAATTGCAAAAAAGAAATCAATACAGTTGCAATTTAAGTTAATTTATATATTTTTGTTTCGAAACACCATTAACCAAATCTACTAACAAATGAAAAGCAAGATCTTTTTACTAAGTTTTCTATGCTTCTTGGCTACTGTAGCAGTATCAGCACAAGCAAAAAATGCTCCAAGAAGTATTATCAGTACAACAGCCCTAATCCGTAAATACCATGATCAAAAAGAATTGAGCGGTATGCAAAAGGGAGAACTTTTAGAATTGTACATCGAGCGTATTAAAGTTTTGGTAAAAACACTTCCTTACATTGCTTTGGTTACAAAACCAGGAGTTACAATGGCTGATTTAGGTATTCCAGACGATAATGAGCACAAAAAAGTGTTAGATACTCAAGCACTTGGTACTACAACTTTCTTAGACACAACTGTTGATTTCCAAAGAAAGATGATGCCTTACTCTGATAAAGGAAACCTTATCGCGGCTATCTTATTTTACGAAAGCACATTAAAATCTTTACACGAATTCAACGACTTGAACGAAATGTAATATTTTAGAAAGTATGATATAAAAAACTCCAAAGTCTTTTGATTTTGGAGTTTTTTTATTTTAAAAATTCGATGATTATTTGCAAATCAATTCCCTTTCAATAAATTAATGCTTACCGTCGCAGTGTCAGCATCGGGGAATCTTCTGAAAAATGTTGGATCAGGAAATAATCCGGCTTCGGCAGCAATTTTATTGAAGACGTCTATTTCAACAATATATTGATCAGAAAAGCCATGTGTAGCGTCGTACGCCGTTGCAGGCGTTTTGCCTAAATTTTGAGACGTGAGTTTTGGATTTATTGTATGCAATTCAATTAGAAGCAAGCCAAATTTCCGTACATAAGGCGACCATTTTTGCAAATGCTCCAAAAGATTATCTTCAACAAGATTATTGCTGATTCTTTTTCCTCTAAAAGCGAAAGCACCAGTAGAAGTACTGATTCTTTCTGTATTTACGTTTTCTGGATCTTCCCAAATTCTGTTATGATCCAAAAAAGTTCTTACGTTAAGCAAATCTTTCAGATCAATATTATAGTTCTCTCGCAAATCATCTGAAAGCAAATCGGGACGTCCAATATCGCCCCAAATTACTTTTGCCCAAATATCTGCTTTTATAAGGTTAGCTCTGGTTACTTTCAATGCTGCTTGATTATAATCGGCTCCAACTAAAAATAACGGATATTCGTCTAGCATTTTTCCTCTTAAAGTCTGCCTGTCGATTACTTCAAAAATATGTTGCAGAAAAGCGCCATTTCCACAACCCATATCCAAAATTCCTTTTGGTTGTTCTTCAATCGGCAAATTAAAAAGTTTGACTATAATTTCATCTACCACTTTAAAATAAGTATCATGTGCGCCACCGCTTCCCCAAACATTCATTTCCCGATCTACGTGAATTTCATTTTCGCCATCGGCTATCATTCTTAAAACTGTTGGATCGCCAAACATTAATTCTTCAATTTTGGCAAATGTTGGCAAATACGAAACCGTAACGCCATAAGCACTGGCTCTTTTGGCAAAAAACAAACCGATTTCCGTAAATTGATAATTTCCTTTTTTTTCTAAAAACCATCCTAAATGAACAAAAAAATCGAGTATTTTTTTAAAGTTTTCGGGTGATTTATGAAATTCTTCTGGTTTGAAGGATGTTTCCATAAAATATTTATGAAACATGCCTTTCATGGCCAAACGGACAATTGTAGGTCCGATCAAATAACCTTCAATATGTTTTAAAATTTGATTTTGAATATCATTTGTTAAAGGATTATTAGAAGATTCTAGTCCGTAATTCTTTTTATATTTTTCAAAAATTAAATTTAGTTTTTCGAATGGTGCATCTTCAAATAAACACGGATGAAAATGAGCTGAAAATTGAAGCAAATCCACTACATCTTCATAAAGATAAAATAATGAAAAAGCAGTTTCTGATTTCTCATTTACCGAAATTACGATTTCTTGAGTGCGATTATCGATTTCATAATCTAAGAATCCTTGCGAAGCCAAAATTCTCAAACCCACATTCAAGTAGCCTTCATTTGCTTTGAAAGTAGCGGTAAGTTCGGCTAATTGTACTGTTTTTTTCTTCAGAATATAATTTAAAACGGCCTTGTTTTTTAATGCAATTGCAGTGGGAGCAACTGCTAAACCGTCAAGATGTTTAAAAATGGAGCTTCGAAGTTGTGAGATATCGGTCATAGTACAAAAATGAAGGTTAGTTAAAATTAAGGATTTTTCTTGATTGTTGAACTATTGTTATACAGCTTTTTAGCTTTCTGAAGAGTTGTTCGTTATTTTACAATTTTCGGGATTTGAGAATAATTTCCTTTGTAAAAAATATACAAACCATGAAAACAAAAATTATTTTAAGTGCATTTATGATGCTTACTTTTTGGTGTAAAGCCCAAACGACAGATTCAGCTTTAAAAGAGGTCAAAAAAGTAATTGAAGATAGCAACAAAACGTTCTCTGATTTTACTAACAAAAACGACGGTTCAATTATGGCGAGATATACAGAAGATGCTTGTTTGTTTCCGCCAAATTCAGAACCAAAATGTGGCGCAAAGCAAATCGATTCTTTCTTTAGAGGCGGACCTCAAGTGCATGTTAAATTTACTATTCAGCATCTTTATGGAGACGGAAAAACAACTGTAACCGAAGAAAGTTTTTATGAGATGACGGATATGAACGGCAAAAAACTAGATGACGGAAAAATAATCGTGATTTGGAAAAAAACAAAAGACGGTTGGAAAATGCATCGCGATATGTTTAGCAGTAATCATCCGGCCAAATAACATTTAAAAAAAATGTTGACTACCTGTTGAAATCAGGTCTTTTTCTTGAGATGCCCTAGCAATTTTATTGCTGGGGCATTTTTGCTTAATATTTCTATGGTTTTGAATGATATGTCCATTCTCCCAAATTTCATTCTCTATACTTTTATCTTTAATTCAGTCTTTGCGAAATTGTTCTTTCTGCACAATAATAAAACTGTAGCTATTTTTAAAAATTAATGAAGCCAAGTCTGGCGATAAATAAATTTATATGAAAAATGAATTTCTCAAAATTAAGTGCGATAAGCATTTGATAAAATCCTTTGTTGTTTTTGCATTATTTATTTTGATGCCAAGTGCATATTGTCAAAATACGCAAAAAACACAAAGTGCTTCGGCTGTTCTAGAAAGATTGATAGGCAAGCGTTCGAATGAATTTGTTTTTGAAATTGCCAATAAAAAAGAAAAAGATGAAAGAGATTGGTTTGAAGTGGAAACTACAGCCAACACAGTAAAAATTACCGGTACTTCAAATACGGCAATTTGTTATGCAGCATATAATTTTTTGAGAGATATCGGTGCTGTTTTGATAAGTTGGGAAGGAAATAGAATCGATTTGCCAAAAACATGGCCGAAATATTCAAAAAAACAAACTACGCCTTTTAAGTATAGAGAATATATGAATGCCTGTACGTTTGGTTACACGACTCCTTGGTGGGACTGGAAACGCTGGGAACAAGAAATTGACTGGATGGCTTTTCATGGCATTAATCTTCCGACAGCAATGGAAGGACAAGAAGCCGCTTGGCAATTATTATGGAAAGAGTACGGATTAACTGATCGTCAGTTGCAGGAGCATTTTGCTGGACCAGCTTTTTTGCCTTGGCAAAGAATGGGAAATATCAATAGCCTTGAAGGTCCATTGCCACAAGAGTGGATTGCTAAAAAAGAAGATGTTCAAAAGAAAATTCTTCAACGAATGAGAGAATTGGGGATGCATCCTGTGGTTCCAGCTTTTAGCGGTTATGTGCCAAAAGCGTTTGCAGAAAAACATCCAGAATCTAAAATAAAAGAATTGAAATCGTGGTCGGGAGGAGGTTTTGAAAGCACTTATTTGCTAGATCCAAAAGATCCTTTGTTCAAAGAAATAGGAAAGCGCTTTATAGCGATTTATGCTAAATTATATGGTCAATCGGATTTTTATTTGGCGGATTCTTTTAACGAAATAATACCACCTGTTTCAGAAGAACATAAATATGATGAGTTGTCAGATTATGGAAAAGCAATTTATGAAGCCATCAATGAAGCTTCTCCTGGTTCGACTTGGGTAATGCAGGGCTGGCTTTTCGGCGATAATAAAGAGTTTTGGACCAAAGAAGCTACAAAGGCTTTTCTGAGCAAGGTGCCGAATGATAAAACTATGATTCAGGATTATGCAAATGACCGATATAAAGTATGGGAAAATCAAGAAGCTTTTTATGGAAAACAATGGACTTATGGTTATGTACATAATTATGGTGGTTCCAATCCAGTTTACGGTGATTTGAATTTCTACAGAAATGAGTTGACAAGTTTGCTTAAGAATCCAAATAAAGGAAATATAGTTGGTTACGGCGCAATGCCAGAAGGATTAAATAATAATTCATTAGTCTATGAATACATTTATGATCTTCCGTGGGAACAAGGAAAAGAAACAGTAAATGATTGGTTGCAGAAATATCTAAAAGCTCGATATGGAAAGAATATTTCGGCGCCAGTTGCTCAGGCTTGGCAACTTTTAATCGAATCGGTTTATAGCACAAAATATTGGGAAACTCGCTGGTGGAAGGAAAAAGCAGGGGCGTATTTGTTTTTTAAAGGACCAACGCAAGAAATAACAGCGTTTAAAGGAAATCCGGGAAATAAAGAAAAATTGAAACAGGCTTTGGACATTTTGAAAAAAGAAGCCAAAAATTATAGCAAAGAAAGTCTGTATAATTATGATGTAATTGAAGTTTCCAGACATTATTATTCGCTTATTATGGATGACGTATTGATGGAATGCGTGAAAGCTTATAAAGAAAAAAACATAAAAAAAGGAGATGAACTCTTTAACAAAATAGAAAAACAAGCTTTGGAAATTGATGCTGTCATAGCAGGTGAGCCTTTAAATAATTTAAATCACTGGCTAAAATCGGCGTGGAATTATGGAAGTTCTGAATCTGAATCAAAATTATACTTAAAAAACGCCAAAACATTAATCACGATTTGGGGAGGCGAAGGACATTTAAATGATTATGCTTCTCGTGCCTGGAAAGGAATGTACAAAGAATATTATTGGCCAAGATGGAAGATGTTTTTGAAGGCTCAAAAAGAAGCAGTAATAAAAAACGAACCGTTTGATGAATTGAAAGTGAGAGAATCAATAAAAAAATGGGAAATAAAATGGTGTGAAAGCAATGAAATGTTTTAGCATAAAAAAATATAAAAGGATTTAAAAATAGGATATTGAAATTTGTGAGAATTAAGAAATATTTCTGAATTACTTGCCTTTGATAAAGTTGTAATTTTAGAAAGATATCGAATTTTTAAAGGATATAATATGACAGAATTAGCGTGTAAAGCCTTGATGTTGTTGGGATAATTAAAAAATCCATGTTTATGAATAATCTGTCCATTTACTAAACAAAGCAATAATGCTAATTTCGCTTAACAATTATTTAACCAACTAACTTTAACTTAATATGGAAAAACTAAAACTATTATTATTAGTCTTTTTTGCCGGCTTCTCCTTTAATTGCTGGGCGCAAAAAGCAGAAGTGTCCGGTGTAGTTTTGGACGACAAAGGCATGCCATTACCAGCAGCCAATGTAATTGAAAGTGGAACTAAAAATAGTACCATGACCGATTTTGACGGAAGATTCAAAATCACTGTTTTGAATAAGAATACAAGTCTTTTAGTATCATTTGTTGGGTTTGTAGACCAAACAATAAAAGTAAACGGATCGCAATCAAATTATACGATTAGATTAGCTTCTAGTTCTACAAACTTAGAGCAAGTGGTGGTGGTAGGATACGGAAAAGGATCACGTAAAAATTTAACAACTGCAGTTTCATCTGTAAAAGCGGATGATTTAAATAATGGTGTAATTGCCGATGTTGGTCAGTTGTTGCAAGGTAAAGTTTCTGGTTTGAATGTTTCAAGCAGCGGTGATCCAACTAAAACTGCTTCAGTGGTTTTGCGTGGAGCTTCGACTTTGAACAGCTCACAAGGTCCTTTTTATGTGGTGGATGGAGTTCCAGGTGTTGATATTTCAATTATTGCACCTGATGATATCGTTACAATTGATGTATTAAAGGATGCAGCGGCAACTGCCATTTATGGAAACCGTGCTGCCAACGGAGTTATCATGGTAACAACAAAAAGAGGAAGCAAAGACAGATCACAAATTAGTTATAGCAACTATTTTGGTTTTGAAAAAGTTTCGAATCAGCTTGATATGATGAATGCAGATCAATTGAGATCTTTCCTAACAAAAAATAATTTAAGCTTTACTCCTGAAAATGATAAAGGAGCAAATACAGATTGGCAAAATGCAATTCTGAGACCTGGTTATACTCCCTCAACAACTCAAAACCTGTCGATGAGCGGCGGTGGAGAGCATGGTAATTACTTTGCGAGTGTAAGTTACATCAATAAAGAGGGAGTTCTTCAGGGGAATGAATTTTCACGTGTAATTGCGCATTTAGCTATAGAGCAAAATGCTTTTGATGATCATGTAAAATTCGGTTTGAATGTTACCAATTCAAATAGTAAATACAACAATGTTCCGCAACGAAATGTTGTGCTTCAACAAGCAATCAATCACTTGCCAGTTTCTCCAATAACAAATCCTGACGGAACTTATTTCGAGAATTTTATTCAAACAGGTTATTTTAACCCTGTGGCAATGATGAATCATGCTGATGACGATACAAAAACGAACAATTTCGTTGGAAGCTTAACGACTGAAGTTAAACTTCCTTGGGGATTTACTTATAACTTAAATCTTTCTTACCAACAATTAAATTCATTGCATGGGGAGTATTATGATAGTTATTACCAAAAATACAATAGCTCGAATTTCTACAACAATCCTGATCCACCACAAGTTCACTCATTAATGAATTTTGGTGTAAACGGATCAGCGCTTAGAAACTCATATCAAACAAACAATACAATTATTGAGAGTTTCTTAAACTGGGACAAAACATTCGGAAATCATAAACTAAAAGCTGTTTTAGGTTATTCTTGGCAAGAAGATGTTTTAGGAGATGGATTCCAAGCAACAAACACAAATTTCCCAGTTGACAATGTGAGTTATAATAATCTTGCTTTAGGAAATTATAGTTCAGTTTCTGGTTACAGAGTAGATTTTGGCGATAGTAGAGCGTATCAGAAAAAACGTTTGATTTCTTATTTTGGACGTTTGAATTACAACTTTAAAGATAAATATCTTTTGCAAGGATCTATTAGAAGAGATGGTGGTTCTGTATTTGGAGCAAACAATCAATGGGGATATTTCCCTTCTGTTGGTGGAGCTTGGAGAATTGACAAAGAAGGTTTTATGGCTGACCAAAAAATCTTTACTGATTTGAAACTTCGTGCAAGCTGGGGACAAACAGGTAACTCTTCTGGATTCAATGCTTATACAGCGCAATTTATCTCAGGAAGTTTAGGTACATTTTATTACAACGGACAACAAGTTGGTGCTTACGGACCAAATCAAGCTGCAAATCCAGATTTGAATTGGGAAAAAACAGCTACAGCTAACCTTGGACTTGATTTTACAGTATTAAAAGGAAGATTATCTGGTTCTATCGAGGTATATAACAAGAAAACAACTGACATGATTTACAACTATAATGTAAACCCAGTTTTGGTGCCAGTTGGAACAATTGTAGCAAACGGTGGTGATATGTCAAACAAAGGGGTCGAGGTTACTTTAAACAGTAATGTTGTTAAATCTAAAAACTTTACTTATAATACAAGTTTGAATTTTTCTCACAATAAAAACGAGATTACTAAATTGACTAATCCATATTTTATTGGAGGAGATTCAATCAGAAGAGTGCAACCAGAAGGAGGCGGACAAACAGGAAGTACTTTGCAAATTTTAAAAGAAGGAAAACCTCTAGGACAATTTTTTACGCTTCAATATGCAGGAAAAAATGCAGCAGGTGTTTCTCAATACGTTGCTAAGGATGGTAGTTTAACTACAACACCTCAAATTGGTACAGATTATCACTATGCAGGAAGTGCACAGCCTAAGTTCATGATGGGTTGGAATAATAATTTCACTTACAAAAAATTCGATTTGAATATTTTCTTCCGTGGAGTATTTGGAAACAAAATCTTCAATGCAACTCGTGCCGATTTATTCAGACCTAGTACAGCAATGTCCAGTAATATTCTCGTTGATGCCGCAGATGAATCGCCAAATGACTTGAATGCTTACAAATATTCAACGCGCTTTATAGAAGACGGAAGTTATATCCGATTAGATAATATGACACTGGGTTATGATTTTGGAAAAGTCGGACGATATATCAAAAAGATCCGTATTTACGAAACTGTAAACAATTTGTTTGTGATCACAAAATATACCGGAATTGATCCTGAAGTTGAACAAGGAGGAACGGCACCGGGTGTAGATTCAAATAATTTTTATCCAAAAACCACAACATTCTTGTTTGGTATGAACGTAGTATTTTAAAAATTAAACTGTAAACACGATGAAAAATATATTTAAATATTTAGGACTTCCACTTCTTATGGTTGGTGGTTTATTTGGTTCTTGCGATGATCTTGAGGTGCCAATTACGACACAGTTGACACCGGATGTTTTTCCACAGAATTCGACACAATATATTCAGACAGCGGGACCGGTTTATGCGGCATTCCGTGGTGAATTTTCATTTGCCTATTGGTTTACACAATCACTAAGTACAGATGAATCTATTATGCCGGCAAGAGGAGGAAACTGGTTTGATAATCAGAATTACAGAATGTTGCATTATCATGACTGGACACCAGACAATGGCTGGGTTTCGAGTCTTTGGGATTGGTCATCAAAAGTTATTGGTACAAGCAATCAGGCAATTTCAATTTTAGATAAAGCAATGCCTGCCGGTGCAGAAAAATCAACTACGATTGCAGAATTAAAAACAATGCGCGCAATTTCATATTACATTATGATGGATAATTATGGAAATGTGCCTTTAGATACTGTTTACGGAGATTTCTCAGCACACGCAAAATCAGATCGTAAAGTAGTTTTTGAATTTATTGAAAAAGAATTGAAAAAAGCAATTCCGAATCTAAATCCGGCATCTGGAATAACAACTTATGGAAGACCAAATAAGCAAACTGCAAATGCTTTGCTTGCGAAATTGTATTTGAATGCTGAAGTTTATACAGGAACGCAACGTTATAATGATTGTATTGCAGCAGCCGATGCCGTAATTAATTCTGGATTGTATTCTATTGAACCAAGAGCTAGTTATCTTCAGATGTTTTATCCAGCTAACGGTCCGCAAATGAAAGAGTTCATTTTTGCAGTGCCTTATGATCCAGCTGCAGTAACTGTTGGTTTTAATGGTCAAATGTATCATTCACGTTACGATGTGCCACGTTCTGAAAGAGCAAAATTTGGACTTCCATTTACGCCAAGTGCGCCTAGAAGTACTCTAGCATCCTTCTATGCTTATTTTGATGATCCAAATGATATTCGAAACAAACAATGGTTGACTGGTTTGCAATACATGAATGATGGTGTGACTCCTGTAATGGTTACTACAACTAAAAAAGGGTACGATCAATTCTACACGGGTTCAGATGGTGGCGCAACTTATACATATCAAGTAAACTTGACTCCAGATATTGTTCTTCGTCAAAATGCTGCATTGTTTGACTGTGGAAATGATGAAATTGCTTGGAACATGGGGTACAGAAACATCAAGTTTTATCCAGATAATACGTCAACAAGCCGTAATCAAAACAATGACGTGCCTTACTTGCGTTATTCAGATGTGCTTTTAATGAAAGCTGAAGCGATTCTTCGTGGAGGTACTGCAACTTTAGGTCAAACTGCAACTTCATTGGTAAATATGGTTCGTTCTAACCGTACAACATCTGCTGCTTGGACATCTGTAACATTAGATGATCTTTATAAAGAAAGAAGCCGAGAATTTGCACATGAAGCTTGGCATAGAAATGATATGATTCGTTTTGGAAAATATGAAGGTCAATGGGGCTTCAAAACAAACGCGGATACATATCGCAGAATTTTCCCAATTCCAACCAATGCTTTGGTTTTAAATCCTGCTCTAACTCAGAATACAGGGTACTAGGATTAAAATTTAATTAGAACGCAAATCGCAATTTAATATGGATTTTATAAAAAGGAGAGGAAGAGTAATATTTCTTCTCCTTTTTTATTAAAAACCAAAATTCAAGAGTTGAAAAACCTTTTAGAATAGAATAATGGAATTAAATAAAATATATAAAATTGGACGTATAGGAGTAAGTTTTTGTCTTATGTTTTTAGCGTCATGCCAAAGTGAGAAAACAGTTTATCTCCAAAAAAATCAATTGGTAGATAAAGTGTATCCTTTGCTTGATACCGAAAATTCAAGATGGTTTTACTTTTCATCTGCAAGCCGTCCTTTCGGTATGGTGAATTTAAGTCCTGATACAGAAATTAAGGGAGATTGGGGATGCGGTTATAAATTTAGTACAGATACTATAAAAGGTTTTAGCCATGTTCACGAATGGCAACTATCAGGAATTTCACTAATGCCCGTTGTAGTTAATAAAGAAAATTCGAAAAGGATTTTTAAAGATTTCTATTCAAAATTTAGTCATGAAACCGAAAAAATTACGCCAGGATATCATTCGCTAGTTTTAGACCGTTACCAAATAACTGCTGAATTAACAAGCACAAAAAGGGTAGGTTTTCATCGATATACTTTTCCGGTTAAAGCGCAAAAAGCAATTCTTTTTAATCTGAATACGGTCTTAGGCCCTTGTGAAAATACAGATGGAATATTAGAAAAGAATAATGATAATGAACTTTCAGGATCATTGATTTTGAGTACTAATTTCAGACGACCAAAACCATTAAAAGTATTCTTTAAAGTCAAAATTAATGCACCAATTGCTTCTGTTGTTAAAGATGCTACTACAGGAAATTACCTCATTAACTTAGGCGATTTTGATAAAAATGTATTGATGAAAGTCGGAGTTTCCTATACTTCAGTCCAAAATGCTTCAATTAATATTGATGAAGAATTGCCTCATTGGGATTTTGACAAAGTAGTTGAATCATCAAGGGAAGAATGGAATAATTTATTGGGTAGAATTAAAATCGAAGGTGGTTCAGAAACAGATCAAAGACGATTTTACACTGATCTTTGGCATGCACTGCAAGGCAGAAAAATGATTAATGATGCAAATGGCGCTTATCCTGATAATACAGGAGAAAAATTTAGAGTTGGACAATTACCGTTGGATCAAAACGGGAAACCAAAATACAATCAATTTAATTCCGATTCGTTTTGGGGGGCGCAATGGACAATAAATTCACTTTGGGGGCTTGCCTATCCTGAAATTATGGAGGATTTTGTGCATTCCTTGATGCAGTATTATAAAGATGGAGGAATGATTCCGCGTGGTCCTTCCGGCGGTAATGATACTTATGTGATGACTGGAGCATCGACAACACCTTTTATGGTTACTGCTATTCAAAAAGGTATTGTAAAAGATGATTTAGAATCCATTTATGTTGCGCTTAAGAAAAACCATATGCTAAACGGTATCATGGGAAAAGCAGGTTATGAGCATAAAACCAATATTGGTGGCGGATTAAAATATTATTTAGAAAAAGGTTTTGTGCCTTATCCTTTACCGGAAGGGAATTTTGGAAGTCATCAGGATGGTGCAAGCTTAACTTTAGAATATGCTTATGAAGATTGGACTCTAGCGCAATTGGCGAAAAAACTGAACCATCAAGAGGATTATAATTATTTCTTGAAGCGCTCAAAAAATTACCAAAATGTTTTTGACAAAACGATAGGATGGATGCGCCCTAAAAATGTGGACGGAAAATGGCTGGCGAATTACGATATTTATAAGTATGAAAATGGTTTTATAGAAGCAAACGGAGCCCAGGCAACTTGGTTTGTACCACATAATATTAGCGATTTAGCAAAGTTAATGGGAGGAAATGAAAAAGCGGTCGAAAAATTAAACTCGCAGTTTGAAACTGCTAAGAAGCTAAAGTTTACATCGGGAACCTCTCATGAAGCTGAATTGCATCCAGAATACAGTCGAATTCCGATAAATTTTGGAAATCAGCCATCCATTCAAACTTCGTTTATTTTTAATAAATTAGGAAGGCCAGATTTGACTCAATCGTGGACTCGTGATGTTGTAAAGGAAACCTTTAGCGGCTTAAGTCCTGAAACAGGCTACAATGGCGATGAAGATCAAGGTTTGATGGGAAGTTTGAACGTATTGTTGAAAATTGGTTTATTTCAATTGAATGGAGGAACAGAAGAAAACCCTGAATATCAAATTGGAAGTCCTGTTTTTAATAAAATCTCAATTCAGTTGAATCCTCAGTATTACAAGGGAAAAACGTTTGTTATTGAAGCAAATAATAACAGTTCGAAGAACATCTATATTAATACGGTTAAATTTAATAATAAAGTTATTGATGATTATGCGATTTCGCATAACGATATTACAAATGGCGGAACATTAATTTTAGAGATGTCTGATAAACCAAAACAATAAAACAGCAGCGATTTAAAAGAATAGACTCATAACAAGAAATAAAATCAGCAAATGAAAGTATATACTAAAGCCATTCTTTTTTTAGGAATATCATCATTTTTTACCATTAACGCACAAAATAAGGTATACAGCAACGTAGATCCGATGATTGGATCTGAAGGTGTTGGACGTGTTTTCATTGGACCTTCATGTCCCTACGGAATGGTCAAGCCAAGTCCGGATTGTACTGTAAGTCCCAACAGCGGATGGCTTCCTTTGCCAAAAGAAGTTACAGGATTTAGCCAAGTACATGTGAGCGGAACTGGCGGTGGACCAAAATATGGAAACATCCAAATAATGCCTTTTTCGGGTGAATTAAATAAGCTGGATCAAACTTCATATCGAGCAGAGGAAAATGTAAAACTAGGATATTATGAAACTGTCTTTAAAGGAAATAATATCAAAACTGAAATAACAACTGCTGAAAAAGCGGCGTTTTACAAGATTACATATCCTAAAAATGGAACTAAAGATTTAAAAATTGACCCAGGTTTTTTCTTAGGAGAATCTCCTGAGCCAGATGGGCGTGAAGCACAACAATTTGTAGGTTCTCAAATTGAAATTGTTTCAGATCATGAAGTGAGAGGATATAGCAGAATCCGTGGTGGCTGGAATAATGGTCGTGCTTATACTGTTTATTTTTGGGCGACTTTCGATCAGCCAATTGCAAAATATGTGACTTGGAAAGATGGGAAATTTTATGCTGATCAATCGTCTCAATTTGATTCAGGAAAGAAAACTGCAGCATTGCTTTCTTTTGGAGAAGATGGAAAACAAGAATTAAATGTAAAAATTGGAATCTCTTTTTTAAGTGAATTAAAAGCTAAAAATAACATAGAAGTCGAAATTCCACATTGGGATTTTAATTCGGTATTATCAAGTTTAGAAAATAAATGGGAGGTTTTGTTAAGCCGAATTAAACTTTCGCCAGATACATCTGAAGACTATAAAAAGATGTTTTATACAGGTTTATACCACACGATGTTGGCTCCTGTAAACAGAACAGGCGAAAATCCGTTATGGACAAATGACGAACCTTATTATGATGATTTTTATTGTATTTGGGATACTTTCAGAAGCTCGAGCCCTTTGATCACTTTGATTGATTCCAAACGTCAAGTTGAAATCGTAAATGCCATGTTGAATATTTATAAAAGAGATGGCTATATGCCAGAAGGCAGAAGCGGAAATGATAACGGCCGTACACAAGGCGGATCAAACGCAGAAGTTGTAGTAGCCGATGCTTTTGTTAAAAAACTAAAAGGAATTGATTATGAATTGGCATTAAAAGCGATGCTGAAAGATGCTACAGTTCCTCCAGGTGGAAATGAAGAAAAAGAGGGAAGAGGCGGTTTGATGGAATATCTGCGTTTGGGTTATGTGCCTTATAATGTACCGCGTGCAGGAAATATGACAATCGATTTTTCATATAACGATTATAATATTGCAACCGTGGCAAAAGGATTAGGCTACGCAGATTTATACAATCAATATATTAAACAAGCTGATAGCTGGCAGAATTTGTGGCGTCCCGATTATGAGAATAACGGTTCTAAAGGATTTATTATGCCAAAAGATGCCAATGGAAATTGGTTGGACGATATTGTTTTTGGAGAATCCAAAATTCAGAAACCGACATTCAAATATACGCCCGTAATTATTGAATCGCCTTGGTATGTTTGCCATTGGTGTGTATTTTTCTATGAAGCAACTTCTTGGGAATATTCGTTTAGCATTCCGCATGATGTTCCGGAACTTGTTCGCAAATCAGGAGGAAATATTGCTTTCCAAAAAAGATTGGATACTTTTTTTGATGCGAAATTATATAATGTTGCCAATGAACCTTCGTTTTTGACGCCTTGCTTGTATCATTGGATTGGAAAGCCTTATTTGAGCAGTGACAGAATTCACGAAATTATCACAAACAATTTCAATACTTCTCACGAAGGTTTGCCTGGAAACGATGATTCTGGCGCGATGTCTTCTTGGTTGGCTTTTCACATGATGGGATTATATCCAAACGCTGGTCAGCCTTACTATTTGTTGAATGCACCGTTTATTAAGGAGACTGCGATACAATTAGAAAACGGCAATCAATTTAAGATTACGGCTAAAAATATGAGCAGTAAAAACAAATACATCAAAACAGCATTCTTAAACGGAAAAGCTTATAATCAGGCTTGGATTACGCACGACGATATTATGAAAGGTGGAGAATTGATTTACGAAATGGATTCAAAACCTTCGGCTTGGGGAACGACTATTTTACCACCAAAAAAATAAAAATATCCAGTAGATGAAAAATATAATTTTAGCAATTCTTTTTTGCATAACCTATCAGTTTGGTTTTTCGCAAAATTATGTTCCATCAATTAAAAACAACACAGAGCTAAGCTATGTCTGTAAGTTGCATGGACAAACCAGAACCCTGACGCTTTTGACAAAAATGACTAAAGACACACTTGTTTTTGGTCTGGAAACAAAAGGCGTAAAAAGCAATATTGTAACGAATCAAAAAGCATTAAAAAAAGGTGATGCATTAAGTTTTAATCAAGGCGAATATTCGAATGTTTTAGTTTTAAAACCAAACGAAACTTTCTTCATGATTTCCCAATCAGCCTATCAGGATTTAGTCAAAAATAAAAAGTTTGTCTATAACAATACAACCTATATTTTGGATGAAAAACCAGATAAAAACAGTGTCGTTATAGATGGAAAATCAATTGATGTTTTTCATGTAATTGGACAAGTTGATAAAACCGAAATCTGGATCATAAAAAATCCTGATTTTCCTTTAATCTGTAAAATGACTGAAAACCCATTAGGAATAAATTTTACACTAGTAAAAGTGACAGACAAATAATTTTTTAGCATTACTAAGAACCAATTGACCACTGGTTTTTTATAAAAAAAAACAATCCAACTATTATCTTAACCAATAAACAAGTTTATGAAGAATCAAATGAACCGTGGCGAATTTCTTCGACTTGGAGGACTGTCATTAGCAGGAATTTTAGCAAGTGACCTCGTCTTTGCAAATGATTTTTTTTCGAATAATAATTCAGGAAAAGAAGATGTTCAATTAATGAAAAAACTCATTTCAGGCAATGATGCCAGAGTCAAAAGCATATTGAATAAAAAGCTGAACGAACCTGGAATAAGAATTAGCAATTTTAGACCAATTGCAAGTTCTATAACCATACTTACTGCATCTTTATTAAATTCAAAATCAGAGTACTATAAATCAAAAGCTGTAGCAGAAAAAATTAATGAAGCTGCAGATGTTTTGCTAAAAGAGCAATATAGTGATGGCACATTAGATGCCGGTGGAAATAGGCAGTCGCCTCCAGATACTGCTTTTATTCTGGAATATATTTGTCCTGCCGCCACTTTGCTCAATAAAGACAAACAAAAAGACTTTGCAGATTTACGAGAGAAATTGAAAAAGTTTGTTTTAAACGCCGGCGAAGCAATGATTACTGGTGGCATTCATACCCCAAATCACCGCTGGGTTATTTGTGGCGCTTTGGCAAGTATTAATGCTCTTTATCCTGATCCAAGATACATTAAAAGAATTGATCAATGGCTGGCAGAAGGCATTTATATGAATGCAGACGGACAATATTCCGAGCGAAGCGGTATATATTCAGCTGTTATCAATAAAGCATTGATTACCATGGCAAGATTGCTTAATAAGCCAGAGTTGCTAGATATAGTAAATAAAAATTTGGCTACTTATTTTTATTACACGGAGCCGAATGGAGATTTAGTTACAGTCGATTCTAAACGACAAGATCAGTTTATGAGTATCAAAGTAAATAAATTTTATTTGTCTTACCGATACATGGCTATTCATACCAAAAGTCCAATGTTTTCGCACATGGTAAAGGTTATTGAGAATCTTCCGGAATTTAATACTGAAATTTTAGCTGAATCTTTGGCGTTTTTTATGGAAACTCCTGAACTTCAAAAAGAAATTCCGACCGATGCCAAAATAGCAAATGATTTTGTAAAGTTTTTTACAGTTTCAAATTTAGCACGAATCAGACGAGGCGAAACATCAGTAACATTATTTGGTGGCAACGATAAACCTTTGCAGATCGTTTCAGGCAGATCTTCAAATCCTAACTTTTTATTGTTTAGAAAGGGAGATGCTATTTTAAAGTACATGCGACTTTCTACTTCTTTTTTTAGATTGGGATATTTTAGCAGTGACGGAATTGTAAAAGAAGGAAACAAATACATTCTCAAAGAAACCAAAGAGGGCGATTATTACCAACCACTAGAATCACAATATCTCAAACCTGATGGAGATTACAAATTATCGCCTTCTCCTGATGGTCGTTTTTGGAACAAAATGGATTTTGAATCTAGAATAAAAAGCAACGTAAAAACACAAACAACCAGTATTGAAATTACAGAAAACAATGGAAGCTTGAACTTAGATTTTAAAGTTGACGGGCCTCCAAATGTCGAAGTAACAATCGAAATGTGTTTTAATGAAGGAAGCATCGTTTCAGGAGCTGATAAGGATGAAAAGAAAAATTATTTTCTTAAGTCTGGATTCGCCATGATTTCTACAGGAAATGATACCATAAAAATAGGCGAAGGAAAATGCGAACATCTTAACGTCGACAATTTAGATAGTGAAGAATACACGTATCATCAAGGCACTTTGCGAACGGCTGGTGAACATGTTTACATCACGGGATTTACGCCATTTAAACACACTTTGACAATTTCTTAAACATATTTTTAGAATCTCGTTGAATTCTAGCTATTTGAAGCAGTATAAATATGGATTTTATGTATCTAAAAATAAATTTCACATAATTTTTAAATAATATTATAGAATTATTCGTGTAATTTCAACAGTTATTTTAAATTTATGGAAATTAAATATCTAATAAATTAACATTATGAAATTATCATTTTTAGCAGTGTTGTCCTTTTGCTTTACTGGTTTCGCACAAAATAAAACAGATGCAAGTTTGTATATGAAAGCAGAGAAAATATCGTATTTGACTGATATTGGATCGGAATCAGGAGATTTGTATAGCACAATTGGACATCACGGACCTGCAGTCGAAAATGAGTGGATGGCTTTAAGGATCTATTTTAGTGATAAAGTTGCGATTGATGTTTATTCAAAAGCAAAACCAGGTTTAGAATTAAAAGCAGCGCATTGGTATCCAACTCCGGAGCAACAAAAAGAAGGATGGGGAGCAGACTATTACAAAGTTGCCAATACAGTTGGATTAGGAGGAGTGAAGCTTTGGGATGGAGAAAAGTTGATTCCATTGAATCCAGTGTCAAATCGCTTGGCTCACGTTGGTAAAACCGAGACAACTTCTTATATGGAAATGATTTCAAGAGGAGTTCCTTACAAAGGAAAAAAAGTTGATATTTTGGTTCGAGTTACTGTATTTTCTGGAAAAAGAGAAGCCAAAGTTGAAGCTGTAAGTTTGACAGGAGAAAAAGTGCAATTTGCTACCGGAGTAAATTATTTCAAAGATTTTGAAACAAAAAAAGGAACAAATTATATTGCAGTTTGGGGAAAACATCCAGAAGATGTAGCTGCTGAAGTTGTTGGAATTGGGGCTGGAATTATGTACAATCCAAAAGATTATGAAAAAACAACTGATGACGGAAATCAGTATTTGTTGATCTCGAAACCAACTAAAAATTTAGAGACAAAAATTATTTCATCAAGCGCCAGAGAACAAGAATTAAACACTTTGGACAAATTGGAAGCTTACATAAAAAATATACTATAGCTTTTCACCCATTGGGTGCAGCTGTTTTAATTATCTTAAAAAAATGCACCCCATGGGTATAAAAAAAGTTATATGTTTAGAATATTGAGTTTATTATTGCTGTTGTTTTTTCTAAATGGATGCAAAGTAAAACAAACAGAAAAACCAAAAACACAACAAATCGCCTTTATTGCTGATGTGCATTTAGGTGACATTTTTGGGAAATTTGAAGACAATAACTACAAAGGCATCAAAAATCCTGCAACTGACGAATATGCTAATATCAGAACGATGAGTTCACAGTTGCATTCTACCCGAATTTTCAATGAAAATTATTTTGCTTTTATCGAAGCTCTAGACGATATCGCAAAAAGAGGAATCAAACAAATTGCGCTTCCTGGTGATTTTAGCGATGACGGTCAGCCGGTTCATATCCGTGGCTTAAAAAAAATACTCAAAGAATATGAGACAAAATACGGAATGTCATTTTTTGTAACCACTGGAAATCATGATGCGCCAAAACCTTTTGCTCAGGAAGCTTCTAAAATTGATTTTTTAGGAAAAGATGGTAAAGAGCAGATTATCAGCAGTTCTAAAAGTATTGTAAAAACAAAAGAAAATCAGTTAGAACCAATCATTACCGCCGATATAAAAAATGGCGGATATAAAGAGACTTTGACTGAAATGGCTGATTTTGGATTTTATCCCAAAAAAGAATATTTGTATTGGGAAACGCCTTTTTCGACTTATTCCTATGCGAATTATAATTATGACAACGCTTCAAAAGAATCGGTATTAGAGAAAAGAATTTATCCGATAAAAAATACCAATTTATTTCTTCCCGATGCCAGTTATTTAGTTGAACCCGTTAAAGGAATTTGGCTTTTGGCAATCGATGCAAATGCGTATGTTCCGAATGAAAAATTATCAGGTTTGCCAAACAATCCAAATGATTTTTCAGGAGCAAGTATTGGTTATAATAATGTTCTCATTTATAAAAAACATCTGATTGAATGGGTTAAAAAAGTTTCGGCGGAAGCCAAACAAAGAGGCAAAGTATTGATTGCTTTTAGTCATTATCCGATGGTTGATTTTAATGACAATGCATCAACAGAAATGAAAAGCCTTTTTGGTTCAGATAAAATGCAATTGTCTCGAGTTCCAAATGAAGAAGTAGCACAATTATTTGCTGATGCTGGAATTCAGATACATTTTGGCGGACACATGCATATTAATGATACAGGAGTACGCACATCAGCAAAGGGCAATACGTTGTTTAATATTCAAACTCCTTCTTTAGCGGCATATAAACCCGCTTATAAAATTCTGACCATTCATTCAAATTCTGACCTTGAAGTTGAGACTATTGTAGTTGGAAATGTTCCAAAATTCAATAGTTTGTTTCCATTTTATGAAGAAGAATACGCGCATTTGCAAAATAGTAAAAGTCAAAATATTTGGAATAGAGCTATTTTGAAATCCCAAGATTATGAGGATTTTACGCGATGGCATTTAAAAGAATTAGTCCGTTTGCGATTTTTGCCAGAAGATTTTCCAGCGACATTTTTATCATCAATTACAAATCTATCCGGCAAAGAATTGTTGACGATAAATAAAAACAATGCTGTAATTCAAGAACAATTAAAAGAATATAATTTGACCGAAAAAGATTTTGAATTGTGGAAAGGATATGATATGATTTTTGATTTTTACAGATTAAAAAATGCTGATGAATTAGCCATTCCCGAAATTGGTTTTAGCAGACTAAAACAGTATCAACTGGTTTGCCAAGAACTTCAAAAATCGAGTGATGAAAAATGGGTCTTATGGGGCAAAATTTTTCTGAAAACGATGAACAGCCAGCCTTCAAATCATTTTAAAATAAATCTAAAAACAAGTACTATGGAACGCGTAAAACCTTAAACAAATCTTAAGGTATTATGTGCTTAAAAATGAGTAGATTGCATATAGAATTCATAACATGAAACAAAATTCCTTTATATTATTTTTTTGCTTGATTTTTAGTTATTATTCTCATTGTCAGAATATTAAATTTGATCATTTTAACGACAATAACGGATTGTCCCATAATTCGGTGCGTCATATTGTACAGGATAAAAAAGGCTTTTTGTGGTTTGGTACTTTTTCTGGATTAAATCGTTTTGATGGATATCAATTTAAAAAATACATGAGCGCTTCACCAAGTGAAAATCGATTGCATAATGATGATATTACAGCACTCGATCTTGATGAAGAATCCAACAGTTTATGGATTGGAACCAGAAAAGGATTGACGCTTTATAAAATTGATACAAATAAATTTGTCACTTTTTTGCCTCAGGCAAATAACCCTAAAAGTTTGCCAGATGAAGAAATCAGATCGGTTCATGTAGATAAGTTTAAAAGAATTTGGGTTGGAACTAAAACCAAGGGAGTTTACATTTTTTTTCAAAAAGAAAATCGTTTTGAGAAAGTACCGATACCGGGATTTCAGTACGTAAATGAAATTTTTGAAGACAAAAAAGGAGGCATCTGGATTGGTAGTTATGAAACCGGATCAGTAGCAAGAATTTCATTAGATGCTAAAGGAGAAATTGTTCGTATTGTCAATTATATATTGAAAGTTCCTAATTCTACTGAAAAAAATCCTTACATCAACTTTATTTACGAAGACGCAAAGTCTGATATTTTTATAGGAACGAGAGAAGGTTTGTACAAACTGGATAAAACTGCAAATCAATTCGTAAACCTGTATATTGAAAACAAAGAGATACGAAACAACCTAGGGCCATATTTTATTTCAGTAGCTCAGGCTCCAGACGGGAAATACTGGGTAGGAACACTTGGTGGTTTATTGGTTTGCAATCAGTTAGAAGACATTCAAAAAGGAAATTACAAATGGTATTATTCTATTTTATCTGATGATTCTTCAATTGTCGATAATTTGGTATCATCATTATACTTTGATGCTTCAGGAGTTTTGTGGATTGGAACTGAAGATGGATTAGACAAATACGATCCTTATGAGAATCAGTTCGTTCTTAATAAAGATATATCACATTTTATTGGAAATCAATCACCTAGAATAAGAGGATTTGCTAAAACCTATGATGGAAAAGTTATTGTAGAAACTAGACATAACGGGCTTTTTATTTCAAATGCAAAAGGCTTTAGTCCACTTTACAATGTTCAAAAAGACATGGTAAGTATCTATTCAGATGATGGAAAAATATTTTATTGCGGACTCTGGAATGGAAATGTTTTAGTTTATAATTATTTGACCAATTCTTCGAAAGAAGTGCATATCGGTTTTAATACAGCACCTGTTTTCGCTTTTAGTAAAATTGGCGAACAAAGCATGATGGTTGGCTCTTTTGGTGAAGGTGCTGTGATTTTAAACACTCAAACGTTGCAAGTTCAAACTTCGACTGGAAAACTTCTTCCAGGTTTTCAAATCAATGCAATAGAAAAAGACAAAGCCAATAATGTTTGGATAGCAACTGAAACTGGAGTGGCAAAGTACAACATAAAAACAGGTAATATTAAAATCTATAAGTCTTTGTATGCTAAAGAAAAAGGCATACCACACGATGACAATATTAGTGATATTTTGGTCGATATTAAAGGTAGAATCTGGGCTTCGACACGTGTTGGTTTATGTCTTTATTCCCCATCTAAGGATAATTTTTTTCCACTGACGAATCCTAAAGAATTATCGGGGAACTGGATAACAGATATGCTATCAGATGCGAAAGGAAATTTATGGTTGAACATCAACAACAATACGGTCGCAAGACTTAATTCTAATTTAAAAGATGTAAATGTTTATCACGTAAAAAGCGGCAACAGGCTGGATGTTTTTAGCTCTAGCAGCTTTTTCAATTTTAATAGTTCAAACATTTATTTAGGAACTAAAAACGGTATTATTTATTTTTCTTTGGATAAAATAGTCAATAATAAATGGTCGCCATCACCCGTTATTACCGAATTTAAAATTCAGAATGAAGAGATTGTTCCTGGTACGGAAATTAATGGTCAAATACCACTTGTAATTGATTTGAATTACAGCAAAGAAGTAAAACTGAGTTACAAAAACCGTGATTTTTCGCTTCAATTTTCAACTCCGTCTTTTACAAATGAAAAACTGAATAAGTTCGAATATATGCTGGAAGGTTTTGATAAAAATTGGATTACTACTAATAGCAATTCAAGAACAGTTCAATACACCAACCTTTATCCAGGACATTATACATTTAAAATTCGATCAAGCAACAGCGACGGACATTGGAGCAAAGTGGTTTCATATGAAATCGTCATTCATCCTCCTTTTTGGTTGACGCCTTTCGCGTTGTTTTTGCTTTTTATATTGTTATGTATGTTGTTTTATTTTGTTCGCAAAGAAATTCGAAACCGCATCAGATTAAAACAAGAATTGCTTACGGAGAAAATCAAGAGAGAACAAGATATAAAACTGAATAATGAAAAACTTCGTTTTTTTACCAATATCTCGCACGAATTGCGAACGCCTTTAACCTTAATCTTAGGTCCTGCCAAGCAATTATTGGAAGAAGGAAATGCAAGCGAATATCAAAAAAGTAGATATAATCTAATTCATCAGAATGCGAGCAGAATGCTGAATCTTGTGAATCAGGTTTTGGATTTTAGACGTGCTCAAGCTGGAGAATTAAAGCTGAAAGTCTCTCAAACGGATATTATCTCATATTCTAAAAACATATTTGAATCGTTTAAAGAGTTGGCATACAATAAAAATATTACCCTAAATTTCACTACCGAGAATGAGAATTTAACGGGTTGGGTTGATAATGACAAGTATGATAAAATTTTGTACAATTTATTGTCCAATGCTTTAAAGTTTACGAATAAATTCGGAAATGTAGATTTGTTCATCAGACTCAAAGATGGAGAAGAAGGCAGGTTGATTATAGAGGTAAGCGATGATGGAATCGGAATTCCGCTGAAAAGCCAGGAGAAAATTTTCAAACGTTTTTATCAAGTAAAAGGAAATAAAAATCAAAATACCGGTTCTGGAATTGGTTTGTCATTGGTGAAGTCTTTGGTAGCACTTCATAAAGGCACCATTAAATTAGAAAGTACAGAAGGAGAAGGAAGTATTTTTACGGTCGAATTGCCAATCGAACGTAGTTTTTATACCGATAAAGAGGTTTTTGAGTTCGTTTTGAAAAACGACAATCAAAGTATGTTGCTTCCTGAAAAAGCGCCAAAAAAGATTCTGCAAAACACAGAGTTAAAACAAAAGATATTAGTTGTTGAAGATAATACTGAACTGAGAAAATATCTGGTGGATTATCTTTCTGATTATTACAAAGTCTACGAAGCCGAAAATGGAATGGAAGGACTAAAAATTTGCAGACAAATTAAGCCAATTCTTTGCGTTGCTGATGTTATGATGCCTGTAATGGACGGACTGGAGTTTTGCGAGGAATTGAAAAGGGACGAATTTATAAGTCACATTCCGGTTATTTTATTGACAGCGCTTTCTGAAAATGATGATAAAGTAAGAGGTTACGGCGTAGGTGCTGACGGTTATATTGTAAAACCGTTTGAGCCTTCGTTGCTTAAAACTGTTATTGAAAACATCATTAAATCGAGATTAGAACTAAAAGAAAAATTCTCAGGCGAAGTAGATAGTAAAGCTAGCTTACTGACACATTCTCCAATCGATGAAGAATTTATGGAAAAAATCACGAACTTGATTAATGATAATTTAAGCGAAGTTGAATTGTCGACAGAATTTCTTTGTGACAAATTAGGGGTAAGTTCTTCTAAACTTTACAGAAAAATTAAAGAACTGACTGATTTGGCTCCAAATGAATTTATCAGAACCATACGTTTGAAAAAAGCGGCACAACTTTTAAAGACAAAACGCTATAATGTTTCTGAAGTTACGGAGTTAGTCGGCTTTAATGACCCACTGTATTTTAGTCGTTGTTTCAAAAAGCAATTTGGATTCCCGCCAAGTAAGCTAATTAATGGTTGATTTTTTAAAGTATTGATAATCAATTATTGATTTCAAAATATATCCATGTTTTTGATGAATTAGTCCATTCTGTTTTCTAGTTGATATTATATTTTTGTTTAGTAATCATTAATAAAAATGTCATGAAAAAGATAATAGACACTGATAAGCCGTTAAAAAATTTGGACGAATGGGAAGATGATTTATTGATACGTTATCCTGATCCAGCTGAAAATATAAAAGAGAAAGAAGAGTTTAGAAATTACGTCGATTCAGAAAGAGTAGAAACAGTCAAAGAGTTTTACAGAATGAATCACACCTATCAAACTTATGATTTTGTGTGCAGCAAGGAAGAGGAGTTTTTGCAGTTCAACAAAAAAAGCATGTCAATTTGGGAAGCTGTTGAGTTCTTGAATACCCTTGTTGATGACAGTGATCCAGATATTGATTTAGATCAAACACAACATCTTTTGCAAACTTCAGAAGCAATTAGAGCAGATGGTCACGAAGATTGGTTCGTTCTTACAGGATTTTTACATGATTTAGGAAAAGTGCTTTGTTTGTTTGGCGAGCCACAATGGGCAGTAGTGGGCGATACATTTCCTGTAGGTTGTGCTTATTCAGATAAAATCGTTTATCCTGAATTTTTTAAAGATAATCCAGATTACAGCGATGAAAGATTCAATACCAAATTAGGAATTTATACTGAAAATTGTGGTCTCGATAAAGTAAAAATGAGTTGGGGCCATGATGAATATCTGTACCAAATTATGAAAGATTATTTGCCAGATCCAGCATTATACATGATTCGATACCATTCTTTTTATTCACAACATAGAGAAAATGCTTATGCACATTTGATGAATGAAAAGGATATAGAAATGTTCGAATGGGTCAAAAAGTTCAATCCGTATGATTTATATACAAAAGCCCCAGTAAAGCCAGATGTAAAAGCTTTGCTTCCATATTACAAAGAATTAGTTGCGAAGTATCTGCCGGAAAAACTTAATTTTTAGAATACACGTCACATTCTATTTTTATGAAGAGAATCCTCCTGCAAGGTTTTTAAATCTTGTGGGAAAGGCTCTTTGTTGAATTATTTAAATGAATAAAATGAAGATTATCAGAACTAAAATATTTTTATTAAGCTTTTTTGCCATTTGCGGTTCTATTGTTTTTGGGCAAGAAAAAAACAGTAGAAACGATTGGGAAAATCCAGAGGTGTTTCAGATCAATCGAGAACCGGCGCGCGCGACGTTTCTTCCCTATGCAGATGAACAGTCGGCTTTAAAGGATATTTATAGTAGTTCGCCATGGTATTTTTCATTAAATGGAAATTGGAAATTTTCCTGGTCGCCAACACCAGATCAGCGACCAAAAGATTTCTATAAAAATGATTTCAATACAATCAATTGGAAAGAAATTTTGGTGCCTTCAAATTGGGAATTAAAAGGTTATGGAATTCCAATTTACACTAATATAACGTATCCATTTGAAAAAAATCCACCTTTTATAAATCATTCTGATAATCCGGTTGGGTCTTATAAAAGAGATTTTATTTTACCAGAAACTTGGAAAAACAGACACGTATTTCTTCATTTTGAAGCAGGAACTTCGGCCATGTATATTTGGGTAAATGGTGAAAAAGTTGGTTATACAGAAAACACAAAAAGTCCAGCTGAATTTGATATTTCGAAATACTTGAAATCAGGAAAAAATAGCGTAGCTGTTGAAGTTTATAGATGGAGCGATGGTTCTTACCTTGAAGATCAAGATTTTTGGAGGCTTTCTGGAATTGATAGAAATGTTTATCTGTACAGTACTAATCACATCCGAATTTCAGATTTTTTTGCAAAACCTGATTTAGATTCTAATTATAAAAATGGAAGCCTGAATGTTGACGTTAGTTTGAAAAACCTGACTTCAACTTCAGTGAACAATCAAAAGTTGGAAGCTAAGTTGGTTGATTCTTTTGGACAAAATGTTTTTGTAAAGGAATTGAAAGTAAATTTCGAAGGAAATAAAACGCAGACTGTTATTTTCTCTGAAAATGTTTCCAATCCAAAATTATGGAGTTCTGAAGCGCCTAATTTATATACTTTACTACTGACGTTAAAAGACGAAAAAGGGAATGTCATAGAATCGGTTTCTACAGAAATCGGATTTAGGAAAGTGGAACTGAAAAATGGGCAATTGCTAGTGAATGGTGTCCGAATACTATTTCATGGCGTAAATATTCACGAGCACAACCCGATAACTGGTCATTATCAAGACGAAGCGACGATGATGAAAGATATTAAATTAATGAAGCAATTTAATATCAATGCCGTCCGTCTTAGCCATTATCCTAACAATGTAGTCTGGATGAAACTTTGCAATAAGTACGGATTGTATTTGATTGATGAAGCGAATATCGAGAGTCACGGAATGGGAGTAGAGGGACAACCGCTTATGTGGATGAATCCAAAAACTAATCTAGGTCACCTTCCTGAATGGCATGCCGCTCACATGGACAGAATTTATAGTTTGGTGGAAAGGGATAAAAATGCCCCTTCAGTAATCATTTGGTCTTTAGGAAATGAAAGTGCAAATGGCCCCGTTTTTCACGATGCGTACAAATGGATAAAAAACAGAGACAAAACCCGATTGGTTCAGTTTGAGCAAGCCAAGGAAAACGAAAATACAGATGTCGTTTGTCCGATGTATCCAAAGATCGAATACATGAAGGAATATGCTGCTCGAAAAGAAGTGAAACGCCCTTTTATTATGTGTGAATATTCACATGCGATGGGAAATAGCAATGGGAATTTCCAAGAATATTGGGATATTATCCGCGGAAGCAAAAACATGCAAGGTGGTTTTATTTGGGATTGGGTAGACCAAGGATTTGAAACATATGATGAAGCGGGACGCAAATATTGGGCATATGGAGGAGATTTGGGAAGCCAAAATTACACCAATGACGAAAATTTTTGCCATAACGGATTGATTTGGCCTGACAGAATTCCGCATCCTGCGGCCTATGAAGTAAAGAAAGTGTATCAGGACATCCTGTTCAAAGCAATTGATATAAAAAACGGTACAATTCAAATTATAAATGACTTTGGTTTTACAAATCTGAATGTTTACGATTTTAAATATCAAGTTTTAGAGAATGGAAAGGTTATAAAAGAAGGCTTAATTAATGTGGATTTGAATCCGAAATCAGAGAAAGAATTTAAACTTGATTTACCAAAAATAGTTTCAAAAGTGGGTACAGAATATTTATTAAATGTATTTGCCTATACCAAAACAGGTTCTGAATTGATGCCACAAAATTTTGAGATCGCTAGAGAACAATTTGTCATTGAAAGTGGAGATTATTTTACAAAATCGAAAGACAAGAATTCTTCTTCAAAAATAAGCGAAGATAAAGACCAATTCGTTCTAAACACATCAAATGTGGTGGTTAAGATTAGCAAATCAACAGGCTTAATGACATATTACAGCTCAAAAGGAGAAGAATATTTCAAGCACTATCCGGAGCCTAATTTCTGGAGAGCGCCTACTGATAATGATTTTGGAAACAAAATGCCAATAAAATTGAATGTCTGGCGAAATGCAGGTAATAATACTAGTTTGGAAAACATTCAGGTAGTAGAAGAAAACGGTAAAAATTATGTGGTTGCAAAATTGAAACTGAATGATGTTTTTTCAGATTATACTATAAAATATGCCTTGAATGATGATGGTGCATTGGAGATCCAGCCTTCGTTTAAAAGAGGAAGCAATCCTTTGCCTGAAATGCCGCGTTTCGGAATGATTTTTTCGCTCAAAACCGATTTTGAAAACCTTGATTATTACGGAAGAGGGCCATGGGAAAATTATTCTGACCGAAATGAATCGGCAATTAAAGGAATTTACCAAAGCAAAGTTTCTGATCAATATGTGCCTTATACACGTCCTCAGGAAAACGGATATAAAACAGATGTTCGTTGGTTTAAACTTTCAGACAATACAGGAAAAGGGCTTGAAATTAAAGGATTGCAGCCTTTAGGAATGAGTACATTGAATAATTATCCAAGTGATTTTGATCCAGGATTAACAAAAAAGAATCAGCATATCAGCGATGTAACGCCTAGAAAAGAAGTTGTCGTTTGTGCAGATTTGGCACAACGAGGATTAGGAGGTGATAACAGTTGGGGAGCTTATCCGCATGAACAATATTTACTGAATGCAAGCGAATACAGTTATGGTTTTGTGATAAAACCGATTGAGTAAAATGGAATTTAAAGTGCTTTAAATACAATATATGAGTAACAATACGACAAACGAAAGATTAATTTCTTTGGATGCTCTAAGAGGATTTGTAATGTTTTGGATTATGAGCGGTGAGCACATTGTTCATGCTTTAGCAAAAGCAGCTCCAATACCTGTATTGGTTTGGATGTCATCGCAATTGCATCATACAGAGTGGGAAGGCATAACATTTTACGATATGATATTTCCTGTTTTTCTTTTTGTGGCGGGGGTTTCGATGCCTTTTTCTTTTGATAAAAAAATGAAAGCAGTTGGTGTAAATACAGTGCAGGAATTGCCATCAAAGGAAAAACAAAGAATATATCTTTCAATGCTCAAAAGAACATCAATTTTATTGGTTTTGGGGTTTATTGTCAACGGATTATTGCGTTTTGACGGATTTGACCAAACGCGTTTTGCAAGCGTATTGGGACGTATTGGGCTTGCGTGGTTTTTTGCAGGTTTAATTTATTTGAATTTTGATTTAAAAAAACAGATAATTTGGTTTCTAAGTATTTTGTTTGGTTATTACTTAGTTATGAAGTTGGTGCCAGTTCCAGGTTTTGGAGCTGGCAACCTAACCAAAGAAGGTTCCTTGGAAGGCTATATTGACAGATTGTTTTTACCCGGACGCTTGCATAGCACAGTTTATGATCCTGAAGGCTTGTTGTCAACAATTCCCGCAATTTCAACTGCTTTGTTAGGAGTGTTTTTAGGAACATTTTTGCGAGCTAAAAACGATTTTTCAATAAATCAAAAACTATTGATATTAGTTGGTTCAGCCATTATTTTTATTGTTTTAGGATTGCTTTGGGATTATACCTTTCCAATTAATAAACATCTATGGTCCAGCTCATTTGTATGTTTTGTGGGAGGATGTAGCATATTGTTTTTTACATTTTTCTACTTAATAATTGATATTTTAGGATTTCATAAATGGGCTTTTCCTTTAATAATAATAGGTTCCAATTCAATTTTGATATACATGGCAGCTGAAGGATTGGTAGATTTTGCCCATACTGCGAATTATGTCTTTGGCGGGCTTATAAAATTTACTCCCATTATTTGGCAACCTGTTTTTACAGCCGTGTCTTTAACTTTTGTACAACTTGTTTTGCTGTATTTCCTCTACAAGAAAAAATGGTTTTTAAAAGTCTAATTATATACAACCGAGGATTTTGAATACGATCACTTAAGTTGAAACAAACTTACTATACTAACTAACCACTGATTAACCATCAAATTATGAATTCATTACAAACCGCAGATTACATCGTTTTTCTCATTTATTTTGTGATTGTGACATCATACGGAATGTACATTTACAGAAGCAAGAAAAATGCTGCCACCAGTTCCAATGACTATTTTTTAGCAGAAGGATCACTAACCTGGTGGGCAATTGGAGCCTCATTAATTGCGTCCAATATTTCAGCAGAACATTTTATAGGAATGAGTGGTTCAGGTTTTGCGCTCGGATTGGCTATTTCTTCCTACGAATGGATGTCTGCAGCAACATTAATCATCGTTGCTGTTTTTATTCTTCCTGTTTACCTGAAAAACAAAATATATACAATGCCACAGTTTTTGGCAAAAAGATATAATAATACCGTTAGCGCAATCATGGCTGTCATTTGGTTGTTGATTTATGTATTTGTAAACCTTACGTCGATTATTTATTTGGGGGCATTGGCAATTTCGTCTATTGCGCCATTGAGTTTTGAATTTTGTGTCATTGCATTAAGTTTATTTTCTGTTATTGTAACATTGGGAGGAATGAAAGTTATCGGATATACTGATATGTTTCAAGTTATTGTCTTGATATTAGGAGGTTTGGTGACTACATATTTAGCGCTAACCTTGCTTTCGGAACAATTTGGATATGGAAAAGACATTTTAAAAGGACTTGCGGTTATTGCCGAAAAAGCGCCCGACCATTTGCACATGATATTCGATAAATCAAGTCCGCATTATGCTGAATTACCTGGAACTTCTGTAATCATTGGCGGTATGTTGATTAATAATCTGGCTTATTGGGGTTGTAATCAATATATTGTGCAAAGAGCTTTGGGAGCCGATTTAAAAACAGCCCGAAAAGGAATTTTATTCGCAGCATTTCTAAAGTTATTGGTTCCTGTAATTGCAGTTTTGCCGGGAATTGCCATGTATGTAATGCACCAAAACGGAATGTTTCAGCATGAAATGCTCGATGCTTCTGGAGTTTTAAAACCAGATCGCGCTTATCCAACATTGATGAATTTATTGCCTGCTGGTCTAAAAGGAATTGCTTTGGCGGCTTTAACAGCGGCAATTGTGGCTTCATTGGCAGGAAAGGCAAATAGTATTTCAACTATTTTTTCTTTAGATATTTATAAAAAATATTTCAATAAAACTGCAACAGAAAAACGATTAGTTCGTGTGGGCAGAATCACCGTAGTGATCTGTATGATTATTGCCGCTTTTGTAGCACCAGCGCTAAAATCATTGGATCAAGCGTATCAGTTTATTCAGGAATATGTTGGTTTCTTTTCACCGGGAGTTCTTGCGGTGTTTTTATTGGGAATGTTTTGGAAGCGTACAACTGCAACAGCTGGACTTGCCGGAGCATTGCTTACGGTGCCAATTGCGGCAGTTTTGAAATTTTTGCCAATGTGGACCAATGGTGCTTTTCCTGATTATCCATTTTTAGACCGAATGACGATTACTTTTATTGCAATCGTTTTGATCATGGGAACTATCAGTATCTTAAAACCAGAACCAAAACTACAGCACGAAGCACATAAAATAGAAGTTGACACCGCGATGTTCAAAGTCTCTTCAGAATTTGTTATCGGGTCGTTTATTATTTGTAGCGTTCTAGTAGCTTTATACACCGTTTTTTGGTAATTTTTTATATTTAATGAGTAGTATGTTTAAACCTAAGAACCTTAGCTTCTTAGAACCTTAGCACCTTTAAAAAAAATAATGAAAAAATATATAATTATAATAGTCGTTTTTTGTTTTTCATTGACAGTTGGAGCTCAAAAAGTATTTGATGTTACAAAATACGGAGCTGTCGGAAATGGAAAAACGCTAAACACCAAAGCAATTCAAAAAGCAATTGATGAGGCCAGTAAAAATAAAGGCGGAAGGGTAGTTTTATCAAAAGGAAAATTCCTTTCGGGAAGCATTGTTTTGAAAAGTGGAGTGGAATTGTTTTTGGATGAAGATGCTGTTTTGTTAGGAAGTACCGATGTTAATGATTACCCGAAATATGATGGCAGAAGAGCCTTAGTTGTTGCAACAGATTCAAAAAATGTTTCGATTTCAGGAAAAGGTAGTATTGATGGACAAGGCAGAGAATTGGCATTGGCTGTTGATAGCTTGCATCATACAGGCGTAAGAATCGATCCCGAATATAATTACCGCAGATTACGCCCCGGAGATGGAAGAGGAAAATTAGTTTCGTTCTTGAAATGTGATGTTGTAAAAATAAGTGGCATTACATTGAAAAATAGTTCTGGCTGGGTGACGTGTTTTGAGCAGTCCAAAAATATAATTGTCGATCATGTAAAAGTAGAGAGCAGAGCATATTGGAACAATGACGGAATTGATATCAATGGATGCGAAAATGTAAGTGTTACAAATTGCGATGTAAACGCTGCAGATGATGGAATTTGCTTAAAATCAGATTCTCCGGGTTTGGAAAACAACAACATTTATATTGCAAATTGTGTAGTACGATCCAGTGCAAGTGCCGTGAAATTTGGAACTGGTTCTTATGGAAGTTTTAAAAACGTTACTATCGAAAACATTCAGGTTTATGATACTTTCAGATCAGCTATTGCAATTGAATCTGTAGATGGTGCTGAAATCGAAAATATAAAAGTCTCAAATATTACGGCTGTTAATACAGGAAACGCGATTTTAATTCGTTTAGGCCACAGAAATGGCGATAAAGCGGGTTATATAAAAAATGTATCGATTAAAAATGTGAAAGCTCAAATTCCGTTCGGGCGTCCCGATATTGATTATGATTTAAGAGGACCCGAAGTGGATTATTTCCATAACCCTTTTCCTGCTGCAATTGCTGGAATTCCAGGACATTCGATCGAAAATGTAATTTTAGAGAATATCGAAATTAGTTATCCAGGTAGGGCCTCAAAAGGAATGGCTTATCTGCCTTTGAGCCGATTAAAAGATGTACTTGAAAATGAAAAAGGCTATCCCGAATTTACCATGTTTGGAGAATTGCCTTCGTTTGGTTTTTACGTTCGCCACGTCAACGGAATTGAGATGAAAAATATCAAAATCACATTGGAAAAAGAAGATTTTCGTCCTGCTTTTGTCTTTGATGATGTAAAAAATCTAAAAATGGAAAAAATTGATGTTCCAACAGATAAAACAAATCAGATTATTTTTAAAGATGTTCTTTCAAGTAATCTTGATTCTGAAGCTATAAAAAGAAAAAATGAGCCAAAACAAAATACGTTTGTATTACCAGCTCATTAATATAATAACTCAAAAAGAGCGTAGAATTTTAGTGTCTTAGAAACTTGACACCTTAAAAAATATAAAATAATGATAAAGAAATTAGTTATAGTCGTAATTCTGTTTTGCATTTCACTTTCTGCAATAGCGCAAAAGGTGTACGATGTTAAAAAATATGGAGCTAAAGGTGATGGAAAAACTAATGATGCGGCAGTAATTCAAAAAGCAATTGATGCTTGCAGTTTGACGGGTGGACAAGTACTAATTCCGGCTCCATTTACATTTTTGGCAGGACCTTTCAATGTTAAATCAAATGTAGAGTTACATATTGAAGCAGGTGCAAAAATTTTGGCGAGTCCAGATGAAAAATTATATACAGAAAGTGCCTTTCGTGATAACAAAGGTGAAGGTACCATCTGGATTGGTGGAAAGAACATTGAGAATTTCACTATCAGCGGAAGCGGCAAAATAGATGGAAACGGAATTTCTTTCATGGGAGAGGAATTGCCGGATTCTTATGTTTTAAAACCTTTTAATGTGTTGGATCCACGTCCGCATGTTTTGACTTTAATAGGAGGAAAAAATATCCGAATTAAAGACGTTCACATTGGAAATTCAGCTTATTGGACTGTTCATTTAATTGGTTGTAATGATGTTGTAATCAGCAGTATTACTTTACTAAACAGTTTGAAAGTCCGCAATAGCGACGGAATTGATATTGATCATTCAAAAAATGTTCGTATCAGCGATTGTTATATTGAAAGTGGTGACGACTGCATTTGTTTGAAAAACAGGAGAGAATTTGAAGAATTTGGTGCCTGCGAAAACATAACGGTGACAAATTGCACCATGACAAGCAGCAGTTGCGCGATCAAAATTGGTTCTGAAAATATGGATGCCATTAGACAAGTGGTTTTCAATAACTGCATTATCAAAAATAGTAATCGTGGCGTCGGAATTCAAAATAGGGATGAAGGAACTGTAAGCGATGTCATTTTTTCTAATATTATTGTAGAAGGCCGTCTGACTACCGATACATGGTGGGGAAAGGCAGAACCTATTTATGTAACTGCTTTTAGTCGTGCCAGCGGAAACCATAAAGATGCAAATTGGCGTTTTCCAAAAGGTGCAACAGAAGGAAAAGTTGGAGCAATCAGCAATATTTATTTCACCAACATTCAGTGCACAGGTGAAAATGGTGTTTTTGTGAGTGGAGAAACTAAAGATAAAATCAAAAATATCGTTTTTGAAGGTGTCAATGTTTCGATCAATAAAACTTCAAATTTCCCTGGGGGGATTTATGATCGTCGACCAGCAAAAGTTGATGGTTTTGTAAAAGGCAGTACATCAGGGTTTTATTTCGATAATGCCGAAAGCATAAAAGTTCAAAATTGTTCGGTAACTTGGGGAGAGAACAAACCGGATTATTTTAAATATGCTGTTGAAAGCAAAAATGTGGATGTCTTAAAAGTGAATAATTTAGATGGTCAAGCAGCATTTCCAGATAAATATGAAGCTGTGAAAAAACAATAGTAAAAAGTAGAAATCCAGACATTTTTTTTAAGTTTACAGATACTATACAAGCAGAATTACGATCAAATGAAGAGAAACATAATTACAAGAATATTTTTAGGCAGTTTATTATTGAACTTTATTTACGGACAGGCACAAAAAACGACTTTGGAAGTT
Source organism: Flavobacterium mesophilum (assembly GCF_039581405.1). Taxonomy (NCBI): domain Bacteria; kingdom Pseudomonadati; phylum Bacteroidota; class Flavobacteriia; order Flavobacteriales; family Flavobacteriaceae; genus Flavobacterium; species Flavobacterium mesophilum. The sequence goes on along the minus strand of NZ_JBCPXZ010000001.1, from coordinate 102,468 downwards.
GATACAAAAAAAACGATTACCAAAATACAGCCTACTATGTTCGGTTTGTTTTTTGAAGACATCAACTTTGCCGCTGATGGAGGTTTGTATGCTGAAATGATTAAAAACAGATCTTTTGAATTTGACAAACCCTTGATGGGTTGGGAGCAACCGAATACGAAAAGATCGTCAATGAATATGAATTCTGGTGTTGCGACTCCAATTAAGGAAGCGAAAAATCAAACCAATACAAACTTTTGCCGAATTCTTGTAAACGATCCTAAAGGCTATGAAATAATTAATGAAGGATTTAGGGGAATGGGAGTTAAAAAAGATGCGAAATATAATTTTTCTTTGAAGGCCGTTAATCACGGTGAAGCGATCAAAAAAATAATTATTCAGCTTATCGATAAAGACAAAAAAGTGATTGGAGAAACAAGCATTGTTCCAACATCTAATGAATGGAAATCGTATTCGGCACAATTTACAGCGACTCAAACGGAAGCCAAAGCAAAGCTAAGAATAACTTTTGAAGGAACAGGAACTATTGATTTGGATATGATTTCATTGTTTCCAGATGATACTTGGATGCACAGAAAAAATGGTTTGCGCAAAGATCTTGTGCAACTTTTGTATGATATGAAGCCAGGTTTTCTTCGTTTTCCAGGCGGTTGTATTGTTGAAGGAAGAACTTTGGCAGATCGTTACCAATGGAAAAAATCAGTTGGAAATGTGGAAGATAGAAAAACAATGATGAACCGTTGGAATGTTGAGTTTAGCCATAAGCAAACACCCGATTATTTTCAAAGTTTTGGGCTTGGTTTTTACGAATATTTCCAGCTTTCAGAAGATATCGGTGCTACACCGTTGCCAATTTTAAGTTGTGGAATGGCTTGCCAATACAACACCGGCGAATTAGCAGAAATGGAAGAATTAGATCCTTACGTGCAAGACGCTTTGGATTTGATTGAGTTTGCCAATGGTTCAGAAACTACTTCTTGGGGAAAACTCCGCACAGAAATGGGACACCCAAAACCATTCAATTTAAAATATATTGGAGTAGGGAACGAGCAATGGGGACCAGCTTATATTGAGCGTTATAAAGTTTTTGAAAAAGCGATTAAAGACAAATATCCGAATATTACAATCGTTTCAGGAAGCGGACCTTCACCAAGCGGCGAGTTTTTTGATTTTGGCATGAAAGAACTAAAAAAATTGAATGCTGAATTGATTGATGAGCATTATTATGAAAGTCCAAAATGGTTTAGGGAAAATGCTACACGATATGACAAATATGATCGCAAAGGGCCTAAAATATTTGCAGGAGAATATGCCGCTCAAAGTGTTTCGGGGGCAAATCCAAACAACAGAAATAACTGGGAATGCGCGTTCTCTGAGGCAGCTTTTATGACTGGTTTAGAACGAAATGCCGAAGTGGTTAATATGACTTCGTATGCGCCTTTAATGGCTCATGAAGAAGCTTGGCAATGGACACCGGATATGATTTGGTTTAACAATTTACAGGCATATGGTTCTGCTAATTATTATGTGCAAAAGTTATTTTCAAACAATAAAGGAACCGATTTGCTTGCAATTACTAAAAACGGAAAACAAGTTTCTGGAGAAAATGACTTGTATGCATCTGCGGTAAAAGATGCAAATACAAAAGAGATCATTATAAAATTGGTAAATACATCATCAGCGAAGCAAGAAGTTAGTGTAGATTTAAAAGGTGAAAAATTGACTTCTGCAGGAAGTATCATAACTCTCGCTAGTTCAAGTTTGCAGGATGAAAATACGTTTGATAATCCGAAAAAGATATATCCGGTTGAAAGTGCATATAAATTAAGAAATCAAAAAGCAGAAATAGCCTTGCCAGCGTATTCTGTGACAGTTTTGAAATTAAAACTTGTTGGAAAATAATAAAGATTTGATGGCAATACGATTAGTTTGAAATTGTATTGCCATTTTTATTAAAGATTATTTTTGGTGCTTTTACAAATTCAATTTATTTGTTTCTCTGCACACATAAACCCATCCTGAAATATTATTATCAAATACGACTTTTACTCGCTCGTACTCGTCGACTTCGTATTCATCTGATTGTAGTAATTCCTCGTATGTAATTTCAAATAAAACACCAGAAATACCGTCTGTTTCATTGCCTGTAAACTTTGCAATTGGATGAATATTCTTGCCACTTTTTTCAATAACAGATTGATCCTTAATTTCGGTTTCTCCTAATTGATATTTTCTTAATTGTACTTTTTCGCCCTTTAAAATCCTGCCAAATGTTTCGAGTTGAACTTTCTCTAATTGTAAAGTTCCGTATGAAAAAAGATGTTCCATTGCTATTGTATTTGTTTGTGAATCAAAAGTAGGATTATTTTTTTCTAAAATAATCAACATATGTCGAACGATGCAGAAACATCTGTAACAAAGGAAAGATATTATGTGAGAGAAATGTTGAGCAGAAAAGCAAACTGAAAAACAATTTTAAAAACCAATGTTCACAGCTTGTTGTAAATCCGCGTCATTTTTTAATATAGAATTTCTTGATGCCGAAGGTGTTATTCCAGTAAATTTTTTGAATTCTTTAATAAAATGTGCTTGATCATAATATCCACAATCATATGCTATTTCTGTTAGTAATCGTGGCGTATTGAGTACCAATTCAAGACTTTTGTTAAATCGAAGCACAGAAGCGTAAGCAACAGGACTAATGCCAATATTGGACATATAAAGTTTTTGAACATATCTTTCGGATAAGCCTGATTGTAATGCTAAAGTTGGTAAAACTGACAATTGTGAATCAATAGAAAGTTGTTGGCTCAATGCATGAAGTGTTGTAACTTTTTTTAATCGGGTTTCATTTTTTTTCAATTGATTCAGAAAGTAATTTTCTAGAATTTTGATTTTGGCAGAAAGTTCGGTTGCTTCCATGATTCGGCCATATAATTCTCTGTTTTCTATTAAAGAAACATCATACATATCAGTCGCATAATTGGTGAATTCTGATAGCGGATCGGAGAAAAACAAAGCACTTGCGTGAGGATAAATTCGCGCAATAAGTACCGAAGTTCCTTTGGCTACAGAAAGGCGAGTAGGAAGTGTGAGATGCCCTAAAAGTTCAATTGCAGGAGTATCTTTTTGTTTTCCGTTGATGATCGTAGCGGCAAATCCTTCCGATATGTTCACAATAAAATCAACATAACCGCTGGGATAGAACACTTCGTTGTCGAGATCTTTTTCGATCGTCACAATAGTGTAGTTTTTTATATACGGCGCTAAACTGGAGGAAGGCAGTATCTGCATACGGTCATTTATGAATTTATTGATTTTAAGCTAGTTCTAAATTAAAAAGAATAAAAAAGCAAATGGATTATAAGGCTAAAAAATAAGATAATTATAACATTTAGAAATCGTTACGCTGTCAAAAGAACATCTTTATAATATTTCTTTTTGTATTCTATTGGTGATATTCCGGTAACTTTTTTAAACACATCTCTAAAGGTTTTAATGTCTGAATAACCCACTTCATACATGACTTCATTGACTGTTTTTCGGTTTGTTTCAAAAGTCTTTTTTGCCGCCTCAATTTTAACTCTTTGTGAATATTCAATTGGTGTATTTCCGGTAGCTTTTACAAATCTTCGATCAAAATTTCTTCTGCCGACATTAAATTTTGAAGACAATTCGCTTATGGATATTTTTTCTCCGAGATTTTTTTCAATATACAATTGTGCTTGCTGAACGATTTGGTCATCATGTTTCTTCTGACCTGAGAAAATCGCAAATTGCGACTGCGTATTTCGGTTCATTTCAATCTGAAAAACCTTCGCACAATAAACTGCAGTTTTTCTATCATAATATTTTTCAATAAGATAAATCATCAGATTCAAAAAGGAATACGCACCGCCATTGGTGTAAATTCCATTTTCATCTGTGATCAATTCGTCAGTGCGTAAATTGACTTTTGGAAATAATAGATTAAAATTTTCAGTAACAGACCAATGTGTCGAACAACTTTTTCCGTCTAAAAGTCCGGATGCGGCTAACATAAATGCTCCGGTACAAATTGTAGCAATTTCCGCTCCGTTGTGGTATTGTTTTTCCAGCCATTTTACCAATAGCTCATTGTGTTGCAATGCTAAATTGTAATTGTGATTTAATGACGGAATTATGATAAGATCTGATTTTGCAACGGCAGAAATATGAGTATGCGGTGTTACAGTGAAAAGTCCGCCATTAAATTCTACTTTTTCAGAAAGTCCAGCGAGCTGAATCTTGAATAATTCTTTTTTGCCGTTTGTTTTGTAAAAGGCGTTTGCTTTATTAAAGATTTCATAGGCGCCTGTAATGCTGGAAAGATTATTCTCTCCTTCAGGAACTAAAATAGTAAGCAGTTTCATCTTTGTTTTTCTTATAAAGATAAGAAAAGTTTTTGTCCAAATATCCCCTTAAGAATGTCTAATTAACACTTTACAAAAATTGAGTTATGATATTAATTTTAACTTACAAAAAGTCTAAACTATTTAAACAAAATATTATCATGGCAAAAATGACTGTAATTTACAAAACGCCGAAAGACGTCGCTTTCTTTGAAAAACACTATTTTGAGGTTCATGTTCCTTTGGCAAAAAAGCTTCCAGGTTTATTAAAATATGAAATTAATGAAGGGTCAATCGTATCGTTGACAGGACATTCCGATGTATATCGCGTAGCTAATTTGTATTTTGAAACAATGGAATCAATGATGAGCGCTTTTAAATCTGAAATTGGACAGGAATGTGCCGCGGACAGAAGGATTTTTGCCAGCGATGATGAAGTTCAGATTTATGTTTATGATACAAAGAACACATAGATTTTGGCTGGGATAATGGTATTGCAATTTTCTGTAATTTAGTTGAAAGAAAAACAGAATTAGCAATGCAAACAATATTAGGCGCAAACGGACAAATTGGAGAGGAACTTGCAAGAGAATTAAAAAGAAATTTTACTTCTGAAATTCAAATCGTCAGTCGTAGAGCACAGAAAGTCAATGAAACAGATACCGTTTTTTCTGCTGATTTGACCAATAAAGAAAAAGCCATCGAAGCAGTAAAAGGAAGTGAAATCGCCTATTTTACGTTGGGTCTTCCGATGGATACTGATTTGTGGGAAAAGCAATTCCGACTTATTTTAAGGAACGTTATTGACGCTTGCAAAATTACAGGAAGTAAACTGGTATTTTTTGACAATACCTACATGTATCCGCAAGATGATACCATTCTTACTGAAGAAACTCTTTTTGCTCCCGTTGGGAAAAAAGGTAAGATAAGAGCAGAAATGGCAGAAATGATTTTAAGCGAAATGAAATCAGGCGAATTGAAAGCGGTTATTTGCCGTGCTCCCGAATTTTACGGTCCAATGAAAACGCAAAGTATCACGAATACTTTAATTTTTAACGCTATAAAAGAAAACAAAAAACTCAAAATACCTTTGAGCGATTCAAAAAAGAGAAGCCTTATTTGGACTCCAGATGCAAGCCGAGCTACTGCATTGATTGGAAATACACCCGATGCTTTCGGTCAAACTTGGCATCTGCCTGTTGATCAAAGCCATCCAACTTATAAAAAGTTTATCGCTTTGGCTTCGGAGATTTATGGAAGAGAATTAAATTATTCTGTTATTCCAAAATTTGTCTTTAAAATTGGCTCTTTTTTTAATAAAAGATTAAAAGAATTGCAAGAGCTTTTGCCAAGATATGAACACAACAATGTATTTGATGACTCAAAATTCAGAGCACGTTTTCCAAATTTTAAAGTGACTTCTTATCAGCAAGGAATTGAAGAGATCAAAAATGAAAAGTTTTAATCTTGAATGACAGTAAAAGATAAGTGAAATTTGAATAATAAAAAACTCTTGAAATGATCAAGAGTTTTTTTATTTAATTATATAAGTTTTTTTCACGTTGCCAAAAACGATGCATGGTCATGGCGGTGATAAAATCCTGAGCAAATTCTGGGGTAGCAATTTCATCGGTAATTACAATTCCTGGATCGTAATCAGTCATTTGTGAAATAAATGAAGCACGGCTAATTATTTTAGAAGCCTTACCATCAGCACCAATTACTTTGCAATGTTTGTAAGCATCACTTAAAAATTCGATTACATCATCACTCTTTTCTAAAGTTGCTAAATCAATTCCATGTGGAATATAAACGGCATCAAATAAAACCGATGATGCAGTAAGAAAACTAAAATTAGGAGAAAGTTCAGCATGAGAATCTGTTTTAACAGATCCTAAATGTGGCGCAATTATGCATCCTTGAGCGCCTTCTTTTTTTAGTGCATTTTTTAAATTTAATACAGAAGCCTCAGATACTCCGTCAGAGCAAAGAATGGCGATTTTTCGTGTAGCAATAGTCGGTGAATTCGTTGGATTATTTATCATGCTCAAAGCATCAGATGATTTAACTGAAGATTCTCTACTGTGAGGTTCTTGATTCCCACCTTCATTTTCTGGAGAAACACCTTTGTTTATTGGCGTTTCAGGAACAAATGGAACAGTTAATCCAAGTCCGTCAGCAACTTTTTCTGCTAATTTTTGATCTACTTGAGATAGTAATCCAAGCATTCGTATTTGTATTGGTGTGGTTTGGACTTTTCCAAGTTCAAATCGGAGCGCTTTTACAATATGGCTTTTTTCTTCAGGAGCTTGACTTTCAAAAAACAATCTCGCCTGACTAAAATGGTCGTTAAAGCTTTCGCTTCTTTCACGTACTTTATGCGAATCAATTCGTTCGTTGAAACTAGAAAATCCGCCTTCTGCAATTTTAGCTTGATAGGGGCATCCGCCACCAAGCGAATTTGGATGATAACTTACACGACCTTGATTGATTTCTTGGCGCATATGGCCGTCACGTTGGTTATTATGTACAGGCGCAACGCTTCTGTTAATTGGGATTTCATGAAAATTCGGGCTTCCTAATCGTGATAACTGAGTATCTGTATAAGAAAACAATCTTCCCTGTAATAAAGGATCATTTGTAAAATCGATTCCTGGCACAATATGTCCGGGATGGAAGGCAATTTGTTCTGTTTCGGCAAAGAAATTATCGGGATTTTTGTTCAAAACCATTCGGCCAATAATCTTTACAGGTACTAACTCTTCGGGAACAATTTTAGTTGGATCAAGCAGATCAAAATCATATTTATTTTCATCTTCTGACGCGATAATTTGGATACCCAATTCCCATTCAGGGAAATTTCCCATTTCAATAGCTTCCCATAAATCTTCGCGGTGAAAGTCTGAATTTTTTCCTGAAATTTTCTGTGCTTCATCCCAAGCGACTCCATGTGTTCCCAATTTTGGTTTCCAATGAAATTTTACAAAAACAGTTTGATTTTCAGCATTTACTAATCTGAATGTATGTACACCAAAACCTTCCATCATACGAAGGCTTCTAGGAATGGCACGATCAGACATTACCCACATAATCATATGCATCGATTCTGGCATCAAAGAAATAAAATCCCAAAAAGTATCGTGCGCAGATGCGGCTTGTGGCATTTCATTATGAGGCTCTGGTTTTACGGCATGAACGAGATCAGGAAATTTAGAAGCATCTTGTATAAAAAAGACAGGAATATTATTAGCAACTAAGTCATAAACACCTTCCTGCGTATAAAATTTGGTTGCAAATCCTCTTGCATCTCGTGCGAGATCTGTTGAACCTCGTGATCCTGCAACGGTAGAGAAACGCACAAATACGGGTGTTTTTAGCCCTTTTTCTTGCAAGAAACCTGCTTTTGTCAATTCCGGAATTGGATTTGTGACTTCAAAAAAGCCGTGTGCCCCAGATCCTCGTGCATGAACAATTCTTTCCGGAATTCGTTCATGATCAAAATGTGTTATTTTTTCTCTTAGAATAAAATCTTCCAATAAAGAAGGTCCTCTTTCGCCAGCTTTTAGCGAGTTGTTGTCGTCGTTAATTTTGACACCTTGATCTGTAGTCAAAAATTTATTGGTCCCATCTGATTTGTTGATGGACAAATCTTGTTGTTTTTCGTCTTGAAAATTTTTCATAAACTTAGTGTTTTAAAGGTTTGATTTGTAGTGTGTTTGTACTGATTATTTTACATGAAGCTTGTTCAAATCAGATTTTGCCGGACCATTTATTACAGTTCCATCACTAGCGAACCGTGATCCATGGCAAGGACAGTCAAATGATTTTTCATCCGAATTCCATTGCACAATACAGCCTAAATGCGGACAGATTGCAGAAAAAGCCGTCAGTGTATTATCATAGTCTCTGTAAACCGCAATTTTTCTAAGGCCGGCAGAAAGTATTCCGCCGTTTCCAGGTTCTAAATCGGCAGTACTTTTTAAATCAGCTGCAGAAATCCAATCGAGATATTGTGATGCCATATTTCCAACTTCTTTTAAAAAGTCGCCAGTAGCATTTAAAGTAATTCGGGATGGATTGTATAAATCTTCCCATTTATTTTTAATTCCTTGAATGATATCTGTAATTATAATGGCTCCAATCGTGGCATGGGTCATTCCGTTTCCGGAATCGCCGGTAATGATGTAAATGTTTTCGTCCCCGGGATTTTTTCCTAAAAAGCCAAGCGAATCATAAGGTTCCATAACCTGTCCCGACCATTTGTAGCTGATTTCATCCAGCATTGGAAAATGACTTCTAGTCCAAATTTCGAGTTCGTCGTAACGGGATATTTCTGAAATTTTCTCTTCATCGGCTTGACCGGTTTTGTGATCTTCTCCACCTGAAATCAATAAATCATATTGATCATCAAAATTTTCTGTCCGTACATAATGATAAGGTTCTGCCACCCATTTTGATTTCATGTTTCCGGTATCCCACCACAAAGCATTGGGCAAGCTTCCTTTCGGAATTTTTCCAGCAATTACATAGGTCCGATACGCATGCTGTTTAGTGTGCATAGTCAAAACATCGTTAATTGGAGTATTTGTTGCAACGACAATGTGATTGGCTGTAAAATTAAATCCATTTATAACAGCGCCTTTATCAGTTATATCTGCGGCGTGAGCTTCGGTATAAATTGTTCCACCAAGTGAAATAACGGCATTTGCAAGTCCTTTTAAATATTTTAAAATGTGAAATTGTGCTTGATTTTTAAAAGCCAAACAAGGCTGATTTTCGGGATTTATTCCGGGTGTAACATTTAAAAGAGAAGTTTGTAATCCGGCTCTTTGTGTTGCTTGATATTCTTTTTCTAAATTTTCAATTTGATCTGTTGGATTCAGAAATAAATACCCATTGACTCTCATAAAATTGCAATCAATATGAAGTTTGTGTACTATATTTTCAATTTCGTCAATAGCAGCACTGTGACTTTCGGCAGCAAGTTTTGCATTTTCTTCCCCAAAAATATTTTCAAGATTGTAATATCGATCATCGAGTGCACAGGTTAAATGTGCAGTTGTTCGTCCGGTTTCGCCACTTCCAATAAAACCGTCTTCGACTAAAACTACTTTTTTTCCAGCTTTTAAAAGTTTATAAGCAGTTGTTAGTCCGCCAATTCCTCCACCAATCACCAATACATCAGTTTTTAGATCTTGATATGGTTTTCCAAAAGCAATAAAATCGGTGGAATCAATCCAAAAAGAAACATTATCTCCAGATGTGATGCTTCCTTCGTTAAAAGTTGTGTCAGAATTATTCATAAAATAAGTTTTAATGATTTGTAATTCGTTCATTTCAAAGCTACTAACTGTATTTTTGAAGTGATTACAACTTTGATTTTAGATTTTATAGGATTGCCATTAAAAGTTATGTTGTATAAATAAATTCGTTCGTTTTTGATAGTTATTTTATAAAATCAGCAAATGATCTTATAAAGTACAAAACCGAAATTTGGCGTACTTTCAATGGCAAATTTTTAAAGGCACAAATTATGAGATCAATATGGACGGGTTCAGTGAGTTTTGGGTTGATAAATATTCCCATAAAAATGTTTTCGGCGGTTCAAGAAAGCAGTCTTGACATGGATATGCTGGACAAAAAAGATCATGCGAATATTAAATTCAAGCGTGTCAATGAAAATACGGGCAAAGAAGTCGATTTTTCGAATATTGTGAAAGGGTATATGCTTGATGATAAATATGTTGTTTTAGAAGATTCTGATTTTGAAGCCGCCGACGCCATCAAAACCAAAACAATTGATATTGAAAGTTTTGTTTTGGAAAAAGAAATCCAAAGTATTTATTATGAACAACCCTATTATTTAGAGCCAGATAAAGGCGCAATGAATGCTTATGGCTTATTGCGCGATGCACTTCAAGCATCTGGAAAAGTTGGCGTTACGCGTTTTGTTTTGCGTAATAAGGAAAGTTTGGCCATTTTAAAACCGTACAAAAATGTCATTGTTTTAAACCGAATACGTTTCGAACAAGAAATAAGAGCAACAGACGAACTAAAATTACCTCCGATTTCTAAAAGTGCAACTAAAGAAATGGATATGGCCGAAAAACTGATTGATCAGCTCACAGAGAAATTTGACATTACAGGTTTTAAAGATGAATATACTGCCAAACTTTTGGATATAATTAAAAAGAAAGCCAAAGGAAAAGTTCAAAAAGCATCTCCAAAACTAAAAGTCGTACACAAACAAAGCGACGATTTAATGTCGATGTTAAAAGCAAGTTTAGAAACAAAAGCAAAAAAATCTTCCTAGTTTATTTTTCTTCTTGATGCTGATTGTCTTCTAATTTTTTGATGATTTTTTTAATATTAGCTCCTTTTGAAAGTACAGGTTGCCACAAATCTCCTTTTTGCTCAAAACGGCTCAAAACATTTTTGATTGTAAATTGTGATGGGTGTAATTTTTCATTGACTTCATTCCATTCTAAAGGAGTTGAAACAGTTGCTCCAGGCTTCGGGCGAACGGAATATGGCGCTGCCAAAGTTTGTCCGCGTCGATTTTGCAAATAATCGATGTATAGTTTGTTGTTTCTTTTTTTGATGCTTCTTTCGGTTGTGGTAATATCTGGGATTCTACTTTGTGTTTCTTTGGCTATTAATTCTCCTAAAATTTTGATTGAATCGTAATCATATTGCGCGCCAAGCGGAATGTAAATATGAAGTCCAGTAGCGCCCGAAGTTTTACATAGGCATTCAGTTTCTAATTCATCCATAACTTCTTTTACGGTCAATGCCGTTTTAATTACGATATCAAAATCATCTTTTGTTGCGGGATCTAAATCCATTACAAGCCAATCTGGATTATGGATTTTTTTTATGGTCGAATTCCACGGATTCATTTCAATACAACCTAAATTTGCCATATAAAGCAAGGTTTCCTTGTCATTGCAAATAAGGTAATCAATGTTTTCATTATTGGATTCTGAGAATATTTTTTGGGTTTTAAGCCAAGATGGCGTTTTGTCCAAATCAATATCTTTTTGATAAAAACTTGGCGCGTTAATTCCATTTGGAAAACGGTTGAGCGATTCCGGACGATTTTTCAAATAAGGCAAAATCAATGGCGCGACTTCATTGTAATATTGAATTATTTCACCTTTTGTGATTCCGTCTGCTGGATAATATATTTTGTTTTGATTGGTCAAATGAAGCGTTCTTTTTCCTACTTTCAAATCATAATCATTTTCCGTTTTCTGTTCTTTTGAATGTTTCATTTTGCTATTATTCTGAGTTATGTTTGGGGCATTTATATTTGAAATTACTTGTCCGGCATTTTTGTCAATTCGCAAACCTAAATAAACAGGATGTCTCAAATGCTTGTCTTCAGTCCATTCGGAATACTTGACCTGACAAACTAATTTGGGCTTGACCCATTGAATCTTATCTCTAATAGGAATTCGTTCGTCAAGAGGCGATTTTTCAATAAAAAGAGGCTCTAACTTAGTATAAAGTTCCTTTAAAACTGATTCTGTAAAACCAGTGCCACATTTGCCAATGTATTTCAAAACTTTCCCTTGGTATTGTCCAAGAAGAATTGCACCAAAGTATTTTCTCGAATTTTTAGGTTCTGTAATCCCAATAATGATAGCTTCTTCTTCATTTGAAAGTTTAATTTTGAGCCAATTAATGCTTCTGTTTCCAATGGAATAAGAGGAGCTTGCTCTTTTGGCGATAATGCCTTCGCTTTTGTTTTTCTCAGCAATCTCAAATTGTTTGATTCCGTCGCCAATAGTATGTTCCGAATAAAAAATATTTGAAAATGAATATTTATTGAATAAGATTTTCAAAAGTTCTTTTCTTTCTAACAAAGACAATTCGGTTAATAGATTTCCGTCTAGATTAAGCAGATCAAAGACGTAATATTTGAGGTTTCCAATGCCTGTTTTTAGATAATTTTGAAGCATTTGAAAGTCGGCGCGTCCCGAATCATTTTCTACGACAATTTCGCCATCTAAAACCACTGTATGATCTATTTCTCTTAATTCTTCGGCAATAGGTTTGAAATTCGTATTAAATGAAATTTGATTTCGGCTGAAAAGCTCAATTTTATTTGGATTGATGACGGCTATGGTTCGGTAACCGTCATATTTATTTTCAAAAACCCATTCTTCATCATCAAAAGGCTTTTTTACCGTATTAGCGAGCATTGGTTTAATAAATTCGGCTTGTACTATTTCTGGTTCAACCTTTTTTTTTACGGATTTTTTCTCGGGTTCTTTTTTTGCTGAAGACGAAATCATTTTTTCAGCTTTGGCTTCCAATTCTTCCAAAGTTCGTTTAGAAATAACCGATTTGTTTTTTTTCAAAATATCAACATCAGTGGCATATTTATCTTGTTTTTTGATCAAAAGCCATGCATTTTCCTGTTTTCCATGAAGTTTTACCAATGAAAATTCGCCTTTGAGTTTTTTTCCTTTTAGAATGAAACTTATATGTCCTTTTTTGAGATGTGCCAGCATTTGTTTTTCATCCGTAGTATTATCGTCAGAAGTAAAAGTTCCATTATCCCAAACAATTACATTTCCGGCGCCATAATTTCCTTCTGGAATTGTTCCTTCAAAATCTTTATAACTGTAGGGATGATCTTCAACCATCATTGCAAGACGCTTAATTTCTGGATCCATAGAAGGACCTTTTGGAACAGCCCAGCTTTTTAAAACACCATTTATTTCAAGTCTGAAATCATAATGCAAATGCGAAGCGGCATGTTTTTGAACCACAAAAATCAATTCGTTTGCCGATTTTCCAATCTTTCCTTTCGGCTCACGCGTTTGTTTGAAATCTCTTTTTTGATTGTATTTAGACAGCGACATAAACTTTAGCGAGTATTAAAATGGTTAATGAAATAGAGTACAGGAATGTGGCAGTAACTGCAAAAATTATATGGGCAAAGAACAGCTGAATACAATAACCGCGAATATCAGTTGGGGCTTGATACCCGGTCATTTTAAAAATAATTATCCAGCTGATTATGCCAATTATTCCGCTGATTACTCCTAATATCAGAGCACTCCAAGGCGAAATAGGCAAAATATCTTTGTCCCAAATAATATGATATACTACGACAAACAAAAAACCGATTATATAATGCAACAACCATCCCCAAGTTTTTTTTGATGTTGCCAAAAGACCAATATTAAGTTTGTCAATACTGTATGATAAAAGCACAGGTTCTTTGTATAATTTTTTAAAATTATTTGACATTGCGTAACTAAATGTGGTCATCACCGAGGTTGAAGCAATTGAAACTGTCAATAATTGTAGAAAAACATAGAACATGGCTTCTGCTTTAAAACTTATTATCAAAGTTACTGATAATCAGTTTTTTTGAATTATACGATTTAAAACTTCAAATTATATAATTTTCAGCATGTTCGGATTCTTGGGAATTAAAAACTATTTTTATAATGTATTTTTTAATTTCAAATAGATTTTCATGAGTAAAGTATTAGTTGCAGGCGGCAATGGACATTTAGGAAAACACGTAGTGGATTCTCTTTTGTCTAAAGGATGCAATCCTATTGTATTGACTACAAAAACAATTAATTCGGAATCAAGCCAAGTGCAATTTTTTACGGGAGATTTATTTGAAAATAAAGGATTAAAAGAAGCAACAGCAGGAGCGGAGGTAATTATTCATTGTGCTAGCAATCCGAGAAACTTTAAGCAGATCGATATTGAAGGAACTAAAAATTTGCTTGATGCCATTGATAAAAATGTTACAAAACATTTTATATACATCTCAATTGTTGGCATTGATAAAAGTGATTATCCGTATTATGGTGCGAAGTTGGAAGTAGAAGATATTATAGCGAAGAGCGGTATTCCTTTTACGATCTTGAGAACGACGCAGTTTCATGATTTTGTATTTAATATGATAAAAACGTTAGAAGATCAAAATTCAGAAAATGAGGATTTTATGATAATTCCATCTGGGATAAAATTTCAATCTATCGCGGTACATGAAGTTGCAGATTTGCTTGTTTCTTTTGCATTTGAAAAACCAAAAGGTTTGCTAGAAGATTGCGGAGGCCCTGAAGTATTTTCTTTTGAGAAAATGGTTGAGTCTTATTTGGGAATCAATCAAAAAAATAAAGGAATAAAGTTAGTTGAATCAGAAGATGTACGACATAAGTTATTTATGACAGGAATAAATTTATGTCCGAATCAGAATCTTGGCAAGGAGACTTGGGAAGAATTTTTAAATAAGAAAGTCTAAATGTAAATAGATAAAAAAAGCCCATTTCCGTAGAGATGGGCTTTCATTTTAAAGAGTGGAACTATTATTTTGCATCCCAAGATGCACTTGGATAATAAATAGAACTTGTTACAGGTGCTGTCCAATAATCTTGGCTACCACCACGGAAAGTGTGAAGACTTACGGCATTAACGTTTCGTTTAGCGTCATTAGTTACCCAACGAATTTTTTGATTTAATATTTCTGTACCATTTACGTAGTATTTCACGTACCCATCAGTATTTGATCCGGTATTCAGCTTTACAGAGATTTGGCAGTTGTAAGTTACGCCTTCTTGGATGTAATATTTTTTTCCAAAATCATTCCCATATTGCCCCGGCTGATCTTTATAATACACATAAGGTTGAAGGTAAGCGCCACTTCCTTTAGCGGTGTTTGATCCATTTGGACAATACCACATAAATCTCGCGCTACCACCGTTTCCATCCCATCCTGGATCGCCGCCTGTATTTTGGTCACCAATTAAGATACCGTAACCGCACTTACCGCCTCGGCTCCAATAAAATCCTGAGTTGAATTTCATTTGAAACCAAACCGTATAAAGCCCTTCAGACCAAACACCATATGAGGTACACAAACCTCCTGGGCATGACAATGTATTGGTTTGCAATGTAATTGTTCTGGCTCCTGCACTTCCTGCTAGTGCGGCAACAGCAGCAGTTTCAGCAGTGGTTTTGGCAGTTTTTGCGCCGTCATTGTTTACGATGGGTTGCTCATCTTTTTCAAGATTTTGTGCAACATTTAAGTCTTGCTCATTTCCGCAGGAATAAAACATAACTGTCATTACTAATAACAAACTGGATAATTTTAATAACTTCTTCATTTTTAAAATTTTAAGGTTAGTAAATAATTAATAGATAGTAAATAATAAATTGTGGTTATTGCTTTTGATGCTGAAAGAAGAGACTTTTCCAAATCTCAAAAATCAGTATATATTTTTTGTGATTCTTTGTGTTTTAATTTATTGTCAATTGAAAATCAGATGTTTGATTTAATTGGTTTTTAATTGACGTTGTAAAGTTGATTAATAATAATTTATAGAAGGAGTAATAAAGTACGGTTTTACGTACACAGAAGTACGACGCTAGAAAATTATATCTGAAACTTTGTACAATTTTGAAAGTCTACTGAGGAATGGCGAATGTTTCTTGGATCAAAGCGACAAGATCTGCTAATGAAAAATGAACTGCTTTTATTTTGAATTTTTTTTAATGTTTTGAAGTGAATAGTCATCAATAAAAGGAAGTTTCATAAAAACAGATATGTTTCATGTTATAAATTGGAACATACTTTTTGTAAGTGCTCCGTTCGTAATTCGTTAAATTTGAGGTTATTCGTAGATGAAGTTGTAGGAATTATATCTTGAAATTAAATAATCAAAAACAAATATTATGAGCAAACAAAATTTTTCATTGGTATTTTTTAGTATGCTGTTTTTTTCATTCTCGCTGTTGGACGCACAAACTAAAAAGAAACCCAATATTGTAATGGTAATTTCTGATGATACAGGTTGGGGAGATTTAGGTGTGTATGGAGGAGGTGAAGGACGTGGAATGCCTACACCAAATTTGGATAAGATGGCAAAAGAAGGAATGCAATTCTGGTCTTTTTACGGCCAACCAAGTTGTACTCCTGGGAGAGCAGCAATGCTGACAGGGCGTATACCAAACCGTAGCGGTATGACTACCGTTGCTTTCCAAGGACAAGGAGGCGGATTACCAAAAGAAGAATGGACATTGGCATCAGTACTTAAAAAAGCAAATTATAAAACCTATTTTTCAGGAAAATGGCATCTTGGAGAAGCAGACTATGCTATGCCTATTGCACATGGTTTTGATAAAATGCAAAACGTGGTTCTATATCATTTGAACGCTTATACTTATGCTTTTGAATCTTGGAATCCTGAAATGTCTCCTGAAATGTTGGCAATGTTTAAAAAAGTAACGATAGGAGTTCTTGAGGGAGAAGCGGGTGGAAAAGCGCGTGAAATAAGCAAAGTTACAGAGGATAATATTGCAGAACTAGATATGATGATGGTCGAGAATAATTTAAAACAGCTTGACGAATATGGCAAAAGCAAAGATCCATTCTTTATGTGCATCAACTTTGCTAAAAATCACCAGCCCAACCTTCCTTCTAAACAATTTGCAGGTAAATCACCTGGAAAAAGTAAATATTCAGATGCTGTAGTAGAAATGGATTATAATGTTGGTCGTATTATGGATAAGATTCGTTCTTTAGGAATTGCCGATAATACGATTGTTATTTATACTGTTGATAATGGAGCATGGCAAGATGTGCATCCAGATTCAGGATATACTCCATTTAGAGGTAGTAAAGGGACTGATAGAGAAGGTGGTAGTCGTGTACCAGCAATTGCATGGTGGCCAGGACAAATTGAAGCAGGAAGTCAAAGCCACGATATTGTAGGAGGTCTTGATCTTATGGCGACATTTGCAAGTCTAGCAGGAGTAGAACTTCCTAAAAAAGATAGAGCAGGTGTTGACATGGTGTTTGACAGTTATGATATGTCGAATGTGTTATTTAAGAAAGGAAAACCATTACGTGATAGATGGTTCTATTTTACCGAAGCTGAATTATCTCCGGGAGCTATACGTATTGGAAAATTCAAAGCAGTTTTTAATACCCGTGGAGATAATGGCGCAATTGCAGGTAGTGATGCACCTGGACAACAACTTGGATGGAGAGGCGACGAAACTTATGTTGCAACAATACCAGCAATCTATAATCTTTGGCAAGATCCACAAGAACGCTATGATTTGTTTATGAATAGCTGGACAGAAAAAACATGGACTGCTATAATTTTTAATCAAGCCGTTGATGATTTGATGAAAACTTATGCAAAAACACCTCCAAGGGTACCACAGAGTGAAACCTTTACTGGTGAAATGGAAATTGGTCGCTACAGAACAATTGAACAAGTGAAAAAAATGATGAATGAAAAGAAAACTGCACTTCCTCCGTTGAGTGTGGATTCAAAATAGTGTATTAAAAAGGTTTTTACATTAAAAACAAGAAAACTCCAGAGAAATCTGGAGTTTTTTTTTATTTTTCGAGTTGCACCTTAAATTCTCCAATGTAAGGGCTATCAGCCATTTGAGAATGTCCAATTATTAAAATATAATTCCCTTTTTGTTTGAGTTGAGTTTTCAAATCCATTCCGAAAGGCCCGTCTGAAGTTTTATCAGGAAAAATGATTTGATTAAAACGTATATTTCCTTTTCCAGTTGCTGGAATAATTTTACCATTTAGCCCACCTACATCTTCATTATTAAATTTGACATAAACTTTTGAATGAACTGAATCCAAAACACCAGTGGCAACATAAACATTCTTTTCATCTTTAAAGTTCATAAAGATCGTATCGCCAACTTGTTTGTTTTCTTCGATTTCTTTTTTGCTGATTTCGTTTTTATTTTCATTTACAACAATCGAATCTGAAGTGGAATAAGTTGTATTTGTAGGTTCCTTTTTTTGGCATGAGAAAAAGAAAACGGTTAGGGCAAGTAATAGGAAATTTTTCATGGTCGCATTTTTTAAACTATTGCAAATTAAATTTTTTAACCGATTTTTTTGTTGCAGAATGAAATTTTGATTTTACAAAATTTAAAGCTATTACTTGACTAATGAGCATTGTTCGTTTTTAGAAAAAGTTCAATAAAACAAATGACTTTAAATGATTGTAATTCCGAAAATATGGTTGCAGATTATAATCTGCAACCATATTACTTTATGTGAAATTTCATAAAGTCATAATTTTACTACTTACAATCGTTATTGATTCAAATATTTATCTTGTCTTATATAGAATTGTATGAATAAATTAGGCTTGGTTGTTAGTATTTTGTTTATAGTTGATATAGCTTATCTGCTTGTGAAAAAATGCAATTCGCAAGCTGTTCTTCCTTTCGTTTCTATAGCTACGATAATCATTACATCTTTATTAAACTTTATTATTCCAGTGGCAAGCACTAGGTCTTGCTATTCAAAAATAATTGCCATATCTGTAGGTCTATTCTTTACGCCTGTGTTTCATTATTATATTTAAAAATTAAATAAAAATGTTTAAACTCATAAAAAATTCAATCCTATATGCTCCCGAGTCATTGGGAAGAAAAGATATTTTAATATGTGGAGAGAAAATCGCACTCATCAGAGATACTATAAGCCCGAATCTTCCCGATGTCGAGATTATTGATGCAAACGGGAAAATAGTAACGCCAGGATTTATAGATCAGCATGTACATATTACAGGAGCGGGGGGCAAGCACGGCTTTAATTCGCTTACGCCCGAAATCGTGTTGAGTGAGTTTATTAGTTGTGGTACAACAACCGTAGTTGGATTGTTGGGTACTGATGGAGCTACTAAAAGTTTGAAATCGCTTTATGCTAAAACTAAAGCATTGGATAACGAAGGAATTACAGCTTATATGTTCACCAGTTATTTTGGTTTGCCTCCAATTACCATGATGGATTCGGTATTAGAAGATATGTTGTTTATAGATAAAGTATTAGGATGCAAGGTAGCACTTAGCGATGAACGTTCGTCTTTTCCAACCGCAAAAGAATTGCTGGCTATTCTAAAAGACGTGCATGTAGGCGGTCTTACATCTGGTAAAAAAGGAGTTATGCACGTACATCTTGGAGCGCTAAAAACCAATATGCAGTTGTTGCTCGATTTGGTGGAACAATATGATTTTCCAATTAGAAATATCTCGCCAACTCATGTGGGAAGGACGGCTCCTTTATTTGAACAAGCCATTCGTTTTGCCAAACTTGGTGGAATGATTGATATTACTACAGGCGGAACAAAGTTTGACGAACCTTATAAACAAGTGCTTTATGCGCTTAAAAAAGGTGTGCCGATGGAGAATATGACTTTCAGTAGTGATGGAAACGCTGGTTTGGGAGTCAATGATACTGACGGTAATTTGATAGGTTTTAAAAAAGCGCCTATTGATTTGAATCTAAAACAGGTGCAGAAATTAGTAAAAGAAGCTAATATGCCAATCGGGCAAGCTATTCAGTTGGTAACATCTGGGCCTGCACGTAATCTGTCACTCAAACATAAAGGAAGCGTTTTCGCTGGAAACGACGCCGATTTATGTCTCTTTGATTCCAATTTTAATTTAACCGACGTCATAGCTCGTGGAAAAGTGATGATGAAGGATGGAGAAATTATAGTACGCGGAAGTTTTGAAAAGAAAGATTAGATAAATATGAAAGTAAAACTATTCTTATTGTTGTTATTTTTCTCAAACTGCTACTTTGCAATAGCACAGGAAGATGACGAGGCCGAAGTAAAAAATGACATTGACTCCGAGCAAACAGCCCAAACTCAGGATTTGTCTGAAGCCATGCGCTTGAAAAAAGGTTATGAATTAGGCGATGGATTGACTTTGGAGTCGGCCAGTACTTGGCTTAACTTTACGCAAAGCTTGCAGTTATTAGCAGGCGTGAGTTCTACAGATGGCTTTGACACTTATAGTTCAGAGTTTAATATGCGAAGAGCGAGATTCAATTTCAGAGGTACTTTGTTTAATGAAAAAGTTTATGTGAGACTTCGTGTAAACTTAGTTGGAAATTATCAAAGTACAACAACTGGGGCACGTTCTTACAATGGTGCTTTACAAGATGCATTGATAGAATATAGACCAACTCCTAATCATAGAATAAACTTTGGAGTACGTGCCAATTATGATGATTCACGCGAAGCCAGGATAGAAGGTGAATCTCTTGGTTTTATTGAAAGAAGCGCCGTATCTACAGCTTTTGATCCAATATTTGATTATGGAATTCGGTACTACGGTGTATATCGTTTCGGAGGAAATGTCCTAAAACCATATGTTTCTATCACAACAGGAGATGGAACTTCTGCTTTGCAAAAAAATTATGGTGGATTACGATATGGTATTCGTCTGGATTATCTGCCTTTTGGAACTTTCAGCAAAGGCGGCGAATATTTTATGGATGATTTAGTGCACGAACGTGTTCCTAAATTAATAATCGGGCCAACGGTTAGTTACAATGACGGTATAAGTTCTGCAAAAGGAACAAATGGAGGGCGTTATATTTACGGAGATGCCAATCAAAACGAGCTTTTGCCTGATTTGTTTAAAGCAGGAATCGATTATATGTTCAAATACCGCGGATGGTATTCTTTGGGCGAATATATTTATACTCATGCCAAAATTCCATCAGGCATTGCAGGAGAATTTAGTACCAGCGGAAAATTTACACCATATACCGGACAAACTCCAGAACAGATTGAAAATACAGTCCTAAGCCGATTAAATGTTGGAAGTGGATTTAATGTACAAGTGGGCTATTGCTTTAATGCATTTGCTTTATCTGGCAGATATTCTTATTTAGAAAATGATCCTAATACAGCCAATTTTGCTGATATGAACCGTTATTATACTTGTGTTGGAACCTTTTATTTTAGCGGGCATAATTTAAAACTGCAAACCGAAGTTGGTTATCAGGAATACAAGGACATATTAAAAACGCCTGATGTAAAAGGGAATATATACGGTCAAATAATGTTTACTATTCAATTATAGGGAAAATGAAAAAGTCACTATTAATTATCCTGTTTACAATCTGTTTTGTCCCATTAATGCAGGGGCAAACAGCAGATATTTATCAAAAATATTTTCCAGATCCAACTACTAATATGCCTTTGCCAATTACTAAAGGTGATCCTGTATTCAATTATTTTACCAAGTATAAAGATGTAATTTCTTTTATTCAGGAATTAGCGGCTAAACATTCCGATATAATGTCAGTTAGTTCAATTGGAACAACTCAAAAGGGAAAAAATCAGCCTATGGTTTTGCTGACACGCAAAAGTAACATTGCAGATCAAGATAAATTAAGAGTTACTTTTATTGGAGGTATTCATGGCAACGAGCCTTTGTCAACTGATGGAATGTTGTATTTGATGTATTTGGTAGTAAATGACGCTTCAAACACTGCTTTGCTCGATAAAGTTATTTTGGAAGTGATACCAATGGTAAATGCCGACGGACGAACGGCAGAAACAAGAGTAAGCAATAACACTACCGATTTAAACCGAGATCTTACTATTCTCAATGCTAAAGAAAGTACAAATTTAAAATTAGCTATAAATAAATTCGATCCTCATGTTGTAGTAGATTTTCATGAATTTTCTCCAGCAAGAATGGACTTTAAGGAACTAAATGACTGTTATACCTCAGCGTACGATATTTTGTTTCTCTATACAGGAAATTTAAATGTAGATCCAGGGATTCGTGACATGATTAAGAATGTATTCGTTGAACCTACAAAATCTGTTTTAATGGATCATGGCCGAAGAGTATCTGATTACTGCACAACATTTATGAAAGATAATGAAGTCTGGCTAAACATTGGAGGAATAGCTTCACGTTCAAGTGCTACGAATTATGCCTTGCAAAATAGAATTTCGATGTTGATGGAAATTCGAGGATTATCAGAAAAAGAAAAGTCGGCTAAAAGAAGAATCGAAACCTCAGCCATAACAGCACTATCGTATTTAAAAATAGCGCATGATCATGAAGCTGAAATAAAAGAGGTTGTTAAAACGGCTAATAAAAGTGCTGTAGAAGCAACACGTCCGTCAGTAAGTACTTCAAAACCAGATGTGATGCAAAGGGATTATAAGTTTGTTGATAAATGTAAAGTTTCTGATACGACTATTGTTTTTAATGCCAATTACAACATAAAGCAGACGCCTTTAATAGAACGACCAAAACCAGGTGCATTTTTGATTTTTCCCGCATCTGAAAAAACAAAAAAAGTGCTTGAGGTGTCAGGTATTTCGGTGAAAACAACTACACAGCCTTTTCAATTGAATAATACAGAACAGTATGCTGTAAATGAAAATGGGCAAATAAATATTGTAAAAGAAGCCGTTTCTATACCAGAAGGGGCTCTTGTTATCGACTCGCAACAGGCTATGAGTAATGTCATCGCTGATCTTATAGAGCCTGATGGCGCTAATTCTTTGTACACCAATAAAATTATCAGAAAGAAAAGCAAGGAAAGTAGAATTCCTATATATCGTATATCTCGTGAACAATTATCTCAATTATCCACTAAATAATAACAGCATGAAATTGAAATACTCCCTGTTTATATTTTGCACTTTAGCAATTGCATCTCAATCGTTAAGTGCGCAATTGTCTGAGGTAGCAAAATCTGACTCAAATGTTCGTTATGTTGCAGGAGACGGCACATTTATAACGCTTAGCAAAAAAGACAAATTTGTTTTTAATATTAATGCCACGCTGCAGCCTGGTTTTCAGCTAAAGAGTGAAGATGCTGATGATGTAACGACAAATTCGGAGCAGTTATCTCTTAATTTGGTTCGTCTTGGATTGAATTTTTCCGCTTATGATGATCGGCTTACTATGGCTATTTTGTCTGACTTTACTGGAACAACCGGTATATTAGAAGGATGGATTGGATTTGCCAGCAAGAATAAAAAATACCGAGTTGTATTCGGTGAGCGACAAACCAATACAAACAATCGACTTGCAATGGCTGATGAGAGATATGCTTCGGTTATGGCTCCAACAATATCAGGAAAATCAAATGATGGAAGTATCTATGGCGGTCTGATGCAGAATTTTGTAAGTACAACGAGAGAAGGAGGTTTGTTTTTTGAAACCAATTTCAATATTAATAAAATGAGACTTTATCCATCTGTTTCTATAACCACCGGAGAAGGACAGGGATTTTTCGATCCCGTGGCTAATTCTGGTTTCAAATATGGCGGGAGAATTGATTTGATGCCATTGGGAGATTTCATCAAAAACAATGCTTTTATTTCGCAAGACATTTATCATGAACCAAAACCTAAATTAGCTATAGGAGTTGCTGATAGTTATAATGTGAAAACTAGCAATTCTGTTGGCGCTGGAAATGGTACTGTTTCAGGTATTTATGACGAAAATGGGGAGGCTGCTTTTGCAAATTATAATAAATTTGTTCTGGATTTTATATTCAAATATAACGGCTTTGCTTTTGTTGGAGAATATATGGATGCCTCTATACACGGAAAAGATTTATTTACAGATGCCGCTGCTTCAGTAAGGCTGACGCCAGAAAATGCTTCTGCCAAATATAGTATGGGAAGCGCAATAAACCTTCAGTCATCGTATGTGACACATGATGGTTGGGCATTTGAAGGCCGTTATTCGTATGTAAAACCTGAGTTTGATGTAGCGACATCAATAATTCAGACACAACATTGGTACACTGCAGCATTTAATAAATATATGATGAATAATGCTCTGAAGTTCGGAATTAATGCAACGTACATCGACCAGAATGGAGCAGGTCCAAACAAAACAACTTGGATTAATAACCTAGCGGTACAAATTTCATTTTAAATTGACAGTTATGAAAGCACTAAAAATAATAGCGATTGCCCTATTAATGGCTGGATGCGACTCTAATATTGATTTTTCAGGTCCAGATCCAGAACCGCCATCACCAGACGAAGGAAAAGATCTTCTTATATCTGAAATAGCAACATTTATTAACACAGATGGTAATGCAGGCGGCGTAAGAAATCATTATGTTGAATTGTATAATGGTACAGGCAGTACAGCAGATTTATCAAAATATGCAATAGGTTACCAAGCCACAACAGATGAAAGCACCTTGGTAGACTGGAGTTTTTCTAGTAGTTCAAATTATTTGCAATTGACAGGTTCATTAGAAAAAGGGAAATGTTATGTTATTGCTTCTCCACAGGCAAATGCAACTGCTGTAAAGCGCGATATTGATTGGGGAACTACAAGCAGTGCCAATGCTGATTCAAGCAAGCCTCTGCAATTAAGTGGTAATAGTGGAATTGCTTTGTTAAAAAAAGACGCAACGGGAAAATATACAATTAATGGCGAATCGTATACGATTATTGATGCTTTTGGAAGTCCAAATGTAGCACGTGTAACCTCAGGCGGAAGCAGCAGCAGCCGTAACAATTTTATGTGGACAATTGCTGGAGAAACTAAAGATACACGTAACAGAACGATTTGGAGAAAAGCCACGGTAAAAGATCCTAATCCAAATTGGGGTACTGGTAAGGGAACTTCAGCCAGTGATTCCGAATGGAGTATTTCAGGCGACAGAACTTGGGATTATACCAATCTTGGACTTCGTTAAAATTACTATTTATTGATCGACTGAAATAAAAGAAAAATGACAGAAGAAAATAACAATTCGATTTTTCCAAAAGGTGACCCATTATCAAATGAATATTTTTCAGGAAATGCATTTCTAACGCCATTATTGGCAAAAGATAAAAATAATGAGTTCGCGATGGGATGCGTAACTTTTGAAGCAGGAGCAAGAACTAATTGGCACACACATCCAAAAGGTCAGGTTTTAATTGTAACAGAAGGAGAAGGTTTTTATCAGGAAAAAGGAAAAACAGCACGAAGGATAAAAAAGGGAGATGTTATTAATATTCCCGAAAATCTAGAGCATTGGCACGGAGCTTCAGCAGAAAAAAAATTGGTGCATATTGCCATCACAAATTATCTGGGAGATATAAATGTGGTGTGGCTGGAAGCTGTTTCAGACGATGATTATAAAAGCGTAAACAAATAAAAATCTAGCTGTTTAATGAATAGGCTCTTCAATAAAACAAACCTTTTACTGCTATTAATTTTTTTCTCGATTAGAATAATGGCGCAAAATAAAAATCAAATCGTTCGAATTGCTGAAATTGAAATATTTCCAGAATATCTGTAACAATATAAATCACTACTCAAAGAAGAGGCGGAAGCATCTGTTCGACTTGAAACTGGAGTAATTGCAATTTTACCAATGTTTAGAAAAGAAAATTCACCTCAACTAAAAATTTTGGAAATCTATGCAGATAACGACTCTTATCAGGCACATTTAAAAACATCACATTTTCTGCATTACAAAACCGCTACGCTTAAAATGGTTAAATCATTACAGCTTATGGATATGGATGTTTTAGATCCAGAAACAATGCGTATGATGTTTATAAAATACAGCGAGAAGAAATAAGTTTTTGATTTTCATCACTGCGTATTAGAATGCAATTGCATGCTAGAGAAGTTGTAAAAGAAAAAAGGAGATCAGTTTTTTAACTGATCCCCTTTGTAAAAAACAAAAAAAAATACTAATTCCAGCCACCTCCTAATGCTCTGTAAATATTTACGAAGGCGTTCATTTGCTGTTTTTTTGTTTCTATAAGTTCAAACTTAGATTCTAAAGCATCTTTTTGTGTTAAAAGTACTTCCATATAATCTGCTCGGGCAGAACTAAACAAATTGTTAGATATTTGAACAGATTCGTTTAGCGCATCGACTTGTTTTGACTTTAAATCATAACTCTGTGCTGTATTCTTAATTTTAGACAATTGATTTGCTACCTCTACATAAGCATTTACCAATGTTCTTTCATAATTGTAAACAGCCTGAATCTGTTTCGCACCAGCGGTAAGATATTCCGCTTTAATAGCATTTCGGTTGATTAAAGGTGCAACCAAATCGCCTGCTAAAGAATACAATAAAGATTCTGGAGAAGTTAGTAGGTATTTGGTATTAAAAGCTTCGTATCCAATTCCTGCTGAAATGCCAAGCGAAGGATAAAATTTGGCTTTAGCGGCTTTAATATCCAGTTTGGCAGCAACTAATTCCATTTCTGCTTTTTTAATATCAGGGCGATTTTCTAGAAGCTGAGAAGGTACGCCAGCATGAACATCCGCAGGAGTTATAGTACTGAAAGTACTGCTGTTTCTAGCAATTTTTTGAGGAAAACGTCCTAGCAGGAAATTGATTTTATTTTCCGTTTCCGTAATCTGCTGTTGAATATCAAATTGCAGACTTTGCGTACTTAAAATCTGCGCTTCAAATCTGCGTACTGCTAGTTCGTTAACTCTTGCCGCTTCTTTTTGTATTTTAACTACTTTTAAAGCGTTAGTTTGAATGTCAATATTTTGTTTGATGATTTCTAACTGATTATCTAATGCTAAAAGTTCGTAATATGAATCGGCTATTTCGGCAATCAAATTCGTGACCACAAAATTCTTTCCTTCAATTGAACCTAAATAACGGTTTAAAGCAGCTTTTTTGGCATTGTGCAGTTTGTTCCAAATGTCTATTTCCCAACTTGAAGTTAATGCAAAACGAAAGTTTGGAAGTGGATCTGGTGTTTCTTTGCCCGGCATAATTTCCGTTGTAGCTTCTCCCGAGCCTGTGCTCGTATATCTTCCAGATTTGGTGACATCTGCACCAGCAGCGAAACCAACAAAAGGTAAATATTCTCCTTTACGTGCCCTTACTTCGCTTTTTGCAATTTCAATTTCTTGAAGTGTAATATTTAATTCCTGATTGTTTTTCAATGCGATATCAATCAGATTTTCTAAATTTTCATCGGTAAAATAACTTCTCCATTTTACTTTTCCAGTATTGAGAGTATCTAAGCCGTTATCAGCATAATTTTCGGGTACCGTTTTGTTTTCTGTTTTTTCTACAACAGAAGTCGTTTTACATCCTGCTATAGTGAGTAATACGCAGGCAAGACCTGCGTATTTTATATTTCTGTTATTCTTCATTTTCCTCCATTTGATTGTTTTTTGAAAAATCATCTACATGATGCATAAAATCATCAGATAATGAACTTTCTTCTTCTCCTTTTATAAGCTTTCTACCTTCTGCCATTGAACCAAAAATGTAATATAGTCCAGGAACTATGATTACTCCAAAAATGGTTCCGAAAAGCATTCCTCCAAGTGCAGAACCTCCAATGGTCCTATTGCCAATTGCACCTGCTCCAGAAGCAAAAATCAACGGAATCAAACCAGCGATAAAAGCAAATGATGTCATTAAAATTGGTCTAAAACGGACTTTAGCTCCTTCAATCGCAGCTTCGAGAATAGTAGCGCCCTGCTGATGTTTGAGGACGGCAAATTCGACAATCAATACGGCATTTTTACCGAGAAGGCCAACCAACATAATCAATCCGATTTGGGCGTAAATATCGTTTTGTAAGCCCATCATTTGAAGAATTACAAACGAACCTAAAATTCCAACAGGAATAGATAAAATCACAGATAATGGAATAATAAAACTTTCATATTGTGCAGCCAATACAAAGTAAACGAATGCCAATACGATTAAGAAGATATAAAGCGATTCATTACCTCGTCCAGCTTCATCATAAGAAAGACCTTCCCATGCAATATCATATCCTTTAGGAAGTGTTTTAAGAGCTGTTTCCTGTACTGCTTTAATGGCATCTGCAGTGGTGTATCCTTTTGCAGGTTGTCCTTGAATTGCTGCAGAATTATACATGTTGTAACGCGTGATCTCATTTGGTCCCTGTGTTTTCTTAAGCGTCATGAAAGCAGAGTACGGAACCATTTCTCCATGATCATTTTTGACAAAAAGATTCAATACATCTGATGGAAGTCTTCTGAATTTTGGATCTGATTGTACATACACTTTAAAGAAACGCCCAAATTTGATGAATCCTTGTTCGTACGTACTTCCAATTAAAATGTTGAGGTTTTCCATTGCTTTTCCAATAGAAACGCCTTTCTGCATGGCCAAATCATTATTAATCTCCAATTCATACTGCGGATAATTGGCCGCGAAGAATGTAAACAAACCAGAAAGTTCTTTACGTTTGCCTAATTCAGCCATAAACTGCTTGTTGATTTTGTCAAACTCCTGATAATTGGTAGTGGTCGTTTTGTCTAATAAACGCATAGAAAAACCTCCAGAAGAACCAAATCCCGGAATTGCAGGCGGTTCAAAAAACTCTACAACAGCACCCAGATCTTTGGATTTCTTTTCTAACTCTTCCATGATTTCTGTTACAGAATGTTTTCTGTCCGACCATGATTTCAAGTTAATCAAACATGTTCCAGCATTAGAACCACGACCTTCCGTCATGATTTCGTAACCCGCCAAAGAAGAAACTGATTCAACACCTTCAACTTTTTCACAGATTTTCTGCAATTTCTGCGCTATTTGGTTCGTTCTTTCTAATGTCGCACCCGGCGGTGTCTGAATGATTCCGTAAATAGTTCCCTGATCTTCACTCGGAATAAATCCCGATGGTAATACTTGATTTTCTACAAAAATGAAAGCACAGAATGCGAATAGAATTGCAAAAGTTAAAACTCTTCGGCTTACAATTGTTTTTAAAACCACAACATAACGGCCTGTAAGTCTTTCAAACCATCTGTTAAAAGCATCAAGAGATTTAGTTAATATATTTCCTTTTTTCTGTTTTCCGTGATTATTTTTCAAAAGAATCGCGCAAAGAACAGGGGTAAGGGTTAAAGCTACAATTGCCGAAATGATAATCGAACTTGACATTGTAACAGAAAATTGTCTGTAGAAAGTTCCAACCGGACCAGACATAAACGAAACCGGAATAAATACAGAAACCATAACGGCAGTAATGGCAATAATAGCGCCTCCAATTTCACCTAATACCAACTTCACGGCATGATAAGGCGTAATATGCGGAAATTCTTCAAACTTGGCATGAACGGCCTCGACGACGACAATCGCGTTATCAACCACAATTCCGATCGCTAATACTAATGAGAATAATGTTACCAAGTTGATTGACATTCCGAACATTTGAATCACAAAGAACGCTCCGACCAAAGAAACCGGAACAGCAATAATTGGAATTAAAGTCGAACGCCAATCTCCTAAAAATATAAATACCACTAAGGCAACCAAGATAAAGGCATCTCTAAGAGTATGAACTACCTGATCGATAGAAGCATCCAAGAATTGCGAAACGTCATAACTAATTTTATAATCCATTCCTGGAGGAAAACTAGCTTTCATTTCTTCCAGTTTCGCTTTCACGTCATTGATTACGTCACTAGCGTTACTTCCGTAGTTTTGCTTTAATACAATCGCAGCAGAAGGGTGACCATCTAAATTTGAATAAATATCGAAGAATTCACTTCCTAATTCTACTTTTGCAATGTCTTTTAGACGAATGCTTTCTCCTTCAGAATTGGCACGTACAATTACATTTTCATATTCTTTTGGTTCGTTGTATCGTCCCTTGTACGTTAGTACATATTCTAACGATTGTGCAGCGATACCAGAACTTTGCCCTAATCGGCCAGGACGGCCAATAATACTTTGTTCTTGCAGAGCTTCCATAACTTCTTCGACAGAAATTTTGTAAGCTCGCATTCTATCAGGATTCAGCCATACACGCATGGCATATTTACGGCTACCTAATATTTGAGTTCTCGCAACACCTTTAACACGGCTGATTTCAGGGATCATTTTTACATCGGCATAGTTGTATAGGAATTTCTCATCCATGCTTTTGCTCTTCGAGTAAAGATTCACATACATCAACATACTCGGCTGAATAGGAGTAATCACGACTCCTTCACGCTGAACCAGTTCAGGTAATAATGGCATTACCTGATCGACTCTTGTTTTGACTCTAATTACAGCTTCATTAGGATCGGTTCCTGGTTCAAATATGATTCTAAGTGTTGCTTCTCCGGCACTCGTGGCATCTGTAGCCATATAACGAACACCTTGTGTACCGTTAAGTGAATTTTCTAATGTAATTAAGGTTGATTTTACCAATACATCGGCACTTGCTCCCGGATAAGCGATAAAAATATTTACTGTTGTGGGTGCAATTTGCGGAAATTGCGATATAGGAAGCTGTTTGATCGACAGCGTACCTATAAATACAATTATAATCGAAATTATAATTGCAAAAACGGGTCTATGTATAAATTTATTAAACATTACTTCTTTTTTTAGATTCGGTTATTCTGCGTATAGTTCTAAATTTGACAGAACCGATTGGGGTTTTACCACTTCGTAGTTGATCTTTTCATTTTCTTTTACAAGACGAAGCCCCTCTAAAAGTATTTTGTCATTAACAGACAATCCTTCTTTTATCACAAATAAATGAGGCATTTCTGCAGCAATTACAACCTCTCTAGATTTTACAGCATTGTTTTTGTCAATTACATAAACGTATTTTTTATCTAAAACTTCAAAAGTCGCTTTTTGCGGAATCAGCATTGCATTTTTCAAATCAATAGGCATCTGGATGCTTCCTGTTTCACCGTGTCTCAATAATCTTTTCGGATTTGGGAAAGTCGCTCTAAAAGGAATGTTTCCCGTTTCATTATCAAAGTCAGCTTCAATGGTTTCTACAACTCCCGGATATTGGAATTTCTTATTGTTAGCCATCAAAAGATTAACTTTCATTTTACCGCTTTTTCCAGTCTTTTCTTGATAATCTAAATATTCAGATTCTGGAACATTATAATATACCCACATTGAGCTGTTGTCTGCTAATTCTGTAAGCAATTCTCCTTCGTCAACTAAACTTCCCTGACGAACATGAAATTTATCTATAATGCCATCAAAAGGGGCTCTGATTTCAGTAAATTGAAGATGTACTTTGCTAAGAGCCATTTCAGCATTTGCTTTTTCTAGTTTGGCTTTCGCCATTGCCAGTTCGTTTGGAGAAACCACCTTTTCATCGGCTAATTTTTTAGCGTTTTGATATTCTATTGAGCTGAAACTAACTTCTGCTTTAGATTTTTTTAATTCTGCTTCGTAAAGCGCTGGCATGATTTTAAATAACAATTGGCCTTTTTTAACCATTTGTCCTTCATCTACATAAATTTTTTCAAGATAACCGCGTTCTTGCGCTCTTATTTCGATATGTTGTATAGAGTGTATCTGTGATACGTAATCTTTTGTAATAGTAGTATCTTTTTCAATTGGAGTTGTAACCACAAATTTGGTTTTTTCCTCTTTTTCTTCTTCTTTTTTGGAATTGCAGCCTGCAAAAACTAAGGCGCATAAAGTCATGATCATGAAAATTCTCTTCATAATTATTTCAGCATTAAAACGTAATTTATTTTGATTTTTATGTGTAAAGACCTTTAGGAACAGGCCATAGCGGTTCATATCCGTCTTTTTTTGAGAGGATAAACCGTAAAGAAACTAGCTGTTAGATGACAGCTGTATTAAAAATCAAATTCGAAAAACCTGAAATAACAGATATACTTTATTATCAAGTAAACTGAAAATTTTGCAGTCATTTACTTTTTGGGTAAAAGCAGTCGCAGAAACGACAAAATGATTGCTGCTGTGAAAAGTTAAAAAGTAATTGCTCTTTGCAAGCTGTTTTTGAGAAGCCGAAAAGTTGTCTTCATTTTCTTCGTTGTCAAACAGACAGATCTTTCTTTTAAAAGTTTCAAACAAACGACCATGATTTATTTGATGAGCCGTATTAAAATCGGTTTTAAAAATTAAAGAAGAAGAAAAGTCGTTAACGATTGAAGTTGTTGAGTGTGCATAAACATTGCCATATCCATTTAAGAGAATGACAATTGAAAGTAAAAGTTTAGTGCACCAATTTTTCATAAGAGTCACAAATTTAAACAATCAATGTCATATAAACAAAGGCGTTATTTTATTAATTGCAGAAAATATTGTTTTGTTAACAAACTGTTCTGTAATTTAGAATTGTATTATTTTTTTAGGGAAATAAAAGCAATAACTCAATAAATTTAGTTGTTATTTGATCACAAAATTCTATTTAATCCTATTTAGAATTTATTTTTTGGATTCATTTTTTCTAGCAAAAAGCTCCACATTATTTACAGTAAGCCTTTCATTAAGCCAGTTTTTTAATTTTTCAGTATCGGCATCATTAAGATTTTTGTCGCTAGTATACAGTACAGTAGTAATAGGAGTGATGCTGTCACGCTGATTTATTAAAGTGCTTTTGTTTATCGAAAGAGATTGAACAGAAGGGAATAAAATTTTAATTTCTTTGAGTATAGGACGGCTGTCGATTTTATTTTTAGAAATTTCCTGTTCGAGTTGTGAGATCCTAACGTCTTTTAGGTTCATTTCGTTTTCATTTCCTTTAATTTGGTTTAAAATGTCACCTTTTAAAAGAGACAAACGATCTGTTGAGTCTTGACGGATAAAGAGTTGCGTTCCTTCAAGTTGTGTATTGCTATTAAGCTTGTTTTTTAGTGCAATAATTTCGTCGGGTGAAAAACGTTTGGAAAGAAAAGCAAGTTCAAGCGTTTTTGCCTTCGGATTAAAGTCGGTCTTTTTGTAAACTACCGTATATCCCTTTGCTGTAAATTCGTTTTCAATAAAAACATTCACATTTTTTTTAAATTGCTGTTCTCTGTAAAGCGAGAAAGCAAGGTAACTACTAGGAAGAAGCATAATGGTGATCAAAAATGCAATAGTATATTTTACTCTTCTTTGTTCTGATTCATTGACCTGTTTAACTGCTGGATATTTGAGATATTTAATGATTAAAAACGTTGCAATTCCGATAAAAACGCAGTTGATGGTATACAGATAAAAAGCGCCAAAGAAGAAAAGCCATTGAGCTGTCGCCAGTCCGTAGCCAGCGGTACACAAAGGAGGCATTAAAGCCGTTGCAATGGCAACTCCAGGAATTGGATTGCCTTTTTCAGATCGTGTTACAGCAATAGCACCTACAATTCCTCCAAAAAAAGCAATCAAAATATCATAGATATTCGGCGAAGTTCGGGATAATAATTCGGATTGAACGTCTTTAAATGGACTTATATAAAAATAAATAGTTGAAACAAAAAGACTGACAAAAGTTGCCGTTACAAGGTTTTTTAGTGACTTTTTTAATAATGAAAAATCATAAATGCCCAAAGCAAAACCTGCGCCTACAATTGGTCCCATAAGAGGAGAAATAAGCATTGCTCCAATTATTACGGCTGTAGAGTTTACATTCAGCCCCACTGATGCTACAATTATCGCGCATGCTAGAATCCAGAGATTAGCTCCTTTAAAAGAGATGTTTTTTTTGACGGCTTCTAAGGTTTTCGCTCGATCATCTTCGCCATCTCTAAGATTCAGTAAATTTGCAATTGTTTCTATCATTTTTCAGGAAATTCAATTTGTACTGTTAAATATACAATAAATCTCAATTTTCTCTTTCGTTTCGGGAGCGTTAATTATTTTCTTGTTTCACAGTTTCAGAAAATAACCCGATTCTTGCAGTATTAAAATTAAAATAAATTGTACCTTTTACTTAGCTTTTAAAGAAATAGTAAAACAAAGTAGTATTATGATAAAGTCAATAAATCCATATAACCAAGAGATAGTATTTGAAATTGCTGAATTCGATAAAAAAGAGGTTGAAAAAGCAATAGATAAAGCCGAAGCTCAATATAAAATTTGGAAAGAAACCCATTTTTCTGAACGTGCAATTTTGATGAGAGCGGTAGGTGAGGAATTAAGAAATAATTCAAATGAGTATGCAGAAATTATTACTCAAGAAATGGGAAAACCTATTACTCAGGCAGTAGCTGAAGTACAAAAATGTGCTGCTTTATGTGATTTTTATGCTGAGAATGCTTCTAAGATGCTTTCTGATAAGATAATCGAAACAGAAGCCTATAAAAGTTATGTTAGTTATGAACCAATCGGAATTGTTTTGGCAATTATGCCATGGAATTATCCGTTCTGGCAAGTAATGCGTTTTGCAGTACCGGCACTCATGGCAGGAAATGTTGCTATTTTAAAACATGCCAGCAACGTAATGAAAAGCGCCATGAGTATTGAAAGAATATTCGAAAGAGCCGGTTTTCCAGCGGGTTGTTTTACGAATCTACCTATTGGAAGTAAAATGGTAGAAGAAATAATCAAAAATCCAAAAGTCAAAGCAGTTACACTTACTGGAAGTGAAGCTGCAGGAAGAGCCGTAGCAGCTGTTGCGGGAAGTGAAATTAAAAAAACGGTACTTGAATTAGGAGGAAGTAATGCTTTGGCCGTTTTTGCAGATTGTAATTTAGAGCAAACCGTAAAAACTTGTGTTCAGGCCCGTTTTCAAAATGCCGGACAAAGTTGTATTGCAGGAAAGCGTTTGTTGGTAGAATCATCAATTGCTGAAGAATTTACGAAAGCTTTTTTAGGAGAGGTAAGCAAGCTTCGTTCTGGAGATCCTTTGGACAAGGAAACAACAATTGGTACGATGGCCCGCATTGATCTTGCTGAAGAATTGGAAAAACAACTTCAAGATGGGCTAGATAAAGGAGCGAAAGTCTTGTTAGGAGGACAAAGAAATAAAGCCTATTTTGAGCCTACTGTTGTTGGAAATGTTACAACAGATATGGCGATTTTTAAAGAAGAAGTTTTTGGCCCTTTGATTGGAATTACTACTTTTAAAAATGAAGAAGAAGCAATTGCGCTCTCAAACAACAGCCCTTTCGGACTTGGAGTTACAATTTTTACCGAAGATTTTGAAAAAGCGACTAGGTTAGTGCCAAAGTTTAATGAAGGAGCAGTTTTTGTAAATGAATTGGTAAAAAGTGATCAGAGGTTGCCTTTTGGCGGAACTAAAAACTCAGGATATGGCCGTGAACTTTCACAAGATGGTATTCAGGAATTTGTAAATAAGAAGACGGTTTACATCAATAAATATTAATATCGAACGAATTACGTTCTTTAAATTAAAACATGAATAATAGATTTTCCAGCAACAGCCAAATAGGCATTGTTTCCACTTTTTCTGAACTTGTAAATACTGATTTCAAAGAAGAAATGAATGCGTTATGCTGGTACAGAAATTTAGATGGCGATTTTAACGAGATTGTGGCTAAATTATCTTTAAAAGAAAATATAACTGAAATTTCTCCTAAAGATTTACAGGCGCTTCAATTATCAGAAAGAGGAAATTTTGCACGCGAAATAATTCTAAATGATTTACAATTATTAGCTGATTTCGGAGCATCGCCGTCTCTTAATTTGCTGAAATGTTATGAACGTGATGATGAGTTTGATTTCATATCTACAGATGTTTATTCATTTCATGTGGATCGTTCTCCTATTGCAACAGACACATTTTTATGTACTTATCACGGGGCATCAAGCGATATTGTTTCCAATTCGCAAGCAGAACAAAAAATTTTGATTCCAGAAATTCGTGCAAAACTAAAAGAGATTCATGATGGAACAGAGGAAGAATTTGAAGACTTCTTAAAAGAGAATTATTTTGATTTGCATTATCAATTGCATGAAGATGCAGAACCCATCAATTTAGGACAAATGCATCTTTGGCGTTTGGCTGTTGATCATCCAAAACAAAAAGTACTTCCTTGTATACATCGAGCGCCAATAGAAAACGAAGGAGAATATCGATTATTATTGATTTGTTAAGAGGAAATTAATTGTGTTGTAGGAAATTAATTGCCTATATTTGATGTATGAACAAACAAACATCTTTTTCAGTCTGCGGCGAATCTTTGTCGGCACCAATGCACATTTGCGGTTTTTTCGATTCAAAAGAACAACAATATGAGGTGATCGTTCCCTATATTATGGAGGGCTTGGAGGCAAATGACAAAGTCATTAACATCCTTGAAGGGAGCCATCACGGTGAACATTGCAGGTGTCTGGCTGATAATGGAATATCTATTTCCGAAAAATTAGCGAGTGGTCAGCTCGAAGTATTGGCTTCTGAAAATACTTATATAAAAGATGGCAAGTTTGTAGCTGAAAAAATGTATAAGATGCTTGAGCAAACCTTATTGTCAGCATCGAGATCAGGTTATGAAAGCGTAAGAGCTTGTGGCGATATGGTTTGGGCTCTCAAAAATCTGCCAGGAACTGATGAACTTTTAGAATATGAGGCAAGCCTAAATGTGCTTACTCCAAAACATGCTGTATCACTCATATGCATGTATGATATAAATAGTTTCAGTTCAAATACACTCGCCGATATATTGCTTACTCATCCTTACGTCATCAAAGACGGAAAGATCAGCAAGAATCCGCAATATGTAGAACCTTTGGAATTGATTTCAAAATTTTCAGATTTTTCATCTAGTCCACTTAAACTTTAAGATTATTGATTTTTTTTAGTGGGCAAGACACCATGCTGAAGAGAATTTTGGTACACTAATAAATTGATTCCAAATCATAACTAATGCCTGGTAAAAATTCGCAGTCAAAGTCTGGCTCATCTTCATGTTTGTAGTACAAGTTATGTATTTGAGATGGATGTTGTTTTTCAGAATGAAATTCTGCATCAATAAAATTGTTGTCAGAGGAGAATGATTTTATGAAGTTGAAATTTTGGCTTGAAGTTGTATGTGGTTTCATAATTAAAAAAAATTATAGGTGTTTATATTCGTTATCCAAAAATATAATGCTCAACACTCTTTTTAATTATAAAATTCAAGCAAGGGCTTATATAATTAACAGTAAAAAACAAAATTTGACAAAGTAATTTGTTGTTGTTAAATAGCATTAATTTAAAATGTTTAATACTCGCATTTTTAGAGATTTATTATAACTTCGAATAATCATTTAATAATTAGCTAATTATCAGAAATTAAATGCCTCAATCAATGGAAAATTATAATCAAGATGTTACGGCATACATTGCAAAAATGGCCGACTTTGCAAAACCTATTCTTACTAATTTACGTGAAATAATTTTTAGCACTTGTCCCGAAGTTGAAGAAAATATTAAATGGGGAACACCGCATTACTCTTATAAAGGCGATCATTTAGTGATGATGGGCGGTTTTAAACAACATTGTTCTTTTAGTTTGTATAAGGCTGAATTAATGAAGGACAAGGAAATACAGGAAAGTGTAAAAGCGGGTAAAAAGTTTGGTTATTTGGATAAAATTAAAGACATCTCTGAATTGCCAACTAAAGAAAAATTAGCTGCATACATTAAAGAAGCAATGGTTTTAAATGAGAATGGTAAGGCAAAACCGAAACCAGTAAAAGAAAAATCAACTACAGAAGTTATAGCTCCTAAAGAATTTATGGATGCGTTAAAAAAAGACAACAAAGCGATTGAAATTTTTGAAAGCAAATCGCCGTCATTTCGTAAAAATTATATTATTTGGATTGCTGACGCAAAAACAGATGAAACGCGAAATAAAAGGATTGCCCAATCTTTAGAATGGATTTCAGAAGGAAAAGACAGATTTTGGCAATCTAAAAAATAAGTATAGCCAGATAAAAAAGGCTCTTCTTGTTTAAATTTGTATAAAAAAACTATGATTACTTTTAGAAATGCGACCTTAAATGATCTTGAAGTTATAACAATTGTTGAAAATCTTTGTTTTCCGCCAAATGAAGCAGCGACAGTTGAGTCATTTACCAAAAGAATACAAGTTTACCCAGAACATTTTTGGCTGTTAGAATCAAATGACGAATTGATCGGTTTTATAAACGGAATGGTGACGAATCAAGAAACGATAAGCGATGATTTGTTTGGCAACGCACAACTTCATGATAAAAACGGAAAATGGCAAAGCATTTTCGGAATTGCAGTTGCCCCACAACACAGAAACCAAGGTTTTGCCGCACAGCTAATGAATCATTTAATTGCTGAGGCAAAAAGCGAAAACCGTAATGGTGTAATCTTAACTTGCAAATCGCATTTAATTCCGTATTACGAACGTTTTGGTTTTGCTGATAGGGGAGTTTCAGCTTCTGTACATGGTGGCGAAGTCTGGCATGATATGACTTTGACTTTTTAAAATATTTAAAACCCCTTAAAAAAACTTTAAGGGGTTTGTTTTTTTTTCGAAAGATTATAAAAGGGCGATGCTTTGTATGGTTTCTTTTTTAACTTATCTTCGCTGTCTATAGATTTCCAAAAACATTTAACTCCTTTAAAATCTAATTTGTGAAAAATAATCATGATGCTGCAGAAGAGACTCAGCTTAAACGCGGACTTACGAACAGACATATTCAGTTAATTGCCTTAGGAGGCTCAATAGGAACAGGTCTTTTCCTTGGTATAGGTCCAGCGGCCGTACTAGCAGGGCCATCTGTAATTTTAGGATATGCTATTGCCGGAATTATTGCCTTTTTTATAATGAGACAACTTGGCGAAATGGTGGTTGAAGAGCCTGTTTCAGGAAGTTTTAGCTATTTTGCTTATAAATATTGCGGTTCTTTCGCGGGTTTTGCCTCAGGTTGGAATTATTGGATTTTGTATATTCTGGTAAGTATGGCCGAACTTACGGCTATTGGCGTTTATGTACAGTTTTGGTGGCCCGAAATTCCACTTTGGGCATCTAGTTTGTTTTTCTTTCTGGTGATTAATGCTTTGAATTTTGCCTCTGTAAAAGTGTATGGAGAAACCGAATTTTGGTTTTCAATCATAAAAGTAGTTGCGATTATTGCGATGATTCTTTTTGGAACTTATTTGCTAATAAGCGGAACAGGAGGAGAGCACGCTACGATTCATAATTTGTATAATGACGGAGGTTTCTTTCCGAAAGGTTTTTTTGAAAAAACGGCAAAAGGAGATTTTCAAGGATTATTATCAGCAATGGCGCTGATTATGTTCTCTTTTGGCGGATTAGAGTTAATTGGAATTACGGCAGCCGAGGCAGAAAATCCAGAAAAAAACATTCCGAAAGCGACTAATCAGGTTATTTATAGAATTCTGATATTTTATGTAGGTGCATTGGTGATTTTATTTGCTTTGTCACCTTGGAGACAAATTACTACAGACAGTAGTCCGTTTGTAATGGTTTTTCAAAACTTAAACGGGATGGAATTTACATTGTTTGGCCACAAAATATTTTTTACAAGCCTTATTGCGAATGTGCTTAATTTAATTGTATTAACTGCCGCGTTGTCTGTGTATAACAGCAGTGTTTATAGTAATTCACGAATGTTATTTGGTTTAGCAGATCAAGGAAGTGCGCCTAAGTTTTTAAAGAAATTAAACAAACACTACGTGCCCGTTAATGCTATTTTAATCTCATCTTGCTTTGCTGCGATTTGTATTTTAATAAACAAAGTAATGCCAGAAGAAGCTTTTAGTATTTTAATGTCTTTAGTCGTGTCTTGTTTGGTGATTAACTGGGTTATGATTTCGTATACGCATCTAAAATTTAGACAAACAAAAGACAAAGAAAACACCAAAACGAAGTTTGCTTCTATATTTTATCCCGTAAGCAATTACATTTGTTTTGCTTTTTTATTGGGTATTTTAGCTATCATGTGGATGACTAATATGAAGTTATCTGTAGAATTAATTCCGGTTTGGTTGGGGATTCTTTTTGTGTTTTATAAGGTTTTTAAAAAGGGAGAATAGTTAGATTTTATTGATTTTGAAGTAACAAATTAAACTGCTTTATATGAAAATATTAGATTTATTTAAAAACTTAAATTTTATAAAGGCTAAAAATAAGGAGGTTGTTTCCATTGAAGAAGTTGTTACGGAATCCTCAGTAGATGATAATATAGAATACTCACCAGAAGAAAGAGAAAGAAATTTTTATTTCGAGAAGTTTGAAACTTTTGATAAAAACAGAATAATTCAAGATAATTTAGAGCTTAATGGAGAAGGTACTTGCATAATGATTTCTGGAAGTGATCGCTATGGACATGTCAAATTTAGACTTTATTCTTCTGTTAAAGATAATTCAGAAATAGTTTGGAGCGTAAATGAGAAAGAATTACCTAAAGCTTATAGAGATGGTGTTGATAAGGTTGCTAACCTATTTATTGATTTTATAGAAAAAGAAAGAGGAGATCTTAAAAAATTTATTTTTGAAATTGTAGATACTAGTTATCATCCAGTTGATGCAAGACTCGTCGCGTATGAAGTAGCAACCTTTCGTGCAATACAAAATTCGTTTGACGAAAAATTACATAAACCCAATTTAAGATTAATTAGAAGAGAAATTAAAAAGGAGGAAGTAGTAAAAATAAAAAGGAAAAGTAATTTTAAATTATAATAAGTTTTTTGGATCTGTGAAATTATCATGCTCTGCTATCCGAAAAGTTTAACTGAAAAGCTGCGCAAATGTCTCTGACTTTGCGCATTTTTTTTATCTTGTTTTGAATAAAAAACTTCTTAAAAGTCTCCGACTTTTAACATAATATCGTGATGATATTAATGTCACAGTCGGGGCGAAATTTAAAATAGCTTTATCTAGTTTTATTTCTTACTGTTGTGGGAATTAGAATTGTATGTCTCTGTTTTAAAAAGATATTCTTGGCCATGTTTGTCTTTAGCATAAAAGTTCCATTTGCCTACAGGAATTGTGTCTTTATCGAGCCAGCCTTCTCCGTTGCTTTTAATTTTTATAATAGAATCGCCTTTCTTTTGTATATCAGTAGGGCGAATAATTTTTAAAACTTCGGCACGCAACATATCTGTTTCTTTTTCAGATCTATAAATAAAATATACTCCTTCTGAAGGTTTTGATGGCGATGAAGTGTAATGACAGCCGTTTACTATTAGATCATTTTGTTGAGCCAATAAGAAAATTTTTGTCAAAGTAATGTAAGCCGCTTTTGTTTCAAACGCATTGG
Source organism: Flavobacterium mesophilum (assembly GCF_039581405.1). Classification (NCBI taxonomy): domain Bacteria; kingdom Pseudomonadati; phylum Bacteroidota; class Flavobacteriia; order Flavobacteriales; family Flavobacteriaceae; genus Flavobacterium; species Flavobacterium mesophilum. The sequence goes on along the minus strand of NZ_JBCPXZ010000001.1, from coordinate 61,375 downwards.
TAAAACGTATCATACGTATTTTATCTGCAGATATATGAAACCAGATGAATTTATTGTCGGGAGATATGTTAAATCCATAATCTTTTGGGTCTTCTTTATAAAGTTGCAAAATGTTAAATGCTAAAGGTGCCTTTTTATCAGAGTAAAATAATTTAGCATCTCCGTTTATCGCAACAGCAATACTATCTACTTTTCTTTTTGTAGAAGCCGAAAAGGGAACAGAGCAACATCTGATTTTTTCTTGAAGAAATGTTACGTTTTTCTCAAAATCCACATTTTGAGCTTTCGATAAAAAACTAAGTATGCAAAATCCTAAAACAAATACAGTTTTTTTCATTTTCCAATTATTTTTTTTGGTTAATCTGCCCAATAATCTGTTTTTATGTTATAACCTGCTTTTTTGAATGCACTGACTATCTTTTTTGCAAATTTTTCTTTGTTTGGTGCTTTCATATGCACATCCATTGCATCATCGATATATGTTTCTGTTGTTGCGGTATTATTGGCAACATAATTTACAGTAGTTGTTTTTACAGAACCTGGAGCCTGAATGAGAATAGCGATGTCTTTATTTATCGATTTTATAGCAGTTAATGACACTTCCTGTTTTGTAGTTTGATAACCGTTATTAGGTCGTGAAGTGCGAATTTCAAAACTCAAAACATCATTTTCATCAATACTAAAGGGGTGAACGATACTTAACGTGTCTTGCGAAGAAGATTGCTTAGATTCATATTCCATTTCACTTTTCAATTCCTTGTTTAAAAGCTGTACAATTTCGCTTTTTTGTGCTGGCGCTGAAAATATGCTTGCCATAAAAATAATAGATAGAAAAAAGTATTTCATTGGTGTATTTGAGATTGTTTCTTCGATGCTATATGTGTGCTATTTATTGTTAAAGTCTAGACGTTATTTAATTTTTCCTTTTAAAAGGGAGTTCAGGCAGCAGTAGTTAAGAATAATGCTGCTGCTGTAATAATGATCTTGATATTTTTATAAGTTTTGGTTTTAACTTAATATTTAAAATACAATCCTATGATTTTGTCATCTTCATTAAATGTAACTTCTAAATTTCTATTGTCAATTTTAAATTGCAACCTTTTTTTTACAACATTGTATCCTTGAGATTGATATTCAGTAGTTTTTAAAACAGAAATGTAATTTCCTACCTCGGCAATAACACCTTCCCATGCATCTTGTAACTGCTGTTGCGATAGTTTATTTTTTAAAGTTCCTGAAAAGTCTTGTTGAACTTTTGCATAATCTTTTTTCACAAAGTTTTTAATAATATTTTGTGTTATTTCGTCTCTGGTTAACTGAGCGTTCGCCAATGTTGACATACAAAAAGTACAAATCAGAATAAGTAAAGTTTTTTTCATTTTTTTTAATTTAAAAGATTTAGAAAATAAAGATATTTAATTAATTGAATACAAAAAGTTTTAACGCTTAAATGTTTAATTAATTTTTATTAGGGGAGCATATCAAAATACGATGATCATATCTGCTGATTTTTGGTGAAATAACAATATTTAGTTTAATTCATTAAATATTATTCCGCCGAAAGTTAAAAATTGATTTATTTCTGCGTGTAACTTATTATAATTCAGTATGAAAATAGAACAAAATGAAATATAAAATTTTACATTTGATAAGCTTAAAAAAAATCAGTTTAATAAATGCCAGAAATTATTATTAATTCATTTTCAGTTGCAACTTGCTTTCTAATAGGGATATTAGTAATTTTTTATATACCGTATAATAAAAAGGGAAACCTATTTTTTGGTGTTTTTCTCATCTCTGTTGGATTTGCATTACTAAGCAAAATTATATGGGATGAAAAACTAGACATAAAATTTCCATATATAGTTCCGTTTTCAGAGCTATCTCGTTTTGTTCTTGCTCCAAGTTTTTATTTAAGCATTTGGTATTACACCCATTTGGGCAAAGTAAGTTTTGGGAAAAAATGGTTGCATTTTATCCCTGCAATACTATTTTTTCTTTTGGTATCATTGCCTTATTTTCTTTCGTTAGAAAACATATCACATTTGATAGGCGATCGGCTAAGCAGGATAATTGGAGGCTTGATGGGCTTGGTGTTTCCAGTTCAATTAATCATATATTGGATTTTATCTTACCGATTGTTAAAAAGGCATGGGATTAGTGTAATGCTGTTTTCGTCTCAGAAAAAAGAAAGAGATTTAAAATGGCTCTTACATATTTTAGTCTGGATGTTGCTTATGATTGTCGTGTCAATAATAATGAAAATAAAAGAAAATGATAATCTGAATTTAGTGAGTAGTTATTTGTATCTACTACTTGTACTATTTATGGTTTACAGTATTTTGAAACAAAAAGATATTTTTTTTAATGATGAAAACAAAAATTTAATACTTCAAAGTATCCTATATCCGGATGTAAAGAATCAGATTGAAAAATCGACATCACGGCTGAATGAAGATGACTTACTAAAATACAAGTCAGTTTTGAATAATCTTTTACAGAAAGAAGAAGTATTTATCGATCCCGATATTAGTTTAGCTTCACTTGCTGATAAAGTAGGAATTTCAATGAACGATTTGTCGTTTCTGATAAATAATAGTTATAACATGAATTTCTACACCTTAATAAATAATTACAGATTAGATAAAGTTAAAAGCATGCTAATAAAAAAGCAGTACAGTCATCTAACTATTCTTGGAATAGCCTATGAAGCTGGATTTACATCAAAATCGACTTTTAATAATGCCTTTAAGAAAACAACGGGGCTAACGCCCAGTGAATATGTAAAAGAATATACTATAAAATAAGTCTGAATGGGTACATCAGGACGACTTAAAACTGAATAAGATGTTTTTTTGCTGAGAATTTAAACAGCAACATTATGTACTCAACATCTTTAAAAAACAAAATTTGGTTAGGTTTATGTTTTGGTTTGGTTATTGGCGCAGTCTTTTTGAGATTAGCGACAAAGTATTTCTCTCCGTGGATTTTTCCTCCCATTTTACTTGGTATCTCGATTCTTTTTTTAATTGCATCTTTAATTCTGCCTTTTGTCTGGCATTCAATGGAGAAACAGCAGGGCATTAATGGAATTGAACTTAAAATGAGACTAGAGCACCGGATGATTTATGCAATTTCTCTAGACTTAATAATGTTTGGTTTTCATAAAATAGAAGGATTGCAAATGATGGTTCCATTAGGTTTACTAGACACCCCATTTAGCACTTTGTCAGGAGAAACTCTTGTTTGGGCATTTTTCAAATTTTCGTATCCTTTTACTGTTTTTATAGCTTTATTGCAAATTGCAACTGCGGTGCTTTTGCTTTTTTCAAAAACAAGACTTTTTGGATTGATTCTGATTGTGCCTATGCTGGTTTTTATAACTAGTCTTGATGTTTTTTATCAGATGCCATCAGGGCCTTTACTCCATGGTATCATATTATTAATGGGGGTGTTTTACTTTTTGTCTCAGGACACAAAAAGATTAACCGCTTTTATTTTTCAGCCAATGCAAGGTGTTAAAAGTCTAACTGTCTCCAATTACTATAAAAATATGTACAGAGCTTCTTTATTTGTTTGGCCTGTGTTTTTCTATCTCATTTATAGTTATCCGAATAAGCATCCGCAATTTACTGGAAAATATCAGGTGCAAAATTTGAAAATAGATAATATTGCGATGAAGGCAAAGAGTCCTAAAGACAGCGTATTGACTACAATCTATATGGATCTTGAGGATGAAGTGGCTTTTGATTTTAATGATTGGCGATACAGGTATATTGGAACATATTATTTCAATAAAAAAAATGATTCCATAACAATTCGCTGGCGCTATCCTTCTGATAAACTAGATAATTTTAAAGGCAGATTAGTAAAAAGAAATAACCAATTTATTTTAAAAGGAAAAATGAACGGCGAACTGTTTGATATGGTATTGAAAAAATAGTCGAAAATAGTGATAGATTATCTTTGTTTTAAAAGCTCATTTCTTTTGAAATGAGTTTTTTTTGTAATGTTTTCTAACCAAATTTCTGCTACGATTGCGCTACAAAACAAGATACATAGGAAAGAACATAAAAAATGTTACATCGTATCAAAAAACTTTAAATCGATTTAAAAAATAAAGCTAGTTCCCAATAAAAGTCATATAGATTGCTACCATCAGAATAGTAAAAAAATTGTAAAAGAAAACGATCTGTAGGTAATGACCTTTAAAACTAATAAGACTCTGGTGCGGGAGGATGTGTATCAGCAGCGTCCAGGCTAGAAAGCGCATTATTGATATGAAAACTCCAATGCTAATTGTGATAGTCCATGAGATTTCCTTAAACTCGTTTAACCAAAGTATATAATATATCATTACAAATAGAAGGGCAATAAGATGGTGGGTAACGGTGCCCGCTAAAATCATGACTTTTTCGGATAAGTCCAATCTAAAGAAAGAAAATAAACTTGATAGCAGTTCAGGTTTTTTATATAACTCATTATCAGTTATATCAGAAACAGGTCTGATAAAAATGAATAAAGTTATTACGGCTGAAAGCCACGAAATAAAAATTTTAAACAGAATTAGCATAAAAAAAATGCAATATAAATTTGCCTGTCAAATATAGTATTTCATTTCAAAAATTAGCATAGGTTTTAATTTAGTTTCAAATCTAAATCAAAGCCATTTGTTTTTCAGCCCAAGCACTCATTTGGTTGATGAAAGGAATTAACTCGAGACCCGTTTCAGACAAAGAATATTCAACTCGAGGCGGTACTTCGAGATAAACTTTTCTGAAAATCAATCCATCAGCTTCTAATTCTTTTAAAGTCTGGGTGAGCATTTTTGGCGTGATTCCTTCAATAGTTTTTTTTAGTTCGCCATAGCGTAAAATGTCATCTTTTAGCGACCACAAAATTCGGCCTTTATATTTTCCTCCAATTCGCTGAAAAGCGTAATCAACTGGGCAATATGCTTTTACGTTTATTTTTTTTGCCATTTTTTTTGTTTTTTAAAATGCTGATTTTCAGCTTTAGTATAGTTTTCGTACGTAGGGCACTTTTTTGTACGTACTTGTGGTAAAGATATTATATTGTTTTCTTTGTTAGAGGAATTATCAGTATTTTTTATCAAACGGATTCTGATATTCCCTCGTAATAGATTGTTTTTGCTCCACTTTTAATCATTTTAAGAATTAAGAATTATGACAAACGCTCAAGAATCAAATAATCAGGAAATTACAGTATTAGAGCTTCGCAATTATTTATTGAAGCCCAATACAGCAGACGAGTTTAAAAAATACTTCAATATTCATTTTGTTACTCCAATGCATAATCTTGGGGGCTATACTTTGGGACAATTTAAAATTGATAAAGCAAATGATAAATTTGTCTGGTTTAGAGGTTTTAAGAATATGGAAACAAGACTAAAATTCTTAAATGATTTTTATGTTGACAGTAAAACTTGGAAAGACTTTGGAAAAGGAGCCAATGACATGATGATCAATTCAGACAACGTTTATTTGCTGCGTCCGCTTGCTAAAAGTATTTCGGCTAATTTTCTAGACGCGAGCCATAAAATTGTTGAAGTGAACTTTTATACTTGCAACGGTACGCTGGACAAAGTAATTGCTCTTTTTAATACTGAATATGTGCCATTTTTAGCAAGTATAGAGATTAATCATACAACACTTTGGGTTAGTGAAATGCAAGAAAATGATTTTCCGAGACTTCCAGCTTTTCAGGACAAAAATCTTTTGGTTTCCATTACATCTTTTGAAAATGAAAAAGAGTATCAATTAAAACAAAAATTGATTAATGAAATGAGTAGTCAACTGAAACAATCAATGCAGCAATTAATCACAACACAAAATACTTTATTGCTTGTTCAATAAAAAACAGTCTTTCAAATATTTAATAATCATCCGAGAGGATGATGTCTAAAAAATACAGTTTATGGAAAATACTATTGCAATTTATGGAGCATACGGACATACAGGAAAGTTTATTGTAGCAGAGCTTTATAGACAAGGTTATAGAAATTTGGTTCTCTCTGGAAGAGATTTAGAAAAGTTGACTGCTTTGCTTCCGTTTTTTCCGGATTCAGAAATAAAAGTGGCGGACATCAATGATCCAAAATCATTAGACGAAGCTTTTAAAGGCGCCAAAATTATTATAAACGCAGCTGGTCCATATTTAGATACTGCGGGACCCATAATTAAATCAGCTTTAAGATCTGGCAGTCATTATATTGATTTATCGGCAGAACAAAAACCGGTGTTGGATATCATTGATGAATTTTCAGAAGAAGCTAAAAATAAGGAAATCTTAATCATTCCTGCGGCAGCCTTTTATGGTGGATTAGCCGATCTATTGGCGACTGAATTAACAAAAGAGTGGGAGCATACAGATGAAATTAACGTGTATATTGGTCTGGATTCTTGGCATCCTACAAAAGGGACGAGATTGACAGGAGATCGAAATCATTACAAAAGATTAACGTTCCAAAACAAGCGTTTAAAGGAACTTGAGCCAACGCCTCCAAAAGAATGGAATTTTAAAAAACCAATAGGTAACAAAGAAGTGGTAAGTCTGCCTCTTTCAGAAATCATTACAATTTCGAATCATTTAAACGTGAATACGGTTAATACGTATTTGAGTCAGAATTCATTAGACGATCTTAGAAACAACGATACGCCAGAGCCAAAACCGACAGATGAAAAAAACAGATCTTCGCAGCAATTCAGCCTTGAAGTCGTTGCGTTAAAAGATAATGAAGAAAGAAGAATTTCGGCTCAAGGCCAAGATATTTATGCTGTGACAGCTCCCTTAGTTGTAGAGGCTGTGAACAGAATTTTATCTGGAAATGCAGTTTCAAAAGGTGTAAAGACACTGGGAGAAGCGTTTTTATCGAGCGATTTTTTAAATTCGTTGCATGAAGATGATATAAAAATTGCTTTAGAAGAGAAAATCACACGTTAAAAGGCTTGAAAAATATGCATATTTGTATATGAAAAAAGAGATAGCTAGCAACTAGTTATCTCTTTTTGTGATTCTTATTACATAATTTACAAACTATTCAAATCAAGATTTAAGCTGTGATTTTATTTTTAGATTTAATTTTGTTGCTATTTATTGATTTTTCAACCTTTTAAAATCCTCTATATATAAACCTTTTGCAGTATTTGTAGGGTTTAATGCAGAAAAATCGTCAATTTTTAATAAAAAAGAAGAATCGGTAGTTTTTGCTGTAGTTCGCATAGTTTGACCTGTAATTAATTCGATGGCTTTATTCAAATAAGGATCTTTTACGTTTCCAAATTCAACCAGATTTAAGAAAGTGCTATATGGATTAATTTCATAATCAGGTGTAATATTCGCTGGATTTACATCTTTATCTTTGTTGTAATATGAAAATGTAATGGGTTGCAATTGCCATTTATGTTTAGTGTTTCGATTGGCATAGGAGGTATAATTATAAGCAGGAGAATCGTATAGTGTATTAGATCCTACAAATTTGCCAACCGTCTCTTCACCAATTGTGATTACGTTAATGTACTTTTTCAGACATTGTATGGTGAGCTCGCTGGCAGAAGCGGTTTGAAAACTTATCAGCACATATATTTTTGTCAAAGCAAGGCTGTTTATATTTTCTTCTCGCTGAAAAGTTGGCTCGTTATCAACCAGATTAAAAATTTTTACTTTTTCGGAAAGATTTTCATAGCCGTCTTCACTATTGTGTTTATTATTGAAGTCTAAGTAAACATATGGTTTGTTGGTAAAACTTCCGTTAATCATTTGCGCCAAAGCAACTGCAGTTTCCAATGAACCTCCTCCGTTGTATCTTAAATCTAAAACCAGTTCGTTAATTCCGTCTGATTTCATTTTAGCGAAAGACGCATTGAGTTCGTCATTATAATCCGACTTGAAACCGTTAAACACCAGATAACCAATGTTCTTTGCTCCATATACTTTCTTTTCGTAATAAGCAACCGGGTTTTCATCAATATCAGCTTTTGTTAAGGTTACTGTTCCTGCTTTGTCTGTGGTTACCATACTACTATTTGTAAATTTCACGCTTGCCGCCAGAGTAATGGTAAGTTGTGCGTTTTCTAGTTGGCTATAATTACTTGAAGTAAGCTGATTTCCATTTACCTTTGTAATAACGTCTCCTCTTTTCAATCCCGCCAAAGCTGCTGGTGAGCCTGGCACAATGTAGTTAATTAAGGCTACCATATTTGTATTGAATCCATCTTTAGGATAAATTGCATAACTGAAACCGCCTTTTTTTTCAACCTCTGCAATTTTTGAAGCCTGTACTATTTCATTACTGTTTTCAATCCATGAGAATCTATCAACAGTTCCTCTTTGATATAGAAGGGAATAAAAAAGCGCGTCCGGAGTTTTTCCGTTGATAAAATTGTTATATGTAGCGGTAGAGGCGATTTTGCTGTCAGACAGATCACCAACGTCAGATTGCCAGTAATACCAGGAATTCATAGCTTTCCAAACAAAGTTGTTTATCTCGTCAGGCGTGGCTTCAGAATCAGAATCTTTGCTGCAAGCTGTAAAAACCAATCCTACGAGCAATGCTTTAGCAATATATTTTAATTTCATTATTTTTTCAATCGTTTAATTTAAGGTAAATTTGTGGTTGCAAAACGCTAAAAGTATGAAAAATAGTATTCCTAAAGCCGTCTTTTTATTATTTTCTCTTGGACTTTTTTCCCTTTTTTCCTGTTCCAGACAACTTTTGGATATTAAAAATCAAACGTATAGAAGTTATAATACTAATAGTGAAAAAGGATATATGGTTAGTTTTAAATTAAATGACACTACTGTTGTTCCTAAATCGGTTGTGATTAATGGTATTATTCAGGATATATCGATGGAGAATAAAACTGGAGATACTTATCATGTAAATGTTATTGCACAAACTACCTTAATTCATAATTACAAAGTCAAATTAGATAAAAAAGAAAATGGAATTTATTTTGAGAAAAATTCAAATATATTTTTTCAATCTGTAAAATTCAAATTAATCACAGACTAGTTTAAAAGATTTGATTGAACCTGTCTTTAGTGATCTAACCGAACAATTTACAAATCATTTTATAAATGATTTAAAGAAATTGACCTGCTTTCAAGTGAATAATTTACAAGTCTAATAATATTAGTAAACTTTAGTTATCATTTCATCTATAGGTAAACGAACTTTTTTGGTAGCTGCCATATAGTCTTTTTCCGAATCCCGATATCCTAAAGCGAGGATAACAGTAGAATGCAACCCTTTATCTTTTAAACTCAAAACCTCATCGATTGTGGTGGCATTAAATCCTTCGATAGGAGTGGCGTCCACTTTCAATTCTGCTGCAGCAATAAGTGCAGTTCCTAGTGCAATATAAGCTTGTTTGGCTGCCCAATTGGCTTTTTGTTCTGCGTTAATAGCGCTGAAATAGGAATGAAGTCCATTTTTAAATCCTGATAGGGCACCCGCATCAAGACCTCTTTGTTTTTCTGTCATTGCTATGTAGTCTTCAATGTAACTCGAAGTCATGTCAGTGAATGCAGCAAAAACCAACAAATGAGAGCAAGTGCTAATCTGTCCATTATATGAATCAGCACCTAATTTCTTTTGGATTTCTGGATTGCTTACAACAAAAACACGGTAAGATTGCAGACCACAAGAAGATGCTGAAAGATTTATAGCCTCTAAGATCTGATCGACCTTTTCTTCTGTTACTTTAATGTTGTTGTAAGCTTTTGTAGCGTAGCGCCATTTTAAATTTTCTATCAAATTCATTGTTATGTCTATCTTAAAATTTTGGTAAATATAAATTATATTGTTTTCTTTTTCGAGTTTTTGGAATGCTTCAAGAACCGGCAAATCAATCATCGTAGCTCACCTACAGAATAATTATCTGTTTTCCCTCACTATTATATTTGTTTAAAGATTAATAATCTTTATGAGTTCATTTAAAAAGAATATTTATCTGATTTTTTGTGTTAATAAAAATATTTAATCTTTTATTTTCAAATTTGCAGGGTAAAAAATCTAAACAGCATCAAAAGATGAAAGCGAACATACAAGAAGATAAAGGAATAAACGAAAAGCAGGATATTGAAAAAATCCAGAATACGATCAAGAATGATTTTGAATTCACACTAAAGAGCACTTGTTTAGATGAAAATTACCACCCTTCAAGCAAAACGCGTTTGACAACTAATTTTGCAAACTTGGCTAGAGGAGCTAATCGCCAACAAAATTTGCGTAATGCATTAAATATGATTAACAATCGATTCAATGCATTGGCTCATTTGGATAATCCAAAAGCTGATCGTTACCTTGTAGAACTTGAAATCATCACAGTAACGATGCGAATCGATGATAAGAATGGTATTAACAATTTGCCGTTGATTGAAGTTTTAAAAACGAATATTTTTGACCGTAAAACCAGTCAGCGTATCGAAGGTATTGCTGGGAATAATTTTTCTTCTTACGTACGCGATTATGATTTCAGTATTTTATTGATCGAGTACAATAAAGATAAATCTGATTTTTGTATTCCTGAAAATTTTGGTGATCTGCACGGAAAACTTTATAAGTCCTTTGTGAGTTCAGTTACTTATAAAGAGCACTTTAAGATGTCACCTATCATTTGTCTGAGTGTATCGAGTAACAAAACGTATACACGTACCGATTACCAGCACCCAGTCTTGGGGTTTGAATATCTGCAGGATCAGTATTCCATCACTGATGAATATTTCTCCAAAATGGGCTTAAAAGTTCGTTTTTTCATGCCTATTAACAGTGTGGCACCGATGGCTTTTTATCATTCCGGAGATCTACTTGCTGATTATACTGATCTTGGACTAATCAGCTCAATCAGCACGATGGAGACTTTTCAGAAGATTTATCGCCCTGAAATTTACAATGCAAATTCAGTGGCTGGAAAAATCTATCAACCTAGTCTTAGACACGAAGATTATTCACTGACTCGCGTGGATTATGACCGCGAGGAGCGCAGCCGATTGGCTGTTGAACAAGGTAAGTACGCAGAAGAGCATTTCATTAAACCTTACAAAAGTCTCCTGGAACAATGGTCTGCTAATTTTATTCTTTAATTGATTACAACGCATTAAAATTATACTATTATGAAGAAATTATTATTACCCACCTCTATTGTTGGAAGTTTACCCAAACCTGCCTGGCTTGCGCCACCCGAAAAACTTTGGTCACCATGGAAATTAGAAGGTGATCAGCTGCTTGAAGGAAAACAAGATGCATTGCGCATTTCTCTGCAGGAACAACAATTGGCAGATCTAGATATCATTTGTGACGGCGAGCAGACACGCCAGCATTTTGTAACGACTTTTATCGAGCATTTAAGCGGTGTAGATTTTGAAAATCGTAAAACAGTAAAAATCCGTAACCGTTACGATGCGAGTGTACCAGTGGTTGTAGGTGAGGTTGCACGTCAAAAAGCAGTTTTTGTTGAAGATGCTAAATTTTTACGCAAACAGACTAATAAGCCTATAAAATGGGCATTGCCAGGTCCCTTGACAATGGTAGACACCTTGTACGACGACCATTATAAAAGCCGGGAAAAATTGGCGTGGGAATTTGCGAAAGCACTCAATGAAGAAGCAAGAGAACTTCAAGACGCAGGTGTAGATATTATCCAGTTTGATGAACCTGCTTTTAATGTGTTCTTTGATGAAGTAAACGATTGGGGAATGGCAGCATTAGAAAGAGCAATTGAAGGTTTACACTGTCAAACTGCGGTTCATATTTGCTATGGTTATGGAATACAGGCGAATACTGATTGGAAAAAGACATTAGGTTCTGAGTGGCGACAATATGAAGAAATTTTTCCGAAAATTCAAAAATCTAAAATTGATGTGGTGTCTTTAGAATGTCACAACTCCAATGTGCCTTTAAATTTAATGGAACTTGTTCGCGGTAAAAAAGTAATGGTCGGTGCTATTGATGTGGCAACGAACACTATCGAAACACCTGAAGAAGTAGCTGATACCCTGCGTAAAGCTCTTGAGTTTGTAGATGCCGAAAATCTTTATCCTTCTACAAACTGCGGTATGGCACCGTTATCTCGAAACGTAGCTAGAGGCAAGTTAAGTGCTTTAAGTGCAGGAGCAGAAATTATACGCAAAGAACTTGGGATTTAGTCTCAATATATTAAAATGAATTCCGTGACTCTACGGAGAAATAATATTTAAAACACATTGAAGAAATTAGTAGAATTATTAAAAAAAGCAGGTTTCGACGGTTTCCTGTTAATGATAGCCACTATGATTCTGATGGCCTATTTTTTGCCAAAGCCAGGCATGGTCAAAGAACCTGTTTCACTGGAGCAGATTGCTAATGCTGGTGTATCCTTTATTTTCTTGTTTTATGGCATGCGACTAAGTGTTGAGAAACTAAAAGCTGGACTTTCCAATTGGAAAATGCACATTGTCGTCCAGTTGACCACCTTTTTATTTTTCCCGCTCATTGTTTTGATAATGCGTCCTTTTTTTGTCAATAACGGCTTAGAGTTGCTTTGGCTGGGTGTATTTTTTCTGGCAGCTTTGCCGTCTACAGTATCCTCTTCTGTGGTCATGGTTTCCATCGCCAAGGGAAATATCCCCGCAGCCATTTTCAATGCGAGTATTTCTAGTTTGATTGGAGTAGTGGTTACGCCGCTTTGGGTTGGGCTGTTTATTGCTTCTGCAACAGGTGATTTTGATGTCACTCAAATCGGCTTAAAGTTGATTTTGCAGGTCTTACTACCAGTCATCATTGGCATAAGCCTCAATCCCCGTTTCGGCGCCCTTGCAGAAAAATACAAGAAACAGCTCAAATATTTTGATCAGGCAGTTATTCTAACGATTATTTACACGTCGTTTTGCAAGTCATTTTCTGAACATCTTTTCGAAGGCTTCACCGCCCTTGAACTTGCTGGACTCGCTGCAGGGATGATGGTGTTGTTTTTTGCCGTATTCTTTTGTGTGGGACTACTTAGCCGTCTGTTTGGTTTTTCAGATGAAGATCGTATTACCGTCTTATTCTGCGGGTCAAAAAAGTCATTGGTACACGGCACAGTTATGTCAAAAGTACTTTTTCAGTACAGTACTATCACCGGCATCGTATTGTTGCCACTCATGCTTTATCATGCTTTACAATTGATTGCTGCAAGTATTATTGCTCAGGGTATGGCTCGACGAAAAGAAGTACAGTTTTAAAAGTCAATTTGGCGCATAATTGAAGTTTGCTTGAAATTTATTAAAAAACATTGTCTTTAGGATTTTTGTACTGTAAAACTAATTTTTGTAGGGTGTTATGTTTTTATTTTGCTCGAAATAGGATTTTTATGTTGTTTTTGATTGTATTTGAAGAATTTTATTCTAATTTAGAAATAAATTAAACTAAAATTCAAAGTAAAAAAATATGGAGCATATAGATGATATTGATCTTCAGTTACTAAATATACTGCATGATAATTCTAAGTATACAGTAAAAGAGCTTGCTAAGATGGTAAATCTTTCGGCATCGCCTGTTTTTGAGCGAATTAAAAGATTAGAAAACAGTGGTTATATTAAGAAGTATATAGCACTCCTTGATGCAGAAAAATTAAACAGGGGATTTATTGTTTTCTGTAATATCAAACTTAAACAGCACGATCGTAATATTGGGAATCAGTTTGTTAGTGATATTATGAAAATAGAAGAAGTTGTAGAATGTTATAATATCTCAGGGGATTACGACTTTTTAATGAAAGTCTCTGCCAAAGACATGAAACATTATCAGGATTTTGTGTTTAATAAATTGGGATCAGTTGAAAGCATAGGGAGTACCCAAAGTACCTTTGTTATGTCGGAGATAAAAAATATGTACGGATAGTTCTGCTTTTGGAGATTTCATCCAGAGTAGACAGGACTAACAACCCTTTCGAATTAAGATATTTTTCTATGTCTCCGCTTCGCACGCTTTTGCCAAGATCTACTTTGGGATCGATATTTACCTGTTAAGAAATCAGCGGCAAGCAACCAGTATGGAAAAAATTACTCATAGACATTGTTGTTTTTAGTTATTTTAAATTCTACTCGTCTATTTTTATTTCGACCTTCTTCTGTTTTATTTGATTCTATTGGCTTACTATTACCGTATCCAATCGTTTTTATTCTAGCCAAGCTTATGCCTTTATTACTGAAATATTCTGCGATTGCTTGGGCTCTATCATTAGATAGACTTTGATTATACTCATCACTTCCAACGTCATCGGTGTGACCCGAAATCAATATTTCAGTACTGTTATTTTTCTTTAAAAAATTGAATATTCTTTCGAGTTCATCTATGGCATCTTCATTCAAATCAATACTATTTGATTTAAAGTTGATGTTTTCTAAAGTATACGTCTTTTCAAGTACTAAAGTTTCTTCCTCAATAACTTTATTTGTTTTAATCTCAACAATATTGTCCGAATTGGGTTTTATCAAAGTAACAATCTTATTTAAAGGCTCTATTGAAACCATATCTATAAAGTAATATGAATTGTCATGAGTTGCGTTGCTATTGATTTTCTTCTTTTTAGTTTTTGAATCATTATTAAAGTTTCCAATTACAATATAGTTTTCTCCCCCTTTTGCTTTAATTACTTTTGAAACTAAGGTCCAATTATCTGAATCCGTATAATAGTTTTCATTTTCAGTAGAGTGCTTAGAAGAGCTATTTAACCATAATTTTTTTAGTGAATTGTCGGATAAATAATCGGAACCTGGAAGGTCTAATCTTGGATTTGAAAGAATAAAACTTATATCACTTAGTGCATACTTGGATTTCTCTGCTAGACAAACATAAAATGACACTTTATAATCTTTGTCCTTTTCTAAAGGACTTTTTAGAAGTCCTTGTATGTATTCTCTATAGTCATTCTCAGCGTAAAAGTAACATCCAGCATATTTTTCACCAAATTTAGCAGTTTGGTGTCCATTGTAATTTTCAGGAATGGAAATCATAAAATTTTTTGCATTAACATCAAATAAATCTGTTGTGCCATCATTAGGAGTTGACCAATATTTTACATTTTCATTAAATGCACTAATTGAATCAGGCGTGTGTCGAGTTTCTTCAAAACTTGGATTTAAAATTAAATTCTGAGAAATTAATTTTAAGGTTATAAACATAAAAACTGCAGTTAATTTAAAAGATTTGGTCATTTTTTGTTGGTTAAGTTTTTTAATTTAAACGAAAAGTAAATTCTTATATTGTGATACTTTTCTTTATAATTAGATACAATGTGAGGCTCTGTATAAATAGTTCTTTCTGCAACTTTTTAAAGGAATTACTTTGGATGGCAGAGGAAAAGGAAACAAAGTTGCATGGCCTCTACAAAACCATCTTTAGCCCAATATCCAATATCTTTAATGTTTATAAAACTACTCGCCATATTTCTTGGTTTAAACTTTCTTTCAACTAATTTACACCAGCTAATAAAATGGTATTAATAAGACGTTTTTAGCAGGCTTTGTGAAAATTATAAGCTTTTTAGCGAATATAAGAGTAATATTAAATCTTTTTGATTTGTCCAATGATGAGGGTTGCAGTTATATATTAAATAGCTTCTTTACTAAACATATCTTCGGCGAGAAATTTTCTATATATTAGCTGAACTAAATAGATGATCTTGGTACTTATTTATTCATATAAAAAAGCATAATAAAAATGAAAAAGATAATAATTCTTGCTTTGTTTTTTACAATTAATATGTTCGCTCAAGACAGCATAGTATGTAAACAATCGAAATCTGTGATGTTTTCGAATTGGTATGTTTTTTATCCAGACGGTACTTTTAAACATTATTTTAAGACAGATGATGGGCAATTATGGTATGGAGTAGGAATTTTTGAAGATCATGGCAGAAAGAGAGTTTTAAATTTTAAAGATCCGGATTTGAACTTTAAATGGATAGTGAGAGCTCAATATGAATCAAACTTTGAGCGTATTTTAATTCATAGGAAATCTGGTTTTAAATCTAAGGATTATTATAATACATCAAGAAGAAAGTTTGTATATTTTGAATCCCAGCAACCTAAAGTTTAAAAGCAATAGATTTTCCATTATGAATTTTTATAGGTAATTGAGAGAAATATATCAATTTTTAACGTCAGTTGAACAACAATATTTATTATCAAAAAATTACGATAAACCAAAAGAGAAAAAAATCCTACATCCTTAACGGGATTTCGAACCATCGTTCAGCTTCGATCAATTCTCTAATAGCGCCACTTTAAGATTGTTTATTTCAAACAGGCTAAAAAATCGAACCACAAATTTAGACTGTAAAGGTTTGAAAAATCTACATATTAATGCATAAAAAAAAGAGACAACTATTAATTAGTTGTCTCTTCTTGTGACCCTTACTGAACAATTTACAAACCATTTTATGAATGATTTAAAGAAATTAGCCTATTTTCAAGTGAATTTGTAAGATAATTATTTTAATTTTTTGATTTGAAAAGGTTTGTATGTATCGTAAGGGTTAAATGTTAAAAAAGCTAAATATTGTCATGTATTTTTATTTTTTCTAAAATATTTTTTTGGTGGAACATCGTTGCATAAAAACATAAATTGGAGTGATTAAAACTAAAATAATATTTTTAGAAAATTCACATCAAAATTTGTTGTTGATATAATTCTAAACATCAAAAATCATAAACAAAGAGATTTTATTCTTTTGAAATATATTAATTTTTATAATGCTTTAAATTGACAGCATTAAAAGAATATGAAATCATTAAATAACTCCAAATAGCAAGTTTATTTTCATCTTGTATTTTTGGCAGATATTCCATAGCGTTTGTTGATTTATAAAAAGAAAAGGCATAATTAATTTCTAGTTCTTTGACAGGTATGTATTTCAAAGAAAGATCAGATTCATATCCAAGAAACTTTGTCATTCTGGTCCAAATTATTTAGAAGAGGATATTGAGTATAAAAAAGGTGAAAATCAGAACGAAGCGATAGTTTACTATTTAAAGGAATTACAGTAAATAGATAGGGATTTACTAAACCTTTGCCGTTAACGTCGGTTGGAAAACGGGTGAAGACATTCATATTTCCATTGAACTTCCATGTCACGCCATATAAAACATCAAAATCGCCGGAACTGCCATCTGATATATGAGGACTACTGCCACTTATTATTTCAGCGCCTAAACGCCAAGTAGATTTTAGTAAAGACAACTTAACCTCAGGTTGGAAATAGTAAGCGAATAATTTCTGGCCTTTTGCATTACGTCCAAACTGCAAGTATGAATTTAAGGTATAATACCATTGTTTGGTTTTATATTCTATTCTTCCGCCTGCTGTTGCACGGCTGTATAATTTCCCAGAATTTGCATTTTCTAAAAAATCAACAGTATTCAATGAGGAAAATAAAAATCCATGATTGTCATTGTAGGTGAGGTTATTTAACAACAGATATTTATATTTATTCGATGCAACAGGTGAGTAGGTCGGTTCAAACTCAGTTCCATACTTTCGAGTAAATAAAAAGAAAAAGTCATTAGAGAAATATTTTGAGGATTTTATTATCCTAATTCCTTCATGAGCTCTCCCTTGCTGTGCCCAGGGAGCATCGGAGAATAATCTGCCATTGTCCAATAAAACACTCTGCCTTCCCAATCGTATATTTAGGGATTTAAACTTAGTCTCAAAATACAACTGATAAAAATTAATGCTTCCAACTTTGGAAGCTTTGTTGTTTTCATCCCAAAAATGAATTTCTTGTAAATCCGATTTTACAAGCCATTTTTCTCTAGCATATTGCATTGAAATTCTGTTTCTCTGGGTGATGTAAAAGTAAGGATCAATTGAGTCGTTAGGAGGAAGGATATAATTTGAAGTGTATTCGGCTCTTGGCCTGATTTCAATATTCATTAGGAACTGTTGGGATAAGCTGTCTTTTTGCTGTGCACATAATTGAAATACAGATAAAATAATAAAAGGCAATAAGATTCCTTTATTCGCAGGTGTTTTGATTATCATGCTTCTTATATCCTATAGAATTAGTGTATAAAAGTAACAATAGTATGCCTATTTGCAATACTATAATTAAGTTTGATAATTCTTATTTATAATTTTTTTGTTAAATAATTGATATAAAAAATAAGACAACTCAAAAAGTTGTCTTATAATTAATTGATAATTGCAAAAAAAAATTACTTTTTGCAATCTTTCGGAGCACAAGTTGCCGAATCGTCTTTGCAGCAATGGGTTGAACATTTTTCAGTGCAATTTTTCTCCGCATCAGTTTTTGACAAGTTTGCATAAGCGAAGATACTTCCAGCTGACAATACCAATGCTGCAAGAGTAAGGTACATTTTGTTTTTCATAATTTTAATTTTTAATGATTAATACTACTTAAGACGTACTAATCTAAAAATGATGCAGACTTTGCTGATTTTTTTTCTAACAGCCTGAATTTTTATATATGAACCTTCCGTAAATGATCCGGTGATATCAGCATTTTCCTCCGCTGCATGATTTTTTAGAGGTAACATTCATAACATTTCCACGGCGGTCTAATTCAATACTGCAGCAATCCAGAAGCATTTCCTTTAATTTGGATCTGCCTCTTTGCACGCGAGACCGTATGGAAGGATAGGCAAGGCTGTATTTTTCTGTTAAGTCTTTCTGTTTGATTCCATGTATATCGCTGTCCATGATAATATCCCGATAGTCTTCCGGCAGGCGCTCAATGAATTTTATTAAACAGCAGTCCAGACTTTCCGAAGTATCAAAATCTGTTTCATGCATTACTTTTTGCATCATACATTCGGTCAGCTCCGATTTTTTATGATTTGAATTTTTTCGGTAATAGTCAATAATGGAATTTCTTGTGATTGTGAAAATCCAGCTTTTTAGTTTGCCTTCGTCGGTCAGTGATCCTAAATTCTCGTTTATCTTTATAAAAACTTCCTGCAAAACATCAGATGCATCGTGGGTATCATTTATGCGCGCCTTAATATACTTGCCTAAAATGATATAAAACTGATTGTGAATAGTATTTATTTCCAAACTCATAGTTTTTATGTTCTGCTTATGCAGAAAGCGGGATTAGCAACAATTGATTTTACCTCTGAAATTATTCCAGATAAGGGCTGTTTTTGGCATGCATAAGAAAACATGAAGAAGTGCCATTAGGATAGCTCCCGGCAGTAGATTTACAATTAACAGATTAAAGAATCCCGGAGATTGATTGATATTGGAAATCATTATTTCCCCATTTTGAAAAGTAAACCTGATGGAGAGATAAACCGCAATTGACGCAAAATGAAACCCATTTACGAATAAATGGACAATATATTCCCAGCGCGGAAGCCCTCCCATAAACTGCCTGCTGTCTTTCTCTATAAAAGCGTCATACCCGAGCACCATTATATCCAAAAGAACTATGGTTAAGCCTATTACAAAACTAGTATGATTATCCTGTTTCAAGAACAAAAAATAAAGGATTGCCGGAAAGAAAACAGCTCTCAATGTATGGGTAATGTGCTCGGTTTTACTTTCTTCCCGATTGTGAAGCTGGTATTTGAAAATATGCAGATAAAAGCCATCATACAAGGCCAAGACCGCAAAAAGGACAAGAAAGAAGGATGAAATGATAATTGCTGTTTCCATTTTATTTTTGATTGATTATAAAAGCAAAACTATGGGGAAGCATAATTAAAACGAAGGACAAATGTCCTCTATTTTTGTGCTATCTCATTTCTTATCCTGCTGAGTGTCCTGCGTGTTATTCCAAGATAACTTGCAATATCATTTACTGAAGCCTTGTTTACAACTGCAGGCTGTTCCTTAAGCATGCGCATGTATTTTTCCTTTGCGGTTTCATTGCACAAAACACTGGCATACTGCTCCATAACCATATACTGCCGCTCGGCAATTGTCCTTCCTATATTCTGCCATAGCGGACTCTTCTGATAGAGAATCTGCAGGTCATTGTAACTGATTGTTATAAGCTGGGTATCTTCCACTGCCTGAATGGAAAGTTCCGAAGGCTGCTGCGAAATAAAGCTCTTATATGAAGCCGTGAGATTATTTTCAGCGCAGAAGCAGGAAGTCACTTCTTCGGATTTTTCATTTATGTAATAGGTCCTGAGCAGTCCTTTCTTTATGAAAGCGGCCTCATGAGATGTTTTGCCAATTTCTGCAAAATAACTCCCTCTGCTTATAGTGCGTGTTTTGAAATATTGACCGTAATTTTCAAATTCCTGGTCGCTGACTGCAGCAATACTCCGCAAAAATAATTTAAAGCCTTCCATTCTTATGAATTTTTAAAAACTTACAAACTGTCAGTACGATTTGAATAGAACTTTTTTCTAAACCAGAAAGCAAGATTTACCAAGGCTATAAGAGCAGGCACTTCTACCAGAGGACCTATAACACCTGCGAAGGCTTGTCCGCTGTTTATTCCAAATACTCCGATTGCCACGGCAATGGCAAGTTCAAAATTATTCCCTGTTGCTGTAAATGCAATAGATGTGGCTTTTGAATAGTCTGCCCCAAAATATTTGCCGATAAAGAAACTGATGATAAACATCAAAGTAAAGTAAATCACAAGCGGTATTGCAATGCGCACAACATCCATAGGGATCTGAACAATAAGTTCCCCTTTCAGGCTGAACATTACAATGATTGTAAAGAGCAATGAAATAAGAGTAATAGGTGAGATGAATGGCACGTACTTATTCTCAAACCATTCAGAACCTTTTAAAGCTATCAAAGCATAACGGCTTATAATTCCAAGAGCAAAAGGAATACCTAAATAGATACCGACGCTCTCGGCAATCTGAGCAATGCTGATGTTCACCTCAAAACCGTCATATCCAAAATAGGGAGGGAGGATGGTTATAAAGATGTATGCATATACGCTATAAAGCAGCACCTGAAAAATGCTGTTCAGGGCAATAAGCCCTGCAGCATATTCGCGGTTTCCGTCTGCCAGATCGTTCCATACCACAACCATTGCGATACAGCGAGCCAAACCGATCAGGATCACTCCAATCATGTATTCAGGATATCCGTTCAAAAACAGCAATGCTAATAAAAACATCAAGACAGGGCCTACAATCCAATTTAGGAATAAAGAGGCACCCAAGACTTTTGTGTTTTTGAAAACCTGTCCCATCTGCTCATATTTTACTTTTGCCAGAGGCGGATACATCATCAGGATAAGCCCTATTGCCAATGGAATGTTTGTTGTTCCGCTGGAGAAAGAATTGATGAAATCTCCGCTGGAAGGAATAAAATATCCTATTGCCACTCCTATTGCCATGGCAAGAAAAATCCAAAGGGTCAAGAAGCGGTCAAGGAAGCCTAGTTTTTTGCGTTTGACGGCTGGCGCACAGTTATTTGCTGACATTTTATTTTTTTATTTGCGAGAATACGTAAAACATTTCAGTTCCTATCTGCAGGCTGCGCTCCAGATAAGTTTCCTTCTGCTGAGGCGTTCCGTCAGAAATTTTTGGATCTTCAAAAGTGATCGGAATTCTTTTCTCTGCTCCTGCTATAAAAGGGCATCCGCCGTCAGCCTGTGAGCAGGTCATTATTGCGGCGAATCCGCTTTCAGGATTGAAATCATCATCATAGGTTTTGGAAAAACCAATGACAGGAAGTTCGTCAGCTGAATATTTTATGGAATAAAAAGGGTTCGATCCCTCTGAAAGAGTTTTGATGTTGAATCCTGAATACTTCAAAGTCTCCGCAGCCATCGGGAAAAGAGCAGTGGCCTCAGTTCCTCCTGAATAGCATGAGACATTTTTTACATCATAAAAGGCAGCCGCTGTCTGCGCCCATACCTGCGAGAGATGGCTTCTTCTTGAATTATGAGTACAGATTAAATTTAACCTGGTTTCCAGATTATTGTCAACTTTAGTCTGAATGAAGTCGATTAATGGCTGCAGGACTGCTTTGCGATCTTCGGAGATTTGCTTAAAATCAAATGATTTAACGGTATTCTCAATTTGCGGATATAACATAGTTTTGTGGGCTGTAAAAGGTTTATTAATTATCTCTTTAATGATTAGCAGCATCCTCCGCCTGGAGTGCATGAATTAGCATTGTCCGCATTTAGCTGAGATAATTTTACTTTAGGTTTGTCAGATGGAATACCGCACTGTTCCTGAGCAAGACAGGCTGTCTGTTTATTGAGTAGAGTGAAGTTTTTACCGTTAAAGTCCAAATCGTATTTCCCGATGGTTGTGTTCTGGTATTCTACCTCAATTTCATAATCTTCAATTCCCAATACTTTTTCTGAAAGCTCAATGATATGAATCAGTTTCTGAGGTTTAAGCCTGTGCTCGTAGTCGTTGGCATCCCAAAGCTGGAAATTTACGACAGTCTCTTTTCTTACTGTTCCTCCGCAGTCGATGAAGTTTTTGGTAACCAGACCTACTTCGGTTACATGAAAATATTCTGGTACAAATGTGCCGTCTGGCAGTTCAAAATTTACAGCCTCAACTGTTTTAAGCACTTCTTTAATTTCTGAAAGTTTCATAATTTTTTATATTTAGTTAAACTATATTTTTTATTAATTAATAAGACTGCTTCTTCTTTCAAGAAGCGCAGTATCTCTCCAGATACCATTTTGTTTTCCGATTTTCTCCCTTGTTCCAAGTATCCTGAAGCCTGCTTTTTCATGAATGCGGAGACTTGCCGTGTTCTCAGGAAAGATCCCTGCCTGAAGCGTCCAGATTCCTTCTGTTTCACTCTGTTTTACAAGTTCCTTTAAAAGGGCAAGACCAATTCCTTTTCCTGAATTTGCAGGATCCACGTATACGCTCACTTCTGCAACTCCAGCGTAAACGCAGCGGGAAGAAACAGGGGTAAGGGCAGCCCATCCAATTACTTTGTTATTTTCTTCCATCACAATTCGGCAAGATGCAAGATGAGACTGATCCCAGTCTTCCCACGAAGGGGCGCTGGTCTGGAACGTGGCGTTGCCGGTATCAATTCCTTTTTGATAGATTGATTTTACTTGATTCCAGTCTTCAACTAATAGTTTTCTGATTTCCATATCTCTTAGATTAACAGCATTCGTTTTTCTTTTTTGCTAAATGATCAGATATGTGCTCAAAAAAGCCTTTTATCTTTTCCAGCCCAGGCTCATTGATGCAGTAACAGATAGAATTTCCTTCGATGCTTCCTTTAATCAGTCCTGCATTTTTCAATTCTTTCAGATGCTGTGAAACTGTCGGCTGTGAAAGGGGAAGTTCGTTTACAATATCTCCGCAGATGCAGGCATCCACTTTTAATAAATATTCCATAATAGCAATACGCGCAGGATGGCCCAGCGCCTTGGCTAAAACAGCCAGCTCATTCTGGCTTTCTGTAAAGTGATCTGTTTTTGTTGCTCCCATCGTTTTATATTTATATTGCAATATTACGATATAAAATTGAATAAGCAATGATTTATGTTGTTATTTTTAATTTGTTTAATTGCTTTGAGAGTGATTTAATTTGAAAAATCTCTTAAAATATTGTTAAGGTGCTATTCTGGTCTTTGTGTTTACTAGGTATTTGAGTGGTTTGAATCCTGAATGGTTAACTTGACAGGATTTATAAATAATCTATTTTTTGAAGTAAAAGCTCGTTAAATGGTTTGTAAAAGGCATAAAAAAAAACGCTAAATCAAAGATTTAACGTTTTTTTAAGAGTGACCCTTACTGAACAATTTACAAACCATTTTATGAACGATTTAAAGAAATTAGCCTATTTTCAAGTGAATTTGTAAGATAATTATTTTAAATTTTTATTCAAGAGCGGTTTGTATGTATCTTAAGGATTAAAAATTACAAAAATGTTAAAGCATCTCTATATTTAAATATTTTTATAAAAATTCTTGATAATTAATTTGGTAGCACCAAAGAAAACGAATTTGCTGTAGTGAAATTATATAATAATTTTGAGATCATTCAAATCAAAATTTGGTAATCATATTTAGTTGGCTTCGATAAATAGTAAGCATTTAAGACTATTTAATAATTGTTATTACGATGGAGTAAAAAAATCAATTGTTTTCAAAAAAATGGTTGCATATTACAATCTGCAACCATTTTTTTGAAAACAATATTTGATATTGATTTAATTTTAAGGTGTTTAACTTTAAAATTTCTATGATGCATTTCAAAAAATACAAGAAAATTACAGTTTGTTCTTTGTTTGTTGCTTTTGGAATTTCCAGTTTTGCTCAGAAATTTCAAACGGAAATCCCAAAATCAATAATCATTCCCGATAAAGTCGAAACTCGATTAGGAACACTAAATTTTAATGATGGTTTTCCTGATGATAAAACAATTGAAAAAGTTTATGACAATCTTGATTTTCAAAGAGGCGTACAGACTTTTATGACGGCAATGCCTGCAGCTTCTCTTTATGCAATGCGGGAAGGATTAAAAAGTGTCGGCGTAAATAATCAGTCAGTAGTGGTTTTTGAGGACAGAATGGATTCCAAAACACTATTTCTTACAGCAAATACTGAATCTGTTTATCTTATGGGATGGCTGGATCTGAAAGATGGACCAATAGTAATTGAAACTCCTCCTAATGTATTGGGTTTTGTAAATGATTTTTGGTTTCATTATGTAGCAGATATTGGAAATGCCGGACCTGATAGAGGAAAAGGAGGGAAGTTCCTTTTTGTTCCGCCAAATTACAAAGGAGTGCTGCCAAAGGGATATTTTACTTATAATTCACCAACATTCGGAAATTGGCTCGTAATGCGTGGTTTTATTGTAAATGGAAGCAGTAAAACAGCGGTAGATAATTACAAAAAACATTTGAAGATATATCCGCTTTCAAAAGCATCCGCTCCTCCTGCTACTAATATAATCAATGGTTCGGGTAAGTATTTCAACACCATTCATTCTATGGATTATTCCTTTTTTGAAGAAGTAGATCATGTAGTTCAAGAAGAGCCTAATAAAGCAATAGATCCTGAGACGCTTGGTTTATTGGCTTCTATAGGCATAGAAAAAGGAAAGGAATTTGCTCCTGACGCGAGAATGAAAAAAATATTATCAGAAGCGGCACTTGTTGGCAATGCTACTGTGAGAGCACTCTGTTACAAATCTCGCATTCCTGAGTTTTATCTGTTTCCAAATAGTGCTTGGGGAACTTCATTTATAGGCAACAGCTATCTTTTTGAACATAATGATGTAAGATTAGTAGATCCGCGTAGCATGTTTTTCTTTGCAGCAACCGGAATAAGTCCTGCCATGACTATTGCTAAAGTAGGCTTGGGATCACAATATGCGGGTGCTTTTGTAGATTCTAAAAAACAGGTGCTGGATGGCGGCAAAAATTACAGAATTCATCTTCCTCCCGGAATACCGGCAAAAGATTTTTGGTCTTTTGTTGTTTATGATTTGCAGACCCGTTCAATGCTTCAGACCGATCAGCAGTTTCCAAGTTTGGGAAGCCAGAACAAAGAAATTGTAATTAATGCAGATACTTCTGTTGATGTTTATTTTGGACCAAAACCGCCAAAAGGAAAAGAGAATAACTGGGTGCAGACTATGCCAGGCAAAAATTGGTTTATAATACTTCGCTTGTATGGACCGCTTCAATCTTGGTTTGATAAAAAATGGCAGCCTGGTGAGATTGAAGAATTATAAAAAATTCTCCGATATATTAAACTATTAATCTTTAGTACTATGAAAAAAGTAATATTGATTTTGGTGCTATTATCTGCAATAGCATGCACCAATTCTAAAAAGGAAGATGTTATTTCAAATAAAGAAACTGCAAATAGTGAAGCATCTGCCGATAATTCTAACGGCTGGATCGGTACAAAAACGGTAAAGTCAAGATTAGGAGACTTTGAGTTCAGAAATGGTTATCCTACAGAAGAATCAGTTAAAAAATTGAATGAAGCTTTGGTTTTTAACCGAGCTATAGAAGCATATCTTGATCAGATTCACGGTGTTTCATGGTATGCTGTTTGGAAAGGTGTTGCAAATGCAGGTGCTAAAAAGCCTAATCAATTGGTGATTTGGGAAACTTTAATGGATGCTGAAACGCTTTTGCTGACAGGAAACAGCGAAACGGTGTACGGATTGGCTTCTATAGATTTGAAACGTGATGGTGCTGTAGTTGTCGAAGTTCCCGCCATGATGCTTGGCGGTTTTAGTGATATTTGGCAAAGTGAAATTGCTAACATAGGTCCAACAGGAATGGATAAGGGAAAAGGCGGAAAATACATTTTGCTGCCGCCAGATTATAAAGGAAATATTCCGAGTGGGTATATGGTTTTAAAATCTACAACATACAAAGTAGTTTTTGGAGTGCGAGGTTTTCAGCAGGAAGGTAAAACTGATAAGGCAGTGGCTTTAATGAAAACTGCAAAAATTTATCCGTTGTCAAAAGTATCAAGTCCGCCTGCGATGGAGTTTACAAACGGTTCTGGAAAAGCAATTAATACCATTTTTGCAGATAACAGCAGTTTTTTACTGATTTAAATGAAATCATTCAAACAGAACCTGATAATAAATTACAGACAAACGAAAAGTTTTTATTGGCTTCCATAGGCATCGAGAAAGGCAAACCTTTTAAACCAGATGCAGCTCGCAAAGACCTATTAAATGAAGCGGCACAAACGGCTTCTGCTTTGGCAAGAGCCAAAAGTTTTGCATCAGATGAACCTGAAAGATTAGTTTATACAGATAGGAAATGGGAGTGGGCTTTTGTTGGCGGAAGTGCAACTTGGGATTCGCAAGGTTACGTAAATACAGACAGGCGCGCCGCATTTGCTTATATTGCTATCGGAATGTCACCTGCAATGGTCTTGAAGATTGTTGGCGGAGGCTCACAATATCTATGCACGCCAAGAGCTGCCGATGGATCATTTTTGGACGGAGCAAAAAATTATAAATTGCATATTCCTGCCAATATTCAGGTAAAAAACTTTTGGTCTGTTGTGGCTTATGATTCTGAAAGCCGTTCAATGCTTCGCAATGGCGAACCCTTTCCAACAGTAAGCCAATACACAGGACCAAAAAGCAATTCTGACGGTTCTATAGATGTTTATTTTGGTCCAGATTTGCCAAAAGGTCAAGAAAAGAATTGGATAAAAACGATTAAAGGCAAAGGATATTTTGTTTTGATGCGTTTCTATGGCCCGCTTGATCTGTTCTTTAATAAAACTTGGAAACCTGATGATATCACTGAAATAAAATAAAAACTGCGATTTATTTGTTTTGGAGTGAAGAAGGGATGATATTGAAGCAAAAAAAAACGTTAATTCTTAAGAATTAACGTTTTTTTTTGACCTTACTGAACAATTTACAAACCATTTTATGAACGATTTAAAGAAATTAGCATACTTTCAAGTGAATTTGTAAGATAACTATTTTGTTTTTTAAATCAGGAGCGGTTTGTATGTCCTGGAGAGGTTAAAAGTTAAAAAATGTTAAAACAGAGGGATATTTAAATTTATTTAAGTTGTAATACTTTTTGTAAAATTCTTGAAAATAAAATTTAGTATTGACTAAAGAAAACAAGTTAGTTTGTAGTAAAATTATAAATAATATACAGATTATTCCAATCAAAATTTGGTGAGGATATTAGGGTTTTTATATTGCTTTAATCTAATCAGAATGAAATTTTGTTAGATATTTGATCTGCTAGTCTTCTATACAAATAAAAATATTTAATTTGACTCATTAATTGTCGCTCGATTGGGGTTAAATTGATTTATTTCTCTTTGTCTTGGAGGGATTTTATACGAAGAATATAAATCAAAAATGATTCAAAGTTACTGCTTAAGCGGGGCACATAAAAAAAGCGCCGATTGAAGAAAATTGGCGCCTTTCGACTGTGCCGGCCTCGGCTTAAAATCTGAAAAAAAATAAGAATTTAATGGCTTATTCCGTTTTCATTTTTCGCTGAAATTCTTTTTCTACATCGATGTACTGGTCATTGCCAACATCAAAAGTGACTTTCTTAATTGTTCCGCCGGCAAACGGAAATTTATAACCATAGTTTTTGCTGACCGGGTCACCCACATCATATCCGACAGCAAGGCCTTCACCGCTTAATGCATAACG
This sequence comes from Flavobacterium mesophilum, assembly GCF_039581405.1. Classification (NCBI taxonomy): domain Bacteria; kingdom Pseudomonadati; phylum Bacteroidota; class Flavobacteriia; order Flavobacteriales; family Flavobacteriaceae; genus Flavobacterium; species Flavobacterium mesophilum. The sequence continues at coordinate 33,286 of NZ_JBCPXZ010000001.1, read as the reverse complement.
ATGTGCAACCGTACGGAAGGGTGCCTGTGCCACCATTTTATCATCTATATACAGTTTCATGTTTCCAAGACATTCTGCTTTTGGGCTCATTTTATCTTTCACAAATTCTACACCTATAATATGTTTGCCAGCAGGCATTGCATAACTCAATTTTTGCAGCGGATCCAATCCAAGGAAATTATATTCAAAATTTACTTTTTTATCTTTCAGATATAAGGTGTACCCTCCAAAACGTGATCCCTGCGATACTATTACACCTTTTGCATCTTCTTTTAAATCTACTTCCGCAAAAATTTTAAATGAACGTCCGGTAGTTGATGCTGCATTAGCTTCCGAAACTGCACTTGTGTTCGGATAATATGTATATTTGCCGTCGGCAGGTACTGCTACATAATATTCCTGTTTTATAAATTCAAGTATAGAAAGGTCATTTAGGGGAAGCACATTATTTTTTTTGGCTTCCTCCATCCATAGTTTTTTCATCTCCTCAACCTTTTCCGGATATTGAGAAGCTAAATCGTTTGACTGCGACCTGTCAATATCGCTGTGGTAGAGCTCCCATTTGTCTTTGTCGAAATTGCCAATATTGGATGGAAGCGGACCATGTACGGAAGTTGCGATCCAACCCTCTTTCCATATTCCCCTAGTTCCTAACATTTCATAGTACTGCACTTTTTTTTGAGTGGGCGCATTGACATCTTTAAAACTGGAGATCATAGAAACCCCGGCTAAAGGTGTCTGTTTTATTCCATTAACATATTCCGGCATCTTGACGCCGCAAGCATCTAAGATTGTAGGGACTATGTCTGTCGAATGATAATATTGGCTGCGCAATTCTCCACGCGCTTTAATTCCCTTCGGCCAGCAGATAACCAACGGGTCGCACGTTCCTCCGCTGTAACCGGCATAGCGTTTGAACATTTTATATGGTGTAGAAAATGCCATTGCCCATCCAGTAGGATAATGATTGTAAGAATCAGGAGTGCCTAATTTGTTGATCTGGGCAATATTGTTTTTAATGTCGTCAGGATAGGAGTTGAAAAAGTAATTTTCATTTATTGACCCATTTGGGCTTCCTTCGGCAGATGCACCATTATCTGCAGCATAGAGAATAATGGTGTTTTCATATTGCCCGGATTCTTTCAAGTATTGAATTACACGTCCAATCTGTGCATCGGTATATTCAGAATATCCTGCAAAAACTTCAGCCATATGAGAAAATAATTTTTTTTCATCAGAAGAAAGAGTATTCCATGGACGCACCATATCAAGTTCTGAAAAAGTTCCTTTTGGCATTGGATTCTCTGCGGTCAGTTTTGTATCTTTTGGCAGGATGCCTTTGTCAATCATACGCTTGAGCACCCAGTCTCTGTATGCTTCATAACCATCATCAAATTTACCTTTATATTTATCTATATATTCTTTTGGAGCATGGTGTGGAGCGTGGTTGGCTCCCGGACAGTACCACATGTACCATGGTTTGTCTGGACTTGCCTGCTTAGAGTCACTGATATACTCTATTGCCTTATCTGCTAAATCTTTAGATAAGTGGTAACCCTGATCAGGTAGATACGGCTGATCAATATCATGGTTGTCTTCTGACAATGCAGGATACCATTGATTGGTTTCCCCGCCGATGAATCCATAGTAACGGTCAAATCCCTGCCCCAATGGCCAGTCTTTTTTCGAAGCGCCCATTCCAAAAGCATCGACAGGTACATTATGGTTTTTGCCTATCCAAAATGTCGAATAGCCAGCGTCACGAAGAATTGTGGCAATCGTAGCATTTGATTGTGGAATATGTCCGCTGTAACCAGGATATCCTGCGGCAGATTCAGCAATTGTTCCAAAGCCATTTTGATGGTGGTTTCGACCTGTCAGCAGTGTGGACCGGGTCGGCGAGCATACTGACGTAGTATGCCACTGTGTATAGGTTAATCCATCGGCCGCCAAGCCGTCTAAGACAGGCATATTTACCCTTCCGCCATAGGGCGACCATGTAGCCTGACCCGTATCATCAAATAAAATGAATAGTACATTTGGAGAATCTTTCGGTGCTTTCGGATATAGGAAAGCCTCCCAATCCGCTTTGGAGTCCCTAATGTCTAATTTCATGTCTCCCTTAAAATTTGCAGGCGGATTTTGCGCAGTTAATAAATTAGGTGCAAACGCAAAAATAAACAGCAGATAATTCAGTGTTGTTTTCATAAGAATTTATTTTTGTAGTGTTGACATAAATAAAATGTGTACTGTAGGGTAAGATTTAGAATGGTTGCATTGTTTTTGGTCTCATTTTACTTCTTCAAAATCTCCAGGTTTCCATTTTCCATTGAAAGCCGCTGGCTCTGGTCCGTAAATTCGGAAATAACTGAACCAGCCTTGATTTGGAATAGTCTGTATCCATACATCTTTTTTTCCTTCAGGAGCTGTTGGCCCGAAATATAAATCGATCGTCGTAGTGCCTTTACCTTTTAGTTCAAAGAGAGATCTAAGTGCGGCTTTTTCCTGAGAAGTCAGTATTTCACTTCGAGTATTAGAATCATAAATTGTTACAGACCAAAAAAGTCTGGCGGGAACAGGCAGTGGCACTGTTAATTTATAATTTTTGCTTCCATTTAGATAGTTGCCAGTTTTGTCTTTTGTACCAAGCCAATATAAAGAACCGGCATTTGCTGATCGGTTGAACATTGCTGGTGATTCAATCTGTGCTTGAAAAAACCATTTTTCACGGGCATAAATATCTGTAAAATTATCTGTGTCAAATGTTCCATTTTTGTCCCTGAGAACCGCCCATTGCCACTGGCTTCCTTCCCATACTTTTCGGCTTTCACTTCTATCAGCGAATGATTGAACTCTCATAATGGCATTCCCCTCACGAGCGGCTTTTTCTAAAATTTCTTTCATTCGGGCATCGGGGGCAAAAGGTTTGCCTTTTTCAATTCCCAATTGAGCCAGCTCGCCATACATTGCTCTATAAGCTGGATTTGCAGGTTCTTTGTCTACTAGTTCAGCCAATACTTTCCAATATTCAAGATTGTTCTCCCATTTCAAGGGAGTAAAATCAAGCCCTTTTCTGTTTAAGCTTATCCAAGTAGGATCTTTCCAGTCTGAAGGTTTATTTAGAGGATATACTTTGATGGTTTTGATTGTAGCAACAGCTTCTTCCGGACCTCCTTTTAAAGGTATAGCCCTAATTAAGACCAGTACATTATTTGTCGTGGAATAGGCCGTATGGATTCCTGACGGAACTGGTCCTTTATAATTTGGGGGAAGAATGATATGTTTTCCTCCTTTGCCCTTGTCTGGTCCGGGAAGACCGAGATCCATTATATACAGCTGATTCATATCATTTGCGGCTCCCATAATTGGTCCGGGAGGCAGCTCGATGACCATTGGTCCATATTCGCTCAAATCTAAAGCTAAACCTGAATAAGGAGTATCTGAGTTAGGAGTGAAAACCAATTGATTAGGTGTGCCTTCCAGCATGGCAAATACTTTATTAGGCACAACTCCGGCGGCTAGATTGCCTTTCCATGTCCCCATGATTGAAACACTGGGAAAAAAGAAACGGTATGTCTGTAAGGCCCGATTGTAATCCGCTTTGTCGTAAGCTTTTTGGATAGTGGTTTCTGTAGGATAACCACCAATGAACTCATACCCATTATTTTGAGTAGTATCTTTAAGAAGATTTTCTTCAATTGCACTTTGTTTTTTACAGGCTGTAAAAAGAAGTAAAATACTTAAAATAGAGATTAGTTTCATAAATAAAATTATTTAAGATTAAGCAATGAATTTACTTACAAAAGTAAAATGTAATATTTTTAAATTTTACTTTATTTCTTAAATTGATGTTGCAGATTATAAAATGAAACCAATTATTATGATTACTTGTTATATAATTAAAATATTAAGCTTATCGGAGTTAACACTTTTTGCGCGATATTCTTTTAGTTCTTAAAATAGTGTTAAGAACTTTTAGGGTAATTTATTAAATCCCAGTTTTACAATTGATTTACAGGGTTTGAATCCTTTGCAGGCAGTTCTCTTTGCAGCTCTTACTGGCTGGTCTGGACATTTGAATGTGTCAGTCAGGCGGAATATTGGTTTGCAAGCGCAGGCGAAAAAAACTTGTAGTATCCAAACCCTATAGCAAGAAAAAACAAAAACAACAGCTTAGAGATCAGTCGAATCGATAGTATTTTTAAGGAAAAATTAAAAGAATATAAAAATCCTTATTCGATATCCATCAGTTTTCCTCAGACTGATTCGATGGCCTATTCAATTTCGGTATATCCTGAAGAAACATATTTTTCAGGGGATGATTACTATTACAATCAGCATGCATTTGAAGAGATTCCTGTAAAAGCATATGGTAAGTATAAAAATGCCAATGGCGGCGAATTGCAAGTAGAATGAATTACGATATCCATGTAGGAAGCATTTTTGGATTGCCAGGAAGAATCGCAATGTTTTTCGCTGTACTTATCGATGCCTCATTGCCTGTTACTGGATTTTATATTTGGTGGGGACGCAATGGTTTTGGTTTAATAACTAGGGTGATTTAATCTACGGGATTTGTAAAAAAAGATGTAATTAAATAATAAGTATATGGCAAATGCAATATTTGTTTTTTTCGCTCTTTAGTCCTAAGTTCAAAATTGTTATAAATTTCTGAAACAAATAGAGTCACATTCGTACTGAAGGAATAGGTCTCAAAGTACGGCAGGTAGTAAATTCATAAAGTTAAAAAATATTTTTTTTTATTTCTTGAAGAAGAGAGAAATATGTTCCAAATTATAATTTGAAACCAAAATGTAACAGTAAAGAACTAATCTAGGCGGTGTATTTTGTTAATTTTGGTAACTTGTTAATTTTTAACATTTTAAAATTTATTTTTAAAGAATTTTCGGATATATTTGTAAAGATTAATAAATACACGATAGTTCGCCCCTCTAATATCCTTAAATATAAAAGCACTTTCAGCATTTTGTTTATTTTGGATTATAGGCCTTATTTAAATTAAATTTTTCATCAAACCACATTTGTGCAAATAACAGTTTTTTTATTTGTATTTATCTAAAATGAATTAGAATGCTCATGTTTAATTAAAAAAATAATTAATTATGAGAAAAGCATTACTTCTGTTTAGTTTATTGAACTATTTAACTATTCTCGGACAGGTTGGTATAGGTACTTCTTCACCTAATTCTTCTTCACAGCTAGAAATAGTAGCCACAAACAAAGGAATTTTAATTCCTAGAGTGTCTTTAACAAGTTCAGTGGATGCAACCACAATCACAAATGGAAATGTAAATAGCCTACTGGTGTTTAATACCCAGACAGTGTCAGATATTAGTCCCGGCTACTATTATTGGTATATCGATAAATGGATTAGGTTGGGCATTGCAGGAAACATAACCAATTTGGTTGATAATGGCGACGGAACTATTACTTATACCAATGAATTAAATATTAAGGAGACGGTCAATATTGCCCAAATTGTTCGTGATTATCAGACTCTTACTTCAGTGTCTTTTAATAGTACGACTGGAATTCTGACTTATATTGATGAACATAATGTTTCCACCACCTTGAATGTCTCTGCGATGATTCCGAATTTTGAGACGCTTACCTCCATTTCTCAGGATGTGGCAGCCGGAACGATCACCTATGTAGATGAAAAAGGCGTTTCGACAGTTTTGGATGTTGCGGCGCTGATCAAACAGCATGAAACGCTGACTTCAGCAAGTTTTGATTCCGCAACAGGAACCCTGACATATATCGATGAGCATAATGTTTCCACCACCTTGAATCTCTCTGCGATGATTCCGAATTTCGAAACGCTGACTTCCATTTCCCAGGATGCGGCAGCCGGAACCATCACTTATGTTGATGAAGATGGAGGTTCGACTGTTCTAGATATTGCCACACTGATCAAGCAGCATGAAACGCTTACTTCGGCCACTTTTGATGCCGCTACGGGGATTTTGACCTATAACGACGAGGACGGTACGGCAAATACGCTGAATCTTTCCACCATGATTCCGAATTTCGAAACGCTGACCTCCATTTCCCAAGATGCGGCGGCCGGAACCATCACTTATGTTGATGAAGATGGAGGTTCGACTGTTCTGGATATTGCCACACTGATCAAGCAGCATGAAACGCTTACTTCGGCCATTTTTGATGCCGCTACGGGGATTTTGACCTATAACGACGAGGACGGTACTGCAAATACGCTGAATCTTTCAACGATGATTCCAAATTTTGAAACGTTGACTTCGATTTCGCAGGATGCTGCCGCTGGAACGATCACTTATGCTGATGAAGATGGAGGTTCAACCGTTTTAAATATTGCCACTTTAATTGCACAACATGAAACGCTGACCTCCGCAATTTTTGATGCCACAACGGGAATCCTGACTTATAATGATGAAGACGGAACAGCAAATACATTGAATCTTTCAACGATGATTCCAAATTTTGAAACGTTGACTTCTATTTCTCAGGACGCCGCTGCCGGAACGATCACTTATGTTGATGAAGATGGAGTTTCAACCGTTTTAAATATTGCCACTTTAATTGTACAGCACGAGACTCTGACCTCCGCCACTTTTGATGCCGCAACAGGAGTTCTGACTTATAATGATGAAGACGGAACAGCAAATACACTGAATCTTTCAACGATGATTCCAAATTTTGAAACGTTGACTTCGATTTCTCAGGACGCCGCTGCCGGAACGATCACTTATGTTGATGAAGATGGAGTTTCAACCGTTCTAAATATTGCCACTTTAATTGCACAGCACGAGACTCTGACCTCTGCCACTTTTGATGCCGCAACAGGAATCCTGACTTATAATGATGAAGGCGGAACAGCAAATACACTGAATCTTTCAACGATGATTCCAAATTTTGAAACACTGACTTCTATTTCGCAGGATGCTGCTGCTGGAACGATTACGTATATTGATGAAGATGGAGGTCCAACCGTTTTGGATATAGCAGCCTTGATTAGTGCAAATACCACAGTTTCAAATGCATCATTAATCAATACTGCGACCGTAACGGTAAATGGAGTAACAAGCACTGGAGCGCCCATTATTAATTCAAATTCATTAACAGCAACAAATGGTAATTTGATATCTTCAGTAAATGGTGTTGCATCAACTCCTGCTGTACCAATAATAACCACGGCGAATAATGGTTTAACAGCTGCTAATGGGAATGTTCAATTGGGAGGAGCACTAATTGTCCCAACTATAATCACTGCTGATGCGACGAACACTTTGGCAATTGCGGGTTTGCAGCCCTCAACTGCAACTACTGATAAGGTTGTTGTTACTGGCGCATCAGGCGTTTTAAAAAATGCATCAGGTGTTATGCCCAAATTTTTTTACATGCCGGCCATAACATTTGATACCTCAGTCCCGGCAACGGGCCAGACTGTAAATTTATATCAGCAATATGTCAATCAGTTCACAAATGTTGCAGTCAAAAATACCAGCGCACCAGCTAATATTCCATATGTGCCGGCAAATACGGATCTCAATTACTATGTTACTTATTTTGATCCAGCCGTTTTTGCCAACTTAAGCATTGACGATAATGGTATTTTAACCTATGATATTATCGGATCGGGTACACCTTCGTCTTATCTGAATATTGTATTTGTAATAAAATAGAGTTATGGACGCGAATTCTACATATTATAAAAAACATCATTTTAAGCACTTTACTCAATTTGCATTGATTTCTTTATTTTTTGGATTTCAGGCAAATGCACAATTTACTTTCCAGGATGATTTCAAAAATAATACGGCGCCTGATGTGGTCATTGGAGGTATTGGCGGTGTAAACGGTACTGCTTATCTTACCTCAGGAATAGATGATCCGCAGGGAGCAGGCTGGCTGCGTCTTACAAAGGCATCCACCAATCAGGGAGGGTATGCGTACGTTGACCAATCATTTCCTTCTACTCTGGGAATTGTAATGGATTTTGAATATAAAATGTGGCGTAATGTCAATGATCCTACATTTAATGGTGCCGATGGCATAGGCGTTTTTCTTTTCGATGCTGCTGATGTCCAGGCAAATGGTTTCAGACTTGGTGCTTATGGAGGAGCTTTGGGCTACACTTCCAATACAGATGAAGGAATTACATACGGGTTGAGAGGCGGTTATATAGGGATTGGTTTTGATGCATTAGGAAATTATGCCAACACTGTTTTCGGTCCCAAAAATGGGGGTGTGGGAATCCGTCCAAATGCGGTTTCACTTCGTGGTCCTACAAATGATGTTGATCTGACGCAATCCAATGTTTTTTTAACCGGTGTAACCATTTTATCAGGACATACGATTGTACCGATTACTACCCAGGGAAATTGGACAGACAATGAACTTGATTATAATACAGTTGTGAGTTCCAGACCTGATGATAATGCATTTTACAGAAGAATTCAGATTGAAATGCAGCCGGAAGGAGGCGGTTATCATATCACCGTGCGATGGAAAACAGCACTTAACAGCGATTTTGTCCAATTGATAGACTATAGTACGACTTTGCCGCCCCCGGCATTACTTTCTGTAGGTTTTGCTGCATCAACCGGTGCAGGAGTCAATTTGCATGAGGTCCGCAATTTAAGCTTGACAACACCCGGGAATCTGCGAATTACAAAAGAGGCAGATAAAAGTTTTTTGAGATCTTATACAACATCGGGATTAAATCAGATTACCTATTACATTGATGTAATCAATGATACTGCCGCTGCTTTATCAAATGTTGATTTTACAGATGCATTAACCGATGGAAACGGAACGCAGATCACGCCGTCTATGTTTTCGATCACCAATATTTCGCATGTCGGTTTTTTGGCAGGTACAAACCTGCCAACAACTTCTGCAGTAAATAATTTCAGCGGGACATTGAATATTGATGCCAATAGTACAGGACGAATTATAATTACAGGCGAATTAACATCAGGCCAGATTCCGGCAGGAAATGTCGTCACAAATACTGTCAATGTGACCTCGGCTGCCATTACAGATATAGATCCGGGAAATAATACTGCCGCAGTTACGGTTCCTGTGCTTGAGAGCAAGGTAGTTTCTAATCCGATGGTTCGTCAAAAAGTAAAATAAAAATTAATTCAGAAAAAAAATGAAAACGAAAATTCTCATATTGCTATTTCTGGTCTTAATTAGAACTGCATCTGCACAAAATGCCCAAACCGTAAACGAAGGCCTGCTGCATGTAAATCCCAATACGCTGGTAAGTGTGGAGTGGAATTTTGACAACAAAAATACCGGTGATTACGAAAATAACGGTGAAGTAATTTTTAAAGGCAATTACAACAATGACGGCATCACTACTTTTGATCCTTCATTTCAGGGATTTACCCGTTTTGAAGGTTTCCAGAATCAGGATATTAAAGGAACTGAACCCTCTGATTTTTTTGATGTATTGTTTAACAATGCAAATCCACAGCCTGCTTTTCGGTTATACAACTCGGTTTATATCAGCGGGGATGCTGATTTTACCAAAGGCATTGTGCAATCTGATGATTTTGGCGGAAGTATGACTTTTGAAAGAAATGCAACCCATACTCATACTTCCAATAATAGTCACGTTGACGGCGAGGTAACCAAAAACGGCAATGAAGGTTTTTTATATCCTATCGGGGATAAAGGGTTCTTCAGATATGCTGCTATTTCTGCTTCAGGGGACAATAACAGCAGTTTTGACGGGCATTACATTTTTGAAAATTCTAATGGTCTTTATCCACACGACAAAAAAGATCCGACAATCATTGATATTATTGATGATAAAGAATACTGGAGCATCAATAAAAATAAAAGTGCAGCAGATATACTGCTGACACTAAGCTGGGATGAAGCCACTACTCCGGCGGCGATTATTGCTTCTCCCCAGGATGTCATCCATATTGTCAGATGGGACGACATCAAACAATTATGGATAGATGAAGGCGGTGCTGCGGATTCCGATCAAAAAACAGTTACCACTATTGCTGCTGTTGCCGGTTACGGTGTTTTTACCTTGGCAAGGGTGAAGAGCAGTGATTCTGATGATGTCGTGATCCACGATGCGATCAGTCCGAATGATGATGGAAAAAATGATTATTTCTACATTAAAAACATAACAAAATATCCCGATAACAGAGTTGAGATCTTTAATCGCTGGGGCATAAAAGTATTTGATACTTCCAACTATGATTCCAATGGGAACGTCTTTAGGGGTTATTCCGACGGCAGGGCGACGATAAGCCCCGATAATATGCTTCCAAACGGAACCTATTTTTATATTGTCCAATATAATAAAACGACCGGCGGCGCATCAAGTACCATTAAAAAAGCCGGCTATCTATATCTAAGCAAGACCTGATATCAAGTTTTTACTATTGTTAAATGCTGTGGAAGCAGTAATTACAAATTGCATTGATCGGAGTGAGGAAGAGCGCTTTTATTTACTGAAGCGTTAAGTATAATTAGAAAATTATCTGCTATGGGAATAAAATTATTTTCCTTCGTCATAATGTTTACAACAATTGCAGGTTTTGCGCAGCAGGATGCCCAGTACACGCAATACATGTACAACACCATAAATATAAATCCAGCTTATGCAGGATCCCGTGGGGCATTAAGCGTTTTTGGTCTGTACCGTACGCAGTGGGTTGGACTGGATGGTGCCCCGGAAACCAGCAGTTTTTCTGTCAATACGCCAATCAACAACAGTAATCTGGGTATCGGGGCATCACTGGTAAATGATAAAATCGGACCCACCAATGAAAATAATATCTCCGCAGACCTTTCTTATACTGTTCAGACGTCTGCCAATTTCAAGCTTTCATTTGGTATTAAAGGAACTGCCAATATCTTCAATTTAGATGTTGCTAAATTAAACCCGGCAGATCAGGGCGACCCCCAGTTTCAGGATCTGGACAATAAATTTTCTCCCAATGTGGGAGCGGGTGTCTACTGGCATTCTGATAAAGCCTATGTGGGTTTTTCTGTGCCCAATTTCATTGAAACCAACCGGTATGATGATAATGATGTGGCGATATACAAAGATAAAATAAACTATTATCTGATGGCCGGGTATGTATTTGACCTTGATAGATACCAATACATAAAGTTCAAACCTGCTGTTCTTGCCAAAATGGTACAAGGTGCACCGCTTCAGGTCGACCTGTCAGCAAATTTTATGTTTTACGACAAATTTGTATTGGGAGCTGCTTACAGATGGAGCGCTTCGCTGAGTGCTATGGTGGGCTTTCAGATCACAGACGGACTTTATTTAGGTTATGGTTATGACCGCGAAACCACAAATTTAAATAATTACAATTCAGGATCACATGAGATATTCCTGCGATACGAATTTAAAATAAATCATGGTAAAATGACAACTCCCCGTTTCTTTTAAAATAGTGACCGATGAAAAATTATATATTATTTATCCTATTGCTTATAAGTATGTTTGAATGTGAGTTGTATGCACAAAACTCAAAAGTTGCTGCGGGCGATAAAAAATATGAAAAGTACGCCTATATTGATGCTATAAAGACTTACGAAATAGTTGCCGGCAAAGGATATAAGTCTGAGGATATGTTTAAGAAACTGGGCAATTCCTATTACTTCAACTCTGACTTTCAAGGAGCCGTAAAATGGTATGGAGCGTTATTTTCCATGAATACCCAGGTTGAATCGGAATATTATTACCGATATGCACAGTCACTAAAATCAACGGGACAAACAGATAAATCAAATTCAGTCCTGCAGGAATTTGTCTCAAAGAACAAAAATGACAGCAGAGCAATACTGTATCAGGACAATAGAGGCTATCTCGACAAAATTAAGGCTAATACCGGACGTTATGATATAGAGAATGCCGGTATCAATTCCAAATATTCTGATTACGGCACCATTGTACATGATAATAAAATATATTTTGCTTCTGCCAGGGATACGGGTAATTTTTCAAAGCGAAAACATGCATGGACAGATCAATATTTTACAAACCTCTATGTTGCAGATGTTGATTCGGTGAAGGTCAGAAAAATGAAAACCTCATTGAATACCAAATTCCATGAAGCGTCACCCGTTTTTACAAAAGACGGAAAAACAGTGTATTTTACACGGAACAATTATACACATGGGAAAAAAGGAAAAGACGGGCAAAGAACGACTTTAATCAAAATCTACAGGGCAACACTTGAAAACGGAAAGTGGGGCAATATTGCACCGCTTCCTTTTACAAGCGACAATTACAGCACTGCGCATCCGGCGCTCAGTCCCGATGAGAGAATCTTATATTTTGCATCGGATATGCCCGGGACATTGGGCCAGTCTGATCTGTATCAGGTGAGTATCAGCAATGGAAGTTTTGGAACTCCGATCAATCTTGGTAAGGGCATTAACACCGAAGGAAAAGAAACATTTCCGTTTGTAACCGATGAAAAAGAAATTTATTTTTCATCGGACGGCCATCCGGGGCTTGGAGGTCTGGATGTCTTTGCAGGAAAACTTGAAAGTGACGGAACGGTGAGTGATATTGAGAACCTGGGAGCCGACATTAATTCGGCACAAGACGATTTTGCCTATATCATAGACCCGGTTTCCAGAAAAGGATATTTTAGCTCCAATAAAGACGGCGGACAGGGTTCTGATGATATTTATAAATTTACCGAAAACAGGGCGCTGCGATGCATTCAGGAATTAAATGGGGTTATAACTGATTCTGAAACGGGACTTATTTTACCAGGAGCAACTGTTTCGCTCTATGAAAATCAAATGTTAAAAGAAACAACTGCTGCTGATGCAGGCGGGCTATATACTTTTGCTGTTGAATGCGGCAAAACTTATCAGGTGAGAGCTGAAAAAGAGAAGTATTCCACAAGAGAGGTTGCCGTAACAATCGGAAAATTATCAGGAAAATCAAGCCTTCCAGTTGCATTAGATCCAATTATCTGTAAAGTAACAATTGGTGATGATTTGGGAAAATGTTTTAAAATAAAGATGATTTATTTTGATTTAGATAAGTCTGATATTCGAGCTGAAGCGGCAATCGATTTGGAAAAAATACTTGTCGTATTGAACAGTAACCCAACAATGAAACTTGATATACGTTCCCATACAGACAGCCGTGCCACATTTAAATACAATAAGGTTTTGTCGGAAAGAAGAGCAAAGTCTACTATAAAATGGCTGATTGAAAATGGTATTGATGCCTCAAGACTGACCGGCAGGGGATATGGCGAAGTCCAGCTTACAAATAAATGTGCTGATGGTGTGCCCTGTACCGAGGCTGAGCACCAGCAAAACAGGCGCAGTGAATTTATTATTACAGCTTTATAGATAAAATGTTTGCCAAGATTTTGGCAGTGATGATATACCTGCACACTATTAGAAGTTAAAAGCTGCTTACTGCTTTTTTTTTTATCATCCATCTGCAAAAATCATCTTCTTGGAAGAATCTGAAATGTGTAAAGCGGAAAAACCGAATTCTATTCGGTTTTTCCGCTTTTATGCTTTTTCGCTTTTATCTTTTTTTATTCTTGAGCGAATCTGATAAAGGTTTTTATTCATCAAACGGACAATGACTTTATGATGTTTTGAATTGTGATTTTTCAAACCACGGCACTGTGCTATTTCCATTTTAGAAAGGGAAACCTCTATTGTTTCAATTGGCTTGTTGTCAATACGGGCAGAAAAAAGGAGGGAATCTTTCTTTTTGAAATATTCATTGGTAAAAACGCAGTGTCTCAGGCTGTCGCCTTCGGTCATAAAATCAGCCACATTCTCCAATACTGAAATAGTAATACCTGCGTGTGTAAAGCATAATCCAAAAAAATGCTTTTTTTGCTCAGCATACAGACTTTGCGCCTCTAGAATTTCAAGACGCATTTTCTTATGGTATTTTTTTCTCTGTACTGTTCGTTTTCTCCCGACCAATTTGTCATGCTCCAAATGCAAATCAGCAGGACAGACGATCAGGGCAGAAGTAATGTCTTTTTTGAACCAACGCAGAAGCTCGATATAATCCTCCCAAATTCCAAAATCGGAAACTGTATAATTCATTTTAAGACAGATTTTTACCGCCTGCCAGTTGCGCAAGACGTGCTGATGGGGAGATTCAAGGTAATAGTGAAGCCATGAAATCTGTCTAGTTTTCAGCAGGGTTTCAGCAATTGAATCTTTCAATAATGATGAAAGCAGTATTTGAGGTGCTATGTCGTAAAATGCTGTTTTAAAACCATTTCGTTTTATTACAGGAAGCACTTTCAAGCGCGGATAAACCCTGTAGGGATTGATTCGGTACTTGGGAGATTTCTGAAAATCCTTTGGGCGGATTTTAAGGGGCGAATAGTACTGCCATGCATCGTATGCGTGGGAGAAAACATTTGTACTGCGTGATACGGTGCGTACTTCTCCTTTCGGGTTTATCCAATGCTGCATCACTTCGGTATGGGAATAGGAGGGCAGACAGTTTTTCTTCATCTGTTTGGTGGAGCAGATGATGCGGACAATTTGAAAATCCGAAAGACAAGTTACTACTGCACTGTATTCTATTTCCTTGAAATGCACCTGATTGCAACCGTGCATTTTAAGTTTTCCTTTACAGGCAGAACAGGCGGTAAATTTCGCTGACTGCTTCTCGGATTCGGGTTTCCAAGCGTTTCCGCAGTCCAGACAGTGGAACTTTCCACGTGATAAAACACCCCATTTCAGAAAAATGGTCTTTTCTGCCCATGAGTGTATTTCGGGTGTAATGGGCGCAAGGGATTCGCTTAATGCGACTATCTGTTTTTCTATGGCGGTATGCGGTTTCATAAGTCAAAAAGTGTTAAGGTTTGCTGTACGGGTTTCGCTGTCTGCACGACTACTGTTTCGGGTCTTGTGACCTGAGTAGTCATTGCAGGAGCAGAGTTGAATAAATCAGCCTTTACAGGCTGATTTACGACCACTTTACAGTTGATTGGAACAGGCGCACCAATAGTGTCATCGTTGTAATATTTGAGTGCCATGTCAAAGATTTCCTGATTGTCAAAGGCGCACAATCCTGTTTTTTTGACCTCACCGAAAATGTAACTGCAACAGCTCTCGATGTTTTTGGTTTCTTTTACAAGGCTTCGGGCAAAAACAGCATCGTTCTGTGCAGTAGTATTCAGATAATTCTCTATAGCGGTTTTAAAGTCGTCAGATGGTTTCATGATGGAAAAAGTTTTATTAACAGCTATTGTTCAAAGACATCTCTGTAAATGCCGTAGCAGTACTCCTCAAAGCAGAGCCAGCATAAAAAAGTGTAATGGGGCAGTTTGTAGCGGTTTGCTACAGGCTCTCCGAATGCTTCTTCCAAATCATCCTTAATTCCTTCCAGATCTTCAAGGTGTTTGATGTAAAAAGCTCTGCAGTCGTTGTGATAGATAAATTCCCCTATCATACCGCTGATACAACCCCCTTTCTGAAGGTCTTCGAGGAAAGACTTCAACTGCTGTTTTTTCTTTCCGTTGTAGCCGTCCAAATGGCTTAAAATGATTTCGTTGAATACATGGCTTACATCGTAGTCAGAATATTCGTTTTTGTCCAAGGCTTTCATAATGTGATTTTTTGGCGTTTATAAATACAATTAGAACCCTCCGTTAAAAAGGGAGGTCATCAGGTTCTTCTGATTTGTTTTGTTTTTTAGGTGCAGTAACCGCACCCGCAGACCCATCTTCTTTTTTGGCAAAAGCCAAAATTTTAAGGCTGTTGATGTGAAAGGTCAAAGACCCCATAGCCGAGCCGTCGTGACCGATGTAGGTACTAATCCCCACACGTCCGAAGAGCTGAACAAGCGCGCCTTTTTTTAGCCACTCGGCTAGTTTTGCATTCAGCCAATAGGAGCAGTCGACAAAAGTTGTAATGTGTTTGTACTCGGTGCTTCCTTTTGGTTTGTAGCTGTCATTGATGGCAATGGAGAAGTTAACGACCTGTTTTTCATTTCCCACTTTATGGGCTAGTGCATCTTTTGTAATACGTCCTGTGATTTCCATGATTTTAAATTTTAGCGTTACTGTTATTTAAAATTTCTTTCTCCCTGCACTCCCAAAAATTGTTTTCAAAAGAAAAAACGGGAAAAAAGAAAGCAAGAATCAAGTGACCGGTTATGAGGATGCGGAGTGCTATAAGTCCCGAAGGGTGGCAAGCGAAAGCGACGCCATTATGCGCATGCAGCATACGGCGGGCACTATCTTGGCTGCCCTTTTAACCCGTTTGGAATTGAAAATTTACTTAAACCATCTATAATGAAATTCCTATATTTACCTTTAAAAAGTTACTTTTATGAAGCTTGCAGCAGTTTATATTCACGAACACTTTTTATTTGATCGGCCGCAAACCATTAATTTTGGGGGAGCGCATCAATTTGAGTTTAATTTGTCTATGGAAAATGTTTTGAGAGTTTCCATAAAAAAGAATCAAGGTTTTGTAGAAGGGTTCTTCGGTGAAGGCATATCCCTTATTTCAGCGCTTGTAGGGGCCAATGGCGCTGGGAAAACAAACATTCTAAAGGTAATCAATACCGGATTTCAGGAAAACACCAGAGCGGTTTTCATTTACGAGAGTGCTGACGGCACTTTTGCTGTCGATAATAGGTCGGGAAGAGGTGTTGGAGATGTTAAACATGGGAAGGGCTCAGAATTCACACTTGAATTTCCGTTGGGACTGGTGTATACTAATTTTGATACCCAGAAGCTGACCAAACTTTATTATTCTCCCGTATTTGATCCGGTAATTGATACATTCGGCACCCCACTCCGTCTGAATTCCAGCAGCCCGGAGCGCAAAATTGACGAACTGTTTATGGATAATGTCCGTAAAGATGTCGTTTTCCTGCATGCAGAGGTGAGTAAAACCGTAAAAGAAATCTATCCTGATTTTCCGAGCTATGATACTCTTTATATAGTACCCAAGATTCTGCACAAACGTGATTTCCGCAAAGTTTATATTGACACTAACCTAGGCAATCCCCAGAAGACAGAAACGCTCACTCATACCATTGAAAGAGATCTTCGGGTAGGGGACTATAGAAATCCGGAGCATCTTTTGAGAGAGTATTTAAATATTATAAAGAGTTCCAATATAACCGATGCTCTTAAAGAAGTCTGGGAGATGCCCCAGTATCAAAATAATTCAGAACTGACTGGGCATCTTTTGCACGATGGGAGAGATTTTTTAAAAAATATTGAAATCAACATCATATCCTTTCTGATTATAAACGATACCTTTCCGATAACCAGATTCACAGGATCTTATGATTTTGAAAAAATAATAACGAGCACCAGCTTCGATGAACTTTTAGATCGTTTTCTAGCCAAATACATAGTACAGTTTGACAAGCGTTTTTTTGATCAGTATGAGGATCAAATAAGACTTGATAATGCTGATGAGCTCATTTCAATTGTGATGAGCCATTATACAATGTACGCGAAAACTTATGGAGACGTTGAATCCGATAATATGCTGGAAAGGAATATCCATCACAATATCAATGGACTTTTGAATATTAAAAGACTGTATCAAATTTTTGTACAGCTTTCTGATTATATAGCCGAAGACGATGATCAGGCCATTATTAAAATAGATGTCGACAGGAAAGATATTGAAGAGCTGCTCGAAGTTCTTTTTAATATTTATTCAAAGGTGCAGGAGTATTTTTCCCATCTTCCGATGACAATTAAAGATATTATTGATATCGACTGCAATGTCCATCTGTCGTACGGCGAGAAATCAATATTGAATTTGTATTCAACTTTTTATGATTTTACGCGAACAAACAGCCATTACAGGGAGGCGGAGAATTTCCTTCTGATTTTGGATGAGGCTGATTTGGGCTATCATCCTATATGGAAGAGGAAGTTTATTCACGCGCTTAGCAGTACCATGCCGGCGATCTTCTCAGGTTTGACCCCAATGGTATTTGATCCTGTGACCAAAACCAAGAAAAAGTCACATAAGAGATACCCAAACCTGCAGATTATAATTGCAACTCATGATGCTTTAACGCTGTCGGATTTTCCAAACAGTAATGTAGTGTATCTCAGTAAAAATGTGAAGTACCATACCGATGTGCTGCAAAGCAGTTCCCATAGCATGAAATCTTTCGGTGCTAATATTACGGATCTCTTGGCACATTCATTTTTTGTCGAAGATGGGTTGATAGGCGATTTTGCAAAGAAAAGAATTGAAGATACTATTCAATGGCTCAACGAAGAGAGAATAAAAAAAGACAATCCGATGCCAGGATATACGGTCGACGAAAATAAATTTCGTTATCATGAAAGCATTATAAAGATAATTGATGAACCAGTGATACGCATAAAACTAGCCCAGATGCTTGACGGGCTTACAGATCAGAAAAATGTCCAAAGGGAGCTGATCCAGCGTGAGATGGAGCTGTTAAATAAAAAATTAGGGGAATTATGATTTATATTGATGCCACGAGCCTGAAAATAACCCAAGCAAAAGAGCTTCATTATGATGGACTGATTGAAGTAGTGAAAAACAGAATTACTGCTGAAGCAGATCCTGTTTTAACGGCATTTTTTAATAAGCGAAATTTGGAAGTGATTTTAAAGGGCAAACCTGATAAGCTGCTAACCCTGCAGTTTGTTTTTTTTAGCAAGACGGTGCCTGGCTACAGCTATGCAGAGTGGCTGACCTATCCGAGGCTGAAAAGAAAATCTACGATACCAAGGACTCTTGCAGAGCAAGCTGTAATCGTCAAATACAAAAAAGTATATGATCAGCTGAGCCGGATATTTGATTACAAAAAATTCTGCTCAAAAGATGTTGCAGGCTACAGCGCATATGATCTGGCACATAAACTGGATATTTGCACTTGTACCTACTGCAACAGGCTTTATACCAAAACCGTTGTTAAGCCTCATAAGATTACAAGGCCTGAGTTTGACCATTGGTTTGCCAAAAGCAGGTATCCGCTTCTGGCGATCTCTTTTTTTAACCTAATTCCCAGCTGCAACACCTGCAACAGCACAATCAAGGGAAGCTGTGAAATGAAGATAAGGACACATCTTCATCCTTATCTTGATAAGCCAGAATTCAAATTTTCATATTATAACAGGACGTATGGTACTTATGGATTTGAAATTAAATCAGTTCCAGGGACTAAGTCCCATAGAAGCATTGAGGCATTTAAATTAAAGGACATTTATGAAATGCACGAGGATGAGATTATAGATCTTACAAAGATTAAAACTGCCTACTCGGAAAGCTACCTTTCGATTCTTGCTGGGCAGTACAATGGGCTTGCGATTTCTGAAGATGAGATTTACCGTCTTGCTTTTGGAACCTATAATAATGAAGATCTTTTCGACAGAAGACCGCTCAGCAGAATGAAAAGAGACATTCTAACGGAATTAGGTATATTAAAGTAGTAAATTTAAGGTCAATATATGATGCTATCAATTATAAGGTTCAATTTAAGAAGCCTTTTCTGAGTTTATACTTAACTTTTAATCAATCAATTAATTCAATCAGTTGGAGTCTGTAAGATCTGTAAAATAGTCATGATATATGAATTAAATAATTGAGATATTTTTTTTAATCAAATAATAGAGTTAAAATTATAATAGTTAATTTAAAAAGGTTATGACTCACAGTTTAGAAACATTTATAAACAACGAGGCTTTCAGATTATTTGAAAAGCTTTCAATAGAAGATCTACCTACTAAATATCCTGTAGTTGACTTTGAATCGAAATCTAGATTGATCGGCGAAAAATGCATAGGGACATTTAAGCTAAAAGAAAATGACAGACCAATATATTCAGAACAGGATTTATTGGGAAATGCAATTAATATTGCGTGCAATATTAATGGAAAAAAAATTGGCTATAATGTAAATACCTATCCAGAACTTATAGATCTGGCAGTTAAATTTTTGGAGGTAGATTATTTCAACAGTTTTGTTGATTTTGAATTTGTATCCAGAAAAATATTTGATTGGATTATAATTCTTTATGAGAAGTCCAAAGCTGACTTCGATCTTTACACATATGTTCATAATGAAACTGAAAAAGAATTAAAAAACTATACCTTCTTTTTCATCGTACAAGATCTAATTATCGAAGAAGAGTTTAAAATAGGTGCCAGTACTTTTACATCTAAGAAAGAAGAATATTTTGAGACAATATCAAAAGAGATAGTAAAGAAGAGTATTAATAAAACAAATGAAGAAAAAGGCAAAATTTCACAATTGCATAATTCCTTTATTGATAAGGTATTGATCTGTTCCACTATGCGGGCAGTTAAAAGGAAAGCTGAGGCATTAATCAAAAAGGAAGTGGAACTCTCTGTAAATGCTATTAAAAGTTTACTGATTGAAGAAGCTTTACAACCAGATGCTGAATTGTTCCATGTTGATTTTCTCGCAAACAGCAACAGGATGTGCGAGTACTTTTCTGTTGCCGATTCAGTTGATGATTATTGTCATTATATGCAGAGCCTTAAGAATCCCACACCAGTTACAATTGACAAGAATCGAATGCGGATTCTTGCTGAAGGAGGACTTTGCACTTTAAATAGTTTCCTTCTCCATAAAAAGAATACAGAGCTTTATTATAGGACTGAATCACAAATAAATCTTCTTGGGGAAATAAATTCAACAAAAGATTTATACAGCAAGATCATAAAGCTGATTTCATATTTTGAAAACGTATTAATACCAGTGAATAACTCCAGCAGTAAAGGCCAGACCTATATGAAAAACATTATATCTCTACTCCCATTGGAAAATCAGGCACAAAGTATAAGATCCGTGAATAAAATATATGAAACTAGAGATAAATATCTTCATAATAGAACTATGCTTCCAATTGATTACCGAGATCTCTTTTGCGTAAACCTTCTTGCCGTAGTATTTCTTCTGACCATGGCTGATTTAAACGACGAGATCGATACAATTGAAGAAATGCAGTTAACTTTTGGTATCCAAAATAAAGTAAAAAGTAAAAAATAATTTTATAAAATTTCTTATTTCATAATTGATAATGGAATTATTTATAATTGACTTAGATGTTTTAGAAAAGATTTAGTATTTCTATGTAAAGTTTGAGATTAATCTACAGACTTAAAAATCTGGTCATAATCTTTAATCAATTTCAAGATCAGCCACCATACATATATGCCATAATGTTCAATGATAAAAGGAGAAGCAAGCCCATGACTTAAATCGTTTCTAAAATTGACGTTGCTGTTTTCAGTTAGGAAATCTTTAAGTTCCTTAAAGACTGGATGCGGTAATTTTTTAATGTAAATCTCTAAGATGCCTCCTAAGGTATTATCATGTTGAATTTCGTCATCAATTTTAAATGAAATTAGGCTGTTTTCTTCAAGAATATATTTTAGGCTGTTTTCCAGCTGTGGAAGCAATAAGTGTGCAGCAGTTATAAAATCATTGTTAAATCCTGCCAAAATTCCAGTAACAAATAATGGCTTTCTATCGAAAGGTACAAAATTGGCTGGTAAAGCTTCGAGAATCATGTAGACATAATTTTTGTCAATTTTCTTATCAAGGTCCATTTTGTGTTTCGTATCCCTGATATAGGCTATTACTGCTTCTCTTAAAAAGCTCTGTTCAAGATTTTGCAAATAAGATTCAAAGGAGGTTTCCGCTACAATACGCCCTTTATCGTTTTGTTTATATGCGGAACTAAAAAATTGGGATAAATTCTGGCTCTCATTTATGACATGATTGGTATTATCAATTAAAGCTATTGGAAATGACAGAAGGTTACTGAGACCAGATTCGAAATCATATGTTGCAATTAAAGAGGACCAGTGCTTTACACGTTCTTTTATGAAGTTTTCAATTTTAGAATTTTCTGTGCTGTAATTCTTTGCAACAGCGAGATGCATTTTTGCATGTTCATCCTGTTCGGCTAATATTTTACGGTAAATTCTAGATTTTATGTCATCCTGTCCATTGATGCTTTTTAATTCTCTCGAAGCATCTTTGTAATGTGACAATATAGTTGGGTAATATGTGTTGGGCTGAATATCAGACTTATGAAAATCTCCTTTTTTTTCGTAATTTTCTGCAAATTTAATTCTTGATTCATTTATCGAAATTAATTTTGTTTCTTTTAAAAGGGAAATATAAATTTGTGCCCCTTGATAGTCATTCATGTTTTGCAGATATGTAATCCAGTGATTTATAAGATCATGGAAATCATGCTTGGTACTAGACGGATTTATTGAAAATAATTCAGCTAATATGTCCTTAGATAAGGAAGGGTCACTTATATGCATATTCAGAGCCGAATTCTTAGATAATTTATAAACATCCTCAAGAAAATCTATCTTAAAGAGTGCTTTTGCCGATCTGATAAGTTTAAGGGAATGTACTAAATAATAATAGTCATTATTAAAATTAAATATCTTCAGATATGAAAATACAGCTTCTGGAAAATGCTCTTTCTTATTCTTTGGGGATTTATTTGATAGGTATTCTCTCCATCTGGCTGTAATTTCTTTATTTTTTATTTCAAATAAAGGAGCTGGATCATCGAGGAATTGATTCGAAACCACCCCTTGATTAAGTAAATTGCTGTTTTTGCTGCAGAGCTGGATAAAGACATCAATTTCAGCTGAATCGGGAAAATCGGATTTTAATTTATATAATAATTGCCTTAATTGCGATCCGAAGATATTATCCTCAATTTCTGCCATATAATTCATAGTTCAACATGTTTATTTTCTATTCTCCCAAATCTTCTAATAAAATAAAAAAGCTTAAGCTGGGTTAGTTACTCTCATTTCTGTATAATTGACAAGCAATATTTTTCAATTTTCGCAATGCAATTATCTATCTTTAATTCAATTTTGTCATTTTCAAATGAATTCCATACAATATCTTCATATTTTTCCATCTCTTGAAGATGTCTGTCGAATTGCTCCTCAGAAAAATTTTTTCTTCCCTGATCCTTCCAATAACGATTGCCCAATCTATTGGCAGCAAAAAAAATATCACTCAAGATTTTTGCAATTTCGTCAAACGGCAAAGTAGCCTCTTTTCCAAAAATGGCAATGAAGCGAAATTTTAATGAAGCTAGCTTTAGAAAAGGTTCTTTCTCTTTTTCATATCGTTCAAAGAAAACGTAAGCATTATCTAAAATTTCGCTTTCTTCGGGTTTTTCATTTTCCCTTCTTTTTCTAGTTTTGCCTTCACCTACGTAGCTTGCAGGATGCCTGATTACGGCTATTTTTTCCTTACACTCATAAAATAAAGAAAGCACTTCTTCTGCTAATTCATACTTTCGTTTCCATTTAGTTTCTCTTCGCCAAGAAGTTATTCCGTATATTGCAGTTACGGAAGCAACAACTACACTTA
The DNA here is from genome assembly GCF_039581405.1 of Flavobacterium mesophilum. Classification (NCBI taxonomy): domain Bacteria; kingdom Pseudomonadati; phylum Bacteroidota; class Flavobacteriia; order Flavobacteriales; family Flavobacteriaceae; genus Flavobacterium; species Flavobacterium mesophilum. The sequence goes on along the minus strand of NZ_JBCPXZ010000001.1, from coordinate 9,880 downwards.
TACATTGAATAAAATTAAAAATAAAATTTTCGCTCATAGGTTTCGTATTTTAATATTTTGAATTTCTTATTCTTATTGGTTTCAGAATTAGGTTAACGCTATAATGATAGTAACCGGATAAAATGATCATTTAGAGTTTAGAAGGCAGCTTATTTAAAAATTTTGGAAAAAGACATTATTCAAAAATTTTAAATCCTCTATTTTCAATATCGCGAGGTATTTTTCGATATCCCATTTTATCGATTTTATCATCTAAGTAGGCACTAAAAGGCAAAAAACTATTTTGTAGCGCTTGATTGTAAGACTGCTGCGTTGTGAAAATCCTGCCCTGCCCATTATAGCCGACATAATCAGTTTGGTAATCAGCCAGGCAATCTTCAAATTCAATAATTCTGTCGGCGAATACATCCTTATTGAAAATTAATGTATCTATATCTATCATAACAAGTGGCTTTACATTGGATATCTTTAAGCCTTCATTTTTTAAAATTTGAAGTTCTTCTTGAAACCAGAAATTTATGAATTTATTAAGTCCTACGGTGTTAAACATCCTATAATGTAATGTTATTACGGGATGGATAATCAGTTTCTCAGGAGAGTAATCTTTTTCAAACCCTAGTTGCATTGTAAGTGCTTTTCTAATATTTTTTATTAGCTGCACTACAGCTTTGGGAGTGCCATCTTCTTTTTTATAAAGTTTTTCACTTATAGCCTGCTGTATTTCCAAAAAATCCATTGATTCCTTAACCTTCGAATTCAGCATGATATCTTTAGATTCAAACAGTAACATTAAATTTCCGTTTCTGACATAGTAATCGGGAGCTCCATCATAATTTTTATCTAATTCATCACCAGTTTTTTGTATATATCTTTCTCCAAAGATTTCCTTTAATATTGTATTTAAGACATATTTTTCCGAGAACTCAAATGTTTTCAATCCATAAAGATCCTTTGGCCTGGCGGCTTTCGGCAATTTATCATTTATCTCTTTGAATTTCCAGTATAGACCATTGTATACAAGTTCCATAGCAAACAATGGACTTATCATCCTAAAAGTTCTACCGCTTACTCGATAAAGAGGAGTTGATCTGATGTTTTTGAAATCAAAATCCTCTAGTAATTCTATATTGTCAATGGTAAGTTTGTTTAAAAATTCTACGTCGTTGTTATCAGCAGAGTCATCTAGTACTATATCTGTATGGGCTTCTTTATCTTTTTTTATAACACTTGTAGTAAGGGGAAGTATTCTTTTCAAATATTCTTTATAATCTTCTACATCAAAGTATTTGTAAAATTTTTCTAAGAGCATTTTGCAATCTTCTCGCGTGTGTAGAAAATCAAAAAACATTAATGCCCTTAAAAATTGGGTTGTGAAAAGCTTATCTAAATCATAATTTGTCAGATCAAAATTATGTAATTGAAGAAAAAGTAATAGACCAGTTGCTTTTTTGTGAGGAGGCAACAGACTATCGATTTGATCAATCGCTTTGTCACGTACTTTAGTCAGCTGCTCATTTAATAAAAGATAAGCTTTAAAGACATCTCGCTCAATTTCTTCCTCAGACTTTGATAGTGCAATTTCTCCATCGCTATTAAAAGCAGTTTCAAAAAACTTTAGGCTGCTTACTACGTATGGTATTTCAGCATTCTTTAAAGTTTCTCCCTTTTCGGCTAAAAAAGAATCTATGTTTTGTGATGCTTTTTGAAATATTTCAATATTTCTATCGGAAAAAAACATCTGCATAAAAGTAATCGGATCAGCGTACTGCGATTCTCTGTGATTGAATCCAAGAAAAAAAGATCCAATTTTCATCAATGTTTTTCTGTCGATTCCTTCTAAATATTCGCTAAGAAGTTTAGGTTTTTCCTCAGGAAATACATCCGAAAAACTTAAAATTAATTTCATAGAAAATTTCATACTTAAATTTTAAAATTCTAATAGTAATATTACATAAATTCGTAATAATAAGAATTAAAATTTAACATGTATTTTTATAATTATTGGACGCTTGCTGTTGAAATTTAATTACAAATAGTAATAGTCTGTTCAAAGTAATTATAAATATGATTATACCTATGATTGACATTATTTTACATAGTTTAAGGTAGAGATTCTTTTAAATCAAGAAAATAAAAATATAGTTTCCCTATGAGCTGGCAGAATTACGTAATAAAAAATACAAATATTGAAGGTGCAAGGGCATCGTTTGAAACAGATTGCGCTACTTTGTTTCGAACAATTTATCCCGAAAATGATGTCAGACGTGTTGAAGTACGCAGAGGAGACGGCGGGATTGATATATTTATTGGAAATATTGGAATAGAGCCAATAATACTGATACAATGTAAATTTTTCTTAAATGAATTTGGAACTGCCCAACATCAGCAGATTTCAAAATCATTTAAAACGGCGGTAGAATCTTCTGAATATAAATTTAAGGAATGGATACTGTGTATTCCAGGCGTATTAGATTTGAAACAGAATTTGTGGTGGAGTAAATGGGTAAACGATCAGTTAGTCCAAAATAATCTAAAAAAAGGTTCCATTATTCTCAAGGATGGAGAAGCACTGATCGACTTGTTTAAAAAACATGATTTGTATGATCAGGTTTTTAAAGTTGAAGAACTCATATATCTTCAGAATATCGATGAAAAAATTGATATAATCTTAAAGGGCAATGAGCTGACCTATGAGCTTGCTAAATTTGAAGTTAAAAAAGCTTCATTTTATCTTGAAAATGTATCCAATTTTTTTGGTGATAATACTACAACACATATTGACCGTAAGGAGACTGTTCAAATTTATGATTGGATAAAAAGGGACCTTCATGTAAATGAGAAGAATGTTTTTATTGTTGAAGCAGAAAAAGGTTATGGAAAAACAGTTATTTTAAAGGACTTATTATCCAAATTAAATGAGGAAAAGATTGATAGCCTTGGCATAAAAGCCGACAAATATTATGCTTCAAGCAGGCAGGAGCTTGAAGAAATAATTTTTCAAAAACAAAATATCCATGTTGAAGATATTGCCAGAACTTATAATAAAAATGGTAAATTATTGGTTATTATAGTAGATCAGTTAGATGCATTATCGCAATCTTTATCTTCAAATAGAGAATATCTGCAGACTTACAATAGATTGATTGCTGATTTATCCTATTTTAATAACGTTCGTATTATTGTTTCAACACGTTCGTTTGATCTAAATTATGATGCTGAAATCAGTCTGTATAAAAAAACTGAATATACCAAACTAAAAATAGAATTGATCAGTGAGGAAAGCATCAAAGAGGTACTGGCTAAATATAAAATTCATAATGCATCCAAAAAGCTATTGGAACTTTTATCAATTCCCAACCATTTAGATATTTTCTGCAGAATTCCTGATAAAAAAGACCGTGATACATTAACATCCCTAAAAGATTTATTTGATGTATTATGGGACCAGCTTATAGGCAGCCAAAAAGAATTGAACTTGAAGGATATATTGTATAAAATATCAAATAAGATGTATGAGCAACAGCAAATCATTACTTTGAATTTATTTGATAATTCGCAAAAAGAACTCAATTATCTTAAGAGCAATACCTTGATAGTTGAAAGTGATAAGGAACTACAATTTTTTCATCAGACATTTTATGATTATACATTTTCAAGACAATTTGTTGAAAGCAAAAAATCACTTGAAAATTATATAAAAAAAAACTCTCAAAGTTTATATGTAAGATCTGTAACAAAAATGGTTGTGGAGTATTATCGAGAATATGATCACAAAGAATATATCAGGCTTCTGAGAAAACTAATAGGATCTTCTTACTATAGATTTCATTTAAAAACACTTGTGATTTCAAGTCTAGCGGCTATGAAAAAACCAACTGAAGATGAAAAATACGTAGCAGCAAAATATGTTCTTCCTGATTTTAGTTACACTCAATTATTTATAACTGAAGTAAAATCATCAGGATGGTTTAATTTTTTAATAGAAAAGGACATTCCATTAATTTATTTTCAATATTCTAAGAAATGGTATCACGTGGTGTACGAAAAACTTGTTAAAAAGAAAATAATTAAAAACGATTTCTTCTTCGATTACAATTTTGAAAAGCAAAAATCCGAAAGGATTACGCTAAACCTGCGATTGTTTGATAATAATTCAAAAGAGAATATTGAAACAATTTTAAATTATTTACCGAGAGTTCATGACTTTGATGGCAAGACGAATTTTATGGAAAATTTTTTATTTGATCTTGATGTTTGGAGCACTCCAAAATTGTTGCCTTTATTTGATATATATCTCGCGCCCAACGAGACTGATAAAAATAAGGATGTTTTCTGGTTTTATCATACATTAGAAAAAATAATTACTCTAGATTGTGATTTTGTTTTTAATAAAATCAAAAAAATAATACTTCGCGATTTTATTGAAGGAGGTATGTTTGCTGATTTCAGCCATGACCAGACAACACTTTTTGAAAAGATTAATGAAATTTATCCAGATAAAGCTTTTAAGTTCTTCTTTGAAATCTATAATCTCGTAGTTGAAGAGAACAGGTATGAGGACAAGTATGAAAAAGCAGGAAGCATTCTGTATGATAGTTATGTGTTTTCTTCAGATATAGAGGATTCAGATAGTGACAATGCAGAATTTTTTATACAGAAAAAATTATCAGACTATATTATGTCAAATGCAAAAAGCAAATCATTTTTTATTTCTTTTTTTAATGCCTATAAGGATTCAAATTCTATAAGCATACTGAAAATTTTAATACTTGGACTAATTGAATATCCAGGTTTATACAAAACGGAAATATTAGATTTTATCAAAATTATATATGTGAAAAATGGATTTAATACTGCTGATGATAAATTTCAATTTTATTTGAGAACACTTATAGGTAAATGCATTTCAATGTATAATGATAAGGAAAAAGCAGAATTGGTTGAGATAATTATGTCTGTAAAAGATCCTACTGAAATATATTCTCTGCCTAGGAAAGAATCACGAAATAAATTTGGGAGCTGTTACGGCAAGAAAAAGTATTTATTTTTAGATCTTCTGCCAGAAGAGGAAAGAAATGGAATTCCCATTATAAAAAAAACTTATTTGGAATTGCAAAGAAGATTTCCTGATTTCAAAATAAAGCCTTTTAGAAATAGACGGGTTACCTGGTCATCTGTGGGGGCTCCATTGCCAGCTAAAGCATATGCTAAAATGGATATGAAAAATTGGAAAGAAACAATAATCAAATATGGAGATACATATACAAGAGAAATAAATGCTCTAACATCAAAAGGGGAGAAATCAGAGCACGCAAGAGCACTTGAAGATGCAGTATGTTCCGATCCGGACAAGTTTTATCCATTCCTGTTTGAATTGCTAAAAGATAGCAGTATTTCACCAGATTATCTTGCTTCGGGTATAAACGGTTTAATTAAAGCTAAGTTTGATGCCTCTTTAGTGCTGCCTCTTTTTCATGAACATACAAAAAGGCATCTAAATTCATTTAATTCACTATGCGCAGTAAGAAATATAGATTATTTTATAGACCATAAAATTGTTGATAAAGAATTAATTACATTTTTAACTAATCTCTTGTTAAATAGTTCTGATTCTGATAAGATTGTGCGGTCAAAAGATCCGTTAACTGAAAGTCTTAACACTATGAGAGGAGCAGCGGCACATCGAATTATAAAGTGCAGCTATAATTATATGTTTCAAGAAGATATATTTAGAGTTTTAGAGCAAATAGCAGAAGATAAAGATGATGCTGTGAAAGCTGGAATACTTTATAATCTTGCTTATCTGAATAATTTTGATTTGGAAAGGTCATTTAGAATATTTCTAAGAATTACAGATACGGATAATTTTGAGCTTATTAAAAATTCTTTCAAGTCTGCCGCATATTTTCGAAATGCCTATTATGAAGAAATGAAACCTTTATTTAGAAAAATCATTGAAAATGAAGAATTACATAAGAACGGAGGTGTTCTCATTGCGTTAAATTGGATTTCAGGACTAGATAAAGAGAAAATTTTTTATAATAGCTTTGTTTCTAAGAGTGTTACCGCAAATTTAGAGCTATTAAGAACTGCAGAAGCTAATATTATAAAAGATGGGGAAATGGATGCAAAATGTATGGATATATTTTTTCAATTTTTAAATTGTAATAAGGATTTCGCCAATGTATATTCGGGTTTTGTTTTAAGGAAATTTACGGTAGCAAATTTTAAAATGTTTTTTCCATTTATGAAAAAATATGCTAGATCTGAGGTCTTTAGATCTGAGCCGAGATATTTTTTGAAGTACTTAATGCAATGTTCAAAAGATTTTCCAGTTGAATGTCTGGAGTTAGTTAGAGTAATGAGTTTTAAAAAAGGTCCAAATTTTAAAAATAGGGGGCAGTATGATTCTGAACCTGTTCAATTAATTTTATCAATTTATAGCAGCTTAAATAATAATTTCAAGAGTAATAAAAAAGAAATTCAGGTTTCTTTAAAAATTTTTGACAATATGATGAGATTAGATCATCTTAGGTATTCGGCTAATAGTGCTTTGGATAAACTCTGATTATGTTTCAATTGCAGATATACAAATTAGATTATTTTGTTTTTTTGCATACTAACTTAATTGGAGGAAATGTATTATGAATTTTATGGAATCATTATTGAAATTGAATATTTTAATGAGGAATTAAATTAATCGGTTTATAAAAAAAAATTACGATGACTAAACTTTTTGAAGAGACACTCGAAATTATTAAAGGATCAGCTGGTAACAATGAAGATTCTTTTAACTATTACCACAAAAGCGATAGAAGTGATATTAAAATAATACGTGAAACTTTAGAAGATTGGTTTTCAAAGTATCCAAAATCAGAAAAAGAAGAGCTAAAATCTCGTTTTAGAAAAGATTTTGATGCCGCTTTTTTCGAGCTGTTTTTATTTGAACTTTTCCGAAAGCAGGGATATGAAGTTGTTATCCATCCGCAACTAGAGAATTCCAAAAAGAGGCCTGATTTTTTACTCTTCAAGAATGATCATCAAATCTATGTTGAAGCAAAGGTCAGCTACGATAAAACAGAAGAAGAGATGGGTTTTGAAAGGCGACAGAATCAATTTTATGACCAGTTGAATAAAGTGCGTATAAAAGGTTTTTTACTGCGAATTGAAAGATTAAATTTCATTACTTCAAATCAGCCTAGGGTTAAAGAACTAATTGAACTAATAGAATCTGAGGTTCAAAAACTTGATCCAAATCAAATTACTTTAAATATGAATGAGTTCGGACTTGATGGATGTCCACGTATAGAATTTAAAAATAAAGATTTTGAGATTGTTTTACAGCCCATGCCAATGATGGAATCTAAAAGAGAAAAAGTAAGCACTACTCCGATAGGAATGTTTCCTTTTGAATTTTTTAGTGGTGGAAGTCAAGATTCTCTGCGTCAGTCAATTTTGAAAAAAGCGAAACGTTATGGTAAATTTGATGCCCCATATTTGATCTGCATAAATAATATAAGCTCAAAATCCTCAGGTCAATTTGATATTGAAAATGTAATTTGGGGCACACTTCAATATACTTTTTTACAAAATCCTGACAATTTGAATGCAAGAATGTCTAGAGATAAAGATGGGGTTTTTTATAATTCTGGAAGGCCGCAATTAACAAATGTTAGCGCTGTATTAGTGACAGGAGTATTTCCGTCAAATATTCCAAATGCCAAATATTTTTTGTATCAAAATCCTTTTGCTGTAAATAAACTTAATTTTGATGATTTTATGATGAACTATAATTATGTAGAAGGCGGTCAGATAATTAGTAATGAAGGAGATAATTTTGATCAAATATTTGAAATTAGTAAAAACTGGCTTAAAATACCATAAAAAATTTAGGAGGAATATTGATTAAATTTAATCAAGTCAATCTTATCATTATTTCAATCAAAAAAAAGTTTATTTTTATAAGTAATAAAAGTTTTAAGAGATGAATATTGATTATCAGGATTCTAATTTTTTTGAGGTTGACTATATATACCGGATACAGACTTTCGAAAAGTATCTGCAAAATCAAGCATCATCGAAGGACCATTATGCAAATTACAAGGCAGGGCTGATTCCGAATATATTTTATGAGCATAATATTCCAGTAGTATTAAACTTATTTAAAAAGGAGTTCCTTGAAGTAAAAGCTGGTGTTGAGAGTTACGAATTGGACAATAATAATGATTTTCCAATGCTCAAATCATACGTCAATACGGAAAGAAATCTGCGAAAATTGTTGGATGAGAGTCAGCTCAAGGATTATACTGCCTTGCTGGAAAAATCATTTGACAATCAGAGATTGGATACGAAAGCTGCGGCTGTAAGCCGATTTTTTCTGTCAACCCCGATATTGGAAAGCTATCTATTCCAAATCGAGAAAGCATTTGGAAAAGGCATCCTTGACTGATTCCATTAATGTATCTTAAAACTACAATAGTAATGTCTTGAGTTCAGAAATCTAATGTTTGTCAGTTATGAAGACGCATTTTAAAGATTTAGCAATTACAATTAGGGGCCAGAATTTGGAGGTACCTTATGATTTGATGGACGAATGCTTGTTTTGGACGATTCGTGCTGATTTGCTTGAATTGCTTTGCAATGACAAAACAGAAATTTTCTGTATTGGGGCAGCACCTGACAATACAGCTGATGGTCTGGATGAACTTTTGGAAAACGGAGTATTTTATAGAATTATCGCTTATAGAAAAAATTTAGGAATAGATATGGAATGTCCCGCAGATGTAATTTTGAGTTCTTTCCATTATCTTGTTAAAAATTTTGAACCTAGATGGACTACAATTTTTACTGAAGAAGGATCTGATAAAAAAGAAGTTACAATTGAATTGCTGTACCAGAATACTAAAAAAAGAAATTTATAATGTCTACACTCAATGTCAAACTTTAAATGCAACTGTTATGAATCTTGATGACAGCTTGGAAAGATATTTAGTGGCGCAGAATAAAGTCTACCAGCAGGCTTTAAAAGAGATTAAAAATGCAAAGAAAGAAAGCCATTGGATGTGGTTTATATTTCCTCAGATTAGAGGTCTGGGTTTTACTGACTATAATTTATATTATGGGCTAAAGGATCTTGATGAAGCCAAAGAGTATCTTGGCAACCCCATACTGGGAAAACGTCTGATAGAGATTTCGGAAGCACTGCTATGCCACAACGGTTATACTGCAATGGAAATTTTCGGCAAGCCTGATGAGAGAAAACTCAAATCCTGCATGACATTATTTAGCCAGATCCATGATACAAATCCTGTATTCCAAGAAGTACTCGATAAATATTATCAGGGATCATTTGATGAGAAAACAATGTCGATTCTTGAATCTCAAAAAAACAATTGAGATTTTATCATATCGTATTTAACTGATTAAAATTCTAGGCTAGCGTATCCAAAAAGACGTTCAATTTATAAATCCACAAAAGTAAGTTTTAAATTTTGCAGATAATCATCTGTCAATTTGCTTAGTTCCGGTACAAGCTCCAGCATTTTTGCTTTAACAATCGATTCACGTTCATTGTGTTCGGCCGCATACTTTGCAGTTTTTTCTTCCGCGGTCTGCTCGATTGTAAGGAGAATGTCATGCCTGTCTGGATTTTCAGATTCTTTTTTCTTTTCCTGCTGCCGTCTTTGAAATTCCGCATCCGCATATGTATTGTACAGATATTCGTATAGTATTCGCTCGCATCGGTTGAAGTGTTCCCACGGAATGGGGTCTTCCTCAACAAATTCGTGCGGATAGGTATAAATTGCAAATTCCGGTTATATTGATCACCCCATTCCGTTTTAAAGTGAGCACCTGATTCCATTTCAAAATGACCACCTAA
>NZ_JBCPXZ010000015.1:0-587 GCF_039581405.1 Flavobacterium mesophilum | reverse complement strand
GTGACTCCGAAGCCGGCGAAAGTAATAACGACGGCGACGATCTGCTCTGGAGATACATACAACTGGCAGGTCAACTCGACTAATTATACAGCGACAGGAACGTATACGGTGTCCAACAACGGATGCACGGCGGATCAGGAGCTTCAGTTGACGGTGACTCCGAAGCCGGCGAAAGTCATCACGACCGCTACGATCTGCTCTGGAGATACATACAACTGGTCGGTGAATTCTGCGAATTATACCGCGACAGGAACTTATATGGTGTCGAACAACGGATGCACGGCGGATCAGGAGCTTCAGCTGACGGTGACTCCGAAGCCTGCTAAAATCATCACGACCGCGACGATCTGTTCCGGCGATACTTACAACTGGCCGGTGAATTCTGCGAATTATACAGCGACAGGAACTTATACGGTATCCAACAACGGATGCACGGCGGATCAGGAGCTTCAGCTGACGGTTACTCCTAAGCCTGCTAAAGTAATCACGACTGCTGCGATATGCTCTGGCGACACTTACAACTGGTCGGTGAATTCTACCAATTATACAGCGACAGGAACTTATACGGTGTCGAACAACGGATGCAC
>NZ_JBCPXZ010000014.1:0-653 GCF_039581405.1 Flavobacterium mesophilum | reverse complement strand
CAATAATAAGGAGCTTATTCCCGCTATCCGCTCCAATCTTTTCATGGCGGACCCCGCCATGAAAAGGATTTCCGCTGCTATCGGGGCTGGGAAAGCTGTTTTCGGGAGAAGTTTTGGGATGAAGGAGGGATGCCGAAGATTGAAAAATCGCCAGAAAAGAGCCTTTTAGGCTGAAAACCCATCAAAACGAATGAGCAAAACCCGCAGCAAAACAAGAAAAACCGCGGCAAAGGAAGAAAAATCCCACGCGTGGTGAAAAATAATCAATATGTAAAGGGTATGTTTCCAGCGTGTTAAGAAAAAGATGGAAAAAAGATCGAAAAAACATGGCAAAAAAGCTTGCGCAAGAGGAAAGATGTGCTACTTTTGCACCCGCAACAGCGAAAAACGCTCATCGAAATACTGGCAAGTGAAGGACGATATAAGGGAAGAGATTCCTGAAAAAAAAGTTCAAAAAAAGCTTGCGAGATTGAGAAAAGCGTTCTACATTTGCACCCCGCAAAACACGGAAAGCTCCTTGAGGTACTGACGGAAAAATGAGAAAAATGAGGCGAAAAAAAAGTTTCAAAAATTTTTCAAGTTTTCCTTGCAGGAAACAAAAAGAAGTTTTAGTTTTGCACCCGCTTTGAGAAACAAGCGGAAGACAAAAAAAA
>NZ_JBCPXZ010000013.1:0-2641 GCF_039581405.1 Flavobacterium mesophilum | reverse complement strand
TGCAAATTCCGGTTATATTGATCACCCCATTCCGTTTTAAAGTGAGCACCTGATTCCATTTCAAAATGACCACCTAATTCCGGAGCAAAATGACCACCTCCGTTTTGATTAAAAATTATATTTTTTCATCTGTTAATTAGTATTCAAATATATAAAATATCACTCTTTGTTTATTCCTCTTTTCTTTCTCATGGATTCGCCATGTAATTCAAGCCTGTGAGATTGGTGTATAAGTCTGTCTAATATTGCATCGGCTATCGTTTTTTCTCCAATTATATCATACCAGCCTTGAACTGGGATTTGTGATGTCACGATGATAGAGCCGTTATTATGCCTGTCCTCTATGATCTCCAAAAGAGTAATCCGGTTATGGCTGTCAAGTGCCTGAAGTCCAAAATCATCAAGTATTATAACATCCTGTCTTTGTATTTTGGTAAGTTCTCGCAGATAGGTACCATCTGCTTTAGCCATTTTTAGTCTAGCAAACAATTTTGAGGTATTAAAATAACTTACCTTAAAACCTTGTATACAGGCTTGATAGCCTAATGCGGTACCTAAATAACTTTTACCAACACCGGTGCTTCCTGTGATTAAAATGTTTTCATTTTTCTCTATAAATTCGCATTCTGCCAGACGCAGTACCATATTTCGGTCTAGGTTACGCGATACATCAAAATTGATGTTTTCAATATTTGATTTGTAATGGAACTTGGCATTAGTGATACTTCGTTCAATACGACGATTATATCTTTCATCCCATTCTGCATCAATAATCATTGATACAAACTGATCAAGGGTATAATGATCTGTTTTTCCGCTTTCAATGGCTGTTTTAAAAGCATTAAACATGCCATAAAGCTTCATTTGTTTCATTTTGGTTACTGTGGATTCATTCATTTTTTTAAGATTTAATTTAGTTATAATAGTGTTTTCCTCTTATGTTACTGTGATCGGGAAGTTCCTGCTCAGGTTCTTGATCAAAATCAATATGATCCAAGTTGTTTTCTAAAATATTTTGTATGGTCTTAAAGTTGTAAATTTTAAAATCAAGTGCCCGCCTGCAGGCATTTATTAATCGCTGTCTGCCTACCTTTTTTTCAAAATTCAGTATTCCTAAACAACTTTTATAAGCCTGTTCCGGATGATTTCTGCTTTCGATTATCTGCATTATATATTCTCCTACTGACTCATCAATATTATTGGCCCATTCAATGAAGCGGGCAGCACTCCACTCAGCTACAAATTGATGGGTACTGGCTAAATGCTCAGGGGTTGTTGTATAGACATAAGGTTTGTAGTTTCTTGGATGTACAGCTATTCTATTGTATTTATAATAAATCTCTACCGTTGATTTGGTATATAACAGTTTTGCTTTCTTTTTTACATATTGATACGGAACACTGTAATAGTTTTTGTCCTTGCTTAATTGAACATGACCGTTTTGCATTACTGTTGCAAAAGATTGGTATTTAATTTCAAAACGATCTTGTGGCAGTGGACGCAGTTTTTCTTTCTCGTCTTCTAAAAATAATTCAAAGCGGGAATAAGGGCGTCCTGTTAGTTTTCTGTTATTGTGAGAGTCAAGTAAATTCCAGATCTGCTGATTTAATTCTTCCAGAGAAAAGAACTTGGTTTCTTTTATGCTTACATAAATCCTTCGATATAATATCTTAACAGCTCCTTCAACTAATGATTTATCTCTGGGTCTGTAAGCTCTGGCAGGCAGGATTGTAGTTTCGTAGTGTTCTGCTAAATCAGCCAGGGTTTCATTGATTGTCGGTTCAAAACGACTGCTTTTTATTACTGCAGATTTTAAATTATCTGGAACAATGGCAGCAGGAGTGCCTTCAAAAAAGCGCATAGCATTCTCTACCGAGTCAACAAAGTTCTCCTTTTGCTGGCTCATGGAAGCTTCAGCATACGTGTATTGGCTGGCTCCTAATATTGCTACAAAAAATTGTACTTCTTTGACTTCTCCGGTATCTATATCAATAATTGAGAGTGTCTTTCCGGCATAATCAACATACATTTTATCGCCAGCCTTATGGTTCATATGCATGACCGGATTGACTCGCTTGCCCCATATATTGTAATGATAATGAAATTGTGAAGTTCGATAACCATCCGGATTTACAGCAATATATTGTTCCCACATATGCTGTACGGTAACGCCAACTTTTTTTAGTTCACGTTCCATTTTAGGAAAAAAATCATAAAGTGTCTGTAATCTCGGACTAATGGCCTCTACACTAGTTTGGGAGAATAAAAGTTCCAGCTCTGCATCGGTTTTTTGGTCGATTAATTCAAAGCTTAATCCGAGAACTTCAAATAAAGAAATATATTTCTTTACCGTATTTCTTGAAAGGGATAAGTAGCTACTTATAAACAACTTACTCTTTCCATTACAATAGAATTTAATTACTTTTCTAATTTTACTCATGTCTGTTATTTTGTTTGCCATAATCCGTAAATTTTTAACGAATGTATGGTTCTAACAACATGAAAAAATGAATAGTTTTTAATCGTTAATTAAACACAAAACTTGGTGGTCAATTTGCTCCGGAATCAGGTGGTCAGTTTGCTCCGGAACGGGTAGTCAATTTACTCCGGAATTAGGTGGTCAAATTGACCGGTTTTTCCA
>NZ_JBCPXZ010000012.1:0-5067 GCF_039581405.1 Flavobacterium mesophilum | reverse complement strand
TATAGAAAGTTCTCTCCTCCCGATTGCTCGGGAGGAAAAGGGATGTACATAAGCTTACGGATTATTAGTACTACTCGACTGTGACATTGCTGCCTTTACATCTGTAGCCTATCAACGTGGTCATCTTCCACGATCCTTAAAAGAAATCTCATCTTGTGGTGGGTTTCGCGCTTATATGCTTTCAGCGCTTATCCCTTCCCAACGTAGCTACTCTGCGGTGCCCCTGGCGGGACAACAGATACACTAGAGGTTGGTCCAATTCGGTCCTCTCGTACTAGAATCAGATCCACTCAAATTTCTAACGCCCGCAGTAGATAGAGACCGAACTGTCTCACGACGTTCTGAACCCAGCTCGCGTGCCACTTTAATGGGCGAACAGCCCAACCCTTGGGACCTTCTCCAGCCCCAGGATGTGACGAGCCGACATCGAGGTGCCAAACCCCCCCGTCGATATGAGCTCTTGGGGGAGATCAGCCTGTTATCCCCGGCGTACCTTTTATCCTTTGAGCGATGGCCCTTCCATGCGGAACCACCGGATCACTATGCTCTACTTTCGTACCTGATCGACCTGTATGTCTCTCAGTCAAGCTCCCTTATGCCATTGCACTCTGCGCACGGTTACCAAGCGTGCTGAGGGAACCTTTAGAAGCCTCCGTTACTCTTTTGGAGGCGACCACCCCAGTCAAACTACCCACCAAGCAATGTCCCCCGCAGCGCGGGGTTAGGCCTCAGATAAACAAAGGGTTGTATTTCAACAATGACTCCACAACGCCTGGCGACGCCGCTTCAAAGTCTCCAACCTATCCTACACATCATTTATCCAAGGTCAATACTAAGCTATAGTAAAGGTGCACAGGGTCTTTTCGTCCCACTGCGGGTAAACGGCATCTTCACCGTTACTACAATTTCACCGAGCTCATGGCTGAGACAGTGTCCAGATCGTTACACCATTCGTGCAGGTCGGAACTTACCCGACAAGGAATTTCGCTACCTTAGGACCGTTATAGTTACGGCCGCCGTTTACTGGGGCTTCAATTCAATGCTTCTCCGAAGATAACATCTCCTCTTAACCTTCCAGCACCGGGCAGGTGTCAGGCCCTATACTTCATCTTGCGATTTTGCAGAGCCCTGTGTTTTTGATAAACAGTCGCCTGGACCTCTTCACTGCGGCCCCCATTGCTGGGGGCGACCTTTCTCCCGAAGTTACAGGTCTATTTTGCCTAATTCCTTAGCCATGAATCTCTCGAGCACCTTAGGATTCTCTCCTCAACTACCTGTGTCGGTTTGCGGTACTGGTACTGTATGCCTGAAGTTTAGAGGTTTTTCTTGGAAGCCCTTAGGCGCGCTATCTCTTTGTCCGAAGACTCCGAGTACTATCGTATTTCACCAAGCTCTCCGGATTTGCCTAGAGAGCCTATAGCTAGGTACTTCAACGAACTATTCCGTCAGTCCGCGGCGCTTTCATCACTCCGTCACCCCATCACAGCATACAGTAGTACGGGAATATTAACCCGTCGGCCATCGACTGCCCCTTTCGGGTTCGCCTTAGGACCAGACTAACCCACAGCTGATTAGCATAGCTGTGGAAACCTTAGTTTTTCGGTGTGCGGGTTTCTCGCCCGCATTATCGTTACTTATGCCTACATTTTCTTTTCCGACCGGTCCAGCACCCCTTACGAGATACCTTCTGCCCTGTCGGAATGCTCCCCTACCACTTGCAAATACATGCAAATCCATAGCTTCGGTAATATGCTTATGCCCGATTATTATCCATGCTCGTCCGCTCGACTAGTGAGCTGTTACGCACTCTTTAAATGAATGGCTGCTTCCAAGCCAACATCCTAGCTGTCTGGGCAGACAAACCTCGTTCTTTCAACTTAGCATATATTTGGGGACCTTAGCTGATGGTCTGGGTTCTTTCCCTCTCGGACTTGGACCTTAGCACCCAAGCCCTCACTGCTGGAAAACATTATATAGCATTCGGAGTTTGTCAGGAATTGGTAGGCGGTGAAGCCCCCGCATCCAATCAGTAGCTCTACCTCTATATAACTATTCTCAGCGCTGCACCTAAATGCATTTCGGGGAGTACGAGCTATTTCCGAGTTTGATTGGCCTTTCACCCCTACCCACAGGTCATCCGAAGACTTTTCAACGTCAACCGGTTCGGTCCTCCACTGTGTGTTACCACAGCTTCAACCTGCCCATGGGTAGATCACACGGTTTCGCGTCTAACACTGCCGACTAAAGCGCCCTATTCAGACTCGCTTTCGCTGCGGATCCATGGCTTAACCACTTATCCTTGCCGGCAACGTTAACTCGTAGGCTCATTATGCAAAAGGCACGCCGTCACCCCACTAAAGGGCTCCGACCGCTTGTAGGCGCATGGTTTCAGGATCTATTTCACTCCGTTATTCACGGTTCTTTTCACCTTTCCCTCACGGTACTGGTTCACTATCGGTCTCTCAGGAGTATTTAGCCTTAGCGGATGGTCCCGCCGAATTCAGACAGGGTTTCACGTGCCCCGCCCTACTCAGGATGCCGCTATCCATTACGCTCGTTGCCCATACGGGGCTGTCACCCTCTATGGCGCTCCTTTCCAGAAGCTTCCGGTTCCTTGCGCATGAAATATCGCGGTCCTACAACCCCGGCAATGCCGTAACAATGCCGGTTTGGGCTAATCCGCGTTCGCTCGCCACTACTTACGGAATCACTTTTGTTTTCTTCTCCTCCGCCTACTTAGATGTTTCAGTTCAGCGGGTTTGCCCACCTATCGGTGTACTATATCTTCAATATAGTGGGTTGCCCCATTCGGATACCTGCGGATCGATCGGTGTGTGCCCGTCCCCGCAGCTTTTCGCAGCTTATCACGTCCTTCTTCGCCTCTGAGAGCCTAGGCATTCCCCATGCGCCCTTGTTTTGCTTATTGTACCAGATCATAACTTAATATGATCCGTTTTTTTTTGTTTTTTGTTACCTACATTGCTGTACCAACAAAAAACGCTTTCTACTTTTTGTGTTTTCTTATCTCAATATGTCAATGAACTTTAAAGCTTCCGCTTTTGTGGAGAATAACGGAGTCGAACCGTTGACCTCCTGCGTGCAAGGCAGGCGCTCTAGCCAGCTGAGCTAATCCCCCAATCTAATTATGAATTGTGAATTATGAATTATGAATTTCTATTCATAAGGACCCAACTCCAGAATTTCCTTTTAATCAAGTTTTTTAGTAGTCCCGGGCAGACTCGAACTGCCGACCCCTACATTATCAGTGTAGTACTCTAACCAGCTGAGCTACGAGACTCTGTTTTTCTTAATTCTTTATCATTTTTTTTAAATCGACAGCAAGAGTAATGCAATTTCGAAATCCAGACCCATAGATTTCATCGTATTTCCTGAGCGTGCCCTGAAGCCAACACCCAGGCTCTAGAAAGGAGGTGTTCCAGCCGCACCTTCCGGTACGGCTACCTTGTTACGACTTAGCCCTAGTTACCAGTTTTACCCTAGGCAGCTCCTTGCGGTCACCGACTTCAGGCACCCCCAGCTTCCATGGCTTGACGGGCGGTGTGTACAAGGCCCGGGAACGTATTCACCGGATCATGGCTGATATCCGATTACTAGCGATTCCAGCTTCACGGAGTCGAGTTGCAGACTCCGATCCGAACTGTGACCGGCTTTGTAGATTCGCTCCCCCTCGCGGGGTGGCTGCTCTCTGTACCGGCCATTGTAGCACGTGTGTAGCCCAAGGCGTAAGGGCCGTGATGATTTGACGTCATCCCCACCTTCCTCGCAGTTTGCACTGGCAGTCTTGCTAGAGTTCCCGACATTACTCGCTGGCAACTAACAACAGGGGTTGCGCTCGTTATAGGACTTAACCTGACACCTCACGGCACGAGCTGACGACAACCATGCAGCACCTTGTAGACTGTCTTGCGAAAGTCCTGTTTCCAAAACGGTCAGTCTGCATTTAAGCCTTGGTAAGGTTCCTCGCGTATCATCGAATTAAACCACATGCTCCACCGCTTGTGCGGGCCCCCGTCAATTCCTTTGAGTTTCAGGCTTGCGCCCGTACTCCCCAGGTGGGATACTTATCACTTTCGCTTAGCCACTGAGGTCGCCCCCAACAGCTAGTATCCATCGTTTACGGCGTGGACTACCAGGGTATCTAATCCTGTTCGCTACCCACGCTTTCGTCCATCAGCGTCAATCCATTGGTAGCAACCTGCCTTCGCAATTGGTATTCCATGTAATCTCTAAGCATTTCACCGCTACACTACATATTCTAGTTGCTTCCCAATAATTCAAGTCCTGCAGTATCAATGGCCGTTCCACCGTTGAGCGATGGGCTTTCACCACTGACTTACAAGACCGCCTACAGACCCTTTAAACCCAATGATTCCGGATAACGCTTGGATCCTCCGTATTACCGCGGCTGCTGGCACGGAGTTAGCCGATCCTTATTCTTACGGTACCGTCAAGCTCCCTCACGAGGGAGTGTTTCTTCCCGTACAAAAGCAGTTTACAATCCATAGGACCGTCATCCTGCACGCGGCATGGCTGGTTCAGGCTTGCGCCCATTGACCAATATTCCTCACTGCTGCCTCCCGTAGGAGTCTGGTCCGTGTCTCAGTACCAGTGTGGGGGATCTCCCTCTCAGGACCCCTACCCATCGTCGCCTTGGTAAGCCGTTACCTTGCCAACTAGCTAATGGGACGCATGCTCATCTTTCACCGTTGTGACTTTAATTGGAAAAGGATGCCCCTCTCCAATGCTATGAGGTATTAATCCAAATTTCTCTGGGCTATCCCTCTGTGAAAGGCAGATTGCATACGCGTTACGCACCCGTGCGCCGGTCTCAAGGCCCGAAAGCCCCTACCCCTCGACTTGCATGTGTTAAGCCTGCCGCTAGCGTTCATCCTGAGCCAGGATCAAACTCTTCATCGTATATTTTAATATCATATTTTCGACGAATACCTATCGGTTCTTTTCGAATCTCTCGATTCCACTACTCTTATTCTGTTTGTTCCGGGATCGCTCCCGAAACGGCTGTCAATTCAATATGTCTACGAACGT
>NZ_JBCPXZ010000011.1:0-34209 GCF_039581405.1 Flavobacterium mesophilum | reverse complement strand
AAAACGAAGGGCTTCGGCTCCGCTCGCACGGGCAAGATGTACTCATATATTATATGCATACAAAAACAAACCCGACAGGTTTTGAAAACCTGCCGGGTTGAAAAGAGAATTACTCCTATATATAATAGTGCAAACTTCTACATATATATTATGCATCAACAAAAAGAAACCCGGCAAGTTCCAAAACTTGTCGGGTTCGAAATGAAAATTAATCCAATTGTATATTGTAGAGATTCCTTTTATTTATCCGCAGCTTGTGCTTTTGCTTTTTCTTCCCACTTTGCCATTAAATCATTGTAGTCAACAGGATTTGCAGCTTTCTGATTAACTAATCTTCCAGACGCAAAGGCTCGTTGAAGAATTGTTTCAATTAAATAATCTTCATTGACTTCATATGGTTTATATTCTTTTTTCAAACTTATATCAAATAAATTGGCTGTGGTGTTCGAAACAAACGCTTTGAATCCGCTTTTTAAATTTTTAATTAGGTCATAAGTGGTGATTCCTGTTTGGCGATGGACCAATTTTACAAGAATCTGCCCTTGTTTTCTGGAAAGTTTTTTAAGTCTGTCTTCAAATTCATTGTTGAGATAATCTTCTACAATTTTAAAATATTTCTTTTTCTCACGATTTGAATTCAAACGCGCCATTCCATTGTTTAATGCCGTCAATCTATCTGCAGCTAACTTAGCATACGGATATACTTTATAAACTCTGTTTTGAAGAATCAAAAATTGCTTCTGAGCTTCGGGATCTAGCTTTTCTTTAGTGATAATAATCTCTGGCAACTCAATGGTGTCATTAAGAATGGAATCCTTCTCTGTTAAAACATATCCCATTTGCTGGTTCTCTTTTGGAGTTACCTGTGCATTGGTTGAAAATGAAAGCAATACAAGAAATAAAAGAATGCAGTTAAATTTCATCGAGTCATAATTTAA
Organism: Flavobacterium mesophilum; assembly: GCF_039581405.1. Taxonomy (NCBI): domain Bacteria; kingdom Pseudomonadati; phylum Bacteroidota; class Flavobacteriia; order Flavobacteriales; family Flavobacteriaceae; genus Flavobacterium; species Flavobacterium mesophilum. Next base: position 33,271 of record NZ_JBCPXZ010000011.1, on the reverse strand, counting down.
ATGTAAAATTATATATTTATACACAACTCTAATACCAAATTTATAAATTAGCAAAAAAATATTTTTATGAGTTCAAATTCTATCTTAAAAGATACTTCTATTGCTTTCTTGGAAAGCTACCTAAATAACGCCTCACCTACTGGATACGAAAGCGAGGGGCAAAAACTTTGGATGCAATATTTAAAACCTTATGTAGACAACTTTATTACTGATACTTATGGAACAGCAGTTGGAGTCATTAATCCCGATGCTCCTTTTAAAGTGGTAATTGAAGGCCATGCCGATGAGATTTCATGGTACGTTAATTATATTACTGATGACGGATTAATCTATGTAATACGCAATGGTGGTTCTGATCACCAAATTGCACCTTCAAAAAGAGTCGATATACATACTAAAAAAGGAATCGTTAAAGGTGTTTTTGGATGGCCTGCCATTCATACACGCATGCGTGACAAAGAAGAAGCTCCAAAATTGAGCAATATTTTTATTGATTTAGGTTGTGAGACCAAAGAACAAGTTGAAGCTCTTGGAGTTCATGTAGGATGTGTAATCACCTATCCTGATGAATTTATGATTTTGAACGAAAATAAATTTGTTTGTCGCGCCATTGATAACAGAATGGGTGGCTTTATGATTGCTGAAGTTGCAAGGCTTCTTCACGAAAACAAAAAAACACTTCCGTTTGGATTGTATATCGTGAATTCTGTTCAAGAAGAAATTGGTCTTCGCGGTGCTGAAATGATTGCTCACACCATAAAACCAAATGTTGCGATTATTACTGACGTATGTCATGATACCAATACGCCGATGATTGATAAAAAAGTTGAAGGCGATTTAAAAATGGGGAAAGGCCCTGTTATTGCCTATTCACCAGCAGTTCAAAACAAATTGCGTGATTTAATTGTTGATACGGCAGAAGAAAAGAAAATTCCGTTTCAGCGTAACGCTACTTCAAGCGCTACGGGAACTGACACTGATGCTTTCGCATACAGCAATGGCGGTGTAGCATCGGCGTTGATTTCATTGCCTTTGCGCTATATGCATACTACTGTTGAAATGGTGCATAGAGAAGATGTCGAAAATGTAATTCAGTTGATTTATGAATCATTGTTGAAAATTGAAAACAACGAGACTTTTTCTTATTTCAAATAATATTTCTGATAAATTAGGCTGTTTGTACGAGCAGCCTAATTTACAAACCAACTCTATATGAAAATTTTATTACTCGAGGACGATTTTACTTTATCTAAAGAAATAGTAGCATTCTTTACTTCGAAGAACTTCGAGTGTGTTCCTTATTATGATGGAGCCTTATTATTAAAAAAATATACTTCATCTGAATTTGACTTAATTATTCTTGATATAAATGTACCAGGTCTAAACGGTTTTGATGTTTGCAAAGGCATTCGAGAAACCGATAAAAAAACGCCTATTATCATGCTTACTGCTTTTAGTGAAATTGATGATAAATTAACTGCTTTTGAAAATGGATCTGATGATTATCTTGTCAAGCCCTTTCACTTTGAAGAATTATATGCTCGTATTTTATCGCTTTTAAGACGAAAAGATATTCCGCAACAAACTGAAAAAAAGATTTTAATTGAAGACTTAGAAATTCTTGAAGAAGAAATGAAAGTTTTTCGATCTGGTGAAGAAATCAAACTTACTCCAAAAGAATTCAAATTGATTATGATTTTGGCTCATGCCAAAGGAAAAGTTTTGTCGAAACAATTTATCGCCGAAAAACTCTGGGATTACCATATTGAAACCAATCAAAATACAATTGAAGTTTACATAAACTTTCTTCGCAAGAAAATAGATAAAGATCACGAAATAAAACTTATTCGAACAAAAGTTGGATACGGATATTATTTAAGCAACCAAGAATGACATTAAAAAACAGAATATCACTTTTAGTAAGTTTGCTTTTTACCATCCTTTTTGGATTGGCTTCTACTGTGATATTTGTTTTGTACTCTAATTTTAGAAAAGAAGAGTTTCGAGATCGATTAGAAATAAAAGCGCTTTCTAATATCAAACTTTTGGTAAATGTAAAGGAAGTCGACGATCAGCTTTTAAAAATTATCGACCAAAATTCTATTAATAAACTATACGATGAAAAGACTTTGGTTTTTGATTCTCATTTTAAACTAATTTACAGCAGTATCGATGATGCTAAAATAAATTGGTCTGTTGAAGATTTAAAATATCTTAAAAAACATAAAACATTCTTTAAACAACAAGGCAATTATGAAGTTTACGGTGTTTTTTATGATACAAAAGACCGCGATTTTTATGCTTTAATTTCAGCAACTGACGATTATGGAAAACGAAAACTTCTTTTTCTTCGTTACACTCTAATTGTTTCCTATATCTTTTTTACTTGCATTTGTTGGGTTCTAACTTCATTTATGGTAAAAAAGGCTATGAATCCTTTGAATGTATTTCATCAGAAAATCAAAAATATAAACGAAAACAATCTTGACACACGTGTCGAATCCAAAAGCAATAAAAATGAAATTGATTTGATTGCAAACGAATTTAATTTCATGATGGACCGAATTGAGATTTCCTATCAAAGGCAAAAAGAATTTACCGCAAATGCATCTCACGAACTTAGAACGCCTTTATCGCGAATTACATCTCAAATAGAAAATGTTGCTGCAGATCCTGCAACATCAGAAAAAGGAAAATCATTCTTAAAAGTTATTTTATCTGATGTCAATCAATTAACTGAATTAATCAATTCCCTATTAATTCTTTCGAAAATTGATTCAAAAAACCATGAAAACAACGAAGTACATCGAATGGATGAAATTTTGTTTTCAGCAATTGAAAATTTAAACAAAAGCTTTCCGGATTTCGTTATTCTTTTTGAAATGGAAGAAAGCGAGAATTTAGATTCTGCATTAGAAGTCAAAGGAAACAAAAATCTTTTGGAAATCGCTGTAAGCAATGTTCTAAAAAATGCATGCGTATATTCAAATAACAAACAAGCCAAAGTTGTAATTGGAACACAAAATGAACATCTAATTCTTTCAATATCAAATACTGGAAATACGCTGACTGAAAAAGAACAGCAAAATCTTTTTCAACCTTTTATGCGCGGAAAAAATGCCAAAGGTACTTCAGGTTTCGGACTCGGACTGCGTATTGTTCAACGTATCTTAACACTGCACAATTCAACCATAACTTACAGTGTTCCAGAAGAAAACACAAATTTATTTCAGCTTTTCTTTCATTAATATTCTTTTTTAAGGTATTTTTAAGGTAGAATTTAAGGTCTCTTAAAGTCTGCTCATAGCATATTTGTACAACTTAAAATTGATACAATGAAAAAACTGTATGCACTATTTCTGCTCATATTACTTAATCAGGCAGTAATGGCTCAAAAAACAGTCACTCTTCAAGACTGTGAAAGCCAATTTCTTAAAAACAATCTTTTTCTGCTCGCATCACAATATAATATAGATGCATCAAAAGCGCTGACAATTCAAGCGAAAATTTGGGATAATCCAACTTTATCAGCAGAATTGAATGCTTACAATCCAGACGCCAACAAATATTTTGATGTTGGAAAAGAAGGTCAGAAATCATTTGGCATTGAGCAATTAATTTATTTAGGAGGAAAAAAGCGCAATGAAGTAAAATTGGCTCAGACCAATGAACAATTAGCCGAATTACAGTTCAATGATCTTTTAAGGACACTAAAACTTCAATTACGAAAAAGTTTCTACACCGTTTATTACAATACAAAAAGTTTAGAAACAACAGATCAACAGTTAGCTCATATAGAAGATTTGATAAATTCTTATTCTATACAAGCACAAAAAGGGAATATTCCATTAAAAGATGTTGTTCGTCTACAGTCGCTGTATCTCAATTTTAAGAATGAAAGAATGGAAGTTGTAAATGATAATATTGAAGAACAAAGCAATTTACGATTATTATTGAATACGACTGAAAATGTAGTTCCAGAAGTTTCTAAAGAAGAATTCAGCAAATATTTAAAAACCATTGATTTTGATTTAAAATCGTTGCAAGATCAAGCAATCGCAAACAGACCTGATTATTTGGCAAAACAAAAAGAAATTGATGCGAATGCACTAAATGTAAAATGGCAAAAATCACTTTCGATTCCTGATCTTACTTTAGGCGCAAATTATGATCAACGTGGCGGTGCTTTTAATAAAGAAGCAAATGTTTCACTTGGAATTCCGTTGCCGCTTTGGAATAAAAACAAAGGAAACATCAAATATGCGCAAACCATTTTGGAACAATCAAAAATTGAAAAGCAAAATTTTGAATTGCAACTGCAAACTGAAATCACATCGGCTTGGAATAAATGGGATGAATCTCGTAAAAATTATTCGGTACTAAAACCGACCGTTAATGCAGATTTTGAAGCCGTTTACAACGGAATGCTGACCAATTTTCAAAAACGAAACGTAAGCTTGCTAGAGTTTACCGATTTTATGGAAAGCTACAATCAAGCCACAATTCTAGTAAATGAATTGAAGAAAAAGCTTGCTCTTTCTGGTGAAGAATTAAATAGTACAATCAATAAAGACTTATTCTAAAAATATACAAAGATGAAACATAAATTAATCATAGGAATTGCAATTGTAAGTCTATCTCTGGCTAGCTGCAAAAAAGAGGTGGAAAATCCGCAAACAAACTCTTCTTTTGTTTTGAGTGATGCTATGCTAAAAACAACTTCTACAGCTGTAGCGCAAACGCAACCTGTAACAAACGAACTGAATTTTTACGGGAAAATTACCGCCGACAATAATAAAATGATTGATGTTTATCCTTTGGTTGGAGGAAATGTGATCAAAGTAAATGTCGAGCTTGGAGATTATGTTAAAAAAGGACAAGTTCTAGCCACTATTAGAAGTACTGATGTTGCCGATTTTGAAAAACAATCACTAGATGCAAAAAGTGATTTATTGGTTGCCAAAAACAATCTGAAAGTAGCTCAAGAGTTATTTGACGGAAAATTAAATTCTGAGAGCGACGTCCTTCAAGCAAAATCTGAAGTGACAAAAGCACAATCACAATTAAGCAAAATTCAGGAAACGTATAAAATCTACAACATCAAAGCAGGCTCAATTTATGAAGTTACTGCACCAATAAGCGGCTTTATTATTCAAAAAAGCATCAATCAAGACATGCTTTTAAGAAATGACCGTTCTGAAAATATTTTTGACATTGCCGAAATAAGCGAGGTTTGGGCGATGGCCAACATCAATGAAATGGATATCAACAAAGTAAAACTTGGAATTGATGCCGATGTCACTACGTTAAGTTATCCGGATAAAGTTTTTAAAGGAAAAGTAGATAAAATTTTCAACGTCATTGATCCAGAAACCAAAGCAATGCAGGCCAGAATCAAATTGCAAAATCATGATTATTTACTAAAACCTGATATGAATGCAAACATCAAATTATCATTTAAAGAAGATAAATCAATGATTGCTATTCCTAGTGAGGCGATTGTTTTTGACAAAAGCAAAAACTTTGTAATGATTTTTAAAGACCGTAACAATATTGAAACCAGACAAGTCGATGTTTATAGAGTTGTTGGAAAAACTACTTATATATCAAGTGGCTTAAAAGAAAACGAAAAAGTCATTACAAACAATCAGTTATTTATTTACCGCGCCTTAAACGAATAAGAAAATGAACAAATTCATTAGAAACATAATTGCTTTTTCGCTTAAGAATAAAGCATTCACCTTTTTTTGGGTGGGATTATTGGCTGTTGCGGGATTTATTTCGTTCAAAAATATGCCAATTGACGCCTTTCCTGATGTGACCAATACACAAATCATCATCATTACGCAATGGAATGGGAAAAGTGCCGAAGAAGTGGAGCGTTTTGTGACTTCTCCAATTGAGATTTCAATGAACTCGGTACAAAAGAAAACCAGCGTCCGCAGTATTACAATGTTTGGATTATCAGTAATCAAAATCATTTTTGATGATGGTGTCGATGATACTTTTGCACGTTTGCAGGTAAATAATTTATTAAAAAATGTTTCTCTTCCTGATGATGTCGAACCAGATGTTCAGCCACCTTACGGGCCAACGGGAGAAATCTTTAGATATATTGTAAAAAGCGACAGCCGTGATAGTAGAGAATTATTGACCTATCAAAACTGGGTTATCGACAAACAATTGCGTGCCGTTCCAGGTGTAGCCGATTTAAATGTTTTTGGAGGACAAACCAAAACCTATGAAGTTGGTGTCGATCCAATTAAATTGGCTAAATACAACATTACTCCTTTGCAAGTTTACAATGCAGTAAATGGCGGAAACTTAAACGTTGGTGGCGATATTATTGAAAAAAATGGACAAGCATTTGTTGTACGCGGTGTCGGACTTTTGAAATCCATTTCAGATATTGAAAATATAATTGTTGATGATGCTGGAGGAAATCCGATTTTGGTTAAAAATGTCGCTTCAGTTTACCAAAGCGCAATGCCGAGAGTTGGTCAAACCGGAATTGGTAAAAATGATGATGCCGTTGAAGGAATCATTGTAATGCGAAAAGGCGAAAATGCCAAAGAAACTTTGGCATTGATCAAAGACAAAATAAAAGACTTGAACGATAATGTTCTGCCAAAGGATATTAAAATCGAGACCTTTTACGACCGTGATAATTTAATGAATTTCACGACCGAAACCGTAATGCATAATTTATTTGAAGGAATTATTCTGGTTACTTGTGTTGTATTTTTATTCATGGCCGACTGGCGAACTACCTTTACGGTTTCCATTGTCATTCCTTTATCACTATTATTTGCATTTCTGTGTTTGAAAATGATGGGAATGAGTGCCAACTTGCTGAGTTTAGGCGCGGTTGACTTTGGGATTATTATTGATGGAGCAGTCGTTATGGTTGAAGGATTATTTGTAGTTCTTGATCATCGAGCGCATCAATTGGGAATGGAAAAATTCAATAAAATTGCCAAAGGAAGCTTGATCAAAAAAACTGGAACTGAAATGGGAAAAGCCATTTTCTTTTCTAAATTGATCATCATCACTGCTTTATTGCCAATATTTTCATTTCAGAAAGTGGAAGGTAAAATGTTCTCTCCTCTAGCCTACACTTTAGGATTTGCTTTGATGGGCGCATTACTTTTCACTCTAACGTTAGTACCTGTTTTATCTCATATTTTATTAAATAAAAATGTGAAAGAAAAACACAATCCATTTGTGAATTTCTGGGACAGAATTGTTGGAAAAGGTTTTGCTTGGACCTTTAAACATAAATCAAAAACACTTATTGCTTCTATCGCCATTTTAGCATCTGTGTTCTTTTCGGCCACTTTTTTAGGAACCGAGTTTCTTCCGCAATTAAATGAAGGAGCATTATGGGTTACTGCAGAATTGCCAATGAGCACCTCTCTTCCTGAAAGTGTGCAAACAGCCGCTATGATTCGAAAAGACCTGGAGAGTTTTCCTGAAGTTAAAAAAGTGCTTTCTCAAACTGGACGAAGCAATGACGGAACAGATCCAAACGGATTTGGATTTATTCAGCTTCAGGTAGATTTGAAACCAAAATCAGAATGGACGCGAAAAATTTCTATGGATGATCTAATCAATCAAATGGATGAAAAACTGAAAATTCACCAAGGTATTACCTATAATTATTCGCAACCGGTTATTGATAACGTAGCCGAATCTGTTGCGGGTTTCAAAGCTTCAAACGCAGTTAAAATATATGGTGATGATTTAGATAAATTAGACGAATTATCGAACGAAGTTTTAGCAAAAATCAAAAATATCCCAGGTATAAAAGATGTCGGAATTCTTAGAAATGTCGGTCAACCTGAAATCAGTGTCATTTTAGATCGAGAAAAAATGGCGGCTTATGGAGTAACTTTAAGTGATGCGCAAGCGGTTTTAGAGTTGGCTTTTGGAGGAAAAACAGCAACTGAGAAATATGAAGATGAAAAGAAATTTGATGTAAGAGTTCGTTTTCTAAAAGAATACCGAAAAGATGAAGTTGATTTAGCCGAATTAAAAGTGCCAACAATCAGCGGCGTTAAAATTCCGTTGAAAGAAATCTGTGATTTGAAAACCATAACGGGGCCGGCATTTATTTACAGAGACAATACAAAACGTTTTATTGGAGTAAAATTCTCTGTTCGTGATCGAGATCTAGGAAGTACAATTGCCGAAGCGCAATCAAAAGTAAATGAATTAAAATTACCAGCAGGCTATACAACGGGCTGGACAGGAGAATTTGAAAATCAGGTTCGCGCAAGTGCACGTTTGGCTCAAGTAGTCCCAATCAGTTTAATTGGAATATTTGTTTTGCTGTTTATTTTATTTGGAAATATTAAAGATTCACTGCTTGTTCTTGCAAATGTTCCTTTTGCTGTAATTGGTGGGATTATCGCATTGCATATTACAGGAATGAACTTTGGAATCTCGGCAGGTGTAGGTTTTATTGCCTTATTAGGAATCTGTATTCAAAATGGTGTTATCCTGATTTCAGAATTTCATCATAATCTCAAGGCTAAATTTACTCTTGAAGAATCCATTTTTATGGGTGTAAAAGCAAGAACAAGAGCGGTAGTTATGACGGCATTAATGGCTTCAATCGGGTTGATGCCAGCGGCAATTTCAACAGGAATTGGTTCTGAATCGCAAAAACCATTAGCTATTGTGATTATAGGTGGTTTGGTTACAGCAACAATTTTAACATTATTGGTTTTCCCAATTATTTTCTGGGTTTTCAACCGTAAGAAAAATGTTCCAATTGAATAAACTTAAAACAACTTAGTTCAGCGGAAAAGCATCATTAATTTTTAATGGTGCTTTTTTTATTTTCATTCCGTTTTAGTTTAATATCTTGCAGGATATCTTATAAAATGAAATATGAAATACATCTATTTTTTGATTGCCATTTTCTCGATTTCCTTATTAGCTTCAGTTATAAATCCGAAAGAAGGTTTTACCTGTTTTCTTGAAATTATTCCCGCAATAATTGGTTTTTTGATTTTAGCGTTCACTTTCAAAAAATTTAGATTTACCAATTTTACTTATACCTTGATTCTGGTACATTGCATAATTTTATTCGTTGGCGGACATTATACTTACGCCGAAGTTCCGTTATTTGATTATATAAAAGAAGTTTTCGATCAAAGCCGAAATAATTATGATAAAGTCGGGCATTTTGCACAGGGTTTTGTTCCTGCAATGATTATTCGAGAACTTTTTATTCGTAAAGCAGTTATCAGCAATAAAAGCTTTTTCAATTTTATAATTGTCAGCATTTGTCTGGCAATAAGTGCTGCTTATGAATTTATAGAATGGTTTGTTTCTTTAGCGACCGGAGATGGTGGCGATGCCTTTTTAGGAACTCAAGGCTATGTTTGGGACACGCAATCAGATATGCTGTTTGCAACAATTGGGGCAATTACGGCTCTAATTTTGTTTTCTAAATTTCAAGACAAGAAAATTCAAGAAATTGATTTTTGAAATATTCCATTAAAATTTGGCAAATAAAAAAACGGCCCTCTGCTCAAGGAAGGCCGTTTACTATACTAACTCTCAAACTAGATTTAAACTGTATTATTTTAAATCTTTTAAAATTGCAATTGCTTCAGTTGCATTTGACAATTGTGCATATTTTAATGCTGTAAAACCTTGCTCATTTTTGTCTTCTGGACGAGCACCATTTTCTAATAAAACTTTGATAATCTCAACTTTATTGTATCGTGCTGCGATCATCAAAGGCGTCATATCCTCTGATTGCTCATTTACATTGGCTCCATAAGCAATAAATTTTTTCACTACTTCTAAATCTCCTTTGCTCACAGCTACGTGTAATGGTGCTGAAAAGTTTCTAGAAACTTCGATTTTTGGATTTCCAACTATTGATGTGTGGTTTGCTGCCATTGAAACATTGGCAAAAGCTACTAAAGCTACTCCTAAAATAATTACTGACTTTTTCATGTTGATTGATTGTTAAATTGATTGATTATTGATGATTTTTAATTTCGATGTAAAGGTAATTCATTTTGTTGTATTATGCATTACACAGTACCTTGTTTTAACTAATTCTTAACATTCAATTAATATAAGCGCTTAAAATCAAACTGAACGTTAATAATTTGCTTTCTTAATAGACGCACAAAAAGTCAATATGTTACAGTTTAAATCAAAAAAAATATAAAAAATCTTATAAATATTTCTTCTCATTCTAATTTAAAGCCATTTAAACATAAATTTATCTTACTCAAAATCAACACCTAACACTTGAAATTGTTAGATTTTGCGTATATTTAGAAAACAAAAAATAGCGCTAACCTTAAAACCAAAAAAACTATGAAAATCGTCAAAAAAATTTTACTTGTAATTGTTATAATTGTCGTTGTAGTTCTTATAGCTGCCTTTTTTATGCCTAAAAATTATGCTGTAGAAAGAGAAATAACGATAAACAAACCTGTTGATTCTGTATTTAATTATGTCAGATCATTAAAAAATCAAAATGAATTCAGTGTTTGGGCGAATATGGATCCGAAGATGAAATCAACCTTTTTAGGTATAGATGGACAAGTTGGGTCAATATCAGCATGGGAGAGCGAAGTAGAAAATGTTGGATCTGGTGAGCAAGAAATCACTAAAATTACAGAAGGAAAACGTATTGACTTTGCACTTCGTTTTAAAGAACCGATGAATGATACCGCAGAAGGTTTTATGTCAACAGAAACCGTTGCTGGAAATCAGACAAAAGTAAAATGGGGAATTAATGGCGTTATTCCATATCCAATGAATGCTATGCTTCCCTTTATGAAAATGGATGAGATGATTGGAAATGATTTGCAAAAAGGCTTGGAAAACTTAAAGACAAAAATGGAAAAATAAAAAAGAAAAGCCACAGAATTAATTGATTTTAAAATCTATAAATCTGTGGCTTTTAAATTTTTATTTGAAATTCTTCTTATAAATACTTTTTAAATCCTTTTCAAACAAAGTAAAAGGATCGTTATAAAATTTGACAAAATCTGGTGCGCTTACTTGTCCGGGAAACGGCGCATAATAATGCGTAGGGCTTGTGCTGTCATTTCTCCAGACTAAAACATAAGCCAATTCTAAATGCTCTGATTTTAAAGTTTTTAATAACACTTCTGTCCACCACTTTTCATTTGGTACAGATTCTAAACCTGTTTCGGTAAAAGCGGCCAATTTTTGTTTTTTGATTGCCAATTCTGAAATTATTTTAAGTCGCTTTACGCCTGCTTCAAGATTATATTTTCCGTCACGTCCAAAATCTGCATAATCATCCATACCGAACATATCGACATAATCATCTCCCGGATAACGCTCTAAATATTCGGCTTCTGAATTAAATCTGACATCTGGCGAAAAAGCATAAATAAAATTGTGAACTCCTAAAGTATCTCTTAAATAGGAAACTGTAAACTGCCAGACTGCAATAAAATCTTCACGAGAAGTATATTTTTTCCCCCACCAAAACCAATCGCCATCAAATTCGTGAAAAGGTCTGAAAATCATTGGTGCCAATGTTCCGTCTTTTGCTTTGACTGAATGCGCAAAATCTGCGATTGTTTTTAGAATTTCTTTGTATTGCTCATGATTTGAACCACCAACTTTAATAAGAGACATTGCGGGCACAGAGACAGAATCTTTCCAATAAAATCCATTTTCAGAAACGGGATTATTGAAGTGCCAAGAAACAGTAGTAATTCCGCCACGTTCATAAGTATCTACAACATTTTTCCGAAGCGATTCTTTTGCTTTTTCAATCACTTCTTTTGGTCGACCTGAAAAATCGCTGAAATCTACGCCAACTACCGCAGGATGAGAACCGGTGACTGATTTTACATCCGATTTATTCGATTCGTTTTTCCAACCATGTCCATATTCCAGCGCATGTTGATGTCCAAAAAGAATATGCTTTTTTGAAATTAACTTTAAATTTTGGTATAGAATTTTAGTTTCTTTTGTTGCGTTTTTATCTATTTGCGCAAAAAGAAAATGCCCAACTGTCATGAAGATGAACAGAAAGGCATTTTTTGTATTTATAAATTTCATGGTTTAAATAATTAGTTTAAACCCGAAAATTACTATTTAGATGTTAAGTAATCTAATACGTTTTTTTCAATACGTTTGTCAATATTGTCAATATCAGCTTTTACGAATTTTTCTCCTAAGATATTCTCATATAATTCGATATATCTTTCAGAAACAGATTCGATGTATGCATCATTCATATCTGGGATTTGTTGTCCTTCTTGACCTTGAAAACCATTTTCAATTAACCAACGACGTACAAACTCTTTTGACAATTGTTTTTGCTCCTCACCTTTTGCTTGTCTTTCCGCATATCCGTCAGCATAAAAATAACGAGATGAATCTGGAGTATGAATTTCATCAATCAAAACGATAACACCGTCTTTAGTTTTCCCGAATTCATATTTTGTGTCTACTAGAATCAATCCGCGAGAAGCTGCAATTTCAGTTCCTCTTTGAAATAAAGCGCGAGTGTATTTTTCTAAAATCAAATAATCTTCTTCTGAAACAATTCCCTTAGATAAAATAGCTTCACGAGAAATATCTTCGTCATGAGAACCGTTGTCTGCTTTTGTGGTTGGCGTAATAATTGGTTCTGGAAATTTATCGTTTTCTTTTAAACCTTCAGCCATTGTTACACCGCAAATTTGTCTTTTTCCAGCTGCATATTCACGTGCTGCGTGTCCAGAAACATAACCACGAATTACCATTTCTACTTTGAATGGCTCACATAAATGCCCAACAGCAACGTTTGGATCTGGAGTAGCAATCAACCAGTTTGGAACAATATCTTGAGTCAATTCCATAAATTTTGTCGCAATCTGGTTCAAAATTTGTCCTTTGTACGGAATTCCCTTTGGCAAAACCACATCAAAAGCAGAAAGTCTATCCGTTGCTACCATTACTAAAAGCTCGTCGTTGATATTGTAAACTTCTCTAACTTTTCCGCGGTAAACTGATTTCTGATTCGGAAAATTAAAATTTGTGGTCGTGATTGTATTGCTCATTATTTGTAGTGTGTTGTTTTTTATGATTGCAAATTTAAAACTATTTAAAAGAGCAAGCAAATGTTTGTTGTTGATAGTTGATGGTTTTTGGTTGATGGTTTTTAGCACAAAAAACACCTTTCAACTATAAACCATCAACTAAAAATTATTTCTTCAAAAGTGTCGAATTAAAGAAATTCAAGATTCGGCTGTATTCGTCAATCCAAGAATATGTTTCTTTGAAACCGTGAGATTCAACTGGAAAAGAAGCCAAACTCCAATTCTTTTTCTCTAATTCGATGAAACGTTGTGACAAACGTACAATATCTTTATATTCAACATTGTCATCCACCATTCCGTGCAGCATTACTAAATTTCCTTTTAAGTTATCTGCAAAATAAATTGGTGAACTTTTCTTGTAAGCTTCTGGATCAGTTTCAGGGAAGTTCAAAATGTTTCCAGTGTATCCGTGATTGTAGTGAGCCCAGTCTGTTACAGAACGCAATGCCGCGCCCGAAGCAAACTCACCAGGAGTTGTCAACATTCCCATTAATGTCATGAAACCTCCGTAAGAACCTCCATAAATTCCGACTCTGTTAGCATCAATACCGTATTTTTCAACCAACATTTTCTTGCCATCTAAATGATCAGACAAATCTTTTCCTCCCATAAAACGATAAATTCCAGTTCTGAAATCACGTCCGTAACCGTCGCTTCCTCTGTAATCAATATCTAAAACTGTATAACCTAAATCAGTCAACATATTATGGAACATATATTCTCTGTAATAATTGCTCCAAAAATTATGTGCATTTTGAAGATATCCAGCACCATGAACAAAAATAATTGCTGCACTGTTTTTAACATCCTGAGCTGGAACATAAATTCTTGCATTTACTGAAGTTCCGTCTTGCGCTTTAAAGGTTACAACTTCAGGAGTTCTCCATTGGTATTTCTTAAAATCTTCCGAAACTGAAGATGAAATTTGTTGTAGAGAAGTATTCTTTTTATTTTCTGCAACATAAAAATCCCACGGAATATTTTTATACGAATAACGAACTAATAATGTTTTTTCATCTGGAGACAATGTTACTTCATGAGCGCCATCTTTTGTTAAAATTGGTTGCAAAACGCCATCTGCCAAAGATAATTTATAGAATTCTCTATTTCCTGGATGCGTTGTATTCGTGCTTAAGTAAAACGCTTTTTTATCTTTAGACAACGTCACATCACGAACTTCCCAATTTCCCTTCGTTAATTGCGTTTTCTTTTTTGTCTTTAAATTATAAGTGTATAAATGCGAATATCCCGTAGCTTCTGATTGGAAATAAACTGTTTCGTTATCAGCTAAAAAATCAATGTTTCCTGATGCAAATGAATACGATGGAATTCCAGGTCCACCAATCCAAGCTTCATCATGCTGATGCTCAATTTCTTCAAAAGTTCCCTTGTCAAGATTTAAGCTCACCAACCATCTGTCTTTATTATCTTGGCTTCTGATTTCAACAATTGCCAATGATCCGTTTTCATTATAAACAGGAGCTTGAGCAACAATTAATTTATCTTCTTTTGGCTTATTTTTTAAATTATCATATTGTTCAAAATATTTTGGCGTATCTTGAATATGGCTTAAAGTCGAAAAATTCACGTAATAAACAGAATCTTTTGCAACAGAATAAATTCCGAATTTCGTTTTTACAAAATTACTTGTCGATACTTTTTCCTTTGTTTCAGGAGTTTGATTGTATCCGTCAGAAGTAATAAATACTTCCATTTTTTCAGATTTTGTTTCTGCTTCTTCCACTAATCTAAAAGTCGCAAAATTCCCATTCGGATTTACTTTCAAGCTTGTAAATCTGTCTTTTCCATAGAAATATTCTTTTGCAAAATCAGATTTAACTGCTTTTGATTTCGCTAGATTCCATTGTTTTTTAGCTTCTTTGTCTCTAATAAACTGGAATAATTCTTTTTGCTGTGCATTTAAAAAAGTCTCTTTTTCTGGTTTTGTTTCTTTTTTAGTTCCTTTACTAAAATTGGTAATCTGTAAAACCGTTCCTTCTTTCGTGTTGTATTTAAAAATATTATCGTTTTGAGAAAAAAACAATACACCAGCTTCAGCTCCTAATTGCAAATTAGAAATTGTTGCCGACTGCTGAATCAACTTTTTACTTGTTTTAGATTTTATGGAATAAGAATACAGACTTCCCTTATCTACATAATAAACCACATCTGAACCTGGTTTTGATTTAAAATCCATTTGAGAAAAAACAGCTTCTTTTGGTTCAACAATTTGAGGTTTTGTCATTCCTTTTTCCCAGAAATAAGTGCTTGTACCTAATTCATCTTTTGGATTCCATTCAAAATAAACCTTTTTCCCATCAGGAGACCACCGTCCATTTGTAGGCTGATTTCCAATGAAAGATTCACCTTTCATTATTTCTTCTAATTTTAATTTTTGGCTATTTCCTGTAATTGCAAAGAAGGAAAAAGCAAGGATAAAAATGTTTTTTGTCATGCTGGTAGTATTTGATAAAACAAAAATACACTTTGAAAACTATTAAAAAAATACTTTTTCACACAACCCATACAACACACTAAACATCAACAACTTAAAATCAAAAATCCCTAAAAGCATTTTTAGGGATTTTCAATTATATCGAGAAAACTTTAAATTAAATTCAAAATTCCTTTTCCTTTTGCATGAATAGATGCATCGAGATTTTCTAAAGAAACTCCTGCTAGTCGTTTAATTTGATCTATATCAACAATGCAAATTTGTCCATTATCTTTTGATGGCGCTCCTGGAATAAAAACAACAGCCTTATCTTCTTTTTCCTCAATTAAATGCGCTGGTTGCCAATATTCTCCAACTTTCAATAAAATAGGCAAATCTGTACTTGGGATTGGTTTTCGATCTCTTTGTTTCAGTTTTTCTTCAGCTTCTTTTTTATTTTTTTCGTAACCTGGCAAAAAAATCATAAGCTTGTTGTCCACCCATTCTGTGAATCGTTTTAAAAGAGACAAACGCATTAAAAATCCACTGAAATAAATTAGGACCAATAAAATTATACCACCAACAATATCAGTTGCATACTTTCCTAAAACAAGGTCTAACCTAAGGAAATGAGCAAATTTTTCACCATAATTTTGAAAAAACTTCCACACTTTCCCTAACAAAATAAAAAAAACAAGAAGCGGCAGCAAAAGCAACGCTCCCGAAATACAATTGCGTTCAATTTTAAGTAATATTTTTTTCATTGCTTAAGAAATTAAGGTTAAAAAAAAGAGCTAATTAACTGGTAATTAGCTCTTATAAAAATAACTATAATTTATCATTCAGCAACAGCCAAATGCAAAACATTGTAAATTAACTTGTTGCAAATTCCTTATCCAGAATTTTTGATGCGATATATTTTGCAACGCCGTCTTCCGCATTTGTTTGAATAACTTCTAAATTTGGCAAAGTTTCTTTTAACATCGCTGGAGCATTTCCCATAATTAATCCTTTTCCTGCTGAAGCAAGCATTTGAACATCATTAAATCCGTCGCCAAAAGTCATCGCTTCTGCTAAAGTGAAGCCTTCTTTTTCGAGAACTTGCTCAATTGCAACGGCTTTGTCTACAGATTTATCCATAAACTCCAAACAAGTTGGCAAACTAAAGGCATGATGTAAATGCTCTGATGAATTTGCCAAAATAGCATCTTTCAATTTTACTAATTTTTCATGATCACTGCATGAAAAGAAAATTTTAATTGCCGAAAAATCATCTAATTCTTTATAATCAACAAGTTCTGGATGGTATTTTAATTCTTCTTGAAAAGCATTTAATTTTTCGTTCCATTTGTTTGTCTGCCAAACATTTTCTTTGAACAAAACCACTGTGATCTCGGGATCAATTTCAACATTTAAAGCATTCTTAACCACATCGCTATCTAAATTGAAAGCAAAAAGTTGTTCCTTATTTGGCGAATGAATACGTGCTCCGTTTGAACTTACTAAGTAAACTGGAACTTCAAGTTTCTCAATAATACCCATCGCGTCAAGATGATGACGTCCTGTAGCTACCACGATAAGATAACCTTGATTGTGAAGTTCTTGAAAAATGGTTTTGGTATATTCTGAAATTTTATGCTGAGGGTTGAGTAACGTTCCGTCAAGATCACTTACTACAACTTTTATATTCTTAAGTTTTGTCATATTAATTTTAATTCTTTATGATGTGCAAATTTACGGCATTCGTTTCGGAAGACCAAAGTCTACAGACGTCTGTAGCCCAAATTAGAGCAAGTTTATTATTTTTTTAACTATTTCCTTAAATTAATCAAACCTTTACAATTCCTGATTTATACAAATTCAAGGCCTTCTTTAAAACGGATTCTATTTGTTTCAAAGGCAAATCTTTATCAGAATCCAAAAGCATTATTTTCATTCTCGAACGCGCTTCTTGAAGCAAATAAGGCTCATCAAAATATTTTCCTTCTACTATACTTAAATAAGGATGTTTGTATTTTTTATGAATCCACAAATAGCAAAACATTTTTCCTTTGTAGCAGAAAAATGGCATTCCGTATTTTAAAACGTGAGTGATTTCTTTATCCTGTTTTAGGACAATATCTCTTAAAGCCAGAAAAATTCCTTTTTCAGGTTCTTTTAAATTGAGATAGAAATCATCTAGTTGTTTCATTTTCTAATTTTTGGAGTTCTTGCAAAAACAATTTTTAAGGTATCTGGGCATTTAGAGCTTGGTTTGATTTTAAGAATTAATGAATCATTTTTAATGCAAAATTTTTCTTTTTGAATAAGAACAAATGAAACCTTATTTTCTGGCGCACAATTTGGCACTGTCGTTTGCACCTTTCTGTTTTCATTGAAAAAATTGCAATTCAAAAAGGGAAAAACATGATAACAAGTATCCATCTTTGAGCTATTTAATTCTATAATGGAGTCTCCAATCATTTTCCATTTTCCTTTAGAAAAACCTCTCCATGTACAAGCTGCACTATTATACAAAAAAGTACTGTCTTTATTAATTTCAATGGTTGTCAAATTTGGAATAATATATTCAGTATCATACCAAGTTCCGATAAACCGATTGGGTATATTTTCTTTTTTACTGCAAGATGTTAAACAAATAATTAACACTAAACCTAAAATTTTACTTTTCATAAATTAAATAAAATAACAGTTCAAAAAAATATTCGTTTTATACCTATCTTAAAAGAAAAGATACAAAACGAATATTAATAAATGTTAAAACACAATTCACGATTTACATTTAACATTTCACTAAAAATCAATTAATCGTGGTTTTCAATTTGTTTGTAAGCGTCGATTACCTTTTTCACTAATCTGTGGCGAACGATATCTTTGTCGTCCAGATAAATAATTCCAATTCCTTCAATATCTTTCAAAACCAAAATAGCTTCTTTCAGACCCGAAATTGTTCGGCGTGGTAAATCAACTTGCCCAGGATCACCCGTAATCATAAACTTGGCGTTTTTTCCCATACGAGTCAAAAACATTTTCATTTGTGAGTGTGTGGTGTTTTGTGCTTCATCAAGAATTACAAAGGCATTGTCCAGTGTACGTCCGCGCATGAATGCAAGAGGCGCAATCTGAATAATTCCTTTTAAAATATAATCTTCGAGTTTTTCATTTGGCAACATGTCACGTAAAGCATCGTAAAGAGGTTGCATGTAAGGATCTAGTTTTTCTTTCATATCTCCGGGCAAAAATCCAAGGTTCTCCCCTGCTTCAACCGCCGGACGCGTTAATATGATCCTTTTTACTTCTTTGTCTTTTAGCATTTTTACAGCCATGGCAACACCAGTATACGTTTTACCTGTTCCAGCTGGTCCAATTGCAAATACCATATCATTTTTTTTGATGGTATCCACAAGCAACTGCTGGTTTGGCGTCATGGCTTTGATAATTTTGCCACCAACTCCGTGAACTAGTATTTTGTCATGCTCGTAAGCTTTTCTCTCTTCTTGACCATCGCTCATTATTACGCGTTCAATCACATTATCATCAATGTTGTTGTATCTGGTAAAATGAAGCATCAGCCTCTGAAATCTCTTTTCGAATTCATCTAAAACTTCTTTCTCGCCAAAGGCTTTCAAAGTTGTCCCTCGCGCTACTATTTTAAGCTTTGGGTAGTACTTTTTGATTATTTCAAGATGAGAATCCTGCGCGCCCCAAAAGTCTTTTGGAGCGATGTCTATAAGCTCTATAATTCTTTCGTTCAAATGAGATAAATTTAAATTAAAAATAAATTTTGTTTTGTAAATCTATGGCTGTCGGGTATGTTCATATCTTTAACGCAAATTGTCCTTTCTTTCTTTCAATTTGCATTTAGTATTATTAGATTTGCATTTCTCAAATTTAATGAAAATTAGATTTAAATACTATCAATAGTTATAAACAAAATGATGTCAATAATTACCCTTACTACTGATTACGGCTTAAAAGACCACTTTGTGGGCTCGCTGAAGGGTAAAATTCTTTCGGAAATTCCGAGTGCAAAAATTATTGATATTTCACATGACATTGATCCATTCAACACTGCCGAAGCAAGTTACGTTGTTGGTGCATCCTATTTGAGTTTTCCAAAAGGAACTGTTCACTTGATTGGTGTCGATATTGAGCGAAATAAGGAAAATCAGCATATTGCCATGCAATGGAACGATCATTTTTTTATTTGTGCCGATAACGGAATTTTAAGCATGCTTACGCAGAAAATCGTTCCGCAGAAAATTGTTGCTATCAATATTCACGATCGTTTTCCTGCAGAATACACTGATTTAGATGTTTTTATACAAGTTGCCTGCCATATTGCAAAAGGTGGTTTGCTAAATGTTATTGGCAAAGAAATTCCATCAATAAAAGAAGTTACCGAACTGCAAGCAGTCGTTGCAACCGATGGAAATTCATTAAAAGGATACGTTATTTATATCGATCATTTCGGAAATGTTGTTACGAATATTTCTAAAAAACAATTTTTGGAAGTTTCCCGCGGACGTCCGTATGAAATCGTGATGAAGCCAAAAAGCATCAAAACAATTCTTCCAAATTATTCGGCTATTGCCACTTCTGATAAATACCCGATTAAAACCTATGAAGGTGAAAAACTAGCTATTTTCAACGAAGCTGGTTTTTTGGAAATTGCTATTTTCAGAAGCAATCCTTCTAAAGTGGGTTCTGCTAATAGTTTGTTAGGACTGAATTATCGTGATGTGATTACGATTAAATTCTCATAAATTCAATTATAGATTTTGGGCCACAGATTTCACTGATTGAAGGGATTTTTACTGATTATTTCTCTCCTTTTGGTCATTTCGACGAAGGAGAAATCTTCACGAGAAGCTCTACAAAGACTGGACACACTCTGTGCGGAATTACTAGCGAAGATTTCTCCTTCGTCGGAATGACAAGATTGCGTAAAAACTTATTCTTATAATTTTATTTTTTTCATTAAAAGAATAATCAATTTTGGTACTTTTGCGCGCGTATTGCCATTTTCCAAATCTAAAATCAGCAATCTAAAATCTAAAATAAGAATATGTTCGTAAGAATAGTAAAAATGAGTTTTCACGAAGAAAAGATTTCAGATTTTCTGGAGAATTTTGAATCGGTGAAAGAGAAAATACGAAATGCCGAAGGAAATCGTTTTTTAGAATTGTATCAAGACAAAAACGACAAATGTATTTTCTTTACTTATAGTTATTGGGAAACTGAAGCTGATTTAGAAAATTACAGAAATTCAGAGCTTTTCAATGCGGTTTGGGATTTTACGAAAAAGCTTTTCAATGCAAAACCAGAAGCCTGGAGTGTAGACAAATTAGTTAGCTTAAATTAGTTTCAAGTTTAAAGTTTCACGTTTTGTGCAACTTGAAACCTGAAACCTGAAACAATAAAAACAAAAAACACAAATGAAATCAATCATTTTAAGAGAAATAAAATCCTTTTTTGGCTCTCCTATTGGCTACTTGGTCATTGCTATTTTCCTAATTAGCAACGGACTATTTTTATGGGTATTTGAAGGAGATTACAATATATTAAAATCAGGTTATGCTGATTTGACTCCGTTTTTCACCTTAGCGCCTTGGATCTTGATTTTCTTGATTCCAGCCGTTACCATGAGGAGTTTCTCTGACGAAAGAAAACAAGGAACACTTGAATTGCTTTTGACAAAACCATTATCGGTTTGGGAAATTGCAAATGGAAAGTTTTTTGGGTCATTTTTGCTAATCATTTTAGCAATTATCCCAACATTCATTTATGTAAAAGTAGTTTCTGGCTTAGGTGCACCTGAAGGAAATATCGATATAGGAAGCACCATTGGCTCTTATTTCGGATTATTATTTTTGATTGCTTCTTATTCTGCAATCGGGATCTTTACTTCTACCCTTTCAGAAAACCAAATTGTGGCGTTTATCATTGCCGTGTTTTTATGCTTCTTCTTCTATTTTGGTTTTGAAGGCATCGCGTCTTTGATTCCAGGACAATCTAGTTGGATCCCTGCTTTTGGAATGCAAGATCATTTCAAAAGTATGAGTCGTGGCGTTATTGATACGCGCGATGTTATATATTTCTTGAGCATCACAGTATTGTTCTTGTCTTTTACTGTTTATCAATTAAAATCTTTTAAAGCGTAATGAAAGCATCTAATAAATTAAACTTAAAAACATTAGGCATTACAATTTTTATTTTAATTGTTTTAAATGTACTTGGAAGCATATTTTTCCACCGTTTTGATTTAACAAAAGACAAACGTTATACTTTATCTGAAACTTCATTAAATATTGTAAAACAAGTCAAAAATCCGTTATCGATTAAAATTTACATGGAAGGCGAACTTCCGCCAGATTTCAGACGTTTGCAGCAGGAAACCAAGCAATTATTAGAGGAATTTCAAGCTTACAATGGCAATATTGTTTTCGAATTCGTAAACCCTATGGAAAACGAAGAAGAAAGCATGGAAATGATAAAATCACTTTATCAAAAAGGGCTTACACCGGTAAACATTACAGTTGACGACAAAGGAAAACAATCTCAAGCAATGGTTTTTCCTTGGGCAATTGCGGTTTATGACAATAAAGAAGTTAATATTCCTTTGTTGAAAAACATTATGGGTGCCAAAACCGAGGATAAAGTAAAAGGTTCGATACAGCATTTAGAATACTCAATTGCAGACGCAATTAATAAAATTACCAAAGCCAAACAAAAGAAAGTAGCTTACATTAAAGGTAACGGCGAACTAAATGAAGTCCACGTTGCTAATATGCTTCGTCAAATAAAAGAAAGCTATTACATTGGACCTTTCACATTAGATTCTGTTGCAAAAGATCCGAACGGGACTTTAAATGCGCTTAAAAAATATGATCTAGCGATTATCTCTAAACCTACAGAAGCTTTTTCTGATGAAGAAAAAGAAGTGCTAGATCAATTTGTGATGAATGGCGGAAAAACAATTTGGCTAATTGACCAAGTTGCAGCCGATATGGACAGTTTATACAATCAAGCTGGCGCAACTTTAGCATACCCAAGAGATTTGAACTTGAACGACATGTTCTTTAAATACGGAATCAGAATTAACCCTGATTTGGTAAAAGATGAAATTGGAAGTCCATTGAAACTTGCAACTGGAGAACAAGGAAGTGCAACTCAGTATCAAGAATTTAAATGGAAATTTGCTCCAATTGTTGTTCCAGGAATCCAACATCCAATTGTGAAAAATTTAGGCGGAATCAAATTTGATTTTGCAAACCAAATTGACACTTTGAAAAACGGAATCAAAAAAACGGTTTTATTGCAATCTTCTCCATATTCTAAAAAAATTGGCACACCTACAGAAATCAATTTGAATATCGTTACTGAGAAGACTTCTCCACAGGATTATGTAAATAAAGGAAATTTACCAATGGCTGTTTTGCTGGAAGGCTCTTTCCATTCAGCCTTTCAAAATCGAGTGTTGCCGTTTAAAGAAAGTTCATTTCTTGCACAAGGAAAACCAAATAAAATGATTGTTATTGCCGATGGAGATTTAGCAAGAAATCAACTGGACAAAAACTTGATGCCTGTAGAACTAGGTTACGATCAGCGCACTGGAAATCTGTATGACAATAAAGATTTCATGATGAACTGCATCAATTATTTACTGGATGATACAGGACTTATTAACATTAGAAGCAAAGACGTCGAACTGCCTTTACTAGACAGAGAAAAGGTTCATGAGAATTATACGATGACGCAATTCATAACTATCGGACTGCCAATTCTAATTTTATTGGTTTTCGGCTTGGCTTTTACCTTCATCAGAAAAAGAAAGTACAGCAAATAGATGTTAATAAAAAAATGTCATACTTTAGATAGTTTACGATATATTTGTAATCCTAATCTTTAGACCCCCAAATCCTAGAGAATACATCAAAAAATAAAATATAACAGATGAAATTTATAGTATCGAGTTCGTACTTATTAAAACAATTGCAAGTTTTAGGTAGTGTAATCAATAGTAACAACACGTTGCCTATTTTAGACAACTTTTTATTTGAACTAAACAATAATGAGTTGACGGTTTCGGCTTCAGATCTTGAAACTACAATGTCGGCTACATTATCAATCGATTCTACAAGCAAAGGAAGCGTTGCTGTGCCAGCTAAACTTTTGCTTGAAATTTTAAAAACGTTTCCAGAACAACCTTTGACTTTTACAGTTGAAGACAACAATACAGTTGAAATTAGTTCTAATTCAGGAAAATATGCATTAGCATATGCTGCTGGAGAAGAATTCCCAAAATCTGTTAGCCTTGAAGATCCATCAGTAACGCTTGTTCCTGCTGATGTTTTAGCAACTGCAGTAAGCAAAACTATCTTTGCTGCCGGAAACGACGATTTGCGTCCGGTAATGTCGGGAGTATTTTTCCAATTTTCTCCTGAAGGCTTGACTTTTGTTGCTACTGATGCTCACAAATTAGTAAAATATGCACGTACAGATGTTAAAGCATCTCAAGTAGCTGATTTTATTATGCCAAAGAAACCTTTGAATATCTTGAAAAGTATTTTAGGTTCTTCTGACGCTGAAGTAAAAATTGAATACAACGACTCAAATGCGACGTTCTCATTTGACAATTATATCTTAATGTGTCGTTTAATCGACGGAAAATATCCAAACTACGAAGCGGTTATTCCAAAAGAAAATCCAAACAAATTAATGATCGACCGTTCTTTATTTTTAAGTTCTGTTCGTCGTGTGGCAATTTTCTCTAACAAAACAACACACCAAATTCGTCTGAAAATCGCTGGAGCGGAATTAAATGTTTCTGCTGAAGATATCGATTACTCAAACAAAGCAGAAGAAAGATTGACTTGTGATTACCAAGGAGATGATCTTCAAATTGGTTTCAACTCTCGTTTCTTAACTGAAATGTTGACTAATTTACAATCAGACATGATTATGCTTGAAATGTCATTGCCAAACAGAGCTGGAATCCTTACTCCAGTTGATGGTCTTGAAGAAGGCGAAACAGTAACAATGCTGGTAATGCCTGTTATGTTAAATAGTTAACATCAAAACTTCTTTTTGTTACAGGGATTTTTTTTAGTTTCGAATTAAAGACATATCATTGTAAAAAAAAAATATCGCTATTAACCAACCATTTTTTATACCTAGAAACCGCAATTCTTTCATGAGAATTGCGGTTTTTTATTTTTGTCAATTTATTTGAGGTTTCACGTTTCAAGTTGAATGGCTTGCGCAAAATTAACCGCAAAGGACGCTACGTTTTTTTTCTCTGCTTTATGCCTACAAACACAAAGTTCGCAAAGCTTTGTAAAAAACCTTGACGAACTTTGCGGTTAAAATCCTGACGAACTTGAAACCTCAAACCTGAAACAAATTTTCATTAACTTTGTCATATGAAAATAGAAATTTGGTCGGACATCATGTGTCCGTTTTGTTATATCGGAAAAAGACAATTGGAAACTGCTTTAAAGCAATTTCCTAATGATGAAATTGATATTGAATGGAAAAGCTTTCAGCTTGATCCAACTATTACACCACAATCTGGAAAAGACGTTTTTACGTTTTTAGCCGAACGAAAAGGCATGTCGGTTGAACAATCTATCGAAATGCATAAAAACGTGACAGACCGTGCGAAAAGTGTTGGTTTAGATTATCATTTTGAAAAAGCGATTATTTCAAATTCTCTCGAAGCGCATCGCATTATACATTTGGCTAAAGCCAAAAAATTAGGTGCTGAAATGGAAGAAATTTTCTTTAGTGCTTATTTTACAGAAGGACGTGATTTAAATGACGGACCTACTTTATTAGAACTTGGCGAGAAAGCTGGTTTAGATAAAAATGAAGTCCTAGAAGTTTTGAAAGACGAACATTTATATTTAAAAGATGTTGAGCACGATATTAAAGAAGCTCAGGAAATTGGTGTACAAGGTGTTCCTTTTTTCGTTTTTGATCGAAAATATGCTATTTCAGGCGCTCAACCTGTAGAGGCATTTGTAAATACAATCAATGAGGTTTTGAAATAATCTAAAATTCCTTATTAAAAATTCATTACGTGCGATTATTCAAAAGAAATTAACTCAATGTAATGTCGACTAAAAAAGATCAAAACATCCCTCTACTGGGGCTTCAGGAATTTAAAAAAGACCAAAGCACGCATAATGAACAGCTTTTGTTTAATGAACTGCATGGAGAACGTCATATAAATAACCCGCATCAGCACGATTTTTTTATTATCGTGCTGTTTGATCAGGCAAAAGGTATCCACAATATTGACTTTATAGATTATAAGATCAGTAATCATCAAATTCATTTGCTTTTTCCAGGACAAGTGCATAAATGGAGTATCGAGCCAGAAACTACTGGTTACCAATTGATGATTGGAAGGGATTTTTTTGAAAGCTTTTCATCGAGTTTTAGATTTTCATTTTCTCAATATCACAACCATCCTGTAATTGAACTAAGCAAGGAATCTTACAATCTTTTGCATTACGAGTTTGATGCTATCAAAAATGAATTAGAAAAACCTGATTGCCTTCAAGAATTAACTAGCTCACGTACCGCAGTTATTGCTTCAATTATAAGTAAAGAAGCTGCTAAAGTCTTTACAGATCACGATATCTATCAAAATGAGCCTCGTATTGCAAAATTTCAAGAGCTGATTGATCTTTATTTCAAAGATGAAAAACTGGTTTCGTTTTATGCATCAAAACTGCATGTATCAGCCAATTATCTAAACATACTCTGCAAAAAGCATTTAAAAATTTCGGCTACACAATTGATCCAGCAA
This sequence comes from Flavobacterium mesophilum, assembly GCF_039581405.1. Taxonomy (NCBI): domain Bacteria; kingdom Pseudomonadati; phylum Bacteroidota; class Flavobacteriia; order Flavobacteriales; family Flavobacteriaceae; genus Flavobacterium; species Flavobacterium mesophilum. The sequence continues at coordinate 6,915 of NZ_JBCPXZ010000011.1, read as the reverse complement.
CGCATTGTTTTGGAATCAAAACGACATTTAAAAGCTACTGCTCTTTCAATTAAAGAAATTGCATTTGAATTGGGTTTTGTAGATCATGCTTATTTTTCGAATTTCTTTAAAACTCAAACCGGAATTACACCAACGAATTTTCGTGATCAGTTATAAATCTTTCAAGCCTTGTGATAAATTTTATACTCGTGTTGTTGTTATGAAATCTATTTTTGTACATCAAATCACTTTGTATGAAAAATTCAAATATCACTCGTAAAGATTTTTTAAGAAACTCTGTTTTTGGAGTTGCTGGACTTGCTGTTGGTTCAGGTTTTATTAATTCTGTGTCTGCTTCAACCATCAGCGAAACTGATTTAGATATAAATCTTGCAACAGGAAAAAATTTCATACTAAAAAATGTCAGACTCGAAACTGGATTTGAATATGAAGAAGGCGAAGTTGTTCGAACAAAAACCGAATTATTTTGCATTGAAATTAGCGATGGAAAAATCAAATCGATTTCAGCAAACAAACCAAATGCTCAAGCTATTGACGCAAAAGGTTTGTTAATGCTTCCTGCATTTCGTGATATGCACATTCACTTAGACAAAACATACTATGACGAATGGCATGCTGTTAAAAAAAGAACTGGCGGTGTAAAAGCGATGATTGCTTTAGAACAGCAGATTTTACCTGATTTGCTTAAAAACTCCACTCAAAAAGCCGAGAAAATAATTGAATTATTGCAATCACACGGAACTTCATTCGCAAGAAGCCACGTAAACATTGAGCCAACCTCAAAACTGCAATCTTTAAAAAATCTGCAAAAAGCTTTAGAAAACAAGAAAAACACATTTGGTGCCGAATTGGTTGCTTTTCCGCAACACGGCGTTTTTTATACTAATTCTGCTCCATATTTACAAGAAGCCGCAAAAATGGATATTGATTTCATTGGTGGACTTGACCCTTTTTCTATTGATGGTTCAATCGAAAGAACAATAGATTTTACTGTTCAATTGGCTTTGGACAATAATAAAGGAATCGACATCCATTTACACGAATCAGGAGAATCTGGAGTAAAAACAATCGAATATTTAATGGCTAAAGTCAATGAAAATCCAAGCTTGAAAGGAAAAACATTTTTGAGCCACTGTTTTGCGCTTGGAAAAATTGACAAACCAAAACAAGAAGAAATGGCTGAAAAATTAAGTGTCGCTCAAGTAGGCATAGTTTCTACAATTCCTTTTGGCAGTTTAGTCATGCCAATTCCAACCTTAATGAAATATGGCGTCAATGTAATGACCGGAAACGACAGCATTATCGATCACTGGAATACATTTGGAACCGGAAGTGTTTTACAAAAAGCAAATCTAGCAGCGCAATTATATGGTCAAGTAACCGAATTCAACTTGTCTAGAATGCTGAAATTAGCAACTTCAGGTCCAATTCCTTTAGATGACAAAGGCGTACAGCAATGGCCAAAAGCTGGAGACAAAGCTGATTTGGTTTTTCTAAAAGCCAGTTGTTCAGCAGAAGCAGTTTCTAGAATGTCGCCCGTAAAAATGCTAATTCATAACGGAAATATCGTATAAAAAAAGAGCCTAAAGAAATTTGATTTTCTTTAGGCTCTTTTCTTAGATAACACCCATTTTCTGCATTAAGAAAGTGGCGCTTTTATTTTTACAAATCCCATTTCTGAGTTTATAATCAAAATGCAATTCATTGTTTTGAATTTCGACTTCAAAACATTGATTTTTCAAAAGATCTGGAAATTCATTTGTCGTTAAACATACCTCAATATCATGCGTTGCAATTGCCCCTATTGCATTTTTTGCAATTATTTTTTTCACCACCTCAATGGTTCCGTTTCGTTTATCATCAGAATTAGTTCCTCGTAAAATTTCATCCAATAAAACAAAAGCTGGTTGTTCTTCCAATGCATCCATAATTTGTTTCAAACGCTTGATTTCAGCAAAGAAATAGGATTCGCTATCAGCTAATGAATCAGACAATCGCATTGAAACTAAAACTGGAAGTGGATGAATATTAGCTTCTGAAGCACAAACAACTGAACCAATTCCGGCTAATACCATATTTACTCCTAAACTTCTCAAAAAAGTACTTTTCCCGGACATATTCGAACCGGTTAAAATCATAAACGATTCGGGATAAAAATGAGTGTCATTCCCTATTCTGCTTTTCGGATTTAATAACGGGTGGCTCAAATTTTCGAATCCGATTTTATATTCTGAATTGATTTCAGGAAAAACAAAATCTGGATTATTGTACGCCAAATTAGCCAAACTGTTCAAAGCTTCGAACTCACCAATAATCGCAATCCAATTTTCAAGCTCATGCGAATAATCTTTCTTCCATTTCAAAAGCGCTTTTAAAACATGAAGATTAAACAAAAATGTTCCGTTAAAAACAAGTGTCGTCACTAAATTATTGATCGTATCCATTCTAGAAAACAATTCAGACAATTGTTTTAAATGAGCACTTGCCGAAATATTTTTAGAAATCAATTGTTGCTGTAATTCGATTAATTTTTTAGACTCAAATTTTTCCAATTCAATTTTTTCAACCAGCAAACCATATTGCTTGATTATTTTGTCAACATTATCCGCTTGAGCAATTTCAGATTTAATTCGTTTTACAGACTGTCCCAAAACAATCATATTGGCAATAAAAATATAAGTCAAATAGGACAATAAAATTGTTTTTGAGGTTACAAAATAAGCGAACAATACACCAAAAAACAATGCTGGAATTACATATGAAAGTAAAACTAAAACTTTAGGAAGTGTATTGTTTTTAAATGAACTCCAATACATTATAGCATCATACGAACTTTTCGTGTCAGTACTGATAGAAGCTAAGGCAAGAAAATCTTGTCTCCAGTCAATTTTTGATTTAAGCTCATTTATCGCTTTCTGATTATCAACAATAGTTTCATTTGAAAAAAGGCGCAATAATTTATCTGCCAATGTTTTTTTTCCGATAAAAGTGGCCGTTCGATTTAAGTTTTGGAACAAAGAATGATCTCCAAAAATATCTAAATCATATGCATAAGGATGATGAAAATCGTTAAATTCTATACCATTTTCAAAAGGAAGTTTTTCTCTTTTCAAAAAAGAAATTTCATTTTCATTGATTTTTAAAAGTGCGGTGGTAAGCTGTCTTTGAAAAGCCAATTTTGAATGGATTTTCATTAAAAAAACAAAACCAACAAAAGATAAAAAAGCTAGTACTACATAGAAAATTTCACTGGTTTTGATGTAATAGTACAGCATAAACAAACCAAGAAAAACAATTAACAAACGTAATAAACTAATACTGTTGTATCTTTTGTTGATTTTACTATAAGTTTCTGAAAAATGTTTGACCTTATTCTGATATACTTCCATTTCTAAAATTTAATGAAGTACAAATATAGCTTTTACACTTCCAAAATTACAATTAAAAAAAAACGCCTTTTTATTCCTTTTCGTGCATTACTAATACCGGAATAGAGACTTCTTTTGTAATTCTTTTTGATAGACTTGATTCAAAAATACTTTCAAAGAAAGATCTTTTATGAGTTATAGTGGTCAGAATGTCAATGTCTTTATAAAGAATAAAATCAAGAATTGTTTCTTTCACATCATCACTTGGCAAAACCAGGAATTCAACATTATCGTTCGCAAACTCCTGTTCCCATTCTTTGATTGTCATTTCAGAAACATCAGAATTTGTAGTTCTCACATACAAGCTTCTTACTTTGGCATCTGTTTTTTTTGCAATTTTCAATATTCTGCGAAGCACATCCTTATCTTTATCACGATATCGCGTCGTAAAGCCAATTGTTTTTACTTTTTTATATTTTGCATCAATAGGAACACATAATACTGGAACCTTCACTTCAGAAATTACCGAATTTGTATTAGATCCGGTAAAAAACTTAGTCCAGTCAGATACTCCCGTAGTCCCCATGATCACAAAATCAATTTCGTCTTCTTCGACTGCGTTTTTTAAATTATAAATCAAATCACCATCCATCAGTCGATGTTTAATGACAATATCATCAAGTTTTCGTTCAGCCGCGATTGCTCGGAGTTTTGGAATTTCATCCTTAAACATCTCAAATTTAGCTAATTCGATAGAACTGTAAATTGAGGCATAATTTTCTGGAAAAAACTGACTGTCATACACTGGAATCTCAAAAGTATGCAACAAGACAAGTTCGGCTTTAACAATTTTAGCGAATTCTAATGCATGAACAAACGCATTTGTAGCTGCTTCAGAAAAATCTGTGGGAAATAGTATCTTTTTCATTTTAATTAGGATTAGTGTATTGTTCTCTCAAATTTAATCATTATAAAAACAAAACAACCTGATAATTATCAGTATTTTAACATTCGTCAAAGGGACAAAGTGACAAAGTTACAAAGGTTCATAGTTGGAAGCTGGAAGTCGAAAGTTGAAAGTCGAAAGTTGAAACTTGAAAATCGAAACTTGAAAATCGAAACTTGAAAATCGAAACTTGAAAATCGAAACTTGAAACTTGAAAGTTGAAACTTGAAAGCCGAAAGTTCAAAGCCGAAAGCTGAAAGCCTAAACTTGAAGATTATGACTTAAACCAATTATTAGCTTCTCACAGTTTAGAATTTTACAATTCACAATTCGCAACTCATAATTCTTTTAAGCCTTTTTTCATACCTTTGCAACATGATAAATCAAGATTCTATAGTTGCATTAGCTACTCCATCTGGAGCCGGAGCTATTGCCATCATTCGTATTTCAGGCGCTGAAGCAATCACAATAGGAAATTCTGTTTTTAAATCTATAAAAAACAAAGATTTGACAAAACAGAAAACGCATACACTTCATTTAGGACATATTGTAGATAATGAAAAAACACTTGATGAAGTTTTGGTTTCCGTTTTCAAAGGTCCCCATTCGTATACAGGTGAAGACACGATTGAAATTTCTTGTCATGGCTCAACTTATATTCAGCAACAAATTATTCAATTATTATTGCGAAAAGGATGCAGAATGGCTGATGCTGGAGAATTTACCCTACGCGCTTTCTTAAACGGAAAACTTGATTTATCGCAAGCAGAAGCAGTTGCCGATTTAATTTCGTCAGATAATGAAGCATCTCATCAAATAGCAATGCAACAAATGCGAGGCGGATTTAGTAACGAAATTGCTAAACTTCGTGAGGAACTCTTGAATTTTGCTTCACTAATTGAGCTAGAATTAGATTTCGCCGAAGAAGATGTGGAGTTTGCTGACCGTACTCAATTTCACGAATTATTAAACCGAATTGAATTTGTTTTAAAACGCTTAATCGATTCGTTTGCTGTTGGAAATGTAATTAAAAACGGTATTCCTGTTGCGATTGTCGGAGAGCCAAATGTTGGAAAATCGACTTTATTAAATGCTTTATTGAATGAAGAACGCGCCATAGTTTCAGACATTGCAGGAACGACTCGTGATACTATTGAAGACGAATTGGTTATTGGAGGTGTTGGTTTCCGATTTATTGATACTGCTGGAATTCGCGAAACGAAAGACATTGTAGAAAGTATCGGTATCAAAAAAACTTTCGAAAAAATAGAACAAGCACAAGTTGTCATTTATTTATTTGACGGATTAAAATTTAAATCTTCAAGCTCGGAATTTGTTTCTGAAATTGAGCAAATCAAAAATAAATATCCATTAAAACCACTTTTAATTGTGGTCAATAAGAAGGATCTTTTATCAGCTGAAGAACTTCTAAATATCACAAATCAACTTGAAAATTTGAATGCAAAACTTTTATTGATTTCTGCTAAAGAAAAAATTGGAGTTGACGAATTAAAGAATGAATTGCTATCGTTTGTCAATACCGGAGCATTGAGAAATAATGAAACTATTGTAACAAATACAAGGCATTACGATTCTTTACTTAAAGCTTTAGATGAAATTCAAAAAGTTAAATTCGGACTTGAGACAAATCTTTCAAGCGACTTGATGGCATTAGATATTCGTGAAGCTTTGTATCAATTCGGACTTATTACTGGTCAAGTTACAAACGATGAATTGCTTGGTAATATTTTTGCTAATTTCTGCATCGGCAAATAGGGAAACAAAATAACGAAAAACAAAAACAAGCAAACAAGTTAAAATATTGATAAACAATATTCTGACTCGTTTTTTCTTTGTCTTTTCTTTTGGATGCTTGTTGTTGTTATGATTAAATTTGTACCTCGTTTGTACCTCGGGACGGCAAGGAGCAAAAAATATTTTTTTTTGGCCAAATTATGGCACGCAGAGACACACATAGTCACAGTGGGACACTTAAAGTCACATTCTATGAGTTCAAACATCAAGATTACCAGAGTCTGCGAATTCTGCAAAAATGAATTTACAGCACGCACTACAAAAACGCTCTACTGCTCCCTAAAATGCAGCAGCAGGGCCTATAAGGCAAGGACCAGACAGTCAAAGATCGATCAAAGCAACAGGCAGACTGAAATTGCCAAAAATCCAGACTTGGAAATCGTAAAAACGAAAGATTTCATCAGTGTAAAACAGGCAGGCCTGCTGTATGGAATCAGCAGAAGGACGATCTACAGGATTATTTCCAGAGGAGAACTTGATATTGCGAAATTCGGTGCTAGGACAGTAATCCGAAGATGCGATATGGACAGCTTTTTCTCTATCCCGATCGAACAGTCCCTATTGCGTCCTATCCAGGAATTCCCAGGGCTGGAAAAGTGCTACACCATCACCCAGATACAGCAGAAATTCGGAATATCTCCGGGAGCGCTTTATACATTGATACAAAGGCATGGCATCGCAAAATACGCTGTCGGCAAATTCAACTACGTTGGAAAAACCGGTCAATTTGACCACCTAATTCCGGAGTAAATTGACTACCCGTTCCGGAGCAAACTGACCACCTGA
>NZ_JBCPXZ010000010.1:0-51737 GCF_039581405.1 Flavobacterium mesophilum | reverse complement strand
TCAGCGGAGAAAGAGGGATTCGAACCCCCGGACCTGTTACAGTCAACAGTTTTCAAGACTGCCGCATTCGACCGCTCTGCCATTTCTCCAGTATGTTGCTCTCATTGTCTGATTGCGGGTGCAAATATAAGACGGTTTTTCGGTTATCAAAACTTTTTTTGGAATTATTTTTCAAGTTTTTTTAAATAATTCTCAAGTGTCTAATTATCAATATTTCCGAAAATGAGATTTTTCAAAAAATTATTCTAAATGATCTAAAATAGGCACCGATTTCTTGTTTTCATCAACTGCAACAAATGAAAAAGTTCCTGAAACTACAGTTTCGCGAAGTTCAGAGTACATTTGTTCCATAAAAATATCGACGTGAATTTTGCAACTTGTATTTCCAACACTAACAACTTTTGCTACTAATTCGATTAAAGTTCCAGCCGGAATTGCTTTTTTAAAGTCGATTTGACCAGTTGAAATCGTTACTACTTTTTTACGACTGAAACGCGTTGCGCAAATAAAAGCAACTTCATCCATTAGATGAAGCGCAGTTCCTCCAAATAAAGTATCATAATGATTCGTTGTACTTGGAAAAACGGCTTTAAAAATTCGTGTTTCAGACTTTATAATTCTTTCTTCAATTGTTCCCATAAATTAGTAGTTTACGTACTCTGTAATTTCAAGGCCGTAACCAATCATTCCAACACGTTTTGTTTGTTGTGTATTTGAAACTAATCTAATTTTTGAAATATCAATATCATGCAGAATTTGAGCTCCAATTCCGTAATCTTTGCTGTCAATAATCACTTTTGGAGCTTTTAATGTTCCCTGTGATTGTAAGGCTTTCAACTCAGAAATTCTATTTAAAAGATTAACAGCAGTCATATCTTGATTAATGAAAATTATAGCGCCTTTGCCATTTTCATTAATAACTTTAAACATATCATCTAATTGCTGTTCAGCATTATTTGTTAAAGTACCAAGTAAATCATTATTAACCTGCGAAGAGTGGATTCTAGTTAAGATTGGTTCTCCTAAATTCCATGTTCCTTTTGTTAGCGCAATATGAATTTGCTTGTTTGTAGTCTGCTCGTAAGCTCTCAATCTGAATGTTCCAAAGCGAGTTTCAATATCAAAATCTTCTTTTTTAACAATCAAGCTGTCGTGTTGCATTCTGTAGGCAACTAAATCTTCAATCGAAACTAATTTTAAATCGAATTTTTTCGCTACTTCGATAAGTTGAGGCAAACGAGACATTGTTCCGTCTTCATTTAAAATTTCGCAGATAACTCCAGCAGGCTTAAATCCGGCTAATCGTGCAAAATCAATTGCGGCTTCGGTATGCCCAGTTCTTCTTAAAACACCACCTTGTTTTGCAATTAAAGGGAAAATATGTCCAGGACGTGCTAAGTCGTGTGGTTTTGTATTTGGATCAACTAATGATTGAACTGTTTTTGATCGGTCGGCTGCAGAAATACCTGTTGTAACTCCATTTCCTTTCAAATCCACAGAAACTGTAAAGGCAGTTTCCATATGATCTGTATTGTTGGTTACCATGGCACGCAAATCAAGTTCTTTGCAACGGCTTTCTGTAAGTGGTGTACAAATTAATCCGCGTCCGTGTGTAGCCATAAAGTTGATCATTTCTGGCGTCACTTTTTCAGCAGCTGCCAAAAAATCACCTTCATTTTCACGATCTTCATCATCGACTACAATGATTACTTTACCTTGACGAATATCTTCTATAGCTTCTTCAATGGTATTTAGTTGTATTTTTGCTGACATAATTATTGTTTGTTTTGAGCGGGAAAAAATCGCTCAGAAATTTTCTGAAATGCTTGAGAAATCGGTGTCGTAATCGCATCAAAATTTATTAGACCATTGTCGTTTGTTGCACGATAAGTCAATAAAATTGCTAATGGCGATAATATAAAAGATGACATCCATGATCCTAAAAAAGGAGTCATACCGCCTTCTTGCGAAAGTCTTTTTCCAAAGGTATTTATAAAGTGGAAAGTAATAAAAATCAAAACTGCGAATACAATAGGCAATCCCAATCCGCCTTTGCGGATGATCGCGCCCAAAGGAGCTCCAATGAAAAACATTAAAAAGCAAGCGAAAGCAATTACGAACTTCTCGTACAATGCACTAAGGTGTTTGTTGATTTCGCGTTGTTTATCTTTTAAATCTTTTTGAGTTGCTTCGATTGAGTAGACATTGCTGGATACATTGCTGTTAGCCATTTTTAGAATGTCTAGCTTTTGTTTTGTTGTATATAAAGACAAAAGATCATTAGGCATTGGTTTTTTCTTTATGTCAGTTTTAATCGGGATCGGAATTTTTTTGATTCCCACACGCTGATTGATATTTTCTGAAAACGAAATTATCTCATTGTCTAGATTTTTGTTTAAAGAATCTAAAGTATAGCGCAATTCGCTGACATTCAGCATACCGTTTGTGCTGTTTACACTTTCTTTATCTTCATCAACTTTATTTAGTTCAGACAAGTCGATATTGATGATTTGCTTTTTAAAAGCAGCTTTTACAAAAGGGACTTTTGCACGATCTTCGTATTTTTTTGGTGTAACATCTTGGTAATAATAGCCGTCATTTAAAACCAATTTTAAAATACTGGATTTTTCATTACTAATTAATCTGCCGTGTTTGGCTTTGATAACAGTTTTGTTTTCACCAATAGTATTGCTTTTTTCATGAATTGTAACCCCTGTTAAGATGTTTCCGTTTTCTCCTGATTTTTTATTTACCTTGATATTGTAAAATCCAACATCGTTAAATTGTCCTTCGGCAATTGCCATTGCAGGTTTAGCTTGAGCAATGTTTTTACGGAAATTAATAAACTTGTATTCTGCATAAGGAATTACATTGTTTGCAAACCAAAAAGCAACTATACTTAAAACAAAGATGAATACGATTAGGATACGCATTGCTCTTTGCAGTGAGATTCCGGAAGATTTCATAGCGGCAAACTCATAGTTCTCCGCTAAATTCCCAAAAGACATAATCGAAGCCAACAATACCGATAGTGGCAAAACTAACGGAATAATCCTTGGCATTGAGAATAATAGGAATTTTATAACCAATATCAAATCCAAATCTTTACCTGCAAGTTCTGCAATAAAAAGCCAGACTGTTTGAAGTATGAATATAAAAAAAAGGATTACAAATACCGTAGCAAATGTAATCAGAAATGTTTTTAGTAAGTATTTGTCTAAAATTTTCAACCTTGTAATTAATCTAATTTGTTGATGTAGTATTTTGGATATTTGCTCGCTACAAAGGTAAATTGATTTTTTGATAATGGTTGATTGGTTTTAAAAGAATTAACGGTTAAAGTTGTTTTTGTTCCGTTTTTTCCAGTTTCAATCAAATTATAGATGTGTTTTGTTTGAACGTCAATACCTAAAAGAATTTCTTTTCTTTGGTCTTTTCCTGTTGTCGGAACTAATTTGATATACTGGATTTTTCTTCCTTTTACATTTTGAACAATATCCATGTTGTATTTGTATCCAGAATTAAAGAAAGTAAGCATTTTTGAAGGCGTAATGGCGTTATCGTCCTTTTCATTTACTTTGGAAACAGTAACTTCTTCGTCTTCAGGAACAATAGTGTATGTTTTTTGGCCGTCGAAAATTTTAGTGACACCCATGAAATTCAATACGTATTGATTCCCTTTCATGGTTACATTTCCTTTGCTATCTTGATTGATATTTTCTTTAGCATTATTCAAAGAATATTTAAAGTCAATAACAATGTTGTCGTAGCTTTTTATTTTAGCTGTCACTTCGTTCAATAAATCTTTGGCTTTTTTATCCTGAGCCTGAATAGAAGTGAAGCTCAAAAGCAAAATTGTTGCAAATTGAAGACACTTTTTAGTCATGTTAGTGATAGAATTGTTTCTGATTTCCTGAATTTTCGTTTTCATGATGGGGTTAATTTTGTTCATTATTAAAAAATTGATCAAGAGCACTTAAATCTAGAATGTTCACACTTCGAGCTTTACTGCCTTCAAAAGGACCAACAATTCCGGCAGCTTCCAATTGATCGATCAATCGTCCGGCTCTGTTGTAACCCAATTTTAATTTTCTTTGCAGTAATGAAGCAGAACCTTGCTGTGCGTTGACAATAATCTCCGCAGCTTCTCTAAACAAGGAATCTCTTTCGGAAATATCTATATCAAGATTGATGCCAGTTTCTTCTCCAATAAATTCTGGAAGCAGATATGCCGTGGCATAAGCTTTTTGTCCGCCAATAAAATCCGTAATTTTTTCGACCTCTGGCGTATCAATAAATGCACATTGAACACGCACTACGTCGTTTCCATTAGTATATAATAAATCTCCTCGTCCAATTAATTGATCGGCACCCTGAGTATCCAAAATCGTTCTTGAGTCAATTTTAGATGTTACTCTAAAGGCAATTCTGGCAGGGAAATTGGCTTTGATCAAACCTGTAATGACGTTTACAGAAGGTCTTTGCGTAGCGATAATTAAGTGAATACCAATAGCACGAGCAAGTTGGGCCAAACGTGCAATCGGGATTTCGACTTCTTTTCCAGCCGTCATAATTAAATCGGCGAACTCATCGACAACCAAAACGATATAAGGTAAAAATCGATGACCGGCCTCTGGATTTAATTTTCTTGATCTGAATTTTTCGTTGTATTCTTTAATATTACGAACCATCGCGTCTTTTAATAAAGAATAACGATTGTCCATTTCAGTACAAAGCGAATTTAAAGTGTTGACAACTTTGGCGTTATCGGTTATAATAGCATCTTCTGTATCTGGAAGTTTGGCTAAATAATGTCTTTCAATTTTGTTGAAAAGCGTAAGCTCTACTTTTTTCGGATCAACCAAAACAAATTTTACTTCGGCTGGATGCTTTTTATACAAAAGTGATGTCAAAACCGCATTCAATCCAACCGATTTTCCTTGTCCTGTGGCACCCGCCATCAATAAGTGAGGCATTTTGGCTAAATCGACAACAAAAGTTTCGTTAGAAATTGTTTTTCCTAAAGCAATTGGCAATTCCATTTCAGCTTCTTGGAACTTCGCAGCTCCAATAACGCTCTTCATGGAAACCATAGTTGGGTTTTTGTTCGGAACCTCGATACCGATAGTTCCTTTTCCTGGAATTGGCGCAATAATACGAATTCCTAATGCTGATAATGACAAGGCTATATCATCTTCTAAACTCTTAATTTTTGAAATTCTGATTCCAGCTTCTGGAACAATTTCATATAAAGTTACCGATGGACCAACAGTTGCTTTGATTTGAGCAATTTCAATTTTGTAGTTGCGAAGTGTATCTACAATTTTGTTTTTATTTTCTTCTAATTCTTCCTGATTGATGGTAATACCGCCAGTCGAATATTCTTTTAATAAATCGATGGTTGGGAATTTGTAATTGGATAAATCCAAAGTAGGGTCAAATAATCCGAAATCGGCAACTAGGCGAGAAGCCAGATTTTCTTCGATAATATCTTCTTCTTCTGATTTTTCAATCACAAAAGCTTCGTCAGGAGAAACTAATGGTAGTTCTTGTTTTGGAGTAATTGGCTTTAAAACGGGATTTAACTCAATTTCAGAAGCGTGAGAAATCGTTGGTTTTAAAGCTTCTTTGTTGATTTCGAATTGAGAATCAACCGTTTTTAGATGAATATTGTCTAATTCAGGATCTTCTTCTTCAATTGCAAATTCTTCTAAATTATAAGCGCTTTCGGGCTGTTGTGGCTGTTGCGGTTGAATTGGTTTTATTGATTCTAATTCAGAATTGAACTCCTTTTTTGTTGAATCAAAATACGATTGAATTTTTTCAGGTGATACTTTTATTTTGAAAATCAAATAAACGATCAGTCCGAAAAGCAAGGTTAATAAAGTTCCTGTTTTTCCGATATAATCCTGAAGGAAAAGATTTAATTCATAGCCAATTGTTCCACCCAATTCTGGTGCTGATGTGGCGAAAAATCCAAAAAGGATAGAAACGACAATCAAGGCAAATAAGTCCCAAAACCAAGTATTTTTCAGCTTTTTGGTCGAAAGTTCCAATGCTAAAAATAATCCGGTTAAGAAAAATAGACGGACAAAAATGAAAGATGCGATTCCGAAACCTCGATAAACGATAAGATCAGCAAGATAAGCTCCGAATTTTCCGAGCCAATTTTGAACCACTTCATCGCGATTTCCTAGACTATCAACAGCACTTTGGTCTGCCTGCCATTGTCCGTTAACGTAAAACGAAATAAACGCAACCAGTAATGCGATTGAAAAGAGTATCAAAAGACATCCCAGAACAAACTTTTGTTGTTTGGTTAATTTTCGGGACCTAATACCTTCGACTTTTGATTCGGTTTTTTTGTCTGCAGTTTCTTTTTTTGTTTTTGCCATTCTTGCGTTCCTTGCCTATATAAATTTTGGGAGATAAATAATTAAGCCAATCGCTATTGCAGTCATTGCAGCAAAAAATACCGCTCCGGCAGCAATATCTTTAATAAATCCGATTCGTCTGCTGTAATCCGGATGAATAAAATCAGCAATTTTTTCAACTGCCGTGTTTAATCCTTCAATAGCTAAAACTAAACCGATGGCTAAGGTTTGACATAGCCATTCGGTTTGTGAAATGTGAAAATAGAATCCAGCAATAGTCATGATAATTCCCAATGAGAATTGAACCATAATGCTGTGTTCTGTTTTTATTAATTTTACAGCTCCTTTAAAAGCATATGTAACACTTTTTAAACGACCTGAAACAAAAGTATTGTCTTTTTGAAACTCCATTTTAGAGGAAAATATTATAGTGCTGCTAAAGCTGCTTCGTAATTTGGTTCGTTTGCAATTTCTGCAACTTGTTCTGTGTGAAGAACTTTTCCGCTAGCATCAACAACAATGATTGCTCTTGAGTGTAAACCTGCTAAAGGTCCGTCAACAATTTCTAATCCGTTTGCTTTTCCGAAAGCACCAGTTTGAAAGTCTGATAAGTTTACTACATTTTCTAAACCTTCAGCACCACAAAAACGTTTTTGAGCGAATGGTAAATCTCTAGAAATACATAAAACAGTTGTGTTATCTAATCCGCTTGCACTTGCATTGAATTTTCTAACAGATGTTGCACAAGTTCCTGTATCAACACTTGGGAAGATGTTTAAAACTAATTTTTTACCAGCGAAAGTGCTCAATGAAGCAACTGATAAGTCGTTTTGAACTAATTTAAAGTCAGCTAATTGTGACCCAACAGCTGGCAATTCGCCTGATGTATGAACTGGATTTCCTCCTAATGTGATAGATGCCATGATTTTTGATTAAAATTAATGAGGTTCAAAAGTAAGGATTAATATTTGAATCTAAAAGTATTTGTTAAGGGTTTAAGGAGAGATTAATTGTGGTTTTGGAGTGGTCGCGTATTCACGAATTTGTGATTTATTTTGGTAGATTATTTTTAATGATAACTAAAATTTTGAGAGTATATTGTTCTTTTGATTTTACACTTTAGATTCAACTTTGACAAAGTTCAGCTTTCAATTGCCTCCAGCTTTAGCTGGAGGTTTTGTAGATGAAAGAAAGGGCTTTAGCCAAAACCTGTGCATTTGGCTAAAGCCCTTTTCGGGACTTATTTGTACACCCCCAGCTAAAGCTAGAGGCAATTGATTTTTTTCTTTTTTAGGTAGCGCTGAACCAGCGAAGTCTATTGGAAACGTTTACTCGCGAGAGGGATAGGAGCAAGCTACCGAAGTAGCGCGGATAGCCCGACAGCATTAGGGAAAGGGGCTGATGTAGACAAAGTAGATTTAGCCCCTTTTTCTAATGGTGGCTCGCCCTTATTATTTTAGAATTCATTAAAACAAAAAAAAGCGTCTCCAATTAGAAACGCTTTCTCAGTCATGTTTTTTTGTTTTTTCTTTGAAAAAGAGGCTCGATTATTTATCGATAGAGCCTAAAACACGTTTCATGAACGTATTTAGAGCTTCTTTTTTGTCTGTTCCTTGAGCAACCAATTTTTGAACTTCAAGGGCGCCGTACATATTTGAAATCAATTCGCCGATTACGTCTAATTCTTCATCCTTAAGAGAAGGAATTTCGGTCATCGCTTCAAGAACTTCGATCGTTTCGATGATATAATCCTGATCGTTTTCTTCGATGAATTGCGTTAAATGCTTAATTACTGGTAATTTCATGTTGTGGAGTTTATGAATTAAGCAATTGCGTTTACTAAATCAATTAGAACTTCTTGTTTGTTAGTTTGAGTTTCGCCAACTAATTGTCCGTTTACGAAAGTAGCGAAAGTAGGCAAGTTGCTTACGTTTGCTAATTTTCTTGATTCAGGAGAATTTTCTGCATCAACCAAAACAAAAGTGATAGCTTCATTTTCTGTTGCTAATTTTTTGAATTTTGGTTTCATAATACGGCAATTTCCACACCATGAAGCTGAATATTGTACTACTACTTTTTCGTTTTTAGCAACTAAATCTGCTAACGTATCTTCGTTTAAGTCGATTAACATAATTTTTATTTTTTAAGGTGCTAAGTCGCTGAGGTGCTAAGGTTCTAAGTTTTTTAGCCCTTAGTCCATAAAATGACTTAACGTTAAAATTATTTTTTGAGATTTAAAGTTATCAAGGTTCTAAGATTCTAAGTGTTAATCTGAGAACCTGATAACTATATTGTAGAATTGTATTTTAAGTTTCAAAAGTTAAGTAAAAAGCTTAGCACCTTAGTATCTTAGAACCTCAGAACCTTAAAAAGAATTAGTTTGCGCTTAAGTATTCAGCAGTACTGATTCTGTCAGCAGACATTGCTTCTTTACCAGCTTCCCAGTTTGCAGGACAAACTTCACCTTTAGTTTGGATGTGCGTGTAAGCGTCAACCATTCTTAAGTATTCGTTTACGTTACGTCCTAATGGCATATCGTTTACGCTTTCGTGGAAAATTTTTCCAGTTTCGTCGATTAGGTAAGTAGCTCTGTAAGTTACGTTTGAACCTTCGATAATAACTGAATCTGTATCTTCGCTATAGCTTGTAGATTCGATATCAAGAATACCTAAAATGTTAGCTAAGTTACGGTTTGTATCTGCTAAGATTGGGTAAGTAACACCTTCGATTCCACCATTGTTTTTTGGAGTATTTAACCAAGCAAAGTGAACTTCGTTTGTGTCGCAAGAAGCACCAATTACGATAGTATTTCTTTTTTCGAATTCTGGTAATGCAGCTTGAAAGGCGTGTAATTCAGTTGGACATACAAAAGTAAAATCTTTTGGATACCAGAATAAAAGTACTTTTTTATTGTTGTTTACTGCTTCTTCAAAAATGTTGATTTTTAAATTGTCACCCATTTCTGAGATAGCATCTACTGCAATACTTGGGAATTTTTTTCCTACTAAAGACATAATTTTCGTTTTACGTTAAATATTTATTTGCTGCAAAAGTAGGGCATAAGTACAGGTAGTTACAATAAGATGTGATTATAAAAATTTATAAGTTGATAAATTTTGACTATTTTGAACTGTAATTTACTGAATGTCAATGTTTACGGGTAAAACGCCTGAGAAATTATTTTTTTCTAAAAATGAATTCCTGCTGTTTTTTGAAATTCTTCAAAATCTTGATACGCCTGAATTAATCCTGAAGCCTTTTTTAGATTCGGAATTAATGGCAAAACGTACGGATTTCCGAAAATGTAAACAATGCATTTTTTGGTTTGCAATAAATCAGAAAGCAGTTTGAAAACTTCATCGTTTACTTCAAAATTATTCAGCGGTTTTGCTTTCGGAACAAATAATGAAATGATGATTGTTTCGAAATTTTCTAATTCATTTTTAATAGTTGAAATGTCGGAAGTTTCTAAACTTTCAAAAGCAAATTCAGGTGAAGGGAATTTTGAGTTTAAAGTTTTGAAAAATGTATTTTCGGTATTTTTATATAAGCTCAGTTTGGCTAATTTGTTGTTTTTCTGCGCTTCAAGAGCTAAATCTGAAATTCTGTTATCAATGATTTTTGTGATTGCATTTTGAGCAATTTCAAGATTTAATTCTGATGTTTTTTCAAAGTTTAATTCGCCTGAAATAGCAGTGTTTCCAGAAAGAATTCCTGCTTTTTCTTTGGCTTTCATGATTCGGTTATAACTTTCAAAAATGCGATCTGGCGAGGCATTTTTATAGATCGCTTCAATTCCTTCCGGAACATTTTCAGCGAAACATAAAACGTCATTTCCAGCGTTGAAAGCTTCCCATTCTAATTGTCCTTTTGTTTCGTACAATTTAGAAACGCTGTGCATGTTTAAAGCATCAGAAATTACTAAACCATCGTAACCTAATTTATCACGCAAAAGATCTTGAATAACTGCTTTCGATAAAGTTGCAGAAGTATCTTTTCCGTCATTTAAACTCGGAACAGCCAAATGCCCAATCATAATCGAATCGACATTGTTTTCGATTCCTTTAATGAATGGATATAATTCGTTTTCTAATAATTCTTCTAAAGTTTCTTTTAAAACAGGCAAACCTAAATGCGAATCAACATTCGTATTTCCGTGTCCTGGAAAATGTTTCAGACAACCTAAAACACCAACTTCTGACATTCCTTTTAAATATTCAACAGCAAAATCGGCCACTTTTTCTTTGTTTTCACCAAAAGAACGATAGCCAATAACAGGATTGTTTGGATTGTTGTTGATGTCTGCCAAAGGGGATAAATTATACTGAATTCCAGTGGCTTTTAAATCTAAACCAATTTGTTTTCCAACTTCGTAAATCAAACTTGATTTGTTTTCCGGCAAAGCGCCAAGTGTAATCGCATACGGATATTGCGGTGTTTTTTCAATTCGCATTGCCAAGCCCCATTCGGCATCAATGCTGATTAAAAGTGGAGTAGAAGCGACTTTTTGATAACGAACAATCAACGCTTTGATTTTTTCGTAGCTGTCGTCGTTGAAGACTACTTTTTTCTTGCTTTCGTAATTCGTTGCAGCACTCGCACGACTATGGAAAAACGTCAATCCTCCAATATTATGTTCTCTAATAAGTTTTTCCGTTTCTTGAATATTTTCTTCGGTATCGTTGATGAATACTGCTGGAAAGAAAAATTGTCCTATTTTTTGTCGTAATGCTTCGGCTGTGATTTTCATTATTATAAAGTCTTTTTCATGCAAACACTATTATCCATTTCCTCGTAAGGTGGATAATTTGGAATTATAGTATATTGTAATTTTTGATATAAGTTGATCGCTTCTGGCTGGTTTTTTCCAGTTTCAAGAATGGTATAAGTATAACCAACTTCTTTCGCCCAGATTTCCAATTCGTTTAAAACCGCCGATGCAATTCCTTTTTTTCGGTGATCAGGATGAACATACATTCGTTTGATTTCTGTTGTTCCTGGTTCTTTTTCGCGAAAAGCGCCACAGCCAACGGGAATGTCATTTTCGTAATAAACGATAGTGTGTTTTATTTTATCGGTTTTATTAAACTGATTGTAAAATGCATGATCTTCACCATCTCTAATCGCTAAATCCTGATCTAATAAAACAACCAGATTTTTAAAATCGATATCGTCTGAATTAGTGCGTTTTATTGTATTCATGATTTATTGCTTTTGTTTCTTTGACATCTTTGCGCAAAGCTTTGTCAAAGTTTAAAACTATGACAAAGCTGCCAAACGTTTACTAGGTGTTGAGAAACGAGTTTCTCTTTTATTCTTTTCAAACAAAAAATCTATGTTTCTAGTGTTTAAAAAGATATTTTATTTCAGTTTTGCTTTCTTCTGTTTCGCTAATTGTTTTTTAGTCTCAATTGCTTTTTCCAATCGGTTTTTGAAACGGAAAAGTTTTGGTAATCCTTCTAAACGATCTTCAATCGTGATTATTTCGTAAACCACAATTGCTTTTTCCAAAACTCGGATTTCATTTTCGAGATCGTTTTGGTTTTTGTAGATCGTTGCTAATCGATCATAAGGATGATTTCCTTTAAAGCCTTCCGCGACATTTTCCTCATACAATTCAATAGCTTTTTCAAGATTTCCGTTTTTTTCGAACTCAGCTCCTTTTAGGTTGCGTTCGGCCTGCAAATTTTCATTGATTTCCATAGGTAAAGTTTGATTTGGGGGTTAAACTTCTTCTGATTTTTTCCCAAAATCTTTCGGGAAAATTAAAAAACGTGATAAAATAAGACCTGGAATTGTGGCTATGAAAACCCAGATAAAGAAGTTTCCATATCCTAAATATTTTTGTATATAACCGCTTAACATTCCCGGAAGCATCATTCCTAATGCCATAAAACCGGTTGCCAGTGCATAATGTGCTGTTTTTGATTCTCCTTCTGCAACATGAATTAAATACATCATAAATCCTGTAAATCCAAAACCGTATCCGAATTGTTCTAAAATTACAACGGCATAAATGTAATAAATTGATGAAGGATGAAAGAAAGCCAATAAAATAAATCCTAAAATTGGAAGGTGCATGGCAAGAAACATTGGAAACATCCATTTTGTAAGCCCTTGTTTTGATATTGCGATTCCGCCTAAAATTCCTCCAATAGTTAAAGCAATTAATCCGAAAGTCCCATATATTAAACCAACATCTTCAGTGTCAAGTCCCATACCGCCTACTTGAATTGTTTTTTGATTTCCATTTTTTGAAATCAATCCATCAATAAAAGTAATTCTTGCTTCATTTACTTTTTTGTATTCTTCATTTTTTTTAGGCAACGTTTCTGCTAAAGCTTTTTTGCCCTTTCTGTTTTCAACTACAACGGGTAATTTTGAATATAATAACTCTAATTCTGATTTTTCAAGCTTTATGCCAGCTTTTACTTTTGTATTAAATATTTCTAAAGCTTTGTTTTCATTTAGATCAGAACTTGTTTCTACTAATTCATATTTAATAGGGTCAATTAAGAACGGAGTCAGCATTTTTAATAGCTGTGATTCTCCTAATCTAAATATAAGAATGAAGATTAAAACGACGGCAATTTGTTTTTTCTTGAAAAAACTGATGAATATAGTTGCGAAGTTCTGATGATGAGCTTCTTTGTTTTCAGCAGGATTGATTTCATTTTTTGGTGTAAAAATAAAATTGTAAAGCGTAATAAAAGTCATTAATAACCCAACACAAATCATCGTGTACGACCATGCTTTTGTGTTGTCGCCATATTTATGTTCTAAATATCCTGCAAAAAGTACTATTAATCCGTTTCCGGCCAGCATTGATAATCTGTAAAAAGTACTTCTGATTCCGAGGAAAAAAGATTGCTGTTCTTTTGGTAAAACCAATAAATAAAAGCCGTCGCTCGCAATATCATTAGAAGCTGAAGCAAAAGCAGCAACCCAAAAAATGGCAAGCGTCATCATAAAAAATCCGTTCGTTGGAATTGTGAATCCAACTAACAGAAAAGCAATCGAAATAAGCAATTGCATCGATAAAAACCATTTTCTTTTGGTTCCTGTCAATTCAATAAACGGACTCCAAAGTGGTTTTACAACCCAAGGAAGATATAATAAACTGGTATAAAGACCAATGTCTTCATTGCTGATTCCGAGATTTTTGTACATTAAAACCGAAACGGAAATAATTACAGCATACGGCAATCCCGAAGCAAAATTAAGAAGCGGAATCCAGAACCAAGGTTTATTATCTATTTTCATTTGGTTGATTTGGTGTATAGTTTTTAAATGGCTTTTTTAAGTCGATTGCACTTGGCGTGCTTTCGTTGGCAAAATAGTCAATAAAAGTGAAAGCACAAGCTTTGTAAAGATTCAGTTTTCCACCCGCGATCGAAAAAGTAATTTTTCCGTCAACTTCTTTTACGGTAACCTTTTCAACGATTTTTGTAGCATCGTCAATGTCGATTTTTGAAGGATTTTCGCCTCCGTAAACCACCATGTAACGCACTTTTGTATTCAGCGGACTTTTGATTGTAAACGTATATTTTATGCTGTCTTTGTTGTATTCCAGAACTTGTGGCGTATCAATAATAACGCGTTTTAAATTTGGAACTGCCGCCGGAAGCGCAGGATATTTATATTGATTTTCTTCAAGATGGCGAACCACATCCAAGTTTTTGTCCATGAACCATTTTGAACTGAAATAAGCACTTCCTGATACATTTTTGAAAGTTCGTAAATAATCAATTTGGGTTGGTATTTCAGTCATGAAATTCCAGCTTTTATCGCCATCTCCTCTAATTTTATAAGTAGCATGACCAATGTAAATTGCAGTATTATTAGAGTTTTCAGACCACCATTTTACTAATTTAGAGTAAGAAGCTCTAGGATTGTTCATGCTCCAATACAATTGAGGCAAGATGTAATCAATCCATTTTTGGTCCATCCATAAAACAGGATCAGCGTATAAATCGTCGTAATTTGAAGTAGATTGTGTTTCAGAACCTCTTGGATCCTGAGATTTATTTCGCCAAACCCCAAACGGACTGATTCCGAATTGAACCCAAGGTTTGCTTGCTTTAATTGTTGTAGAAATCGTGTGCACAAAGTTGCTCACATTCGCCCGACGCCAGTCTGAAAGGCTTAAACCTGCTCCATATTTTTTGTATGAAGCCGAATCGTTAAATACTTTTCCAGGAACGGCATACGGATAAAAATAATCATCAAAATGAATCGCATCGATATCGTATTTATCAACGACTTCTTTCACGACTTTTGTCAAATGTTCCTGAACTTCTGGCAAAGCTGGATTGTAATAGTATTTTCCGCCATATTCGATCATCCATTCCGGATGTTTGAAAAGATCATGTCCAGGACTTAGCAAGTTTTTGTTCAAATCAAAAGTCGCACGATACGGATTCAGCCAAGCGTGAAATTCAAAACCTCTGTTGTGTGCCTGTTCGATCATCCAAGCCAATGCATCGTAATATGGATTTGGTGCCAAACCTTCTTTTCCAGTTAAAAATCGAGACCAAGGCGCCAGATCAGAAGGATAAATTGCATCGCCTACACTTCTAACCTGGACGATTACGGCATTGTAATTCAGTTTTTTATACGTTTCTAAAATTTCAAGATAATCGGCTTTTTCTTTTTCAACATTATCAGTTGCCGTTTTTGGCCAGTCAATATTCACAACGGTTGCAATCCATACTCCTCTGAATTCGTTTTTTGGGTGCATTGTTTTTTCCTGCGCATTAGAAACCGAAGAGAAAAGAAATAGATAGATAAAAGTGAATACTAAGAGCTGATTTTTATGCATTTCAAATGTTTATTTTAACAAGAGCCAAAAATAGTTTGTTTTTGCCACGAATTACACGAATTTTCACGAATTATTTTTTAAAAGAATAATTAAGAACAAAAATTAGTGCAATTAGTGTAATTCGTGGCAACTTTTTCTTAATCAGGAAAAGAAATCTTTCCCATTGTTACAGATGGAATTCCTTTGCTGTTCCCGAAATTATAATTTCCTCCAGAAACGGTTTCATTCGCCAAAAGCGCAAATAAAACCGCTTCTTTTGCATCGCTTAAAATGCCTAAATCGTCGCTGGTATGAAACTGGCAAGGCAATAATTCCTTTAGCCACTTTACCAACAACGGATTATTTGTTCCGCCTCCAGACATATAAATATGAAAATCTTCAGCCGGAATTTGGGTGTTTTTTATGCTGAAATAAATCGCTTCGGCAATTGTTTCAGCACTTAAGCAAGTTAAAGTTGCCAGCAAATCTGATGCCGAAATATTCTCTAAATTCAATTTCACTAAAGCCGATTGTACAAAATCGAAATTAAAAAGCTCTTGACCAATTGATTTTGGGAAGCTTTTTTGGAAGAAATCATCTTTTTTAAGTTCGTTTAAAAGTTCTTGATTTGCAGTTCCTTTTCGCGCTATTTCAGCATTTTTATCGTAACTTTTTTCTGGAAAATAATGTTTGGTGAAAATATCGATTAAGGTATTTGCAGTTCCGGTATCGGTTACAAAAACTTCCTCAGTGTTTAGCGAGGCTGGGAGGTAGGTATAATTCCCGATGCCGCCCATGTTGAGCATAATTCGGTTTTCGCCTTTTTTTCCGAATAATAAATAATCGCCGTAAACTGCTAAAGGCGCGCCTTCACCGCCCGCCGCAACGTGTTTTTGTCTGAAATCTGAAAGTGTGATAATTCCGGTTTTTACCGCAATATGATCACCGTCGCCAATTTGCAAAGTCGCATTCGGAAATTTTTCCTGCTGATGCAAAAACTTTGGAGCGTGTAAAACCGTTTGCCCGTGAGAAGCAATTAAATCCACTTCGTTTGACGAAATATTCCATTTTTTCAAACAATCGTTAATCATGCCACTGTGCAATATTCCGATCCATTCATTTAATAAAGCCAAATGCTGAAAATCGATTGTTCTTTGAGCAAATACTTTTCTGATTTCGTTTTTAATGTCTTCAGAATAAGAAATCGTTTCAAATTCTAGAATTTTTACCTCTGTATTTTCACCAGAACCAGAAATCGCACACAAAGCAATATCAAGTCCGTCGAGCGAAGTTCCAGACATTAAGCCAAGTATTTTTCGGGTTTCTTTTTGGGCTATATTGTAGAGGTTGGATATGTTTTTATTCATTTTTTTTTTTGATGTTTTTTCTAATGTAGAAAAACAATAATTATTATTCCTAATATTATATTACTTTCTTTTATGATTAACTCTATAATGAGAGTCAAGAATTGAAACAGATGAAATATATCCTTTATTTTTAAGTATACTTAAAAGCTCTTGGTTTTCTTGATTTTTTGGAACTTTTGCTTTCAATTTTGTATCAGTAATATCCGAGTAGTCACCTCCTAAATTCTTTAAAAAATTTTCGATAAATTCAATATTGTATTTCGACGAGTTTTTAATAAATAATTTTATTCGTTCTAAGACAAGTACTTTGTTATTTGTTATAATAGACTTTAATATGTTGTCACTTACTACAAATGAATTTTCCTCTATTAAGATTGAACTTAATAATTTTAAATTGTTATTTGTAATGATAATATCTTCGGGACAATTTTTCAAAACCTGATATTTTTCTGAATTGTTTAAAATTGTTGATTCAAGTACGAGTTCTAAATCATCACTATCAAAAGTTAATTCATTAAGAATTTTGAAATATTCTATTTTTCGTTTTTCAAATAAATAAATATTTAAACCATTATGAGCTTCTTTCACATTATTAAAACTCTCAACGACTGGTTGAATGCACGTATTGTTTATTAGTGATTTTATTTTCTCTTCTGACAAGATATTTAAGTTTAAATCCTTGTACCACCAAGGACTAGATTTAGAAATTAAGGCATAGGGCCTATTTTCTATTTTGTCCATTTGAATTAACTTTTTCCAAAAAACTTTATATATAGATTCATTGTTTTCATTTTTAGGTATTTTAGTTTTCGATAATTCTTCTGCATTCTCAATTATGTTGAGATAAGATATAATTGAGTCAGGAATTTCTTTGGCAAGATCTTCTTTGTCAGTATCTTGAGTGTTGTATGTGTGTAATAAATTTTCCCATTTTGGAATTACTTTGTTTTTTGTGAGAAGCAAAGTTTTTAAATTATAATCGCTGATTTTTGAGATCAGAGAAATTTTTGTTTTTACTTGTTCAATAATAAACTCTTTATTTTTGTGACTAATGTTTTTATGATTGATTAACTCTATAAAAGATTCTTCGTCTTCATTCACATTTGTTGAAATATTAAAAAATATTTTTTCTAAGTATTCGTTTGGATTTTTCTCTATATAGCCGATCAATTTATCTGCTTTAGAATTTCTGATAGCAAAAAAATTTGCATTATCAAATTCAATTTGATTAAATTCTCCAAATTTTTTGATTATTGAAATTATATTTTCAGTATTTATCTTGTAAAAACTATTTTCATAAATGAAACTAAGCATTTCATCTGGGGAATTATCAAAATCAATTTTGTCAAAAGATATTTGAAGTGTTTCAATTATCTTTTTTAATTGTTTACAGTTATCACTAATATTTAAAAATAAGGGATTAGATATAATATTTTGTTTAAAAGAAGATTGTTTAGAAATTTCTTGAATATCTTTTATGTCTGAATATTCAATTATATTTTTAAAAAATGCTTTCTTTAACTCATTAGAGAAATCAGGATTTGATTCTATGAAGTTCCATATATTTGGCCATTTATTCGAAAGTAGATTTGTGAAAACCTTTATTTGTTCTGAAAATTCGCAATACCCCTTAATAAATTCAATTGAAACTTTAGATTCATCCTTCAATTTGTTTATTATGTTTTCTGTTTCTTGTGTATAATTACTAACATTTGCTAATAAGAAATCCATTAAGTTATAATTTAGAATATACTCTGTTTGAAAATCATTTATATTGATTTTTGTAATTAACTTTTCAATCTTATATAATTTGTAATCGAATGATTGGTTTGTTTCATTCTTGATATTAATATGAAATTGATAATCTGAACGGCTAATACTTTCTTCATGGAATAAAGAAATATAATCAATGTAATCTTCTCCTATATACCCATTTCTAAGTAAAGTGAGAATAAAATTCTTATTAAGATTTTCATTTATAGGTATTTCAGAATTTGCATTTGATCTTAATAATTCTCCAATTTTAGAACTTCTTGTTTTTTGTTTTTGTTTTTCTAATTCTTGATTTCTTGATTTTAAAGCGTTTATTTTTCCATTTTGGATATCACTGATCTCAGTTTCTTGTTCTAAAAATAATTTTGATGGATTTATTTCTTTTTCAATTGAACGAAAATGAAATTCAAGACTTTTTACTCTTGTATTATCTCTACCATAAGCATCTATTACCATTTGATGATATTTATAGTTATCATTTTTTAAATATTCAAAGTTTTCGTCCTTAATTACATCTTCAATTGACATAGTTTCATCATTTATCACGAAAGATTTGTAGCCTGATAATTTCTCAACAATTCTTGAAACATACAGTCTTCTTAAATCTTTGACATTGTTTATATATATACTTTCATAGTATTTAATATCTTCATTGTTTTTAGTAATTTCAATATCTTTTTCGTTTACAACTCTTTTTAAATAAATATTTTTAGAGTTGAATACATCATATAGATATCCTTCATTATAACTTAATTTCATAAAATCAGTTGGATAGATATTTTTATAGGTAATAATTGCAAATAACTTATCTTGATTTAGATTTTCATTTAATTTTTCTTTATACAAATAGAATTCATTCGATATGTTATTTAGTAACCGCATATCATCTATGAAAAAAGACATGTCCTCAATTAAACTATCGCTTAGATTAAAATTAGCAGATTTTCTTTTTTTAAATAAAAGTTCATTAGAATTTGATGAATTAATTACAGGAATTACAGGGATTATGAAATCAAAAAATTTTGTTCTTTCTTTATCTGTAAACATGTTATCTCTTATAGCATAAATAAAAACTATTTCTTTCTTCTTGGTTTTTTTAGAATTGTTTAAAAGTAAATTAAGTTCACGTAGTTTTGTAAAAATTTCAGTTTCTTCGAATCTATCTAAATCTTCTATTATTACAACATTATAAGGCCTTGCAGAAAAAAAATACAATAACTCATCAATATGATGATTTAATATAGATTTGTTTAAATTTTCACCGATTCCAATTTCTGCATTCTGAATCTGAAGTTTGTTGATAGTGATAGAACTAATTAATCTTGAGGATTTTAATATGATAATAAATAATCCAAATGCAATAATTCCTCTTTCGATATAATATATAAAATCGCAAAGAGTGTTATTTATAGCAACATCCTTAATAATACTTTGTATGAAATATGGATTGAAGTAATCGAAGAGTGAGATGAGCAAGATAAGATAGCCTAAGGAATAAAAAAATAATTGCCAAAAGCTATAGCTTTTTATTTTTTTAAATCGTGAGTCTGGAATTTTGTTATCATTTTCATGATAAAATATTTGTTCTAAAATGCTTATTTCTATAAGTTTAAGTAATTCGTTTTTATCTGTTTTTATTTTATTACCTTTTTTGTCACATTTGGGTTTTTCTTCTGCAAATGTTGCTAGAGATATATTTAAAAATTTTAAATCTCTCCCTTTATAATTTTTTTGAAAAGTTTTTAATATGCTGCTTTTTCCTGATCCATATGGTCCAGTTAATGCAATATTTTTGATATCCTCTTTTTTTCTGTTTTTTAATGCCCATAAAAGAGCTTTTGAATAATGCCCATTTTCGTCACCGTTATCAATGGGAGAAAGTGAAGAATAAAGTGCATTTGCATTATCATTTAGAGAAATTTTATTATGTAATCTTTCTAACCAATTAATTATTTGTTCTAATTTATTAAGTATTTTTTTTCTCATAATAATTTGCTTTATTGTTGTAAATATATGAAATTTTAACACGAAAAATTTCTGTAAAACCAACAGTAAAAGCAGTATTGTTTTTTAAATTGAGATGTTTTTGTGTTAAAAAAATATTCCCCAATAGCCTGAATTTGCAATCCGTTCCCGAAAAGATTGAACACAATATAAGTTGAAACAGATCTACTTTGCAACAAGTTCCAGATATTTCAAAATTTTGCTATAATCGCTATTTTTTTTAAATTTGAGTAAATGAGTTACTGATATGAGTTACGAAAAAATCAAAGAAGAATTTATTAAAAGCGCGGAGGAGTATATAAATGCTAAACGCCAAGCGTTTGACAAATTATCAGGTCTCGAACTAGTAGATGCAAAATCTCTTTATCTAGATAGTTTTCAAGATTACATTACTCATCTAAACTTTACATTAAATGGGTTGATTGAAGATCATTCGATACCTTTTCAAACTCTTGAAGAGGCAAATGCTTTTCAAGATTTTATAAAACCAACTTTTGGTATTCTTTCTAAAAAGTTTACAGAAGGGCTTATTGAATAAATTTCTTCAAAGTCATCATAAATTAATCCGCGTTGTCGGTATAGCTCCTGAAAAATATCTTATTTGATTGGCCAGCCAAATTTTAAGATGTGTTGTACAAAATCTTCAGCTTCTTTGTTGGTTTCGATTATATAATCATATAAAGAAAAATCAACACTAGGTTCTTTTGTAACGGTTGAAAATTTGATATTTTCATTTGAGCATTCGATTGCTAATTTATATTCGAAATCTTCCTCAAAACAATCAATTTCATAAATGTGAAATTTGTTGAAAGCTTCGTAAAAGGTTATTTGTGAGCTAAATATGGTTTTTAAATAATCTTGGAAATTTTCTACGTTAATTTCTCCTGTATTTGAATGATCTCTTGATTCAGTTTTTTGTTTTTTGTCAAACGCAAAATCAGAGAAAAGTAGCACCGAGATTATAATATTTAGGCACCATACAGAACAGATAAACGAAAATCCATAATAAAAAAGATCGAAGTCTTTTTTTATATAGGTTATGCTAAAACCAGCAATGAAAATTAGAATAGTTATAAAACTTAAACTTGCAGTGGGTTTTAAATTGAAACATAATCTTAAAGTGATGAGCTGAATGGATAAATAGATAAGTAAAACTCCAATGAAAGCAAAAACTTCAATTCCGAAACTGAATGTGAGTATAAGAAAATAAAAGAGACCGAATGCTAGATTTATGAAAAAAAATGCAATAGTAATGACTAGAAAATTGCGAATAAATTTTCTGTAAACACAACAATGAAAAATGCCTAAAAACGCGCAATAAATTACATAAGAATTAATAAAAGATCTATTGGTTATAGTGTTTTCAAGATAAGAGGTCTCGAAAAATAAAAGCAGATTTAGTACTACTCCAAACAAAACAAAAAAAGTAATTCTTTTGAATAATTTGTCTGTTTGAATGTCAAAAAAATGATCTTCCATCTGAAAGTTTTTGAATTTGAAGATAATATTACGAATAAAATAAAGAAGTAAAAAAATCTTTGACCTTCTAGATTTTTAAAAATCTACTTCAAAACAAATCCATTCTCCTTCAATTTATTCAAAACCACAGCAATAATTTTAGAGCGACATTCTGAATTTTCTGTTGTTGAAGCGGTTTTAACCCAATATCGAATATTAAGCTGAATAATTCCTCCGGCAATAACATCAGTAATTACGGCGGCGTTTTCGTGGTCTTTTTCGGTTACGTCTTCGCTGTTTCCTAGAATTTCTTTTACGAGTTCGATGGCGCGAGTATAATTAGAACCATATTCGAGTCCGACGGTGAAAGTCTGGAGCAGAAAACCTTCGCTGTTGTAGTTAATAAGTGTGTTTTTTATAAGAAGCGCGTTCGGAATATAAATGATTTTCGAGTCGCTTTTGACTTCGGTATCGCGGAGGTTGAGATTGATGACTTCGCCTTTTACGCCGTTGCTCTCGATAATATCTCCAATAGAAAAAGGTCTTTTAAAAGCCAGCAGAATTCCGGCAAGGAAATTTTCTCCAATATCTTTAAGTGCAAAACCAATTACAAAAGCAGAAATTCCCGCGCCTGCAAGCATGCTTTGTGCAACGCCCTCCAAACCAATAATTCGGAACATAAACAACATTCCGATAATTATCAAAACCGATTTAATTAAACGGGCAATAAAAATCGCCAAAAGACGATCGTGCATTTTGGTTTTGAGTCGGTTTCCGGCAAAAATACCCACACGGCTCGCGATAAACCACGAAACGAGAACGACCAAAATCGCCAGAATAAATTTTGGCGTAAGATCGACAATGCTATTGTAGTAACCCTCGAGATGGTTGATGACGTCCTGAAAGAAATTTTCCATAATTGTAAAGGCGTAAAATGTTTAAACTTGCTGAGTTGATTTTTTCTAACACATAGAAACATTCCCGATAGCTATCAGGATTGCGCTTAAAGGCATTTCATTTATTTAAATTCACATAGTTGAGTTTGTTATACTATGTGTTAAAATCTAGATTTTTTCTAATATTCTCAGAATTAAAAAAATAAAATCTATGTTTCTATGTGTTTAAAAATTTTCACCCAACTTGGCAAAACCTTAAAATTAGTTTTTTAGTAAGATTCAGGCTTTACAGGATTCTCTCAGAATTTTATAAAATCTGACGAAGTTGTTATATAAATTCCCAAAATAGAATCATTTTGCCCTGTGATATTTTTATCTTTGTGGTCTGAGTTTTTTCAGGAAATATTTTTATAAAAAGCACATTTACATGTTGACCCAATCTCATTTAGAGCAATTAGCCGCTAGTCTCGAAGGCACACTTTTATTCGATGAGCTTCATAAAACGCTTTATTCTACAGATGCTTCGGTGTACCGAATTAAACCCAATGCGGTGGCGATTCCTAAATCGACGGAAGATATTGCCAAACTGATCAAGTTTGCGGCAGAGCATAACTTGTCGATTACGCCAAGAACTGCGGGAACTTCGCTGGCTGGACAAGCAGTAGGAGACGGATTGGTGATTGATGTGTCGAAGCATTTTACAAAAATTATTTCATACAACGCCGAAAACAAAACCGTAACCGTTCAGCCTGGCGTAATTCGCGATGAGCTGAATTTATTCTTAAAACCTCACGGCGTATTTTTTGCCCCAATTACATCAACTTCAAACCGTGCCATGATTGGCGGAATGGTGGGAAATAATTCTTCGGGAACAACTTCGATTCGATACGGCGTTACGCGCGATAAAATTGCAGAAGTAAAAGCAATTCTAAGCGATGGTTCTGAAGTGGTTTTTAAAGATCTAACTTCGACTGAATTTATCGAAAAAACAAAAGGCGATACTTTAGAAAATAAAATATACAAAACGATTTATGATGAACTTTCAATAAAAGAAGCTCAAGAGGAAATTGTAAAAGAGTTTCCGAAACCAGAAATTCACAGAAGAAATACTGGTTATGCTGTTGATATTCTGTTGAAATCAGAATTATTTGGCGGAACTGAACCAACCATAAATCTTGGAAAACTGCTTTGCGGAAGCGAAGGAACTTTGGCTTTTACAACCGAAGTTACGTTGAAAGTTGACGATCTGCCTCCGCCACATAGTATTATGGTTGTTGGGCATTATCATACGATTCAGGAATCTTTAGAATCGGTTGTGGTGGCGATGAAACATCATTTGTACACTTGCGAAATGATTGATGATACGATTTTGGATTGTACCAAAACGAATCGGGAGCACATTAAAAACCGTTTCTTTTTGGTTGGTGAACCAAAAGCGATTATGTTGTTTGAAGTCGCTTCGCATACTTTAGAAGATGCCGAAAAACAAGCCGACGCTTTAATTGCAGATTTAGAGAAAAACAATTTTGGTTACGCCCGAGTAAAAATCTACGGAAATGATATTGACAAAGCCAACGAACTGAGAAAAGCAGGCCTTGGACTTTTAGGAAGTATAGTCGGAGACGATAAAGCAGCAGATTCGATTGAAGATACTGCTGTTGAATTGAGCGATTTACCAAATTATATTGCAGAGTTCTCGGCAATGATGTTGCGTCACGGGCAAGAAGCGATTTATTATGCACATGCGGGTGCGGGAGAATTGCACCTTCGTCCAGTTTTGAATTTGAAGAAAACATCTGATCTAAAATTATTCAGAACCATTGCGACAGAAGTAGCGCATTTGGTGAAAAAATACAGAGGTTCGTTAAGCGGTGAACACGGTGACGGAATTGTACGTGGAGAATTTATTCCGTTTATGATTGGCGACAAGAATTACGAATTGCTGAAAAGAATCAAATTGGCATTCGATCCAAATTCGGTTTTGAATATCGGGAAGATTGTGAATGCTTTGAAAATGGACGAAAATCATCGTGTAGTTTCGGGAAGAGTTGAACCGGATATTAAAACATTTCAGGATTTCTCAGACAGTTTAGGAATTTTGCGCGCTGCCGAAAAATGTAACGGTTCTGGCGATTGTAGAAAATTACCGTCAGGCGGAGGAGCGATGTGTCCGAGTTATCGTGCAACGAGAAACGAAAAAGAAACGACGCGCGCGCGAGCGAATGCACTACGAGAATATTTAACATATTCTGAAAAAGAGAATAAATTCGACCAGAGAGAATTATACGAAGTTTTTGAATTGTGTGTAAGCTGTAAAGCCTGCGCAAGCGAATGCCCGAGTAATGTGGATGTAGCGACTTTAAAAGCTGAATTTTTATACCAATATCAAAAAGCAAACGGTTTTTCAACCCGAAATAAGATTTTTGCCAATAACGCCAAATTGAATAAAATGGGAAGCAAATTCCCAGCGATTACGAATTTTATTTCGAATCAGTCTTTGGTTAAAAAAACAATGGGAATTGCGCCAGAAAGACAAGTTCCTTTATTGGCGAAAAAGACTTTTAGAAAATGGTACTCTAATAATAAACCGTCACAAACAGATTTTCCAAACGGAAGATTGTATTTGTTTGTAGACGAATTCACGAATTATTATGACGTAAATATCGGAATCGATGCTTTCGAATTATTGACGAAATTAGGGTATCAGGTTTTGGTTGTCGATCATGAAGAAAGCGGTAGAACGTATCTTTCAAAAGGATTTTTGGAAGAAGCGAAAAAGATTGCGAATCATAATGTAAGTGTTTTTAAAGATTTGGTTTTAGGAAACGTACCATTAATCGGAATCGAACCTTCGGCGATTTTGACTTTTAGAGATGAATATCTCCGTCTAGCGGATGATAAAGAAGCAGCAGAAAAATTATCGAGAAATGCTTTTACAATTGAAGAATTCTTCAAAAAAGAAATCATAGACGGCAAAATTACAGCCGATTCTTTCTCGGAAGAAAGTAAAGAAATTAAGATTCACGGACATTGCCATCAGAAATCTTTAAGTTCTGTTGAAGCGACTTTTGCCATGCTGAATCTTCCTAAAAATAATACCGTTACGATTTACAATTCAGGCTGCTGCGGAATGGCGGGTTCTTTTGGCTACGAAAAAGAACATTATCAAGTGAGTATGCAAATGGGCGAGGATACGTTATTTCCAAAAGTGAGAAACACTGCCGAAAACGTAAAAATCGCCGCTGCAGGGACAAGCTGTCGTCATCAAATTTATGATGGGACAAGTCGTGAAGCGCAGCATCCTGTGAGTATTTTGAGAAGCTGTTTGAAATAATTTAACCGCAAAGAGCGCTAAGAATTACGCAAAGTACGCAAAGATTTTATCTCTCGCAGATTTGGCAGATTGAGCAGATTTATTTTTTATTTCACGCTCCCGATAGTTATCGGGATTGCAGATTATTTTAAAAAATCTGTGCAATTTTTTCCAGCACAATCAAAATCTGCATGATCTGTGAAATCTGCGAGAGAAAAATATAGCCACAGATTTTAATGGCGAAAAAAAACTTAGTGTCTTCGCGCCTTGATGGCAAGAAAAAAAATCACAAAAAAACAAAATGGTTTTATATATTTGAAATCAGGATAATTTTTGCATTATTTGCAAAATAAAACCAGAACGACTGAAATAAATCAATTTTTAATAGCAAAAAATATATGGCATTTTCAAGTTTATTCCGAAAGAAAACAGTGCAGGATATTCTGAAACAGGTTGCAAAGAATGAGGCAGACGGGCATGATGCATTAGGAAAGCACCTTACAACCAAAGATTTAACTGCATTCGGAATTGCTGCAATTGTCGGTGCGGGAATTTTCAGCACCATCGGAAAAGCGAGTGCAGACGGAGGACCAGCCGTAATATTTTTGTTCCTTTTTACTGCTTTAGCATGTAGTTTTGCTGCTTTTGCTTATGCCGAATTTGCATCGATGGTTCCGGTTTCAGGAAGTGCTTACACGTATTCTTATGTGGCTTTTGGAGAAATTATCGCTTGGATTATCGGATGGGCTTTAATCATGGAATATGCCGTCGGGAATATAACCGTCGCCATATCTTGGAGCGATTATTTTACGGGACTTCTCCAGAGTGGGGGCATTCATTTACCGCAGTGGATTCAAATGGATTACCTAACCGCTTCAAATGGATTTAACGATGCCGAAGCTTTAATGCGAGGCGGAAAATCTTTCGAAAATTTAAGTACAGCGTTACAGCAAGCACACACGGCTTGGACAACAGCACCAACTATAGGATCATTTCATTTTGTGACCGATTTACCAGCTTTATTCATTATTATTTTGATTACTGCTTTGGTTTACAGAGGAATGAAAGAATCTCGTAACGCAAGTAACTTAATGGTTGTTATAAAACTTTGCGTAGTACTTTTAGTAATTGCAGTTGGTGTTTTTTATGTAGATACAGCAAATTGGGATCCGTTTGCTCCAAATGGAGTTAGTGGGGTTTTAAAAGGAGTATCGGCAGTTTTCTTTGCTTATATTGGTTTTGATGCTATTTCTACAACAGCAGAAGAATGTAAAAATCCGCAACGTGATTTACCACGTGGAATGATGTGGGCGATTATTATTTGTACCCTTTTATATATTGCCATCGCCTTGGTTTTAACTGGAATGGTAAAATATCACGAATTAAATGTTGGAGATCCTCTTGCATTTGTTTTCGATAAATTAGACTTAAAATGGATGTCGGGAATTATTGCTGTGAGTGCCGTAGTAGCAATGGCGAGCGTTTTGTTAGTTTTCCAAATGGGACAGCCTCGTATCTGGATGAGTATGAGCCGTGACGGATTGCTTCCAAAGAAATTTTCAACTGTTCACCCAAGATTCAAAACGCCATCTTTTGCAACTATTGTAACAGGTTTTGTAGTGGCAGTTCCAGCATTATTCTTGAACCTTACAATGGTGACTGATTTGTGTAGTATCGGAACCTTATTTGCCTTTGTATTGGTTTGTGCAGGGGTTTTAGTGCTGCAAAATAAACCTGAAATTCCGAGAGGAAAATTCAAAACGCCTTATATTAATTCAAAATTCATTTTGCCAGTTTTAATTATCGTTGGATTGTATTATGCTTTTGCGATCAATACTAAAGCGACAATGGCATTTGTGAATAATGAAGCTCAGATAAATGACGCTACAACAATTGTAACTTCATTAGATAAGGAGGAATCAACAAAGGTTTTCAATTATCTAGAAAGTATTGAGGTTAACAATAAAACGGCTGAAACTTCAGATTTAGAGCATTTGTTGAGCCAATATCAAGATGATGAGGTAAAATACGCCGAAGTTGTAAAAGGACTGCCAATCAGCGATTCTCTGAAATACGAATCAGGTTTCCAATTGTTCAAACACAAAATCCCAATGTGGATTTTCCTTTTCGTTTTAATTGGATTAGCCGTTTGGGCATTCAGAAAAAATCTTTCTTTGATTCCGCTTTTAGGATTAATCTGTTGTTTGTATATGATGGCCGAATTAAGCGTTTGGAACTGGATTTACTTCACGGTTTGGTTGATAATCGGATTGCTGATTTATTTTGGCTACAGCCGAAAAAATAGTAAACTTAATACTGAAGTTATAAGTTAAAAGTAAAATGATAAATGATAAAAGCCGTTCTGAAAACATTCAGAACGGCTTTTTTTATAACTAATTATTTCACGCAGATTTTAAAAGGATTGCAGCAGATCTAGTTTTGATTTTTCCATTTATAATCTGCGTATATCAGCATAAATCTTTTTAAAATCTGCGTGAAATAAAAATTTTTAAGTGTAAAGTATTTATCTTCAGTAGTCCTTTAAAAGCTTTATTTTTTATACAAATATTCTTATGTTTTGAAAAGACTTTTCTTTAAGTTTGTTTGAGTGAAATTTTAATTTAATTTTAAATAAATGGGTTTTCTGGATAAAATATTGGGCAAAAAAGAAGCGCCAATTCAATCACATAACGAGTTTTGGAATTGGTTTTTAAAACACGAAAAAGAGTTTTTTAAAGCAGTTCAAATAGGTGACAATATACAGAAAGATTTTTTTGAAAAACTCGGGCCAAAATTGGATGAAATTCATGACGGAATTTATTTTGTAACCGGAATGTTTGATGATCAAACCGCTGAATTAATTCTGACGCCAGACGGAGCGATTAGAAATATTTACGTCGTTGAAGAATTGGTAAATGCTGCTCCTAAAATTGAAGGTTGGAAAATTACAGCTCTTAAGCCTTCATTAGATATTACAGATGTAGGTATAAGTTATGAAGGTTTCAAATTCAATAAAGACAATTTAAAGTTTTATCCAAACGTTCATAAGCAATATCCTGATGAAATAGACTTGACGATTGTTTATGATGATTTTGAAGAAGAAAAGAAATCAATGGTAACCAATGGTGTTTATATTTTCTTAGATAATTATTTGGGAGAACTGCATTCGGTTACTTTGATCGATAACATGAAAGTGGTTGGGCCAGATGCTATTTCAGAAGAATTAATCCCGATTGAAAAATTAAAAGATTATTTAATTTGGAGAGAAAAGGAGTTTGTTGAAAGATACGAAGGGACAAGACATAATACAGAGAATGATGGCTATGCTAATTTTGAAGGAAAAAGGCAAAGTGGCGCGGTGGTTTTGGCTTTGATAAATACAACGTTAATGCAATGGGACAAAAAAGCATCACATCCTTGGGTTTTTATAATTGTGATTCCCTTTGAAGATTGTAATAACGATGGATTGCCAGATGAAAAAACATATAAGTTATTAGATGAAATCGAAGAAGAAATTATCCATATTTTACCAGATTCTGATGGTTATTTAAATATTGGCAGAGAAACAGCAAATAATAAAAGAGAAATCTTTTTTGCCTGCAAAGACTTCCGAAAACCAACCAAAGTAGCTGATCAATTAATCAAAAAGTAGGAAGGTGTTTTTGAAATAAGCTACGAAATCTACAAAGACAAATATTGGAAAACGTTTCGACATTTCGAGCAAAATTAAAGCAAAAAGCCGTTCTGATATAATTTCCAGAACGGCTTTTTTTTGTGTCGCACATTAGGCTGATGAAAAAAAATCTCTCGCAGATTTCGCAGATCGGGCAGATTATTTATTAAGAAAAAGATCTGCCAAATCTGCGCAATCTGCGAGAGAAAATTTTAAGTAATTGTTTGAAAAAAACGTAGTCCCTTAGTAACTTAGAATCTTAGCCTCTTTCAAAACCCCTAGCTCCATCATGCAAGCCTTCATCATATCATAAGTACGTTGAATATCATTATCCAAACCAATAGAAAAGCGAATTAGACCATCTGTTAATCCCATTTCTTTTTGTTCTTCTAACGGAATTTCACTTGAAGTTGAAGTTCCTGGGGCGCTGAATAACGTTTTGTAAAAACCTAAACTTACTGCTAGATAACCTAGATTTCGTTCCTGCATTAATTCCATTAATTCATTGGCTTTTTCCAAAGAACCAACATCAATCGTCAGCATTCCTCCAAAACCATATTCCGGATTAATCATCGTTTTATACAATTCGTGACTTGGGTGGCTTTTCAATCCAGGATAAACTGTTTTTAAACCGTCTTTTTCAAATTGATCAGCCAAAAAATGCGCATTGTGACTGTGTTGTTTGATTCGGATGTGAAGCGTTCTCAGGTTTTTCATCACGCTCGCAGAACGCAAACTATCCATTGTTGGCCCTAAAAGCATACTCGCGCCAGTATTCACGTTTTTAAGTGAATTAATAAATTCTTTAGAAGCGCAAGTTACACCACCAACTGTATCACTGCTTCCGTTAATGTATTTCGTCAAACTATGAATGACAATATCAGCACCTAATTTTGCAGGTGAAACCGATAATGGCGAAAATGTATTATCTACTACCAGTTTTAGATTGTGTTTTTTAGCAATCGCTGCCAAACCTCGAATATCAGCCACTTCCAATAACGGATTACTCACCGTTTCACAATACAAAACCTTCGTTTTAGGAGTAATGGCAGCTTCAACAACATCCAATTTTGTAATGTCAACAAAAGTGGTTTCAATTCCGAAACGAGGCGTAAAATTCTTCAAAAAAGCATAAGTGCCGCCATAAATCGTTCGGCTCGAAACAATATGATCGCCAGCACCGCACAATTGCAAAAGAGTAGGCGTAATCGCACCCATTCCCGAAGCCGAAACATTTGCTGTTTCAGTCCCTTCCATTGCTGCCAAAGCCTGATCCAAATATAAATTACTTGGCGAAGAATGGCGGGAATACAAATAACAGCCTTCCATATTGCCTTCAAAAGTATCGAACATCGTTTTAGCCGATAAAAAAGTATAAGTCGAAGAATCAGAAATCGAAGGATTCACGCCTCCAAATTCTCCAAAGTATTGCAAATCTTGAATTTTGTCTGCTGGATTAAAGTCTTTCATTATATGTTAGTTTTTTGTTTGTTTTGTTTCAAGTTTCAGGAGCTATTTCCTGCTATCCGTTTCAATCTTTTGTGCCGAACCCCGGCACAAAAGGATTTCCACTTCTATCAGGGCTAGGGCACTCATTTTCAAAAGAAATTCCAGTCAAAGAAAAGTTTAATTAGAAAAAATGTCAACAAGAAATTGTTTTTATAGATTTTAAAACTATTAATATGTATTTTTAATGTTTTTTAATCTAAATTTGAGCTGCAGAATCTGATTCTGTAGATTTTCTTTCACTTCAAAAAATAATAGAAATGATTCTTGACGAAATAGATAAAAAACTCCTCGTTTTACTTCAAACCGACAGCAAAAAGACGAACAAAGAATTGTCTTTAAAATTGAATCTTTCAGTAACAGCAGTTTACGAACGAATCAAAAAACTAGAGCGCGAAGGCATTATAAAAAACTACGCAGCCTTAGTCGATAAATCCAAAATCGAAAAAGGATTTGTGGTTTTCTGCCATTTAAAATTGATTCAACACACGAAAGAATTTTTAACCAAATTCGAAAGTGAAGTCATCAAACTAAACGAGGTTTTAGAATGCCATCATGTAAGTGGTGATTATGATTATATTCTGAAAGTTCTAGTAAAAGATATGGAAGCGTATAGAGAATTTTTGGTAACCAAATTGACTTCATTACAGCATATTGGAAGTACACAAAGTATGTTTATGATTAGCGAAGTGAAGAATTCAACGGTGATTTCTTTTTAAGAGGTGCAAAGTTACAGAGTGATAAAGACACAAAGTTTTTAAGTTGAATTGCGTCTAGCTTTAGCTGGATGTAAAAATGATTCTTATAAAAAGGCTTTAGCCACAACTCTCTAAGTTTGGCTAAAGCCTTTTTTGTGCTTCAATAATGTACCTCCAGCTAAAGCTAGAGGCAATTCAAATTATTTTGCGACTCTGCGACTCTGCGAGATTAAAAAAAAATTGCGAACTTCGCGTAAATCTTAGCGCCCTTTGCGGTTAAACTTCTCAACAAAATTTCACACAAAAAACATTGAAATTTAAACTTTAAACAAAACTTTATTCCTTAATTTTGTATCGCTTAA
This sequence comes from Flavobacterium mesophilum, assembly GCF_039581405.1. NCBI lineage: Bacteria > Pseudomonadati > Bacteroidota > Flavobacteriia > Flavobacteriales > Flavobacteriaceae > Flavobacterium > Flavobacterium mesophilum. Next base: position 19,513 of record NZ_JBCPXZ010000010.1, on the reverse strand, counting down.
AATAAAAAAGATAAACTATGAGTTCATTTGACGTAGTCATTATAGGTTCAGGTCCTGGCGGATATGTATCAGCAATTCGTTGCGCACAATTAGGTTTCAAAACTGCTATTGTAGAAAAATATAATTCATTAGGCGGAACTTGCCTTAACGTAGGTTGTATTCCTTCAAAAGCATTATTATCATCTTCTCACCACTATTCAGAAATTGCTCATTTTGCAGACCACGGAATCGAAGTTTCTGGTGATGTAAAAATCAATTTAGAGAAAATGATCGCGCGCAAACAAGCCGTTGTAGATCAAACCGTAGGTGGAATCAACTACTTAATGGATAAAAATAAAATTACTGTTTTCAATGGTTTAGGTTCTTTCGTAGACGCAACTCACATTGCTATTGCAAAAGCAGACGGAACATCTGAAACTATCGAAGCAAAATATACTGTAATTGCTACAGGATCTAAACCATCTTCTTTACCATTTATCAAAATTGATAAAGAAAGAATCATCACTTCTACTGAAGCATTAGCTTTAAAAGAAGTTCCAAAACACTTAGTGATTATTGGTGGAGGAGTTATCGGAATCGAGCTTGGACAAGTTTACCTTCGTTTAGGAGCTCAGGTTTCTGTAGTAGAATTCATGGACAGAATCATTCCAGGAATGGACGGAGCGCTTTCTAAAGAATTAACTAAAGTATTGAAAAAACAAGGAATGAAATTCTACGTTTCTCACAAAGTAAAATCAGTTGAAAGAAACGGCGATGCTGTTACAGTTCAAGCTGAAAATGCAAAAGGAGAAACAATTACTCTTGAAGGAGATTATTCATTAGTTTCTGTTGGTCGTCGTCCTTACACAGACGGATTAAATGCTGACAAAGCTGGAGTTAAAATTTCAGACAGAGGACAAGTTGAAGTAAACGATCATTTACAAACTAGTACTCCAAATATCTATGCAATTGGTGACGTTGTTCGTGGAGCAATGTTGGCACACAAAGCGGAAGAAGAAGGAGTAATGGTTGCTGAAATTTTAGCAGGTCAAAAACCACATATCGATTACAATTTAATTCCTGGAGTAGTCTATACTTGGCCAGAGGTTGCTGCAGTTGGACAAACTGAAGAGCAATTGAAAGCCGCTGGAGTAAAATACAAATCTGGAAGTTTCCCATTCAAAGCTTTAGGACGTGCAAGAGCAAGTGCTGATTTAGACGGATTCGTAAAAATCCTTGCTGATGAGAAAACAGATGAGGTTTTAGGAGTTCACATGATTGGTGCTCGTACAGCAGATTTAATTGCTGAAGCAGTAACTGCAATGGAATTCAAAGCTTCTGCTGAAGATATTTCAAGAATGAGCCACGCACACCCAACTTTCGCGGAAGCGGTAAAAGAAGCAGCATTGGCAGCTACAGAAAATAGAGCTTTACACGTATAATTTTTTACGTAAATCATATTTCAAAAACCGTCAGGATTATTTCTGACGGTTTTTTGTTTTTAATCTGTTTTAAAATATCTGAAAAAATATAAAGTTTCAGAAAAATTTTGTAAATTAGATGTGTAATTCAGATGCTATCTTTACTTAAATTAAAAAGATAACATTATGAAAAATAGATATATAGCTCCGATTCTTCTTGGAGCGGGAATTGCAGCAGTACTTTATTCCTGCAGTTCTACAATTCCTAAAAAAGCAGTTGCCGTCACCAACTTTGATAAGGCAAAATATTTAGGAAAATGGTATGAGATCGCAAGGTTAGATTATAAATGGGAAAAAGATTTAAATAACGTCACCGCCGAGTATTCGCTGAATGACAATGGCACTATAAAAGTTGATAATAAGGGCTATGATGTCAAAAAAGACAAATGGGAGGAAAGTATCGGGAAAGCCAAGTTTGTCAAAAAGGACAATGTTGGTATGCTTAAGGTCTCATTTTTTGGTCCTTTTTATGCTGGGTATAATGTTATCGCAGTAGATCAAGATTATAAATATGCTCTTGTTGCAGGCGAAAGTTTGAAGTATATGTGGATACTTTCAAGGGAAACTACAATTCCTGAAAGCGTTAAAGCTGATTTTCTGATTAAAGCCCAAGAAATTGGATATAAAATTTCCGATTTAATTTGGGTAAAACATGACAAAACAAATTAAAAAGAAACCCGATACGTTACTGTATCGGGTTTTTTTATTTCTAATTGAAAATAAATTAAGCTGTAAAAACACTTTTGTAATTATCCCAATATCTGTAAATCAAAAATAAATTGCCTAAAAATAATAATCCCGCGATTGGCAGACCATCTGGCGTTAAAAAATAGTTGATGAACAAGATATTTACCGTGATAGGCAAGATCAAAATATTAGCTAATGTTACATAACGTCCCGTTACAAATGCAATTCCGCAAAGCAATTCAATTGATTTAGCCAAGGGCATTAAATAAGTAGAAGCCATCAAACCTGTATTAAAGGCTTTAAAATCATTATTGGTTGCTGGTTCTGCTGGCATTAAGTGAAAGAAAAAACTAATAGAAGCAAAAAGCAGCAAAAGACCAATTAAAACACGGACAATAATAGTAGCAATTTTCATAATACTTAGGATTTTTAAAAAGTTAAAAAATATAAATGATGTGCTTGGAAATCGTCTAATGTAAATTTCTCATAAACAGAATTAGTATTTTAATCCTGTTTAATTGAAGATTTTTCAATTGATCTTACCATGTTTTGGGATTAATTGAAAGCAATATCAAATATAACGATTTTTTCGTTATGAAATTGCAGTTTTATTAACACTTTTCTTATTTCTTTATATATTTTTTGTAGAGGAAATAACAACCAACGCTTATTAAAATAATTGGCCAAAGATTAATAAAGAAAATTAAGATGGATTGTAATATGTACCAACCACTTTTTAGAGCATCGATGGCCTGAATACCTAAATTAGGTTTATATGCCGCACTGTCTTTTTCGCTTGCCATAACCTCCTGTCTAATGGTTTCGTTTTGGTAAAGTTGTAGTGTAACAGTGCTAAAGTTAACCTGATCTTGCAAAGAAAGATTTTCAATGGTGCTATTGTCTTTTTCTGCTACTTTATTGGCTAATGTATTTTCAGCTTCGACAATATCATTGATTTTTTTTCCTTTTGAATCAATTGCGTTTGCAACTCTTTTTTCAGAAATACTGTTTCTTTTTTGCGAAAGTTGATTAGCCAACATTTTTAAAGAAACATCATCGGCTTTGATTACTCTGAAATCCAAAAAATCAATTTGTTTGGCAATTGTTTTAATTACAGTATCAAGTTGCGTATTAGGAACGCGAATGGTGATATTATTTTCTACCGAATATTTTGTGGTTTCTAAAGTGCTGTCCTGACTGATTTTGGTTTTGATCTGATTCAGGATATTACTTTGAAGATTCGTATAAGTCACAAAGCCGCCGAATTTTTGCGTGGCATTTTCAATTGCATAAGTAGATTTGACGACATTTTTAACCTTAAACTTAATATCAGCGGTTCGAATAAATTTCTGTTTGCTGTCTTTTTGCTCGACCGCTGCCGACGACGAAATTGCGGTGCTGTCCATGGTTGCAACGTCAGCCGAAGCTTCAGCTGTTGCATAATCTGCTTTTTTGCAGGAAAATAATACAAGAATAAGAATTAAGGTGGTCAAACCTAATTTTGCAGTTGTTTTCATAAAAGTTTAAAAATTTGATTAATAAATAAAATATTTACACGATGTAAATACGGTTTTGTTGTTAAGATTTTTAAGAGTAGTTTTTTAATCAAATGATGAAATTTTACGATTTACTGTTAAAATCGATATACTAAAAAGTGTGCCAATATTTTTTCGAGTTTATTTTATCGAAGGATTTTTTTTGTCGTAATTTTGAAGTTTTAAAATTCATACTTCTTTGAGAGTTTCAATTCATAAACATATTTCCAACCCAGAACAATTCAAATTACAGCTTTTAAGTTGGTCGCAACAGTTTCGCGAGATTGTTTTTTTGGACAGCAATTCGTATCCACAAGAATATTCAAGTTTTGACTGTTTGCTTGCTGTGGATGCTTTTACGTCTATAAAAACTGATTTTCAAAACGCTTTTGAAGATTTAAAACAATATCAGCAAACCACAAAAGATTGGCTTTTTGGCTATCTTTCGTATGATTTAAAAAATGATATTGAAGATTTAAAATCAGATAATTTTGACGGACTTGATTTTCCAGATTTGTTTTTCTTTCAGCCAAAAAAAATATTTTTGTTGAAAGGAAATGAACTTGAAATCCAGTATTTATTTCTGTGTGATGATGAGGTTGAAGATGATTTTAATGAGATAGTCGAAAGTCAGAAGTCAAAAGTCGAAAGTCAGGAAACGGTAGTTGTAAAGCAACGAATTTCGAAAGAATTGTATGTTGAAAAAGTAAATAAAATGCTGGAGCATATCCATAAAGGCGATATGTATGAAGGCAATTTTTGCATGGAATTTTTTGCTGAAAATACGGGGATTAATCCGCTGGAAAAATTTCAGAAACTGAATGAAATTTCGAAAGCACCTTTTTCTGCTTTCTTTAAAAATAATAAACAATTCCTGCTTTCTGCTTCACCAGAAAGATATTTGAAAAAGGTGCGAGAGAAGATCATTTCGCAACCCATAAAAGGAACTTCAAAGCGTTTTTCAGATCCTGTTGAAGATGAAAAATCAAAGCATTTTCTAGAAAATGATGCAAAAGAACGTGCCGAAAACATCATGATTACCGATTTGGTTCGAAATGATTTATCGCATACAGCGCAAAAAGGATCTGTTGAGGTTGAGGAACTTTGCGGCATTTATTCTTTTCTTCAAGTGCATCAGATGATTTCGACTATAACTTCAAAATTAGACAAACAATATTCGTCAGTTGATGTTTTGAAAACTACTTTTCCAATGGGAAGCATGACCGGAGCGCCAAAGATTTCTGTAATGAAAATTGTTGAAAATTTGGAAGAAACCAAACGTGGCCTTTATAGCGGTGCAATTGGCTATTTCACTCCCGAAGGCGACTTTGATTTTAATGTCGTAATTCGAAGTATTTTATACAACCAAGAAAATAAATATGTCTCGTTTTCCGTTGGTAGTGCGATAACATCTCTTTCCATTCCCGAAAAAGAATACGAAGAATGTTTGCTAAAAGCCAAAGCAATGCACGAAGTTTTGCAGTGATTTTTCGCCACGAATTCACGAATTTTTTGTCTAATCGTATGAGAGTAAATTTGTGGAATTCGTAGCAGAAAAAATATACGCTATCTGCATAAAAAAATAATTCGTGAATTCGTGGCTAAAAAAAAAAATACGCTTAACATTTCATTTAAAAATAGATAAAGTTTAATTTTTTACATTTATCAAATGTTTTCAAACTTCCAAAATCATATCATTTCCCGTTTTTCTTTTTTAGCAGAAAAAAAGCTTTTTCTAGCTGTAAGTGGCGGTTTAGACAGTATGGTTTTGTTGCATTTGTTGAGACAATTGCCTTATGAAATTGCAGTTTTGCATTGCAATTTTCAGCTTCGCGGATTAGAAAGTTTTGGTGATCAGGAATTCATTCAGAATTATTGCGCTCAAAATAACATTCCGTTTTTCACCACTCAATTTGATACGCAGGCTTTTGCAGAAGATTATAAATTATCGACTCAAGTTGCGGCGCGCGAGCTTCGTTACAATTGGTTTTATGAACTTTTAGAAGAACAAAACTTCGATTATATCTTGACAGCACATCATGCTGATGATAATTTGGAAACCTTTATCATCAACTTGACAAGAGGAACAGGATTAGATGGATTAACTGGAATTCCGGAACAAAATGACAAAATAATTCGGCCGCTTTTGCCTTTTTCAAGAGAAGAAATTCTGAAATACGCCGAAGAAAATAAAATTGAATGGCGAGAAGACAGCAGTAATGCTTCGAATAAATACCTGCGAAATAAAATCCGCCATGATTTGGTTCCGATTTTAAAAGAAATCAATCCGAATTTTTTGAATGCTTTTCAGAAAACCCAATCGTATTTGCAGGAATCTCAAGAAATGGCTGAAGATGCATCGATTATGATTTATCAGCAAGTGGCAAAAGAAGAAGGTGAGGACATTCATTTTGATTTGAATCAGCTGAAAAAACTGCCTAATTACAAATCCTATTTGTACCAATGGCTGAATGAATTTGGATTTTCAGCGTGGAATGATATTTACGATTTGGTAAACGGGCAATCCGGAAAACAAGTGCTTTCAGAAGAATTCAGATTGCTTAAAAACAGAGAAACTTTGATTTTGAGTCCTGTTTCTTATGAGCCTAAAGACGAGGAATTTGAAATTCATGAAAACGAGACAGAAGTTAATTTTCCCTTAAAAATGAGACTTTGTAACGTAGGTCACATAACAATAGAATCAAATAAGTCTATATTTGTGGATGCTGAAAAAATCCAGTTCCCTTTGATTTTACGTAAATGGACTGAAGGCGATGTTTTTCATCCTTTTGGAATGCAAGGGAAATCAAAAAAAGTGAGCAAGCTTTTTAAAGACGAAAAATTATCTCTGATTGAAAAAGAAAAAACGTGGATTTTGTGTTCAGATAACCAAATTGTGTGGGTTGTTGGACTTAGGCAAGATGAACGTTTTAAAATTGAAAATACCACAAATAATATACTTAAAATAGAACTGCAATAATGAACTTTAATCAATACCGTCAAACGATAATGACAAAAAATTACTGGAGTAAATCCCTTTTATTTTTACTGTTTTTTCTTTTTTCTTTTGTTACAAGCAATGCACAGGTTTTAGAGCCAGTAAAATGGACTTCTAAAATTGAAAAAAAAGCAGGTAACAATGCCGTTTTAATTTTTGACGGAACAATTGAAAAAGATTGGCATATGTATTCGCAGTTCACGCCAGACGGAGGTCCGTTGGCGCTTGAAATTGCATTCAAAAACCAAAAAGGAAACTATGAATTAGTTGGAAAAGCAAAAGAAGGAAAAACCAGAACAGCATTTAATGATGTTTTTGGTGTAAATGAAACTTTCTTTGAAGGAAAAGCACATATCGAACAAGAAATCAAGATTATCAACCCAAATTTAAAAACGGTTGATGTTGATTTTGATTTTCAGGTTTGTAAAGAAGTTTGCATCAATTCGACTAAAAAATTCTCAATAGCTATTCCTTCATCGTTTAACGTTGAAGCTGTTCCTACGGTTGCAGAAGCAAAAGTGGATGAAACAAAAGTAACTGGAATTGCAGTTGATACCATTGCAAAACCTACTGATACAGCAAAAACTCAAGTTGTAAAATCAAATATCGAGGAACCTATTTCTAAAGAAGATATGCCGGCTCCAGCACCTGCAAGAAGTTTGTGGTCAATCTTTTTCTTTGCATTTTTAGGTGGTTTTGCTGCTTTATTCACGCCTTGTGTTTTCCCAATGATTCCTATGACGGTGAGCTTTTTTACAAAACAAAGCAAAAGCAGAGCAAAAGGAATCAGAAACGCTATTATTTATGGATTATCTATTATCGCTATTTATGTGATTTTAGGATTAATTGTAACAAAAATATTTGGTGCCGATGCTTTAAATGCATTGTCTACGGATGTTTGGTTCAACTTAATTTTCTTTGTGATATTAATCATTTTTGCTACTTCGTTTTTGGGAGCTTTCGAAATCATGCTTCCAAATTCATGGGCAAACAAAGCTGATCAACAAGCAGATAAAGGCGGTTTGATCGGGATATTGTTCATGGCTTTGGCTTTGGCAATTGTATCATTTTCATGTACAGGACCAATCGTTGGAACATTATTAGTTGAAGCGGCTTCAAATGGAGGAATTGCGCCAGTTGTTGGAATGTTAGGATTCTCTTCTGCATTAGCATTGCCATTTATGTTGTTTGCCTTATTCCCAGGCTGGCTGAATTCATTGCCAAAATCGGGCGGATGGTTGAATACTGTAAAAGTGGTTTTAGGATTTTTAGAATTGGCTTTGGCATTCAAATTCTTATCAAACGCCGACTTAGTATTGCAATTACATTTCTTAGAAAGAGAAGTTTTTCTTGCCATTTGGATTGCGATTTTTGGAGCTTTGGCCTTGTATTTATTTGGAAAAATCACTTTGCCTCATGATAGCCCAATTCAGCATATTTCTGTTGGAAGATTGTATTTGGGTATTATATCTTTAATATTTACTATTTATTTAATTCCAGGGCTTTGGGGAGCTCCATTGAAATTGATCAGCGCATTTCCGCCACCGCCGCAATATAGTGAAAGTCCGTTTGGAGTTGGAGGTTCCGGAAATTCCAATGTAAATTCAGGAGAAATTAAAGGTCTTCCTGAAGGTGCAGAATTAGGTCCGCATGGAATAATGGTTTTTCATGATTATGAAGATGGATTAGCTTACGCAAAAGAGATCAACAAACCAATTATGCTCGATTTTACAGGATATGCTTGTGTAAACTGCAGAAAAATGGAAAATAACGTTTGGTCAGATCCATCGGTTTTGCCAATCTTAAAAAATGAAGTTGTTTTGATTTCACTTTATGTTGATGACAAAAGAGAGCTTCCAAAAAATGAACAATTTGTTACAAAAGCTGGCGATGAAATTATTACTGTAGGCGATAAATGGACTGATTTTATGATTTCAAAATATAAAACAAATACGCAGCCTTTATATGTGATTACCGATTTAGAAGGCAATAATTTGCATACTTCTAAACCGACAATTAGTTATGTGAGTACAGAGGAATACTTGCAATGGTTGAAAGAAGGAATTGCGAATTTTAAATAATTAGATGAAGTTTTCTAATTTTTTAGATTTCGTGATAAGTGGCGCTTTTGCGTTGTTTGCATTCTTGTTTTATTTATTGAATAAGGATAATATTAAAACTCGGCGAGAAAAAGGAATGCATGAAGGATTGACGCGTGTAGAGAATTTTAAATCATGGGTAGTAATTGTTTTTTCAATTATATTTTGCCTAGTGTACTTTTTCTCTTTTATCGGATCGCTTTCTTTTTAAAGAGAAGAATATTTGGAATAAGGAATTCGAATCTAAAATCTCCAAACTAAAATATAAATAAAGGATTACTATTAATTCAAAATGAAAATCCCTCTAAGCTAAAACTTAGAGGGATTTTTTTGTAAAGGCAAAAAGAGGACAATATTAATATTATAGGTATTCTCCGTGTTGAGAGATGTCTAATCCTAATTCTTCTTTTTCTTCAGTAACTCTTAGAGGAGTGATTTTGTTTACGATGAAGAATAAAGCGTAAGAAGCACAGAATGCAAATATTGATACAAGTACTAAAGCTTTCAATTGCGTTAAGAATAAAGTTGCATCACCATAGATTAATCCTTCGTTGTCACCAACAATTGAATTTACGCTTTTAGAAGCAAAAACTCCAGTCAATAACATTCCTACCATTCCACCAACACCGTGGCAAGCAAATACGTCAAGAGCGTCATCGATTTTTCCTTTAGGGAATTTGCTCACTACAATATTACTGATTACAGCAGCGATGATACCAATTGCTAAAGCGTGAGGCATAGTTACGAAACCAGCAGCAGGAGTGATGGCAACCAAACCTACAACAGCTCCAATACAAGCGCCCATTGCAGATAATTTGTGTCCTAAGATTTTATCAAGGAAAACCCAAGCCATTGCAGCAGAAGCAGCAGCGATTGTAGTAGTTCCTAAAGCCTGTGCAGCAAGACTTCCGGCTCCAGCAGCAGAACCTGCGTTGAAACCAAACCATCCAAACCATAGTAAACCTGTACCTAATAATACGTATGTAATTCTAGCAGGGTTTACTTTTTGAACTTTACGTTTTCCTAAGAAAATTGCTCCAGCTAAAGCAGCCCATCCAGCACTCATGTGTACTACAGTACCACCAGCGAAGTCAAGAACTCCCCATCCAAAGAATAATCCGTCAGGATGCCAAGTCATGTGACATAATGGAGCGTATATGAATAAGATAAATAAAACCATGAATAATAAGTAAGCCCAGAAACGTACACGCTCTGCAAAAGCTCCTGTGATTAACGCCGGCGTAATGATGGCGAATTTAGCTTGGAATAAAGCAAAAAGAATCATTGGGATTGTTGGTGCCAATTCCCACGCCATGTTGGCGCTTACTCCTTGGAAAAATATATTTGAAGAAGGATCTCCAATGAAACCGCCTATAGATGGTCCAAAACATAATCCGAAACCAATTACTACCCAAAGAACTGTAACAATTACCATTGCCATAAAACTCTGAAGCATTGTGCTGATTACGTTTTTCTTGCCTACCATACCGCCATAGAAAAATCCTAATCCCGGAGTCATTAATAATACAAATGCCGTAGCAACAACCATCCATGCTGTATCACCCGTGTCTAATTTTAATTCAACAACATGAGCGCCTAATGTTTTTGATTCAGTAACAAATGAGATAGAAAAAATAGATAGTAACAAAATCGTGATGAGGATCACACTTAAAATAATTTTTCGCATAGTTATTTAGTTTTAAATTTTTTATAAAAGTATAAAATCATTCGACACCCCTATAAAAAATAGAGTGTAATGTTTAATTTTTGTTAATTTTAAAATTTGACCCCCTAAATTTTGCGTGTATATCTTAAAAAAGACTTAAATTTTACAATTTATTAAACTTGAAATGAGTAAAAACTATCATTTCGTCAAAATCTGATGCAAAAAAGATACTATTATTCTTAAAATTATGATTTTTTCTTCTCGAATATGGGTTATGTTGTTCATATTCTTTGATTTCAAATAAAAAAGGCATCAAATGAATATTTCAAATGATGCCTTTTCGTATTAGAAAAATCTAATTATTTCTGACCGTATTTTTCTTTGAATTTTCTGTTCAATTTATTTTGGAAAGTATCTAAATTGATATTTCTTCCTTGAATAAAAGCAGTTGTCAATTGGTTTGTACGCATATCTAAAGCATCGCCTTCGGAGATGAACAAAGTTGCATCTTTACCCGTTTCTAAAGTACCGCAAGTGGCGTCGATTCCTAATAATTTTGCTGTATTTAAAGTGATTAATTGTACTGCAACTTCTTTATCTAAACCAAAGGCAGCACAAGTTCCAGCCAAGAAAGGCAAGTTTCTTACGCTCATACGCTCGTGATCACCGCTGTTTTCTAATCCTACAACAATACCTTTGTCAGTAAGCAATTTTGCCATTTTATAAGGCAAGTTAACATCTTGATCCGCACTTGTTGGCATATCGTGAACACGTCTTAAAAGTACACCAACATTGTATTTCAAAAGTGAAGCTGTCGCTTTGTAAGCTTCAAATCCACCAACGATAACAATTTTTTTGATTTGATTGTCGGCTGCCAATTGAATAGCGTCTACAATTTGTTTTTCTTCATCAGCGTGGATGTAAAGTGTCTGTGTTCCATCAAACAAACCTTTTGTAGCTTCCAAAACAATGTTTCTTTCTTTTGGAGTGGTTTGATTATATGCTTTTGCATTGATCAAAAATGCATTGATTTCTTCGGCTTGCTTAGGGTAATCTTTGTTTGGCTCAATTACGCCAGGCTCAAACCAAGATCCTGATCTTTTGAAGTTTGAAGGAAAATTTAAATGAATTCCGTCATTTTCTTTTAAAATAGCATCTTTCCAGCTCCAAGCATCTAATTGCACAATAGAAGATGTTCCTGAAATTGTTCCGCCGCGTGGCGTAACCTGTGCAATTAAAATTCCGTTTGGACGAACAGTTTCAACCACTTTTGACTCCGAATTATAAGCAACAATACTTCTCACATTCGGATTGAAAGTTCCAATTTCTTCTTCATCATCTGATGCTTTTACGGCATCAATTTCTACTAAACCTAAAGTAGTATTCGAAGCAATAAAACCTGGATAAACGTGTTTTCCAGTGGCATCGATTGTAGTATCATAAGCATCAGCGGCAAGTCTGATAGTTGTGGCATCGGCTACTAAAGTCAGTTTCCCGTCTTTAAATCCGATCGCGCTGTTTTGAATCACTTTTCCATTCCCCAAGTGCGCAGTCGCATTTAAAATCAAAACCGATTTTGATTGTTTTGGCGCCGGAATTTGCTGTGCATTCATTTGTACAGAAGCACAAAACAATAACAGCAATTTATATATGTTTTTATTTATCATGTTGTATCTTTTTATCATTATGAATTTTCTAAAGCTCTTATAACTGTTCTAAAGTATCACAGTGATATTCTCTTTTCTCTTTTCTCGTTGGTGCTTGCGTGCTGTTTCCTTTGTTTTTTTCTTGCAGCATTTGCCCAATCAATTCATTTCTTTCTTTAGTGATAGCTTGTTGTTTTTGAGCATCTTTTTCGATATCAAAATAAACTACACCTTCAATAATTGTTTTTTCAGCTTTAGCATAAATAGACAATGGATTTTCGCTCCATAAAACAACATCGGCATCTTTGCCTACTTTTAAACTTCCTACTTTGTCATCAATGTGTAATAATTTTGCAGGGTTTAAAGTCACAAATTTCCAAGCATCTTCCTCAGATACTTTTCCGTATTTTACTGCTTTTGCCGCTTCTTGATTCAATCTACGAGACATTTCAGCATCATCAGAATTGTAAGCAACTACCAATCCTTCGTTATGCATAATTGGCCCGTTGTACGGAATTGCATCGTTTACCTCAAATTTATAAGCCCACCAATCAGAGAAAGTTGAAGCGCCAACTCCGTGTTCTTTCATTTTATCAGCAACTTTATAACCTTCAAGAATGTGTGTAAAAGTGTTAACTCTGAAGTTAAATTTTTCAGCAACATTCATCAAATTTAAAATCTCTGATTCTACATAAGAGTGACACGTGATGAAACGCTCTTTGTTTAAAATCTCAGCAAGAGTTTGTAATTCTAAATCCACTCTTGGTGCTTTTCCTTTTTTATTTCCAGCGTTGAATTTTTTCCAGTTTTCGTCATATTCTTTAGCCAATTGGAAATAATCTGTAAAAACTTGTTCAACTCCCATTCTTGTTTGTGGAAAACGAGTTGGGTTGTCAATTCCCCAGTTTGCTTGTTTTACGTTTTCACCCAAAGCAAATTTGATGAATTTTGGTTGGTTTTTGTACAACATATCATCTGCCGCAGAACCCCATTTCCATTTTACGATTGCAGAACGACCGCCAATTGGGTTCGCAGATCCGTGCAATAATTGTGAAATTGTCACACCACCAGCTAAATCTCTATAAATATTAATGTCTTCAGAGTTCACAACATCCTGAATTGTAACTTCAGCAGTCGAGTTGTGTCCGCTTTCATTTACACCTTTCGAAATCGCGATATGTGAGTGCTCGTCAATAATACCACTTGTAATGTGTTTTCCTTTTGCATCAATTACAGTTGCAGATGCATCAGAAAGATTTTTGCCAACAGCAGCAATTTTTCCGTTTTTGATCAAAACGTCCGTTTCAGTCAAAATCCCTTCTTTTTCATTCGTCCAAACTGTAGCATTTTTGAATAATAAAGTCTGAGCAGTTTGTTTTTTGGTATCTCCGAAAGCAACGTTTGGATACGTTACCGGCATAACTCTATTTGGTTTTTCTGGTTTGATAGTATCTTTAACCGCCACAAACGGACTTGTCTTTACTGCATTCCAAGCCAATTCATCTCCGTTTGCTAAAACTGCTTTTCCAGAAAGCGCATCTGTTTTTTCAACAAATCCTGTTAAACGAGCAAAGTTTGATTTGATAGTATCAGCTGGCTTGATAACAAGTGAAACCCAATTTTTTGCAAGAGAAAAAGTGCTTTTTACTTTTTTATTATCAACAGTCGTAATTTCTGATTTTTGCGCATCAGCCGTTCCGTCAATTTTCCATTTATAAGTATCTTTTCCAACTGTCAAGTCGTAGTTCCCGCGAATATCTTTTGCATTGATATCATTCACGATATATTTGCTTCCTTGAACCCAGTTTTCGTATAAAACTGTTTTTTCGTCAAAAACTTCTCCAGAAGTAATGATGAAATTGGCAAAACTTCCTGCTTTTAAACTTCCAACTTCGTCGCTTTTTCCTAAAAGTGCAGCCGGAATTGTAGTCAAGGCTTCTAAAGCTTTTGTTTTATCAAAACCATATTTTATTGCTTTCAATAAATTAGGTTTGAAATCGTCAATCTTTTTCAATTTGTCAGTTGTCAAGGCAAAAACAACTCCGTTTTCTGAAAGCACTTTTAAGTTTGTAGGCGCTTGATTCCAGAAACGCATGTCAGCCAATTCGATTTGGTTTGACAAATACGGATTTGAAACATCATAAGCATCTGGAAAACTGATTGGAATGATGAATTTTGCATTCGTAGCTTTGATTTCTTCGATTCTTTCAAATTCGTTTCCGCTTCCTTTTAAAATGTAGTTTAAGCCAAATTCCTTCGCAATTTTTGAAGCTCTTAAACTGTTCAATTTATCTTCTGTTGCAAAAATCTGAACCAATTTTTCATTGCTAGCCAAAGCTTCTAATGACAAATCTTTAGTTTCAGAATTTCCTTTTTTATACCAATCCAAATCCAAATACATTTGACGCAATAAAGCCATCATACCCATCAAAGAGCTTGGATATGCTTGATTTGTCAAAGCACTTTTTGTAAAAGCAAAGTGATTTGTTAGTTTGTTTGAAATGATTTGTTTGCTGTTGTCTTCATTGTTCAGAGCAACAAGAGCTCCAGTTCCTTGAGCGATTCCGTCAAGAGTGTGGGTTCCAACAACACCAAAACCAGCTTTCAAGAATTCTTCCGCTTTTGGTTGGTCATATTTGAAAGTTTCGTAACCGTTTACTTCAGGTCTAACGCTCTCGTTCCAGTAATAACCCGTTCTTTTTGTGTCATAAATCTGGTTGCGGTTGCGTCCTGGAGGTAAGTTTGATTTTGGTTTTTCGATTCCAAAACTTGTGTAGATATCAATAAATGATGGGTAAATTGTTTTTCCTGCCAAATCAATTGTGATACTGTTTTTAGGAATTGCAATTGAAGTTCCAACAGAAACAACTTTTCCGTCCTGGATAAGTAATGTTCCTTTTTCAATTTTTTGAGTTGGTGTAACATAAATAGTGGCGTTAGTAAAAACAGTGTAATTTTTACTTTTGTTGTGCACACTTTCATTAACAGGGAAATAGTCTTGAGCATACGTTTTTGTTAAAAAAACACTCAAAAAGAGTAGTAGTAGGGCTTTTTTCATATGGTATTTGCTAATTTGTTGCTAAAAATATGAAATATATGTTATGTGGCTATTATTTTTTTAAAATGTTTTTTCACTATTTTAGATGATGATTTGACTAAAACACTGATGAATAGTGTGTAAAGTACGTTTATGAAAAATTTAAATAAAATAAAGTGGGGAATAATTGGTTTAGGAAATATCGCTAATCAATTTGCAAACGATTTACTGTTGTTGGAAGATGCTGAATTGACGGCTGTTGCTTCTAGAGATTTGGCCAAAGCCGATGATTTTGCAAAAAAATACAATTGTTCTAGAACATATGATTCTTATGAAGCGCTTTTTGAAGATCAAGAAGTCGAAATCATTTACATCGCCACGCCCCATAATTCGCACGCTGACTTATCGATTAAGGCGCTTGAAAACGGAAAACATGTTTTATGCGAAAAACCGATGGCGCTTTCTTATAAAGATGCTGAAAGAATGATTGAAGCTTCGAAGAAGCACAATAGATTTTTTATGGAAGCATTTTGGACGCGATTTAATCCTTCCATAAAAGAAGTTTTGCAGAAAGTAAAAAGCGGAGAAATCGGAGATGTAAAATACATTAATGCCGATTTTGCTTTCCGCGGAAGCGAAACCGAAAATCAAAGGCTTTTTGACAAGAATCTTGGTGGAGGTGCTTTGTTTGATATTGGCGTTTATCCTTTATTTCTGTCCTATATAGTATTAGGAAATCCGAAAGAGATTACTGCAAAAGCCATAAAACACAAAAACGATATTGATTTGCAGACTTCGATGATTTTGCAATACGAATCAGCACAATCGATTTTACATGCTTCAATAGTTTCCGATTCAGAAATGAAAGCGGTGATTGCAGGAAACAAAGGTCGAATCGAATTAAATGCGCCATGGTTTGTTGCCGATGGTTATGCCTTAATTAAAGAGGAAGAAAAAACTTCATTTAGTTTCCCAACACTTGGAAAAGGATATTCGCATGAAATTATCGAATGTCATGAATGTATCCGAAATGGCCAGATTGAAAGTGAGCTTTGGTCACATCAGAATTGTTTGGATTTGAGTGGGATTGTGGCGGAGATAAAAACTCAGATTGGTCTGAAGTTTTAAAAAATATTAATGCAGTAAAAGATCTGATTTTGTAGTACTTTTAAATCTATTCCAAAAATTAGTAAAACCTTATTGAATGTACAATAACTTTAATAAAATTAAATATGCTATTCTAATATTCATAGGCGGCATAATTTTGTTATTTATAAATAACTATTTTAAATCGAGAACTGTACATTTTAAGAAATACGATTTTGTAGTTACAAAAGTTGAAAACACGCCTACTGGAGGTGTTACACCGTTTCATAATGACATTGAAATCGATATGTGGCAGTATCATTTTTTTCCTTATAGCCGTGTTAAAGTCGGTGATTCAATTCATAAAGGAGCAGAAGAAAAATATTTATATGTTTTCCGAAGGGACGAAACGGAAAAATTTATTTTAATTGATAGTATTCAACCAACAGGAATTTATTCTTGGCCTTATAAGAATGAGTGAAATCAATGTATCTTTTTTAGAATTTATAATTTGAAATAAAAAACTTACAAATTAATATTTTTTCATTAGTTTTAAAACTTTTAATGAAAGAATAATTATGCTAGTAAAAGTTTACGGAAGTGCTGTTTTTGGAGTAGAAGCAACGACCATTACGATGGAAGTTCATATGGATAAAGGAATTGGTTATCATTTAGTTGGGCTTCCAGATAATGCCATAAAAGAAAGCAGTTACCGAATTGCGGCCGCTTTAAAAAACAACGGATTGATGCTTCCGGGCAAAAAAATAACCATCAATATGGCGCCTGCCGACCTTAGAAAAGAAGGTTCTGCCTACGATTTGCCACTTGCAATGGGAATTCTAATTGGCTCTGATCAAATAAAAGCTCCAGAAATTGAACAATATATCATCATGGGCGAACTTTCATTGGATGGAAGTTTACAGCCTATTCGCGGTGCTTTGCCAATTGCCATAAAAGCAAAAGAAGAAGGATATAAAGGTTTTTTTCTTCCGATTCAAAATGTAAAAGAAGCCGCGATTGTTGCTGGACTTGATGTTTATGGCGTTTCGAATTTACAGGAAATAATAGATTTCTTTAAAGGAAAAGGAACTCTTGAACCAACAGTAATTGACACTCGTGCAGAATTTTACAAAAGCCTTGATTTCCCAGAGCATGATTTTTCTGATGTGCGCGGGCAAGAAAGTATAAAACGCTGTATGGAAATTGCAGCGGCAGGAGGACATAATATTATTTTAATTGGTCCGCCGGGCGCAGGAAAGACGATGTTGGCAAAACGCGTTCCGAGTATTTTGCCTCCAATGACTTTACGCGAAGCCTTAGAAACGACTAAAATTCATAGCGTTGCCGGAAAATTGAAAGAAGTCGGTTTAATGAATCAGCGACCATTTCGTTCGCCGCATCATACGATTTCAAATGTTATATTTATTTAATATGTGGTTGAACTGTTTGTTCAAATTATTCGAAATGTGTATATGCAATAGTACTGTTTGTCATTGGCAAATCAAAATAATTATCTTTTGTAATTTGAAAAAGAAAATTATATATTCGAAATAAATGTTTTGAAATTTTGACACGCATTTAATATTGATTTTCTAATAACTAAAACTTTAAAAAAAATGCACGGGACTGAGTTTTATGATTTCCTCACAGAAATTTTTTTAGTAAATGGTCAAAACCTTTATGGTAATTTTTCATTCAATCGTTGGTTGCCAAAAAATGATGGAACAAATTCGTTTCAATTTCAAGGAATAACTCAACGAAAGGCAATTCCAAAAACTTGGTTAGTTGATGCAAAAAATGCAAAAAATAACGGCGAAATTATAAATAGAAAATGGTTTAATAATTTCTATGGCAACAATAATTACGATGATTGTCGTGCAAGCGTCGCAGTTTATTTATTAACAAATTACGGCAATGACTAAATGAAAATCTCTCATAGATAATTACAATATAATGAGACTTAGCAAGGAATCTAAATTGGTGTTATTAAAAGCTATTTAATGCCTATCTACGAGCAACCTAACAGTAATTGACTTTGTATTTTGGAGTGATTAAAAATAATTATAATGTAATCGCAAATCATATTTATTAATGTTGTATTTATTTAATATGTGGTTATTTGAATGAAATTTTAAGAGCATAAAATATAACCATTTACAAGTTAATATTAATTAATTTACTTTTCACAAATAAAAGTTCTTCTGTAGTTAGAAAATAAAATAATATATTTGGATGTATATAATATCCAATTAAATCACACATATCTAGCTTATTTGGTGAACTTGCTATGGTTTTGTTATACTTATAAATAAATTAATGGACACCTTTAAAACATCACATTAAATTGAAATATGAGTTTTAATTCAATAATGCCTTACGATACAGCAACCCTCATTGGGTTAACAATTGCATATGGAGTTATTTCGTCAATAACGACCTTTGATATCCGATTAATTCAAGGAAAGAAAAACGGGACGTTACCTCCTGAAGAACCCGACCTTCCAAAATGGGTTGAAATTCTTTATTGGCTTGAATGGATAATTTTTGCTATAATGGTTTATTTGAATTGGAGATATGCGTTAATAGTATTTGCTACTAAGTTTGTTCTAAAGGTACTACCGATATTGGAGATTATTGGAAATTTTTTAATGACGCCATTCAAAAAGAAATGAAGTTAATGTTGCCATTTTAGATTTACAAGAACAAGCCGAAACGCTCGACATATTGAATGCCACAATAAAACAGTTGTATTTTCGACAATAATTTAATGCACAGTTTTTTATGAACTTGTGATTTTATTACTTTTCGGGTCGTATGATGCCAAAGTTTTGAATTCAACTGTTTCGCTATTCGATGTATGGAAGAATGTAAAATTACTATCAGGTTTTAAAATCATTTCACTTTCAGTATTTTCATCGATTGTAAATTTGAATGAATGCGCTTTTATAGAATCGTCGGGATTTTTGATAATACGCCCTGAATCTGGATTAATTTTAGGATTAAATTTTACATCAATTTCGAATTCAAATTTAATTAAATCGATTTTACATTGATTCTTATCTTCAAAATAAAAAGTTTGTGGTGGCAGATTTATTCCTAGTCTTAAAGGAAATGTTGGGTTTTCTTCAATTGTATCTTTATAATTAACATAGTGTTTTAATGATTGTTCGTAAACAAAGTTGGTAGCTAGGTTTAAGGTATTTTTCATTAATTCAATAATATGGTGCAAATTCCGGTTATATTGATCACCCCATTCCGTTTTAAAGTGAGCACCTGATTCCATTTCAAAATGACCACCT